>NZ_LYXZ01000060.1 GCF_001676615.1 Labrys sp. WJW | reverse complement strand
GAGCAAAGCGCGTTTAGACGGAAACGCTGTTTTGCTCTCGCTCTTTGGTTCGACGCGTCTTTGCGATTCGAGATGATTCCGTCTAATCGCAAAACGCTTTAGGCTGCTGCCCCGATCGCCTGCCCGGCTCCGAAACGACGCCGATAGTCGCGCGGCGACAGCCCCATCAGCTTGGCAAACACCTTGCGGAAGGCGGCCGGATCCTCATAGCCGACCGACCAGGCGATCTGGTCGACATTGCGGTTGGTGGTTTCCAGCAGGGAACGGGCCCTGCTGACGCGGATATGCTGGAAATATTCGGTCGGCTTCAGGCCTGTCGCCTTGTGGAAGCGGCGCAGGAAGGTGCGTTCCTCCAGGCCGGCCCTGTCGGCCATCGCGGCCAGGGAAACCGGACGCATATCCTCCGCCGCCTCCTCCTGGTCCTGCAGCCAGCGCTGCACCTTGAGCACGGCCTCATCGCCATGGCGCAGATTGGGGGTGAAATTCGAGTAATAGCGCTGCTCCCGCCCCGGTGGGTCGACCAGCAGGAAACGCGCCGTCTCCAGCATCACTTCCTGCCCCAGCACCCTGTCCACCAGCGTCAGGCCAAGGTCTGTCCAGGCCATGATGCCGCCGGCTGTAATGATATCGCCATCGTCGACGATCATCTTGGCGGTATCGATCAGGATATCGGGAAAGCGCTGGGAAAGAGCCTGGGCGAAGCTCCAATGCGTGGTGACCAGCCGTCCGGCCAGCAGGCCGGTTTCGGCGAGCAGGAAGGCACCGGCGCAGACCGAGCACAGCATGGCGCCCTCGTCATGGCGCTGACGCAACCAGGCGGCAAAAGGAGCGGAGACGGCATGGGACGGCAGATCGCCAAGCCCCGGCAAGGCGACGATCGCCACCGGCTTGTGAGGCGCCGGAGCATGGCTGTCTGCCACGCATTCGATGCCGCCGCCCGTGGCGATCTTCCACTGGGAGATACGAATGCCGATGCTGTCATCGCCGGCCTGGCGCCGCGCAATGTCATTGGCGGCATCGAAGAGATCGACCATGCCGTAGACGGCCGCCGTGCGCACGCCGGGATACAGCAGCAAGCCGATTTCAGGTAGGGTACTACCGATCACCATTTGTCAGTTTTGCCCCGAACAATGTCAGTTTCGCCAATCCGTATCACGCCCATGGCGCGGTATTCAATGTCTCACAAGGCCGCCACGTTTCGAGGCGCCCCGCATTTCAACCCAGCAGGAGACCAACGATGAGCACGATCACCACCGAAGACGGCACCCAGATCTTCTATCGCGATTTCGGCAGCGGGCAGCCCGTGGTCTTCTCGCATGGCTGGCCCCTGAGCGCCGATGCCTGGGATGCCCAGATGGTGTTCCTCGGGCAGCATGGCTACCGGGTGATCGCCCATGATCGCCGCAGCCATGGCCGCTCCACCCAGACCTGGGACGGCAACCATATGGACCAGTATGCCGACGATCTCGCCGAACTGATCGAGGAACTGAACCTGAAGGATGCCGTGCTCGTCGGCCACTCCACGGGTGGCGGCGAAGTCACCCGCTATCTCGGCCGTCACGGCACCAAGCATGTCGCCAAGGCCGTCCTGGTCGGCGCCGTACCGCCGTTGATGCTGAAGACCGACGCCAATCCGGGCGGCTTGCCGCTCGAAGTCTTCGACGGGATCCGCAAGGGCACCTTCGACAACCGCTCGCAGTTCTACAAGGACCTGACCCTTCCCTTCTACGGCTACAACCGTCCGGGCGCCCAGGTTTCCGAAGGCGCGCGCGAATCCTTCTGGCTGCAGGGCATGCTGGGCGGCCTCAAGGGCCAGCTCGACTGCATCAAGCAATTCTCGGAAACCGACTTTACCGAGGACCTGAAGAAGATCGACGTGCCGACCCTGATCATCCATGGCGACGACGACCAGATCGTGCCGATCGGCGCTTCCGCCCATCAGTCGGTCAAGCTGGTCCCCAACGCCACGCTCAAGGTCTATCCGGGCGGCTCGCACGGCCTGACCTTGACACAGCAGGACCAGTTCAACGCCGACCTGCTCGCCTTCATCAAGGGGTGAGACAAGGCGACGGACTCACCTTGATCAGAAGGGCGCATACTTCCCTTCTCCCGCCGCAGGCAATGGCATTTGCACATCCCGACGCTAACCAAATAAAGCGCAGATATCCCTCCCCGACTTCGGGGAGGGTGGCCGAGCACAGCGAGGTCGGGTGGGGGTGAGTGGTGCAATCTCGCCATCTCGCCGGCTGGCGCCACGCTCCCCCTTCCGTCACCGCTGCGCGGCGACACCTTCCCCGAAATCGGGGAAGGATTCCCGCGCTTTATCCGTCCTGGCCAGAATACCTTTCAGCCCCGAGCCTTCTCGGCCAGGTGCACCAGCGTCAGCCGCAGCGCCGTGGCGTCCAGGACCGGCTTGTCGAAGACGAGGCGCAGCGTGTCGTCGGCGAAGGCGAGATCCAGGCCCTCCGGATCGATGCCCGTGATCCGCCAGGGGCCATCACGGCCGCCGAGCAATTTGGTGGCATAGAGCCTGACGGCATCGGCGTGGTCGGCGTTCATATGCTCGATCGCCCCGGCCTCCGCCATGCGCAGGGCTTCCGCGTCCTTGACGTCGGTAAGGAGTTCCTCCGCCGACAGCAGGGCGGCGCGTGCAAAGCCGCCATTGAGGTGGCCTCCGCTCACCATCACGCGAAAGAAGCTGAAATCGGGAAAATCGGCGTAGAGCGCCGATTTTGGATGACGCGCAAGGAAGCGTGCCTTGCAAGCCCTGGCCTCTTCCCCTTCCACGATCTCGGCGATGCCTTTCACCGTCAGGCGAGCATGGGCAAGCGGATCGCCCTTGCCGCCTTCGCTCAGCAGCAGGGAAATGCGGGCGTCCTTCTCGAGATTGGTCCGGTGGGCGGCCAGCCGGGAGAGCAGCAGCAGCGGAGCCCCATCGAAATCTGTGGCTGTATTGACGAGGCTGGCAAAGGGGGAGCCATCGCTCGAATCAAGTGTCGCCAGCGCGCCGGCCCGGATGCGCCGGAGCAGTGCCTTGCCCTCGGCAACGGGCTCGAAATCGGCAGGCTGGCTCGCCGGAACCGGCTGGCCGGGCAGACGCGTGGTATCGCTTGAAGACATCGCTTTAGAAGACTCGTTTGGATGGAAACAGTTTGAAAATGCCGTTTTGCCGCCAATTGGCAACAAGAAGTACCGTTTTGAACCGATAATTGTCACACTTCCGCCGGTTTAGGCGTAGAATGCGAAGGCAAGTATGGTGATTTGCCGCGCAAACCATCATAATAGCCTTTGGCGGTTACACCGCGTCATGAAAGGATTGCAATGCCGACGATTGCGCTGGTCGATGACGACCGCAACATTCTGACCTCGGTTTCCATCGCGCTGGAGGCGGAAGGCTATCGCATCCAGACCTACAATGACGGCATGTCGGCCCTGGACGGTCTGAAGGCCAATCCGCCGGATCTCGCCATCTTCGACATCAAGATGCCCCGCATGGACGGCATGGAGCTGCTGCGCCGCCTGCGCCAGAAGTCCGAGCTGCCGGTGATCTTCCTCACCTCCAAGGACGAGGAGATCGACGAATTGTTCGGCCTGAAGATGGGCGCCGACGATTTCATCCGCAAACCCTTCTCGCAGCGCCTTCTGGTGGAGCGCGTAAAGGCTGTCCTGCGCCGTTTCCAGCCCAAGGATGCCGCCGCTACCAAGGCTTCGGACGCGAAGATCCTGGAACGCGGCCTGTTGCGCATGGATCCCGAACGCCACACCTGCACCTGGAAGGGCGAGGCGGTGGTGCTCACCGTCACCGAGTTCCTGATCCTGCACGCCCTCGCCCAGCGCCCGGGCGTGGTCAAGAGCCGCAATGCCCTAATGGATGCGGCCTATGACGACCAGGTCTATGTCGACGATCGCACCATCGACAGCCACATCAAGCGCCTGCGCAAGAAGTTCAAGCAGGCCGACGACGATTTCGAGATGATCGAGACGCTCTATGGTGTCGGCTATCGCTTCAAGGAAGCGTGAGGGTTTCCTCCCGGCTCACCCTGGAGGCCTTCTCCGCGCAGCGGGGAAGGCCCTTCCCTGAAATGATGCCTTCTTCATGCCCTGAAGCAGGCTCTCGCGCTCCTCTCGATAGAATTTCGTACCAGACCCGATGAGCCCCGAGCGCGCCACCTCGTCCGAACACCCAAAATCGCGATCGATCATCCGGCGGCGCCTGCGGCTGGCCTTGCGCGCGATCACCGTGCAAACCTTCTCGAGCCTGACACGACGCATCGTCGTGCTGAACCTGGCCGGCCTGGTCGCCCTGGTCGTCGGCATCTTCTATCTCAACCAGTTCCGCGAAGGCCTGATCGACGCACGCGTGCAGGCCCTGCTCACCCAGGGCGAGATCATGGCGAGCGCCGTGGCCGCCTCGGCCTCCGTCGAGACCGGCTCGATCCGCATCGATCCGGAAAAACTCCTCGAACAGCAGGCGGCGGGCGAAGATGAGAGCGACGACGCAAGCTCGCTCGACTTTCCGATCAATCCGGAAAAGGTCGCGCCACTGATGCGGCGCCTGATCTCGCCAACGAAATTGCGCGCTCGGGTCTATGACCGCGACGGCAATCTGGTGATCGATTCCAGGGCCCTGTTCATCTATTCCGACATCGTCCGCACCGACCTGCCGCAGCCCAAGCAGGAACAGAACCTGGCGGAGCGGGTCTGGAACACGGTCAAGCGCTACCTCTTCCGTTCCGATGCGCCGCTTTACAAGGAACTCGGCAACCAAAACGGCAAGGGCTATCCGGAAGTGATAACGGCGCTCAGCGGCGCTCCCTCCACCCAGGTGAGCATCAACGAGCAGAACGAATCCATCGTTTCGGTTGCCGTGCCGATCCAGCGCTTCAAGTCGGTGCTGGGCGTGCTGCTGCTCTCGACGCGCCCCGGCGAGATCGACGAGATCGTCACGGCCGAGCGCCTCGCCATCCTCAGGGTCTTCGCCGTTGCCGCGGTGGTGATGGTGATCCTGTCGATCCTGCTGGCGAGCACCATCGCCGGCCCGATCCGCCAGTTGGCGCGGGCTGCCGAGCGGGTGCGCTACGGCGTGAAATCGCGCCAGGAAATCCCCGATTTCACCGAACGCTCCGACGAGATCGGCCACCTCTCTGGTGCCCTGCGCGACATGACCAATGCCCTGTTCAAGCGCATCGAGGCGATCGAGAGCTTCGCAGCCGATGTCGCCCATGAGCTCAAGAACCCGCTGACTTCGCTGCGTTCGGCCGTCGAGACCCTGCCGCTCGCTCGCAACGACACCTCGCGCAATCGGCTGCTCGAGGTGATCCAGCACGATGTCCGCCGACTCGACCGGCTGATCTCGGACATTTCCGACGCCTCGCGTCTGGATGCCGAACTGCTGCGGTCCGGCGCCGAGCCCGTCGATCTCGGCAGGCTGCTCACCGCTCTCACCGGCGTGTTCAACTCGGTCGAGCGCGAGGACGGTGTCACGGTGCGCCTGTCCATGCCGACGGGCCTGCCGCCGCAGGCCCTTTTCATCAATGGTCATGATTCCAGGCTCGGCCAGGTCATCAACAATCTCGTCGACAATGCCCGCTCCTTCTCGCCCCGGAACGGCGAGGTGCGCGTCGAGTTGCGGCGGAACAAGAACGATGTCGAGATCGCGGTGGAGGATGACGGGCCGGGCGTGCCGGACCATGCCATCGAGAGGATCTTCGAGCGCTTCTACACCGACCGTCCGGAGGAACAGGGCTTCGGCCAGAATTCGGGCCTCGGCCTGTCCATTTCCAAGCAGATCATCGAGGCCCATGGCGGCAAGCTCTGGGTCGAGAACCGCAAGGACGGCGAAAAAGTGCTCGGCGCCCGTTTCGTGGCCCGGTTGCCGGCTGCGCAGGCCTAAATATGCCAGCCTCGCCCACCGTGCATGCAACCTGCTTCGTCATCGACGGACAGGGCATACTGCTGCGCGGCGCCTCCGGCGCCGGCAAGAGCCGGTTGGCCCTGCACTTCATCGAAACCGCACCGGTTCGTGGCCGCCAGGCCCGCCTGGTGGGAGACGACCGCGTCTATCTCGAACTCGTCGAGGGCAGGCTGATCGCCTCCGTGCCATCAGCCATAGCCGGCCTGATCGAGCGACGCAGCAGCGGCCTGCGGGATGCCGGCATCGAACGGATCGACTGGCAGCCCTCGGCGCCTGTCGGCCTGGTTGTGGATATTCTCGACGATGACGCAGAGATCGTCATCCCCAGCAAAAATATTCGGCACATCAGGCTGGAAGGCGTGGACTTGCCCTATCTGCCGGTTCCTCGCGATTTTCAGGCAGCTGTCGCCCTGATTGAGGCCATCTTGCCGCAATTGCCACCGGTTTGACCGGATTCCAGGCCCGACCCGCGCCGGTCAGCGTTAACGAAACGTTGATGCCTATGGCCATGATGTGACGAGACTGCGACAATGTGAGCCGGAGAGAGGCTTGTTTTTGTGCAGCGCGGGAATAATATCAGGCCTCGGAGCTACGGGTTGCAGGTTGTCCGAAGGGCATCCTGGCCGTGCGTTGCGGAGGCGTCGTCTCATTTTGCCCAACACCGGGTGGCGCGAAAGCGAAAAGGACCTGGATTGTTGTCGCGATAGCGACGGCGACCGGAAAGATTCGATGCGGATCATCCTATGATCGGCATGGTGCTTGTTACGCATGGTCACCTTGCAACCGAGTTCCTGTCGGCCCTCGAGCACGTCGTTGGGCCGCAGCGTAATGTCGAGGCCATCGATATCGGCCCCGAGGACGATGTCGAGCAACGCCGCCGCGACATCATCGATGCCATCGGCCGGGTCGAAGACGGCTCCGGGGTGGCTGTACTCACGGATATGTTCGGAGGAACACCTTCAAATCTGGCGATTTCCGTGATGAGCGGCCCCTCCATCGAGGTCGTGGCCGGCATCAACCTTCCCATGCTCGTCAAACTGGCGCGGCTGCGCAGCGAGGTTCCCCTCGCTGAGGCCGTCACGCGCGCCCAAGAGGCTGGCAGGAAATATATCAACATTGCCAGTCGTGTGTTGTCAGGCCAATGATTCGACGTTCATTCAACTATGCTGGTCACGGCCAGAAACTTGCCGAGGCGGCTCTTGCGGTACCGCTCGCATTCAGCAATCCTTGGGCCAAATGTTGGGGCAGCAGTGCCCCAAGCGGGTGCACCCCGGTGCAGATGCAGGCGGAGACCTCCTCGATGCACAAGCAGCAGATGCAGACCGGCAGCACCGACGAGCAAGCCTGCGCAGAACCGGAAGCGGCTCCCGCTCCCACCATGGACGGCGGTATCGTCCGTATCCTCCCCATCATCAATCTCAAGGGCCTGCACGCCCGCGCCTCGGCGAAATTCGTGCAGACGGCCGAAGGTTTCGATGCCACCGTCAAGGTGACGCGGTGCGGTGAAACGGTCGGCGGCCAGTCGATCATGGGCCTGATGATGCTGGCCGCGGCCCGTGGCACCAGCATCGTGGTTGAGACGGCGGGCAGCGATGCCCAGGCTTGCATGGATGCCCTGGAAGCCCTGTTGGCCGACAAGTTCGGCGAGGAAGCCTGAAGGCAAACGACACCCAGCTTTTGGCGTCGAAGCAGCGGCAATAAAGGCGGCCCCCGCCAACTCCCCCAATCTCCATCTTGTCAGGCCCCGCCGGCTCGGCCGCGGCGGCATTTTCGTGCGTGGGCTGCAGTCCTCCCGGCAGGGAGTTTGCTGCAGCGCACACCGGAAATATAACTTCACCAAAAGTCACGACTTTGCCGCAATCCAGCCCAGGGGCCGCCCCAGCCCGGCGCGACTTTTCTCCTCGTTACCTCGGCACCTGGTCCGGCGTAAGCCGGAAACCTCAGCCCCCCAGCCCCCCGACTTTGTCGGACCGGGTCCGCCGAGGTGGCGTTAGATGACCCAAGAAATGCAGGCCGGCTCCTCTGGAACCGGCCTTTCTTTTTGGCTCTTTTGGGCAGGCCTGCGCTCACAATCCCTCGCGCATGCTGGCCGCCGAGAAGCGGACGGGACGTCCGCGGTCCCAGCCTTGCCGCTTCCGGTGCGAACCTTCCAGCAATCACGCAAGAGGCATCGCCGCTGGGACCGCGGACGTCTCGCCCGCTTCCGCCCTCCCACGGATGCGATGCCTCCGTCGTCCGGCGCCCGCCGCCCCTTTTCCAAGCTCTCTCTTGAATCCCTCGCCGAGATTGTCCATCTGTGCAGCGGCGTTCCCGCCACCCAGTCCCAAGACGATCATCAAGCAAGAGTGAGTTTTCATGAGCGCTGAAGCCGAAAGCGCCGGCCCGGACATTGCCGCGCCGCAGAGCCATACCTTCGAGGCCGACGTCGCCAAGCTGCTGCATCTGATGGTGCACTCGGTCTATTCCGACAAGGATGTCTTCCTGCGCGAAT
The DNA here is from genome assembly GCF_001676615.1 of Labrys sp. WJW. Classification (GTDB taxonomy): domain Bacteria; phylum Pseudomonadota; class Alphaproteobacteria; order Rhizobiales; family Labraceae; genus Labrys; species Labrys sedimenti. The sequence goes on along the minus strand of NZ_LYXZ01000060.1, from coordinate 53,733 downwards.
TGATCTCCAACGCGGCCGATGCCTGCGAGAAGCTGCGCTACGAATCCCTGTCCGATCCCGCCTTGCTCGGGGAAGACCAGAAGGGCACGATCCGCATCACCCTCGATGCCGAGGCCAGGCGCATCACGGTCGCCGACAACGGCATCGGCATGACCGCGGAGGAGATGATCGAGGCGCTCGGCACCATCGCGCGCTCCGGCACCAAGGCTTTCGTCGAGCGGCTCGAAACGGCCCAGCAGGCCGAAGGCAGCCAGCTGATCGGCCAGTTCGGCGTCGGCTTCTATTCGACCTTCATGGTCGCCGACAAGGTGGAGGTGTTCTCCCGTCGCGCCGGCAGCGACGTCGCCAATGTCTGGACCTCGGACGGCAAGGGCTCCTATTCGGTGGCGCCTGTTGGCCTCGAGGAGGCCCCTGCCCGCGGCACCAGGGTGGTGCTCCATCTGATGGAGGACGCCAAGTCCTACGCCGAAGCCTACACGATCGAAAACCTGATCAAGACCCATTCCGGCCATGTGCCGGTGCCTATCCTGCTTGCCGACAAGCCGGATGCCGAAGCGCGGCAGATCGCCGATGGTGCCGCCCTGTGGACTCGCCCGAAATCCGACATTTCCGAAGCTGACTACACCGACTTCTATCGCAGCGTCGCCGGTCAGTTCGACGATCCGGCGCTCACCATCCACTTCCGCGCCGAGGGCCGGCAGGAATACACGATGCTGGCCTTCGTGCCCGGCTCGCGCCCGTTCGACCTGTTCGACCCCCAGCGCAAGGGCCGCATGAAGCTCTACGTGCGGCGCGTGCTGATCTCCGACGAAGCAGACCTCGTTCCCGGCTATCTGCGCTTCGTGCGCGGCTTGATCGATTCGGCCGACCTGCCGCTCAACGTCTCGCGCGAAATGATCCAGGAAAGCCCCCTGCTCACCGCGATCCGCAAGGCGGTGACGGGGCGCGTGCTCTCCGACCTGGAGAAGCTCGCCACCTCGGACACCCCCGCCTATGTCAAGATCTGGGAGAATTTCGGCGCCGTCCTGAAGGAAGGTCTCTATGAGGATTTCGAGCGGCGGGATGCGCTGCTTGCCCTCGCCCGCTTCAAGACCACGACCTCGGGTGGCGAATGGCGCTCACTCAAGGATTACGTCGCCGGCCTCAAGGACAACCAGACGTCGATCTACTATCTCGCCGGCGACGACGCGAAGCGCCTGGAAAACTCGCCCCATCTCGAAGGTTTCCGCGCGCGCGGCATCGAGGTGCTGCTGCTCTCCGATCCGGTCGACAGCTTCTGGGTGACTTCGGCACTCGGCTTCGAAGGCAAGCCCTTCAAGTCGGTGACGCAGGGCGCCGCCGATCTCGATCTGATCCCACTGGCTGAAAAGCTGGAGGAGCAGGCGCCGGAAGTGAGCGCGGCCATCGCCTCCTACATCGCCTATCTCAAGACCACGCTGGGCGAGGATGTCTCCGACGTGCGCGCCTCCGAGCGGCTGACCTCCAGCGCTGTCTGCCTGGTGGCACCCGATAGCGGCATGGACAAGCGCATGGAGCAGATCCTCGCCAGCGCCGGCAAGCTCGACGGCGCCCTGCAGAAGCCGATCCTGGAGATCAATCCGCGCCACGCCCTGGTGACGCGTCTCGCCACGGCGCGCGAGGCCGGCGGCGATGCTGCCTTCATCGAGAGCGCCACGCGCCTGCTCCTCGACGAGGCCCGCATTCTCGACGGCACGGTGCCGACCGATCCGACCGGCTTTGCCGAGCGCCTCTCGCAGGTGCTGGCCAAGAGCCTGGGGTAGGTTTGGGGGGCGGGTCTTCGGACCCGTATCGTCTACGGGGCGAACGAAACACGGTGGGTCGATCTCCAGATCGACCTTCTTCGCACGCCCGCACGCATAGCGTTTCCAAGAAGGTCGATCTGGAGATCGACCCACCGTTTCTCACCGTCCCGCCCGCTGCCCGATCAGGCGCTCGAACAACAGCGCCACGATGATGATGGTGCCGATGGCCGAGCCCTGCCAAAAGGGCGAGACCCCCATCAGATTGAGACCGTTGCGGATCATCACCATGATCAGGACGCCGATCAGCGTACCGATGATCGAGCCGCGCCCGCCGAACAGGCTGGCGCCGCCGATCACCACGGCCGCGATGGCATCGAGCTCCCAGGCATTGCCCATCAGCGGGTCGGCCGAGAGGATCTGGCCGATCGAGAAGGTGATCGCCACCGCCGAAAGCGCGCCTGAAATCACATAGGGCAGGATGGAGTAGAACATCACGCTCAGGCCCGCCGCCCGCGCCGCCTCCTTGTTGGAGCCGACGGCATAGATGGTGCGCCCGCCCTTGGTGTAGGTCAGATAGGCCCAGGCCAGGATGTAGAGCAGCGCCAGGAACAGCACATTGGCGGGAACGCCGAAAAAGTCGGTATAGACGATCGCCTGCATGGAATCGGGGATCGAGGCGATCGCAGTCTGGCCGGAGAGGATGTAGGCGAGGCTGCGCCCGATCGCCATCACGCCCAGGGTCACCACGAAGGCCGCGAGCCCGAAATAGGCGATCAGGATCCCCGAGATCAGCCCGATGCCGGCTCCGCTGAGAATGGCGAGCGCCACGGCCAAAGCCGGCGGATATTGCTGCACGGCGAGGCCGAGGATGATGCCCGTCAAGCCGGCGACCGATCCGACCGAAAGATCGATGCCACCGGTGAGGATGACGAAGGTCATGCCGACGGCGACGATGCCGATCACCACCGACTGGTCGAGAATGTTGAAGATGTTCGATCGCGTCAGGAAATAGGGCGAGAGCAGCGACAGGCAGATCGCCAGCACGATGGCGAGGCCGAGCATGCGCACTTCGAGCCGCCCCGTCAGCCAGCCGAGGCGCCGTCGCGTGGGATCGGGAGAGGTGGTGGTCGACATGCGGCAGTCCTTGGCAAACGGGAGGTCAGAGCGTTGCAGCGAGTTCGTCGACATGGCTGCGGACGATGTCGGGCGATGGCAGGGCGGCACCCTGCGGCAGGGTCAGGCCGACCCAGCCGAGATCGTGCCCGCGGGGGCTGACGATCGGCAGGAGCAAAGTTGAGCGCGAGCCATCCGGCTCCGGCATGAAGATGGGTTCGCGCCCGGCCAGCGCCGCGGCGATGCGGGTCGCCGAGAGCGGCTTTACCTCGCCCGCCGCAAAGCCCGGATCCGCCGCCTTGTCGGCGGTGACGAGGTTGAGGCAGATCAGGCGATCCTGGTCGATCAGGGCCCAGAAGCCGGCGCCGCCGCATTCGCCCGTCAGCCCGCGCAGGACTTCGGTGTTGCGGGCCATCGAGGTGCGCGGCGCCGCCAGCAAAGTGAGCTTTTCCTCGTCGAGCAGGTCGGCGGGCAGGTCGGCAACGCTGTAGCCGTCACTGATGACGACGATGCGGTGCGAGAGCCCCAGCAATTCCTCGAAATCGGAGGACACCACCACCACGGCAACGCCCTTGGCGGCAATGTCGCGCAGGATCGCATAGATCGAGGCGCGCGTGCCGATATCCACGCCCTTGGTGGGTTCGTCGAGGATCAGCACGCGCGGCTCGAGCAGCAGCCAGCGCGCGATGATGATCTTCTGCTGCATGCCGCCGGAAAAGTTGAGCATGTTGGCGTCGAGCAGGCGGTCCGGCGGCAAGGCGAGGCTCTTGAGCAGTGCATCGACGGCCTTCTCGCGGCTGCGATAGCCGACGCCGAAGCCCCGGTGGGCGCCGAGATGGGCGAGCAGCAAATTCTCCTTCACCGAAAGATCGGGCACGATGTTCTGCGTGCGGCGATCCTCGGCCACGAAGCCGATGCCGGCCCTCACCGCCTGCGCAGGCTTGCGCGGATCGATTTGCTTGCCGTCGACGAGGATGGTGCCGGCGCTGCGCGGCCTCAGGCCGAAAATCGCCTCCACGGTTTCCGAGCGCCCGGCGCCGACCAGGCCGCCCAATCCGAGGATCTCTCCGCGGCGGACCTGGAAGGAAACGTCACGCACCAGAGGCGGTGTCGCCAATCCCTTGACCTCCAGTGCAATCGGCGCGTCCCGGGCCGTCGCGTCCGCATCCCGCGCATAGATGGCGCCGACATCCTGGCCGACCATGTGGCGGATGAGTTCGGCCTGGCTCAGGCTGGCGGTCGCCAGCGAGGCCGCGACCGTGCGCCCTTCGCGCATGATGGTGACGCGGTCGGTGATGGCGAAGACTTCCTCGAGCCGATGCGAGACGAAGACGAGCCCGCGCCCATCCGCCCTGAGCCGCGCCATGATGTCGAACAGGCGCTCGACCTCGCTCGGGCTCAATGACGAGGTGGGCTCGTCGAAAATGATCAGCTTGGCATTGACGCCGAGCGCCTTGGCTATCTCGACGAGCTGGCGCTGGGCTGCCGACAGGCGCCGCACCTCCACGTCGAGAGGCAAGGCGTCACTCTGGCCCAGCACCGAGAGCAGCTCGGCCCCGCGCCGATGGAGAGAGGCATAGGACAAGCGACCCGGCCGGCCGAGTTCGGGCAGGAAGATGTTCTCGGCGACGCTGAGGTCCGGTACCAGGCTCGTCTCCTGCATCACGATGGCGATACCGTTATCGAGCGCATCGCGGGTGGAGCGCAGCCGCACCGACTGGCCGCGATAGAGGAGGTCCCCCTCGTCCGGCCTGACATGCCCCGAGATCACCTTGGACAGGGTCGACTTGCCGGCGCCATTGGCACCGAGCAGGCCATGGACTTCGCCCGCGCGCAGTTCGAAGCCGGCCCCCGCCAGAGCGCGGGTGCGGTCGAAGGTCTTGGCAATGCCGGTGGCGACCAGCAAGGGCTCCGCCGACGCGGGAGAAGGCTGCACGTTCATACGATCGATCCGAGGGTATTGTGGCCGAACCCAGACTTCATGTCTTTCCGGGCTCCACCGTCTAAATCGGCCAATTGGAAGCACTGCCCTTTGTCATGCCCGGGCTCGCCCCGGGCATCCAGCCTATCCGCTTTGTCACATCGAAAGGTGGTCTGGATTGCCGGGTCAAGCCCGGCAATGACAAAGGTTGCGCCATCTTCCGCATTGCGGCACTCGAATTGAACCGGCCGCAACACCGTCAAGAACGCTCACTTCATCTCATTGGCGAACACGGTCTCCTTCACAATCGGAAGCTCCTTGTCGATGTTCTCGCTGGTCACCACCAGGATCGGCACCGAGACTTCCTTCTCGACACTGCCGCCGGCGAGCTTGGCCAGCAGCGCTTCGCCCGACTTCTGGCCCATCAGATAAGGCTGCTGCATGCCGGAAGCGACGATCTGCTTGGACTTGAGGAGATCGACGAATTCGGGGATGCCGTCGAAGGCCGCGACCAGCAGGTCGGAGCCGCGCCGGGCCGCCTTGATGGCGCGCAGCGCCCCCAGGGCCGGCTGGTCGGTCTGGATGAACAGGCCGCGCATGTCCGGATTGGCGGTGAGCATGTCCTGGGTGAACTTGAAGGTCTCGTCGGTCGTATAGGATTGCATCTGCTGCAGCCCCGCCTCCTTGCCAGTCCAGCCGCCGGCCGCAAGGCCGTCCCGGAAGCCCTTGGTGCGGGCCTGGCCGTTCTTGCGGGCCTGAGAGATGGTGATGAGGCCGACGGAGCCGCCTTCCCAACCCTTGGCCTTGAGCGCGGCAGCCAACGCCTCGCCGACACCCTTGGCGCCGTCATAGTTGTTGGAGATGATGAAGGAGGCGTAGTCGCCGCTATTGGTGCCGATATCGCCGATCACCACCGGGATTCCGGTCTTGGCGGCCAGCGCCAGCACGCTCGGGGCGGTGGAGGAATCGGTGGGCGAGATCACGATGCCCGCCACGCCCTTGGCGATCGAGTCCTGGGCGTTCTGCAGCTGTGTCTGCGGGCTGTTGTGGGAGTCGAGCGCCTGGAAACCATAGCCCTTGGCCTTGGCGGCGGATTCGACGCCCTTGGCAAGATAGCGCCAGAACGGCAGGTCGAGACCCGGCGTCAGATAGACGATATCCTTGCCGGCGGCCCGTGCCGGCTGGAAGCCGAGGCTGCCTGTACCGGCCAAAGCAGCGCCGGCGGCAAGCTGCAGGAACGTTCTTCTCTTCATGTTGTCCTCCCTCCCGCCCTCGGGCGGCTCCAATGGTTCTCTTCCGGCCGTTACAGGCTCTTTGTCTTGGAAACCGGACCTTCTTTCACGGGTCCGTTTCACGCTTGCGGCAACGCGGCCTCCTCCTCCAGGATGGAGCGCGTGCTGGCATAGATCCGATCGAGATGAATACCGAAAGCCTCTACGACGGCCTCGGGATCCCGGGCATGCAGCCCCGCCAGGATGGCGGCATGGTCCTGGCAGCTCTGGGCGATCGCGCCGGGCCGCGACACGGCCTTGCGCCGATGCGCCATGGCATAGAAATAGAGATCGATGACGAAGTCGGCGAGCAGGTCGTTGCCGCAAGCCCGATAGATCGCGACATGGAACTCGCGGTCGCAGATCAGGAAGCGAACGGGATCGTCGAGCGCCTCGCGCTGTGTGTCCAGCGAAGCGTCGAGCATGGCCAGGGTCTCGTCATCGATCCGTCGCGCCGCCTCCTCGACCACCGGGCGCTCCACCAGCAGGCGGGCGGCATGGATAGCCTCGATCTCATAGCTGTTGATCAGTTTCGGCTCGCGCACACCGATCGCCAGCGCACCGACCTCCGCGCTGAGCACGCGGGTGCGAGCCCCTTGCGAGATGGCGATGATGTCGCGCGCCGCCAGGATCTGCAGCGCCCCGCGCACCGTCTCGCGGCTGACCTGCAGGGCCACGGCAAGATCGCGCTCGCTCGGCAGGGCCTCACCGACCTGCAGCATGCCCGCGGCGATCAGGGAGGCGATCTTGTCGGCGACGAGTTCGCGCACATTGCGCCGGATCACGCCGTGGCGCAGCTCGGGCACGCGTTCGAACACCGAAAGGGCAGTGGGCAGGTTCATCGGAAAGGCGCTTGGGAACGATGCTCGACATCTGATCTACTGGACCAGCCAGCAGACCAGTTAGGCCAAGTTTTCGGCAGGCTGTCAAGCGGTAGATGGGTAATGGTCTGACGAGTGGAGCGGCGGCGAGGTGAGCCTGGGACCGCCAGCATCCTGCTGGCCCTTGGAACCACCGCGCCTGACGGTAGAAAGAGCCAGCAAGATGCTGGCGGTCCCAGAAATACCCGCGGATTTCATTTGGTGCCACCGAGATAGAAGGCCTTCACGTCCTCGCGTGCTGCGAGCTCGGCGGCCGGTCCCGAAGCGGCGACCCGGCCGTTTTCGAGAATATAGCCGTGATCGGCATGGCGCAGGGCCAGCGCGGCGTTCTGTTCGGCCACCAGGAAGCTCACGCCCTGCTCGCGATTGAGGGTGCGGATGATCTCAAAGATCTCCTGCACCACGATCGGTGCGAGGCCCATCGACGGCTCGTCGAGCAGCACCAGCCTGGGCTTGGTCATCAAAGCCCGCCCGATGGCCGCCATCTGCTGTTCGCCGCCGGAGGTCAGGCCGGCCTTGGTCCGGCGCTTGTGCTTCAGGCGGGGGAACCAGGCGTAGATCTGCTCGAGATCCTGCGCGATCTGCCGCCGGCCGGGGCGGCGCAGAAAGGCACCGGAGAGAAGATTCTCCTCGATCGTCAGCTGGGGAAAGCAGTGGCGTCCCTCCAGCACCTGCACCACGCCGCGTGCCACGAGGACGGCCGGGGTGAGGCGGTTGACCGGCTCACCCCTCCAGCTGATGCTGCCGCGTGTGACGGTACCCCGTTCCGGCCCAAGCAGGTTGGAGATCGCCTTCAGCGTGGTCGACTTGCCCGCACCATTGGCGCCGAGCAGCGCGACCACGGCGCCCTCACCGACGGTGAGGGACACGTCCCTGACTGCCAGGATCGCCTGGTAATGCACCTCGATGCTCGCGACATCGAGGAAGCCGCTCGCGCGCAGCAGTGCGGATGGCTGGCTCATCGTAGGTCTCCCAAAGGGCGGTATCCGCCGTCGTGTCGAGCGTCGCCATTCCCCAGACAACGCGACCTTTGTCATTGCCGGGCTTGACCCGGCAATCCAGCGAGCTTTTGGCCAGGGGTTCTGGATGCCCGGGTCAGGCCCGGGCATGACAAAGGTCTGTGCTTTTCCGTTATGGATCAAATCCAAAACGTGTCCGGGCTGGCCCGGCCCCGCTCAATTGGTCTGGGCCACCGGCGTGATGCCCTTCTCCTGGGCATAGGCGGCGGCCTTGGCGCGGATGGTCTCGGCAAAGAGCGAGGCATCGGCCTTGATCCAGTCGGTCAGCGTATTCCAGGACTTGCCGTCCCACTGGATGATCTTGGCCGCGACGGTCTCGCCCTTGTGGTTCGCCGGCGAGGTCTTCAGCGGCGAGATCAGCCCCTGGGCTCCCAGTTCGGCGATGCGCTTGTCATCGATATTGAGATTTTCCAGGGCCCAGCGGCCTTCCTCGGCGGTGAGGGGGCGGTTTCCGAACTTCTTGTGGCCGACGCGCAGGGCCTCCACGAAGGTGATCGCCTCGATCACCCCGTAATTGTAGTAGACCGTGCCGAACTTGGCCTTGTCCTTGAGATCGCTCTTGCCGGCGTCGACGATCTTTTCCTTCAGCGTCTTGAGGATGCCGTAGTCGGTTCCCGGCGGAAACACCGAGACGGCGAGGTAGCCCTTGGCGGCGCTGCCGGCCGGACGGGCATCGTCCTCCGAGCCGCTCCAGATGTCGCCGATGATGCGATCCGCCGGGAACCCCACGCGCGCGGCCGTCTTGATGCCCACCGGCGTCATCACGCCCCAGCCGCGCAGGAACACCCAGTCGGCGCCGGCGCTGCGGATCTGCTGCCATTGCGCCTGCTGCTGCTCGCCGGGATGAGGCACCGGGATCTGGATATCGGTGAAGCCGTATTTCTTGGCGAGGATGCCGAGCGGCTCGATCGTGTCGCGGCCATAGCCGGAGTCGTGATAGAGCGTGGCGATCTTGACGCCCTTGAGCTTGTCGTAGCCGCCTGACTTCTGGGCGATGTAGTCGACGATGATCTGGGCTTCGCTCCAATAGTCGAAGATCAGCGGATATTGATAGGGGAAGACCCGCCCGTCGGTGGCGATGTTCTGGCCGCCGCCGGGCGAGACGATCGGCACCTTGTCGATGCGCGCCTTGTCGGTGAGGGCCACGTCCAGGCCACTCGAATGGGGATAGATCGCCGCCGTCGGCGCGCCGTCATAGCCGTTCTTGTAGCGCTCGTAGCATTCGATGCCACGTTCGATCGTATAGGCGGTCTCGCATTCCTGGATCAGGATCTTGACGCCGTCGACCCCGCCCTCGACCTCGTTGATATAGGTCAGGTAGTCCCGGTTGCCGGCGCCGAAGGGAATGAAGGAGGGCGCATAGGGACCGGTGCGATAGGTGAAGAGCGGATAGAGCTGCTCGTTCTTGTGGTCCTGGGCCATGGCCGGGCCGGCGACCGCTAGAGCGGCCAGGCCGAGCCCTGTCGCCAGCGCGAGGGCCTTGAGGAGGGAGGGTGACATCCGGTTCGTCTCCATTCGGTTGGGATGTTCGAGGGCAAAGCTCTCCCGTCGGCGGAAAACGCTTCCGCTGTTCCGGGAGGCAGTTTTGTTGGGAAGGCTTGTTCAGTCCCCGGTTACAGCGGCTGCCGGCCGCCGCCGCGGCAAGCGGATACGCCTCACCAGGCGGGCGAGACCATCGGGCTCCTTGATCAGCAGCGCGATGATGATCACGCCGAAGATGATGTGCTGGATATTGGCGAGTGCACCCTGGTCGGCCAGGAACTGCAGGCCGGTGAGCGGGGCGAGGCGGTCGAGCAGGATCGGCATCAGCACGATGAAGGCCGCGCCGAGGAAATTGCCGGCCAGGGTGGCGGTGCCGCCGATCAGCACGATGAACAGCACCTGGAAGGACTTGTCCAGGTTGAAGGCGTGGGCATCCGCCGTGCCGAGATAGCCGAAGGCCCAGAGCGCCCCGGCGATGCCGCAGACGAAGGAGCTGATGGCAAAGGAAAGGAGCTTGCGGCTGGCGACGTGGATGCCGATCACCGAGGCGGCCGTGTCCATGTCGCGGATCGTCATCCACTCGCGCCCGACACGGCTCTTCACCACCGCATGGGCGAAGGCGATCAGTGCCGCCGCCGTCACCGCCACGAGGAGATAGCGCCCGGTAGCCGAGCTGAGATCATGGCCGAGGATCTGTAGCCGCGGCGCGGAAATGGTGAGCGACTGGCTGCCGTTCGAAAACCAGTTGTAGTTGGTGAACAGCCATTCGAAGAAGAACTGCGCCCCCAGCGTCGAGGCACCGAGATAGAAGCCCTTGATGCGCAGGCTCGGCAGGCCGAAGACGATGCCGGCCAGAGCCGCGATCAGGCCTGCCAGCACCAGCACGACCGGCAGCGGCAGGAACGGTGCGCGCAACAGGAGATTGTAGCTGGCGAAGGCGCCGACCGACATGAAGGCGGCCGAGCCGAGCGACACCAGCCCGGTATAGCCCATCAGGAGGTTGAGGCCGAGGCCCGCCACCCCCATCACGATGGTGGGGATGATGATGGAGGACAGCCAGTAATCGCTGGCGATAAGGGGCACGACCACGAAGGCGGCCGCCAGCACGCCGGCGATGGCGAAGAAGCGGGGATTGAGGCTGCGGCCCTGCGACAGGACGAGGCCTTCGCCGGATTGCGATAGGAGGGACATCGCTAGACCCTTTCGATGGCACGGTCGCCGAACAGCCCGGCCGGACGCACCAGCAGGAAGGCCACGGCGAGGATATAGGCAAACCAGGTCGACACGCTGCCCTGCAGCAGCGGCCCCAGATAGATGTCGGCCAGGGCTTCGGCGGCACCCACGAGAAGGCCACCGACGATGGCGCCCGGCACGGAGGAGAAGCCGCCGATGATCAGCACCGGCAGGGCCTTCAGCGTCACCAGTGACAGCGAATATTGCACGCCCTGGCGGGCGCCCCAGACCAGGCCTGCGACCAGAGCAACGATGCCGGCCACGCTCCAGACGATGCGCCAGATCGCCGGCAGGCGGATGCCGATCGACTGGGCGGCAAGCGTGTCGTCGGCGACGGCCCTGAGCGAAATGCCCATGCGGGTACGATCGAACAGGATGGAAAGCGCGACGACCAGGACGAGGGCTCCGCCGGAGACGAAGAGATCGAACTGACTGATCGAGAGGCCGGCAACGGAGATCGGCACGTCGTCGATGCCTAGGTCGAGCATGTGCACGTCCGAACCCATCAGCAATTGCGCCAGCCCCTCGATCACGAAGGTGAGGCCGAGGGTCGCCATGAACAGGGTCAACGCATCGCGATTGACCAGGGGTCGCAGGACCAGGCGCTCGATCAGCACCGCACCAAAAACCATCACCGCGACGGTCAGCAGGATCGCGGCCCAGAACGGCACCTCGCGCTCGACCAGCGTCACGAAAGTGAGCGTGGCGAACAGGAGCATGGACCCTTGCGCGAAATTGAAGACGCCGGAAGCCTTGTAGATCAGCACGAAGCCGATCGCGACCAGGCCATACATCACGCCGGCGAGGAGACCGCCGATCAGGGTTTCGAGAAAAAAGGTCATGGGATTACGCAGGCCCTGGCTTGCCGTGACGCGACCTGCCTTCTCCCGCAAAGAGCTATCTTATTCACACATCTCAACATGGCAGGACAAGGCGCGGTTATCCTTCCCCGGCTTCGGGGAAGGTGGCCGAACGCAGTGAGGTCGGATGGGGTAGAGTGGCGGTTTGTGGGCCACAATTGGCGGTGTCGCGCCAATCTCCCCCTTCCGTCGATGCTGCGCATCGCCACCTTCCCCGAAGCCGGGGAAGGATTTCCGTCGCCATAGACTGGCAATACCGAGATGTGTGATTCCGATAACCCACAAGGGGAGAAGGGAGTCGCGCTTGTTTCGGAACAGTTGCGATGGGTACGTTGGATCATCATCCCCCCCTCAGTGAACCGTGCCGAGATAGGCGGCGATGACGTCGGGATCTTCGCGCACGGCATCGGGCGTGCCGTCGCCGACCTTGCGGCCGTAATCGAGTACGACGACGTGATGGGCGAGGCCCATGACGATGCCGATATCATGCTCGATCAGCACGACGGTGGTGCCGAGCTTGCCGTTCACATCGGCGATGAGCCGGCTCATCGCCTGTTTCTCCTCCTGGTTCATGCCGGCCATGGGCTCGTCCAGGAGCAGCAGTTTCGGCCAGGCCGCCAAGGCGCGGGCGAGGTCGACGCGCTTCTGCAGGCCATAGGGCAGCGTGGAGACGATCGTGTTGGCATGGCGCTCCAGGCCGAGAAAACCCAGGATCTCATGTGTCCGCGCTTCGAAGCACCAGCGCTCCGCCGCATCGCGCCCCACCCGGAAGATGTTCTCCACAAAGGTGGCGCGGCCCCAGCGCGCTAGCCCCGCCTTGACGTTCTCGACGACGCTCAGCCGATCGAACAGGGCATTGTGCTGGAAGGTCCGCCCGATGCCGAGATGGGCCGCCTTGTAGGGATGAATGGCCTCGAACCTGGCACCGTCGAAGACGACATCGCCTTCGTCGGCCCGGTAGACGCCGTTGATCACGTTGAGGAGGGAACTCTTGCCGGCGCCATTGGGCCCGATCAGCGCGCAGATCTCCCCCTGCTCGACCGAAAAGCTCAGCCGGCTCAGGGCGCTGACGCCCTTGAAGGACAGGGAGACGTCGTGAAGCTGCAGGAGGGGCGCCGGCATCGGCATCACCGTCCGGCGGCGAGGCGGGAGACGCCTGCCTCACGTTCATCAGCCTCGCGGCGCTTCACCCCCTCGATGTCGCGATAGGCATGGGCGGGGTGGCTGGCCGGCAGATAGGGGCCTTCGCCGAACAGCTTCTCGCGCAGCGTGCCAGGCTTGTAGGCGGTGGGATAGGCCCCTCGCTTCTGCAGCTCCGGCACGAGATAGCCGACGGCATCCTCGAAGCTCTCCGGCGTCACCGCATAGGCAAGGTTGAAGCCGTCGACATCGGTCTCCTCGACCCATTCCTGCAGCGTATCGGCGATGTGGGAAGCCGAACCGACGAAAACCGGACCGAGGCCACCAATGCCGCCCCAGCGCGCCAGTTCCTCCATGGTCCAGGTCTTGTCCTCGCCGGCGAAATGCTCGACCACCGAGATGATGGCGTTGGTCTCGACCTTCTTGATCGGATCGCTGGGTGCATACTGCCCGAAATCGATACCGCTCCAGCCGGAGAGGAAGACCAGCGAGCCGTCATAGGAGGTATAGGACTCATAGTCCTTGAACTTGGCCTGCGCCTTGGCCTCGGTCTCGTCGACGATCACCGTGGTGAGGTTGTAGATCAGGATCTTGCGCGGATCGCGGCCAGCGGCCGCGGCCTGGCGGCGGATGTCGGCGACATAGGCCTTCAGCAGCGACTTGGTCGGCGCTGCCACGAAGACGCATTCGGCATGGCCGGCGGCAAAGGTCTTGCCCGGCCCGGAGGCACCGGCCTGGTAGAGCACGGGCGTGCGCTGCGGCGAGGGCTCGGTGAGCTGATAGCCGGGCACCTCGAAATATTTGCCCTTGTGGCCGATCTCATGGACCTTGTCGGGATCGGTGAAGATGCGGTTCTCACGGTCGCGCCGCACCGCCCCTTCCTCCCAGGAGCCTTCCAGGAGTTTGTAGAGCACTTCGACATATTCGTTGGCGACTTCGTAGCGGTTGTTGTGCTGGCGCAGGCCCCCCTGGCTGACGTTCTTGGCGCCGCTCTCCAGATAGGAGGTGACGATGTTCCAGCCGACGCGCCCCTTGGAGTGATGATCCGCCGTGGCGAGGCGCCGGGCGAAGGTATAGGGATGCTCGAAGGAGGTCGATGCGGTGATGCCGATGCCCAGATGCTCGGTGGCCAGCGCGATCGGAGCCGCCAACTGCAAGGGGTCGTTGACCGGGATCTGCGCGGCCTGGTGGAGGGCGTGGTAGTTCGAGCCCTTGTAGACGTCGTAATAGCCGATGACATCGGCGATGAAGATGCCGTCGAAGATACCTTTCTCCAGCGTCCGCGCCAGATCCTGCCAGTAGTCGAGATCCTTGTATTTCCACGATTTGTCGCGCGGATGCGCCCACAAGCCCGGTGATTGGTGACCCACGCAATTCATGTCGAAGGCGTTGAAGCGTATCTGGCGGGGCATTCCCAATCTCCACATCTGAAAACAGCGGCGGCACCGCACCCGGCTACCGCATCGGTCGGCGCTTATGAAAACGTCCTGCAAACTAAATGTCTAGTATTTTTATAGAGAATATATACAAAATAGATGGAATCGACACCGACCCGGCTGGACAGGAAACAGGGTTCGGCGTGGGATCACTTGATAAAAGCTAAGAGAATCAGACAGATGACACAGAAGGCATCGATAGTGGCGACGGGCTGGGGCAGCGGGCCGGGACATAATTACGACGAACTCGCCGCCACCTTCCGCTCCGTCTTCGAACGCATCCGCGAGGGTGCCGTCGAGCGGGAACTCAATCGCACCTTGCCGCATGAACCGATCGGCTGGCTCAAGGATGCCCGCTTCGGCGCCCTGCGCGTGCCGGAAAAGGAAGGCGGCTTCGGCGCCAGCCTGCCGCAGCTCTTCGCCCTGCTGATCGAGCTTTCCCACGCCGATTCCAACGTCACGCAGGCCCTGCGCGCCCATTTCGGCTTCGCCGAGGACATCGTCAATGCCCGCGCCCAGGATCGCCGCGACCGCTGGCTGCCGCGCCTCTCCCGCGGCGAGATCGCCGGCAGCGCCTGGACCGAGATCGGCGAAGCCAAGCAGGCCGCCTTCTCCACCATCGTGAAGCTTCAAGCCGGAAAGGCCGCCTCGGTCACCGGCGCCAAATATTACACCACCGGTTCCCTCTTCGCCGACTGGATCGACATCGGCGCCAGCGGCGAGGAGGGCCAGTCGCTTTCGGCCGTGGTCGCCCGCCACGCGCCGGGTGTCGACGTGGTCGACGATTGGGACGGCTTCGGCCAGATCCTCACCGCCAGCGGCACCACCACCTTCACCGATGCCCCCGTCGACCCCGCCGATGTCGTCATCGATGACGACCGCTTCAAATATTCGGCCGCCTTCTACCAGCTCGTGCATCTGGCGACGCTCGCAGGCATCGGCCGTGCTGCCAGCGACGACGTCGCCGCGGCGGTGAAGGCCCGCCGCCGCAGCTATTCCAACGCCCCCTCTCCGCGCCCGAGCGAGGATGCCCAGGTGCTGCAGGTGGTCGGGCGGATCCGTGGCGCGGCCTATTCGGCCGGGGCCATCGTGCTCAAGGCAGCCGAGGCCGTGCAGCGCGCCTTCGATACCCGCTTTGCCGGCGACGCCGCGGCGGAGGAAGCAGCCAATGCCGTCGCCGAGCTCGAGGTGGCACAGGCCCAGACCGTGGTCACCACTTTGATCCTCGATGCCTCCACCATCGTGTTCGACGCGCTCGGCGCCTCCGCCACGCAGCGCTCCGCCGCCCTCGACCGTCATTGGCGCAATGCGCGCACCCTCTCCTCGCATAATCCGCGCATCTACAAGGACCGGATCATCGGGGACTTTGCCGTCAACGGCACGCCGCCCCCCTATCAATGGCGCATCGGGCAGGTGTGAGGGTGTAAAAGATCAACGCTGCGGAATAAACGCGGACCGGTGTGCCGATCACCAGATCGGCATCCTTGGAAAGGCTCTGTTTGTTGGCGAGGAAGGTGCCGATCTGGAGATCGGCACACCGTGTAACAAAGGCTTCGCTGACAGGATTGGTGCCTCTTGATCTTGAAGCCGTCATTTGACGGAATCACCAGGCATTGCGAGACCTTGGGGCAGAAGGAGGTGGCACAGGCTGCCACCCGAATGCCCCAAGGAGCCGATGTCGCCTCTGGTCGAAACCGTGCTGTTCGTCTTCGGCCTGGTCGCACTCGGCTATGGCGCGGGAGCAAGCTCCTATCTCAAACCCGAGACGGGGGATGCCCTTTCCGATTTTGCCGTCCGCGTCGCCCTGCCGCTGCTGCTGTTCCGCACCATGGTCACCTCGAGCTTCCATGGCTCGGCACCCTGGCAATTGTGGGCCACCTATTTCACCGCCGTTGCCGCAGCCTGGATCGCCGGCCACCTGGTGACCACTCGCCTGTTCCGGCGTGATGGCCAGGCCGGCGTGATCGGCGGCGTCTCCGCCGCCTTCTCCAACCTGGTGTTGCTCGGCATTCCCTTCATGCTCGGCGTCTTCGGCAATGAGGGCTTCGAGATCCTCTCGCTGATCATCTCGGTGCATCTGCCCACCATGCTGATGGCCTCGATCCTGCTGTTCCACTGGTTCGGGCCACGGCGCCAGGAGCCGCTGCATCCCCTGGCGATCATTCGCGACTTCCTGCGCAGGCTGCTCAGCAATCCCCTGATCATCGGCATCTTCGCCGGCCTCGCCTGGCGGGCGGGCGGCGTTCCCCTGCCCGGCATCGCCAATCGCTTCGTTGACGCCCTCGCCGACGTGGCCGGTCCGATCGCTTTGTTTGCCATGGGCCTCGGCCTGCGCCGATTCGGCCTCTCCGGTAACCTCAGGCCGGCACTGGTCCTGTCTGGACTGAAACTGCTGCTGATGCCGGCCGTCGCCCTCGGCGCCGCCTGGTTGTTCGGCCTGCCGCCTTTCCCGGCCAAGGTCGCCGTGGCCGCGGCGAGCCTGCCGTCGGGCGTGAACTCCTATCTGATCGCGATCCAGCTCAAGACGGAACAATCCCTGGCCTCCAACCAGATCACCATCGCCACCGCCTTTTCCGTGGTGACGACGGCGCTCTGGCTCGAGATCGCCACCGCCGTTCTTGGATGAGCGCCGAGCACGGCCTCGATCGCGCTCAACTCCGGATCAGAATCCGAGCCGTTCCCGCCACCACGATCAAGGCACCGACCCAAGCGGGCATCGATGGCCGCCTCCCTGTCCGGATCCAGATGAGTGGCAGCATCATCACCGGGACGGTTGCGCCCAAAGTCGCAACGATGCCCGTTTCGAAACGACCGAGCGCAATCAGAAGCAGGGTCATGGCCAAGCCGTAGCCGAGCCAACCCGCAATGACCGTTTGGGCCACCCAACGCATTGCCGGCGCTTCGGATGGCTGTCGCCGCTCCTTCAGGCGAGCCGCCGCAAGGATCAGGATCGCTGCCGCCAGCGTGCGAAGGGCCGATACCGCGAATGGATTCGCCCCGGCTGACAATATCGGTTTCACCGCAATGAGGCCTATGGCCTGGCACAGAGCCGCGAGGAGCCCCCAGGCAATCACCGAGAACAAGGAGCCTCGGAGCTCATCGAGATCATTCTCCGTATCGGCTTTGCGGTTGTGGAGGATGGCTATGACGACACCGCCCAGCACCAGGACCATTCCGAGGATCGACCGAAAATTCAGGCTTTCGCTCAGCCAGACATAGCCCAGAACCGCTGCCAGCGGCGCATTCAAGGCGAACAGAAGCTGCATTCGCCTCGGCCCGCCCTTTCTCAGGCAGTTGAACAAGGCGATATCGCCCATGAGGATGCCGACAAAGCCGCTGATAAGGAAGATCGACCAGTTCCCCACCTCAATCGTAGGCCAGCCACCCACCATCGTGGCGATGACGACCAGGAGCAGCGCGGATGTCGGCAGTTGTATCCTGGCAAAGGCGAACGCACCGAGATGCCGGGCCGGGGCATGGGAAACCAGGGAAGCGCAAGCCCAGGTACAGGAGGCGGCGAGAGCCGCGAGGATGGCGATCACGACAGGGCCTGCTTGAGATTGTCGGCGTGACGGTATCGCGCTTCGAACAGCACAATCAACACCGCCAGGAAACCAGCGCCCGAAATATGCGGTTTCGGCCCTCAGGCTTCTTCCGCGTCCGGATCCCTCGTCCAGGGCGCGAAGATCTCTGCCGCGAATTCGACGAAGGCCTGGATCTTGCGGTCACGCGTGGCGCGCTTGGAGTAGAGCGCCCAGACCTCGGCATCCTCGGCCCGGTGCCAGTCCGGCAGCACGATCTCGAAGGGCTGCTCTCCGGCCCGATTGGCCATCAGCCGGGTGGACACCAGGGCAATGCCGGCCCCCTTGAGCATCTGGCGGATGATGGTGTCGGATTCGTTCGACATCAGGATCGGGCGGACCGCGACCTCGACTTCGCTTCCGGCCTTGCTTCTCAGCCGCCAAGTGGTCAGGAACTCTCCCGGTCCATGGGCCAGCACGGCATGATCGGAAAGCTCCTGCGGGGAGGCAGGGCGCCCGGCGCGCTCGAGATAAGAGGGGCTGGCGAGCAGGCGAGCCCGTGATCGTCCCAGGCGCCGGGCAACATAGCTGGAATCGGGCAGCACGCCCGTCCGCAGCGCCACGTCGAAGCCGTGCTCCACCAGATCGAGCGGATGATTGTCGAAGGTCAGCGCCAGCCTGATCCTGGGATAACGGCGCCGAAATTCCTCCAGGGCCGGTTCCAGCGCGATCAGGCCGAGGGCGTAGGGGACCAGAAGGCGCAGCGTGCCCTCCGGGTCGGTCCGCAAGGCGCGAACCGACAGATCGGCCTCCTCCAGGATCTCCTCGGCAAGGCTGCAGCGTTCGTAGAAATCCCGCCCGGCTTCGGTGAGCGACACCCGCCTCGTCGTCCGGTTGAGCAGGCGCACGCCGAGATCCTCTTCGAGCGCCGTAACGCGCCGGCTCACCGTGCTCAGCGGCAGGCCGAGCTGGCTCGCCGCGGCGGTGAAACCACCCCTCTCGACCACGCGCAGGAAGATCCAGAGGCTCTGGAGATTATGCAATCGGCACCTCGCAATGACTATTCCATATTCAGCAATAGTTTTTGCCAAATAGCCATAGTTATTCCATTCCTGTCCTGGCGCTATAAGCGCCTGCATGACCGCCCAGTCCACGTCCACGCATGGGCCGATGCCCTTGTGGACTCGGCTGACGCAGGCGCCGCCCGGCACCAGCTGGAGCGGCATCGCCTTCGCCTTGCGGACGACGGCCGCCTCGCTGATCGCGCTCTACCTCGCTTTCCTGATCAATCTGGACAGCCCGAAATGGGCGGCCATGACGGTGTGGATCGTGGCCCAAGGCAGCCGCGGCATGACGCTGTCGAAGGCACGCTATCGCGTCCTCGGCACCTTCACGGGAACGGGCATCGCCGTCTCCCTCACCGCCCTGTTCGCCCAGGCGCCGGAACTGCTTCTCTGCGCTCTCGCCATCTGGATCGGGCTGTGCACCGGCGTCGCCACGGCGCTGCGGAATTTCCGCGCCTATGGCGCCGTGCTGGCCGGCTATACCGCGGCGATCATCACCCTGGATGCGGCTGCCAACCCCTCGCAGATCTTCGACGTCGCCGAGGCGCGCCTCGTCTATATCCTGCTCGGCATCGGGGTGGAGGCCACGCTGAGCGCCATCCTTGCTCCCTCCCGGCCCCTGGACGATGTCCGCGCCGGCCTCGACGCCTATATCCGGCAGGCCGCCGGGATCTGTGCCCGTGCCATCACTGGAGAGGCAGCAGCAACACCGGCGTTGCAGCGCCTGTTCGCCAAGGCTCTGGCCCTGGACACCACGGCCGAATATGCCGCCTCCGCTTCCACCCTCGCACGCAGTGCCCTCGGGCATGTCCGCGCCGCCGCCAGCGCAACGCTGGCCCAGCTCGCCGCCGCGCACAGCCTGCGGGACTATCTGACCCAGCGGGACGGCCAGGGAGACATCTTCCTGGTCGAAACTTCCGCCTTGCTGCAAGCCGTCGCCAATGGCAGCACCAACGAGCAGGCGACAATCGTCGCCTTGCGCGGGCGTCTTGGTGCGGTCCTCTCCTTCCCCGATGACCGGGGCGAGGGCGGGGACGAACAGCTATTCCTGTATGATCGGCTCGACGCGCTGCTCTCTTCCCTGCAGACGGCCCTGGCGCGCCGGGCGCTCCTAGCCAGGCCGGAACCACCGCCCTCGCGCCTCGACTTCGCCTTCCACGTCGACTGGACGGCGGCACTGCACAACAGCATCCGCGCCGTCGCCGCCGTGCTGCTCGCCTCAGCCGCCTGGATCATGACGGCAGCCCCGACCGGTTCGGGCTTCGTCACCATCGTCGGCGTGGTCTGCGCCCTGTTCGCCACACGGGACGATCCGGTCGCCGCCGGCCTCGGCTTCCTGAAAGGCACGGGCTGGGCCTTTGCGGCCAGCGCCATCTGCAACTTCGCGCTGATGCCGATGATCTCGGGCTTCCCGCTGCTCGCTGCCGTGGTCAGCCTGTTCATGGTTCCCGCCGGGATCGCCATGCGCCACCCCCGTACGGCTGCTCCCGCAGCGAGCTTTGCCATCTTCTTCTGGGACCTGGTGGGGCCGAGCAACGATGTCCGCACCGAGGCTGCCGGCTTCTTCAATGGTGGCATGACGCTGCTGGCCGGCATCGCCTGCGGCACGCTTGCCTTCGCTTTGCTGTTCCCGCCCAATGCCCAGGCGACGCGCCGCCGCCTGCACCAAGCCATCCGGCATGATCTCGCCTTGATCGGCAGCACACCGGGGATCTGGACCTCGGCGGAATGGTTCAGCCGGACCGCGGACCGTTTCGGCCGGCAACTTGCCGCCGAAAAGGCCCTGACCAGCGCCGTGATGGACCGGGATATGGCCGGCATGCTGGCCGCCCTGACCATCGGCGAGGCCGCCATGGAGCTCGACAGGCTGGCACAGACCCAGAAGGCCGCCGCGCGACCAATTCGCACCGTACTGCGGCGGCTGGCTTCAGCCGATCCGCAGGCCCTCGCCAGGGCCGCCAGGCCGGCGGCGGCGCATCTGGTGCGGCAGGCCCGGCGTTCGGACAGCCATGCCTCGCGCGCGCTGCATCGAGGCGGCGTGCTGCTGCAGGAAATCGCGCGCGAAGCCATCGAACAGGCCACGTTTCTGAAGGGGTGAAGAGCAGAGGGGCTCCTGTGAGAGCTTCCAAAAAGAAGGGCGCCGGATGGCTCCGGCGCCCTTGATCTTTCTGACCTGTTCGCCGCGATCAGATGTCGAGCGTGTGGTCGCGCTCCCACTGGGTCAGATGACTGGCGTAGCTGTTCCATTCCTGACGCTTGAGCTTGAGGTAGGCAGCCGAAAAGTCATTGCCCAACGCGGCTTTCAGCGACTCGTCCGCGTCGAAATTGCGCAGAGCATCGAGCAGGTTCAGCGGCAGCTTGGGCGCGTCCGTCACCGTATGGCCCATCTGGTACATGTCGATGTCGTAGCGCTTGCCGGGATCGGCCTTGGAATGGATGCCGTCGAGGCCGGCGGCGACGATCACGGCCTGCATCAGATAGGGATTGGCGGCGCCGTCTGGCAGGCGCAGCTCGAAGCGCCCCTTGCCGGGCACGCGCACCATGTGGGTGCGGTTGTTGCCGGTCCAGGTCACCGAATTCGGGGCCCAGGTCGCGCCGGAGATGGTGCGGGGGGCGTTGATGCGCTTGTAGGAGTTCACCGTCGGATTGGTGATCGCCGACAGGCTCTCGGCATGCTTCATGATGCCGCCGAGGAAGTGATAGCCCTGCCGCGACAAGCCCATCTCGTCCTTGTTGTCGTAGAACATGTTGACCTTGCCGGTCTCGTCCCACACCGAGATATGGGCATGGCAGCCCGAGCCGGTCAGCCCCATGAAGGGCTTGGGCATGAAGGTGGCGCGCAGGCCGTGCTTCTCGGCGACCGAGCGCACCATGAACTTGAAGAAGGAGTGCCGGTCGGCGGTGATGAGGCAGTCGTCGAAGTTCCAGTTCATCTCGAACTGGCCGTTGGCGTCCTCGTGGTCGTTCTGGTAGGGGCCCCAGCCCAGCTCCAGCATGTAGTCGCAGATCTCGGCGATCACGTCATAGCGGCGCATCAGGGCCTGCTGGTCGTAGCAGGGCTTGGCGGCGCAATCCATGGCGTCGGAGATGGCGGTGCCGTCGGCATCGATCAGGAAGAACTCGGCCTCGACGCCGGTCTTCACATAGAGCCCTTCCTTGGCCGCATTGGCCATGACGTTCTTGAGCACCACGCGCGGCGCCTGGCCGACATGCTTGTCTTCCATCACGCAGTCGGCGGGAACCCAGGCGACTTCCTTCTTCCAGGGCAGCTGGATCACCGCGCTGGGATCGGGCAGGCCGAACAGATCGGGATGGGCCGGTGTCAGGTCCAGGAAGGTAGCAAAACCGGCGAAACCGGCGCCGTCCTTCTGCATGTCGGCGATCGCTGCTGCCGGAACCAGTTTGGCGCGCTGGGCGCCGAACAGGTCCGTGTAGGAAATCATGAAATAGCGAATGCCTTTTTCCCTGGCGAGCGTCGCCAAATCCTGGGTCATGTGCGGAATCCCGATAAATGGATGGTTAGGTGTGCCGATCTTCAGATCGGCATCTTTTGATCATGGTGGACAAAGAATATGCCGGTCCGAAGACCGGCATATCTTCAGAAACCCTG
Source organism: Labrys sp. WJW (assembly GCF_001676615.1). Taxonomy (GTDB): domain Bacteria; phylum Pseudomonadota; class Alphaproteobacteria; order Rhizobiales; family Labraceae; genus Labrys; species Labrys sedimenti. The sequence goes on along the minus strand of NZ_LYXZ01000060.1, from coordinate 31,419 downwards.
TCCGGGGATCCAGCTGGTGCCTGCCAGCGGTACGCGGGCCATGGCCGCGGCCTCGATGGTGAGGGCACACAGGTCTTCCGGCTCGAGATTGTGGACGTGGTTCTTGCCGCAGGCACGGGCGATGGTCTGGGCCTCCAGCGTCATCACCTTGAGGTAGTTGGCCAAGCGACGGCCTGCCTTGACCGGATCGAGCCTTTCCATCAGCTCGGGATCCTGCGTGGTGATGCCGGCCGGATCCTTGCCCTCGTGCCAGTCGTCATAGGCGCCGGCGGTGGTGCCGAGCTTGCGATATTCGTCCTCGAGTGCGGGGTCGTTGTCGCCGAGGGCGATCAGGGCTGCCGAGCCGACCGAGACCGCGTCCGCGCCGAGCGCCAGGGCCTTGGCGACGTCGGCACCGTTGCGGATGCCGCCGGAGACGATCAGCTGTACCTTGCGATGCATGTTCAGGTCCTGCAGCGCCTGCACGGCAGGACGGATACAGGCGAGCGTGGGCTGGCCGACATTCTCGATGAAGACTTCCTGGGTGGCGGCCGTGCCGCCTTGCATGCCGTCGAGAACCACCACGTCGGCGCCGGCCTTCACCGCCAGGGCCACGTCGTAATAGGGACGGGCGCCGCCAACCTTCACATAGATCGGCTTTTCCCAATCGGTGATTTCGCGCAGCTCGAGGATCTTGATCTCGAGATCATCCGGCCCGGTCCAGTCGGGATGGCGGCAGGCGGAGCGCTGGTCGATGCCCTTGGGCAGCGTGCGCATCTGAGCGACGCGGTCGGAGATCTTCTGGCCGAGCAGCATGCCGCCGCCGCCGGGCTTGGCGCCCTGGCCGACTACCACCTCGATGGCGTCAGCCTTGCGCAGGTCGTCCGGATTCATGCCGTAGCGCGAAGGCAGATATTGATAGACCAGCGTCTTGGACTGGCCGCGCTCTTCCGGCGTCATGCCGCCGTCGCCCGTGGTGGTCGAGGTCCCCGCCAGCGAGGCACCACGCCCGAGGGCTTCCTTGGCGCGGCCCGACAGGGAGCCGAAGCTCATGCCGGCCACGGTGATCGGGATCTTGAGCTCGATCGGCTTCTTGGCGAAGCGCGAGCCGAGCACGACATTGGTGGCGCAACGCTCGCGATAGCCTTCGAGCGGATAGCGCGAGATCGAAGCGCCGAGGAAGAGCAGGTCGTCGAAATGCGGGACCTTGCGCTTGGCGCCGCCGCCGCGGATGTCATAGATGCCGGTGGTGGCGGCGCGGCGGATCTCGGACAGGGTGTAATCGTCGAAAGTCGCGGACTTGCGCGGAACGGTCGGCGGATTGTGATAGCTCATGAGGTCAATCCTGGGATCGCAGGCCTATAGCCTGCTCTGGAAACAGTCGATGCAGCGGGAAGAGCAGGCCGAGAGCCTGTGATCCCAGGTCAGTAGGCATCCGCATTGTCGATGTTGAAGTTGTAGAGCGTACGGGCCGAGCCGTAGCGCTTGAACTCCTCGGGCTTGACGTCGGTGAAGCCGGCCTTGGCCAGCAGCCCACCGAGGATTTCCAGATGCTCGGGGCGCATCTCCTTCTCGATGCAGTCGGCCCCCAGGCTCTTCACCTTGCCGCGCACGAACAAGCGAGCCTCGTAGATCGAGTCGCCCAGGGCGTCGCCGGCATCGCCACAGACCACCAGATTGCCCGACTGGGCCATGAAGGCGGACATGTGGCCGATATTGCCCTTCACCACGATGTCGATGCCCTTCATCGAGATGCCGCAGCGCGACGATGCGTTGCCTTCGATCACCAGAAGACCGCCCTTGCCGGTGGCGCCGGCATATTGGCTGGCATCGCCCTTGATGCGGACTTCGCCCGACATCATGTTCTCGGCCACGCCCGGGCCGGCAGAGCCGTGCACGACGACAGTGGCTTCCTTGTTCATGCCGGCACAGTAATAGCCGACGCTGCCCTTGACATCGATGCGCACGGGCGCGTCGACACCGACGGCCAGGGCATGCGAGCCCTTGGGATTGCTCACCTCCCAGGAGGTGGCGTTGGTGCCGGCCTTGAGCGCGTGCAGAGCCTGGTTGAGCTCGCGCAACGGCGTCTTGGCCAGATCGATCTTTTCAACGTCCGTGCTCACGCTCGCGACTTTCTTCGCAAGTTGATCCATGCCTCAGCGCTCCCAGAAATAGACGGTGGCCGGCTCGGGCTCCCACACCTTGGCATCCTCGATGCCGGGCAGGTTGACCAGAGCGCGATATTCGGACCCGAAGGCGACATATTGATCGGTCTCAGCGAGCACGGCCGGCTTGCACGCGACAGGATCGCGCACCACCCCGAAGCCGTCCTTGGTGCCGACCACGAAGGTGAAGAAGCCGTCGAGGTCGTCGAGGCCCTTCTCCATGGCCTCGCCGAGATTGAGGCCCTGGTTCATGCGCCAGGTCAGATAGGCGGCCGCGACTTCCGAGTCGTTCTCGGTCTCGAAGGTCATGCCGTCATGCCTGAGCTCGCGGCGCAGATTGTTGTGGTTGGACAGCGAGCCATTGTGCACGAGGCACTCGTCGGCGCCGGTCGAGAAGGGATGGGCGCCGAGCGTGGTCACCGCCGATTCCGTCGCCATGCGGGTGTGGCCGATGCCATGGCTGCCGGTCATCCCGGCCAGGCCGAAACGCTTGGCGACCTCGGTGGGATAGCCCACTTCCTTGTAGATCTCGATCGCCTCGCCCGCACCCATGATGCGGATCGAAGGGCGCTCAGCCTTGATGGCCTGGCGGGCCGCTTCGGCCTTGTCGGCATCGAGGACGAGAACGGCGTGGGTGTCCTTCGGCGTGATGGAGACCTTGGCACCAACGGCCTTTTCGACCAGGGCAGAGAGACCCTCGAAATCCTTGGCCGGATCGGCCGACTGGACGGTGATCTTGGCCTTGCCGGCTTGCGGCGCGCCATAGATCGCGAACCCGGCCGAATCCGGGCCGCGGTCGCACATGGTGGCGAGCATACCCGACAGGAGCGTACCCAATTGGGGCTCCAGGCTCTTATCCTTCAGAAACAGGCCGACAATGCCACACATAGCACGGGTCCCTCATGCGTTGATTTCAGGGAGGCTAGCAATTTCCTGAGGCGCCAGCAATATCCACCTGAACATTTTTTTCCTGTGAGGAATATTTTTTTGGAAACGGATTTTCCTCACAGGAAACAGCGAGAAAATGAAGCTCTCAGGCCTGCTGGCGCCAGCGTTCCCAGCGCAGGCGCGCCACCCGGTAGGCATCCGGGATCGAAAGCGCCCAGACGAACAGGCCTCCCGCCATGCGGCCGATCGGAGACGTCTCCGGCGTCGACAAATGCCAGCTCAGAAAGGCGAACAGGAGCGTGAAGAACGCAAATCCCAACCCGCGCATCTGGCGGCCAAGAGCGACATGGCCGACCCCGGGAAGCGCAACGGCGAGGGCGAGGATGAGATAGGGATGAAAGGGTTTCGCGAGCATGGCTGCGGCCATGGCGCCCTCCTGACGGTGATTTGAGCACTGCGACTCTGATTCAATCGCCATTGCAGGAGCGGCGAAGCAATCCAGAAGTCTATTCCTAACTGACGATGCGCCCTAGGCCCGCTGGCCACGCGTCTCCTGCAGATGCGCGGGCGTCGGCGCAGGCGACAGCCTGCGGGCGATCTCCTCCAGACCATCATAAAGCCGCATGAACAGGGCGGGATCGAAACCTGCGTCACCGAAATCGCATTGACGCAGCAGCAGATGCTGGCCTCGCTGCCCTTCGGCGGCCTGAAAGACCACCCTCAGGCCGGCTGGCATCACCAGCACCTCCTTGACCCTGGGATCGGCCATGAGGTCTGCGATCGCCCGCTCCGCCTGGGCCAGGAAGGCTGCACCACGCCGCCGGCCTCTTACCATCACGTCCTCGGGCAAGCCGGCGGGTGGCTCGAGACGCACCGGCAGGTCGGGCGTGCGGGCGTAGAACTCGCTGCCGGAAGGGCGCGCCAACACGCCGAAGGCGGCTCCCCCCGGCAGCGGCATCATTACCGTCAGTGAAAGCCAAAGCTGCGGCAAGCGCCGCAGCGTCATCGTATCGGGCATCAATTCGACCACGACGCGACGGCCGGCGATCTCCCCGGACAGCCGGGGGAATCCCCCCACGCCATCCGCCTGTTCCACCCGCTCGAAAAGCGGGCGGCAATCGGCCAGCAGGGCCCTCCGCCGGCGCCAAAGCGCCGACCTCTCGCGATTCAAAAGCCAGCCCAGGCCGGCGAAGCCCGCCACGAGGACGGCAAGAAATGCGAACAAGGTCATGCTGGCCGCCTCCTCAACGCCTCAATATCCCCTGGGCCGAGGCCAGGGCATGGTGAACTGGTCGCCTCGCCGCACATATTTGTAGCGGTGGAAGGCAAACCACATCGAGACCACGATGTAGAACACCATCATGGCAATGAGCTGGGTGCCATAACCCAGGAACACCGCGAAATAGGCAGTCGAGCACAGCAGGAACAGCACGATCGCCGGCAGCGGATGCAAGGGATGCACATAGCCGCGCTTGATGCTGCCCACCGGCCATTTCCAGCGGAACATCATCACGTTGAAGGTCATGTAGGAGTAGCCGAGCAGGCCCGACAGGATCGAGAAGGTCACCACCTGGTCGAGCGGCGCGCCCAGCGCGAAGATCAGCGCGATCGGCACCAGGAAGAAGATCGAGCGGAAGGGCGTGCGGTATTTCGGATGCACCGCGCCGAACCAGGCCGGCATGTAGCGATCGCGTCCCATCGAGAACCAGGCACGCGAGGCGTCGTTGATGCAGCCATTGGCCGAAGCCAGCGTGGCGAAGATGGTGCCCACGAACAACAGGACCATCAGCCCGGTCGAACCGGTCATGCGGGCCGCGTCGAACAAGGGCGTGGTGGCCTGGCCGAGATATTCCCAGGGCATCAGGCTGACGCAGACATACCAGGTCATGGCGGCCGCGATCAGGAGGGTGATCATGCCGAGCATGGTGCCGAATGGCAGGGAGCGCGCGGGCGAGCGCACCTCCTCGGCCGCCTGGCAGGTGCCCTCGATGCCGAGATAGAACCACAGGCCGAAATGCAGCGACGCAACCACGCCCAGCCAGCCATAGGGCAGGCCCGTCAGCAATTCGGCGGGCTTGAGCAGGTCCTCCGACCAGGGCTTGGCACCGACGAACAGGAAGACGATGGCGAGGAAGGCGATGGCGGTGATCACCAGGTTGAAGGTGAGCGTGGCATAGACGCCGCGATAGTTCAGCAGGGCCAGGCCCATGATGGTGAGCACGATGAAGGGCTTGTCATGCACCGCATCGAAACCGGCCATGCCGCCTACCGTCTGGATCAGATAGCCGGCGGTGATCGCATTGGCCGCTTCGAGCATGGTGTAGGCCATCACCAGATAGAGGCCGACATTGAAGGCCATCAACGGGCCGACGATGTGCTTGGCCTGGGCATATTGGCCACCGGCCGCGGCGACGGTCGAGGTCACCTCGGAATCGATCATGGCCACGCAGGTATAGAGCAGGCCCGCCGTCCAGCAGGCGATCAGGGCCGCGAGCGCTCCGCCCTTGCCGACGGCGAAGTTCCAGCCCATGAACTCGCCGACCAGCACGATGCCGACCCCGAGCGCCCAGACATGGGCGGGGCCGAGCACGCGCAGCAGAGAGATTTTCTCGCCATGGATGACCGTGGTTTGGACATGCGCCGAAGCCCCCGCATTGGAGGTGATCTCGCTCATTTTGCACCTCTATGCGTTGGGTCGATGATCAGCTCATCTTCGATTTCACCTTCTCGGGATGACATCAGCATGTCTTCCGAATAGGTGGCGTTGGTCTTGATGAGGTCGTAGAGCATCCAGGCGCCGATCAGGATCGAGATCGCCCAGGCCGCATATTCGAGAAGATGGAATGTATTCACGGCATCGCCCTCACTTGTCGCCGAAGCGCTCGGCGATCACATCCCGGTATTCCTTTTCCGAGAAGTAGATCAGGAAACCGAAATAGATCACGATGATCGCCGCGGTGAGCAGGAAGGCCAGCAGCGAGAAGGAATAATCGAAGCGCGAGGCGATGATCGGCGCTGCCGTTTCGGCGGTATAGCCGAGCTTTTCCCACAGCGACTGGGCGAACGACGATTGTCCCATGCCGGCCCAGCTCTTGTCCGAAAAGGTCAGATCCACCTTGCCCCCCCCGGCAAGCCCAAGGGCGATGGGCGCGAACAGGCTGGCGATCACTAGGGCGAGTAGCACGATGGAATCGATGACCTGGCCGAGCGCCGATTGTTCGGGCGGCTGATAGGGTGTCTTGCCTGAAGGTGTCTTGGCCATGTCAGCTCCTCACCGCTTGCTCTTCTTCATTTCATCGATGTAGTGGAGGTCGAGCCCGTAAAGATGCAGCTTGTCCTCGTGATAGTGGCGCAGCAGCGCAATGATCGCGGCCGTGTTGAACAGCAGCACCAGGCCCCCGGCGATGAGCAGGGCAATGGTGATGCCCGTCGAGCCGCTGTCGGGCGCTATCTTGAAGAAGACGAAAAGCAGGATGAGCCAGAGGGCGCCGATGGCGCCGAAAGCCCAGGCGCGGTCGCGGCGATACATCACCTCGATCCGCGGATCTTCCGATCCCGGTGTCATAGATATTTCCTCCCGAATACAGCCTCTTGCGGGTTCGCTTTTGTTACTGAGAGGCAATTTGTTTTTATGCCAGGAAAGTCTGCGCCCGTTGCGCGGCCCCTGTCAAGCGCTTGTCTGACAAGAAACTTCGCATTCGCGACATTCTTTGGCAGATTCACGCCATTTTTCTGAACGTTTAATGCTCGGAAAAATTCTTGCACTTCAGGAAGACCCGCAGCAAGATCACCTGGAGCAGGAGGCGGGCATGAGGGTCCACTGCAGTTTGCGCGTGCGCAGACGATGCCGGAAGGCGGGCGGCGATTCGCCCAGCGATCCCGCGCGGCTGGCAAGAAACGCGGCGCTGCCGGGCGAAAAATGCAATTCGACCGTCTCTCCCATCCAAAATCGCAACTTCTTGTCTGGAATCCCGACCGATGGTCGCCATATTGGCGGGATAACGGGCGGCATCCAGCTTGTCGCTCGGTGGGCCGCACGATATTTTTCAAGCGTTAGCCCAATGCAGCCGGGGAGTTGGCTGTCGCACAGCTGGGCAACCGCAACTGGGTTGCCTTCACACGAGCGGGAACGACTCTCCTCTCGTTACGGGAGAGCGTGTTTTTTCTGAAGCCGGCCGCGGTCTTGGAATTCAGACCTTCCGGGTGCGGGGCAAACGGGAATGAGTGGGGAGAAAGCGCCGGACGCGCCAGACTCTCCGCAGGGACGTGAAAGGAACGAGCATGACGAAGCGGGTGGTTACACCAGCTGTCAGGACAGTGCCGACGCCCACCGCCGGGCGTGGAGGCCAGACGGTCATTGCCCCGACATTAGGCCCCCGTTATGCCGATCCAATCGATCCGGACGATGGTGAAGGCTTGTTCTCGGATGCTTTCCCCACCCGCGAACTGCCGCCCGCCTCCGCCTTTCCCGGCCAGGACCCCCATGCGCTCGGTGGGGCCCGTGACAATATTCTGGAAGTGGCGATCGGCCGCGAGGTTCGCTCCTTCCGCAACAAGCTGGGCATCACCGTCGCCGATCTTGCTGCCGCGACGGGCCTGTCGCTCGGCATGCTCTCCAAGATCGAGAATGGCGTGACCTCGCCCTCGCTCACTACGCTGCAGACCTTGTCGCGCGCTCTCGGCGTGCCGGTGACCGCCTTCTTCCGGCGCTTCGAGGAACGGCGCGAAGCGGTGTTCGTCAAGGCGGGCGAAGGCCTGCTCATCGAGCGGCGCGGCACGCGCGCCGGCCATCAATATCGCCTGCTCGGCCACAATGCCGGCAATACCGGCCGCGTGGTGGTCGAACCCTATGTCATCACGCTGACGGAAGAGTCCGACGTCTTCCCGCTGTTCCAGCATTCGGGCCTGGAGTTCATCTACATGCTGGAAGGCGAGGTGGTCTACCGCCACGCCGACAAGCTCTACCACCTCACGCCCGGCGACAGCCTGTTCTTCGACGCCGATGCCCCGCACGGCCCCGACGAGATGCGGCAATTGCCGATCCGCTTCCTGTCGATCATCTCCTACGCAAAGGATGAGGTCTAAGCCGCAAGCGCCCCGCTATTCCGGACCAGTTGCCACGGCCTTTGGCATCGATGAGAAGGTGCCGAACGATAGGCCTCTCAGGAAGCGCATCGCCACGGTGATGCACAGAATGAGCGAGGCACCGTGAAGGCTGAAGGGCAATTTCAGGTGACGCTCGAGCCACTCGCCTCCCAGGCAACTGATGATCTGGAGCGCGCAAAGCATCCAGAAGACAAGTCTGGGACGGGTCACGAAACCTGCCTGCGCGCCCTCGCGGAGCCATGTTCGCATATAGGCGAAGCAAAAAAGCGGGAGCAAGAGGGCGAGCAGGAGCAGACGAGCCGGACGCCCATGGTCCATCCATGCGTAAACGGTCTCGGTCGATAGCCCAAACGCCAGAAGCAGCCACACGACATAGCCAAGAATGATATTGGCCAGCAGCGGCGGCCAGATCAGGGCTAGGCTGGCCGTCCTGGCGGAAAGGGTCGCCTCGCGGTTCGAGGCCGTCGGAGGGCCGATATCGGCGCTGGTTTGGTCGACAAGCAGCGCATTCACGATGACGGTGGCAAGGCATACGGCCAACAGGAAGCCGGCCAAGATCAGCCAGATATCCGTCCCCACCCAGCCGGTTCGCGTCAGGTCCGCCAGCTGCACTATATCCTTGGGAAAGCCTGAGACGATACCAGCCGCCCAGACCAGCCAGAATCCGTTGCCGAAGCCCAGCAGGGTGATGCGATCGACGAGCCACCACAGCAGGGCGCAGCCCCCGAGCAGGGTGGCAATCGCCACCAGGACAAAACCGCCTTGTGATTCGGCGACGAGATAGGGGCCCTGCTGCAACGCCACCGCCACGCCATAGGCCTGGAAGAGGGCGATCGCCACGGCGGCGAGACGCACATAGTCGTTCAGCCTGAACATGTTGTCGGCAGAAACGCCCTGCCATCGCGCCAGGCCGGGAAACAGCAGCTTTGCTATTTCCAGATAGGCCAGCGCCGTCAAGAGCGAACCGAGGCCGAGAGCGAAGATGGAAAGCTGTCTCAGCATTCCATGGCCGTCGGGACCGAACAGAGACGCCACGGCCTCCTGCTTCAACCCCGGAAGCGGGATGACACTCCCCAGCCAACACAGCCCCAGGAGCAGCATGAGCGCCGCCAGACGGAACCGCGATCGTCTGCCGCCTGCCGCAACCATGCCAGCCCCCTTCCAGCCCATGGCGTTATCCTGCTCCAACGCCCCATTCCGGGCAAGGCGCGCGCCACAAGCCGACCGAGCATTCGACTTGACAATAGCGACCTTCGCAGCGGAAACTCGTTTGCATACGAACGATTTTCCGCCGTTTCAGCCTGCCTGCGGCGGTTTGCGCCCTCTCCCAACGGCCTTGACGCTGGACCGGGAGGACGCGAGCCGACACAGTCCAAGAATCATAAAGCCTCCAACATCCAGAGCGGAGACCCTGAATGCGGATCTTGTCTCGACTGGCCCTCGCGGGCACCGTCGCCGTGACCTTGTTCGCGGCCCTTCCTTCGTATGCGGCCGACAGCATCAAGATCGGCGAGATCAACTCCTATTCCGGCCTGCCCGCCTTCACCGAACCCTACCGCAAGGGCTGGCAGCTCGCGCTGGAGGAGATCAACGCCGCCGGCGGCGTCAACGGCAAGCCGCTCGAAGTGATCTCCAAGGATGATGGCGGCAAGCCCGCCAGCGCCATCACCGCCGCCAACGAGCTCACCTCGAGCGATGGCGCCGTCATGCTGATGGGCACCTTCTTCTCCAATGTCGGCCTCGCCGTCTCCGACTTCGCCAAGCAGAAGGACGTGATGTTCCTGGCGGCCGAGCCGCTGACGGACGCCATCACCTGGTCGAAAGGCAATGCCCAGACCTTCCGCCTGCGCCCCTCCAACTACATGCAGGCGGCGATGCTGGCGGAGGAAGCCGCCAAGCTGCCGGCCAAGAACTGGGCCACGGTGGCACCCAACTACGAATATGGCCAGTCGGCCGTCGCCGTGTTCAAGCAGATCCTCAGCGCCAAGCGCCCCGACGTGAAATGGGTGGGCGAGCAATGGCCGACCCAGGGCAAGATCGATGCCGGTCCGGTGGTGGAAGCCCTGCTCGCCACCAAGCCGGATGCCATCCTCAACGTCACCTTCGGCGGCGATCTGGTGAAGTTCGTGCGCGAGGGCTCGACCCGGGGCCTGTTCAAGGATCGGGCCGTGGTGAGCTTCCTCACCGGCGAGCCCGAATATCTCGCCCCCCTCAAGGACGAGGCGCCGACGGGCTGGATCGTCACCGGCTATCCCTGGAACGCAGTGAAAACCCCGGCGCATGACGCCTTCCTCAAGGCCTACCAGGCCAAGTACAACGACTATCCGCGCCTCGGCTCGATCGTCGGCTACGTCACCATGAAGGCCGCCGCCGCCATCCTGGCCAAGGCCGGTTCGACGGACACCGCCGCCCTGGTCAAGGCGGCGGAAGGCCTGCCGCTGGAGACCCCGTTCGGGCCGATCAGCTTCCGCGCCATCGACCATCAATCTACCATGGGCGCCTTTGTCGGCAAGACGGGGGTCGCGGACGGCAATGGCGTGATGACCGATTTCGCCTATCGCGACGGCAAGGACTATCTGCCGGATGACGCCACGGTGAAGGGCATGCGGCCGGCGCCGTGAAGAGCACTCGCACATCCTTGCTATGATGCTCGATGCGCCCGGCGTGAAGCGCGCAAATCCTTCCCCGGCTTCGGGGAAGGTGTCGCTGCGTAGCAGTGACGGAAGGGGGAGAGTGGCGCAGATGAATCATTGGATTGCAAGGCCGCGCCACTCTCCCCCTCCCGAACCGGCCTCGCCGGTCCACCCTCCCCGAAACCGGGGAGGGATTCCCGCGCCTTATCCCGCTGGTTTGCAGCGCACGGGACCTACGACCGAAAGCGCAACATTTTGTTGCAGCTTCCCCACTCGACACAACCCACCCTGAGGTCTTCGTGGGAACCATCATCGCCCAATTCCTGAGCGGCCTTGCCGGGGCCGCCTCGCTGTTCCTGGTCGCGTCGGGCCTCTCGCTGATCTTCGGCGTGACCCGCATCGTCAATTTCGCCCATGGCGCCTTCTACATGCTGGGTGCCTATGTCGCCTGCACGCTTGCCAATGCCTGGTCCGGTCCGCTCGGCTTCTGGCTGGCTTTGCCGGCCGCCGTAGCGGTCGTGGCGGTGCTGGGCGGCCTGCTGGAGATGACGCTGCTTCGGCGGATCTACCGGGCGCCGGAGCTGTTTCAACTGCTCGCCACCTTCGGCGTCACCCTGGTGGTGCAGGACCTCGTGGTGATCGTCTTCGGCGCCGATGACCTGCTGGGGCCACGCGCACCGGGTTTGAAGGGCGCGGTCGAGATCGCGGGCAAGGCGATCCCCGCCTATGACCTCTTCCTCATCGCCATGTCCCCCCTGGTCCTCGGCCTGATCTGGCTGCTGCTCAACCGCACCCGCTGGGGCATCCTGGTGCGCGCCGCCACGCAGGACCGCGACATGGTCGCCGCCCTCGGCGTCAACCAGAAATGGCTGTTCACCGGCGTGTTCATGCTGGGCGTCGGGCTGGCCGCCCTCGGCGGGGCCCTGCAGATCCCGCGCGACGCCGTCACCCACCAGATGGACCTCGCCATCATCGTCGAGGCCTTCATCATCGTGGTCACTGGCGGGCTCGGCTCGATCGTCGGAGCGCTGGTGGCAGCCATCCTGATCTCCGAGCTGAACGCCTTCGGCATCCTCGCCTTTCCGAAGATCTCCATCGTGCTGATCTTCCTGGTGATGGCGGTGGTGCTGGTGGTCAGGCCCTGGGGCCTGTTCGGCAAGCCGACGAGCCCGCAGCGCCCGGCCCTGGGCCTGACGACGCAACCCTGGCAGCCCATGCGAATGTCCGGCCGGCTGGTCACCGCCGCGGCCATCGCCCTTGCCGCATTGCTTCCGCTCGGCGCCAGCCCCTATGTGCTGTCGGTGGGCAGCGAGATCCTGATCTTCGTGCTCTTTGCCGCCAGCCTGCAGTTCCTGGTCTCGGTCGGCGGCCTCGTCTCCTTCGGCCATGCCGCTTTTTTCGGCCTGGGCAGCTATGGCGCCGCCTTGCTGACGACGATGCTGGGTTGGCCGATGGAAGCTGCTTTGCTGGTCGCGCCCTTGTTGGCGCTGGCGGGCGCGATGCTCTTCGCCGGCTTCGCCGTTCGGCTTTCGGGCGTCTATCTCGCCATGCTCAGCCTCGCCTTTGCACAGATCTGCTGGTCTATCGCCTCGCAATGGGTCGACTTCACCGGCGGCGACAACGGCATCTTGAGCGTATGGCCGGCGAAATGGGCCGCCAAGCCCTGGGCCTTCTATGAACTGACATTGGTCGTCGCCCTGCTGGGCGTCGGCCTGCTCAGGCTCGCCACCTTCGCCCCCTTCGGCTTCATGCTGCGGGCCGTGCGCGATTCCTACCTGCGTGCCGAGGCGGTCGGCATCGCCAAGGCGCCGGTGCAATGGGCCGCTTTCGTATTGGCGGGCCTGCTGGCTGGCGTCTCCGGCGCTCTGTTCGCCTTCCTGAAGGGCAGCGTATTTCCCGATGCCTTCGGCGTCACCACCTCGGTCGATGGGCTGGTGATGGTGTTGCTCGGCGGCATGGGCAGTGTTTCCGGCGCCGTGCTCGGCGCCGGCGTGTTCAAGACGCTGTCGATCTGGCTGATGAGCGCGACCGACTATTCCAAGCTCGCCATCGGCCTGTTCATCGTCGCGGTCGTGGTGGCGCTGCCGCGCGGACTGGCGGGCCTGCGCGATCTCCTGCCCCGAAAGGAGAACCGGCCATGACGGTGCTGCTGGAGGTGAAGGGGCTCGCCAAGACCTATGGTGGCGTCGAAGCGGTGAAGGACGTTTCGCTCACGGTCGCGGCGGGCGAGATGGTGGCGCTGATCGGTCCCAACGGCGCCGGCAAGAGCACCTGCTTCAACATGATCCACGGCCAGATCAAGCCCGATCGCGGCTCCATCCGCCTGTTCGGCCGCGAGACGGCCGGCATGCGGCCCGCCGCGATCTGCCGCCTGGGCGTCGGGCGTACCTTCCAGATCACTGCCACCTTTGCCTCGATGCGCGTGATCGAGAACCTGCAGGTGGCCCTGGCGAGCCATGACGGCATGATCTGGCGCCGCTTCGCCCGCCTCGATCGCTACAAGCGGACGGAAGCCAACGCCCTGCTCGACCTCGTCGGCATCAGCGCCCTGGCCGACCATCCCTGCGGCGAGCTCGCCTATGGCGACCTCAAGCGGCTGGAGCTGGCGGTGGCGCTCTCCAATCAGCCGCGCCTCCTTTTGATGGACGAGCCGACGGCCGGCATGGCACCGGGCGCGCGCATCGCCATGATGGCCCTGGCGGCCGGCATCGCCCGCCAGCGCGGCATCGGCATCCTGTTCACCGAGCACGACATGGACGTGGTGTTCGAGCATGCCGACAGGTTGCTCGTGCTCGACCGCGGCCGCCTGATCGCAGCCGGCGATGCCGAGACCGTGCGCAACGACCCGCAGGTGCGCGCCGTCTATCTCGGCGACGGCACGGTTTTCGCGCCTGCTGCAATCCATGCGCAGGAGCCCGCCCCATGAAGCTGGAAATCGCCGGCCTCGACAGTTTCTACGGCCCCGCCCATATCCTGCACCAGGTCTGCATCGAGATCGGGCCTGGCGAGGTTGTCGCCCTGCTCGGCCGCAACGGTGCCGGCAAATCCACCACCTTCCGCTCCATCATCGGCCTGGTCGCCGACCGGCGCGGTACCATTCGCCTCGACGGCGCCGACATCATCCGCCTGCCGGTCTACGAGATCGCCCGCCGCGGCATCGGCTATGTGCCGGAGGATCGCCGCGTCTTCACCGACCTGACGGTCAGGGAGAACCTGGAAGTCGGCCGCCGACCGCCGCGCCAGGACCTGAAACCCTGGACGCCGGAACGGCTCTACGAGCTCTTCCCCAATCTCGCCGCGATGCCGGGCCGGCTGGGCGGGCGGATGAGCGGCGGCGAGCAGCAGATGCTGACCATTGCCCGCACGCTGATGGGCAACCCTGCCATCGTGCTGCTGGACGAGCCTTCAGAGGGCCTCGCGCCCAAGATCGTCGAGGACATGGCGCGCGCCATTCTGCGCCTCAAGCAGGAAGGGCTGTCGATCCTGCTCTCCGAGCAGAACCTGCATTTCGCCCGCCTGATCGCCGATCGCGCCTATGTCATCGAGAGCGGCATGATCCGCTATTCCGGCACCATGGCCGCCTTGGAAGCCGACAGCGCCATACAGACGGAATACCTGGCGTTGTAGCCGAGACCGAATGGATGTATATACAATAGAGTATATACATCCATGACGGAATCGATGATGCCTCACTACGCCAAGGTCTTTCGTTCCGGGAATTCCCAAGCGGTCCGCCTGCCGAAGGAATTCCGCTTCCAGGTCGATGAGGTCGAGGTCATCCGGGAGGGGGATGCTCTCATACTGCGCCCCCGTGCTGGCCCTGCCCAGAGCTGGGCCTCCCTGCGCGCGGCTCTCGAGCTTGGTTTCAGCGACGATTTTCTGGCCGAAGGCCGCGAGCAGCCGGCGACACCGGATCGGTCCGGACTCGACGAGTTCTTCGAATGATCCGCTACCTCATCGACACAAACGCGATCATTGCTCTCAAGAACCAGCGTTCACGTCCGCTGCTCGATCGCATACTGGCGTGCAAGCCGGGTGAGATTGCCCTCCCCACCATCGTCCTGCATGAACTCTATTACGGCGCCTATCGCAGCCAGAAGCTCGAGCGCAATCTCGAGGTCATCCGTCTGATCAAGCGTGATTTCGAGGTTCTCGACCTCGATGACGGCGATGCCCGCGAAGCCGGCGATATCAGGGCTGCTCTGGCTACGGCTGGAACGCCGATCGGGCCCTATGACCTGCTGATCGCCGGGCAAGCCATCGCCCGATCGCTGACTCTGGTGTCGAATAATGTGGGCGAATTCAGTCGAATTCCGCGGCTCAGACTGGAAGACTGGACACTGCCGTCGGCAACAGGATTTCACGAGACTTGGGATCCGTCCGCGAAGAAGTGAATCGGACGCTTGTCATCGCCAGCGCCACTGCAGGTGGCAAGAAGGGCATGACAACGCGTTTCTTGGCTGACGGCCCTCAGCTGGAAACCGGCTTGCCACGCCTACGCCGCCTCCTTCTGTCCATCGCAAGCCGCGCCGGAAAAAATCGAACGCTCGGGAATAAAACAGCGATCACCGCGATCTGGATCGGCATGGGCTGCTGGCAGCCACCTTCCCTATCCGGAGCGCGAAATGATCCATTCCGACGAACCTCCTTCACCGGGCGAGAGCGGTGCCGGCCGTCGCTGGCGTGAGAGCCTTTTCGAGATACCCCCGGCCAACCGCCTCTATCGCCCTGCCCTGGCGCGGCTCGTCCTGCAACTGGCCCTGTTGTCCCTGCCCGCCCTGGTCGGGGCACGGTGCCCTCTTCAAGCCGCCGCCGACAATTTCGCCCTCACGCAGGCCCGGGATTTCAGCTATTCCTTTTCTCGGCCGGTGCCGGTGACCGGCAAGGTCGCGATGCGGTGGGCTGCGCATTGATCGAACCAAGATTGTGCGGGAAGGACGAGCAGCCATGACGGCGCAGGCCGGCGCGAATCCCGACATTCCCTGGCTGTTGCCGTCGATCCGGCGGCTGGCCGCATGGTGGCATGGCATCTGGACCATGGCCGCAGACGGGCAGCCTTCCGCACGGACGGCAGGGAACGCCGATACGCTCGCTCGGTTCCAGGCCGTGATGCTGCCGCATCTCGACGCGGCGCATAATCTGGCGCGCTATCTCTGCCGCGACGCCGACACGGCAGAGGACATCGTGCAGGAGGCCTTCCTGCGCGCCTTTCGCGGCTTTGGCGACTATCGCGGCGGCAGCGCGCGCGCCTGGATCCTGACCATCGTGCGCAATTGCCATCGCTCCTGGTGGCAGGCACGCCAGCGCAGCCCCCGCACAGAGCCGCTCGATGCCGGCGAAGGCGAGGAGGAGAGAACCGACCTGCCGCATGACGAGGCGAGCCCGGAAGCCGCCTTGCTGCAGCAGGCTGAAGCGGGCGAGATCCGCGCGGTTCTCAAGCGCCTGCCCGAGGCCTTCCGCGAGGTCCTGGTCCTCAGGGAAATGGAGGAGCTTTCCTATCGGGAGATCGCCGAAACGATTGCGGCCCCCATGGGCACGGTGATGTCGCGGCTCGCCCGCGCACGCACCCTGTTCGCCGCGGCCTGGAAGAACCGGCAGGCAACGCCGGGAGGAGAGCCATGAGCATGGCCGAGACACCCCATCAGGACTGGGACAGGCTGCTGCAGCTCTATGCCGATGGCGAACTCGACGCCGCCAATGCCTTGCGGGTGGAGGAGCATCTGGCCGGCTGCCCCGACTGTACCACGCGGCTTGCCGAGATCGAGGCGATCCGGGCGATGATCAGCCAGGACGGCGTGCGCTGGCCGGCCTCCGCGGCCTTGCATGGCCGGGTGGCGGCGGCCCTGCGCCGCGAAGCCGGCGCTTCCCGGACTTCCACCCTCGCCGGCCTCGACTGGCGCCTGCTCGTCGACCGTTTCACGCGCTGGAGCCTGCTGCCATCGCTGGCCGTCCTGGCAGCCTGCGTGCTGTTCGTGACGACGCGGCCCGAGCCCGGTTCCTCGCTGGAGGACGAACTGATTTCCAGCCATGTCCACTCCCTGCTCGCCAATCACCTGACCGACGTCGCAACCTCCGACCAGCACACCGTCAAGCCCTGGTTCAACGGCAAGATCGACTTCTCGCCGCCGGTGGTGGACCTCAAGGCGCGTGGCTTCCCGCTGGTCGGCGGGCGGGTGGACTATCTCAAGGGACGTGTGGTCGCCGCGCTGATCTACCGGCGCAGCGGCCATGTTATCAATCTCTTCATCTGGCCTGCCTCGGGGCCTTCTGCCCCCGCCGGCGAACGCGAAGGCTATAGCCTCTTGAACTGGAGCCAGGCAGGGCTGAACTTTTGGGCGGTCTCCGACCTGAACGAGCCGGAACTGAAGCAATTCCAGCAGGATTTCGCCGAAGCGACATCGAAGTGACGGCTGCCCTTCAGGATCGCGAAGATGCCGGCACGGGCTGCCCGGGACAGGCCCGGGCAGGACAAGACCCAGCGCCTTCTAACCCACCGCGCGGCGGTAGAGGTGCCAGGTCGCGTGGCCGAGCACCGGCATGGCAACGATCAGGCCGAGCAGTGCGGGCAGCGAGCCGAGCACCAGGGCGCAGGCGACGATGAAGCCCCAGGCCAGCATCGGGCCGGGATTGGCGCGCACCACATCCACCGAGGTCCTGACGGCGGTGCCGATCCTCACCTTGCGGTCAAGCAGCATGGGGAACGACACCACGCTGATCGCCAGCACCGCCAGGGCGAACAGGAAGCCTACCCCGACGCCGAGCACGATCATCGCCCAGCCGGCAGGCGTGGTGAAGACATCCGAGACGAAGGCGGCGACCGAGACCGGCAGGGCCGGGCCGAGCGTGTAGCGATAGATCAGCGCGGCGACGCCGAGCCAGAGCGCGAAGATCACCGCCAGGATCAGGCTGAGCCCGAGGATGGCGCCGAAATTGGGCGAGCGGGCCACGTCGAGCGTATGCGCCCAGGTGGCCTCGAGGCCCTGCTCGCGGCGGCGGCTCATTTCATAAAGACCGATCGCGGCAACCGGGCCAACCAGCGCAAAGCCCGATACCAGCGGGAAAAGCATCGGCAGCATGCCGTTGCCGAAGGCGAACTGGGCCAGGACCAGCCCGGCGAGCGGATAGATCAGGCCGATGAAGATGACGTCGGTGCGATAGGCGCCGAAATCCTGGAAACCCTTGGCCAGGACCTCGCGCAGATCGGCAAAGCCGATCCGGCGGACGATGGGAGCCGAGGTTTCGAACTGGGCGGCGGGGCGATGCAGGGTGGTGCCGAGCGCGCCCACGCCATTGGCGGCACCGCGGACGGCATCGATACCCCATTCGACGGGATTTCTGATCGTCATGGTCCTACTCCCGAAAGGAATGAAGGCCGCGACCGAAGTGGAACGCCGGGCGGGGTGCCGACGCCGAAACAGCCACGACGAGCGCGACCTGTAGATCCGCGACAATACGCCTCATGCGCGCGGATGTCAGCCGTCTATCTCGTCAACATCCGGTCACTTGCGCGTGTGCTTGCCGCCCGTCCAGCCATTGGTAAGAGTAGGTATTCGGAACCGCCGCGGATTCGCCAATGATCACACTTCTCGCGCTCTCCGGCAGCCTCCGCCTCGGCTCGTCGAACACCGTGCTGCTTGAAGCCGCGGGATTGCTGGCACCGGCCGGCATGCAGATCGAACCCTATCAGGGCATCGGCACCTTGCCGCATTTCAATCCGGATCTCGATGACGACAATCCGCCCGAGACCGTCATGGCCCTGCGACACCGGGTCGGTGCCGCCGATGGCCTCCTCATATCCTGCCCCGAATATGCCCGCGGCATTCCCGGTTCCTTCAAGAACGCGCTCGACTGGCTGGTCGGCAGCTTCGAATTCCCGGGCAAGCCGGTCGCCCTCTTCAACGCATCGCCGCGCGCAGGCGACGCGCAGGCGGCCCTGCGCCTGGTGCTGACCACGATGTCCGCCCGCATCGTCGAGGAAGCCTCGATCACCCTGCCCTTGCTGGCGACCCGGCTGGATGCCGCCGGCATGGCCAGCGATCCCGAGATCGCGGCAGCCATAAGGACGGCCCTGGCGGCTTTTGTTCGCGCCATCCATGTTGGAACACCTACCGCACAGTGAAAAAACATGCCGCGTTTTGTGGTCTTCAAAATTCCACGCCGTTGCGGATCGCATCGCACCGCGCAGGTATTATCAACAAACAGAAACGAATATTCCTTGATGCTCCTTCCGCTACACTGAATAGTCGAGTGTTGTCTCTCCGGAGGTTTGCGTTTGTCACCGGTTTTATTCGTCGTGTTGTTTCCTCTGGTCGTGCCCGTTGCATTAGCGACCGGTGTCGCGTTGCATGAAATCGCTCATGCGATCATGGGGCGAATCTTCGGAATACAAATCAGAGAAATTCGATTTGGCAGAGGCAGAGAACTGTTTCGCAAACGCCTAGGAAAGACCACGTTGTGGGTCGGAGCATCGATCGATTGCGGTATAGTTTATCCTTATTACACAATTCACCCTAGCAAGGCCGCGAATTTTCTCTTCGCCGCTGCCGGGCCGTTGATGGACCTCAGTCTCTTTGCATTCGCCATTTGGCTTTATGCCAGCAACGTCCTGCCCGATAGTATCGCCTGGATAGCAGTGATCATGATGGTCACTCAGGCAGGCCTGATCCTTGGCAATCTCACTCCGCGGACCAATACGACGAACGATATTCACCACATGAGCCATGTTCTACAGGCTGATCATCGAGAGTATTTGCAATATTGGGAAGTCTATCGACAAAAGTTGCGCTCATATTGGAACGGCCTAGGAGCCCTTCCCGAACCCACCCGCCAATCCGGTCGAATCGCGGCCTTGCTCGATATTGATACCGGCGAAATGTTGCGGGGGGATCTGATCGCATCGCTCGAGAGTGAATTGGAGTTGCATCCCCAGACAGCCGAGGCCTTGCTGATCCTCGATCATCTGGCCACCCGCGCCCTTTATTATTGGCACCCTGGTCTGGCAGCGCCGCTGGATCGCTGGACGGCTCTGGCGGCCTCTCTCGGCCCCGACATCCCGACGTTGAGGGGAACGCGAGGCGCCGCCCTGTGTCTGCTCGAACGCTATGACGAGGCCGAGGCGTTGCTGGAACAGGCCGATAGCTCCGATGCTTTCAACTGTTTCCTGAACAACCTGTTTCTGGCGCGTGTTCGTCACGCCCGCCGGAACCCGTGGCAGGCCCATCAAAATTACGAAGAGGCTTTGAAGCTCTATGGCCTGGCGGCCAAAGGCAATCCTCATATCCCCAAACTGGCGACGTTCATCGCCTCCGAACTCGGCTATCCGCCTCCCCCTGCCCTGCAGGCGTGAAGGAACACCTCAGCCCGCCCGTACCAGCCTGCGCACATCGGCTTCGAGCTGGCGGGTCAGGGTCTTGCGGTCGGTGGCGGCATCGCAGGCCAGGACTTCGCCCCAGCTCACCACCGCATCGATCGGCGGGCCTGAGAGAATGCCGACGAGATGCGGCGCCAGGTCCATGTCACCGATCCAGGCGACCTCCTTCATGGCGCCGCGGCCAATCGGCAGCCCGCCGCGCTTGGCATAGCGCAAGGCGAGCGGCTGGACATAGGCGGCCGCCTCGCCGCCGTCGAGCGCCTCGCGCGCGGCTCCCACCAGGGCGGAACGGAAGGGCAGGACATGCACGCCATCGCCGGTGGTGCCCTCGCCGAACAGCACCATGGCATCGCCGGCCTTCAGCCTGGCGCCGATGGCAGCGGTGGCATGGCCAGTCTTGTGGCGGCGTTCGCGCTCGATGAAGACCGAGCGCTGCAGCCTCGCGAACAGGCCGATCACCGGCCAGCCGCGCACCTCGCTCTTGGCGATAAAGGACAAGGGCGCCAGGGCGCCCAGCACCACGATGTCGAGCCAGGAAACATGGTTGGCGACGATGAGCAGAGGCCGTTGCCGGGCCTGGGTGCCGTTGACGGCAACCCGGACGCCGATGATGGCGAGCACGCTACGGTGGAAAAATACCGGCAGGCGGCGGGCCAATGCCCAGTCCCGCCTCACCGCCAGCCATTGCAGCGGGATCAGGGGCATGGCCAGCAGGGCGACGGCGGCAATACGGCAGATCGCCTTGAGGCGCATGGGAGAAGCATCCGGAAAAAACGGAGCCTTCATAAGCGAAAGAGCGGCCGGAGGGCAAATGAGGCCTTTCCGGGTGCGCGGACGTCCCGTCCGCTTTTCCTTACATTAAGGTGCAGTGCTCCGAAGAGCGGACGGGACATCCGCGCACCCGGGGGTTACTCCGCCGCGGTCATCAGGCCGGGCTTCTTCTCCGCGGCGATGGCCGGCTCGCCCGGCGCGGACGGCCTGACGTCGTGCTGCTCGGGTTCGGGCAGGACGTCGTCGGTGCGCGCCGGCAGGTCTTCCGGCTTGCGGGTGAACCAGCCGGCGACACGATCGAGGGCGAGATAGACCACCGGCGTGATGTAGAGGGTGAGCATCTGCGACACGATCAGGCCACCGACCACGGTGACGCCGAGGGGCCGGCGCAGCTCGGCACCGGCGCCATGGCCGAGGGCGATCGGCAGCGCGCCGAGGATGGCGGCGAGCGAGGTCATCATGATCGGGCGGAAGCGCAGTACCGCCGCCTCCACGATGGCCTCCTTGGCGGAGAGGCCCGCCGAGCGGCGCTGCACGGCGAAGTCCACCATCATGATGGCGTTCTTCTTGACGATGCCGATCAGCATGATCAGGCCGATCATGGCGATGATCGACAGGTCCATCGAGAACATCTGCAGGGTCAGCAGGGCACCGATGCCGGCCGTCGGCAGGCCCGACAGGATGGTGATCGGGTGGATGAAGCTCTCATAGAGGATACCGAGCAGGATGTAGACCACCAGCACCGCCGCGAAGAGCAGCAGCGGCATGCTGGCGAGCGAATCCTGGAACTGCTGCGCCGTACCCTGGAACTGGGTGGAGATCGTCTTGGGAATATCGAGCTCCGCCGTCGCCTGCTGGATGGCGTCCACCGCCTGGCTGAGCGCAACGCCGGGCTGGAGATTGAAGGAGATCGTCACCGACGGCAGCTGGCCGATATGCGACAACGAGACCGCGGACGGCTTCTGCTCGATACGCGCCACGCTGTCGAGCGGGATCAGCACCCCCGAGCTCGAGCGCACATTGAGCTTGCGCATCAGGTCCTGCGGCGAGCTATAGGCCTGGCTCGCCTCCAGGATCACCTCATAGGTATTCTCGGGCGCATAGATGGTCGAGACCTGGCTGGTGCCATAGGCCGAATAAAGCGCGGAGCGGATCTGGTCGACGGTGACGCCGAGCTTGGCGGCATTGTCGCGATCGATGGAGACGACGGCATCGCGCGCCTTGATCTGCAGGTCGGAATTGACGCCGGTGATGCCCGGAATCTGGGCCATGCGCGCCTGCAGCTTCTGGGCGTTGGTGCGCAATTCGTCGACGTCGGGCGACATCAGCGCGTATTGGTACTGGCTGCGCGAGCGGGTGGCGCCGATATTGATCGACTGCACCGCCTGGAAATAGGTGTTGATGCCGGGCACCTTCGCCGCTTCCTGGGAGAGGCGCTTGATCACCACGTCGATCGGATCCTGGCGCGCCGGCTTGTCGCGCAGCTGGATATTCATGGAGCCGGAGCTGATCTGGCTGGTCGCCCCGCCGCCGATGCTCGACAGGATGGAGACGACGTCGGGATCCTTGCGCAATTCGGTGACGACGGCCTGCTGGCGCGCCATCATGGCCTCGAAGGAGACGTCGTCGGGTCCCACCGTCGAGACGGAAACGAAGCCCATGTCCTCCTGCGGGAAGAAGCCCTTGGGGATGTTGACGAAGAGGATGGCGGTGACGACGAAGGTCGCCGCCGTGACGGTGAGCATGAAGCCGGGCGAATTGACAGCCCAGCGCACTGTGAGGGCATAGCCCCTGGTCAGCCAGTTGAAGCCGGCTTCGAACAGGCGCAGCAGCAGCCCCGGGCGCTTTTCCTCTGCATGCTCCTTGATCAGGCGCGAGCACAGCATCGGCGTCAGCGTCAGCGAGACCACGCCCGAGATCAGGATGGCGATGGCCATCACATAGCCGAATTCGGAGAACATCCGCCCGACGATGCCGCCCATGAAGATCACCGGGATGAACACGGCGATCAGCGACAACGTCATGGCCAGGATGGTGAAGCCGACTTCGCGCGAGCCTATCAGGGCCGCGGCAAAGGGTTTCTGCCCCAGTTCGACGTGGCGGACAATGTTCTCCAGCATGACGATGGCGTCGTCGACCACGAAGCCGACGCACAGCGTCAAGGCGAGCAGGGAGATGTTGTCGATCGAAAAACCGAGCACATACATGCCCGCGAAGGTACCGATCAGCGAGATCGGCAGGGCGATGGCCGGAATCAAGGTGGCCCGCGCACTGCGCAGGAAGAAGTAAATCACCATGATGACCAGCAGGATCGACAGGCCCAGCGTGAACTCGACATCTTCAACCGCGGCGCGGATCGGCACGGAGCGGTCCAGCAGCATGTCGAGGCTGACACCTACAGGCAGGCTCTCGCGGATCTTGGGCAAGGTGTTCTTGACCGCGTCGACCACGGCGACCGTGTTGGCGTCGGGCTGGCGCTGGATGGCGATGATGATGCCGCGGGTCGCGTTACGCCAGGCCGCAGTCTTGTCGTTCTCGACGCTGTCGACCGCCCGCGCCACATCCTGCAGCAGCACAGGGGCGCCATTCCTGGACGACACCACGATCGGCATGTAGCCCTTGGCGTAGCGGATCGGGCCGGTGGCATCAAGGATGAGGTTGCGGCCGTTATTGCTGGTCGAACCGACCGGCGTGTTGGAATTGGCAGCGGCGACGGCCTTTTGCAAATCGTCGAGGGTGAGGCCACGCGCGGTGAGCTGGTCGAGGTCTGCCTCCACCCGCACGGCGTATTGCTGCGAACCCCAGATATTGACCTGGGCGACGCCCGGCAGGGTTGCCAGCAGCGGCTGGATGTTGGACTGGGCGAAGCGGTCAATGTCCGATGTGCGCGCCTGGTCGGAGGTCAGCGCCATGAAGATCACCGGCTGGTCGGCCGGGTTGACCTTCCTGAAGCTCGGCGGCGTGGTCATCTCGTTGGGCAGTTGGCGCTGCGCCGTGGCGATCGCCGCCTGCACGTCCAGTGCCGCGCCATCGACATTGCGGTTGAGATCGAACTGCAGCACGATCTGGGTCGAGCCCAGATAGGAGGTCGACGACATCGTCGAGATGCCGGAGATCGCCGAGAATTGCTTCTCGAGAATGGCGGCCACCGAGGAAGCCATGGTTTCCGGGCTGGCGCCCGGCAGGGTGGCGGTCACCGAAATGGTCGGATAGTCGACACGCGGCACGGCCGCCACCGGCAATTGCCGGTAGCCGAACCAGCCGGCCGCAATGAAGGAGACCATCAACAGGATGGTCATGACCGGGCGGCGGATGCACAGTTCCGAAAGCAACGGCTTGTCTCCCGGCTTCAGCTCTTGGCAGAGGTATTGGCGGCGGTGCTCTCCTTGGCCCCCGCATTGATGGCGACCGGCGCGCCGTCGACGAGGCGCAGAACCCCGTCGACTACCACCTGCTCGCCGCTCTCGACGCCCTTGGTGATCACGGCATCGGCGCCTGCGACGCGCGCCACGGTCACGGGCCGAAGCTCAGCTGTTTTACCATCTTTCACCACGAAGACGTAGCTTCCCTTTTGGCCGAGCTGGACGGCGGCATCGGGAACCACCACCTGCGGGCTGGCATTGGGCAGGACGACCTGCACATTGACGAAGGCGCCGCCCCACAGGATCTCGTGCGGATTGGGGATGTCGGCCTTGACCATGATGGTGCCCGTGGCGGCATCGATGGCGTTCTCGACGAAGGACACCTGGCCGGTGAGCGTGTTGTTGCCTGTGAGGGCATCGACGCGCACCGGGCCCTTCGCCATCGCCTCGCGCAGCTCGGCCAGCCGCGACTGCGGGATCGAGAAGGCCACCACGGCCGGATCGAGCTGGTTCACGGTGGCGAGCGGGGCGGTGTCGGAGGTGCGCACCGTCGAGCCAGGCTTGACCGGGATCGAGCCGATGCGCCCGGGCACGGGTGCACGGATCACGGTATAATCGAGGGTTACCTCGGCCGCTTCCAGCGAGGCCTGGTCGGCCTGAAGCTGCGCCTGCCCGACCTTGAGGGCAGTGGCGGCCGTATCGCGCGTGGTCGCCGCACCGGCATTGCGGGCGAGCAGGTCATTGGCGCGGGAAAGATCAATCTGGGCCTGGGCGATCTGGGCCTGGTCGCGCGCGATCTGGGCCTGGATCTGGGCGATCTGCGCCTTGATGGCGCGATCGTCGAGGGTGAAGAGAATGTCTCCCTGCTTGACCTCGGCGCCTTCGGCGACGCGAACACTCGTCACCGCGGTGTTGTCGATGCGGGTGCGGATCTGGATGGAGGCGTAGGGCGTGGCGGTGCCGACGGCATCGATCACCATCGGCATCTGCTTGGCGACCGCCTCGACGAGCACCACCGGCACGGGCGCGGCGTTGCGCTGCGAAGACTTGCCAGTTCCGGCCGCCTGCGGCGCTTCGGGGGCATGCAACGCATCGGCAAAGCCAGGCAGAGCGGCAATGAGAGTCTTGGAGGAAGGCACCGTCTGCACCAGCCAGGGCACCAGGCTGGCACGCTGCCACCAGGCCAGGCCGACGACCAGGACGAGAACAAGCACGAAATTGAGAAGACGCTTCATCGAGCCGCCATCAGATCTTCATTAGGTCCGGGCAGGCGAGGCCTCCCCCTTTTTCACGACGATACCCACCGCTGCCGACCATATCCGGAAACGGGTGTTGCGATGTATCAATGCGTACAAATTGCAGCGAGTATGTGAACGCATTGTTTCTCATCCGGCACAACGAGCCTCCGCGCGCACACGTTTTCGTGTATAGGAACCGAAATTTCGTGATCACGGTTCAGGCTGGCTCGGGCCCGCAACCAATAGTCTACAAGATTGATAGAAAGATATTGACCATAGCAATCGGCTTGCCTAATCGTCGCGGCTGAAAGGCCGGGAACCGGGCATTCCCCAAAGGTTTCGGCTGTCATGAGGTGTGAAATGGGTAAGTTCTGGAACAGGGCCGGCATCGCCATTATGGCCGCCGGCCTGTCGACCATGCTGGTGGTCGCGGCGCAGGCCGAAACGCCACCCGGCCTGCTGGTGGTCGGCCAGTCGATCGACGATGCCGTCAGCTTCGACCCGGCCGAGGGCTTCGAATTGACGACGGTGCAGGCCTTCAATGCCCTCTACCAGCGCCTGGTGCAGTCGAACCGCCAGGACGGCACTCGCATCGAGCCGGCGCTCGCCACTTCCTGGGAAGCCGGCAGCGACGGCAAGAGCCTGGTCTTCACCCTGGCCAAGGACGCCAAATTCGCCTCGGGCAACCCCGTGCGTCCTGAGGACGTGATCTTCTCCTTCTCACGGGCGGTGAAGCTCAACAAGGCGCCCTCTTTTATCCTGGGCGAACTCGGCTGGACCGCGGAGAATGTCGACAAGTCCGTGACCAAGGCCGATGACGGCAAGGTCAAGCTGAGCTGGCAGGCCGATGTCGGCCCCGCCTTCGTGCTCGCCATCCTGACTGCGCCGATCGCCTCCGTCGTCGACGAAGCCACTGTCTCTCCGCAGGCGGCCAACGGCGATTTCGGCAATGGCTGGCTGAAGTCGCACTCGGCCGGCAGCGGCGCCTTCAAGATCAACACCTATACCGCGCATGAGGCGCTGGTCCTGGATGCCAATCCGACCTCGCCGGGCGGCGTCCCCAAGCTGCAGGGCGTGATCCTGCGCAACGTGCCGGACCCGGCCGCCCGCCGTCTCTTGATCGAGCAGGGCGACATCGATATCGCCCGTGGCCTGGGTGCCGACCAGATCGACGCCCTCAAGAAGGAGGGCAAGCTCAACGTGCTCGCCGTGCCGTCGGCCCGCTCGGACTATCTCCTGATCAACACCAAGGCCAATGCCGCCCTCGGCAATCCCGCCTTCTGGGAAGCCGCGCGCTACCTCGTCGACTATGAGGGTATCGCCAAGAACCTGCTGCGCGGGCAGTCGCAGGTGCACCAGGCCTTCCTGCCCGCCGGCTTCCCGGGTGCGCTCAACGACAATCCCTACAAGCTCGATGTCGAGAAGGCCAAAAAGATCCTGGCAGATGCCGGCATCGGCCCGACCAAGATCGCCTTCCCCGTCTTCAACGAAGAGCCCTATCTGCAGATCGCCCAGTCCCTGCAGCAGACCTTCGGCCAGGTCGGCCTCACGCTCGATATCCAGCCGGGCGTCGCCAGCGACATCTATGCCAAGGGCCGCTCGGGCCAGTATGAATTCACGCTGCGCTACTGGATTCCTGACTATTTCGACCCGCATTCCAACGCCAGTGCCTTCGCGATCAACCGCGACAACAAGTACAATACCATCGCCAAGCAGGCGGGCTGGGTGATTCCCGAACTCAGCGACGAGACGGCCGCCGCCGTGAAGGAGCAGGATCCGGCCAAGCGCGCCGCCCTCTACGAGACGCTGCAGCGCAAGATCCAGAAGAGTGCCCCCTATGTGCTGATGTTCCAGGGCAGCGACCAGGTTGTGCTCAGCAAGGCGGTCAAGGGTTATGCCCAGGGCCTCAACGCCGACCAGGTTTATTACGATCAGGTCGAGAAGTGACTTGATGTCTCGTTCCAATCGTCGAGATTGGGACGAGACGGCCTTCTCCCTCGTGGCGCCGGGGCTTCGCATTCGCGCCACTTCCAGGACTGACGATGCAAGCTGATGAAACGCCGGGCGCCAGGCCCTTCCTCCGCCCGGTGCTCAGAGTGCTGCGCTGGCTGCTGTCCGTCGTTCTGACGCTGTTCGGCCTGATCGTCGTCACCTTCATCCTGACCAGGCTCTCCAGCATCGATCCTGCCCTGCAGCAGGTCGGGGATCACGCCAGCCAGTCGAGCTACGAGGCCGCGCGCCGCGAACTCGGGCTCGACCAGCCGCTGGTGATGCAGTTCTTGCGCTATCTCGGCCATGTCGTCCAAGGCGATCTCGGCATGGCCACCTCGACGGGCCAGCCCGTCCGCTCCGACATCCTGCGCACCTTCACCGCGACGCTCGAACTGGCCACCGCCGCGGCGCTGATCGGCGCCACACTCGGCCTGGCGCTCGGCATCCTGGCAGCGCTGCGGCCGCGCGGCCTGCTCGACAACATCGCCCGCCTGCTGTCGCTGATCGGCTATTCGACGCCGATCTTCTGGCTCGGCCTGATCTTCCTGCTGCTGTTCTATGCCAGGCTGCATTGGGCGCCAGGACCGGGGCGCCTCGACATCGTGTTCCAATACACCATGAAACCCGTCACCGGCTTCGCGTTGATCGATGCCTGGCTTGCGGGGACGCCGGGCGCCCTGCGCAGTGCCCTCGCCCATCTCGTTTTGCCGACGGCAGTGCTGGCCCTCTATGCGATGGCCGGCATTTCGAGGCTGACGCGTGCCGCCATTCTCGAACAGCTTTCCAGGGAATATGTGCTCACCGCCCGCGCCAAGGGAGCGGGGCCCCTGCGCGTGGTGCTGGTCCATATCCTACCCAATGTGGCTGGCACGCTGATCACCGTGGTCGCCCTCGCCTATGCCAGCCTGCTCGAGGGCGCGGTGCTGACCGAGACGGTATTCGCCTGGCCCGGCATCGGGCGCTATCTCACCGTTGCCATGTTCGCCGGCGACACCGCCGCCATCCTCGGCTCGACCCTGGCGATCGGCATGGCCTTCGTGCTGCTCAACAGCCTCACCGACCTGATCGTCACCCGCATCGATCCGGCCGCATTGGCGGAGCGCGGCTGATGGCCTTCCTCGTCACCGCCCTGGCGGCCCTGCGCCGTTCGCCATCCGCCTTGATAGGGGCGAGCGTGCTCGTCCTGCTCGTCTTCATGGCGCTGGCGGCCCCGCTGATCGCCCCCTACGATCCCAACCTGCAGGACAGCGCCATCCGTCTCGCCGCCCCATCCTGGCAGCACTGGCTCGGCACGGACGGCTTCGGGCGCGACCTGCTTTCGCGCCTGATCTACGGCGCGCAGCCGACCCTGCTGCTCATCGTCCTGGTCACCGTGCTGATGGCTCCGCTCGGCGTAGCCGTCGGGCTGGTCGCCGGCTTCTTCGGCGGCCTCACCGAGCGGGTGCTGATGCGCCTGACCGACATCGTGATGTCCTTCCCGCGCCTGGTGCTGGCCTTCGCCTTCGTTGCCATCCTCGGCCCCGGCCTGGTCAATGGCGCCCTTGCCTTGGCCCTGACGAGTTGGCCTGCCTATGCCCGGCTCGCCCGGGTTGAAACCGCTGCCCTGGCCCGCAGCGACTATCTCGCCGCCGCGTCCATGGTCGGCATCAGGGGGCCGCGCCTGCTTCTCGGCCATGTGCTGCCGCTCGTGCTGCCGTCGGCCATCATCCGGCTGGCCCTCGACCTCGCCGGCATCATCCTGGCCGCCGCCGGCCTGGGTTTCCTCGGCCTCGGCGTGCGCCCGCCCATGGCCGAATGGGGCTCGATGGTGGCTGATGGTACCAAGGTGATCTTCGACCAGTGGTGGATCGCCGCCGCGCCGGGCCTTGCCATCTTCATCACCAGCCTCGCCCTGAACCTGCTGGGGGACGGCTTGCGCGACATCCTGGATCCGCGCCATGACTGATACGCTGCTGCAGGTCGAGGACCTGGTGGTCGAGACCAAGGACAAGACAGTCGAGGACAAGGAAGGCCGCGAAGCGGCGCCTCGCCAGCTCGTGCACGGCATCTCTTTCACGGTCGGGCGCGAGAAAGTGGCGATCGTCGGCGAATCCGGCTCAGGCAAGTCGCTCACCGCGCGGGCGATCATGGGCCTGCTACCCACCAGCCTCGCAGCGCGGGCAGCCGGCCTGCGGCTGGGCGAGACCGACCTCGCCGGTCTCGACGCCCGGGGTTGGCAGCGCCTGCGCGGCCGGCGCATCGGCCTGGTGCTGCAGGATCCGAAATTCTCGCTCAATCCGGCTCACCGTGTCGGTCGCCAGGTGGAGGAGGTCCTGCTGCTGCATGGCCGCCTGCCCAAGGCCGAACGGCGACGAAAGGCTCTCGCCCTGCTCGAGCAGGTGGGCCTCGACGATCCCGAGCGTGTCTATGGCAGCCTGCCGGCCGAACTCTCCGGCGGCATGGGCCAGCGCGTGATGATCGCCGCCATGCTGATCGGCGAGCCGGAGCTGCTGATTGCCGACGAACCGACTTCCGCGCTCGACCATGTCGTGCGCGATCAGATCCTCGGATTGCTGGAGCGGCTGGCACGCGAACGCGGCATGGGCCTGCTCCTGATCAGCCACGACCTGCAGCAGGTTTCCCGCTTTGCCGACCGCGTCCTGGTGATGCGCCAGGGCTCGATCGTCGATGCTCTTCCGGCCAATGAGCTCGCCCAGGCAAGCCATCCCTATACGCGCGGCCTGTGGCAGGCTCGCCCCTCGGCAGCGACCTACGGCACCCGCCTGCCGGCTCCCGACACCCCGCAAGCGCCTTACCCAGGGGATGCACGGCAATGACGGCGCTGTCGATCGACAATCTGGAGGTCAGCTTCCAGCGTCGCGGCCGCAGCTTTGCCGCCGTGCGCGGTGTGAGCTTTGCCGTAGAGCCCGGCGAGACCTTCGGGCTGGTCGGACCGTCGGGCTGCGGCAAGAGCACGGTGCTGCGCGTCCTTGCCGGACTGAACCTGAACTGGCAGGGCGCGATTGCGGTATTCGGGCATTCCCTGCAGCCGGGGCGCGCCATCGAGGGCGCCCTGAGGCGCGACATCCAGATGGTGTTCCAGGATCCCTATGCCTCGCTGCATCCGCGCCACACGATCGGGCGCGTGCTCGGCGAACCGCTGGAAATACGAGGAGAGACCGATATTGCCGGTCGTGTCAGGGCCAGCCTCGCCGATGTCGGCCTCGCCGCCGAGATCGCGGGACGCTATCCGCACCAGCTCTCCGGCGGCCAGCGCCAGCGCGTGGCGATCGCCCGGGCCCTGCTGCTCGAGCCCCGGCTGCTGCTGCTCGACGAACCAACCTCGGCGCTCGACATCTCGGTGCAGGCCGGCATCCTCAATCTGCTCAACGACCTCAAGCGCCGCCACGGCATGACACTGGTGCTGGTGAGCCACGACCCCGACGTGATCGGCCATATGTGCGACAAGGCGGCGCGGATGGCGGACGGCCGGATCGAGGTGCTGCTCGACCGGCAGGATCTGGCGCGCGGCTGACGCGAAGCGATGCGGTCGCGCATAGAGGCCCGGCCATGCGCCAGCCTTTCTGGACAACGCTCCAAAGACTACTTCTTGTCTTCGAGGATCTTGAAATCATCGAGGCAGGCTTTGCGCTCGATGTCCGGCTTCGACAGGCAAGCCATGAGCTGTTTCCCGCGCAGTTCGAAAGCGGAACGCACGCAAGCACGCCCCAGCACCGGCGGAATGCCGCCGACAGCACCGAGCGGGCAGGTTCCCTGCACGAAGGTGAGCCATGAGCGCTGGCTTTCGACCAGAAGCTTCCTGTCCGGCTCGCCGGCCGTAATCTTCCTCACCTTTTCGTAGATGGCAGCGAGCTTGATGTCCGCCTGCCCGAGGTCCGCGTCGGCGCAGATGGCGATTTCCAGTGGCGTGGAGGG
>NZ_LYXZ01000006.1 GCF_001676615.1 Labrys sp. WJW | reverse complement strand
ACAGATATTCCACGCCCGCAAAGCCGTTGCGGGCGGCTGCCGCGAAGCGCTCCATGAACGGCACTTCGTTGAACAGCATGGTCAGATTGGCGGCAAATTTAGGCATATTCTATGGCCCTCTTTTACCCTCCCCTCGATGGGGAGGGTGAAAACCGATCAAATGCTCAATCCAGGAGCGCGATCGCGGTCGGCGCATCCTTGGCATCGAGGGCGAGGTCCTCGAACTCGGTGACCTTGTCGAGATCGATGCCCATGGCGACGTTGGTGACGCGCTCCAGGATCACCTCGACCACCACCGGCACGCGCAGTTCGGCTGCCAGGCGCTTGGCCTCCACGAAGCCCTCATGCAGCTTCTCGGGATCGGTGACGCGGATGGCGCGGCAGCCCAGGCCCTCGGCCACCTTGACGTGGTCGACACCGTAGACGCCCAGCTCCGGCGTGTTGATGTTCTCGAAGGAGAGCTGGACCTGGAAGTCCATGTTGAAGCCGCGCTGCGACTGGCGGATCAGGCCGAGATAGGCGTTGTTCACCAGGACATGCACATAGGGCAGGTTGAACTGGGCGCCCACCGCCAGTTCCTCGATCATGAACTGGAAGTCGTAATCGCCCGAGATCGCCACCACCGAGGCGCTGCGATCGGCGGCGCAGACGCCGAGGGCGGCCGGCAGGGTCCAGCCGAGCGGGCCGGCCTGGCCGCAATTGATCCAGCCCCTGGGCTTGTAGACATGCAGGAACTGGGCAGCGGCGATCTGCGACAGGCCGATGGTCGAGACATAAGTGGTGTCGCGGCCGAAAGCCTTGTTCATCTCCTCATAGACGCGCTGCGGCTTGATCGGCGTCTCGGTGAAATGGGTGCGGCGGAGCAGGGTCTTCTTGCGTTCGCGGCACTCCTCCAGCCAGGCGGAGCGATCCTTGAGCTTGCCTTGCGCCTTGAGTTCCTTGGCGGCCTCGATGAAGACGTCGAGTGCCAGGCCCGCATCCGAGGCAATGCCGTAATCGGGCGCGAAGACGCGGCCGATCTGGGTCGGCTCGATGTCGACATGCACGAATTTGCGGCCCTGGGTGTAGACCTCGACCGTGCCGGTGTGGCGGTTGGCCCAGCGATTGCCGATGCCGAGCACGAAGTCGGAGGCGAGCAGCGTGGCATTGCCATAGCGATGGCTGGTCTGCAGCCCCGCCATGCCGACCATCAGCGGATGGTCGTCGGGAATGGTGCCCCAGCCCATCAGGGTCGGGACCACGGGCACGCCGGTCAGTTCGGCGAAGGTGACGAGCTTGTCGGAGGCATCAGCATTGATGATGCCGCCACCCGCCACGATCAACGGGCGCTCGGCTTCCTGCAGGAGCGCGATGGCCTTGTCGATCTGGGCGCGGGTCGCCTTGGGCCGGTAGACCGGCAGGGGCTCATAGGTTTCCGGGTCGAACTCGATCTCGGCGGTCTGCACGTCGAAGGGCAGGTCGATCAGCACCGGACCGGGACGGCCCGAGCGCATCAGGTGGAAGGCCTGCTGGAAGGTGCCGGGAACCTGGGCCGGCTCCATCACGGTCACGGCCATCTTGGTGAGCGGCTTGGCGATCGCGGCGATGTCGACGGCCTGGAAATCCTCCTTGTGCAGGCGGGCGCGTGGTGCCTGGCCGGTGATGCACAGGATCGGAATGGAATCGGCCGACGCCGAATAGAGGCCGGTGATCATGTCGGTGCCGGCCGGGCCGGAGGTGCCGATGCAGATGCCGATATTGCCGGCCTTGGCGCGCGTATAGCCCTCGGCCATGTGGGAAGCGGCCTCGACATGGCGGGCCAGCACATGCTTGATCTGGTTGCGCGGACGCAGCGCGGCATAGAGCGGATTGATCGCAGCACCCGGAACACCGAAGGCACAGGTCGCACCTTCCTTCTCCATGATGTGCACAGCAGCTTCCGCCGCGGTCATGCGGGCCATGAGCGTTTCTCCTCAAGCATTCTTCGATCCGCGGATCGGAATTGCGTCTGTCTTTTGAAAATCACGCCTTGCAGGCGACCGATGGGATCGAATCCAGGGCGTGGTTGAATTCTTCGACGGAGCGGTGTTTCCCGCCCATTGCTGCCTGAAGATTGCAGGGGAAGGGCTATTAGTCCAATATATGGTTCGGTATAATCAATATCTCAAACATATGGATGCTGGACCGCCATGGAACTGCGTCATCTGCGCTACTTCATCGCCCTGGCGGAGGAGCTCAGCTTCACGGCCGCGGCACAGCGCCTGCACATCTCGCAGCCGCCACTGAGCCAGCAGATCCGCGACCTCGAGCATGAGCTCGGGGCGGTGCTGTTCCTGCGCACCAGCCGCAAGGTGGTGCTCACCGAAGCCGGCACGGCCTTCCTCGCCCATGCCCGCAGCATCATCGCCAGTGCCGAACTGGCGGCGACTCAGGTCAAGGCGATCGGCCAGGGCATGACGGGCGCACTCAACGTCGCAGCGACCGGCTCCATGCTGCTCGGTCCGCTCGCCGCCCTGATGGCGGACTATCGACGCCGCTTTCCGGGCGTGGTGATCGGCCTGCACGAAATGGCACCCGAGGCCCAGCTCAACGCGCTCGCGACGCGGGCCGTCGACATCAGCTTCCTGCGCATGCCACCCGAGGATGCCGAACTGGTGCACGAAACAGCCTGGCGCGAGCCCGTCGGCGTCTTCCTGCCATCAGGCCATCGCCTCGCCGAGCGCGGCCCAATCGCGCTGGCTGAGCTCCATGAGGACGAACATGTCTTCCTGCGCCTGCGTGATTCCAGCTTCGCGGTCTATCTGCGCCAATGCTGCGTGGAGGCAGGCTTCATCCCGCGCATCAGCCAGCAGGTGATCGAATCCTATTCGCTGACCAGCCTGGTGGCGGCCGGCTTCGGCGTCGCCCTCGCGCCCCGCAGCGTCAGCGCCCTGTCGCGGCCCGAGGTGATTTATCGCGACCTGGTGCCGCCCGCCCCCAGCGCCGACGTCAGTATGGTCTATCAGCGCGAGCCGAGCCCGGTACTGGCCCGCTTCCTAGCCTTCGCGCGCCGCTTCCTTGCAGATTGGCGCGCGCAGCCGGGCCGCCAATGAACTACCGCTGCTCAGGAAACGGGGATGGCGGCCAGTTCCCGGCGCAAGACCTTCAGGGCCGTCGACATCCAGATCCACACCCGGGCTGACTCGGCCTGTTCCTGGGCCAGGGTGACCTTCGTCCGGCTGAAATGCCTGTAGGCGTCATAGGCCTCCAGGGCGCCATTGGCTCCCGGCGCGGTATATTTCAGGATTTCGCGCGTCGTTCGGTCGCCTGCCAGACGATCCACGGGCGAAGCGGAAGGACGCCGTGCACCACCGGCACCGGGCGGCCGGTAATCACTGGATTCGTTGATATAGCCGTCGGGATCGGCGACACCCCAGGGCGTGCCGCCCATACCGCCATGGGTGCAGAAGAAATATTGCTGCTTGTAGATGGTCGAGGCACCCGGCGTGCGCCGCGTCGCATAGCTGCCGAACAGCAGCCGCGACCCCGTCTTCGGATCACGGCGGGCATGGAAGCACACACGGACATTGGGCGGAATGAAGAGCGGTGAATTGAAGGGCTGCCTGTCGACGGCATCGAACAGGAAGAGGCCATCGACGGGAATGCCCTCCAGCGCGAGCAGGGAGGCGGCATAGACCACGGCCGCACCACCCCGGCTATAGCCGGCTAAGAAAATCCGTTTGGGCCCGGACGCCTTGTGCCGATAGCGCTCCCGCACGGAGCGATAGGCACCGATGCCCAGGGCCGGCGTCGAGACACCGTCGAGGCTCGGGCCACGCCGGTAATATCGGGCCTCGTTGCCCCAGCTCCGATAAAGGCGCTGCACGAAACTGTTGCGGAACTCCGCCTCATAGGCCCGGTCGGAATAGGGGCCGGTACCGTCGATGCCGGCATAAATGTCGAGGGCCGCATTGGCCGCCGCGGCCTGGGCATCGCGCTGGCGCTGCTCCTCGTACCGCGCGACCTCCCTGGTGTAGAGCACCGACATGTCGTGGCTGTCGAAGGGAAAAGCGCCATTCCAGTTCATTGCCCGCCCCGAATGACCTACGAAGTATATGTAACAGTCTATACGGCCTCATTAATGTCCTTCAAGAAGTATTATTTGACAATAATATAATTCAATGCGCGGTATCTATGTACCCACTGAAACAAATCCGACACAATCCGTACCTCGGGATTGAGTTATTATGAGAATGGGCAATTTCTCTCCGGTCTTGAAGGAAAAAGACCAGCGGCAGGTCCCCAGCATCTCGTTCGCATTCTCCTCCAGATCTCGGAACGCGGGATAGGGGGCTTCGTGCCGGGCAACTCCCTGGGTGGTACGGACTGAGGAGGGTACCGCGGCAGGGTTGCACAAGTCCGCAGCCCCTTGACGAACCGGTGCAGGACCGACATTTTTAACCAGGCGTGGCCCACGCCCAACCTCCCAAGGCCTTCCCCAGCATGGCCTTAAACGGAGGCAAAGGGACTTCCGTCTCGGGTCGTCGTCCTGGTCCGATCGTTTCGGGCGTGGTTGCTGGGGAACTTGCGTCCGGGGCGTGAAAGGCCTGACAATGACGCAGAATGGCAATCTCAAGCGCCGTGTCCGTGCGCGCGCAGCCAAGACGGGCGAGTCCTACACCGCCGCGCTCAGACATCTTCGTGAGGCACAACCGCGCCACGCCGGCGCCCAATCGGTGCGGCTGGCGGTGGCGCAATCCTCGCTCTTCAACGATCCTCGCGACAGCTCCGCACTTCGCACCAGCGGCATGGAAATGCGACAGCTGATGTGCGACGCCCACAGGGTCGGCGCGCGACTGATCCATTTCCCGGAGGGTGCGACCTGCTCTCCCAACAAGCGCATCATGTCTGCGAGTGGTCCGCGCGACGTTGGCCCCTCAGACTGGACCCGATTCGATTGGGCGGTTCTCGGCGAGGAACTCGACGCGATCAGCACGCTCGCGCGGGCGCTCGGACTATGGACGGTGTTCGGCGCGGTCCATCGCCTGACCCCACCACACCGGCCGCATAACAGCCTCTATGTCGTCTCCGATCGCGGAGATCTCGTCACCCGCTATGACGAGCGCATGCTCTCGAACACCAAGATCTCCTTCATGTATTCGCCGGGCAAGCAGCCGGTGACCTTCGAGGTCGACGATCTGCGTTTCGGCTGTGCGCTCGGCATGGAGGCGCATTATCCCGAAATATTCACCGACTATGAAAGGCTCGATGTCGACTGCGTCCTGTTCTCGACAACGGGCGAGAGCCCGTCGGCCGCGCCGCCTTTCGCGGCAGAGGCCTTGGGACACGCGGCCAGCAATGCCTATTGGGTCAGCTACGCCGCCCATGCGCCGCAGAGCGTGATGGTCCCCTCCGGAATAGCTGCACCAGACGGCCGGTGGAACACCCAATGCCCGGCAGATGGCACACCGGCCATCGCCGTTACCGACATCACGACGGATCGAGACCATCCCGCGCGGCCATGGCGGCGAACCGCCCGTTCCGATCTCTACGAGGCGCATAAAATCGACGGCGATCCCAGAAGCGACGCCCGCAATTCGTTCTGACCGGCAAAGGGGGCGAAAGCCCCCTTTGCCTTACCGCTGCCGCTCAGGCCTTCGCGCCCGACACCTTCACGCCCGGCGCAAGCGAGCGCAGTGCGTAGTAGATGATGCCCGCGATGGCGACGCCGAAGAACCAGCCATAGATACCCCACCAGGCCGGCAGCCAATTGGTCAGGTTGGGCAGGATGGAGGAGAACAGTGCGCCGATGCCGGCGGCGATCAGGGCGTTGACATGCCAGCCGCCCTGGAAGCGGAACTCGCCATCCTCGCGATAGAGCGCCTCGACGTCGATCTCGCCCTTGCGGATGAGATAATAGTCGACCAGCATCACCCCGAGGATCGGCCCCATGGTGGCGCCGATGATGCCGACGAAGCTGGCGGCGCTGCCTTCCCAAGGCGCGAAGGGATAGAGCACCAGAGCAATGAAGGCCGCGATGTAGCCGCCCTTCTTGAAGTCGATGGCGCGCGGGAAGACATTGGCGAAATCGAAGGCCGGCGAGACGAAATTGGCCACGACATTGATACCCAGCGTCGCCACCGCGAAGGTCAGCGCGGCAAGCAGCGCCAGGAACCAGCTGTCGAACTTGGCCGAGATCTGGTCGGGATGCAGCAGCACCTCGCCATAGACGTCGTAGGCGGCGATGGTGGTGACGCCGGCCACCATGGAGAACAGCACCAGATTGACCGGCAGGCCCCAGAGATTGCCGGTGCGCACCGCCGATTTGTCGGGCGCATAGCGGCTGAAGTCGCAGAAATTCAGGTAGAGCGCCGAGAAATAGGTCACCCAGATCGCGGCAACCGCGAACAGCGAGGTCCAGGAGCCGGGCGTGCCGGGCACCCCGGCATCCTTGGTCTTGTCGAGAAGGACATCGAGCGGAATATCGCTGGAAAAGGCGAACTTGCCGGATTTGACGCACAGATAGATCGCCAGGATCAGCATCATCACCCACACCGCTGGGCCGGCCCAGTCCTGGAAGCGCCGCACCGTCTCCATGCCCTTCTGGATGATCAGCAGCTGCAGGGCCCAGATCACCACGAAACAGATCACTTCGAGCCCGGAATGGCCGAGAAAATGCACGTCGCGATGGAACTGGGCGAAACTGTCGGAGCGGATCAGCAGCGCCACGATAGCGCCTGAAGCGGCCGACGTCTGGGCACCATACCAAAAACAGGCGACCACGGCCCGCACCAAGGCCGGCAGGTTGGCGCCCCAGATGCCGAAGGAGGCCCGGGCGAGCACCGGATAGGGCACGCCGGTCTTCACGCCGGCATAACCCACCAGATTCATCAGCGCATAGATGACCAGCGAGCCGATGCCGATGGCCACGATGAAATTGACGAAGCCGCCGCAGAACAGGAACAGACTCGCGGCGAGATAATAGCCCCACAGGCTGTGCACGTCTGAGGTCCAGACGTTGAAGATGCTGAACGGCCCCCAATTGCGAATTTTCGCCGGGGCCAGATCCTCGTTGTAGAGGTCGGGCGATGCCCCTTTGATCTCCATTATCACCTCTCCCGCGCTCGTCCGCCGGAGGTTACAACATGACGCATGGTAATGTCCGGCGGCATTCCATGCGTCATTGCTGGGCCGAATCTTGGCACCGCATCCTGCAAGTCAGAGCGCTCGAAAGATGCAAGTCAATCAGCATCCATGCAATGAGCACCGATATTTTACCTGTACTGACTCCGCCTGACCATCGTTGCCGGCAATACTGTCTGAATAAGAGGCAGCCTGCACAGTCCGGCGGCGAACACGCGCGTCCACGCGCCGACATGGCAAGAAAAAACCCGCCTCTCGCATCGCGATGGCGGGCTGTTACCGGGCCGGGGGCGCAGAACCTTCTGGACGAGAGGGAGGCGAACCGGAAGTCCGCACATTCCTAAAATAAGCCTCAGCCGCGCTTGCGCGGCTTCTTCGGCTCGCCCATCACATAGGTCTCCTCGACGGCGCGGTCGTCGCCCAGCGTGACCAGCACGAAGAGCTCCTCGGCCAGGGTAGTCACCGTCTCCATGCGATGCGCCATGGCGGGAGTCGCTCTGGCGTCGAGCACCACGGCATCGCATTCAAGACCCGGTTCGAAACTGCCGATCAGATGCTCAAGGCCGATGGCGATGGCGTTGCCGCGGGTCATGGCGTGGAACAGCGCCAGCGAATCCAGGCGCTG
This sequence comes from Labrys sp. WJW, assembly GCF_001676615.1. Lineage (GTDB taxonomy): Bacteria > Pseudomonadota > Alphaproteobacteria > Rhizobiales > Labraceae > Labrys > Labrys sedimenti. The sequence goes on along the minus strand of NZ_LYXZ01000006.1, from coordinate 261,357 downwards.
GCCCTGCAATTGCAGCACCTTATAGGCCTCATTCATGGTCTGCAGCATGGAATAGGAGGTGCCGCCGCCGATATCGGTGGCAACGCCGATGCGCACCGGCCTGTTGGGATCGCGCATCGCCTTCCAGTCGAACAGCCCCGAACCGAGAAAGAGGTTGGAGGTCGGGCAGAACACGGCGACCGCATCGGCATCCGCATAACGCTGGCGCTCGCTCTCGGACAGATGGATCGAATGCCCCATCAGCGATTTGCTGCCGAGCAGCCCGTATTTCTCATAGATCGCGGTATAGTCGGCGCATTCGGGATAGAGCCGCTTGGCAGTGGCGACTTCTTCCAGATTTTCCGAAATATGGGTCTCGACCAGGCAGTCCGGATGCTCGCGCGACAGGGTTGCGGCGGCTTCGAGCTGGGCGGGCGTCGAGGTGATGGCAAAGCGCGGCGCGATCGCATAGAGCTGACGGCCGCGGCCATGCCAGCGCCCGATCAGGGCCTTGCTGTCGTCATAGCCGGATTGAGCGGTGTCGGTGAGCGCGTCGGGCGCATAGCGATCCATCATCACCTTGCCGGCGGCCATGCGGGTGTTACGCCGCTCGGATTCGGCAAAGAAGGCCTCGGCCGAGGCCGAATGCACCGAGCAGAAGGCGACGGCCGTGGTGGTGCCGTTGGAAAGCAATTCGTCGAAGAAGAAGGCTGCGCCGCGGGCCGCATGGGCCGGATCGCCATATTTCTGTTCCTCGACGAAGGTATAGGTGTTGAGCCAGTCGAGCAGTTGGGCCGCCCACGACGCCACCACCTGGGTCTGCGGCAGATGGATATGCGGATCGATGAAACCGGGCGTGATCAGGCGGTCCGAATGATCATGGATCACGATGGCGGCGGGAAGCTGGGGGCGCAGAACGGAGGTCTCGCCGGCCGCCAGGATCTTGCCGCCGGCCAGGACCAGCAGGCCGTCCTCGACATAGCGCACGGCGCTCTCGCCATGCTCTTCGGGACGCTCCACGAACCAGAGCAGGCGGCCGCGCAGGGCCTTATCCGCCCGCGAGAGATCCTTCGTCGTCACAACGTCACTTCCTTCTGGCTGGCGCGAGGGGCGCACGACTAAAGTGCTTTGTTCTGGTGAAGAGGCCGTGCCTTCAATGCGGGCACGAGCCAGGATCCTGCAAATACACCAGGATCCCACGGCATGGCTCACCGATCATGCCAGACATCATAACCATATCGTCTTCGGGCGATTGTCACATTTTATTGGGAAGTCCTTCATGCGAGGCATATCTACCGCTGTGACGCCCCACGGGAAATTATAAGTGCTACAAAGAGGCCACAAACGAGCCTGACGAAGAAACTTTGGGAGGAGGCGCCGGCGCAGGGAGGCCGGATCGACATCCCCCAATCACATTCCGATCCCGTTGCGGATCGGCCGGGCTCCAGCCCCGGTTCCAGTTCCTTGGCATGTTCGCCGCCGTGCACCCGTCCTCGGGTCGCCAGTCGCCGGGCATGCGTTGGTATGTTCGGGGCCGGGCATGCTTCTTGCCTGGCTCGCTTCAGTGCCTTCATCGATTATGCTGCAGGGTCGGCATGCCGGGAAACCGGTAGACAGACCTCGCCAAACCACACGGATGATCATGCGCCGGACCGTAAGATTCCTACTCAACGATCGCCAGTTCTCGCTGGAGGGCTTCGACCCCACGCTGACGCTGCTGGACTGGCTGCGCAACGAGCGCCGGCTCGTCGGCACCAAGGAAGGCTGCGCCGAGGGCGACTGCGGCGCCTGCACCGTGCTGATCGGCCGGCTTCGTAACGGCGAGCTGCGCTATGAAGCCATCAATGCCTGCATCCGCTTCCTGGCAACCCTCGATGCCTGCCACATCGTCACTGTCGAGCATCTGAAGAAGGCAAGCGGCGGCCTGCATCCCGTCCAGCAGGCCATGGTGGAGCTGCACGGCTCGCAATGCGGCTTCTGCACGCCCGGCATCGTGATGTCTTTGACCGCCCTGTGGCTGGGCGCCGCCGAGCCCCCCTCGCGCGATCGCATCGAGGAGGCCCTCGCCGGCAATCTGTGCCGCTGCACCGGCTATGGCCCGATCATCTCGGCGCTCGACCGGGCCTACGAGATCGAGGCGTCCAGCGCCGATTCCCTGAATGTCGGTCGCGCCGAGATCGCCGGCAAGCTGGCCGGCCTCGCCGACCAGGAGGTCATCGAGATTTCCGAGGGCAGCCGCAAGCTGTTCGCCCCCGCCACCGCGGATCAGCTCGCCGAACTCACGGCCGCTCATCCCGACGCCACCCTGGTGGCGGGTGCTACCGATGTCGGCCTGTGGATCACCAAGATGCTGATGCGTCCGGCCACCGTGATCACCCTCGGCCGCGTCGGCGAACTCGACCGCATCGAGGACAAGGGCGACCATCTCGTCATCGGCGCCCTGGTCTCGGTCAGCGACGCGCGCGCCGCGCTCGGCGCTCTCGACCCGCAGATCGACGAGCTCATCCGCCGCTTCGGCTCCGAGCAGGTGCGCAATGCCGGCACCATCGGCGGCAATGTCGCCAATGGCTCGCCCATCGGCGATTCCCCGCCGGTGCTGATCGCCCTCGGCGCCAGCGTGATCCTGCGGCGCGGCGGCGAGCGGCGCACCGTGTCGCTGGAACAGTTCTTCATCGCCTACAAGAAGCAGGACCGCCTGCCGGGCGATTTCGTCGAGGCCCTGATCGTGCCCAAGCCGAAGCCGGGCACGCTGTTCCACGTCTCCAAGATCTCCAAGCGCTTCGACGAGGACATCTCGGCCGTGTGCGCCGCCTTCCGTCTCGAGCGGGATGGGGCGGGCCTCACTACGAATGCCGTGCTGGCCTTCGGCGGCATGGCTGCCACGCCCAAGCGCGCCGCCGCCGCGGAGGCGGCCCTTGCCGGCCGGGCGTTCAATGCCGAAGCCGCCGAGGCCGCAGCCCTCGCTTTGGCCAGCGATTTCAAGCCGCTCGACGACTGGCGCGCCAGTGCACGCTACCGCTCGACGGTGGCTGCCAATCTGATCCGCCGTTTCCAGGCCGAGACGGCCACCGGTTCCGTTCACCGAGTTGCCGGCATCCTCCGGAGTGACGCCCATGCATAAGCCCGTCTTCGCAGCCAATCGCGACCAGGTCTCCGGCGGCGTCTATCAATCCATTCGCCACGATTCCGGCCACAAGCACGTGGCCGGCGAGGCCCTCTATATCGACGACATGCCCGAACCGGCCGGCCTGCTGCACGCCGCCCTCGGCCTGTCGCACTGCGCCCATGGCCTGATCAAGGAGATCGACCTCTCGGCGGTGAAGGACAGCCCCGGCGTCGAGTTGGTGCTCACGGCGGCCGACATTCCCGGCGTCAACGATGTCAGCCCCTCCAACCATCACGACGACCCGGTTTTCGCCGAGGGCAAGGTGATGTTCTACGGCCAGCCGATCTTCGCCGTGATCGCCCGCACCCGCAACGAGGCGCGCCTGGCTGCGGCCAAGGCCAAGATCACCTATGAGGAGCTGCCGGCGATTCTCGACATCGCCGCCGCCCGCAAGGACGGAAAGGATCTCGTCGCCGAACCGATGAGCCTCAACCGCGGCGATCTCGATGCGGCGATGACCGCCGCACCCCGGCGCATCAAGGGCTCGATGAATCTCGGCGGCCAGGAGCATTTCTATCTGGAAAGCCACATCGCCCTGGCCGTGCCGGGCGAGGACGGTGACGTAACCCTCTATTCCTCCACCCAGCATCCCAGCGAGATCCAGCACGCGGTAGCGCATGTGCTTGGCGTGCCGAGCAACGCCATCACCTGCGAGATCCGCCGCATGGGCGGCGGCTTTGGCGGCAAGGAGACCCAGGGCAACATCTTCGCCGCCATCGCCGCCCTGGCGGCACGGCGCACCGGCCAGGCGGTCAAGCTCAGGCCCGACCGCGACGACGACATGGTCGCCACCGGCAAGCGCCATGACTTCGTGATCGACTACGAGGTTGGCTTCGACGACGAAGGCCACATCCTGGCCGCCGACATCCTGTTCGCCGCCCGCTGCGGCTTCTCGGCCGATCTTTCCGGCCCGGTGACCGACCGTGCGCTGTTCCACGCCGACAACGCCTATTTCTATCCGGCCGTGCGCCTCAACGCCCAGCCCTGGCGCACCCACACCGTCTCCAATACCGCCTTCCGCGGTTTCGGCGGACCGCAGGGCGTGATCGGCGCCGAGCGCCTGATCGAGGAAGTGGCCTATGCCACCGGCAAGGACCCGCTCGAGATCCGCAAGCTCAACTTCTATGGCGGGCCCGGCCGCGATCTCACGCCCTATCACCAGACGGTGGAGGCGGACCTCTCGGCCGAGATCATCGCCAAGCTCGAGGCATCCAGCGACTACCAGGCCCGACGCGCCGAAATCCGTGCCGAGAATATCAGGGAGAATGCCCGCGGAGGCACCTTCCGTCGTGGCATCGCCCTCACGCCGGTCAAGTTCGGCATCTCCTTCACCAACAGCTGGCAGAATCAGGCCGGCGCCCTAGTGAACGTCTATACCGACGGTTCGGTGAGCGTGAACCATGGCGGCACCGAGATGGGCCAGGGCCTCTACATCAAGGTCGCCCAGGTGGTGGCGCAGGCCTTCCAGATCGATCTCGACATGGTCAAGATCACGCCGACCACCACGGCCAAGGTGCCCAACACCTCGCCGACGGCCGCCTCCTCCGGCACGGATCTCAACGGCATGGCGGCGCTGAACGCCTGCAACAACATCAAGGAGCGCATGGTCGCCTATGCCGTGGAGAAGCACGGCGTGCCCGAGGACCAGGTGGAGTTCCTGCCCGGCCGCGTGCGGGTCGGCAATCGCGAGATCGAGTGGCCGGATTTCGTCAAGGAGGTCTATGGCAACCGCATCCAGCTCTCCTCCTCCGGCTTCTACCGCACTCCCGATATCTACTGGGACCGCAAGGCCGGGCGCGGCCGCGCCTTCTATTATTATTCCTACGGCGCCGCCGCCTCGGAAGTCACGATCGACACGCTCACCGGCGAATACCGGGTCGAGCGGGTCGACATCCTGCACGATGTCGGCGCCTCGCTGAACCCGGCCATCGACATCGGCCAGATCGAGGGCGGCTTCGTGCAGGGCATGGGCTGGCTGACCACCGAGGAATTGTGGTGGGACAACAAGGGGCGCCTGCGCACCCACGCGCCCTCCACCTACAAGATCCCGGTGGCCTCGGACCGGCCGCGCATCTTCAACATCGACCTGTTGAACAAGCCCAACCACATGCCCTCGATCCACCGCTCCAAGGCGGTGGGCGAGCCGCCGCTGGTACTGCCGATCTCCGTCCTGCATGCCCTGTCGGACGCCGTGGCCAGCATCGGCGACTACAAGATCTTCCCCGATCTCGACGCGCCCGCCACGCCCGAGCGCGTCCTCTTCGCGATCGAGGCGATGCGCGCCAAGATGCGGGAGAGGAGCGGGGGTCATGGTTGATCTCGAGATCGGCAAGCTCCTCGCCACGATCGAGGCCGATGGCCGCCAGGCCATCCTGGTCGAGATCGCGGCGGCCCTGGGCTCGACGCCGCGCGGCGTCGATGCGCTGATGCTGGTAACCTCGGATGCGGTTGCCGGCACCATCGGCGGCGGCCATCTCGAATTCCATGCCATCGACGTGGCGCGCTCCATGATTGCCGAAGGCAAGGAAGGACCCGGACCCGCCTCCCAGAGCATGGACCTGCCGCTCGGCCCGATGATGGGCCAGTGCTGCGGCGGCCATGTCACCCTGCGCTTCGAGCCGGTGACCACGAAGGTCGCCGCCTGGCTCGGCGACCACGAGGCCAAGCTCCTGGATGCGCGGCCACCGGTACTGGTGTTCGGGCTCGGCCATACCGGCCGGGCGCTCGCAAGCATGCTTTCGCTGCTGCCCTTCGCGGTGACGCTGGTGGACGATCGGGCCGAGATGTTCACCGGCCTGCCCGACAATTGCCGCACGCTTCATCTCGAGGATCCGGCCGATGCCATCGCGGACGCTCCCGCCGGCGCCGCCTATATCATCCTCACCCACAGCCATGCGCTCGACTACCGCCTGACCGAGGCGGCCCTGGAACGCCGCGATGCCGCCTATGTCGGCATGATCGGCTCCAAGACCAAGCGCAAACGCTTCGAAAGCCAGTTCCTGCGCAACGGCGGCACCAATGCCATGCTCGGCGAGCTGACCTGCCCGATCGGCGGCGCCGATGTCGACGACAAGCGCCCCGAAATCATTGCCAGCCTGACGGCGGCCGAGCTGGTGCGGTGCTTCGCCCAGCGTGCCGCCCGGCTGCAACGGCCCCGCTGGGCCCCAGCCAAGGCCGGCTGACACCCGGCCGGCCCTCGTCAGAACCACCCCGGAAGACCGGCATCCTCCTCCCGCTCGCGGCGAGGATCGCCGCTGCATGCCCAAGCCCATGTCCATGCCACGGAACTGAACCTGCCCTCGCCACCCGGCCGAAGACCGGAGCGAGACCCAACATCAGGAGGGGAAACGTCCCATGACGACGCTTGCACAGACCAACCCGGCGGCCAGTACCGCCACCGCGCAAACCACACGGGTGCATCCCGTCGACGAGGTGCTGCCTTTTGCCAAGCTGGCGACCTACGGCTTCCAGCACGTGCTCGCCTTCTATGCCGGCGCCGTGCTGGTGCCGATCATCGTGGCAAGTGCGCTCAAGCTCAGCCCGGAGCAGTTGATTCACCTGATCAACGCCGATCTCTTCACCTGCGGCATCGCCTCGATCATCCAGGCGGTCGGCATCGGCAATATCGGCGTGCGGCTGCCGCTGCTGCAGGGCGTGACCTTCACCGCCGTGAGCCCGATGATCGCCATCGGCCTGGCGGTGGGCGGCGGCACCGAGGGCCTGCTTTCCATCTATGGCTCGGTGCTGGTGGCCGGCTTGTTCACCTTCGCCGCAGCCTCCTATTTCTCCAGGCTCACCCGCTTCTTTCCGCCGGTGGTGACGGGATCGGTGATCCTGATCATCGGCGTGGCGCTGCTGCCCGTCGCCGCCAACGACATCGTGGTGGGCAAGGGCCCCAACGCCATGCAGGATCCGGTCCTGCTCAAGAACCTCGCCTATGCCTTCGGCACGCTGGCGCTGATCGTCGGCATCCAGCGCGTGTTCACCGGCTTCATGCAGACGGTGGCGGTGCTGATCGGCCTGGTCGCCGGCACCCTGGCGGCCTGGGCCCTGGGCGATGCGCATTTCAGCGAAGTCGCCAATGCCGGCTGGGTCGGCTACACCTCGCCCTTCTATTTCGGCTGGCCGACCTTCTCGATCACCGCCATCCTGTCGATGATGGTGGTGATGATCATCACCATGGTCGAGACCACCGGGGACGTCTTCGCCACCGGCGAGATCGTCAAGAAGCGCATCGCTCCGGAAGATATCGGCCGCGCCATCCGGGCCGACGGCCTCGCCACCTTCATCGGCGGCGTGCTCAACTCCTTCCCCTATACCTGCTTTGCCGAGAATGTCGGCCTGGTTCGCCTCACCCAGGTCAAGAGCCGCTGGGTGATCGTCGCCGCCGGCGTGATCATGATCATCCTGGGCTCGCTGCCCAAGGCCGCCGCCATCGTCGCCGGCATCCCGCATCCCGTGCTCGGCGGCGCTGCGCTCGCCATGTTCGCGGCGGTGGCCGTGGTCGGCATCCAGACGCTCAGCAAGGTCGATTTCAACAACCACAACAACATCGTGATCGTCTCGACCAGCGTGGGACTGGGCATGCTGGTGACAGCGCAGCCCTTCGTCGCCAACGCCTTCCCGCAATGGGCGCAGATCATCTTCGGCTCGGGCATCACGCTCGGCGCCATCTCCGCCATCGCGCTCAACGTCATCTTCAACCATGTCGGCAAGGTGCACAGCCCCGCCGTGGCGGGGCGCCCCGGCCACACGCTGGTCACCCTCGCAGACGTCAACAGGATGGGCAGCGCCGAGTTCGCCAAGACCTTCGGCGGCCTGGTCGAGGACACGCCCTGGGTGCTGGAGCGGGCCTATGCCTTGCGCCCCTTCGCCGACACCATCGCACTGCGCTCGGCTTTCCACGACGCCCTGCTCACCGGCTCGGCCGAGGAACAGCTGCAATTGCTGAACTCCTTCGCCGATCTCGGCAGCGAAAGCGACGCCGGCAATGCCTATCTGCTGGATCATGCCGATGCCGGCATCGACAATGAGGATCTGGCCGAGGTCAACAGGCTGGCCGTGGCCTATCGCAAGCATTTCGGCTTCCCGCTGATCATCTGTGCGCATGAAGTCGAGCGCTACGAACGGGTGCTGGCAACCGGCTGGTCACGCATGGCCAACTCGCCAACCGTCGAGCGCTCCTCGGGCCTGATCGAGATCGCCAAGATCGCCAATCATCGCTTCGACAAGCTCGTCGCCAACGCCAATCCGATCGCCTCCTCCCACCTGGTGCAATTGCAGGAGCGCTTCGCCTAGAGCGTCTTGCGCCAGAGCGATCGCAAGGAAAGCCCCCGGCACACCCCGCCGGGGGCTTTCGGCCTTTGTAATCTCCGCCTCACGCCTGCCCGATCCGAGCAGGGTTGTTTGTGACACCCCGATGACGCATGGTCTGCCCGATTCACAATCGAAGGACCGGCACGTGGGTGACACCAAGAAGAAAATTTATGAATATTTGATCGAAGGAGCGACGTCTGGCCTCGTCGACGAAGATCTCTATACGTATATCGTCGGGCGCGTCTCGAAGGCCAACAGCAAACGCATCGCCAGGGCAGGATTTCTCGCTCTCAGTGATCCAACGTTGACTGATCGCAATGTACTGAACACGATTTATGCTTTGGCCATCAAGCATAGGCTTGCCGGCAGCGGCGCAGATGAAGCCGAAGAAGCCGCGGAAGAGGGTTCCGGCAAGGCCAAGGCCTCCGACTCCAAGGCCGCAAGTCTGCCCCTGCCGGAGAAGAAGCCCAAAAAAGGCTGAAGCCCGATAGCCCGTGTGGCCTGGCGATGAAGCCAGGGCTCTTTCCGAAGCAGAAAACGACCGAGATCGTGGCGGCGGCCTGAACGAACCGGGCCTCAGCCCTGGTGGGTGATCCTGCCGTCGCAGATCGTCACGAGCGGGCGCAGGGCCGCCAGTTCCGTCGCGGGCGTCGCCTCGATATCGCCGGAGAGGACGACGATATCGGCGAGGTAGCCGGGCTTGAGCCGGCCCTTGCGGTCTTCCATGAACTCGACGAAGGCCCCCTCGCTGGTATAGGCGGCGAGCGTTTCCATCAGGCTGAGGCGCTGGTCGGGCATGCCCTCCTTCCAGGGCTGGCGGGTCATCGCATCCTGGATGCAGCTCAGCGGCGACAGCGGCGAGACCGGCCAGTCCGTCGCGAAGACGATGCGGGCGCCGGCATCCTTCAGGGTGCGCCAGGCGAAGGCGAGCGGCCAGCGCGCCTCGCCGATGCGGGTGAGATAGGGCTCCAGGGGCAGGCCCGCCGAGCCGGGCGGATGCGTCGGCTGCATGGACGCCACCGTGCCGAGCTCGGCAAAGCGCCCGACATCGTCGGGATGCACCACCTCGACATGCTCGATGCGATGCCGGCTGTCGCGCGGCCCATTGGCCTTGCGCGCGGCCTCGTAACCGTCGAGCACGATGCGCACGGCGCCGTCGCCGATGGCATGCACGGCGACCTGCAGGCCGAGCCTATCGGCCTCGACCGCGACTTGCGCGAAGTGCTCGCCCGTGAACAGCGGATCGCCCTTCCAGCCCGGCTCGTCGGCATAGTCGTCCACCATCACGGCGGTGCCGGATTCGGTGACGCCGTCGACGAACACCTTGACGAAGTCCGAACGCAGCCTGTCGCTGTCGAAACGCCGGCGCCAGCCTGCCGCCTTCGCCTCGATCATATCAAGATCCATGAAATTCTTCATGTGGAAGGGCATGCGCACGCGCACCGGCAGGCCATGCTCGCGCTCGATCTCCTCCAGGATCTCGAGCTGGTAGAGATTGCCGTCCATCGCCTGCACGCTGGTGAGGCCGAGCTCGGCGCAATAAGCGAGGCCCCGGCGGATCAGCGCGAGATCGGAGGCCCGCTCCTCAGGCGTGACATGGTCTGGATCCCCACCCGTGCCGATGCCGAGATGGTCACGCCCGGCGGTGACGCCCATTTCCGCCACCGGATCGATGGCATTGGTTTCCTTGAGCTCACCGGTGGCCAGGCCGTCCTCGCCCATGACGATCTCGTTGCCCACCCCGACGTCGCGCCCTTCCAGGATGCCGGCGGCCTTCAGTGCGGCCGTGTTGGCCCAGGCGGTGTGACGGTCGGGCGCCAGCATCATGAAAGGCCGGTCCGGCAGGATGGCATCGAGATGGTGGCGGGTGACCTTCTCGGTCTCCGACAGGATGGTGTAGTCGGCCGACAGGCCGACGAGCAGGCGCAGATCGGGATTGGCGGCCGCATAGGCGGTGACCGCCTGCTTGAGGGCTTCGAAGCCCTTCACCCCGAACAGGGAAAGCTGGGTCAGCGACACCGAGCCGCCGAAAATATGCATATGGGCTTCGTTGAGCCCGGGCAGCACGGTGCCGCCGCCGGCATCGATGCGCCTCGTGCCTTCTCCCGCCAGGGCCAGGATCTCGCTGTCGCTGCCGATGGCGAGCAGAAGGTTGCCGGCGACCGCCAGGGCCTGTGCCCGTGGCCGCTCCTCGTCCATGGTGAGAATGCGGGCATTGTGGATGATGAGATCGGCCTGCGGCATGTGCGCCCCCGGAATGCTGCCTTTACAGTTTGGCGCGCAACAGAGCCTATTCCGGCAGGCCGGGCAAGCAGGACAGAGGCCGACGGCCTGCCGCGTTTTGGCGCATGCCTCCCCTGCATGCATCGGGACGCAGGATGGTTGAGCGCCTTGGCCGATCTCTTTATTGATAAGGGTATTCGCGCCGCTTTCCGATCCAGGCTGCCCCGATTTTCTCCATTTCGAATCGAACATTCTTTGACCGACAGATCCTTTGAGAATCAGCTCCGGCCTTCTGCGGATTCCCAGGAACGCCATCCGCAGCTTCATCAGCCGCCGGGAGAGCCGCTGATCGATGTCGAGGAAGGTCCGGAGCCCAGTGGGGCGAGCCTGGCGGCACGCATCCTGCTCGGTGTCAGCCTGGTGCTGATTGCCGCCAACCTCAGGGCGGTGTTCTCCAGCTTGTCGACGGTCCTGCCGGAAATCGTGCGCGATACCGGCCTCAACTCCTTGTGGTCGAGCGTACTGACCACGCTGCCGGTGGTCTGCCTCGGCATCTTCTCCTTCCCGGCTCCCAGTCTCGCCCGGCGCTTCTCGGCGGAGCGCGTCATCCTCGCCTCCATGCTGACTATCGCGCTCGGCACGGGTTTGCGCGGCCTCGGCCAGGCGCCTTTCCTCTTCGTCGGTTCCTTCCTGGCAGGAGCCGGCATCGCCATGATCAACGTGCTGCTGCCCGGGCTGGTCAAGCGCGACTTCCCCAGGCAGATCGCCCTGATGACGGGGCTCTACACCATGGCGCTGTGCGGCAGCGCGGCAGCCGCCGCGGCCTTTACCGTGCCGCTCGAAAAGGCGCTGTCGGGCAATTGGCCTGCCGCGCTGGCCCTATGGGGCGTGCCGGCGCTCGCGGCGGCCGTGATCTGGGTACCGCAGGCCCTCCGAGCGGGCCATGACCACGCCTCTGCCAAGCCGGCCGTGAAGGGGCTGTTTCGCGACAGGCTCGCCTGGAAGGTCACGCTGTTCATGGGCCTGCAATCGGCCATGGCCTATATCGTCTTCGGCTGGATGGCACCGATGCTGCGCGACCGCGGCATGGAAGGCACCAGTGCCGGCCTCCTGGTGTCTGGCTCCGTGGTGGTGCAGATGCTGGCCTGCCTGGCGACGCCACCCCTGGCCATGCGCGGGCGCGACCAGCGTCTCGTCTGCCTTGCCCTGCTTGCCTGCGGCGCTGTCGGCTTTGCCGGCTGCTACTGGCTGCCCTTGTCGCTCACCTGGATCGGCGCCATCTTCTGCGGCATCGGCCAGGGCGGCCTGATCGCCGTGGCGATGACGCTGATCATCCTGCGCTCACCCGATGCGCATGTCGCGGCCCGCCTGTCCGGCATGGCGCAGGGCTTCGGCTATATCATCGCCGGCTTCGGCCCGCTGCTTGCCGGCCTGCTGCGCGGCATCACCGGCAGCTTCGCCGCGCCGACGCTGCTGTTCATCGCCTTCGCCCTCGTCGCCGCCTGGAGCGCCCTGGAAGCGGGGCAGGACAAGGTGGTTCAGGTCGAGAACTAAGTGAGGACCAGTTCCCTTCTCCCCTTGCGGGAGAAGGTTGTCGCGCTCAAGCCTGCCCGCCTGCGATCAACCCCGACAGCGGCCGGTTCTGCCGTTCGACCTGGGCCTTCAGCGCATCCAGCGGCATCGCCTCGTCCTTGGCGAATTCGATGAACATCAGATTGAGATTGTTGAAGAACATTTCCCCGGCCGCCGCCGCATCGACATCCGCGCGCACGGCGCCGCGCTTCTGCAGGGTCAGGACCAGGCTGGAGACCTGGCCGCACAGGCGGCGGTCGAGCTCGGTATAGCGCCGGCTGAACGGGCTGTCGGGCTGCTGGATCGACAGCGCCATGGCGACCCGCCACATCTCCTTGGACAGATAGACCAGGGAATGGTCGTAATATTGCGCGATCAGCGCCTGCAGGGCTGCCTGCACGGTCGGCGGCGGATTGGCCACGATCCGGCGCCCGGCCTCGAGCACCTCCTCCACCTCCATGGTGACGGCAGCGAGCAGGATGTCGCCCTTGTTCTGGTAGTAATTGTAGAGCGTGCCGACCGAGACCTCGGCAAGTTCGGCGATGTCCTCGATCCGCGCGCTGTCATAGCCCCCCTCGCGGAAGAGGCGGGTGGCGGCCTCCAGGATGCGCCGGTTCCTGTCCGCCTTCTGCTTTGCGCGTAGCCCCGCCATCTCGCATCCTCTGAACGTGTTCTAAAATTGATATTGACTTAAAAAATGAACTCACTCAATTTCTTTATTAGAGCACCATCAAGACGTGCCGCCAGCCAGAGGTAAACCATGACATCGCCCGCAAGCCGCGCCCTCGCGCGCCGTCTCCTCCTCGCCTCCGCTCTCGCCGGCATGACCGGCCTCTCCGCCACGGTATCCGCCCGTGCCGCCGACGAGCTCAACGCCCTGGTCTGGTGCGATCACACCGACCCGGCCCTGATCGAGCCCTTCGAGAAGGCCAACAACGTCAAGGTCAACCTGAAGACCTATGAAGGCACCGGCGCGGGCCTTTCCATCATCGCCCAGTCCCGTCCTGGCGACTGGGACGTGCTGGTGATCGACGCCATCGACGTCAAGCGCGCCGTCGACCAGAACCTTCTCGCCGAAATGCCGGCCGACGCCCTGCCGCTCGCCGACACCTTCCCGGAAGTGCGCATGGAGGCGCAGAACGCCAAGGATGGCAAGATCTACGCCGCCACCGAGAAGTTCGGCTACAACACGATCTCCTACGACAAGACCAAGGTCGACCCGAAGGACATGAAGGACCTCAGCGTGATGTGGTCCGACAAGTACAAGGGTCGCATCGCCATCTATGACTATTACCTGCCGGTGATGGGCCTGGTTCAAATCGGCCTCGGCAAGAAGACGGCCGAGTTGTCGGAGGCCGACCTGCCGGCCATCCAGGACAAGCTCGCCGCCATGAAGAAGGTCTCCAAGCAGGTCAGCGAGGTCACTGCTTCGCAGACGGCGCTGGCCACCGGCGAGGTCGACATCCTGGTCGGCGGCGGCGAATGGATCACCGCCGCGCTCGCAGCCGAAAAGCCCAATCTCGACTGGACCGTGCCGGACCAGGGCGCCGTGCGCTGGGCACAGTCCATCGGGGTGATGAAGGATGCCGCCCACAAGGATCTCGCCCTGAAATTCGTGCAGTACATCCTCAGCCCGGACGGGCAGGCGCGCCTCGCCACCTCTTCCTGCTACTGGGCGATGCCCGCCAACAAGAAGGCTGGTGACCACCTGACCGATGCCCAGAAGGCGGCGCTGCGCTGGAACGACCAGGCCGGCTATCTCGCCAAGGCCCAGCTCTATCCCGCGCCCAATCCCGAGCTCGACAAAAAGATGCAGGACGCCTGGACCGACATGATGCAGCAGTGAGGCTGGAGCGCGGACTTCCAGTCCGCTCTTCCCTTCTTGCAAGCAGCACGGTTCCAAGAGCGGGCAGGATGCCCGCGCTCCCAGGGGACACCACCATGACCGCATCCAGCCTCGAAGCGGCCGAGCGCCGCAAGGCCTGGGGCTTCGTCCTGCCGGCGCTCGGCTGGACGCTGGCCTTCTTCGTCGTGCCCTTCGGCTTCATGGCGGCGATGAGCCTGTGGTCGCTGCAAGGCGGCCAGATCGTCCAGAGCTGGGACCTGAACAACTACCTCGCCTTCCTCCAGAAGGAGTCCCTGCTCAAGGGCCTGGTCAATTCGCTGGAGATCACGGCGATGGTGACCGTGCTCTCCGTGCTGCTCGCCTATCCCCTCGCCTGGATCATCGCCGAGCGCGTGCCCAAGCGCTATCAGCGCCTCGCCCTCATCCTGGCCGTGCTGCCGTTCTGGACCTCCTATGTGGTGCGCTCCTACGCCTGGCTGCTGGTGCTTTCCAAGGCCGGCGTGATCAACCAGGCCCTGCTGGCGCTCGGCGTGATCGCCGAGCCGCTCGACCTCGCCTCGACGCGCACCGCCACCGTGATCGGCTTCGTGCATTTCTTCGTGATGCTGCTGACGCTGACCATCTACGCCAATCTGATCCAGCTCTCCCCGAACTACCGGCGGGCGGCGGCCGATCTCGGCGCCAACGGGTTGCAGACCTTCTGGCACGTGGTGCTGCCGCTCACCCTGCCCGGCATCATGACCGGCGCCTTCCTCACCTTCGTGCTCTGCATCGGCGATTATGTCACCCCGCAGATCCTCGGCGGCAACAACGAGTTGGTGCTGCCGCAGATCATCATGCTCCAGCTTGGACGCCGGGCCGACCTGCCCATGGCCGCCACCCTGTCCATCGTGCTGATGGCGGTGGTGACTTTGGCCTATGTCGCCTGCGCACGCTGGCTGAAGATCGAGAGGGCCTGAGCATGACGCGCAAGAGCCTCGGCAATGCTCTCTCCGGCCTCTATGCCATCGCGATCTTCGGCTTCATCTTCCTGCCGGTGGCGGTGCTGGTGCTGTTCTCCTTCCAGGACGGGCGCCTGCCGGTACCGCCCTTCAACGGCGCCTCCCTGCAATGGTACCGGGCGGTGTTCGCCGACGGCAAGCTGATGGCCGCCATGCTCAATTCCCTCATGGTGGGCATCGGCTCCTCGATCGTCGCCTGCCTGCTCGGCTTCCTCGCCGCCTATGCGCTGGCGCGCTACAGGCTGCCGGGCTCGGCGCTGCAGCGGGGCCTTTTGATCGCCCCGATGACGGTGAGCTATCTCATCATCGCGCTCGGCCTGCTAACGGTGCTGAACGCCTTGCATTTGCCGCTCTCGCTGTGGACGGTCGGTATCGGCCATGTGGTGATCAATTTGCCGCTCTGCTTTGCCATCATCTATTCCTCGATGGGCGACCACCACATCAATATCGAGCGCGCGGCCCGCGACCTCGGCGCCAGCGACCTCAAGGTAATGGCGCTGGTCACCGCCCCGATGCTCGCCCCCTCGATCCTCGCCGCCTTCTTCCTGTCCGTCACCTTCAGCTGGGACGAGTTCATCATCGCCTTCCTGCTCTCGCGCTTCGACGTCACGCTGCCCGTCGAGATCTGGAACCTGCTGCGCTCCGGCCTCAATCCCAAGACCAACGCCATCGGCTCGTTGGTCTTCCTCATCTCCATCCTGGTGCTGGTTGTCGTCGAACTCGCCGTCTTCGGAAGGGCCAAGAAATCATGAAAGACCCGAAATCATGACCGCCTCGGTTTCCGTCCGCAATGCCAGCAAGACCTTCGGCGCCTTCACCGCCCTCGACGATGTCAGCCTCGAGATCGCGGCCGGCGAGTTCATCGTGCTGCTCGGCCCCTCCGGCTGCGGCAAGACCACCCTGCTCTCGATCCTGGGCGGCTTCCTGACGCCGAGCTCCGGGCAGGTGCTGATCGGCGGCCAGGACATGACGAATGTGCCGCCGGCGCGGCGGCCGACCACCACCATGTTCCAGGACTATGCCCTCTTCCCGCATATGCGCCTGATCGACAATGTCGGCTTCGGGCTGCGCATGCGCGGCATGGGCCGGGCGGAGCGCGACGAGAAGGCGCTCGGCTATCTCGCCCTGGTCGGCCTCGACAAGGCTGCCGCCAAGAAACCGCATGAATTGTCGGGCGGCCAGCGCCAGCGCGTCGCCCTCGCCCGGGCGCTCGCCGTCGACCCCGACGTGCTGCTGCTCGACGAGCCGCTCGGGGCGCTCGACCTCAAGCTGCGGCGCCAGATGCAGGACGAATTGAAGGCGATCCAGAAGCGGGTGGGCACCACCTTCGTCCATGTCACCCACGACCAGGAGGAGGCGATGGCGATCGCCGACCGCATCGTGGTGATGAATGCAGGCCATATCGAGGATGTCGGCCCGCCCGCCACGGTCTATATGCGGCCGCGCTCGCTGTTCTCGGCCGGCTTCATGGGCGAGGCCAATTTCATCGCCGGCGAGGTCGCCGATCTCCACGGCGATCATATCAGCATCGACACGGCCCTCGGCAGCCTCGTGCTGCCCAGCGCCGGCTTTACCGCGGGCGAGCCCCGCAGGAAAAGCGCGGTGACGCTGTGCATCCGGCCCGAGCATTTCCGGCCGACGGCGGGCGAGCAGGGGCCGATGGTCTCGCTGGGCGAGGCCAGGGTCACGGGCGGCGCCTTCTTCGGCACGCATTATCGCTGCCATCTCCAGCCTGCCGCCGGGCCGGCCCTGGTGGCGCATCTGCCGCAATCGGCCCACCTGGCCGAGGACCAGTCCCTGGCGCTAGCCGTCAAGCCCGATGATGTGGTGATCTTGTCCTGACAGGAAGTGATTGCTCACCCCATTTGAGAGGTCGCGCAGCCCCTCACCTCTATCCTCTCCCCGCAAGAGCGGGGCGAGGGGGTACAGGCGCCGCGATCGATCCTCAGGCCTTTCGTCTCGCCCGGTGGTTGGGCGAGATGATACGGTTTTCGAACGAACGCATCGTCGAGGTCCCCCTCGCCCCGTTTACGGGGAGAGGGTAAGGGTGAGGGGCAGCGCAACTCGGACAGCATTGGTTAGGCAAATAACAGGGCAAGATGAAAAGGCACCCGATGCAGCGGATCAGCCCCGACAAATGGTATGAAATGCGGCGTCTCGACGACGACGTCACGGCCATCGGCGAGCCCTATATCCAGGAGTTCTATCGCTGCAACATCTGGCATGTCCGCGGGCGTGACCGCGACATGCTGGTCGACAGCGGCATGGGCGTCGTCTCCCTGCGCGAATGGGTGCCTGTGGTCACCGAGCGCGACCTGATCGCGGTGGCGAGCCACACTCATTTCGACCATATCGGCTGCCATCACGAGTTCGAATGCCGGGCGGTGCATGCCGCCGAAGCGGACCTCCTCGCCAATCCGACCCGGCAGAACACCCTGGCCGATCCCTATGTCACCGACGAGATCTTCGATGCCCTGCCGCCGGAGCCCTATTGCTCGGCCTGTTATGCGGTGAAGCGGGCACCGGCTACCCGAATTCTGGAGGACGGCGACGTCATCGATCTCGGCGACCGCGTCTTCGAGGTCATCCACACGCCGGGCCATTCGCCGGGCGGCATCGCGCTATGGGAGGCCCGTACGGCGACGCTGTTTTCCGGCGACATCCTCTATGACGGCCCCTTGATCGAGGACACCTACCACGCCAATGCGCAGGACTATGTGGCCTCGATGGAACGATTGCTGCGCCTGCCCGTCCGCACCGTGCATGGCGGGCATTTCCCGAGCTTCGACGGTGCGCGCTACCGCCAGTTGATCCGCGCCTGGCTCGAAGGCAAGGGCAGGACCGTGCCGCCGGCGTGACGCTTCAGGCCACCCGCAGGATCCGGCCCGGAAAGTCGGTGAACACGCCGGCAACGCCCAGGGAGAACAGCTCCAGCGCCCGCTCGGCGGTGTTGACGGTGTAGGACAGCAGCGGGCGCCCCGTCGCCTTGTAGGCGGCGATGCTTTCGGGCGTCTCTTGTTCATGGTCGAAATTGATGGAAGCCGCTTCGACTCTGTCGGCGATGTCGGCCCAATCGGCCGGGCGGTCCCAGATCAGATAGCCGCGCGGCAAATCGGGAGCGAGGTCTCGCGCCGCCTCCAGGCTTTCGACCGAGAAGGAGGACAGCACGAGCGGCGTCCCGGTCGAGCCGAAGGCACGGATCGCCTTCAGGGCAACTTCCGCAGTGCGGACATCGGTACCGGGCGAGGGCTTGATCTCGACATTGAGGCCAAGCTTCAGCTCCTTGCACAAGGCAAGCACCGAAGTCAGGTCGGGAATGCGCTCACCGGTGAAAGGGCGGCCGAAGGGAGCACCGGCATCGAGAGCCTGGAGTTCCCGCCAGGTGAGATCGATGACCGGCCCCCGGCCCGTGGTGGTACGCTCCAGCGTATCGTCGTGAATGACGACGGGCACCTCGTCCTTGCTGAGCTGCACGTCGATCTCGACCATGGCGACGCCAAAGGCTGCGGCACAGCGGATCGATTCGAGCGTGTTCTCAGGCGCATGCGCAGCGGCGCCGCGATGCCCGATGACACGGGGAAGGGTGAGGGGCATCGTCGGTCTCCAGAAGCGGATCGAGAGGATCACAAGCTCCATGGCCCGAAGCGCCGCCAATGGCAAGATCACGCCCCCTGCTGCCCCCACTTCTTTACGCAAGGACAGGCGGGTTCATGCACGCCGTCCCCGCATCCGGATGGAATGCGGGGACGCAGTTTCGTTTTTCAGATTTTCCATGAGACGATCGCTCGGGCCGATCTCGGATCGGTTGGGTTCACCCCCCGGAGAACACCAGCCCGAAATCTTAGGTCATGAGACGATTGAATGAACTGTAGCGATATCGGTTTTCGGTTCTCGGACCGGCTCGCTATGTTGAACCACCTCGAAAAGCTTACGCTTCGCTTGGGATATCAGGCCCTTGAGGCGGTTCGGAAGGGAGGCTCAGCCGATTATTCGCTCGGCAGGCCGAGTGCAGCCGCAACGCGGCGCAGATGGGCGGGGCTGGCATTGTTGCCCAGTTCGAGGTCTTCTATCTCATCGACCGTGAGACCGCAGGTGACTGCGAGGTCTTCCCTGCTGTATCCCTTTGCTTCGCGGGCCTGCCTGAAGAGGTCCGTACCGACGGGCACCGAGGACGTGCAGGTCTGGGCAAGGGTATGATCGCTTCCGGTATGGGACATATAAATCCTCCTTGTTGAGAACCGGGGAAATGGATTTGCTATTTGTCTCCCGTCCTGGATGGTGAAGGCGGCACAACATGCCTTCCAATTAACGATTTGCCAAGTATCGCCCTGCGCGACATGTGCATTGCGAGCACACAACTGCGCGAGGGACTACTTAAGTTACTGTTTCAGCTTTGCAATATCGATCAAACGCAGGAAAAGGCCTCGGGAGAACAGCCCTTTCCTTAGGTATTGCCTTTGATCAGTCTTGGTTGGATCAGGAGCGAATCGGGCTTTTTGACCAGCTGCGGGATTATACCCCGCCTGCCATGGTTGCCCGGCGCGGATACTGACAGCTCATGCCCGAGAGATCAAGCCATCGTTTGCCCGGGCTGCCGCCGCCCCGGCATGTCGCGGTTCGATGCAGTCAGGTGAAATTACAAAAACCTTTCCAGACAAAGCGTTAGCGGACGAAGCATCAGGCATGCGCGCGCCTGGCCCGGGCACTGAGATAACGGCGAATGGGAACATCGTAGCAGTAGTGCGCCAGCAGACTGGCGATGATCGCGACGACCGCGACGATGGGAGCCTCGACATAGAAATTCTGCGCCCCGAAGAAGGAACGGTAGAGGCCGTTGATCCAGCAGAAGATCGGGAAATGCAGGCAGTAGAGCGGGTAGGATACAGTGCCTGCAGCTGAACAGAATGCGGCAAGCCCGCCCGAGCATTGGACCCTGGCGCCCACGGCGACCAGAGCGGGCGAGAGCAGCGCCACCCAGGTGAGCTGCACGACCCGCGGCAGTTCCGCCGGCCAGAAGAACAGGACGGCCATTGCGCCGGCCAGCAGCCAGAACGTCACGGTCCATCCCCGCCATGCCGGCAGCCTGTCGCGCATCTGGTAGAGCACGACGCCGATGAAGAACGAGGCGCCGACACGCGGAAAGCCGGAGAGGAAGGTATTGGGGGTATCCCCGCCCAGACCGGTGACCATCAGAATGCACAGGCAGGCCAAGGCAAGGGCGGCCGCCGCCTTCTCCAGATTGGTGTGTCGCAGGCGCCACCACACCAGATTCGCGGTGAGTTCCAGCAGGATGGTGTATTGCGGCGCGTTCAGCGGGAAGAAACTGGGACCCCCGATCTCGGCGGGAGCGCTGAAATTCGGCAGGCTGAAGGTGGAGAGCATCAGCGCATTCAGCAATTCGGCATAGGGTACCGGCGCGTGCTCGAAGGCGCCGCGGGCGACCAGGTAGCTGGCGCTGATGGCAAGGGCGAGCACCGTCAGCGGCAGCAGGCGCAGCAGGCGGACGCGCAGAAATTCGAAACTGTCCATCGTGCGGGCCTGGCCCATATAGGCGTAGGACAGCACATAACCGCTGAGGCAGAAGAACAGGTCGACCGCCAGATAGCTGTTTCTCGCGACCCACGGCACGGCCAGCCAGCTGCCGAGATGGATCAGCATCACGCAAAATGCAGCGAAGCCGCGCAAACCGTCGAGCAGCAGGAAATGCGGTTTGGCCGCCTGACTGCCGGGGAACATGGAATGACGCCGCATCTTGACCTCGTCCTGTCCAGAGCAATACGCGCTCGCGCCTGGACGCCTATTTGTTCCAACTCTTTGTTTCCGCGCGTCTTTACGATGCGAGGTGCCCTCCGGGGCTCGAGAAGCACGCGCCCTGCCGGCCGCAGCCGCAGAACTATGTGATGGCCCCGGCGCGACACCTGATCGCCGCCGGCTACACCCGCCTCATCAGCCGGCCCTTATTGCAATCCGGCATTTCGTCCGCACTGCAATTTCATAATGACGCAGAGGAACATTTGCACATGATCTCAGCAATTGCAACATGTCTCGTTATCTTTAAAATAACAAGTTTATATATAATTACCCTTTTTGCTGTTCATATAAAAAGTAATTTCAAGTCATCAGAAACAATATTCAATACGCATCGAAAGATTCTTGTTTTCTTGAGATAAGGCGTACGAAAATTCCCTCAAGTTCAGTAACCTGCAATGCAGACGCGCCTGCAGGAAGTTTGCTCCAGGGAGGGAGATCTTCGTTCTACCCCGTATCCTGCCAACAAGTAGTGCTGCCCCGGCTCCACAACATAGGCGATAGTAAAGCCTGCACCCTCGCACGGAGGCACCTGCCCGGACGGGTCGGGAAGATGTCAGCAGGCCTCGCTTCCCGCTTCACCGGATCCGATGAAGCGGGACTTTGAGATCACGTCCCATTCGCCAAGAACCGGCGCCGGTCTTCCGGTACGATGGTCTAGAAATAACGGGCGAGATTGCGACGGATGCGCTCCAGCGGGTTCTCTGCGCCGGGTGGGGTTTCGAAGGCTTGCCCGGTTATCGTCTCATAGGCCTGAATATAGACCTTCGAGGTTTCAGCGATCAGCTCGGCGGGGATGGCGGGAATCGCTTCCTTATAGGGATCGCAGCGCGCGGCGACCCAGTTGCGTACGAAATCCTTGTCGAAGCTTTCGGGCTTCTCGCCGGCAGCAAAGCGGGCGGGATAGCTGGCGCCAAACCAATATCGGCTGGAATCGGGCGTATGAATTTCATCGGCCAGGATGATACGCCCCTCGCCATCGGTGCCGAACTCATACTTCGTGTCGGCCAGGATCAGCCCCTTCTCCTGCGCCAGGGCCTGGCCGCGTGCGAACAGCGCCAGGGCATAACCGGAAACTTCCTCCCATTGCCGCGGGCTGAGCAGGCCTTTGGCGATGATTTCATCGGCGGAAAGCGGCTCGTCATGCCCCCCGTCGAAGGCCTTGCTCGTGGGTGTGATGATCGCCTGCGGCAAGGCCTGGTTGTCGCGCAGTCCGTCGGGAAAACGCGCGCCATACATTTCACGCTGGCCCTGTTTGTAGAGGGTCAGGATGGAAGTCCCCGTCGTGCCGGCGAGATAGCCGCGCACCACGATTTCCACCGGCAGGATCGTCAATCTCTGCCCCACCAC
Source organism: Labrys sp. WJW (assembly GCF_001676615.1). Classification (GTDB taxonomy): domain Bacteria; phylum Pseudomonadota; class Alphaproteobacteria; order Rhizobiales; family Labraceae; genus Labrys; species Labrys sedimenti. Next base: position 239,096 of record NZ_LYXZ01000006.1, on the reverse strand, counting down.
GACATTGGGATCGGGATAGTCGAGCACATGGTTGGGGCAGATGTCGCCGGTATGCTCGAACCAGTAGCGGGCGGTCTGCGTCAGCACCTGCCCCTTGCCGGGAATGCTGGCGATCGCCCGGTCGAAGGCGCTCAGCCGGTCCGTGGCAATGATGATGCGGCGCCCGTCGGCAAGATCATAGTTCTCCCTGACCTTGCCACGATAGTAGTTCGGCAATTCCGAGATGAAGGCATCTTGCAGGGCGGCAATATCTGGCATGGCGTAACCGTGTCGAAATGGGAAAATCGCTTATGGCACGGCCAGCCCGTCCTGTCACACCCGCCGTCCGCCTCGCTACGGGCCGCGTCAGGCGATTCCCGGACGTGGACTTCGGGCGGTGATTCCAGGGTTCAACTTGCACCGAAGTTCTGCTATTATAGATGGCAACGGATCATGGGGAACCGGATCCGTTTCGATGACTGAGCCCATAGACTCAGCCAAGGACAGGTCAAACCAGTCCATGAGGCCTCAGGCCTATCGAACGCCGGATGACTAGGCGCGACTTTGGCGGCTTCAGAGCAAACCGCCCCTTCCCTCCCTCTCTCCTCTGCCATCCCTGCATTCGCTTGGCCTGCCCGGATCAACGGTCCGCTTGCGCGCCGGCGGTCCCTGCTTGTGCCAGCTCTCGATCCGCAACCAGCGGCCCTCAGCCCTTGGAGCCTGAAACGATGATCTCAGCTGCCTATTGCCGCCTCATGGCCCGGTACAACAGCTGGCAGAACGCCTCCCAGCTCGCTGCCGCCGACAAGCTCACGCCTGCGGATCGCTGGAAGGATCGAGGCGCCTTCTTCCAATCGATCGCGGCGACGTTGAACCATCTCTATTGGGCCGATGCCCTGATCCTGCAGCGCTTGAAAGGGAATGAGCGCCCGGAGGAACACATCAAGCACTCTCTCACCAGCCCATCGGACTGGGATGACTTCAAGACGCTTCGATCGCGGCGAGACGAAGAGATCGAGGAATGGGCGGCCCAACTGCTCGACGCGGACCTCGCCGGCATGGTCGCCTGGCGTCCGGGAGCGGGTTCAACCCGGATCGAGAAGCCAACGGCGCTGTGCGCCGTCCAACTCTTCAACCACCAGACCCATCACCGCGGCCAGGTCCACGCGATGTTGACGGCAGCAGGGACACAGCCAGGACCGACCGATCTCGAGATGCTGCCATAGCCGACACGGCCCCGGCCGCCGCCGGGCTTTGGGTGCAAGGTGAAGGTCCGCTTCCTTTTGAAGCAGCCCCCCAAACTTCTTCTGCAAATTGTGCCGGGCCAGAGGCTCAGGCGTCGACCTGGGCCGTCAGCGCGTTGTCCTGGATGAATTCGCGGCGCGGCTCGACGATGTCGCCCATCAGCTTGGTGAAGATGTCCTCGGCCTCGACCACTTCCTTGACCTGCACCTTCAGAAGGGAACGGACATTGCGGTCGAGCGTGGTCTCCCACAGCTGGTCGGGGTTCATCTCGCCCAGGCCCTTGTAGCGCTGCAGTGACAGGCCCTTACGGGCGGCATTGGTCAGCGTCTCGAACAAGGCCACGGGACCGTGGATCTCGATCTCCTCGCCGCGGCGGGTAAGGCTGGCGGGAACCCCGTAGACCTCGCGCTGCGCGGTCGAACGCTCGTCGAGCAGCCGGGCATCGACGGTGGCAAGCAACTGGGCATCGAGCGTATGGGCTTCCTTGACGCCGCGCACCATGCGCTCGAAGACATAGCCGCCCTTGTCGACCCGGCCGGTCCAGCCGCGTTCGAATTCCTCGGCAATGGCATCGAGGCGCCGCGCCGTTTCGTCGGCGGCCTGCTGGGCCTGCTCGGGGTCGGCAACCACGGCGATGTTCAGCGCACCGGCGATAGCGGCCTGTTCCACGACCACGCGGTCATAGCGGCTGTGGAGCTGGCCGAGCAGGGTGCGGATGGTGCGCGCATCGGTGATGACGCCGCGCAGGTCCTGGCCGGCCCGCTCCTCGCCGCTGCCGAGCCGCAGCACCGAGCCCTCGACGCCTGTGTCGATCAGATAGTCCTCCAGCGCCCGCTCGTCCTTCAGATATTGCTCGGACTTGCCGCGGGAGACCTTATAGAGCGGCGGCTGTGCGATATAGACATGGCCGCGATCGATGATCTCGCGCATCTGGCGGAAGAAGAAGGTCAACAGCAGCGTGCGGATATGGCTGCCGTCGACGTCGGCGTCCGTCATGATGATGATTTTGTGGTAGCGCAGCTTGTCCGGGTTGAACTCCTCCGAACCGATGCCGGTGCCGAGCGCGGTGATCAGCGTACCGATCTGTTCCGACGACAGCATCTTGTCGAAGCGCGCGCGCTCCACGTTCAGGATCTTGCCGCGCAGCGGCAGCACGGCCTGGAACTCGCGCGAGCGACCCTGCTTGGCGGAGCCGCCAGCCGAGTCACCCTCGACGATGAAGAGTTCGGCCTTGGCCGGATCGCGCTCCTGGCAATCGGCAAGCTTGCCTGGCAGGGAGGCGACGTCGAGCACGCCCTTGCGGCGGGTGAGTTCACGGGCCCGGCGGGCCGCCTCGCGGGCAGCGGCAGCCTCGGCCACCTTGCCGACGATGACCTTGGCCTCGGCGGGATGCTCCTCGAACCAGGTCGACAGCGCCTCGTTCATGGCGCTCTCGACCACCGGGCGCACCTCGGAAGACACCAGCTTGTCCTTGGTCTGGGACGAGAATTTGGGGTCCGGCACCTTCACCGAGAGCACGCAGGTCAGGCCCTCGCGGCAATCGTCGCCGGTCATCTCCACCTTCTCCTTCTTGGAGATGCCGGAAGACTGGGCATAGCCGGTAACCTGGCGGGTCAGCGCACCGCGCAGGCCGGCGAGATGGGTGCCGCCGTCACGCTGGGGGATGTTGTTGGTGAAGCACAGCACCGTCTCGTGATAGCTGTCGTTCCACCACATCGCCGCTTCCACGCCGATGCCGTCGCGCTCGACCTGCACATAGATCGGCGCGGGCACGAGGGCGGTCTTGGAACGGTCGAGATAGCGCACGAAGGCGTCGAGGCCGCCTTCATACATCAATTCCTCGCTCTTCTCCCCGCCATGGCGGCGATCCGTCAGCACGATGCGCACGCCCGAATTGAGGAAGGCGAGCTCGCGCAGGCGCCGCTCCAGCGTGGCATAGTCGAATTCGGTCTTGGTGAAGGTCTCGGTCGAGGGCAGGAAGGTCACCTCGGTGCCGCGCTTGTCGCCGGCGGGGCCCACCATCTTGAGCGGCGCATCGGCATCGCCATGGCTGAAGCTCATGACGTGCTCGCCGCCGTCGCGCCAGATGCGCAAGATGAGCTTGGAGGAGAGCGCATTCACCACGGAGACGCCGACGCCGTGCAGGCCGCCCGAGACCTTGTACGAGTTCTGGTCGAACTTTCCGCCGGCATGAAGCTGCGTCATGATCACTTCGGCCGCCGAAACCCCCTCTTCGGGGTGGATGGCGGTGGGAATGCCGCGGCCATTGTCGGTAACGGTGACCGAGCCGTCGGGGTTCAGCGTCACCGTGACGATGTCGGCATGGCCGGCCAGCGCCTCGTCGATGGCGTTGTCGACGACCTCGTAGACCATGTGGTGCAGGCCCGAGCCGTCATCCGTGTCGCCGATATACATGCCGGGGCGCTTGCGCACCGCGTCCAGGCCCTTGAGCACCTTGATGCTGTCGGCGCCGTAGTCATTTTCGGGCGTTTCGGACAAAGCGGGTTCAGCCATTGAGCAACTCATTCCTTGATTCGGAAGGAATATAGGGATTCCCGTGCCGAATTTCATGCCAAAACGGCACATTTTTGTGATTTATCAGATATTTATCGGTGGATGACGGCGATCTTTCATCGCGTGGCGATCGTCACGGCCGTGCCGGCGATCACGGTGCCGCAGCTCCTGGCCAGAAGACGCATGGCGCGCGGGCTGGTCAGCAACGAGCGAGCCCGGCCGGCCAGGACGATGTAGAAGCCGAACACGGCGGCGAGCACCGCTTCGGTGGCGATGGCAAGCTCGACGAAGCTTGCCGGCGAGAGATGGCCGAGATCGATCAGGTTGGGCAGAAGCGCGGTGTAGAACACCATCACCTTGGGGTTGCCGAGGGTGATCGACAGGCCGCCCAGAAAGCTGCGCCAGCCATTCTCGCGGCTTGTGTCACGCTCGACGGCCTGGACGAGGTTCGCCGTCGTCCATAATTTCCAGGCCAGATAGAGCAGATAGGCGACGCCGGCATATTTGATCGCCAGGAAGACGCCTGAAAAGCTCTGCGCCAGCACGGCCAGGCCCGCCGCGGCGAAACCGAGCCAGACCAGGTCGCCCAAAGCGATGCCGACGGCAAAGCCCAGGCTCTCGCGTGCGCCCTTGCCAAGCACGCGCGCCACCAGTGCCGCGATGCCCGGCCCCGGCAGAGCCGCGGCCACGAACAGCGCGCCGGCATAGACGGCGAGGGCGGTGGGATCGAGCATGGGGAGGCTCCGGTGGGAGACCTTTATAGCCGGTCGCGGCCAGAGTGGGAAGCTTTCCGGAGCCGCCAGCCTCCCGCAGGCTTGCGGGAAAGGGCGGTCAGTCAGTCCACCGCCGACTGCGCGATCTTGGCTTCCGCCTCTCCCACCGCTTCGGGCGTGCCGACATGCAGCCAGATGCCGTCGAGCCGCCGGCCGAACAACCGCCCCTTGGTCTCGGCCGCGTCGAACAGCCGGTTCAGCGAGAAGATCTCGCGCGTGCCTTCGAACAGGTCCGGCTTGATCAGCAGCACCCCCGCATAGGCGAAGGGCGCGGTCTCGTTCTCTCTCCGGCGGGAGAGCAGCCCGGCGCTGTCGAGATGATAGTCACCCCGGCCGTCGAAGCCGATACTGGTCGCCGTCGCCGCCACCAGCATCAGGATGTCCATGCGTTCGGGATCCCAGGCCGCCTCGAGGGCCTCGAGATTGTTCTGCGGCCCCTCGATCCAGAAGCTGTCGCAATTGCAGACGATGAAGGGCGCCTTGCCGAGCAAGGGCAGGGCCTTGCGTACGCCACCGCCGGAATCCAGCAGGCCTGCACGCTCGTCGGAGATCAGGATCTTCGGATGCTGCCGGCCGGAAAGATGGGCTTCCATCTGCTCGGCGAGATAGTGCACGTTCACCACCGCCTTCTCCACGCCCGATGCTGCGAGGCGGTCGAGCACGTGATCGATCAGCGGCTTGCCTGCGATCTCGATCAACGGCTTGGGCCGGACGTCGGTCAGTGGACGCATGCGCTTGCCGAGCCCGGCGGCCAGCAGCATGGCGGTCGAAAAGGGGCGGGTCATGATACTCTGGCTTCTATCGCGAAGACGAAGGTCTCGAACCATTCCCTGAGGTCGGCCAAGGTGGGATGGGCCAAAGCACGGTCGAGATAGGCGCGGATGCGCGGGATGTGCTTGAGATAAGCGGGCTTGCCGTCGCGCTTGTCGAGGCGGGCGAACAGGCCGAGCAGCTTGGTGTTGCGCTGGGCCGCCATCACCGCATAGGCGCGTGCGAAGCCGGCAGGATCGAAAGCGGCATCGGCGCCGCGGCGCGCCTTCACATAGCGCGTCAGCAGCTGGAGCTCGAGCTCCTGGTCCAAGCTCACCCGCGCATCGAGGCAGAGCGAGGCCACGTCATAGGCAGGCGGGCCGATCATCGCATCCTGGAAGTCGAGCAAGCCGATGCGCTTGATGCCCTCGCGCCGGGGCAGCCACATCAGGTTCGGCGAGTGGACGTCACGCAGCAGCCAGCTCTGCTCGCCCTTGACGACCGGTGCGAGTGCCGAGCGCCAAAGCGCCGTGAAATGGTCGCGGTTGCGCTGCGACAATTGCGGCGCGCCGATCATCGGCATGTACCATTCGATCAGCAGCTCGACCTCGATATCGAGGGCGCCATGGTCGAAGGACGGGATCTTGTGGTTGATGGCGGAAGCGACCGGCAGCGTATCCGGCAGCTCCATGCCGTGCAGGTGGGCGAGCAGGTCGACGGCCACGCCATAGCGCTCGGCCACCGGCTTGCCGTCCTCGGCAATGAAGTCCGTGCCGAAATCCTCCAGCAGGAGCAGGCCGTGCAGCAGATCTTCCTTGAGGATCTGCGGGGCCGAAAAGCCGCGTTCCGCCAAGCCCCTGGCCATCGCCACGAAGGGCTTCACATCCTGGGAGATATGGGCGATCTGGCTGTAGGTCTTGCCATAGCGCACCGGCGTGCGGTCGGTCCGGGCCGGCGAATTCATCAGGATCACCGTGTTCTGCCCACGCCTCAGCCGGGCATAGGAACGGGTCGAGGCGTCGCCCTGGACATGTTCGCGCGCCGCATCCTGCCAGCCAGCATGGCGCAGGAAATCGCCGGTCTGGGAAAAGCGGCGCAGCCGGGCGGACCAATCGCCCGTCCCCGTCAGCGTCGCGCGCCGGGCGGTCTCGCTGCGGCCGGCATGCACGAAACGGATGTCGAGCCGGTCGGCGGGAAGCGTCTCACCGGCCTTCTCGGGCCATTCGACCAGCACCAGCGCGCCGTCGGGCGCCTCGTCCCAACCCAGTTCGTCCAGCTCGCTGGCATGGCCGATACGATAGAGATCGGCGTGCACGATCGGGAAGGTCGGCGTGTCGTAGAGCTGGATCAGCGTGAAGGTGGGACTGGAGACTTCCAGCTCCGGATCCTCGGCGATCTCCCTGATCAGGGCGCGGGCAAAGGCGGTCTTGCCGGCACCGAGATCGCCCGACAGGGTAACGAGATCGCCGGCCCGCAGCGTCGCCGCCAGGTCACGGGCCAGCAGCTCGGTCGCCGCTTCGCTCGGCAGGTCGACGGTCCATTGGTGGGTCAGGAGATCGGTCAATGGGCTGGGCCTTTAATGTCATCCCGGACGTATCCACACAAGCTTTTGCTTGTGTACGGCGGCGCGCAGCGACGCTTCGCAGATCCGGGACCGCTCTGGATGTGAGACTTGTTTGTCATGCGATCCCGGATCTGCGGCACAATATTGCATATTGCGCCGCGTCCGGGATGACCCCGGCCTCTCATTCGGCCGCCTCCCTGTGAACGGAGGCGTCGACCGGGAAGCGACAGGTGACGATGGTACCGCGGCCCTCCTCGGAGACCAGCTCGACCGTGCCTCCATGCAGTTCCACGAAGGAGCGCACGATGGACAGGCCGAGGCCGACGCCGCGATGGCCGCTTGAGCCGCCATGCGATTCGAAACGGTCGAAGACGCGGTCGATCACCGCCTGGGAAATGCCGCGACCGCGATCCTCGACCCGGAAGACGATCTCCTGGCCCTTGCGCAGGGCCGAGAGCGTCACGGTGCCCCCGGCCTGCGAGAAGCCGATGGCGTTGGAGAGCAGGTTGAACAGCACCTGGCGCACGCGCTGGCCATCGGCCTCGAAATTGCCGATCGCCTGGCTCGCCTTCATCTCCAGCCGGACGCCGGTCTCGGCCAGGCGCGGCTGCACCGCCTCGGCCACGCCCTGCATGGCTTCGCGGATGTCGACCTTGCCGAGGTCCAGCGTCATCGCGCCGGCATCGATGGTGGCGAGGTCGAGGATGTTGTTGATGATGGCATAGAGCGCATCGGACGAGGTCTTGATGTAGCCGGCATATTGGCGCTGCTTCTCGTTCAGCGGCCCGGCAGCGCCATCGGCCATCAGCTGCACGAAACCGATGATGTTGGTGAGCGGCGAGCGCAGCTCGTAGGAAACATGGTGGACGAAGTCGTTCTTGAGGCGGGCGGCTTCCTCCAGCGCCTCGTTCTTCTCGACCAGGGCGTTCTCGAAATTCACCGAATCGGTGACGTCGGTGAAGGTGGCCAGCGTACCGCCATCCGGCAGCGGCACGGTGGCGACGTCGATGACCGTGCCGTCGACCCGCATCATGCGCTGGTCCGTGGAATGGCGGGCATCGCCGAAGGAGGTGATCACGCCCTTGAGCGCCTGCCACACCGCCTCGTCGCGGAACAGCACCGAGCAGCGCGACACCACGTCGTCGATATGGGGACGCTGCTCCAGCATCTCCTGCGGCAACCGCCAGATCGCGGCGAAGGCCGGGTTGGACAGGCGCAGGCGGCCGTCGGAGCCGAAGGCGGCGACGCCTTCCTTCAGATTCTCCAGCGTCTCGCCCTGGACGCGCGACAAGGCCTTGTAGCGGGCCTCCAGATCGATGCGCTCGGTGACATCCTCGAACAGATAGGTGACGCCGCCGGCCGGGTTGGGCGTGGTGACCACGCGCGAGGTGCGGCCATCGGGCAGGTGCCACCAGTGTTCGGCTGGCTCGAAAGCGCGATAGGCCTCGTGCAGCTTCGATTTCCAGGCCCTGAAGTCGGCCTGTTCTGGCAGGCGGCGCTGGGCACGCAGGCGGTCGAGGATCTCGCTGTCAGTCGGCTTGCCGTCGAGGAAGGCGGCATCCAGCTGCCAGAGCGCGGCAAAGGACGCGTTGTAGAAGGTGAGGTGCTGGTCGGCGTCGAAGATCGCCACGGCGGTAGCGAGCTGGTCGAGCGTGCGCACATGCGCCTCGATCTGGCGCCCGATATCGGCCCGCATCGTCTCGACTTCCGACACATCGATCGCCATGCCGGCCGAGCCGCGCGAAGAAGGGATATCGATGACGTCGAGCGTGCGTCTGGCGCCGCCGACCACCGCCGGCACGCGCTTGAGGAAGGGCTTGCCGTCGTGACGCGCAGCATTGGCCTCCTCGCGGGCCGGCCGGTCGAGCAGCTCGACGTCGCCGCTGAGGACATCGGTCTCGTCCTGGGCGTCGACAGCCCGGGCATAGGCCTTGTTGACCCAGACCAGCTTGTCATTGGCATTGCGCAGCCAGAGCGGCACCGGCGCCTCGTCGAGCAGGGAGCGGATCGCCTCGATCTCCTCGCTGGCGCGGCGATGCCGGTCGGCGAGGCGGGCGAGTTCCAGGCGGTCGCCGGTGACGTCGCGCAACCGGAGCACGGCCCGCCCGCCGATGGCACGGCCATCCGCCTCGATATAGCCGCCATGGCGCGAGCGTGCCACCATGTGAAAGCTCTCGCCGCGCCCGCGCAGCGCCGCGATCTGCTCTTCCAGCGCGCGGGTATCGTGATAGTCGAGCCAGCCCGTCCCGATCAGGCCGCGGCGGGAGGACGAGATGGTGACCCCCGGCAATTCGCCAGAAAGCAGCGGCAGGTCCTCGGTGCCGGACCAGACCGCGATCAACTGCGGCTCGGACATCAGCAGGGCTTCGGCACGCTCGGCGCGAGCGGCGAGGGCCTGCGCCTCGGCCTTGGCGGCGCGGTCGCGCTTGAGCCAGGCATTGCGGGCGCGCAGATAGAACACGGCAAGGCCGGTCGCCAGGATCAGCAGGCCCGCGAACAGGGCCAGCATGGCGAGGATGCGGCGATCGGCGCTGGAGAGATTGCCGAACAGGCCTGATACCGCCGGCATGGTATCGGCCGCCAGGGCGGCGGACGTCGGCAGCATGCCCGCCAGGAAAATGCCGGTGCATAGCAAGGCCGAGAGCCGGGCCCTCCCCGACAACCCCGCTTCCTGTCGCCTGCCTTGCCGTCTGTCCTGTCGCATCTTGCTTCGACGAATCCCTTCGGTACCGGACAGGCGCCGGCGAATGACGTTCCGCTCACCCTGAAACGCAACGCGACGTTGGCAGGACCGCGGCGGCCTCGCCCCTCCTTCGAACGGGCGGAAACCACCAGGCTGCTGCGACCCCGTCTGCCAAGGGCGCAGGCACCGATGCGCCCCGCCCTCGCACATTTGCAGGCACCGCGGACCGAATGGAGACCGGCCCTGCCCGCAAAGGGAACCGGCTGTCATTGCGAATGACGTCCGGCCTTGCGCGGGAGCCCGGCTTCACGATCAGCATGACCGTGAACCCGTCCCCCGAATCAGTTCACTTTACCCTCCCCTTGACTCCTGCCGGAAGAGGCCATTCGGCAGCTATGCAAGGAAATTTGAAGGTGCAGGCTCCCGATGAAGGAACCAGACATGACGAAGCGACCCGTCATCTTGGCACCGATCATGGTTACCACGGGCTTAACAAACCTCGGCCATCGGCGGAAATCGCCAAGGGAACAGGGATCGGCGCCCCAACAAAAAACCGCCCCGGCAAGCGGGGCGGCGCGCAATATCGCTTCACTATGATCGGCTGAAAAAGACTGTCTTTCTACGCCTAGGTGATGAAACGTCCGACGCGAACGGGTTCAGTAGGCCTCGCTATTGCTCAATCGACGGGTGACATGCCGAACGGCATGGATCTTGCGAGGCTGAGCGCTCTTGTCGCTCGCGCCAATCTGGCGATCATTCTCGCCCGCCTGCTGGATCGCCGCGGGTGCGCCATACAATTCAGGCCCGGTAACGAGACGGCCATGGGCATTGGCAGCCGTAGCGGCAATGACAATACCAAACGCTGCAATCGTAGAAATCGTAAAGATCTTCATGATTTTTTCCTTGAAAATCCTCAGGAGGGCGAACAAGCAATGATCTGAATCTACGGCACACTGCTCCGTCTCGCAATTCACGAGCGAGATATGAAGCGTGAACTATTCGTGATGGCGAATTTACCGAGAGAGATAGACCGGAAACAATCCAGAAATACTTATGGCAATTTTGCGATCTGCAAAATTGTGATCGCTCCGGCTGCGGCTGCTTCAAAAATCGGAAGCAATGCCCTTCACTTCCCAGTCGCCATAGCGCACGGGTTCAGGCCCGTCCCGGCCATTGATCTCGCGCGGGCGCTCGGCCGGCTTTTCCGCTTTGCGGCGCTCAGCCGCCTCCGCGAGCGCGCGCTTGGCCGCTTCGCTCAAGGTCTTGCCAGGCGCGGCATGGGGAGGCGTGTCGGATTCGGGAGCGGACATGGGTTCTCCATCGCAAATATGGTATGTTCGATCAAGCACTTCTATGAAAACTGCCTCGGTTACACGGGCGGCGCCGAGGCGTACCTCGCCTGCGGGCAACGCGCGATGAGACTTGACCTTTGGGAACCAAGGTTCACGATACCGGGCTGGCATGTCCGCATTGCAGGCTTCCCATAGATGGATGCCCGGATCAAAAAAACGAAGAGCCGACTTGTCATGGCGGCAGGTGAGATTATAGTCAGGAAATAAATATTATCCGCAGTGAAGTCTGCGGGACTTGGATTGCATGTTGGCAGGCATCTCCCATCCGCCACCATGCGGGCAGGTCCCCTCAGGCCAACGGCGGCCAAGGCGTGCTACGGCGGCTTCGGAGGAGGCTGGCGGAGCGCCAATAACTACAGAAATCCAGACGCTCAAACCAACCGCCATATCGGCAGAGGGGAAGAATATATGACAAGAGTAGCCGTCATCGGTGCCGGTCCCTCGGGCTTGGCGCAGCTCCGCGCCTTCCAATCGGCCGCCCGCAAGGGTGCCGCCATTCCCGAAATCGTCTGCTTCGAAAAGCAGTCGGACTGGGGGGGCCTGTGGAACTACACCTGGCGCACGGGCCTGGACGAACATGGCGAGCCGGTGCATGGCAGCATGTACCGCTATCTCTGGTCGAACGGCCCCAAGGAATGCCTGGAATTCGCCGACTACTCTTTCGAGGAGCATTTCGGCAAGCCGATCCCGTCCTACCCGCCGCGCGCCGTGCTGTGGGACTACATCAAGGGCCGTGTCGAGAAGGCGGATGTGCGCAAATGGGTGCGCTTCAACACGCCGGTGCGCATGGTGCGTTTCGACGAAGCCACCAAAAAGTTCACGGTGACCGCCCATGAGCGCACCGAAGACCGCATGTATGACGAGGAGTTCGACTATGTCGTGGTGGCTTCCGGCCACTTCTCCACGCCGAACGTGCCCTATTTCGAAGGCGTGAAGAGCTTCAACGGCCGCGTGCTGCATGCACACGACTTCCGCGACGCCCTGGAATTCAAGGGCAAGGACATCCTGCTTGTCGGCCGTTCCTATTCGGCCGAGGACATCGGTTCGCAATGCTGGAAATACGGCGCCAAATCGGTGACCACCAGCTACCGTTCCAAGCCGATGGGCTTCAAATGGCCGGCCAATTTCGAAGAGCGCCCGCTGCTGCAGCGCCTGGAAAACCGTACGGCCTATTTCGCCGATGGCTCCAGCAAGGAAGTCGACGCGCTGATCCTGTGCACCGGCTACCAGCACCACTTCCCGTTCCTGCCGGATGACCTGCGCCTGAAGACGGCCAACCGGCTCTGGGCCGACCACCTCTACAAGGGCGTGATCTTCGACAAGAACCCGCAGCTCTTCTATATCGGCATGCAGGATCAGTTCTACACCTTCAACATGTTCGACGTGCAGGCCTGGTGGGCCCGCGACGTGATCATGGGCCGTATCAATCTGCCGCCGGAAGCCGAGCTTCAGGCCAATTTTGACGCCTGGCGTGCTCGCGAGGAAACCCTCGAAAATGCCGAGCAGATGATCTGGTTCCAGGGCGACTATGTGAAGGAGCTGCTGGCCGAGACCGACTATCCGCAGTTCGACATCGAGAACACCAACAAGACCTTCATGGAGTGGGAGCACCACAAGATGGAGGACATCATGGGCTTCCGCGACCATGGCTATCGCTCGCTGATGACCGGCACCATGGCGCCCAAGCACCATACGCGCTGGGTCGAGGCGCTCGACGACAGCATGGAAACCTATCTGCGCACCGAGCCGGAGGCGGCCACCAAGGTAGCGTAAGGCATTCGTAGTTGAAATTCAGGACGCCGGCCCCGTCTCGTGCAGGGCCGGCGTTGTGTTTTCCGGGGGGCTGCCGGCTGAAAGCCGGCGATCCCAGGGGTTCAGTGCCCCGCTCCCCCGATCCGCTCCGCCAGGAAATCCACGAAGGCGCGGATGCGGGCGGCCAGGTGATCGTGGCCGACGAACACGGCGTGGATCAGCTCGACGTCGAGCGGGTTGTGGTCCTCCAGGAGCGGCACCAGCAGGCCGGCATCGATGTCGGGCTGGACATGAAAACGGCCGAGGCGCACCAGGCCGAGGCCGTCCAGGCAGAGCTTGCGCATAGTCGGCCCATTGTTGGCCTTGAGATTGCCGGCAACCTGCACGCGTCGTACGGAAGCCGAACCGGGATCGCGGAAGGGCCAGCTGTCGAGACCGCGCCGGAAGTTGAACAGCAGACAGTTATGCCGCTCGAGATCCTCGGGCCTGGCGGGCATGCCGTGACGGGCGAGATAGCCGGGCGAAGCGGTGATCACTCGGCGGCTCTCCAGGATCTTGCGCGCCTTCAGCGTCGAATCGCGCAGGGGTCCTGAGCGGATGGCGATGTCGGCCTTCTCCTCGACGAGGTCGATGACGTCATCGGTGAGCGAGAGGTCGAGCTCAACCTTGGGATAACGCGCCAGGAAGTCGGGCAGCACCGGCACGACGCAGCGCGCCCCGAATCCCACCGAGGCGCTGACGCGTAGCCGCCCCGATGGCACGACCTCGCCGCCGCTCGAGATCATCCGCTCCGTCTCGGCGATGTCGGCCAGAATGGCCTGGGCACGGCCCAGATAGGTTTCCCCCTCCGGCGTGAGCTGCAAGGTTCGCGTCGTGCGCACCAGCAGGCGGGCTCCGAGCCGGTCCTCGATGCGGGTGACGAGCTTGCTCACTGCCGAGGGCGACAGATGCAGCTTGCGTCCGGCCGCCGAGAAACTGCGCAATTCGGCCGCGGTGACGAACACCTCCATCTCACCGGCCCGATTGTCCATGGTCATTCCTTATGAATTGAATTCAAAGCTATTCGCTCATTATGCCCAATTATCATAGCAATGCGTAGCGATCATATTCGTCCCGACATTCATTCACCCTTGTTGGGACCTTTCTCATGCCCCTCGCCCTCCTTGCCCTCACGATCGCGGCCTATGCGATCGGCACCACGGAGTTCGTGATCGTCGGCCTGCTGCCGACGGTCGCTTCCGATCTCGGCATCACCTTGCCGCTCGCCGGCCTGATCGTCAGCGTCTACGCCCTCGGCGTGACCTTCGGCGCCCCCATCCTGACCGCCCTCACCGGCCGCCTCGGCCGCAAGGGCCTGCTGCTCGGCCTGATGGCGCTGTTCGTCGTCGGCAACAGCGCGGCCGCGCTTAGCCCCAGCTATGAATTGCTGCTGGTCGCGCGCGTCCTCTCGGCCTTTGCCCATGGCGTGTTCTTCTCGGTCGGCGCCACTATCGCAGCCGATCTTGTCGCGCCCGATCGTCGTGCCTCGGCCATCGCCATGATGTTCATGGGCCTGACGGTGGCGATCGTCACCGGCGTGCCGCTCGGTACCTTCATCGGCCAGAGCTTCGGCTGGCGCGCCACCTTCTGGGGCGTCGCGGGCCTCGGCCTGATCGCCTTCGCGGCTATCGCCGTGTTGCTGCCATCCACGCTGCGCAAGGCGCCGCCGGCCAGGCTGATCGACCAGGTCCGGGTTCTCGGCAGCGGCCGCCTGCTGCTGGTCTTCGCCATGACGGCGCTCGGCTATGGCGGCACCTTCGTCGCCTTCACCTATCTCGCCTCGATCCTGGAAAAGATCACCGGCTTTGCCGCCGGCAGCGTCAGCCTGATCCTGGTGCTCTATGGCGCGGCGATCGCCGTGGGCAATCTCGTGGGCGGCCGTATCGCCGACCACAATCCCGTCAAGGCCCTGATCGTCCTGTTCGCCCTGCAGGCCGCCGTACTGGCCGCCTTCGCCTTCACCGCAACCTCGCCGGTGCTGACCCTGGTGACGCTGGCCGCGCTGGGCTTCCTGTCCTTCGCCAATGTGCCCGGCCTGCAGCTCTATGTGGTGCAGCTGGCCAAGGCCCATCGCCCGACCGCCGTCGACGTCGCCTCCGCCCTCAACATCGCCGCCTTCAACCTCGGCATCGCCCTGGGCGCCTGGGTCGGCGGGCTGGTGGTGGCCTCGCCGCTCGGCCTCGGCCTGACGCCCCTGGTCGGTGCCGCCCTGGTCGCCATCGCCCTGGTGCTGACGCTGTGGAGCGCCGCGCTCGACCGCCAGCCCCAACCCATCGGCCAGTCGGCCTGATCTAGTTCCGTTTCTCGAAAGGACATTACCATGGACTATCGTCGTCTCGGCGCGTCCGGCCTTGAAGTGCCGGTCCTCAGCTTCGGCGCCGGCACGTTCGGCGGCTCGGGGCCCCTGTTCGGCGCCTGGGGCACTACGGACGAGAAGGAAGCACGCCGCCTTCTCGATATCTGCCTCGAGGCCGGCGTAACCCTGTTCGACACCGCCGACGTCTATTCCAATGGTGCGTCCGAGGAAGTTCTCGGCGCCGCCATCAAGGGCCGCCGCAGCGAGGTGCTGATCTCGACCAAGACCGCCTTGCCGATGGGTGACGGGCCGCGCGACTACGGCACCTCGCGCGAGCGGCTGATCCGTTCCGTGGAGGCGGCATTGCGCCGCCTCGGCACCGACCATATCGACCTCCTGCAGTTGCACGCCTTCGATGCGGGTACTCCGATCGAGGAGGTGCTCTCGACGCTGGACGGCCTCGTGCGGGCCGGCAAGGTGCGCTATCTCGGCGTTTCCAACTTTTCCGGCTGGCAGCTCATGAAGTCGCTCGCCGTCGCCGACCGGCATGGCTGGACACGCTATGTCGCCAACCAGGCCTACTACTCCCTGATCGGCCGCGACTATGAGTGGGAGCTGATGCCCCTCGGCCTCGACCAGGGCGTGGGCGCGCTGGTGTGGAGCCCGCTCGGCTGGGGGCGCCTCACCGGCAAGCTCCAGCGCGGCCAGGCACTGCCGGCCGGAAGCCGGCTGCATCAGACGGCCGATTTCGGCCCGCCGGTCGAGGACGAACACCTGTTCCGTGTCATCGACGCCCTAAACGAGGTCGCCGAGGAAACCGGCAAGAGCGTGCCGCAGATCGCCATCAATTGGCTCACCAGCCGCCCCACCGTCTCGTCGGTGATCATCGGCGCCCGCAACGAGGACCAGCTCAGGCAGAATCTCGGCGCCATCGGCTGGAGCCTGACGCCGGACCAGCGCCAGAAGCTCGACGCGGCCAGCGCGGTGGAAGCGGCCTATCCCTATTTCCCCTATCGCCGCCAGGAAGGCTTTGCTCGGCTGAACCCACCGGCAGTGTGAGAGAAATTCTACCCCTTCACCCGCTCCATCCTGGGGTCGTAGAGCGGCTCCAGGAACACCTCGGCCTTCACCCGTTCCGTCGCGACTTCCAGCTCATAGCTGCCGGAAAGCACATAGTCGGCGTCGACACCGGCGGGATCACGGACATAGCCGTAGCCGATATTCTTGGCGACCGTGTAGCCATAGCCGGCCGAGGCCAGCCAGCCGCAGCGTTTGCCGTTGCGATAGATAGTCTCGCGGCCGAGCAGGATCACCGTGGGATCGTCGACGGTAAAACCTGCCAGCAGGCGCGGCAGCGGCTTGGCGGCCTGTTCGATCAGGGCCTCGCGGCCGAGGAAGGGAATGTTCTTCTTCAGCTTCGCCGCCCAGCCAAGCCCGGCCACCAGGGGCGAATGGTCAGGCCCGATCTCGCCGCCCCAGGCCCGGTAGCCTTTTTCCAGGCGCAGCGATTCGATGGCGCGATAGCCGGCATTGACGAGACCAAGCGGCGTGCCGGCGGCCATCAGCGCGTCATAGACCGTCAGCGCGAACTCCATCGGCACATGCAGCTCCCAGCCGAGCTCGCCGACATAGGTCACGCGCAGGGCCAGAACGCGTGCCCCGGCGATGTGCAGCGGCCTTGCGCTGCCGAAGGGCGCGGCGGCATTGGAGAGATCCTCGCCGGTGAGCTGGCCGAGGATCTCGCGCGCCTTCGGGCCCATCAGCACCAGCACAGCAAATTGCGAGGTGACGTCCTCGACCTCGACATCGAGCCCGTCGGGGATGTTGCGGCGAATCCAGTCGAGGTCATGGGTGGCAAAGCCGGTGCCGGTGACGAGGTAATAGCTGCCATCGCCGAGCCTGGCCACGGTGAGATCGGTCTCGATGCCGCCCTTGCGGTTGAGCATCTGCGTGTAGGTGAGGCTGCCCGGCTTCTTGACCACGTCGTTGGCGCAGAGCCAGGACAGGGCCTTGTCCGCATCACGCCCCTTCACGGTGAACTTGGCGAAGGAGGTCTGGTCGAACACCACGGCGGCCTCGCGGCAGGCCCTGTGCTCGCGGCCGACGGCCTCGAACCAGTTCTGGCGGTCATAGCTATAGACGTCCCTGGCCTCCTCGCCCGCTCCGGCGAACCAGTTGGGTCGCTCCCAGCCGAGCTTTTCGCCGAACACCGCACCCTGCGCCTTCAGCCGGTCATAGAGCGGGGAGCGGCGCAGGGGACGGCCGGACTGATATTCCTCGAAGGGCCAAGCCATGGTGTAGTGCTTGGCATAGGCCTCCATGGTGCGCTGGCGCACCCAGCCGGTATCGAGCGTGTTCTTGCCGAAGCGACGGATATCGACGGCCCAGAGGTCGTAGGGCGGCTCGCCCCTGGCCACCCATTCGGCCAGGGCCATGCCGGCCCCGCCGCCCGAGGCGATGCCGAAGGCGTTGAAGCCGCAGCCGACATAGACATCCTTGGTCTCCGGCGCCGCGCCGAGGATGAAATTGCCGTCCGGCGTGAAGCTCTCAGGCCCATTGATGAACTGCTTGATGCCGGCATTTTCCATGGCCGGCACACGGCCGATGGCGAGCTCCATCAGCGGCTCGAAATGATCGAGATCGTTGTCCAGTAGCTGGAACTCGAACTTTTCGGTTGCACCACTATTGTTCCAGGGCTTGGGATTGGGCTCGTAGCCGCCCATCACCAGGCCGCCGACCTCCTCCTTCCAGTAGGTGAGGCGATCGGGATCGCGCAAGGTCGGCAGATTGGAGGTGACGCCCTCGATCCGCTCGGTGATCAGATATTGATGTTGCATCGACACCAAGGGGATGTTGACCCCGGCCATGCGGCCGATCTCGCGCGACCATTGGCCGGCACAAATGACGATTTTCTCCGCTTGGATACGCCCCTGGTCGGTCAAGATAGCCTTGGCGACGCCGCCCTCGACCTCGATGCCGGTGACGGTGACGCCCTCGCGAAAGGTGACGCCGCCCATGCGCGCGCCCTTGGCGAGCGACTGCGTGATGTCGGAGGGCGAGGCCTGCCCGTCCGTCGGCAGGAAGGCGGCGCCGACCACGTCGTCCACCTGCATCAGCGGCCAGAGATCCTGCGCCTCCTTCGGGCTGAGCAGCTGCATTTCCAGGCCAAAGGAGGTGGCCGTGGTGGCTTGGCGCTTCACCTCGGTCCAGCGCTCCTGGTTGCAGGCAAGGCGCAGGCCGCCATTGCGCTTCCAGCCGGTGGCGAGGCCCGTCTCCTGTTCCAGCCGGTCATAGAGGGCGACGGAATAACCGAGCAATTGGGTGATGTTGGCATTGGTCCTGAGCTGGCCCACCAGCCCCGCCGCATGCCAGGTCGAGCCGGAGGTGAGCTTGCCGCGCTCGAGCACCAGCACGTCCGTCAGCCCCATCTTGGCGAGATGATAGGCGGTGGAACAGCCGATGATGCCGCCACCGATGATGACGATCTTGGCTGAGGAAGGCAGGTCGGACATGGGGATCTCCTGGGAGCGCGGGCGTCCTCGCCCGCTCTTGGAAACACGGCGCATGGGGAAAGAGCGGGCGAGGACGCCCGCGCTCCCGGGGACTATTCGTCCCGCCACGCCTGATACGCCGCCTCGTAGCGCCTGAGATTCTCAGCGGTGTAGGCGGCATAGTCGAAATCGAGGGTGGAATGGATTTCAGACACCATGCTCCATAGGGTCTCGCGCAGCAGCGAAGCGGCGGTCATGGCGGCCAGGCGCCGACGCAATCCATCATCGAGGGGCCGCTCGAAATAGGCCTCCGTCAGACTGTCACGCGCAGCGACGTCGAGCTCGGAATTGGAGGCAAGGCCGCCAAGATCGAACAGAGGCGAGTTGAAGCCGGCATAGTCCCAGTCGACCAGCCAGAGGCGCTTGCCGTCATCGAGGAAATTGGCGGCGAGCAGATCGTTATGGCCGAAAACGATGTCGACCGGGCCGACGCCTTCCTCCAGACGCTCGCTCTCGGCCAACAGGCGAGGCAGCAACGGCAGATGCCGACTGGCTCCTTCCCTCAGCGTATGGCCATAGTCACGCAGGACCTGGAACACCCAGAAGATCGCCGCCGGGCCCCGGAAACAGCGGGGCATCTCGCGATGGCAGCGTCGGACCAGTTCGATCATGGCCTGGTGGTTGCGTGGGTCACGTACATCCTCGGGCGAGAAGGTGCGCCCCTCGATGAAGCGCAGCACCAGCGCGCCGGGCTCGTGATGCACCACCTCCGGCGAGATCCCGGCGGCGAAGGCGGCCTTGCTCGCGGCCAGTTCGTTGGCACGGCTGATCTGATGAAGAGGAATGTCGTCACCGATCCGCACGACATATTTGCCGTCGCCGTCCACCACGGTGAAGTTGGTGTTGGTGATACCGCCGCCGAGCGGCTGCGGCTCGACCCTGCCGCGCCAGCAGGCCAGGGTCGCCGCCCTCTCCCGGGGGCTGTGAAGCGGCACCTTGGGCATGGCGGCTCCGGATGGTTTGTTCAAGGTTGGGGCAGCCTAACCCGATCGGTATCAAATCGTCCAGACGGTACGCCAGACAATGGTCGGGGTGGCGGAGCCCCTTCGGTGCCCTCGAAGCCGGTGCTTCGTCAATTCCAATGCCGCCTAAGCCTTGGCTTTTCGTGCCGCATGCGACAAAAGGGGATCGGAAGCGGCGTATTGCAGCAATGCAGTCGTCTGCTCGTGCACGTTTGGAAAGGGCCGTTCGGGCTCAAGACATCGGAGTTACGGTCGGCCCGAAGGGAGACTTCAGGGAAGATTCGTCGTCTCCATTGGCGGAATGACGCCACGGTAAGGCCGGAGTTCTTTTGTGATTCGAGTGCAACGGTAACATGGCGACCGGGCGGACAGATCGGGTGATCACCCCGACGACGCGAAGTGCCACCCAGATCATGGAGTGCCACGACTGCGGACTGCTGCATGACGTGCCGCCGCTTCAGGACGGCATGCGGGCACGCTGCTCGCGCTGCGGCGCCACCATGGAGCATTACCGCGCCATCTCGCTGAGCCATGCCTATGCCTACAGCCTGGCCGGCGCGGCCTGCTTTGCCATGGCCAATTTCCTGCCCTTCATCAAGCTGGAGATTTCAGGGCGGATACAGGTCGCCGGGCTCGTCACCGGCATCAAGTCGCTCTACGACCAAGGCTTGTGGGAACTGGCGATCGTGGTCGGGATCACCATGCTGGTGGCGCCGGGCTTGCAGATTCTCGCCCGCCTCGCGGTCCTGACCGGGCTGAGGATGCGGCGCCCGCCGCGCTGGCTGCCTCTGGTTCATCGCGGCTCCAGCTTCGTCGGCCGCTGGGCGATGATCGAAGTCTACATATTCGGCCTGATCGTCGCCTATGTGAAGCTGATCGAGCTCGCCAGCATCGAACTCGGCCCCGCCGTCTTCGCGGTGGCGGTACTGATGCTGGTGACGGTGGCGACCAGCGCCCTGCTCGACGACGAGACCATCTGGCGCAGCTTCGAGCGCAAGGGCCTGGTGCCGCCGCCGCCGGTGGTGAATCCGAGGCGGCCCGTGGCGCTGTGCGAAGCCTGCGGGCTTGCATCCAACCTGCCCGATTCGGGCCATGGCGACTGCCCGCGCTGCAAGGCGGCGCTGCATCTGCGCAAACCTGACAGCATCAACCGCACCTGGGCCCTGCTGATCACCGCCGCCATCCTCTACATTCCCGCCAACATCTACCCGATCATGGCGGTCTACATGCTCGGGCGCGGAGATCCCTCCACCATCATCGGCGGCATCATCCAGCTGGCGGATGCCGGCATGTGGCCGGTGGCGGCGGTGGTCTTCATCGCCTCGATCCTGGTGCCCACGCTCAAACTGGTGGGCTTGGCAACCTTGCTGATCACCACCCAGCGCGGCTCGACCTGGCGCCTGCGGGACCGCACCGTCGCCTATCGCCTGATCGAATTCATCGGACGCTGGTCGATGGTCGACATCTTCATGATCTCGATCCTGGTGGCGCTGGTGCAATTGGGTGGGGTGGCCAGCATCCAGCCCGGTGTCGGTGCCATCGCCTTCGCCGCCGTGGTGATCATCACCATGATCGCGTCCGAATGTTTCGACCCCCGCCTGATGTGGGACAATCTCGACCGCCAGAAGGGAAAGCCAAGCCATTGACCGATTCCGATGCCCCCCAGAATGGCGCTTTCGAGCATGGCGACGGCCCGGCCACACCCGAGATCGGCAAGCCGCGCCGGCGCCTGCCCCTGATCTGGCTGGTGCCGCTGGCCGCGATCGGGGTCGGGCTCTATCTGGCCTGGGTGACGCTGTCGGAGAAGGGCCCCGAGATCACCATCTCCTTCCGCACGGCCGAGGGGCTGGAACCGGGCAAGACCCAATTGCGCTACAAGGCCATCGTGTTCGGCACGGTGAAGAGCGTGACGCTGGCGCCCGACGGCAGCCACATCATCGCCACCGCCGAGATGTCCAAGCAGGCAGCGCCCCTGATGCGCCGGGACTCCCTGTTCTGGGTGGTGCGCCCGCGCCTGTCGGCGAGTTCGGGCGTGTCAGGCCTGTCGACCCTGCTGTCCGGCGTCTATATCGAGTTCGATCCGGCCACGTCCGGCGAGACGACCGACAGCTTCACCGGCCTGGAAGTCCCGCCCGTCATCCCCACCGATGCCCCCGGCACCGAATTCGCCCTCAGGGCCACCCAGATCGGCTCGGTCGGCGTCGGCTCGCCGATCTTCTATCGCGGCCTCGAAGTCGGCCAGGTCCTGGGCTACGATTCTTCCAATGCGTCCGCCGGCATCACCATCCGTGCCTTCGTGCGCGACCCCTATGACAAGGAGGTGCTCACCTCCAGTCATTTCTGGAGTGCCTCGGGTGTCTCGCTCACCACGGGTCCGCAGGGCTTCCGGCTGCAGCTGGATTCCCTCCAGGCCCTGCTCGCGGGCGGCATCGCCTTCGATACGCCGACCGGCGTGCCGGCGGGCGGGCGGGCGCCATCCAAAACGGCTTTCACGCTCTACAGCGACAAGGCCAGCGCCGACGAGGCCAAATATACCATCCGGCTACGCTATCTGGTCTATTTCGACTCCTCGGTCGGCGGCCTCGTGGCCGGCTCCAATGTGGAGTGGCATGGCCTCAAGATCGGCCAGGTCGTCGACGTCAACCTGCAATATGACGTCACCAAGAATGCGCCGCGCGCGCCCGTGCTGATCGAGATCGAACCTCAGCGCGTCCAGGTGGTTGGCGCCACCGGCCCGATCGATCCCGAGACCGTGCTGAAGTCGCTGGTCGCCAAGGGGCTGCGCGCGGAGATCAAGACCAGCAACTACCTCACCGGCCAGAGCGTCGTGTCGCTGGACATCGATCCCAAGGCTGCACCGGCGCAGTTGGGGACCGGCGACGCCTATCCGGTGATCCCGACCAATCCGAACCAGTTCGATTCGGCCCTGCGCTCGGTCAACGACATCCTCGACCGCATTTCGAAACTGCCGCTGGACAAGCTGGTGCTGCAGGCCAACGACACCATGAAGTCATTCCAGGACCTGGCCGCCGGACCGGAAATCAAGGAATCGCTGCGTTCGCTCGCCGGCGCCCTCACCTCGGCCCGGGAATTGATCGACAAGGCCAAGACGGATCTCGCGCCGGCCATGCAGAGGCTGCAGCCGGTGCTCGACACCGCCCAGCAATCGATGAAGCGCATCAACTCCACCCTGGGCTCCTTCGACCAGGGCTATGGCGGCTCGTCCAGCTTCAAGCGCGACCTCACGCGCCTGATGTCGCAGGTCGACGACGCCGTGCGCTCCATTCGCGTGCTCACCGACTATATGCAGCAGCATCCCGAATCCCTGATCCGGGGCAAGACCAGAGGAAGCAACTGATGCCGTTCTCCTCCAGCCGTTCTGGACGCGTTGTAGCCCTCGCGGGCCTGGGCCTGGCTCTCAGCCTGCTCGCGGCCTGCGCCTCGCCTGAGGCCAAGATCTACACACTGGCTGCCCAGGGCGGGCAGAAGGTAGCGGGCCGGCCGGTCTCGCTGTCGATCGAGACAGTCGACGTCGCCAAATATCTCGACCGGCCGCAGCTGGTGCGCCGCTCCGGCGACGTGCAGCTCGGCGTCTCCGAATTCGAGCGCTGGGGCGAGCCGATAGGCTCCATGGTGCAGCGCGTGCTGGCCGAGGATCTGCGCCGGCGCCTGCCCGCCGGCTCGCTGGTGACCACCAGCCAGACCGTGTCGGGCAAGGAGGCGGCAACGCTGGAACTCTCGGTGAGCCGCTTCGACACCAATGCCGAGGGCGTGGTGCTTCTGCAGGCGCAATGGCGGCTGCATTACCGCAATGGCGGCCGCAGTGCGGCGGCCCAGGCCAATATCGCCGTGCCTCCGGCCGATACGGGCGCGCCCGCCCAGGTCGAGGCGATGAGCTCGGCCCTCGACCAGCTCGCCGGGCACATCGCCGCCAAGCTGCGCTGAGGAGAGCACGCCGCTTCACGAGCCCGCCAGAATCGTGCACTGGTCATACACGTCATTGTGAGCCGCCAAACGCCGGATCAACGTAACGCCGGTTCTTTCCAAACGTAGTGATTGCGAGGAACGCCCATCAGCGCGCCTTCGAAATCAATATGGCAAAGAGGAAAGAAGCGACCCGCATGAAAACATTCTTCCACATCTCGGAAAACGGAAGCGGCTCATATCGTTTTCTGGCGATTCTTCGCTGGGTCATGGTCGTAATCTTCGTGTCGTTCGGCATGCAGAAATTCACATTGCAGTCGGCCCAGGGCATCGCCCAATTCATTACCAACAGCCCCTTCATCTCATGGCTGTCGCTGCTGGGCCTGCGGGGTGAGGCGTATTTCCTCGGTGTTGCCGAGTTCGCCATTGCGGCGCTGCTTGCGGCAGGGGCCTTCGTCCCGGTCCTGTCGGCTGTCGGTTCGCTGATGGGCATCGTCACATTCGCGATCACCTGGTCGTTCTTCTTCACCACACCCGGGGTGGTGCAATGGAGCCTGTCGACCGATCCGATGGCCTGGAATCTGACCGGTGAGTTTCTATTCAAGGACATCGTCCTGCTTTGTGTCTGCGTGGTCCTGTTCCTGGCTTCCTTGCCGCGGTCTCTTGTAGCCTCGCCAACCGCCTGAAGCATTTTCCGGGCAGGTCTGCCGGCTTGCTGGGCACATCGCCGCCAAGCTGCGCTGAGCCAAGCGCACGAACGGTGGGCCGATCTGGAGATCGGCACACCATATCCGCGAGATCCCGTGCGCGATGCCTGAACGGCTTCACGGAGCCGTCCTGCACGTCTGAAAAAAATTTAGCCTCCATGTCACAGCGCCTGAGGCCGGCTCGTCATGTCCGTGCAAACCGATCAAGAGGACATGATCATGAAAGCCAGACTGAACCCTTTCGCCGCCTCTCCCGCCATCATGAAGCAGTGGCTCGACTTCTCCACCGGCATCGACGGGCTGGAAACCAGCCTGATGGAACTGGTCAAGATGCGCGCCTCGCAAATCAATGGCTGCGGCTTCTGCCTGCATATGCACGCCCTCGATGCCCGCAAGCTCGGCGAGAGCGAGGAACGGCTCTATCTGCTCGACGCCTGGCGCGAATCGCCGCTCTATAACGACCGCGAACGCGCGGCCCTGGCCTGGACCGAAGCCCTCACGCTGGTTGCCGACAAGCGCGCGCCCGACGATGTCTATGAGCAGGTGAAGGCGCAGTTCACCGAGGAGGAACAGGTGAAGCTCACTCTGCTGATCGTCGCCATCAATGGCTGGAACCGGGTCAATGTCGGCTTCAACGCCGTGCATCCGGTGCGCGCGAAAGCGGCGGCCTGATGCCGGGCGCCAGCCAGGCCGATGCGGCCGCAAGCTTCGATCCCTTGCGGCCGCGGCTGATCCGCATAGCCTATCGCATGCTGGGATCGGTCGCCGATGCCGAGGACGCGGTGCAGGATGCCTTCCTGCGCTGGCTCGACACCGACCGCACCGAGGTGCGCGAGCCCTTGGCCTTCCTCACCCGCGTGGTGACGCGCCTGTGCCTGGATGTGCTCAAGTCGGCCCGGCGCCAGCGCGAGACCTATGTCGGCCCCTGGCTGCCCGAGCCGGTGATCGAGGAGGGCGAGGACGAGGTCGAGGACGTCACCTTGCCTCTCTTGCTGGCACTTGAGCGGCTCTCGCCGCTGGAGCGCGCCGCTTTCCTGCTGCACGACGTCTTCGGCGTCTCCTTCGACGAGATCGCCGAGACCATAGGGCGCGATGCCGCCGCCTGCCGCCAGCTCGCCAGCCGGGCCCGCACCCATGTGCGTGCCTCCCGGCCGCGTTTCGACATGCCGAAGGAACGTGGGTTGGAGATCGCCCACGCCTTTTTTGCAGCCTCGCGCAGCGGCGACATGACGGCCCTGCAGGCCCTGCTGGCCGCCGATGTCGCCGTGCATTCCGACGGTGGCGGCAAGAAGCCGGCTGCGATGAAGCCGATCTTCGGCATCGAGGACGTGATGAAGCTGCAGGCCGGCCTGGCGCATTACTTCGCCGAGACGATGTCGCAGCTGGTGCGCTTCACCCATATCAACGGCCTGCCAGGCTTCATCACCATCGAGCGCGACGACACGCTGCAGACCACGGCTCTCGACATCCGCGACGGCCAGATCGTCGGCATCTACGTCACCCGCAATCCCGACAAGCTCAGGCATATCGGGGAGGCGTCCCTGCATTGAGGGGGAGGTGGCAGCCGGCTTGGTTTGAGTAGCGCTGCCCCTCACCCTACCCTCTCCCCGTAAACGGGGCGAGGGGCGTCATACGCTGCGTCTTGATGCGAGACAGGGCGCTTGCTGGGTAGGGCGGGACATGGAAGTCCCCCTCGCCCTGTCCTTACGGGGTGTCGTCAACTCTCTTGAGTTGACTATGGGTAAGGGTGAGGGGCAGCACAATTCTCGAAAATCTACCCCCTACCCCCTTGCCGGGATTTTCAGCCCGCCGAACATCACATTGCGTGTCAGCGGCAGGTTGAGAAAATCATGCGGGAAGCCGAGCTTGATGGCGCTGGCCGCCTCCAGCCGGGCACGCTGCTCGTCCGTGAACGCTACCTCGAGCGCGCCGAGATTGTCCTCCAGCTGAGCCAAAGTGCGGGCACCGACGAGGGGAGAGGCGACCGCCGGGCTCAGCAGCGTCCAGGCCAGTGCCACCTGCGAGGGCGTATGCCCGGTCTCGCCCGCGACGGCCTTGACCACGTCGGCGATATCGAGACCGCGCTCGGTGAGCGCCCCATTGCCGAGCGCGACGTTGCGGCGAGTGCCCGAGGCTTCGGCCGAGCCGCCGCTGTCGTCGAGATCGGCCCGGCTATATTTGCCGGCGAGCACACCGCTGGCCAGAGGCGACCAGGGGATGACGCCGAGGCCCATTTCCCTTGCCATCGGCACCAGCTCGCGCTCGATGGTGCGCTCGATCAGGCTGTATTCGACCTGCAGGGCAATCAGCGGCGCCCAGCCCCGGAGATCGGCGATGGTCTGCATGCGGGCAACCTGCCAGGCCGGCGCATCCGAAATGCCGGCATAGACGATCTTGCCCGCGCGCACGAGGTCGTCGAGGCCGCGCAGCACTTCCTCCACCGGCGTGGTGAAGTCCCAGGCATGCAGATAGAGCAGGTCGATATAGTCGGTGCCGAGCCGCTTCAGGCTCTCTTCCACCGAGCGCACCATGCTCCTGCGGTGGTTGCCGCCGGAATTGGGATCCCCCGGACGGGAGGGCAGCGTGTATTTGGTGGCGATCACCAGCCGGTCGCGGCGGTCGCCGGCGAAGGCGCCGACAAAGCGCTCCGAGGTGCCGTTGGTGTATTGGTTGGCGGTATCGATGAAATTGCCGCCGCGATCGACATAGGCGTCGAAGATGCGCCGGGCCTCGGCTTCGTCGGCGCCCCAGCCCCAATCGGTGCCGAAGGTCATCGTCCCCAGCGAGAGCGGGGATATCCTGAGGCCCGAGCGGCCGAGCAGGCGGTAGTCATCCAGAGCGAGCGTCATGGGGGTCATCCTCCGTTGCGATGCTGCCGGGAAGATGGTCCCTGGAGACTACTTCGTTAATGCTATAGAATTGGAATGGCTTATGAAGGAAAACATATAGAATGCGTGGCAGCGACCATGCCGAACTCCGGGCTTTCGTCGCCGTGGTCGAGCACGGTAGCTTCGCGCGGGCGGCTGCCCATCTCGGGCTTTCTCCCTCCGCCCTGAGCCAGACCATCCGCGCGCTGGAGGAAAGGCTCGGCGTGCGCCTCCTCAATCGCACCACCCGCAGCGTGGCGCCGAGCCAGGCCGGCGAGCGCTTCCTCGCCCGGCTGCGCCCGGCGCTATCCGATCTCGACGCAGCCGTCGCCGATGTCAGGAGCCTGCGCGACAGCCCTGCCGGGTTGCTGCGGATCAACGCCACGCGCATCGCCGCCATCCATGTCATCGGGCCGCTGGTCGGCCCCTTCCTCGAAGCCTATCCCGACATCACGCTCGATCTCGTCAGCGAGGACAGGCTGATCGACATCGTGGCCAGCCGCTTCGATGCCGGCGTGCGGCTCGGCGAGATGGTGGAGAAGGACATGATCGCCGTGCGGCTCGGCGGCGAACTCCGGCTGATGGCCGTGGCTTCCCCCTCTTATCTCGTCCGCCACGGCGCGCCCGCGACGCCGCACGACCTCGCCCGCCATCGTTGCATCAATTTCCGCTGGCCGACGGATCTCAGCCTCTATCATTGGGAATTCGAGCGCGAAGGCCGCCCGCTCGAAGCGGCCGTCGAAGGCCCCCTGATCGTCAACGAACCGGAGGTCGCCTGCCAGGCTGCGCTGGCCGGCGTCGGAATCGCCTATCTGTTCGAGCACCAGGTCCGCCGCGGCCTGGATGCCGGCGAACTGGTCCACCTCCTGGCGGACTGGTCGCCGCCCTTTCCGGGCTTCCACCTCTATTATCCCAGCCGCCGCCAGATGGCGCCGCCGCTACGGGCCTTCCTCGACTTCGTTGCGGCGAGGCAGGGTAAGGCCGCGAGAGCCTAATCCAGGCGCATATGCAGCAGCGGATAGGGACGTCCGTCGCCATCGAGCGCCGAGCGGCCTGTCTCGACGAAGCCGATGTGGCGATAAAAGCCGACGGCCTGGGTGTTCTGCTCGTTGACGTCGACGGTCAACGCCCCCTCGCCCTGCTCCCTGGCATGGCGAACCAGAAAGGTGCCGATGCCCTGGCCACGCTTGTCGGGATCGATGAACAGCGAATCGATATGGCGATCGGACATGCCCATGAAGGCGAGCGGCCGGTCGTCGCCATCAGCGGCAACATGCAGGGGAGCAGCCGGCAGGTAGTCGTTGGCAACCAGCTTGTCGATCGCCTCGAAATCGCCGGGCAACAGGAAATCATGCGTCGCCCTGACGGAGCCCCGCCAGATCTCAAGCAGAAGGGGCACGTCCGCAGGATGCGAGGAGCGAATGGTGATCATGGAAATTGATATCCAAATAGATGATGCTCACATCGGCAGGATGGCGAGCAACTGACGGAGATCCGCGATAGTAATGGTCTCCTGCTCGGCTCGCTCGCCGCCGCGGTCGAGGTGCAAAGCTTGCAGACCCGCCCCTTTTGCACCCTCATAATCGCTTCGCCAGCTATCGCCAACCATCAGGATTTCTGCGGGCGCACAGCCGAGCTGGAGGCAGAGGGCCTGATAGAAGGCAGGATCGGGCTTTGCGGCGCCGACCTCGAAGGAAAGGCAGGCATTATCCACCAGATCCGCGAACAGAGCCTTCAGCGGAGCCGCATAGGGCAGCGCAAGATTGGAAGCAAGGGCGATGCGATAGCCCGCCCGGCGCAACGCGGCAAGAACCGCCCGGCTTTCCGCAAAGGCGCGAATGGAGGCCAATTCCGCTTGGAGATCGGCGTTCCATTCGAGGCATGGCTCCACGCCGCACAAATCGGCGAATGCGGCGAGGTCGAGCGGCCGCATGATTGACGAGGCCAGAACACCAGCCCTCGAGGCGCGTGCCATCTGCACATAGGGCCGGCGCTCGTCGACGATCTCGACCAACGTGCCGAATGCGTCGAAAGCTACGGCCTTGATGGCACATAGTTGGTCCATTGGACAGGTTCAGCTCAGTTCAGCCCTTGTAGCCGCCCATGGTGCAGACGATCTGCCATTCCTCGTCCGTCACCGGCTGCACGGACAGGCGCGACAGCTTGACCAGCGCCATGTTGGCGAGCCTCGGCTCGGCCTTGACGTCGGCAAGCGTCACCGGCTTGGGGAAGGGTGCCACCGCCTTGAAGTCGACCAGCACCCAGGGCTGGCCTGGTGTGGCCGGGTCCGGATAGTGCTCGCGGGCCACCTCGGCGACGCCGACGACGGCCTTGCCCTCGTTGGAATGGTAGAAGAAGGCCTTGTCGCCCTGCTTCATCGCCATCAAGTTGAGCTTGGCGGCATGGTTGCGCACGCCGTCCCAGGGCGTGCCCTTGGCTCCGGCGGCAACCTGCTGGTCCCAGCTCCACACTTCGGGTTCGGACTTGATCAGCCATTGGGCCATGTCGATTGCCCTCCTGCCGGGATCAGAGACCGGCCGGGGGCTTGATGCCCCAGCGCCAGCGGCGGATGCTCGTGGAGGCGAACAGGCCGGCCTTGGTATAGGGATCATTCGCGGCAAAGGTCCGGGCCTCGGCCTCGCTGGGGAAATCCACGATCAGCAGCGAACCCACCATCTTCTCCTCGGCGTCCAGGAACGGACCGGCGCCGAGGATATGGGCGTCCTGCGTCTTCAGATAATCGAGGTGAGCCGGGCGCGTCGCCTGCCTGAGTTCGAGACCATTGGGAATGTCCTCGCATTGGATGACGAATAGCATGGCGGCGCCTTTCCTGATGTCGGTTGTTCCTCGCGTAGCGATTTCGCGAGACGATGTCGAGAGGCAAGCCAAGCCCGATTCCGGCCGGCGCCTACGGTTGCCGATCGCCGCTCTCATGACCACGGCCACGCAGCATGCCGCCGAGGACTCCGTCGCGCAGCACGACGGCGTGGAAGAGCGCCGCCAGCCCATGCAGCCCGACGAGGGCCACGAGCACCCAGGTCAGCAAGGCGTGGAGGCCCAGCATCGTACGGGAAGACACCCCCTCCATCCCCGCCAGCACGGGCATGGGTAGCAGGCCGAAGGCGAGCGGCGGCGGCATGAACGGCGCGGGACGATAGCCGAGCCAGCCCGTGAGCGGCACGAGCAGGAGCAAGGCATAGAGACCGGCATGACCGAGCACCGCCACGACCGCGGCAAGTGGAGAACGGGCACGGCGCGGCGCATGGTCGAATATCCGGGAGCCGAGGCGCAGCAGGGTCAGCGCCAGGAGGACAAGGCCCAGCGAGAGATGGGCCGTCAGCCAGACATTGCCAGCCATGGCCATGCCGCCGAGCAGAAAGAGGCCGATGATCCATTGCACGGTGATCGCGATCACCGTGACCCAGTGGAACAGCCGGGCCTTCAGGCTCCACCCCATAGCAGCCCGCCTAGACGATGCGATAGGGCACGATTTCACGCCGGTCATGGTTCACCGCCAGATGGGCCTTCAGGGGCGGCACGGCGCGCTGGTGGCAATGCGAGCGCTCGCAGATGCGGCAGGAAATGCCGATCGGGTCGAAACCCGCCCGGTTGGAGAGATCGAGGCCGTCGGCATAGACGAAGTCCCGGGCATAGGCGATCTCGCAGCCCAGCGTGATGGCATAGCGGCGCTGGGCTGCATTGAAGCCGCCGCCGCCCTTGGCGATCTCGGTGGCGACGCTGAGATAGCGCTCCCCGTCGGGCGTCTCCGCAAGCTGGCGGATGATGCGGCCCGGTGCCTCGAAAGCCTGGTGCACGTTCCAGAGCGGGCAGGCGGAGCCAAAACGCGCGAATTGCAGCTTGGCCGCGCTGTGGCGTTTGGTGATGTTGCCGGCCCGGTCGATGCGGGCGAAGAACACCGGCACGCCCTTGAAGCCCGGTCGCTGCAGGGTGGAGAGGCGATGGGCCACCTGTTCCAGGCTTGCGCCGAAGCGCGCGGCCAGGAGTTCGAGGTCATGGCGCAGTTCCCGCGCGGCGGCATGGAAGGCCCGGTAGGGCAGCGTCAGCGCCCCGGCGAAATAATTGGTGAGGCCGATGCGGGCGATCTCCACCGCCTCGCCACTGCGCCAGTCGGCCCCGGCCAGGATGGCAGCGATCTCGGCCTCCGCCTCCAAGGCAGCGATCTGGAAGGCGAGCTGGAAATGCCGGGTGGCGGCGGGTGAATAGGGGTGCAGGCGCAGCACCCGCGCCTCCTTGTCGAAGCCGCGGATGATGCCTTCCTCGGCCGGCGCCTGCATCACCCTGACCTGGTGGCGGCTTTCGAGATGGGCGGTGAAGGCGGCGCCGGGCTCGCGGCGGGGCAATCCCAGGCGCTCGGCCAGGGCCTCGGCGGCGGTGTCGAGCTCATGCACGTAGTTGTCGAGGAAGTGGAAGAAATCGCGCACTTCCTCATAGGGCGTCGGTTCCGACAGGCCGCCTGCCAGCCGTCCGTCCAGGCTCGCCAGCTGTTCGGAATTGCGCCTGTAGGCCTGGTGCGCGGTGATCAGGGCATGGGCGAAGCCCGGGGCATTCTGGGTGACCAGCTTCAGTTCCTGCAGGCTCGGCGCCAGGGCGTCGAAAAGCGGATCGGCCAGGGCCTCGTTCAGGGCCGAGAGCAGGCGGTCGCCGTCGCTCTGGGCGATGGTGGCGATATCGATGTCGAAACGCTCGGCCAGCGCCAGCAGCACCGCGGCCGACAGCGGACGCTGGTTGTTCTCCATCTGATTGAGATAGGAGGTGGAGATGCCGAGCCGCTGGGCGAACGCCGCCTGGGTGGCGTGCGCGGCCTCGCGGATGGCCCTGAGGCGGGCGCCGATGAAGAGTTTGCCTGCCATATTCGCAATTTCGCAATTTGCAATCGAGTTTAGCATAAATCATGCATTCGCACTCTTTCAAGCAAGAACAAAGAGCGCAGAAAAGCTAACGGTTCCTCCCGTGAAGGATCGAATTGCCTCGACGTTTGTCATTGCCGGGCTTGACCCGGCAATCCAGCCCCTTTCGAGACAATGAAACGGGAGCCGCTGGATGCCCGGGTCAAGGCTGACAATGACAAGGGCAGCGTTTCACGCCTCCGCGGGCTGTGCCGAGCAGCGAGGGATGTCGATCCAGGCAATGTCGAACCGTGTGGAGCAAGCCCGATGCGCGCCGTCCTCGAACAGTTGGAAAGCCGCCGCGAGGAGGCGAGGCTCGGCGGCGGCCTCAGGCGTATCGAGGCGCAGCACGCCAAGGGCAAGCTGACGGCCAGGGAACGCCTGGAGGTCCTGCTCGACGAGGGCTCCTTCGAGGAGTTCGACATGTATGTCACCCATCGCGCCGTTGATTTCGGCATGGCGAGCCAGAAGGTCGCGGGCGATGGCGTGGTCACCGGCTGGGGCACCATCAATGGCCGCCTCACTTACGTGTTCAGCCAGGATTTCACCGTGCTCGGCGGCTCGCTGTCCGAGACCCATGCCCAGAAGATCTGCAAGATCATGGACATGGCCCTGCGCAACGGCGCGCCTGTGATCGGCCTCAACGATTCGGGCGGCGCCCGCATCCAGGAAGGCGTCGCCTCGCTGGCCGGCTATGCCGACGTGTTCAAGCGCAATGTCGAGGCCTCCGGCGTGGTGCCGCAGATCTCGGTGATCATGGGCCCTTGCGCCGGCGGCGCCGTCTATTCGCCGGCGATGACCGACTTCATCTTCATGGTGCGCGATACCTCCTATATGTTCGTCACCGGCCCGGACGTGGTGAAGACGGTCACCAACGAGGTGGTCAGCGCCGAGGAACTCGGCGGCGCCCGCACCCACACCCAGAAATCCTCCGTGGCTGATGGTCCCTTCGACAATGACATCGAGGCCCTGGAGGAGATCCGGCGCCTGTTCGATTTCCTGCCGCTCAACAACCGCGACAAACCGCCGGTGCGGCCCTTCCACGACGACCCGTCGCGGCTGGAGATGCGCCTGGACACGCTGGTGCCCGACAGCTCCACCAAGCCCTACGACATCAAGGAACTGATCCTGGCCGTCGCCGACGAGGGCGACTTCTTCGAAATCGGCGAGGCCTTCGCCCGCAACCTCGTCACCGGCTTCATCCGCATCGAGGGCCAGACCGTCGGCGTGGTGGCCAACCAGCCTTTGGTGCTGGCCGGCTGCCTCGACATCGATTCCTCGCGCAAGGGCGCGCGCTTCGTGCGCTTCTGCGACGCCTTCTCCATCCCGATCCTGACTTTGGTCGACGTGCCCGGCTTCCTGCCCGGCACCGGCCAGGAATATGGCGGGGTGATCAAGCACGGCGCCAAACTGCTCTTCGCCTATTCCCAGGCCACCGTGCCGATGGTGACGCTGATCACCCGCAAGGCCTATGGCGGCGCCTATGATGTCATGGCTTCCAAGCATATCGGCGCCGACGTCAACTATGCCTGGCCCACGGCCGAGATCGCCGTGATGGGCGCCAAGGGCGCGGCCGAGATCCTGCACCGGGCCGAGCTCGGCGATGCCGCCAAGATCGCCGAGCGCGCCCGCGACTATGAGGCTCGCTTCGCCAATCCCTTCATCGCAGCCGAGCGCGGCTTCATCGACGAGGTGATCCTGCCGCACACCTCGCGCAAGCGCATCGCCCGGGCCTTCGCGGCCCTGCGCCGCAAGGCGGCCGAGACGCGCTGGCGCAAGCACGACACCATGCCGCTGTGAGGGTGGGATGAGGGTGATGGTGAGAACGACAAGGACGTATCGCTTTACCCTCCCCTCGATGGGGAGGGTCGGCCTGAAAGGCCGGGGTGGGGTGGGATACACCCGTGGCGACGATGAATGTCATACGCTTCTGCGAGCGGGTCACCCCACCCCGACGCTTCGCGTCGACCCTCCCCATCGAGGGGAGGGTAAGGAACCGTGCTACGCAAACCCTGATTGGCGCCCATGAACACGAATCCCCCCCTGTTCAAGAAGATCCTGATCGCCAATCGCGGCGAGATCGCCTGCCGCGTCATCCGCAGCGCGCGGAAGCTCGGCATTGCCACCGTTGCCGTCTATTCCGATACCGACCGCGACGCCGTGCATGTGCGCGAGGCCGACGAGGCCGTGCGCATCGGCCCGTCGCCTTCGGCGCAGTCCTATCTCAAGATCGACGCCATTCTCGCCGCAATCCGTGAGACGGGTGCCGACGCGGTGCATCCGGGCTATGGCTTCCTGTCGGAGAACGCCGCCTTCGCCAAGGCGCTCGCCGAGGAGGGCGTCGCTTTCATCGGCCCGCCGTCCAAGGCCATCGAGGCGATGGGCGACAAGATCACCTCCAAGAAACTGGCGGCCGAAGCCGGCGTGTCGACGGTTCCAGGCCATATGGGCCTGATCGAGGACGCGTCCGAGGCCGCCCGCATCGCGGCTGAGATCGGTTATCCCGTGATGATCAAGGCCTCCGCCGGCGGCGGCGGCAAGGGCATGCGCATCGCCTGGAACGACGCCGAGGCCCGCGAGGGCTTCCGCGCCTCGCGCTCGGAGGCCAAGTCCTCCTTCGGCGACGACCGCATCTTCGTCGAGAAATTCGTCACCGAGCCGCGTCATATCGAGATCCAGGTGCTGGGCGACCAGCACGGCAATCTGATCCATCTGGGCGAGCGAGAATGCTCGATCCAGCGCCGCAACCAGAAGGTCATCGAGGAGGCGCCGTCCTGCTTCCTCGACGAGGCGACGCGGCGCGCCATGGGCGAGCAGGCCGTGGCCCTTTCCCGGGCCGTCGGCTACCACTCCGCCGGCACGGTGGAGTTCATCGTCGACAAGGATCGCAATTTCTACTTCCTGGAAATGAACACGCGCCTGCAGGTCGAGCACCCGGTGACCGAACTGGTCACCGGCATCGACCTGGTGGAAGCGATGATCCGCGTCGCGGCCGGCGAGCGCCTGCCGCTTCGCCAGGACGAGGTCCGCCTCTCCGGCTGGGCCATGGAGGCGCGCGTCTATGCCGAGGACCCCTATCGCAACTTCCTGCCCTCGATCGGGCGCCTGAGCCGCTATCGTCCGCCCACTGAAGGGCCGGACGGTGAGGGCGGCCTGGTGCGGGTCGATGCCGGCGTGCAGGAGGGCGGCGAGATCTCGATCCACTACGACCCGATGATCGCCAAGCTGTGCACCTATGCCCCGACCCGCCTGGAGGCAATCGACGCCCTCGCCCGCGCCCTCGACCAGTTCGAACTGGAGGGTATCGGCCATAACCTGCCCTTCCTGGCCGCCCTGGCCGACCACGAGCGTTTCCGCGCCGGCCTGATAACCACCGCCTTCATCGCCGAGGAATATGAGGGCGGGTTCACGGGCGTGCCGCCCACAGAAGCGGACCTGCCGAGCCTGGCGGCCGTGGCCGCCGTGGTTGTTCATATCCGCCAGCGCCGCGACAGCGCCATCTCCGGCGCCATGGACAATCACCGCCGCGCCATCGGTCGCGACTTCGTCGCCACCCTGGCGGGGCAGGCCCTGCCCTTCACCATCGATGCCGTCGATGGCGGCTACCATGTCGTCTTCGCAGACGGCGCGCTGCTCGCCGTCACCAGCCGCTGGACGCCGGGCCAGGCCCTCGGCCGGTTCAGCGTCGGCGGCGAGGCCATGGCCGTAAAGATTGGCGTCACGGCCGGTGGGCTGCGCCTGCGCTGGCATGGCCGCGACGTCCTGGTGCAGGTGCGCAGTCCCCGCGTCGCCGAACTTGCCCGCCTGATGCGCGAGAAAATTCCGCCCGATACCTCCAAGCTCCTGCTCTGCCCGATGCCCGGCGTGGTCGCCGCCATCACCGTCAGCGAAGGCGAAGCGGTGGAAGCCGGCCAGGCGCTCGCCACCATCGAGGCGATGAAGATGGAGAACGTGCTGCGCGCCGAGAAGGCCGGCACGATCAGCCGCATCGCCGTGGCCGAGGGCGCCAGTCTCGCCGTCGACGAACTCATCCTCGAATTCGAATGAGGCCAGCCATGTCCGGATCCGCCATATCAGCACCGGCTTCCGCAGCCGACACCGCGCTCGAAGACTGGCGCGCCCTCGCCAGGAAAGAGGTCAAGGCCGATGCTGACAGCCTGACCTGGCACACCCCGGAGGGCATCGCGGTCAAGCCGCTCTATACGCAGGCCGATCTCGACGGCGTCGCCCATCTCGGCTCCCTGCCGGGCCAGCAGCCTTTCCTGCGCGGCCCGCGCGCCACCATGTATGCCGGCCGGCCCTGGACCATCCGCCAATATGCCGGCTTCTCCACCGCCGAAGCCTCGAACGCCTTCTATCGCAAGGCATTGGCGGCCGGGCAGAAGGGCCTTTCCGTCGCCTTCGACCTTGCCACCCATCGCGGCTATGATTCCGATCATCCCCGCGTGGAGGGCGATGTCGGCAAGGCCGGTGTCGCCATCGACAGCGTCGAGGACATGAAGATCCTGTTCGACTCCATCCCACTGGAGGAGATGTCGGTCTCCATGACCATGAACGGGGCGGTGCTGCCGGTGCTGGCCTTCTTCATCGTGGCGGGCGAGGAACAGGGCGTATCGCGCGCGAAACTATCGGGTACGATCCAGAACGACATCCTCAAGGAATTCATCACCCGCAACACCTATATCTACCCGCCGGAAGCCTCGATGCGTGTTGTCGCCGACATCATCGCCTACACCGCCAAGGAGATGCCGCGCTTCAATTCGATCTCGATTTCCGGCTATCACATGCAGGAGGCGGGGGCGACCTTGGTGCAGGAGCTCGCCTTCACCCTGGCGGATGGCCGCGACTATGTGCGGGCGGCGCTGGGCAAGGGCCTCGACGTCGACGCCTTCGCCGGGCGGCTCTCCTTCTTCTTCGCCATCGGCATGAATTTCTTCATGGAGGTGGCCAAGCTGCGGGCGGCCCGGCTCCTGTGGTCGCGCATCATGACCGAGTTCGGCCCGAAGGATCCGCAATCGCTGATGCTGCGCACTCATTGCCAGACCTCGGGCGTGTCGCTGGCCGAGCGCGATCCCTACAACAACATCGTGCGCACGGCCTATGAAGCGATGGCGGCGGCTCTCGGCGGCACCCAGTCACTGCACACCAATTCCTTCGACGAGGCGATCGCGCTGCCGACGGAATTCTCGGCCCGCATCGCCCGCAACACCCAGCTGATCTTGCAGCACGAGACCGGCGTGACCAAGGTGGTCGATCCCCTGGCCGGCTCCTATTATCTCGAAAGCCTCACCCATGACCTTGCAACCCAGGCCTGGGCGCTGATCGAGGAAGTGGAGGCGATGGGCGGCATGACGGCGGCGGTGGCGGCCGGCCTGCCCAAGCGCCTGATCGAGGAGGCCGCGACCAAGCGGCAGGCGGCCGTCGACCGCGGCGACGAGGTGGTTGTCGGCGTCAACCGCTACCAGCTCGAGGACGAGCCCGCGATCGACAGCCTCGACATCGACAACCACGCCGTGCGCGCCGCGCAGATCCGGCGGCTGGACGATATCAAGCGCCGGCGTGACCCGCAGGCCGTGGCCAGGGCCCTCGCCGCTCTCGCCGAGGTGGCCCGCTCGGGTACCGGCAATTTGCTGGAGGCCGCCGTGGAGGCGGCCCGCCATCGCGCCACCGTCGGCGAGATCTCCGACGCGCTCAGGGCTGTGTTCGGCGACCACAGTGCCCGCCCCAAGGTGGTGGCGGATATCTATCGCCCTGCCTTCGGCGAGGGGCCGGAAGTGTCAATTCTTGCGGACCGCATCGCCAATTTCACGGCACAGCGCGGGGCCAAGCCGCGCATCCTGGTGGCCAAGCTCGGCCAGGACGGCCATGACCGCGGTGCCCGTGTGGTGGCATCGGCCTTCACCGACATGGGTTTCGAGGTGGTTGCCGGCCCGCTGTTCCAGACACCGGACGAGGCCGTCGACCTCGCCCTCGCCGAGAAGGTCGACGTCGTCGGCGTCTCCTCGCTGGCGGCCGGCCACAAGACGCTGCTGCCCCAGCTGATCGAAAGGCTGAAGGCGCGCGGCCGGGCCGATATCGCCGTGGTCTGCGGCGGCGTCATTCCGCGCCAGGACTATGATTTCCTGCGCGAGGCCGGGGTTGCGGCTGTGTTCGGCCCGGGCACGCCGGTCCTCGACGCGGCGCGCACCGTGCTCGATCTGCTGGAAGGGCGGCTGAGCAACGAGCGGCGCTAGAAACCTTCTCCCCTTGCGGGAGAAGGTGGCATTGCGAAGCAATGACGGATGAGGGGTGTTGACGCCCCCCATCCATGTCGAGTTTCACCCCTCATCCGCCCCTTCGGGGCACCCAGTCCACTCCAAGTGGAGTGGACGATACCCGCAAGGGGAGAAGGCTGGTCGCGCTTTTACCCCTTCACCCTGGCTTCCGCGGCCACGATGGTGTTGTGCAGCAGGCAGGCCACCGTCATCTTGCCGACGCCGCCGGGAACCGGGGTGATGTAGGAGGCTTTGCCCATGGCTTCCTTGGTGGCGACGTCGCCGACGATGCGGCCCTTGCCGTCCTCGGTGGGCACGCGGTTGATGCCGACATCGATGACCACGGCGCCGTCCTTGATCCAGTCGCCCTTGACCATTTCAGGCCGGCCGACGGCGGCGACGAGAATGTCGGCCTCGCGGCAGACGGCGGGCAGGTCCTTGGTGCGCGAATGGGCCGTCGTCACCGTGCAGTCATAGGCGAGCAGGAGCGCGCCCATCGGCTTGCCGACGATGTTGGAGCGGCCGACGACCACGGCCTTCTTGCCGGAAAGCCCTTCCTTGCCCACGGTATCGAGCAGCATCAGCAGCGAACCGAGCGGGGTGCAGGGGATCAGCATAGCTTCCGGATCGATCCTGGACGCCGTGAAGAGCTTGCCGACATTCATCGGGTGGAAGCCGTCGACATCCTTGGCCGGATGGATGGCGTCGATCATCATCTGGCCGTCGAGATGATCGGGCAGCGGCAGCTGCACCAGGATGCCGTCGACGCCCGGATCGGCGTTGAGGCCTGCGATCACGCCGAGCAGCTCTTCCTTGGACACGGTCTCCGGCAGCTCGATCAGGCGGCCGTCGATCGCCGTCTCATGCGCCATCTTGGCCTTGGTGTTCACATAGGCCCGGCTCGCCGGATTGTTGCCGACGATCACCACGTCGAGGCGCGGCTTGCGCCCATGGGCGGCGGCAAAGGCCTCGGCGCGAACCTTGGTACGGGCGCGGACATTGGCCGCATGGACGTTGCCGTCGATCAATTCGGTCATGGCGAGCTTTCGTTGTTTTACGGGCAGTGGAATTTTTTTCTTCAGAATAAATTATAGCGCAGCCGCGTCTTGTGCAACAAGCCCATCTCGCCTTGTTCTGTCTTGTTTTTCCCTCAGATGCGCGGCCAGCTCGGGGGGGGCAAGATGCGGACGAGACGTCCGCGGTCCCAGTCATGGCGGTTCATGCTCCAACCTGGCCAATGTCGTGCGGGAAACGGTGCGGCTGGGACCGCGGACGTCTCGTCCGCATCTTGGAACCGTTGACAGGACCCGCTTTTGCCTCCCGAGTAGCGTCCTGACAAGGTCGACCGATGGCCCTGCGATTCGCGGGTGTCGCCTATCGGCCGGCCAGCTTGAGGAGACAGGCCATGGCCGATGGCAGCACGCGCCAATTTTCGATCCCGCGCGAAAAGGATCTCCAGCTCAGGACAATCCGCAACACCGGCGGCCTCAGCGTCTCCTTCCTGGAGAACGGCACGGTCTTTGCGATCGACCATGACGACGGCAAGGACCGTATCACCCTCAACCAGGTGCTGGGATCGCCCGTCCATGGCGGCATCGGCCGGCTCTATCTGCGGGCCGGCGGCGCAAATCCCTTCGTCCGGGAACTGGTCGGCCCCGGTGCCAAGGGCCGGTTCGCGGCGTCTGGCTCCAGCGCGGTCTGGCAAAGCGAGGCCGGCGGCATCGCCTATCGGGTAAGGCTCGCACTCCATCCCAGCGAGGCGCTCTGGTTCTGGCAGGTCGAACTGTCCGGCTCGGGGTCGGCCCAGCCCTGCGACCTCGTCCTCATCCAGGATGTCGGCCTCGGCAGCCGCGGCTTCCTGATGAACAGCGAGGCCTATGTCTCGCAATATCTCGACCACCATGTCGAGCATCACGAAACCCTCGGCCCGGTGCTGATGAGCCGGCAGAACCTGTCGCAGGGCGGCAAATTTCCCTGGCTGGCACAGGGCTGCGTCACCGGGGCGAAAGGCTTCGCCACCGACGCGATCCAGGTCCTCGGCCCGGATTACCGCATGACCGGCCTATTCGCTGCCGCCTTCGGCACCGACCTGCCCTCGCAGCGCCGGCAGCACGAGGTCGGCTGCATCGCCCTGCAGTCCAACCCCGTCAGCGTCGGGCAGAGCTCGAGCGCCGAGATCACCTTCTTCGGCCTGCTATCCCCCGATCACCGGGCCGCTTCCGGCCCGGCCGACCTGCCCGTGGCCGTCGCCGCAGCCGCCCGTGCGGGGGAAACCGGCACGGATACGCCTTCGCCAGCCGAGCCGGCGCGCAGCCTGGTGCAGGATGCCGCTCCCCTGGTGGCATTGCCGCTGGAGGCGGGCGAGATCGCCACGCTCTATCCCGAACGCCGGGCTGAAGAAACCCAGGACGGCACCTTGCTCTCCTTCTTCGTGCCGGAGGGCGAGCAGAACCGGCATGTCGTGCTCGCTGCCAAGGAAGCCGAGGTCGCACGCCGCCACGGCGCCCTCCTGCGCAGCGGCGCCAGCATGCGGCTGGACGACGCGACCCTGTGCTCCACCGCCTGGATGCACGGCGTGTTCGGGGCGCAGCTCACCATCGGCAACACCTCCTTCCACAAGCTGTTCTCGGTCTCGCGCGATCCCTACAACATCACGCGCGGCAGCGGCCTGCGCATCCTCGTGGACCAGGGCAACGGCTGGAAGCTGCTTGCCGTGCCGAGCGCCTTCGACATCGGGCTGAGCGATGCCCGCTGGATCTATCGCCTGCCCGGGCGCACCGTCACCGTGCATGCCGTCGCCGCCGGCGACGCGCCCGCCATGCAATGGCGCGTCAGCGTCGACGGGGCTCCCTGCCGCTTCCTGGTGTTCGGCCATGTGGTGATGGGCGAGCGCGACTATGAGCAGACCGGCACCGTCACCATCGATGCTTCAGCCAAGCGCATCAGCCTCACGCCCGGTTCGGACTGGCTGTGGGGGCAAACCTACAGGCAAGCGGCCTATCACCTGGTGACCTCGACCCCTTCAGCGGTCGAGGCCGTGGGCGGCGACGAACTGCTCTATGTCGACGGCCAGGCGCGCGGCGGCGCCTATGTCGCCCTGCGTTCCCAGGCCACCAACGAACTCGCCTTCGCCGTCACCGGCTCGATGACATCGGCCGCCGAGGCGGAACGACTGGCCGCGCGCTTCGCCGCCGGGCCGGATGCCGAGAGCCTGCTCGCCCCGGCGCGCGCGTTCTGGAGCCTGCTCACCCGCGATCTGCGCCTTAGGGGAAGCGGGCCGGATGTCGAGGCCCAGGATCTCTTCCTGCCCTGGCTCGCCCATGACGCCATGATGCATCTGACCGTGCCGCATGGCCTGGAACAATATACGGGTGCCGCCTGGGGCACCCGCGACGTCTGCCAAGGCCCGGTCGAACTGATGCTGGCCCTCGAGCACGATGCCGAGGTGCGCCACATCCTGCTCACTTTGTTCGGCGAGCAATCGCAATCGCGAGGCGACTGGCCGCAATGGTTCATGCTCGAGCCCTATCCCTATATCCGGGCCGGCGACAGCCATGGCGACGTCATCGTCTGGCCGCTGAAGGCCCTCTGCGACTATGTCGAGGCCACCGGCGACCTCGCCGTGCTCGAGGCGCAGGCGCCGTGGCGCGATGACAAGAATGCGGCGACTGCGGCGCGGTCGACGCTCGCCGCCCATGTCGACAAGCTCCTCGCCACGGTTTCGGCCAGCTTCATCCCCGGCACCCATCTGGTGCGCTATGGCGAGGGCGACTGGAACGATTCGCTCCAGCCCGCCGATCCGCACTTGCGCGACTGGATGGTGTCCAGCTGGACCGTGGCGCTGCTCTATGAACAGGTCGTGCGCTATTCTTCCATCCTCAAGCGCCGGGGCGAGACAGCCCGCAGCGCCGAATTGTCCGATCTCGCGGCCCGCATGCGCGGCGATTTCAACCAGCATCTCGTCCGCGACGGGGTGGTGGCCGGCTACGGCCTGTTCGATCCCGAGATCTTCGGTGAAGAGGAGGCGGCTCCCACCGAAACCGACATCGCCCCGGTCGATGCGAAGAAGGGCGGCGTCGAACTGCTGCTGCATCCCAGCGACACCAGGACGGGCCTGTCCTATTCGCTGATCTCGATGACGCAGCCGATCATCGGCGGCCTGTTCACGCATGATCAGGCACGCCGCCACCTCAAGCTGATCGAGGAGCATCTGCTGCTGCCCGACGGCGCCCATCTGATGAACCGGCCCGTAGTCTACAATGGCGGCCCGGAAAAACTGTTCCGCCGCGCCGAAT
Organism: Labrys sp. WJW; assembly: GCF_001676615.1. GTDB lineage: Bacteria > Pseudomonadota > Alphaproteobacteria > Rhizobiales > Labraceae > Labrys > Labrys sedimenti. The sequence continues at coordinate 196,682 of NZ_LYXZ01000006.1, read as the reverse complement.
CCTCGTCCTTCTTCGGGCGCGAAATCGGCCTGATGTATGTGCACGCCCATCTGCGTTATTGCGAGGCCCTGGCCAAGCATGGCGAGGCCCAGAAGGTCTGGGACGGCCTTGCCCTGATCAACCCGATCGCGGTGACGCAGCGCCTTCCCAACGCATCGCTGCGCCAGCGCAACACCTATTTCTCCTCCTCCGACGCCGCCTTCCCCGACCGCTATGTCGCCAGCGCAGAATGGGGCCGGGTCAGGGCGGGGACGGTCGATGTCGACGGTGGCTGGCGCATCTATTCGAGCGGCCCGGGGCTCTATACCCGCGCCATCGTCGAGCAGGTGCTGGGCAAGCGCCGGCATTTCGGTGTGAGGGAAGAGAACCCGCTGGCGGTGGCGGCGCTGGAGGGCAGCCGGTCGAGTTTGGCGTAACCTGGGAGCGCGGACGTCCTCGTCCGCTCTTGGAAACAACGCGTTTTAGGAAGAAGTTGCGGACGAGGACGTCCGCGCTCCCAGAACTACTCTTCTTCCTTCTTGGCCTGGCGCTTCTTGGTGCGGCGGCGCTGCTTGCGCAGTTCCGTGCTCTCATGCACGCCGAAGGTGGAAGTGGGCTTCTTCTTGCGCGAGTCGGCCCTCTTTTCCGCCCTTGCCTTGTCCTTCAGCAGCGCCTTCACCTGCTTGAGCTGCTCCTGCGTGAAGAAGACCTCCCTGCCCATGGCCGTGAAGAAGCCGTGCTGGCGCGCGACATTGGCGAGCGGCTTGGCTTCCACGCCGAGAAGGCGGGCCGCTTGAGCAAGCGATATCGGGGTGGTGGATTGCGGATCTTCGGTCACGGTCGGTTCCGGCATGATTGTCTCGATCCTCAATAATGCGGCGGCGGCGGTTCGGGCAACCCGGCGAGATCGGCCCGTTGCTCGCCGATCTCGACGCGATCCTGGAGCTGGACGAGCAACCGGTTCAGCGCCTCGATCTGCTTCCATTGCGCAATGATGGCCTGGTTGAGATCCTCGATGGTCTCGTCCTGAAAGGCCACACGCGTTTCCAGCGCGTCGATGCGGGCGCTGAGCGTCTCGATCTCGGTCATGGCCCCTCACATCTTGCCGAAGAAATCACTGATATCGAAGCAGATCGCCTGTTTCGCACTGCCCTTGGAAATATCCAGCACGTCGTAAAGGCGCCCGTTCCGGTTCAACAGGACCTGCCGGTCGCGCCGCCAGCCGGGCCTGTTCTTGCGCAACCAGGCATATTCGGAGGCAACGCCGTCGACCTCGCCCCTGGCGCCCAGGACCTTGAACGCCGCATCGGCGGGGACCGGGCAGGTCGCCGGGCCGAAGCGGATGCCCGCCTGCGCAACGGCAGGCAGGCTGCACAACAATGCCACCGCAATGATAACACGAATGATGCCGCCCACGCTTCGCCCCTTTTCGGCTTTCTCATCCAACCTCTTGGCAAGATATTTGCGCTAGAACCAGCCCATGTTTCGGGGATTCGGCATATTTCGCGCGTCGACGTGGGTCAACCTGACCAAATTCGCGATCGTCTTCATCGTCGCGATGAATCTGGCGCGTCTCGACCGCCTGACGGGCATCGCCGCCGGCCTTGCCCTCGCCGCCCTCGTGCTGGTCTGGCTGGCGACGCGGCTCGGCCTGCTGCCCGTCGGCGGCGACAGCCCCGAATGGCGCCGCCTGATCCGCCGCCACGACCAGGCTCTGACCAAGCGCTATCGCCAGCTGGTGCGGGTCAATGCCTATGGCGCCGAGGAATTCGACAAATGGCGTGACGAGCTGGTGCGCTTTCGCGATTCGACCAAGCTCTCGCTCGACGAGAAGGACATCCCCCGTTTCGATGCGCTGGCCACCCGCATGGTGGGCAAGTGGGCCTCGGCCCAGCCCGATACGCGTATCCCGGAAGCGATGGAGGAAATCACGCCGCAGGACTACGAGCATCTCTGCGCCGATCTCCTGCGCAAGGCCGGCTGGGAGGCGGAGGTGACGGGCCAGTCGGGCGACCAGGGCATCGACATCCTGGCGCGACGGGACGACCTCTCCGTCGCCCTGCAATGCAAGCTCTATTTCGGCAATCCCGTCGGCAACAAGGCCGTGCAGGAGGCCCATGCCGCCGCCGGCTTCGCCGATGCCGATTACGCGGTGGTGGTCTCCAACCGGGATTTCACCAATTCGGCCGAGCAGCTCGCCCGCAAGCTCGGCGTGCTCCTCGTCCATCACAGCGAACTGCCCGACCTGGAGACGATGCTGCAGCCGGGGAGGTGAGGGGCGCGACAAGCCTTCTCCCCTTGTGGGTGTCGTCAACTCTCTTGAGTTGACTAGAGGTGGCATTGCGAATGCAATGACGGATGAGGGGTGACGGCGACCACCCTCCATCGTTGCGTATCTCCCCTCATCCGCCCTTCGGGCACCTTCTCCCGCAAGGGGAGAAGGCTTGTGGCGCCTCAATCCGGATAGCTGACCTGGAACTCGATCTGGCCGTAGTCCTGGAAGGTCCAGTGCCTTGCGGCCTGGCCGGGCCAGAGCAGGGTGACGGCGCCGGCGGCCGGGCGGTAGCAGGCCGTGTAGACCGTACCGAAGCCCTGCGCGTAGCTGGTCGCCAGCAAGGGCGGGGTCAGGAAGGCTGCCGCCAGCCCGTTTCCGTCGAGCGTGGGATCCGCCAGGAGCTGTTCGAGGGCTTCCGCCCGCTGGACGGTGCGCGAGAGGCGGCCATGTCTCGGCCATTCCACGCCGAGCTGGTGATTGGTGGTGAAAGCCTTGCCGGAGACGATCGCCGGCCGGTCGGGCGAGAGATAGACCGTTTCGGAGCGGCCCTGGCGGTCGAGCACCGTCACGTTGTAGGCCATGTGGCAGGGAACCGAGCGTAGCGCCTCCACGGCCTGATAGGTGTCGGAACAGACCTCCAGGAGATAGCGCACGATCATGGGTGCGCCGAAGCCCCGACCGGCCACCGCGCGCCCGCCAAAGGTGAGCGAGACGACGAGGCCGGCATCGTTCATGCCGTCGGCAAGGCCGGAAAGGCCGTCCACCATGCCGATGACGTCCCGGTTGCGCCAGCGCGAGCGCAGCAGCGTTCCCTCGTTCAGTTCCGGCGCCAGGTCGTAGTTGCGCACCAGGATGGGGCCGAGCTCATCGACCAGCACGGCCTGGCTGCAATTGACCAGGTAGCGCGGCGGCGTCCAGAAGCTCAAGAAGCGGGCGAGGTCCTCATCCGAGGGCACCGCGGCGATCAGTCCGGACCACAGCCCCTCCATCTCCGGCATGAAGCGTCGCACGGCGCGTGTAGCATCAACGAGGCTCGGCGCCTGCGCACCGCCCCGTTCCAGAAACCACTGCCGCCAGCCGGGCCAACCGGCCTGGAACACCGCGTTCCAGGCCAGGCCGGGCTCCTGTTCCCGCAAACTGCGGAAGCCTACGTTCATTTCTTTCCACTCATGCCTTCAGAGCCTCATTCGAAACTCGCGGTGAGGTTAAAAAAATAGCTCGGATTTTGTCATGCCCGGGCTTGCCCCGGGCATCCAGATACCGCTCCCCTTCAAGATCGAAGCCCTGGATCACCGGGACAAGCCCGATGATGACAAAGGTCGAGGTTCCGACGCTTCTTGCGGTCAGATCCATTTGGCCGAAGCCATGTCGACCGGCGGCACGATAGCCGTCATCGCCGAGAGCGGCACCGATTCGAATTGTGCCTTGATGCCGGCGTTCCATTTCTTGGCACGCGCCAGCAGCTCACGACTGTCCGATTGCATCCGGCCTCGCGCCAGCAGGCAGCCCATGTCGGCGCCATGGTAGCAATATTCTCCCACGCCGTACACGCGCATGTAGAAGGCCTCGTTCTCGTCACCGACACTGGTCAGGTCGAGGGCAGAGCGCTGATAGGCGATCTCACCGCGATCGTTCATGCGCCAGATGCCCGATTGCGGCACGCGCGTCAGCATTTCCACCTTGTCCTCGGTCTGCTTGAGGATGAGCTGGGTCCAGTGGTCATATTCCTTCCAGCGGCTCTGCACCGCCTCGATGTCGAGGTCGTAGTCGACATCGAGGAATTCGAGGAGGTGGAACAGGAACAGCGGGCAGCCGCCATAGATGGTGGTGATCAGATTGGTCGGCGGCGAGGCGCCGGAGACCCGCGGATTGAGTTCGCCCAGATAGACCTCGTGCGTATCGGTATCGAGCAGGAAGTCGCAGCAGAACACGCCGCGATAGCCTTCCTCGTAGAGGCGGTCGCCGAGCTTGCGCGCCATTTCGCGCACCCGGTCGGGCGCATCGCCCGGCAGGATGGTGGGCGAGACGTCATTGCCGCACCAGCCGCCCTTATAGGGCGTGATCTCGGCAAAGCCGGTGATGTCGGTCATGACAGGGCCGACCAGCGTGCCGTGGCGCGTGCAGCAGCCCTCGATGGTGCCGGGAAGGTGATTGATGCGCTTCATCACCTTCAGGTCCTGGCCGATGATCTTGGCGGCATATTTGTCCCAGTCCGCCTGGCTCTTGACGAAGAAGGTGGTGCGACCGCTGTCGCCATAGGGCGTCTGCACCACCAGGTCACTGCCGAGCCCGGCCGAGGCGGCGAGCGCCTCCAGTTCCTGATAGGTCGAGGCGAGACCCATGGTGTTGGGCGCGCTGGCTACCCCCGCCTCATTGCCGAGCCGCGTCGTCTCGATCTTGGAATCGAGCCGGGTGCGCAAGGCGGCCTTGGGCAGGGCGACATCGACGCCGGCCTCGGCGCAGAGCTCCTCGGTCTCCTCGTCGAACATCACGAAAATGGCCTTGCCGCGCGGCTTCTTGCGGATGCGGGCCCGAAAGGCGGGATGGGCCACCAGGTAATTGGCGACATCCTCCATCGACTTGAACTCGACCGGCCCGGTGCGCGGCGGCACGAAGACCCGCGGATGCCTGCCGTCGAAGATGTCGAAGTAATTGATGAACTCCAGGCCGCCCACCCACTCGTCGAGCCCGAGCAGGTTGAAGGGCGTCGGCGTGACGACATAGATCGGCGTCTCGTTCATGCGCAGGAAACGATAGATGTCGCTGAGGCTGCGCAGCTTCTCACGTCCACTCATGGTGGGGATCCCATTCTCTGCAGGGTTTGCCGTTATTGGAGGGCCTGTAGGGCCGAAGAGGCGAAGCGCGGGGCTCGAAGAGCGCACCATCGTCCCATGCGATATCGGCGAAGGAAAACCGGCGAGATATAAAACGAGCGTTTGTCCCAGGCGTCCTTGCCGCGCTCCAAACGGCCGCAACGTGCTTGCGACGGTTCAACCAGGCGACAACAGGCTCACCAGCCGGCATGAGGCTCCCTTCTGTGGGCGACGTCCTCTGTGCCAAATTTCTGACACACTTCCAGCAAGCCGGCAACGGGGGTGGGGAGGCGGGCGGAACGCGACCAGCCTTCTCCTCTTGCGGGAGAAGGGAGTCGCGCCTCTCTGCCCGGCTGCCGACCCTTACGCCCTCGCGAGAGGCCCTTCCGTGCGCAACGCCCCCGGCGGCCTGCCTGTCACGCGCTTGAAGGCACGGCTGAAGGCGGCCTGAGAAGCATAACCCAGGCGCTGGGCGGCAGTGTCGATCGACATGCGGTCGCGTCCGATCCATTCGGCCGCCAGGCGCATGCGCAGCTCGGTGACATAGCGCAATGGTGTCTGGCCGGTCACCGCCAGGAAACGTTCGGCAAAGACCGAACGCGAGGCCCCCATTTCCTGAGCCAGTTCCGCCACCGTCCAGTCCCGGCCGGGGTCGCGATGCAAGGCGCCGATGGCGCGGCTCAGACGCGGGTCACGCAGCGCATCCAGCCAGCCAGCCGTCTCCCCGCAGCCGCATTCCACCCAGCCACGTACGATCGAGGCCGATACCACATCGGCCAGCCGCGCCAGGATGCCAGCCGAGCCGACCCGCTCCGTCAGCACCTCGCGTTCCATCGCCCGCAGCATCGGCTCGATTTCCGGCTGGCGCTCCAGGAGCGTGCCGACCAGCATCACCTCCGGCATCTGGGCGATCAGCGGATGCATGCCGCCGAGATCGAACTCCATGCAGCCGCTGAAGACATGGGCATGCTGGCTCGGGCAGGTCTCCTCGACGCAGGCCGAAACGGCGCTGACGCTCTTGCAGAGCGGGATCGCCTCATAGGCGCCGACATCCTGGCTTGGCAGGTCCGGCGCGGAAACGAGGCAGTGTTCTCCGCCCCGCGGCAGCAGCACGGCATCGCCGGGCCCGAGACTGTGGACCGCGCCGCCGGCCATGCGCAGATAGACCGTGCCGCAGGCGACGAAATGGAACTGCGCCCGTCCTTCGACCGTGCCGAAATGCACGCCGAAAGGGGGGGCTGCATGCAGGCGCCGATATTGCACGCCATTCAGCCGCATCCCGAGGAGCAGTTCGCTCATCAGGTCGGCTGGCGGGTTATCACGACGCACGCGCTCAAGTCCGGACGAATGGTAAAGCATTCCGGATTTAGTGACATGGATCGTCCGAGATGTCCACCCTATGTTGCTGCAACGCAATAGCGTTTTGCGATTTGGCGGGACACCTAGAATTGCAAAAACGCGCCAACCCAACCCGTTGGAGCAAAACGCGTTCCGCCCGAACGCGTTTTGCTCCAGGTCACTTCGACAGGACATGACAGATGAGCGAAGCGTTGCAGAGCGCCTCGACGCTTGACGCGATCGAACCGGATCGCGGCCCGAATCGGGCTTTCAGGGATGATCCCGCCGCACCCGCGACATCAGCACCCGGATCGCAGAACGCCCTGTGGGGTGCCGTGGTCTCCATGATGCTTGGCGTCTTCGGCCTGGTCACGGCGGAATTCCTGCCTGCCAGCCTGCTGACGCCGATGGCCCGCGATCTCGGCGTCACCGAGGGCGTGGCCGGGCAGGCCGTCACCGCGACCGCGACCGTGGCCCTGCTCACCAGCCTGATCGTGGCGACGGTGACCCGGCGCCTCGACCGCCGCATCGTCCTGCTGGCCTTTTCGATCCTGCTGATCGCCTCCAACCTGCTGGTCGCCTCCGCTTCGAGCCTGCCGGCCCTGATCGCTGGACGGGTGCTGCTCGGGGTCGCGCTCGGCGGCTTCTGGACCATGTCTGCCGCCACGGTGATGCGTCTGGTACCGGAGGCGCTGGTGCCGCGTGCCCTGTCGATCCTGTTCAGCGGCGTCTCGGCCGCAACCGTCTTTGCCGCTCCCGTCGGCAGCTATGTCGGCGACATCGCCGGCTGGCGCGCCGTCTTCGTGATGGCGGCCGGCCTCGGTATCCTCGCCTTGGTGGTGCAGTTCGCTACCCTTCCGCGGCTGGAGCCGCGCGGGCATGCCCGGCTGCGCACGCTGTGGGAAGTGCTGATGCGGCCGCAGATCGGCCTCGGCATGGTCGCGGTCACCCTGGTGTTCACCGGCCATTTCGCCTTCTTCACCTATATCCGGCCCTTCCTGGAAACGGTGACGGGGGTCGGCGTGAGCACGATGTCGGCCATCCTGCTCGGCTTCGGCATCGCCAATTTCCTCGGCACCTTCCTCGGCGGCTTCCTCCTGGAGCGCAGCCTCAGGCTGACCCTGGCCGCGATGCCCCTGGCGATGGGCGTGCTCGGCCTGATGCTCGCCGGCCTCGGCAGCGCACCGGTGGCGGATACGGTGCTGATCGCCCTGTGGGGCCTCGCCTTCGGCGCCGTGCCGGTAGCCTGGACGGCCTGGATCACCCGCGCCGTGCCGGACGAAACCGAAAGCGGCACGGCGCTGATCGTGGCGGTGATCCAGCTTGCCATCGCTCTCGGTGCCGCGGGCGGTGGTTCCATCTTCGACGTCAGCGGGGCCAGCGGCGTGTTCGTTGCTGCAGGCCTGGTTCTCCTGCTGGCGGTCCTGCTCATCCTCGCCGGCGTGCGCTCTCGCCTGGTGACCGCGGCGGCCTGAGGTTTATCGAGGACGGAAAGCGGGCTCCGGCAACAGAGCCCGCTTTCTGCGTTTCAGGCAGCCTGGTCGGGCCGCGGGCCGACATAGCGGGACTGCGGCCGGATCAGCCGGCCATAAAGGGTCTGTTCGCGGGCATGGCCGATCCAACCCGCCACCCGCCCGGTGGCAAAGACGCTGGTGAAGCTCTCGCGTGGGAAGCCGAGGGCTTCGAGCAGCAAGGCCGTATAGAATTCGACGTTGATCTGCAGCGACCGGTCCGGCTTGCGGCGGGCGAGAATACCGGTCGCGGCCGCCTCGACATGCTCGGCCAGAGCGAGACGGCTTGTCTCGTTCGTGCCCGGGCTGAACAGCGCCGTGACAGCCCGCTTGAGGGCCTCCGCCCGCGGATCGCGCACGCGGTAGACGCGATGGCCGAACCCCATCAGCCTGTCGCCACGGTCGAGGGCCGCCTCCAGCCAAGCCTCGGCCGTCTGCGCAGCGGCGATGCCGTCGAGCATGTCGAGAACCGGCCCCGGCGCACCGCCATGCAACGGACCTTTCAGGGCGCTCAGCGCCGCCAGCACCGCCGAGGTCAGGCCGGCCTGCGTCGAGGCGACCACCCGGGCGGTGAAGGTCGAGGCGTTGAGGCCGTGGTCGCTGACCGTGACCAGATAGGTGTCGACGGCGGCGGCTTCCTCCGGACGTGGTACGGTCCCATGCAGCATGCGCAGCATGTCGGCGGCATGGCCGGCCTTCGGATCCGGCGCGATCGCCGCCTCGCCCCGCCGCTGCCTGGTGATGGCCGCGGTGAGCACGGCGGGCGCTGCGATCAGCCGAAGCGCCGTGTCGAGGTCCTCGCCATCCCGGAGCCGGGCCATGGCGGCGCGCAGCGCATCGGTGGCAGGCAGACCCGCATCCGGCATGCCCTCGGCGACCAGCGACTCGAATACCTCGCAGCGCGCCTTGCCGAGGCGGGACGCCAGTTCCGCCGGGCCGGGCAGATCCTGGAAGAAGCCGTCGAGCAGGATGCCGACCAGTTCCTCATAGCCGACATGCCCGGCAAGATCGTCGAGCGAATGGCCGCGAATGACGAGTCGGCCGGCAAGGCCGTCCACGTCCGACATCACGGTTTCGGTGGCAATGACATCGTCCAATCCATTGTTCATCGCAATCTCCTGGAGCAAAGCGCGTTTGGACATAAGCGCTTGTTCGTACTCACTCCTCATTCGACGCGTCTTTGCGATTCCTGGCGATTCCGCCAAATCGCAAAACGCTTTGAACAAGGTTGCGACAAGCATTTGGGCGCTTTAGCATTGACGTCAATCTTGATTGATTTCGTCAATATATCAGCCCGATTGCATCGATGTCCTGGATCACTTCGGAAGAAGCCCTCGCCCTGCTCAAGGTCCAGCCGCAGACACTCTATGCCAATGTCAGCCGCGGCAGGATCCGCACCAGGCCGCACCCACAGGACGTGCGGCGCAGCCTCTATCACGGCGAGGACGTCAAAAGGCTGGCGGAGCGCCACGCCGGGCGCCGCAGCGCAGCCGACGTCGCCGCGCAAACCATCTCCTTTGGTGAGCCCGTGCTGGCCTCCGCCCTCTCCACCATCGCGGATGGCCGCCTGTGGTATCGCGGCGAAGACGCCGCCCGCCTGTCGGAGCGGGCAGGCCTGGAGGAGATCGCGCGGCTGCTCTGGCAGGTCGGCAGGGTCGACCTCGCCTTCCCGCCGACCGTCAAGGGCGCGCCGATCCCGGCCAATCCCTTCGAAGCCGCGCTGCTCGCTTTGGCGAGACGAGCCAGCCACGACTTTCCCACCGGCGGACGCTCGCATGCCGTGCTGTGCCGGGAAGCGGCGGGCCTGGTCGGCACCATGGCAGCCGCCATGCTCGGCGGCGGTTCCGATGGTGCCTTGCCGCTGCACCAGCAGGCGGCCCAGGCCTGGCAGGCGCCCGATGCCGCCGGCCTCATCCGGCGGGCTTTGGTGCTACTGGCGGATCACGAGCTCAACGCCTCGACCTTCGCCGCCCGCACGGCCGCATCGACGGGCGCTCCGCTGGCCGCCGGCCTGTTGGCGGGGCTGGGCACCCTCGCCGGCCCGCTGCACGGCACAGCCGCGGTGAGCGTGCAGGCCCTGGCCGAGACCGCCCGCCGCGTCGGCACTCGCCACGCCGTGCATGACTGGCTCTCCCGCGGCCATCGCCTGCCGGCCTTCGGCCATCCGCTCTATCCCGATGGGGATCCCCGGGCGACCGCCCTGCTGGCCTGCTTTGCCTGCAGCGAGATCTATGAGGACATCCGCGGAGCCGTGGCGGAACATAGCGACGAGCCGCCGAATGTCGATTTCGCCCTCGCGGCCTTGGCCGACCATCATGGCCTGCCGGCGAGTGCGCCCTTCACGCTCTTCGCCCTGGCCCGCTCGGTCGGCTGGATCGCCCATATGCTGGAGCAGACGGCCCGGGGCAGCCTGATCCGACCCCGCGCCCACTATGACGGGCCGCCGCTGAAGACAGCGGCGGCGGAGACGGCCTGACCCCACCAGCACCGGCTTTTGCCAAGGTAGACGCTCCCTGTTCCGCAGGGCACAGCAAGAGGGCCCGCTTCATGCTTGCGTCCGCCCGGTCCGGTCGCGCGCGATATTCATCGCCTTCGCCGCCAGGCCTGATCCCGCCCCATTGGAGAAACGCGGATGCCCCGCCGTCTCACGCACCGCCTCCTTCTGTCGCTCGCCTTGTTCATCGGCTTCGCCCGCTTGGCCGTAGCCGCGGAGATACCGACGGTCGAAGATCCCGAAACCCAGGTCCGATACTATGTCGATGCGCTGACCCGGCAGGATTTCGACGGCGTGATGAAGATTGCCTGCGGCGCTGGCAATGCCCCCGACTGCGAATTCGGCAAGGGCCTGCGCGATGCCCTCGCCTCATTCAAGGGCCGCCCGCTGAGCTCGACGGGCACGGTGCTCGACCTTTCCTTTCCGGAGGCCATACGCGAGATCTATGTCGCGATACGGGCCGACAACTACACGCCGGTCTATATGCGTTTCACCTATCGGATGGACGACAGCGGCTGGCGCCATCGCGCCTTCCGCTTTGCGACCGGCTCTTCGGCTGCGCTCTTTCCGGCCAGCCTCCTCGAAGGCAGCCTGGTCGGCTTGACCGGCGCCAACCGGACCGGACCAGCCACGGCGGTCGACGAAACGAGCGAGAAGATCGTGGCCGGCATCGCCAGGCGGGATTACGAGAGCGTCGCAAACGCCATCCGGCAGGCCGTCACCGACACCAGCGAAGGCATGAAGCGCTCCATCGATCGCTTCGCCGACAGCTTGAAGCCGTATCATCTCAGCCACATCCGGAAGATCATCGACCGGGAAATGGATGGATTCCGCCAGCAGTTCTACTATGCCGCGGTCAGCGACAAGGACGCGATGTTCATCCGGCTGACCTATGCCAAGACCAACGGACAATGGCGGCTCTTCGACATGCAGTTCGCCGGTGAGAGCAATGGCCTGATCCCGGCCGACATTCTGAAGGACAGCCTCGCCACCCTTCCAACCCCTTGACCCCGCTCCCCCCGGCGTCAGGGCGCGAACCGCTTTGAAATGCTTTCGGCTCCGCTGCGGTAATCGACGAAGCCGATACTCCCATAAAAGGCCTGGCCGCCTTCGTTCTCCTTGCGGATGGTGGCGTCGATGAAGCGCACGCCTGCCATCTTGGCCGCCGCCGCGGTCTCCCGGAACAAGGCGCGGCCGATGCCCCTGCCATGTGCTTTAGGCGCCACATAGGTTCCGATGACGGCCCAGTCAGCCGGCAACCGGTCCTCGCCCGCCCAGTCCGGATCGCACCATTCGAGGGCTTGGAAACCCAGGATCTGCACCTTCTCCACTGCCACGAAACAGCAGATTCCGCGCGTCGCCGCGATGAATTCGGCACGAATGCGGTGCTCGTCGAAAGGCCTGCGATGCGCCGTGGTTCCGCCGATCGCGATGATCTCGTTGATGAGTCGGGCCATCGAACCGGCGTCCTGCAGCAACGCGGTGCGGACTTCCATGGGCATTGCCAGTTCGCTTTCGGATGAGTTTTTGCCTTACCCCAGCCTATGCGTCCGAGCCTGTTCGGCAAGGCGTCTGCCCCGATATGGCCATTCCACGCCAGGCGCCGGCCAAACAGCATCGTGGGCCAGGACAGGCCGATCAGGCCGGGTCCTTGAACTCGATCTCCGCCAGGGCGCGAAGCTCGGCCTCCTGGCCTGGATAGGCCGCAGCCGGCAGGTCCTGAAGCGTCAGCCGCAAGCTCGCCATATGCAACAGCTGCTGCTGCCTTGGCGTGGGCTTCTCCAGGTCGAAGAGCGAGGCGATCCCGTCGCGCAGCCGGCGGTCCTGCTCGGTGGCGTCCCAGCCGCTATAGCGGAGCCATTCTTCCTTGGGATCCATCGGCGGCTCTCCTCTTGTTGCATGCCAGCATGACAGACGGCCGACATCTTACGGCATCACACTGCAGGTCCCGCACAGGGTGAAAACCGTGCCGTCGTCTACTCGCTGGGACAGGCAGGCTGCCTTTCGATGATCAGATGTTGCCAAAACAACAATCTGGGTCGAATATCTGACATAATATCCGCGCTTTTAGGCTATAGTGTCGAGGCAATGGCCAAGAAGGACAAAAAGAAACAGCCCGATATACGGCATCAAGTTGGAGCTCTTCCCGTGCGTGAACGGGATGGGCGTCTCGAAGTGTGCTTGATCACCACGCGCGAGACCAGCCGCTGGTCGATCCCGAAGGGATGGCCGATGAAGGGGCGCAACGATTGGGAAGCGGCACGAATCGAGGCAGAGCAGGAAGCCGGCCTGGTCGGGATCGTAGGCGAAAAACCTTGCGGCAGCTTCATCTACTGGAAACGCCAAGCCGAGCATTTCGACCTCGTCGAGGTCTGCGTCTACCCTCTGCATGTGAATGCGACCTTGCCGACCTGGAAGGAGATCGGCCAGCGCCAGGTGCGCTGGGTCCTGCCCGCCGATGCGGCCCTCGTCGTCGAAGAGCCGGGACTGTGCTCCTTGCTGCAGGGCATGAAACCCTGAAGCGCCTTACGATCCGTCGATCTCGCAAAGGCGCATTGAAATAGCTGCGCCTCCATTTCAAGAACGACGGCATGGATAGACCCGCGGTCTGACCGGGTCGGTCCGAATCGTGACCGGTTCGGTGGCGGTCACCATCGCCGACCTGTCCTGGGCGAGCTCGGCCACGACGACGCCATTCCCGCGCGGTTGGCGGCAAGGTTTTTTGGTAATTCCACCAGATCGCAAAACGCTTCAGCGCGACGCGAGGAGGACCGTACCAGTCCTGCCGGGCTTTTCGACAAGCGCCGCAGCCTGGCCCACATCCGCGAAGTTGAATGTCTTCTCGACCGTGAACAGTTCCGGCTTGGTAGAAGCAAGTTCGAGCGCCAGCGCCAGATCGGCCTTGCGAACCTCGGCGGGCAGGTTCGACCAACGTCCGATCGTCACTCCCGAAATGCGGATATCGCGGGTCGAAAAGTAGAGTGCCGGCACGGAAATCGGCTGGCCGGAAAGATCGCCGTAGGAAACAAGGCTGCCGCCCTGGGTGAGTAGCCCGGCAGCGGCACTTGCCGTTTCGCCGCCAACCGGATCGAGGACGACGGCGATCGGATGCCCGTCCGCCGCGGCGATGACCTTCTCCTGCCAGCCAGGCTTGTCGGTGGAGACAACAGGCAGATCGGGAAACACGACGTTGAGCTCGTTCACGCCGGCCTCGCGTCTGACGACGCCGACGACGTCGAATCCGCGATCGAGAAGAAGCCCGATCGTCAATCTGGCAACGGCGGACCCGGCGGCGGTGAGAACTACGGTATCGCGACCTGGCTTCGCCCCCGAAGCCTCGACGGCTCTGAGGAGGAGCGCAGCCGTCAACGGGTTGACGTGAAGCTGCGCCGCAGCCTCGTCCGACACATCGTCGGGGATCTCGGTGACGTACTCGGCGGAAACGAGGGCCTTCTCGCTCCAGGCGCCGCGTCCGGGGAAGAAGGCAACGCGCCTTCCTGGCTTCAGATCAGCTCCGTCCCCTGCCTGTTCGACGATGCCATAGCCTTCGAAGCCGACACGGACGCCGCCTTCCGGGACGACCGATCCAGGCTGGTAGCGTCCTGCTACGCCGAGCAGATCGCCGTGATGAACAGGACGAAGGAGCACACGGATCAGGACTTCGTCGCGACCGGGGCGCTCGAGTTCCTCGACCTCGACAGTCTGAAGGACCTCTTCAGGCTTTCCGTGCTTGAAATAAACTGCAGCGCGCATTGCTGATCCTCCTGGAAAATTGGGGAGCGGTTGCCGGCCGCTCCCATCTCAAGATTAGACCTCTCTCAAGATTAGACCTGGGCCTGGCCGCCATCGGCGAAGAGCTCGGCGCCGTTGACGAAGCTTGCATCGTCGGAAGCCAGGAAGAGCGTCGCCTTGGCGATTTCCTCCGATTCCCCAACGCGACCGAGCGGAATGCGCGAAGCGAGGTAGTCCAGAAGACCTTGCTGCTGCTCCCTGTCGTCCCCGGCAAGCTCGACGAGGCCGGGCGTGCGGGTCGCACCGGGCGAGACGACGTTGACGCGGATGCCGGTGCCCTTGAGGTCGAGCGCCCAGGAACGGGCCAGGTTGCGGACGGCCGCCTTGGACGCCGAGTAGACGGAAAAAGCAGCAGTGCCTTCGGTGCCGGCGGTGGAACCGGTCAGCACGACCGACGACCCCTTGCCTAGCAGCGGGAGCGCCTTCTGCACTGTGAATATGACGGCTTTCACGTTGCGGCCGAAGGTGTCGTCAATTTGTTCTTCGGTGATCTGGCCAAGCGGAAGCATGCTGCCGCCGCCTGCGTTAACGACGAGGACGTCCAGGTACCCTTGTTCCGATTTCACCTGAGCGAAGAGCCTGTCGAGATCGTCATTGTTGCTGGAATCTGCTTGAACGCCGACCGCTCCTTTGCCGATCTCGGCCACTGCCTTGTCCAGAGCGTCCTTGCGGCGGCCGGTGATATAGACGCGGGCGCCTTCGGCCGCAAAGAGCTTGGCGGTCGAAAGGCCGATGCCGCTGGTTGCGCCGGTAACGACGGCGATCTTGTTCGCAAGTCTATTGGTCATCTTACTCTCCTGTTACTGGGCACGCGTAGCGGATCAGCCCGAGCGAACGCGGCCAATGGTGCTTTGAAACTGTTCGGGAGGTGGCGCTGGCCCTTGGCCTGTCGTTGCCGTCCGATGTGGAGAAGCTAATTCGTCAGTCCGGCGGCGAGAAGCGGCCCGGCATGGAGAGATTATCCATTCACATGGACAATCTCGGGCACCTAGTCGCCACGCCTGGCGTCGACGTGCTCGAACACTTGCTGGGCCCAGTCCGCGAATGCCCGCAATCGAGGATTGGGAAATCTGTCCGCGGGATAGACGAGGTGCAGGGCGTGGTTCTCCGGCTTCCAGGCGGGAAGGAATTCGACCAGCGAGCCGTGCTCAATATGCGGTCTTGCAAGGAAACCGAAGCTCTGCCCGATCCCCAGGCCGGCAAGCAGCGAACCGAGATGTGCGGTGCTTTCATTGACCGAGAGACCGCTCGCCGTCGGCATGAACTCTATTCGTTCGTCAAACCGCTGGAAGCGCAAGGGAAATCGTTTTCCAGACGATGCCGAAAAATAGCTGACGACCCGGTGCCTGCGGATATCGTCGGGGTGAGCGGGCGGCTCCCGACCTTCGAGATAGGTGGGCGCTGCGCAGAGGACGTAATCGAGCTCGCACAGCTTCCTTGCCTTCATCGAAGAATCGACGAGGGCACCGCCACGGATGACGCAGTCTATTCCTTCGCCTATGAGGTCAGCGGAGCGGTCGCTGACGCCCAGAAGAAGGTCGATGTCCGGATATTGGCGTTGAAAGTCCGAGAGGCAGGGGATCAGTATCCTGTTCGCCAGAACCGACCCGATGTCCACGCGGAGCCTGCCCCTCGGAGTGCTGCGAGAGCCGGCGACGGTGCCGTCCATATCGTCGAGATCGGCCAGAAGGCGCAACGCGCGCTCATGATAGGCGGCGCCCTCGGTGGTCATTGTCACAGAGCGCGTCGTTCGCTCGACAAGCTTCGTCCCGAGATGCGCCTCGAGATCTTGCACCAGCTTGCTGACGGAGGAACGGGGCAGGCTCATTGCGTCCGCGGCCTTGGCGAAGGACCGGGCTTCGGCGACGCGAACGAAGGTGCGTATGGCGAGTATCTGATCCAAATGAGGCCTGCCTGGTCGGAGCGCTGGGATGACTATACCCGGCTCGTTCGGCGTTTCCATTGCTGATCGGTACAAGTGTCTTGCCGTGTGCAACGGCCACAGAAGCCACGAAGCGCTATCGATTTCGCAGTCGATAATCACGTTTTGTTCTCATTTTGCTTGGCGGTGCCGCGCTTCCCCGCTATCGTCGGCGGGGTTGATGGGGAAACGAGAACGAGATGGTATCGCGCGTCGCGACGGTGGCATTCGAGGGCGTGGAAGCGCGCCAGGTCGACGTGCAGGTCCAGATCATGACGGGTTCGGTGGTGTTCACCATCGTCGGCCTGCCCGACAAGGCGGTTTCGGAGGCGCGCGAAAGGGTGCGTGCCGCCCTGACCGCCGCCGGCCTGGCCCTGCCGGCCAAGCGCATCACCGTCAATCTCGCCCCGGCCGACTTGCCCAAGGAAGGCTCGCATTTCGACCTGCCGATCGCGCTCGGTGTGATGGCTGCCATCGGCGCCATTCCGCATGACGCCCTGGAAGGCTATTGCGTGCTGGGCGAGCTCGGCCTCGACGGCACCATCACCAAGGTCGCCGGCGTGCTGCCATCGGCCGTTGCCGCCAATGGCCGAGGGCTCGGCTTGATCTGCCCGGCCGCCTGCGGGCCGGAAGCGGCCTGGGCCGGCCCCGACATGGACATTCTCGCCCCGCGCTCGCTGATCCAGCTCGTCAATCACTTCAAGGGCACGCAACTGCTTTCCCGCCCACAGCCGCGCATTGCCGCCGCGCCGGCCGCCCTGCCTGACCTCAGGGACATCAAGGGCCAGGAGACCGCCAAGCGCGCCTTGGAGGTGGCCGCCGCCGGCGCGCATAATCTCCTGATGATCGGGCCCGCCGGCTCCGGCAAATCGATGCTGGCGGCGCGGCTGCCCTCGATCCTGCCGCCGCTCGTGCCGGCTGAGCTCCTGGAAATCTCGATGATCCATTCGGTGGCGGGCCACCTCGCCGGCGGCGAGCTCACCAGCCGGCGCCCCTTCCGCGCGCCCCATCATTCAGCCTCGATGGCGGCGCTGATCGGCGGCGGCATCCATGCCCGGCCCGGTGAAGTCTCGCTCTCCCATCATGGCGTGCTTTTTCTCGACGAGATGCCGGAATTCGCGCCGCAGACCCTCGATGCCCTGCGCCAGCCGCTGGAATCGGGCGAGGCGGTGATCGCCAGGGCCAATGCCCGCGTCACCTATCCCGCGCGAATCCAGCTCGTCGCGGCGATGAACCCCTGCCGCTGCGGCAAGGCCAATGATCCCGGCTTCGCCTGCCGGCGCGGGCCGGTGGAGCGCTGCGCCGCCGACTACCAGGCCCGGATCTCCGGCCCGCTGCTCGACCGCATCGACATCGTCGTCGAGGTGCCTGCCGTCTCGGCCGCCGATCTCATCCTGCCGCCGCCCGCCGAGGGTTCGGCCGAGGTGGCGGCCCGGGTGGCCGAGGCCCGCGACCGCGCCGCCCGGCGCTATCGCACGCTCGGCCTGCCCGACGGCTCCACCAATGCCAGCGTGCCGGTCAATGTGGTCGAGGAGGTCGCCCGCCCCGATGCGGCGGCCACCAAGCTCCTGCGCGACGCCTCGGAAGCCATGCGCCTGTCCGCCCGCGGCTTCCACCGCGTGCTCAGGGTTTCGCGCACCCTGGCCGATCTCGACGGCGAGGCCGATGTCGGCCGCATCCACATCGCCGAGGCCCTGAGCTACCGGGCGCGGACGGACAGGGCGACGGTGCTGGCATAGGTTCGACCTCCCCTGCACAGCATCCATGGCATGGACGGACTGGCGACGCGGCCGCCAAGCCGCTATCTGCAGACACCACCCAGCCGATGTTCACCCGAGACATGTCATGCGCATTCCCGTCCTTCTCGCCTCCCTTGCCTTGCTCGCCGGCACCACCGCTTCCCTGGCCGCTCCCCGCCCCCGCTGCGCCGATGCCGCGGTGAAGCAGGCCACCAAGCTGCTGGCTTTCCATTCCGACAATGACGACCGCGCCCGCGTCGATGCCGATAGCGTCAAGGCGATCGGTACCGTCGGCGCCTTGGTCGGCAAGGGGCGTTTCGATGTGATCGAGGTCGAGGGCTCGATCTACAAGGGCGAGTATCGCATGCGCCTGATCTACGCCCAGATCCCGGGCGACTGCGTGCTGATGGGCCAGGAGATCCTCGAACGCAGCGATCCCTATTGACCGCTGCGGGTTTGCCAGCCTCGGCCGAGGCCGTAAGTTATTGTGGCCGCATCGTTCTCGCGAAACCGGCGTCCACTTTTCGGCTCGATGCTTTAGACTGGGTTGCCAGCCGCAGCAGCGATCGAGGTGATTCATGACGGGCAGCCAGGCAGCCGGACGCCTTTTTGCGGCGCTGATCGCCGTCACGGCCTGGCTCGCCGTCGTTCTGCGTGCCTGGATCGTAACGTCCTTCGTGATGGCACAGGGTCGGACGGCGCTCGACGGCCTCGTCACCGTGTTCAGCTATTTCACACTGCAGGCCAATGTGATCCTGGCCATCGTCGCCACCGCCTGCGCCCTGCGCGGAGAGGCCGATGGATTCCTGACCCGGCCCTCGACCCGGGCGGCCGTCACCGTCTACATCGTCATCGTCGGCGTGATCTATGCCGTGCTTCTCGCCGGATTGCGACAGCTGACGGGCCTCGCCGTCCCCGTCGACATCGCCCTGCACCGGGTGGTGCCGGTGCTCTTCGCGCTCTATTGGCTCTTCTTCGTGCCGAAGGGCCATCTCACCTGGCGCGATCCGCTGGGCTGGCTCGCCTTTCCGGCGCTCTATGTCGTCTATTCGCTGATCTATGGTGCGCTGACGGGGCGTTATCTCTACCCCTTCTCCAACGTGCCGGTGCTCGGTTATCCCCGCGCCCTCGCCAATGCCGCCCTCATCCTTCTGGCCTTCTACGGCCTTGGCCTCGCGCTGGTAGCACTCGATCGCGCACTCGCCGGCTCCGCCATCCGGGCCCGGCAATGACGTTTGACGGTATCATGATGACGGATCCATTGCTAAGCTGCCGATCGCAGCCACAGCGAGGTACGTCGTGACAGGCAATCCGGGGCTCGGGCGCCTCTTCGCAGCGGTGATCGCGCTCATCGCGGGCGGCGCCGTGCTGTTGCAGGTGCTGCTGGGCATCGAGACCGTGCAGGCGCGGGGAGGCAGCGCGCTCGAGGGCGTCATCCTCGTCTTCAGCTACTTCACCGTGCTCACCAACACGCTGGTGGCGATCGTGTCCGGGGCCAGCGCCCTTCTCGGAGAACGCGACGGCTTGCTGACCCGGCCGGGAACCCGGGCAGCCGTGGCCATCTATATCTTCGTGGTCGGCGTGATCTTCGCAGCCCTTCTCACCGGGCTGCGCGAGACTCATGGCCTGGATCGCCTGGCCGACGACACCCTGCATCGCGTCGTGCCGGTCTTGTTCGTGCTCTATTGGCTCCTCTTCGTGCCCAAGGGCCAGTTGCGCTGGCGCGATCCCGTGACATGGCTGCTCTATCCCCTGCTTTATGTCGCCTATTCGCTGCTCTACGGCGCCCTGACCGGCCGCTACCTCTATCCCTTCGGCGACGTCACGGTTCTCGGCTATGGCGGCGCCCTCGCCAATGGCCTCGTCATCCTGGCAGGCTTCTTTGTGCTGGGACTGATCGTGGTGGCGATCGACCGGGCCACGGCGCCGGCTGGGACTGCCTGATCAGGTAACTCGATACTGCGGCTTGTTGTCACAAATCCGTGCGAAAACTGTGATGATGCTGCTCCGATGGGGATTCGGGCAGGGGCTGAAGATGCCGACGACGACGCCGAAAGGCTTGTTTGCAATGATCAATCCGCGCGGCTGGGGCAGCAAGCTGCCGGCCGGCATCGTGCCCTTGGCGCCGCGCCGCCGGCTCAAGCCCGCCTTGCGCCAGCGCCGCATCGAGAATATCGGTCTGCCGATGACTCTCGGACGCATCGGCTCCCTGGAAGTGCGGTTGGCTGAGACCGCAAGGGACGTGAAGAAGGCGCAAAAGCTGCGCTATCAGGTGTTCTACGAGGAGATGGCCGCCATCCCGGACGCGCTGTCCCTGATCTCCAGGCGTGACCGCGACGATTACGACACGCTCTGCGACCACTTGCTGGTGATCGACCATGACGCTCCCACCAAGCTGGGCAAGCCGGGCGGCCGTGTGGTCGGCACCTATCGCCTGCTGCGCCAGGACGTGGCCGAGCGCCATGGCGGCTTCTATTCAGCCGGCGAATACGCCATCGAGCCGCTGATAGCGGCCCATCCCGGCCGCCGCTTCCTCGAGCTCGGCCGTTCCTGCGTGCTGCCGGCCTATCGCAACAAGCGCACGGTGGAACTGCTCTGGCACGGCATCTGGACCTATGTGCTGCATCACAAGATCGATGTGATGCTGGGCTGCGCCAGCCTGGAGGGCACCGACCCGAGCCGCCTTGCCTTGCCGCTCGCCTTCCTGCACCACCATGCTGCCGCCGAGGGCGAATGGCGCGTCAAGGCCGTGCCGGAGCGCTATGTCTCGATGAACCGCATCGCCAAGGAAGGCATCGACGTCAAGCAGGCGCTGCATGCCCTGCCGCCCTTGATCAAGGGCTATCTGCGCCTCGGCGCCACTTTCGGCGACGGCGCAGTGGTCGACCACCAGTTCGGCACCACCGACGTGCTGGTGGTCCTGCCGGTCGAGAAGATCAGCGCCCGCTATGTCGGCCATTTCGGCGCCGGCGCGGAACGCCACGCGGCGTAGCGGTGTGCCGGTCTTCAGACCGGCATGTCTAAGACGACCGTAGGGGGGTCAATGCCGGCCTCGCAGCATCGGCATGCCGATGCTGCTGAGAAGACCGGCACACCCTCAGGCGGCCAGGCCGCGCTTCTTCAGCAAGGCCTCGGGCTTGGGATCATGGCCGCGGAAGTCGCGATAGGCCTGTGCCGCGTCCTGGCGATTGCCGGCGGCATAGACGAACTCTCTGAGCTTGCGGGCCGTCTCGCCGTCGAAGATATCGCCCGCTTCGACGAAGGCATCGAAGCCGTCGGCATCGAGCACTTCCGACCACAGATAGGAATAATAGGCCGACGAATAGCCCTCGCCCGAGAAGACATGCTGGAAATGCGGCGGGCGGTGACGCATCACCATGGCCCGGGGCATGTCGATCTCGCCGAGCACCTTGGCCTCGAAGGCACCGACATCGAAGGCCTCGGCCTTATCAAGCAGATGCATTTCGAGATCGACCAAAGCGGAGGAGACATATTCCACCGTGGCAAAGCCCTGGTTGAAAGTGCGGCTGGCCAGCAGGCGATCGAGCAGGGCCTTCGGCATTGGCTCGCCTGTCTTGTAGTGCACGGCATAGCGTTGCAGCACTTCGGGCTGTTCGAGCCAGTGCTCGTAGAGCTGCGAGGGGAATTCGACGAAGTCGCGCGCCACGCCGGTACCCGAGAGCAGGGGATAGGTGACGTCCGACAACAGGCCGTGCAGGCCATGACCGAACTCGTGGAACAAAGTGCGAGCGTCGTCGAAGGACAACAGGGTCGGCTCGCCCTCCGCGCCGCGGGCGAAATTCATCACATTGACGATGATCGGGCTGATGGCGCCGTTCAGCCGCTCCTGGCTGCGGAAGGCGCTCATCCAGGCGCCGCTGCGCTTGGAGGGCCGGGCGAAATAGTCGCCATAGAACAGGCCGATGCTGGCGCCGGCCGCATCCGTCGCCTCGAAGGCCCTGACGTCGGGATGATAGACCGGCACGTCCTTGCGCTCGGTGAAGGTGATGCCGAACAGGCGCCGGGCCGTGTCGAAGGCCGCCTCGATGATCTTGTCGAGCTGCAGATAGGGCTTGAGCTCGGCCTCGTCGAGATCGAATTCCTGGCGGCGCTTCTTCTCGGCATAGTAGCGCCAGTCCCAGGCCTGCAGCGCGATATTGTCGCCTTCACCGGCCGCCAGCGCCTCCAGGCCCGCGCGTTCGCGTTCGGCCTGGCCGCGGGCCGGCAGCCACACCGAGCGCAGGAGATCGAGCGCCGCCTCGGGCGTGCGAGCCATCGAATCGTCGAGCCGGTAATGGGCGAAGGTCTGGTAGCCCAGGAGCCTGGCGCGCTCGGCCCTCAGCGCCACCATCTCGGCGATCAAGGCGCGATTGTCCGTCTCGCCGCCGCCCTCGCCGCGGGCCAGCCAGGCCTTGAAGGCCGTCTCGCGCAGGTCGCGGCGGGCGGAGAATTGCAGGAAGGGCTCGATCAGGGAACGCGAGAGCGTGACGACATGGCCGCTCTCGCCGCGATCTCCGGCGGCGCCGGCGCTGGCAGAGCGCAGGAAATCAGGCAGGCCGGCGAGATCGGCCTCGCCGTCGAGCTTCATCGACCAGGCCTTCTCGTCCTTCAGCACGTTCTGCCCGAACTGGGTGCCCAGGCTGGCAAGGCGTTCGGAAATCGCTGATAGCCGCTGCTTGACCGCCTCCGGCTTGCCGGCTCCGGCCCGGCGGAAGGCGGTGTGATAGCGATCGAGCACCCGGGCCTGCTCCGGCGACAGACCGAGTTCGGCACGGCGGGCGAAGACGGCGTCGACGCGCCGGAACAAAGCGTCGTTCAGATAAATCGCGGTGTGATGACGCGAGAGCACCGGCGCCATCTCGCGCTCGATCGCCTGCAATTCGTCGTTGGTGTCGGAGCCCGCCAGGTTGAAGAACACCGAGGCGACCTGGTCGAGCGCCCGGCCCGATCGTTCCAGCGCCGCCACCGTATTGTCGAAGCTCGGCTCGGCGGCGTTGCCCGCGATCCTGTCGATCTCGCCCCTGTTCTCGGACAGCGCCACCTCGAAGGCCGGGCGATAATGCTCGGCGCGGATCTCGGCGAAAGGCGGTGCGTCGAAGGGAGCGGACGAGCGAGCGAGCAGGGGATTGGTATCAGCGGACATGCAGGAGCCTCGATTCGGATACGGCCTTATAGCAGCCGACCTTCCGTCTCCTGAAATATGCATTATCTTTTGATTTTGGAGGGCACCATGGCCGATGAAAACGACCCGGCGACGCCAGCCGATTCCAAGCTCACCCGCACCAAGCAGCTCTGGGCCCAGGCCGGCAAGTTCCTCACCGGCCGGGCTTCCCGGCCCGAGAGCGACCGCCTGCCGCCGGGCCAGCATCTCGTCAAGGACTGGCCGGTGCTCGATCTCGGCCTGCAGCCCAACATCGGCAAGGCGCACTGGCAGCTCGATGTGTTCGGGGCGGTCGAGAATCCGGTCGTCTGGGATTTCGCGGCCTTTTCGGCCCAGCCCCAGGTGACACAGGTCTGCGACATCCACTGCGTCACCACCTGGTCGCGCTACGACAACCATTTCGAGGGCCTGCCCACGTTGGCTCTCGCCGAGATCGTGCGCCCCAGGCCGGAGGCGAGCCATGTCGTGCTGCATTCGGCCGATGGCTACACCACCAACCTCTCCCTGCAGGATTTCCTGGGCGAGGACGTGCTGATCGCCCATGCCTGGGAAGGCAAGCCGCTGACCTCAGACCATGGCGGCCCGGTGCGGCTGGTGGTGCCCCGGCTCTACTTCTGGAAGAGCGCCAAATGGCTGACCCGCATCGAGTTCGCCAGTCGCGACAAGCCAGGCTTCTGGGAAGTGCGCGGCTATCACAATCGCGGCGATCCCTGGCGGGAAGAGCGCTACAGCGAGTGAGGGCGCTGCCTATTCCTGGGATCGCCACCCTTCCAGCCAGCCCTTCAATCACGGCGCACTTGGTTTCCAAGCGCCAGTTAGAAAGCCGGTAATCCCAGAACAAAGCTAACTGCGCTACCCGTCCACCTTGAGCGCGGCGATGAAGGCTTCCTGCGGGATGTCGACGCTGCCGAACTGGCGCATCTTCTTCTTGCCTTCCTTCTGCTTCTCCAGAAGCTTGCGCTTGCGCGAGATGTCGCCGCCATAGCATTTGGCGGTGACGTCCTTGCGCAGGGCGCGGATGGTCTCGCGGGCGATGATCTTGGCGCCGATGGCGGCCTGGATCGGGATGACGAACATGTGCTGCGGGATGAGATCCTTCAGCTTCTCGCACATGGCACGGCCGCGGCTCTCGGCACGATCACGATGCACCAGCATCGAAAGCGCGTCCACCGGCTCGGCATTGACCAGGATCTGCATCTTGACCAGATCCCCTTCCTTGTAGTCGGTCAGATGATAGTCGAAGGACGCATAGCCCTTCGATACCGACTTCAGGCGGTCATAGAAGTCGAACACCACCTCGTTGAGCGGCAAATCATACTGCACCATGGCGCGCTTGCCGACATAATTGAGGTCGACCTGCACGCCGCGACGGTCCTGGCAGAGCTTGAGGATCGAGCCGAGATAATCGTCCGGCGTCAGGATGGTGGCGCGGATCCACGGTTCCTCGATCGAGGTGATCTTCACCACATCCGGCATGTCGACCGGGTTGTGCAGCTCGACATGGCTGCCATCGGTCATGTTGATCTTGTAGATGACGGAGGGCGCCGTCGCGATCAGGTCGAGGTTGAACTCGCGCTCCAGACGCTCCTGGATGATTTCCAGGTGCAGCAGGCCGAGGAAGCCGCAGCGGAAGCCGAAGCCGAGCGCCGCCGAGGATTCCATTTCGAAGGAGAACGAGGCGTCGTTGAGGCGAAGCCGCCCCATGGCGGCGCGCAGATCCTCGAACTGCGCCGCATCCATCGGGAACAGGCCGCAGAACACCACGGGCTGCGCCGGTTTGAAGCCCGGCAGCGGTACGATGTTGGTGTTCTTGCGATCATCGGTGATGGTGTCGCCGACACGGGTATCGGCAACTTCCTTGATCGCGGCGGTGATGAAGCCGATCTCGCCCGGCCCAAGCTCGGCGATGGCCTGCATCTTCGGCCTGAAGACGCCGAGGCGATCGACCTCATACTGCGCATTGGTGCCGATCATCTTGACGCGCTGGCCCTTCTTGAGCGTGCCGTCGAAGATGCGTACCAGCACGACCACGCCGAGATAGGCATCGTACCAAGAATCCACCAAGAGCGCCTTGAGCGGGGCGTTGCGGTCACCCTTGGGCGCCGGCAGACGAGTGACGATGGCTTCCAGCACCAGGTCGATGTTGAGGCCGGTCTTGGCCGAGATCGGTACGGCCTCGGAGGCATCGATGCCGATCACGTCCTCGATCTGCTGCTTGATGCGGTCGGGTTCGGCCGCCGGCAGGTCGATCTTGTTGAGCACCGGCACCAGCTCGTGATTGGCGTCGATGGCGTGATAGACATTGGCGAGCGTCTGGGCCTCGACGCCCTGGGAGGCATCGACCACCAGGAGCGAGCCTTCGCAGGCCGCGAGCGAACGCGAGACCTCATAGGCGAAGTCGACATGGCCGGGCGTGTCCATCAAATTGAGGACATAGTCCTTGCCGTCCTGGGCGCGATAGTTCAGGCGCACGGTCTGCGCCTTGATGGTGATGCCGCGCTCACGCTCGATATCCATGGAATCGAGCACCTGCTCGACCATTTCGCGGTCGGTCAGCGTGCCCGTGGCCTGGATCAGACGATCGGCAAGGGTGGACTTGCCGTGGTCGATATGGGCCACGATGGAGAAATTCCGGATATTTTCGATCAGTTCTTCGCTCATCCGCGCGCAATAGCAGGAAGGGATTGCAACGCCAAGGGCAAATGGGGATTCCGGGCCGCCGCAGGCCCCGGTTTACGGGGCCTGCCGGCTCTCCGTCTAGAACGGACCGTGCGAAGCGATGTTGCGAATGACCTCGTCCAGCACGCCGATCCTTTCGCCATAGACCTTGTCGAGGCAGGCGGTGTCGGCGCCGCAAGCCTCGCGCGTCTTGATCCAGGCCTGCTGGGCCTCGCCGATATTGCCGCGCTGGCCCATCGCCACCAGCGACATCGAGACGCCGTACAGCGTCGCCATGCGGGCTTCGGCCTGGCCGAGGGCGTAACTGTCGCAGACGGCCTTTTCGGCCGGCGAGGCCGCCTTGGCGCAATCGAGCGGTGCATACTCGCCAGCCTGCGCGGCGGAGGAGGACAGCAGGGCTGCAGCGGCGATGATGACAAATCTGCCTTTCAAGGGTCATCCTTTCCGGATTGGATGGCGAGGAGGCTCCGGCCGAAAGCCGGCCATCTCGTCCACTGGACCAAAACTATAGGGAAACGCACATGCTGCTGAAAGGATCCTGCCATTGCCGCGCCGTGACATTCAGCGTCGAGGCAATGAGCCCCGCCCCCTTTATGCATTGCCACTGCTCGATCTGCCGCAAGACGGCGGGATCGGGCGGCTATGCCATCAATCTCGGCGCCCACGCCGACAGCCTGAAGGTGGAGGGGCGCGAGCATCTGCGCGTCTATCACGCCGTGTTGCGCGAAGAGGGACAGCCCGACCAGCGCTCGCCCGCCGGGCGGCATTTCTGCGGGGAGTGCGGCAGCGCGCTCTGGCTGTGGGATCCGCGCTGGCCGGAGCTCATCCATCCCCATGCCTCGGCGATCGACACGCCCTTGCCGAAGCCGCCGGAAATCGTGGAGATGATGCTGGCCGATGCCCCCGGCTGGGTCGATGTACCTGACGGTCCGGGCCATCTGCATTTCGACACCTATCCCGAGGAATCGCTGGAGGACTGGCACCGGCGCCACGGCCTGTTGAGCGAATGAAGCAGGCAGGCTGGACAGCGCCGCATGCCTGCGCAAGGGTGCTTGCTGTTTGCAATTGGTCCGGATGTGGTAAACCGACGCCTCGAGCAAAGTACGATTTCCTTGAATCGCACTTTCTCTCTATCTCTTTGTTTTGACGCGTTTTCTTAACCGAAAAGTCTACCAGACTTTCTGGAAAACGCTTTAGAGCAAAGCGCGTTTAGACGGAAACGCCTGTTTGCTCCGGTTCTTTGGTTGGACGTGTCTTTGCGATTCTTGGCGATTCCGCCAAATCGCAAAACGCTCCGGGACCTTCGGATTGCATCGGGACGGAAAGGGACGGCGATGAGCACGCAAGACGATGATCTCAGCCATTTCCACGCCTATGGCGCACCACCGCTGCCGCCGGCCGATGTGGAGGGCTGGCTGGAGCATGACGGCGCCCGCATCTGGCACGCGTCCTATGGCGACGGGCCGCCGGTGGTCCTGCTGCATGGCGGCCTCGGCCATGCCGGCAACTGGGGCTACCAATTGCAGGATCTGCGGGCCGCCGGCTATCGCGTGGTGCTGGTCGACAGCCGCGGCCATGGCCGCAGCACGCGGGACGACCGGCCCTATTCCTATGAACTGATGGCCTCGGACGTGCGGGCGGTGATGGATCGGCTCGGTCTCGACAAGGCCCGCTTCGTCGGCTGGAGCGACGGCGCCTGTGTTGCCCTGGTACTGGCCTCCGAGCACCCGGAACGCGCGGCAGGCGTGTTTTTCTTCGCCTGCAACATGGATCCCAGCGGCACCAAGGCGATGGAGCCCAGCCCGGCGCTCGATCGCTGCTTTGCCCGGCACCGCCAGGACTATGCCTCGCTCTCAGCCACGCCCGATGGATTCGAGCCTTTCGTCGCCGCCGTCAGCGAGATGATGCGCACCCAGCCCAATTACAGCGCGAGCGACCTAGGCGCGATCGATGTGCCGGTCGAAATCGTGCTGGGCGAGCATGACGAGTTCATCCGCCCCGACCATGCCGCCTATCTCGCCCGCACCATTCCCGGTGCGAGGCTGACCATTCTGCCGGGCGTGAGCCACTTCGCACCGCTGCAGCGGCCGGCGCTCTTCAACCGGGCGGTGCTCGACTTTCTTGGAAAGCTGCCGTCCTGATCGGGCAGATCAGGCGGTGAGACGCGAGGCCCACGCCGCGACGGCCGTCGCCATGGTCTTGAGATGGTCGGCGGCCGAAAAGCCGGAAACGGCCTTGCGCGGCCTGAGGTCGTGGTCGCCATCCTCCAGCCACAGGATTTCGATGCGGGGTGACAGGGCGTAGGACGCAACCTCTTCCTTCGTGCCGAAAAGATCGCGCGTCCCCTGGGCGATCAGAGCCGGCGTGCGCAAACCGGCGAGATGCGCCGTACGCAACTGCCCCGGCTTGCCGATGGGATGGAAGGGATAACCGAGGCACAGCAGGCCCGCGATGCGGCCTTTGGCATGGAGGTCGTCGGCGATCATGCTGGCGACCCGGCCACCCATCGATTTGCCGCCGATGACAAGCGGCCTTTCCGCCCCGAAGGCCTCGATGGCAGCGCGATATTCGCCTTCGAGCGTCTCGGCGCGCGGCGGCGGCTTGCGGACGCCCGATTGGCGCCGGGCCGCCATATAGTCGAATTCGAACCGGGCAACGCACAATCCGGCCGCAGCGAGTGCCTCGGCGCTGGCGGACATGGCAGCCGAATCCATCGGTGCACCAGCGCCATGCGCGAGCAAGAGGGTGATCCCTGCATCCTCGGGGCCGTTCGTGAGGAAGCGCAGCGCCATGTCGATACCTGAAGGCTGTTATGGACCGTGGGCGGGTGATGCCGTGCCGAGGGCACGCCCCGTCACCATCAAAGGCCGGCGCGTTGATTCATGCAATTGCGATGGAGGGGTTGGCTTCTGCCTTCAAGAAGGAAAGAAATTCTTGGAATGCGTTCACATTCAGGACACGCGTTCTTCACGCAGCAATTGCCCAAGCAAAGAAGCCATGATCGAGGAAGATAAGCAATATAGGAGGATGCAAACCAACCAGGACATTATTTCCTCCAATTCAGTCTGGTACCAGCCTGCCCAGTTACCAACACGTCGCTTGTTTCGGTTGAGACGGTTAACACATTGATCGATCCGCTTGGGCCCTCGACACGCAACTACCTTCCGTCACTCATACCTTCATATTATCGAGACTGAAGGTCATGGCAATCGTCAATACGCTTGTGCGCTCGATTTCGAGTCACAATTATTATTCAAATTGTTTGAATTGCATATTTGGCAGCCGGGTTCGGAGCCATGGCCGGACGAGGTCCTTGCAGGTCGGACACCGATCTGATACTTAGCCTAATGGCTTATCGTACCGAGCAGCTCGACGAGATCTTCCTGGCCCTGGCGGATCCAACTCGTCGTGCCGTGCTCGGGCGCCTGGGGCAGGGACCGGCCAGCATCAGCGACCTCGCCGAGCCCTTCGACATGGCCCTGCCCTCCTTCATGAAGCATATCCGCATGCTCGAAGGTACCGGCCTGATCAGCACCCGCAAGCACGGACGCGTACGAACCTGCACCATCGAAAAACAGGCTTTTGCCGCCGTCGAGGGCTGGCTGGCCGCGCAACACGCCGTGTGGGAAGGCCGAACCGACAGGCTGGAACGCGTCGTCGCTTCCATGCGCGACAAGGAACAGCCGACATGAGCCGCCGCTTCGATCCCGAACGCGACCTCCAGATCACCCGGATCATCAAGGCTCCGCGGGCCACCGTGTGGCAGGCCTGGACCCAACGCGCCCTTTTCGAGCAATGGTGGGTGCCGGCCCCAGCCCGATGCCGGGTCGTCGAGATGGACCTGTCGCCCGGCGGCGCCTTCGTGACCCGGATCAGCGAGGATGGCGGCGCCTTCCAGCCCCATCTCGACGCCTGCTTCCTGACCGTCGACGATCAGCGGCGCATCGTGTTCACCAATGCGCTCACCGGCGGTTGGCGCCCTGCCGAACAGCCTTTCATCACGGCGATCATCGATTTCGCCGACCACCCGGACGGGACCGACTACAGCGCCCATGTCATGCACAAGAGCAACGCCGATCGCGCTTTGCATGAAAAGATGGGCTTCCATGACGGTTGGGGTACGGTGATTGGGCAGTTGGCGGCACTGGTCGAAGACCGGGGATAACCGCGCCGCCAGGGCAGGCCTTCGGGATCCCCGGCATCAACCCGACATTGCGGCCGCAATTCAGTTGTCCTGCCGCATCATTCACGCCACGCAGCAATCATGCTCTTACGCGTAGCGCGCGCATCGCAAAATCTTGGTTTGCTTACTGCATAAGTAAATGCCATTTATGTATTATTGATTGATATTTTTGTATACAACTTAATTGATAAGAGACACATAGTCTGACAATGTGTGGACACAACCTCATCCAGAAGGTTGATCGAGGAGGTGTCCCATGGCCAGCAAGCAACGCGGCGGCACGTCGCAACCCACGCAGGAGCGTGGCTTCAGCAGACGCGGTTTCCTGAATCTGAGCGCGAAGGGTTTGACCGGCGCGGCATCGGCCGCTCTTGTCGGCCAGGCGGCCCGGCCTGGCCCGGCCCTGGCGAAAACAGCGCCCTCAGACATCGTGATGATGGATGCCATCCCGCTCTCGCAAGCGATCAAGTCGAAATCCATCTCCTGCGTGGAGGTGATGACGGCCTATCTCGATCACATCGACCGCTTCAATCCCACCGTCAACGCCATCGTTTCACGGCAGGAGCGCGGCGACCTCATCAAGCAGGCCGGAGAGCGCGACGCCCAGCTCGCCCGTGGCGACTATGCCGGCTGGATGCATGGCTTCCCGCAGGCGATCAAGGACCTGGCCGACACCAAGGGCATCCGCACCACGCAGGGCTCGCCCCTGTTCAAGGACCGCATTCCCAAGGCCGACGCGATCTTCGTCGACCGCATGAAGCGCGCGGGCAGCATCATCGTCGGCAAGACCAACACGCCGGAGTTCGGGCTGGGATCGCAGACCTACAACCAGGTCTTCGGTACTACCCTGAACGCCTATGATCACAGCAAGACTTCCGGCGGCAGCAGCGGCGGGGCCGCCGTGTCCCTCGCGATGCGCAT
Source organism: Labrys sp. WJW (assembly GCF_001676615.1). Classification (GTDB taxonomy): domain Bacteria; phylum Pseudomonadota; class Alphaproteobacteria; order Rhizobiales; family Labraceae; genus Labrys; species Labrys sedimenti. The sequence continues at coordinate 165,876 of NZ_LYXZ01000006.1, read as the reverse complement.
GCTGCCGGTCGCCGATGGCAGCGACCATGCCGGCTCGCTGCGCAATCCGTCGGCCTTCAACAATGTGCTGGGCTTCCGCACCTCCTTCGGGCGGGTGCCCTCGCCGGGCGCCGACGTGTTCGACGCCGCGCTGGGCGTGAACGGACCGATGGCACGCAATGTCTCGGACCTCGCCCTGCTGCTCGCGGTGCAGTCGGGCTATCACGCTGCCGCACCGCTTTCGCTCCATGAGGATCCCACGCGTTTCACCGAGCCCCTGAAGCGCGATCTCAAGGGCATGCGCATCGCCTGGCTCGGTGATTGTGGCGGCTATCTGCCCTTCGAGCCGGGCGTGCTCGAGCTGTGCAAGACGGCGCTCAAGACCTTCGAAACGCTCGGCTGCACCGTCGAGGAAGCCAGGCCCGATTATCCGATCGAGAATGTCTGGCGCAATTGGCTGCCGCTGCGCGCCTGGCAGACCGGCTCCGGCCTGAAGGTGCTCTATGACGATCCGGCCAAGCGCGCCTTGCTCAAGCCCGAGGCACAATGGGAGATCGAGAACTATCTCAAGCTCAGTGCCGTCCAGCTCTCCGATGCCGCCGCCGCACGCACGCAATGGTATCAAGCGGTCCGCAATTTCATGGAGCGCTACGACTATTTCATCCTGCCGTCGGCGCAGGTGTTCCCCTTCGACGCCACCACGCATTGGCCCAAGGAAGTCAACGGCCGCGCGATGGATACCTATCATCGCTGGATGGAGGTGGTGATCCCGGTGACCATGTCCGGCTGTCCGGCGATGAGCGTGCCTGTCGGCTTCAACGAACGCGGCCTGCCCATGGGCATGCAGCTCGTCGGCCGCAACCATGCCGAGATGTCCGTGCTGCAGCTCGCCTACGCCTATGAGCAGGCCACCGGCTGGCCACAGAACAGGCTGCCGCCGGCGCTCAAGCCGGCATGACGCCAACAGGCGAGGCGGCCGAACCGGCATGCCTCGCCCTTCGCGGCGCCGTGAAGGCAATCACGGCTTGCCGGCATCGGCAGAAGGCGCGATATGGGCCTATGACCGAGCGCCGAGCCACCCAATTGCGGGATTCGATCGAGGACGAGATTGCCACCGGCCAGTTGAAGCCGGGTGAGCGTCTCGACGAAGTGTCCCTTGCCGAGCGTTTCGGCGTGTCGCGCACACCGATCCGAGAAGCGCTCCAGCAACTCGCCGCCGCCGGTCTGGTGGAATTGCGGGCGCGGCGCGGCGCCGTCGTGAGTGCGCCCGACCCCAGCCAGCTCATGGAAATGTTCGAGGTCATGGCCGAATTGGAGGCGATGTGCGGCCGCCTTGCCGCCCGCCGTCTTCTCGCCGAGGACGAAAAAGCACTCGTCGCGGCCTTGGCTGCCTGCCAGGAGGCAGCCGCCAGGGGCGATCCCGACGCCTATTACTATGAGAACGAGATCTTTCACCGCATCATCTATCGCGCCGGCGGCAACACGTTCCTCGCAGGCCAGGCCCTGGCCCTCAACAAGCGCCTGGCGCCCTTCCGCCGCCTGCAACTGCGCGTGCGCAACCGCATGAAGACCTCGCAGGAGGAGCATGAAGCGGTCGTCGCCGCCATCCGCGCGGGCGAAACCCAGCGCGCCGCGGACCATCTGCGCGCCCATGTCGCCATCCAGGGCGAACGCTTCGGCGATCTCATGGCGTCGCTCGGCAAATCCCGCCTCGCCGGAGCATAGCGACCACCGATCTTCCCGAAGAAAGCCGATCGCTGCACGGCTGGTCGGGACTTCCCTCCGGACAAGAAACGCCCTAAGCTCCGCTTCGGCGCTGCGAGACGCCTCCGGACCCGCGGGAAGGGCTCAGCCCCCTCACATACCGAATATCAGGACGACCTGCCCCTGTGCAGCCGATTGCGGGTCTTCGGCTCTGCGCACATGGAGGCACCATGAAGACCCTTCCGGTTTCGCCCGACCTTTCGCACCTCAAGAACCAGGCCAAGCAGCTCCTGCGCGCCGCCCGCAATGGCGAGAGCGAGGCCCTTCGCCATTTTGCCGAAAGCCTGCCCTCGGCCCGCAGCGTCGATCCGGCAAGGCTCGCTGGCCGCGAGCTCGCTCTGCATGACGCCCAGTCCGTCATCGCGCGTGATTACGGCTTCCGGTCCTGGAGCGAGCTCAAGCACTATGTCGAGTGGACGCGCAGCGCCACGGCCGAAAGACTGCGAACCTGGCTCGCCTGGGTGCTGGAGGGCAATGCGGCCCAGCGTCATCTGGCGCACCGCACCCTCACCGAACAGCCGGCCCTGTTCGCGCAGGACCCCTGGCTCGCCTGCATCACCGGTGACGAGGTTCGGCTCAGGGCCCTCATCGCCGAGGATCCTGCCTTCGCGAACCGCAGCGGCGGCCCGCTCGCCATGCCTCCCCTGATCGGCGTCAGCCATTCCGGCCTCATCCGCGAGCCGGGCTTCAAGATGAAGCTGCTCGCCTGCGCCCGCGTGCTGCTCGCCCATGGCGCGGACGTCAACGCGACCTGGACGGACCCGCGCTGGCCGGATTCGCCGCTTTCCGTGCTCTATGGCGCGGCCGGGCGCACCCATGACGAGGCGATGATCCGGCTGCTGATCGAGGCTGGCGCCGATCCCAACGACAACGAATCCCTCTATCATTCCGTCGAAAGTTCCGACGACGTCGGTACCCGCCTGCTGCTCGCGGCCGGCGCGCGCGTCACCGGCACCAATGCGCTGGGCCGCGTGCTCGATTTCGACAAGCTCGACACGCTCCGGCTGCTGCTCGCCCATGGCGGCGATGCCAGGGAACGGTCCTGGATCCACCATGCCATCCTGCGGGGGCGCTCCGCCGCCCATATCCGAACCTTGCTGGATGCCGGCGCCGACCTGCGCGCGACCAGCGATGACGGCATGAGCCTTTATCGCTTTGCCCAGGAGCAGGGCCGCACCGACGTGATCGAGATGCTCAAGGCGCTGGGTGTCGAGGAAGACCTCACGCGGGAAGAGGCCTTCGTCGCGGCCTGCACGAGGGCAGACCGGGCGACCGCGGCTGAAATCCTCGCCAATGAGCCGGACATTTTCGGCCGCCTCAGCGAGAGGCAGTTGCGAACCCTGCCCTTGCTGGCCGGCAATGGTGCGATCGAGGCCGTCCGCGTCATGCTCGCTTTGGGCTGGCCCCGCGAGGTGAAGGAGCATGAATGGTCGGCGACCGCCCTGAACAAGGCGATGTTCCAGGGCGATGCTGCCATGCTGCGGCTGCTCCTGGAGGAGGGAGCCGATTGGCGCACCGAGCACGGCTTCGGCAACAATGTCCTCGGCACGCTTTCCTATGCCAGCCAGGCGGAGGATATCGCCGGCATCGTGCCGCAGGACTATGTCGGCTGTGCGCGGGCCCTGGTCGAGCACGGCGTGCCGCTTTCGGCCTTCGACGGCTATGATTTTTCAGACGCCGTCTCGGCCTTTCTCAAAGATCAGGCCTCGCCGGCGGCCTGACGGCATCACTCCAGATTGGTGTGGCGCGCCCGCATCGTCTCGGCGGTTTCGCCGAGACGATCGCGCAGCTTCAGCACGATGATCTCGAAGACCAGCATCTGCGCCGTCTCGAACAGCGAGCCCATCGGCAGCACCGAAACCCCGCCGCCCCGGTCATCCGCCATAGTCTGGGCCGGAACGGTGAAGACGATGTCGGCGAGCTTGGGCGTGCGCGCCTCGGGCTGGGCCGTGACCACCGCAACCTTGGCTCCGGCCTTGCGGGCGACGCCGATCAAGGCATCGCCGATATTGGAAGCCCCCGGGCCGGACGACACGAAGAGGAGGTCGCCCTGACCGATCGGCGGCACCGTCATGTCGGCGACGACATGGATGTCGAGCCCGAGATGGAACAGGCGCATGGCCAGGCCCCGCATCTGCAGCCCCTCGCGCCCGGCGCCGTAGATGGCGATGCGTCCTGCCGTGGCGAGGGCTTCGATCAAGCCGTCGGCCGCATCGTCAGGGAGGGCCTTCACCACCGCGGCAAGATCATCGAGTGCACGCAGGCTGAGGGCGGGAATGGTCTCCGACATGGCAGGTCCAATTTGTTGCTTAAGAAAACGAACTAGGTTCTAGGCTCATGCCAGCCGATCTGCAACAGGGCTCTGCGAACTTGACTCCACTATAGTGGATAAATATTCTTACATTATGGAATCAAGCGATATCACCATCGATAGGGAGTTGGGCGGTCGCATCAAGGCCCTGCGTGGCCAGATGCATCTGACGATCGATCAGCTCGCTGCTGCCAGCGGGGTCAGCCGCGCCATGATCTCGCGCATCGAGCGCGGCGAGTCGAGCGCCACCGCCCAATTGCTGGCCCGCCTCGCCGGCGGCCTCGGCGTCAGCCTGTCGACCCTGTTCGCCGCCGTGGAACCGGCGGCTTCCCCCCTGGCCCGGCGGGCCGAGCAGTCGCTCTGGCGCGATCCGGCCACCGGCTATCTGCGCCGCTCGGTTTCGCCCGCCACGGCCAATGGCATCCTCGATCTTGTCGAGGTCGAGCTGCCAGCCGGCGCCCTGATCCCCTTCGAACCGCAGGCAACCTCCTTCGACCAGTTGGTCTGGTTGCAATCGGGCAGCCTCGCCATGACGGTCGATGGCGCGGCCTTTCCGTTGGAGCCGGGCGATTGCCTGCATATGCGGCTCGACAAGCTGGTGATGTTCCACAATCCAGGCGATGAGCCGGCGCGCTACTTCGTCATGCTCTGCCCCTCGCGACAGGTTTCCCGATGACCGACCTTACCATCGCCATTGCAACGCCGGAGCAGGCGCAGGCACTCGTGCCCGCTTTGGCAGAGATCCTGATCGACTGCGTCGAGGGGGAAGCCTCCATCGGCTTCATGCTGCCGCTTGCCCGCGAGGAGGCCGAAGCCTTCTGGCGCGGCGTCGCCACACGCGTGGCCGAGGGCAGCACCCTGCTGCATGTCGCCTATCTCGACGGCCAGCCGGTCGGTACCGTGCTGCTCAGCCCGGAAAATCGCGCGAACCAGCCCCATCGCGCCGACGTGCAGAAACTGATGGTGCATCGGCGCGGCCGCAATCTCGGCATCGCCGGCGCGCTGATGGCAGCCCTGGAGGAGAGCGCCCGGGCCGAAGGGCGCATCGTGCTCTGCCTCGACACAGCGACCGGCTCGTCTGCCGAGCGGCTTTATCAAAATCTTGGCTGGCAGAAGGCCGGCGTCATTCCGCGCTATGCGCTCTGGCCACAGGGCGGCTATTGCGACACCACCTTGTTCTGGAAAGATTTGGATCGATGATCATCCGTCCCGCCACCCCTGACGACCTGCCTGATATCCTCGCGATCTACAATGATGCCGTGCTGAACTCGACGGCGATCTGGAACTGGAACACGGTCGACCTCGCCAACCGCCAGGCCTGGTTCGATCTGCGCAGGAGCCAGGGCTATCCCATCCTCGTTGCGGACGCCGAGGGCACGGCGATCGGCTATGCCAGCTATGGCGACTGGCGGCCCTTCGACGGTTATTGCCATACGGTGGAGCACTCGATCTATGTCGCCGGGTCGGCGCGCCGCCGGGGGGCGGGCGCTGCCCTGCTGGATGCCCTGATCGGCACGGCCCGCGATACCGGCAAGCATGTCATGCTGGGCGGCATCGAGGCCGGCAACGAATCCTCACTCGCGTTGCATCGGCGCTTCGGTTTCACCGAGACGGCACGCATGCCCGAAGTCGGCCAGAAATTCGGGCGCTGGCTCGATCTGGTCTTCATGCAGAAGACCCTGAACGGCTGATGCCGAGAGGCATTCACAATCGCGCCTACAGCTTCATCTCGAAGGGCTGCGGTCGGGTGAGGTTTTCCGGCCGCAGCACCGCGTCGAGCTGTTCGCGCGGCATCAGCCCTTTCTCCAGCACGAGCTCGTAGACACCGCGCCCGGTGGCATGGGCTTCCATCGCCACTTCGGTGGCATGGCGGTAGCCGATATAGGGATTGAGGGCGGTAACGATACCGATCGACTGCTCGACGCTGGCACGCAGGCGTTCGCGATTGGCGGTGATGCCGGTGATGCAGTTCTTCTCCAGCGTCAGGCAGGCGGCGCGCAGATGCTCGACACTGCGGAACAGGCTGTAGGCGATGATCGGCTCGAAGGCGTTGAGCTGCAGCTGCCCGGCTTCGGCCGCGAAGGTGATGGTGACGTCATTGCCGATCACCTCGAAGGCAACCTGGTTGACCACCTCCGGGATCACCGGATTGACCTTGCCCGGCATGATCGAGGAGCCGGCCTGGCGTGCCGGCAGGTTGATCTCGTTGAGCCCGGCCCGCGGCCCGCTGGAGAGCAGGCGCAGATCGTTGCAGGTCTTGGAGAGCTTCACGGCGACGCGCTTGAGCACACCGGAAAGCTGCACGAAGGCGCCGCAATCCTGGGTGGCCTCCACCAGGTTGGGCGCGGTGATCAGGTCGATGCCGGTGATCTCGGCCAGGCGCTTGCAGACGATGCCGGCATAGAGCGGGTGGGCGGTGATGCCGGTGCCGATCGCGGTGGCGCCCATGTTGATCTCGCGGATCAGCCCGGCCGCCTCGGCGAGCCGAGCCTCGTCCTCGGCCAGCATCAGCCCATAGGTGCCGAATTCCTGGCCCAGCGTCATCGGCACGGCGTCCTGCAGCTGGGTACGGCCCATCTTAAGGATGTCGGCGAATTCCTCCGCCTTGGCCTCGAAGGCCCGACGCAGCACGCCCATCGCCTCGATCAGCCGGTGAATGCCGAACCAGGCCGCAATCTTGAGCGAAGTCGGATAGACGTCGTTGGTGCTCTGCCCCATATTGACGTGCTCGTTGGGGTGCAGCTGGCCGTACTCGCCGCGCCGATGGCCGAGGAGTTCCAGCGCCCGGTTGGCGATCACCTCATTGGCATTCATGTTGGTGGACGTGCCGGCGCCGCCCTGGATGAGGTCGACCACGAACTGGTCGTGCAGCGCTCCGGCCCTGATCTCCTCGCAGGCCGCCACGATGGCGGCGGTGCGCGCCTCATCGAGCAGGCCAAGCTCGCGATTGGCCAGCGCCGCCGCCTGCTTGATCGAAGCGAGGGCCCGGATCAGGTCCGGGCAGGTCGCGAGGGTCTGGCCGCTGATCGGGAAGTTCTCCACGGCCCGCAAGGTGTGGACGCCGTAATAGGCATCGACGGGCACCTCGCGGTCACCCAAGAGGTCGTGCTCGAGGCGGAAGGCGATCTCGGACAAGGCAGGTTTCCTCCGGCCAAGCGCCAGGGTCTCCCCAGGCGATGGCGAGTTGCAGCGTCGCGCGCAAGCGCGCTGGTGGATCGTGAAATAGCGGGCGGAACGAGGCAGGTCTTGCTTTGCCGGCTCCGTTCCGCCGCGCTGGGAAGGCTCATACGCCCGACCGGAACTCCCCGCCAATGCTATCGCGGCAAAGCCTATTCCAAATCTGCATAACCTTCAGCCGGAAGCCTCCCGCGCCGCGCTCCAGACCCGGTCGACGAAGGGCCGGGAGCGGTCCGCGCTTCGGTAGAGCCGGATATCCATCGGCATTTCCGGCGCGACCACGGCCAGGGATCCCTCGGCGATCTCGTCGGCGACCAGGCTGCGCGGCAGCCAGGCCACGCCATGGCCGTCCAGCGCCATGAACTTCAGGGCCTCGGCCATGGAGCCTTCATTGGTATGGGCAAGATAGGTCGCCGGCGCACCTTCGCGGGCCTGGGCAATGGCGGCCAGCAACCCCAGGAAGGAACCGCGGGAATAATGCAGCAGCGGCACACGCTCGTCGCCGGCCTGCCAGCTGCGGCGTTCGGGCCGTGCCGCCACCGCAACCAGGCTGTCTCGCCCGACGGTGATAAAGGCAAAGCGCTCAGGATCGAGCGGCACCGAGATATTGGGATGATGGAAGGTGAGCAGGAAATCATAGCCGCCTTCCACCAGGGCCTGGATGCAGGTGTGGAAATTCTCCGGCAGCACGCGGCTCGTTACCGGGCCGACCTTGCGCCGGATCTGCGTGAGCCAGCCTGGCAGGAAGGTCAGGCAGAGGGCATGCAGCGCGGTGACGGCCAACACCGGCAGCTTGCTGCCCTCCTGGCGGCTGCGGAACTGCGAACGGGCCAGGGTGAGCAAGCGCACCGTTTCCTCCGCCGTTTCGCGGAACTGCCGGCCATCGGCGGTCAGGGTGATCGGAAAGGTGCTGCGATCCAGCAGTTCGGTGCCCAGCCAGACTTCGAGCGCCCGAATGCGCCGGCTGAAGGCCGATTGGGTGATGTTGCGGTCCGTCGCCGAGCGCGAGAAGCTGCGCGTCTCGGCCAAGCTCAGGAAATCCTCAAGCCATTTCAGTTCCAAGACCGTTCCTTCCTGTGTGACGAGACGGACAGGTGCTGAGAGGCTGGATCGTTTGCCATGTTTGGTTTCGTCTTGGGCCCTGCCGCATTCCCGCTCTGGCATGCAGCGCGGAGTGATGCAATCATGCCGCCCTTTCGTCCTGCTGCGTGGCCCCGGTGTCGCTGCTCTCCGAACTGATCCTCGCCACGGCCCTCGCGGCCGTGATCATCCTCAACTGGCGGATCGGCTGGCAACCGGCCTGGCTGCGAATCGGTGTCGCGGCTGGCCTTTTCTGCCTCTTCACCCTGCTGGTCCTGCGGGTCGGCGGCATGCCGGCAGCACCCGTGCTCGACGCCGACACGCGGATCGCCACCTGGCAGCGCGGCCTGATCGCCCTGTGGTGGCTGCTCGGCGCAAGGCTGGCGGTGGGCATCCTGCCCCTGATCCTCTGGCAGAAGCGCGAATCGAACCAGCCCAAGATCGCTTCGGACCTCCTGGCCGGCCTGACTTATCTCACCGCCGTGCTGGCGATCGTCAATTTCGTGTTCGACCTGCCCGTCCGCGCCCTCCTGGCCACCTCGGGCATCATCGCCGTGGTGCTGGCCCTGGCGCTGCAGAACACGCTGGCCGACGTCTTCGCCGGCATCGCGGTGGGCATCGAGCATCCCTATGTGGTCGGCGACCGCATCGGCATAGACGGTTCCTTCGAGGGCGTGATCGTCCAGATCAACTGGCGTTCCATCCATGTGCGCACCGATGGCAACGACATCGTCACCATTCCCAACAGCCTGATCTCCAAGTCGCGGGTGATCAACCGCAGCCGGCCGAGCACCCGGCGCGACGATTCGGTCCAGGTTGCCTGCGATTCCACGGCCCGGCCGGATCTCGTGCTGGAATATCTGCGCCATGCGGCCCTGCTGACGGCGCAGGTTCTCTCCAGCCCCGCTCCCGGAACCTCGCTGGCTCGGATCGGCGCCCGCACCAACAGCTACGACATCAGCTTTTCAGTCGCGCACACGGACCATCTCGGCAAGGTCAAGAGCGCCCTGCTCGGACAGGTGCTGCGGCAATTCCACTATCACGGCATCCGGCTGGTCAATCCAGGTGCCATGTCGACGCCGATCGGCCCGGTCCAGGTCAATCTCGGTCCGCTGGAAACCCTGCCGCCCGAACAGCTTCTTGCCGATATTCCCCTGTTCCGCGAGCTCTCGCCGAAGCAGCGGGCGGATCTTTCCAGCAAGATGATCAAGCGCCACCTCGAGGCAACGGCGACGCTGGTGTCGCAAGGCGGAACGCTCGCCTCCCTCCTGGTGGTCGCCTCCGGCGTGCTGGAAGCGAGCCGTACCATCCGCGACCACTCGCATGTGGTGGGCCGGCTGGGGCCGGGCGATCATTTCGGCGAGCTGGGCGTGATTACCGGCGCCCCCAATCCAGGCACGATCCTGGCCCTGACCCGTTGCATCGTCTTCGAACTGCGCAAGGAGGATCTCGATCCCGTCCTCGCTGCCGAACCCGGGCTGGCCGAGGCGTTCGAGGCTTCGGTCCGCCGGGGCCAGGCCTTTCTCGCCCGCGACGAGGCGGCCGCTCTCTATGCGCAGCCCGGCCCGCCCGCGCAGTTCCTGGCGCAGATCCGTGCCTTCTTCAAGACGTGACCCCTGGGACCGCAAGCGCCCTGCCGGCACTTGGAAATGGCGCGTTTGCTGAATGGAAGAGCCTGCAAGATGCTGGCGGTCCCGGGAAGGAAGTGGTGAAGCCGAGCACGCCATAGTAAAGGGTCGCAATCCCGCCCGGAATCAGACGATGAACCCCGATTCGCGCCGCCTTCGTTTCGTTTATTTCCTGATCGCCGGATCGGGCCTCGTCAGTGTGGCCCGCGCGATGAGCCTGTCCTTTCTCGCGGTGAAACTGCAGAAATCCTTCGGGCTGGGACCTGCCGCCATTGGTATCCTGCTCGGCACCGGACCGCTTCTGGGTGCCATCGCGGCTCCCTTCGCCGGCTCGCTGTCGGACAGGGTCGGCCGGGTCCTCATGCTGGTGTTGATGCTGTCGCTGACGGCCCTGGCCCTGATCGGCATGGGATTTGCGCAATCGGTCACGGCCTTCTGCGCGGCCCAGATCGTCGCGGCCGTATCGATCGCCGTCTACGAGCCGATATCGCGTGCCTTGATGAGCGATATCTGCCCTCCCGAGCGACGCCTGAAATATTTCTCCTGGCGCTACATGGTTGCGAATGCAGGATGGGCCGTCGGGCCCCTGATCGGCGTTGCCGCCGGGACAGCGCTCAGCGCGATGTTCATCGTGGCCGGATGCATCTACGCGGTCTTCGCCATCGCGCTGCATCTGCTCGGCACACCCGAAACCGTCGATGCCGAAAAGAGCGAAAGCCATCGGCAACCTTCCGTCATCGAGAGCATTCGCTCGGCCGCACGGGATCCGCGGCTCGCCTTCTTCGTTGGCGGCGGCACTCTCCTGCTCGCCGTCTACGGCCAGTGGTCGGCCACCCTTGCTCCCTATCTCGGCGCCACGATGGAAGGCGGCGTCGACATCTTCGCCTATCTCCTCTCCATCAACGGGCTGGTGGTGCTCGTCGGCAATCTGTTCGCGCGCCGCCTGATCGAAAAGGTCGGCGCCCTGCATGCCATGGTGATGGGCTGCGTGCTCATCCTCGCCAGCGAGCTCGGCTTCCTGACCTCGAATGACTTCACCGGCTTCGCCCTCTTCATGGTGCTGTTCACCATCGGCGAGATCCTGGTGGTGCCCTCCGAATATCTCCTGGTGGACGGCATCTGCAATGCCCGCAACCGGGGCAGCTATTTCGGTGCCCACTCCTTCTCGACCATCGGCAATTTCTTCGGCCCGGCACTCGGCGGCCTGATGCTCGGCGCTTTCGGGGGTACCGGCATGTTCCTGACCTTCGCAGCCTTTGCCGCAGCCAGCGCCGTGATGTTCACCATCGGCACGCGCATGCCGCCACCCCGCCCGCGCGTACAAGGCGCCCCGGCGGCCACCGTCATCGAGATTTCAGGCCTCAGCTCGCGCCTGCGCCATGCCTGATGCTTGCGGACAGCGCACATCATAATTCCGACCAAGCCGAATAAAGCACGACAATCCCTCCCCGGTTTCGGGGAGGGTGGCCCGGCAAAGTCGGGTCGGGTGGGGGAGAGTGATGATTCTCGGGCCAAAATTGGCATCGTCGCGCCACACTCCCCCTTCCGTCATTTCTACAAAATGACACCTTCCCCGAAGTCGGGGAAGGATGATCCGCGCCTCATCCTGGGAGAAAGAACAAGCGCGGCCAGCTCTCTCTCAGGCATAGCCGAGGCAGCATATGGCCACCGGCCCGGTCATGATCGCGTAGCCCTCCGGCAGCAATTCGATGGAGAGGGTTCCGCCCGGCAAATGTATGGCGACGTGGTCGCCATCGATGAGACCACGCAGGCGGGCGGCATAGGCGGCGACGCAGGCGCCGGTGCCGCACGCCTGCGTCAGGATGCCCGGCCGCTCCCAGACCTTCAGCCGCAGCGTGGCCGAATCCACCACCTCGGCCATGCCGACATTGACGCCTTCCGGGAACAGCGGATCGTTCTGGATAGCCGGCGCCACGGCCCGGGCATCGACGGCATCGAGGTCCTCGACGAAGAACACCGCATGCGGATTGCCGATATTCAGGGCAAGGCCATCGCGAAGCGGGCCGCTGGTGAGCGGCAGGCGGGTGGTGTCGGCCTCGCGGGCGAGCGGAATCTGTTCCCACCCCATCACGATCGGCCCCAGCGTCACCGCCACGGCCATCGACCCGGCGCGGCGACAAGCCAGCAGGCCACCGCCCGTCTCCAGCACCAGTTCGTCCCGCCCGCTTTCTTCCAGCAGGATATAGGCGACGCAGCGCGTGGCGTTACCGCAAGCCCCGGCCTCACGCCCGTCTATGTTGAAGATGCGCATGCGGGCATAACTGCCCCCGGCCATTCCGGCCGGCGTCGGTGCCTCGATGGTGAGCACCTGCTCCGCCCCCACCCCAGCCTCGACGTCGCACAGCCGCACGATATCCGCCACCGGCAGGGCGCGCGGATGCACGCGCTGGTCGAAGATGACGAAGTGGTTCCTGAGGCCGTGCATCTTGACGAAGGGCTTCAGCCCTTCGAGGCCGGGCGGTACCGCTTGGGCGAGATAGTCTGGCAACAGCATCGGAGCGGGGCCTCATGGCACGGGTGGTAACCACGGCCGGATTTGTATTGTCCGGCAATTGACACATGCCTAGAGAAGATCCACCCTGAACGAAACAAATATTACTTCCAGGGAACAGCGTGGGGACATGATGGCAGGCCAGCAGCTTTCTGCACGCGACCGGCTGCGCCCCTGGTACCTGCTCTCCCCGACCCTGATCGTCCTCACCGTGCTGATGGTGGTGCCCATCGTCATCATGACGGTGTTCAGCTTCTATGAGTTCGTCACGGCAGGGGTGGAGAAACAGGTCTTCACCACCGCGAACTGGCACGAATTCTTCACCGACAGCTTCTACCACCTCTTCCTGTGGAAGACGGTGAAGGTGGCGGCCATCACCGCCATCCTCTGCGCGCTGCTCGGCTATCCGCCGGCCTATTTCATTGCGATGACGCGCACGCGGCACAAATGGCTGCTGCTGCTCCTCCTGATCGTGCCCTTCTGGATCAGCTTCACCATCCGCACCTTCTCCTGGATCCACATTCTGGGCGAGCAGGGCATCATCAATGTGGTGCTGATGAAAATCGGCCTGATCTCAGAGCCGCTGCGCATGCTCTACACCCAGGGCTCGGTGATCATGGGCATGATCCATTTCCTGCTGCCCTACATGATCCTCAACATCTATGTCAGCCTCGAGGGCATCGACCGCAATCTGATCTCGGCAGCGCGCACGCTCGGCTGCACCCAGGGCCAGGCCTTCCGCGAAGTGGTGCTGCCGCTGTCCCTGCCGGGCCTGATGGCGGGCTTGCTGCTCTGCTTCGTGCTGGCGGCAGGCAGCTACGTCACCCCGCAGGTGCTGGGCTCGACCCGCGACGCCTTGTTCGGCAATCTGATCTACGACACCATCATGACGCAGCTGAACTGGCCGCTGGGCTCGACGCTCTCCATCGTGCTGCTGGTGCTGCTCGGCATCGTGGCGGCGATCTACAGCCGCTATATGGGCCTGTCGCGAATCTTCAAGGGGTTGAGCCAATGAGCGACTTGCCCGGCGCGGAAAAGGACTGGTCCTGGCAGGCCGTGAAGGTCTTCACCGTCCTCGTCTACATCTTCATGTTCGCCCCGATCCTGGTGGTGGTGATCCTCTCCTTCAACGATTCGCAATTCGGCGGCTTCCCGATGACCGGTTTCAGCCTGCGTTGGTACAGCAAGCTGATGGAGAACGAGGCGGTGATCCGCGCCTTCAAGACCTCGCTCTGGGTCGCCCTGATCACCGCGGTGGTCTGCACGGTGCTGGGCATCATGGGGGCGATGGCGCTGGTGCGCTACGATTTCCCGGGCAAGCAGTTCATCAACACGCTGCTGATCGCCCCTGCCCTGGTGCCGGAAACGGTGCTCGGCGTCGGCCTGCTGCTCCTGATGCGCTGGGCCCAGCAGCCGCGCACACTGGTGCTGCTGGTGCTCGGCCACATCATGCTGGCGCTGCCCTATGTCATCCTGGTGGTGCAGTCGCGGCTGGTGGGCATCCGCAAGGTCTATGAGGAAGCGGCCCTGTCGCTCGGCGCCAACCGCTTCCACACCTTCCGCGAGATCACCTTGCCGCTGTTGATGCCGGCCGTCATCGCCAGCCTGCTGCTCGTCTTCACCATTTCCTTCGACAATGTCACCGCCAGCCTGTTCTGGCGCCCCTCGGGCGTCGAGACCATGCCGACGCAGATCCTGTCGATGCTGAAGGTTTCCATCAGCCCGGAGATCAACGCCCTCGGCGCCTTGATGATCCTGCTGACCGTGGGTGTGCCGCTGATCGGCGGCGGCCTTGCCCGCTATCTCGCCCGCGGCATTCGCTAGGGCCAGTCATAAAACCACCAGGAGGGGAACCAGACCAATGAAAATGTCGCAGACCAGGCGCCTGGAGCGCCTCAAGGAGCGCTATCTCAATGGCGGCATGAGCCGCCGCACCTTCCTCGGCCTCACCGCGGCAGCGGCGGCCGGGGCCGGCATCAATCTGAAATGGGGCAGCTCGGCGCTCGCCGCCGCCAAGGAGGTGCGCTTCGACGGCTGGGGCGGCAGCGTGCAGGAGGCGATGGATAAATACGCCTTCAAGCCCTACACGGCCAAAACCGGCAACAATGTGGTGCAGGGCACCTTCGGCGACGAGAACGAGATCATCACCAAGGTCAAGACCGCCTCGCCCGGCGAGTTCCAGGTGATCCATTCCTCCGGCGTCGAATATTACAAGCGCTATGTCGATGCCGGGCTGACCACCAAGCTCAACGACGCCAACATCCCCAACATGGCCAACATCATGCAGGTGATGTTCGAGCCGTTCCGCAAGATCTCGCCGGACCTGTCCTGCGTGCCCTACGACTACGGCACCACCGGCATCGCCTACAACACCAAGGTGATCTCCGAGGCCGAGGCCAAGGAGAAGGGCGTCAATCTGCTGTTCGATCCCAAATACAAGGACAAGATCGGCGGCTACGGCAACATGATTACCCGCGTCTGGTACGCGGCGCTTGCCCTGGGGCAGGACCCCAATGCCATCAAGGACATCGATGCCGTCTGGGACAAGGTCCGCGAGCAGCGCGACCTTGCCAAGAAATACTGGTCGTCGGGCGCCGAGTTGATGGACCTGCTCTCCAAGGGCGAGGTGGTGGTGACCGACGCCTGGTCGGGACGCGTCGCCGCCCTGCAGGCCCAGGGCGCGCCGATCGGCTATCTCGATCCGCCCGGCTCCTATGCCTGGATGGAAGATTTGCTGGTGCTCAAGGGCGCCCCGATGGCCGAATGCGAGGAACTGCTCAACTTCATGCTGCAGCCCGAAGTGATGATCGCGGTGGCGGAGGGGCAGAGCTACCCGCCGGCGCTCGATCCCACCAAGGTGAAGCTGACGGACAAGGTCAAGGCGCTGCCAGCCTTCGACCCCACCGGCAAGATGGCCTCGCTGACCTTCGCCGACGCCGCCTATTGGGACAAGCACACGGACGAGTGGACCAAGACCTGGGACCGCATCGCCAAGGGTGCGTAATTTGGGAGAAAGTCCTTCCAGCTTCATAGCTGGTGGATCTGCACGGCTCGGCCGGGACGGTTGAAGCGCGACAATCCCTCCCCGACTTCGGGGAGGGTGGGCCGGCGAAGGCCGGCTCGGGTGGGGTAGAGTGGTACGATCGAGCTTTTTTCGGATCGCTCCTGCTACGCTCCCCCTTCCGCCAGTGCTGCGCACCGGCACCTTCCCCGAAGTCGGGGAAGGATTCCCGCGCTTTATTATTGGACTACCCGTGTGTGGATCGGCCGACCATGGAACGGAAAGATCAAACCCATCTGAATGGACCAGGGGAAGAGCATCCGTATCGCCCCTGTCGAAACGAGAGCGTGACTGATGACCAAGCCGACGGCCGTGGAACTCACCAATGTCAATCTGGCCTATGGCGATTTCGTTGCCGTCAAGGACGTCAACCTCACCATTCGCAAGGGTGACTTCGTCACTTTGCTCGGCCCCTCGGGCTGCGGCAAGACCACGATCCTGCGCTCGATCGCCGGCCTGGTGCAGCCGACGGCCGGCGAGATCGTGGTGGCGGGCAAGCGCATCGACAATGTACCGATTCACAAGCGCAATATCGGCCTGGTCTTCCAGAACTACGCCCTGTTCCCGCACAAGAGCGTGTACGACAATATCGCCTTCGGCCTGAAATATCGCGGTGCCGACAAGGCCACCATCGCCGCCAAGGTCAAGCGCGCCCTCGACATGGTCCGCCTGCCCGGCGTCGAGCGCAAGCTGCCCTCCGAACTTTCCGGCGGCCAGCAGCAGCGTATCGCACTCGCCCGTGCCATCGTGATCGAGCCGGACGTGCTCCTGCTCGACGAACCGCTTTCGGCCCTCGACGCCCACCTGCGCGAGGAAATGCGCACCGAGCTCAAGATCATCCAGCGCGAGATCGGCATTACCTCGATCTTCGTTACCCACGACCAGGAAGAAGCCCTGGCGATGTCCGACCACATCGTGGTGATGAACAAGGGCGTGGTCGAGCAGCAGGGCACGCCCGAGCAAGTCTACAAGCTTCCCGATACCCGTTTTGTCGCCAGCTTCCTCGGTCAGTCGAACCTGATCGAGGGCAGGATCATGGGCGTATCCGAGGGGCGCCTTGCCCTGCATCTCGACAATGGCGTGCAACTGGTCGCCATCGCGCCGGCGAGCGCCCGCGCCGGCACTCGGGCGACGGGCGTGGTGCGTGCCCAGCGCATCCGGCTCGGCCCGCCGGGCGCCAATGCCGGCGAGCTGCGCGCTACCATCGTCGCTGCTTCCTATCTCGGCGGCACTGCGGCCTATGTCCTCGACCTCGATGGCCTGAGGCTGCAGGCCAATGCCACCATCGAGGACAGGGTCTGGCATGACGGCGAGGCCGTCGCGGTGGACATCGCGCCCCAGGACATCTTGCTGCTGGACGAGAATGGGCGCAGGCTCGGCTGACGGCAGGCCGCTCCAACCGAACCGCATTCGATACCAAAGTTCTTTTCAGCACCAATGGGGTTTTCCATGCGTTACGACGTCGTGGTACTCGGCGCCGGCATCGTCGGCACCTCGATCGCCGCACATCTGCAGCAGCGCGGCCGCTCCGTCGCCCTGGTCGACCGACGCGGCCCGGGCGAGGAAACCTCCTACGGCAATAGCGGCGTGGTCGAGCGCTCCGCCTTGCTTCCCGTTGCCTTCCCGCGCAGCCTGTCCGCTCTCGCCGACGTCGTGCTCAAGCGCTATCCCGGCGCCAACTATCATTGGTCGGCCCTGCCGGCCCTGGCCCCCTGGCTGCTTGCCTATTGGCGCAACTCCGCCCCCGACAAGCTTCTGGCCACCGCCCGGATGATGCAGCCCTTGCTCAGCGCCACCGTGGGCGAGCATCGCGCTTTGGCGGCCAAGGCCGGCGCCGACGCCCTGTTCCGTGATACGGGCTGGCTCAAGGTCTATCGCAGCGAGGCGGCGTTCGAAGCCGAAAAGCGGGAATTCCCCCTCGCCGCGGAGTTCGGCTATCGCGTGAAAGCGCTGACGCGCGATGAAGCCTTGGCGCTCGAACCCAATCTTCGGCCCGATTTCACCGCGGCTGTGCATTGGCAGGATCCGCATAGCGTCTCCGATCCCGGCAGCGTCACCAAGGCCTATGCCGGCCATTTCGAGACGATCGGCGGGCGGGTCCTGACCGGGGACGCACGCAGCCTGCGTCCGGGGTCCTCCGGCTGGAGCGTCACCACGGGAGACGGTCCGATCGAGGCGCGCCAGGCCGTCGTCGCGCTCGGCCCCTGGTCGATGGACCTGCTTTCCCCGCTCGGCTACCGCTTCCCGCTCGCGGTGAAGCGCGGCTATCACATGCATTATCGCGCCGAGGGCAATGCCGGCCTCAGCCGCCCGGTCCTGGACGAACAGGGCGGCTTCGTCATCACCCCGATGGCGGGTGGCATCCGCCTGACCACCGGCGCCGAATTCGCGCGGCGCGATGCCCCGAGGACTCCCGTGCAGGTCGATCGCACGGAAAAGCTCGCCCGCAAGCTCTTCCCGCTCGGCGAGCGCGCTGAGGCCAAGCCCTGGATGGGCTCGCGGCCGATCTTCCCGGATTCCCGCCCGATCATCGGCAAGGCACCGCGCCATGACAACCTCTGGCTGGCTTTCGGCCACCAGCATCTCGGCTTCACCCTCGGCCCGGCCACGGGCCGGCTCCTGGCCGAGATGATCACCGGCGAAAAGCCCTTCATCGACCCCTCCGCCTATCGCGCGGAACGCTTCGGCTGACAGAGCGCGCTTCCTGGGATCGCAGGCGTCTGCACCGAAAGCACACAGCCATTTCCCTTTGCAGCGCCACGATTTGGTGGTTAGACGGTGCATGACGAGATTGCGGAGCGCCCGATGAACCCCTCTTTTGCTGCCGATCTGATGGAACGTGCCCGCGACAAGGGCCCCGTTACCGTCGGCCTGGTCGGGGCCGGCCAGATGGGCACCGACCTCATCGTGCAGATCGCGCTGATGCAAGGCATTCGCATCGGTGCGGTCGCGGTGCGCTCGCGCCCGCAGAATGCCATCGCGGCCGCCCTGAGCGCCGGGCACCGGCTGGACGAGCTCGTCGAGGTCGCCAATGCCTCGGCGATCGACCGGGCCATCGAGACCGGGCGCATCGCCATCACCACCGACCTGGAGGCCCTGGCCGCCGCCGGCCGTATCGAGGTGATCATCGATGCCACCGGCCATCCCGAATCCGGGGCCATCGTGGCGGAGGCCGCCATCCGGCACGGCAAGCACATCGTCATGCTCAATGTCGAGGCCGACATCACCATCGGCCGCCATTTCAAGGCCGAGGCGGAGAAGGCCGGCGTGATCTATACCGGTGCCGCGGGGGACGAACCCGCCGCCGCGCTCGAACTGGTCTGTTTCGCCCGCACCCTCGGCATGACGGTGGTCGCCGCCGGCAAGGGCAAGAACAACGCCCTGAATTTCGATGCGGTGCCCGACGACTATGTCGCCGAGGCGACGGCGCGCGACATGAACCCGCGCGTGCTGGTCGAATTCGTCGACGGCTCCAAGACCATGGTGGAGATGGTGGCCCTCGCCAATGCCACCGGCCTCGAGCCGGACAAGCCTGGCCTGCATGGACCGCGCGCCAGCAAGGAAGAACTTGCCGAGGTGCTGATCCCGGTGAGCCATGGTGGCGTGCTCTCCAAGCGCGGCTGCGTCGACTACACCATTGGCAAGGGCGTGGCGCCAGGCGTGTTCTGCGTGGTCGAGCCCAACCATCCGCGCGTGCTCGAGCGCATGACCGACCTGCATGTCGGCAAGGGCCCGTTCTTCACTCTGCACCGGCCTTACCATCTCACCAGCCTGGAGACGCCGCTCACCGCCGCCCGTGCCGTGCTCTACGGCACCGCCGACCTGCAGCCGCTCGACCACCCCGTGGCGGAGACGGCAGCGGTGGCCAAGCGCGACCTACCGCCCGGCACCGTGCTCGGCCGCATCGGCGAATATGACTATCGCGGCTGGTCGATGCGCTGGGCCGATGCAAGGCGGGAGCGGCTGTTGCCGCTGGGCCTGGCCGAGCGTGCCCGCGTCACCAAGCCGATCCGCAAGGGTGAATTGCTCAGCCACGACAATTGCACCGTCGACGACAGCCTGACCATCGTGCGCCTGCGCCGCCAGCTCGATCTCGCCGACCAGCGCTTCCTGAAGGCGGATGCAGCGTAAAGGAGCGCGGACATCTCAGCGACATGAAGGCATGTCGCGATGTCCGCATCTTAGAATCAAACCGGCTCCGAGATGCGGACAAGATGTCCGCGCTCCAAGCGTCGCCAGCCTGCCGCCCTGACATCGCATCTCATGTTCTATTATCTCGCCAAGACCCTGGGCTTCCTGATCCTGCCCTCCAACGCGGCGTTGGTGGTCGGCCTCGTCGGCCTGCTCCTGAGCTTCATCCGCCGCGTGCAGCGCTTCGGCCGCTTCCTAATGGGCTTCGCGCTGCTGGCCTTCGCCGTGATGGGCTGGTCGCCGCTGGGCAATTGGCTGATCCAGCCGCTGGAGGAGCGCTTTCCCCAGGCTGCGATCGCGCCCCAGACCAGGATCGCCGGCATCATCGTGCTGGGCGGCGCGGTGGACACCCACATTTCCACCACGCGGCACGAGACGGCCCTGACCGATTCGGCCGAGCGGATGACGGCCGTCGCCGGCCAGTCGCGCCAGTTCCCTGAGGCCCGCATCATCTTCACCGGCGGCGTCGGCTCGCTGGCCGGCCAGATCTGGGGCGACATCACCGAGGCGGACGCCTCGCGCCAGCTTTTCCGCAGCTTCGGCATCCCCGATGAGCGCATGCTGTTCGAGAACCGTTCGCGCGACACCTATGAGAATGCCATCTTCACCCACGATCTTCTCAAGCCCAAGCCCGGCGAGACCTATCTGCTGGTCACCTCCGGCTACCACATGCCGCGCTCGATGGCCTTGTTTCGCAAGGCGGGCTTCGATGTAATGGCCTATCCCGTCAATTATCGCACGGCGGGTCCGCAGGATGGCGTGCGGCCCTTCTATGCGATGAGTGACGGGCTGCGCCAGGTGAACCTCGCCGTGCGCGAGTGGATCGGCCTGCTGTCCTACTGGCTGAGCGGGCGCATCGACGAGATCTTCCCCGAACCCTGAAAGTCGCACCATGTCCGAGTTCCTGCTTGCCGCCCAAGAAAGCGCATCGATCCAGGCCGTTCCCATCTGGTTCGCCACCAAGGAGACCGCCGGCGCGGTGCTGGGGCGCCTGCCGCAGGTGCAGCGGGACTGGATCGTCGCCAACGGTTTCGAGGCAAGCGCCGGCCGCCACCTCGTTCTGCCGGGGCCTGACGGCAACCTCGCAGGGGTGATCTTCGGCCTCGAGGGCGAATCGGCCCGCCATCGCGACGGCTTCCTGCCCGGCAAGCTCGCCACTGTGCTGCCGGCAGGCACCTATCGCTTCGCCAATGCCAGCCATGACGACCGGCTCGCCGCCCTCGGCTGGGTGTTGAGCCTCTACCGTTTCGGCCGCTACAAGCGCAACGATATCAAGGCCGTACGGCTGATCGCACTCGATGGTATCGATCGCGATGAGATCCTGTCGGTCGCCGAGGCCGTGGCGCTCGGGCGCGATCTCGTCAACACGCCGGCCAATGATCTCGGTCCGGCGGAACTCGCCGAGGCGGCACGCGCCCTGGCCGAAAAGCATGGTGCCTCGTTCCGGGTCGTGGTCGGCGAGGAACTGCTCGCCGAGAATTTCCCGATGATCCATGCCGTCGGCCGCGCCTCCTCGCGCGCGCCCAGGCTGATCGACCTGACGTGGGGCGACGCCGCCCATCCCAAGGTGACGCTGGTCGGCAAGGGGGTGATCTTCGACACTGGCGGCCTCGACATCAAGCCATCGGCCAGCATGCTGCTGATGAAGAAGGACATGGGCGGGGCTGCCTCTGTGCTCGCCTGCGCCAGCATGATCATGGCCGCAGGCCTCAAACTGCGCCTGCGCGTGCTGATCCCGGCCGTCGAGAATTCGATTTCCGGCGATGCCTTCCGGCCCAGCGATATCCTGGCCTCGCGCAAGGGGCTGAGCGTGGAGATCGGCAATACCGACGCCGAGGGCCGCCTCGTGCTCGCCGACGCCCTCACGCTTGCCGACGAGGAAGCGCCCGAACTGATCGTCGACATGGCGACGCTGACGGGCGCCGCCCGCGTCGCCCTCGGCCCTGACCTGCCGCCTTTGTTCTGCCGGAACGAGGCGGTCGCAGCCGATCTCCTCGCCCATGCCGCCGGCGAGAACGACCCGCTCTGGCGCCTGCCGCTCTGGCCCCCCTATGACGCGATGCTCGATTCCAAGGTCGCCGATCTCAACAATGCCCCCGGCGGCGGCTTTGCCGGCTCGATCACCGCGGCCCTCTTCCTCAACCGCTTCGTCGAGAAGGCCGGGGCCTATGTGCATCTCGACATCTTCGCCTGGACACCCTCCGCCAAACCCGGCCGGCCCGAGGGGGCCGAGGTGATGGGCGCCCGCGCGCTCTATGCCTATCTCAAGGCCCGTTTCGGCTGAGGCAACGGCCGATCCAGGCCTGCCGATCGACAAATATCGAGAGCCGGCGGCCCAGCCGGCCCTGAGCATGACAAAACCAGTCCAGCCTCCGGGAATTTGCGCCATGAGCAACGCCGACGACCTGATCCGTCTCACCGCCTGCGAGGTCGTCGAGCGCTTGCGACGGCGCGAAATCAGCCCGCTTGATCTCGTCGAGGCTTCGCTCGCCCGCATCGAGGCTGTCGACGGCAAGGTCAATGCCATGGTCACGCTCTGCCCCGAGCGCGCCCGCGACCAGGCCCGTCGCCTGATGGCGACTGCGCCAAGCGAAGATCCCAGCTGGCTCGGCGGCCTCCCGCTTGCGGTGAAGGACCTCAACGACGTTGCCGGCGTGCGCACGACCTATGGCTCGCAGGTCTATAGGGATCACG
Organism: Labrys sp. WJW; assembly: GCF_001676615.1. Taxonomy (GTDB): domain Bacteria; phylum Pseudomonadota; class Alphaproteobacteria; order Rhizobiales; family Labraceae; genus Labrys; species Labrys sedimenti. Next base: position 143,479 of record NZ_LYXZ01000006.1, on the reverse strand, counting down.
TGCCCGAGCGCTCGGACATCATGGTCGAGCGCTTGGAAGCCCGCGGCGGCATCACCATCGGCAAGAGCAACACGCCCGAATTCGGCGCCGGCGCCAATACCTTCAATGCCGTATTCGGCGACACGCTCAACCCCTGGAACACCAGCCTCAATGCCGGCGGCTCCTCGGGCGGGGCAGCCGTGGCGCTCGCCACCGGGCAGGTCTGGCTGGCCACCGGCTCGGATCTCGGCGGCTCGCTGCGCACGCCCGCCAGCTTCTGCTCGGTCGTGGGCCTGCGCCCTTCGCCCGGCCGGGTCGCCAGCGGCCCCGACGGCATCAAGTTCGAGACCCTGCCGGTCAACGGCCCGATGGCGCGCACTGTCGAGGATGTCGCCCTGATGCTCGACGCCATGGCCGGCTGGCATATCGAGGACCCGTTGTCGCTGGAAGAACCGGCCATCGGCTTTCGCGAAAGCGCCCGCCGCCGGCAGGCGCCCAAGCGCGTGGCCTTCTCGCCCGACCTCGGCGTCACCCCGGTCAATCGCGAGACCCGGGCCATCGTCGAGGCCGCTGCAAAGCGGCTGGAAGAGGCCGGCTGCATCGTCGAGGAAGCCTGTCCCGACTTTGCCGGCGTGCCGGAAGCCTTCCAGACGCTGCGCGCCCTGTCCTACGCCGCCGGCATGCGCGAATTGCTCGAGACGCGCCGCAGCGAACTCAAGCCCGACGTGATCTGGAACATCGAGAAAGGCCGTGCCCTCGACGCCGATACGATCGGTGCTGCCATGCTCCGCCGCAGCAAGCTCTATGACGATATCGCCGCCTTCTTCTCGCGCTATGACGTATTGGTCGCCCCGGCTGCCTGCACCCCGCCGCTCGGCATCGAGCAACGCTGGGTCCGCGAAGTGGAGGGCACGGTGTTCGAGAACTATGTCGACTGGCTCAAGATCGCCAGCGTCGTCACCATGACCTCCTGCCCCTCCCTGGCCCTCCCCGCCGGCTTCACGGCCGACGGCCGCCCCGTCGGCGTGCAGCTCATCGGCCGCCCACGCGGCGAGGCAGCGCTACTGGGTGCAGGCGCCACGCTGGAGGAACTGCTGGGGCTGAGCGCGTTGGTGCCGATCGAGCCGCGGATGCCGTTGCTCGCTCACTGATCTAGAAATCTGCCCTGATCGCATCAGCCTCGTCCGAGTTTGCGGCCCGTCATAAGTTCAAAACGTTGCGTCCAACATGAAATGGACCTAGCATACAGGTTAAAAGGGCACCTAGAGGTAGAATTGATGGCCGACTCTTCAAATACCCCTGAAAATAAAAATATTACTTCGCTAGGTGGGAATATATATTTCGAGGTCATGAGTTGGCTACATAGCTATTTGGATCCAAAATCATATTTTGAGATTGGAACGAACAAAGGCCACTCTCTAAACCTTGCTAAGTGCAAATCGCTTGCCGTCGATCCCTATTTTGGTGGGCCAACAGAGCCTGCAGGCAAACGTCCCGTCACGATGTATTTCCAGATGAAAAGCGATGATTTCTTTAAAGAATACGATCCCGTGGCACTGCTAAATACTGAAATTGATTTAGCATTTTTGGACGGCTTACACGAAGCCGAAACATTATTGAGAGATTTCTATAATACGGAAAAATATTGTAAAAAGAATTCGATTATTTGTATTCACGATTGCATTCCCACCAACACGTCAATGCTTACCCGAGCTCACAATGGCTCTTTTTGGACAGGAGACGTATGGAAAGTATTAGCTATACTTAAAGAATATAGACCAGATCTTGATATTTATGTTTTTGATGCCCCGCCCACCGGGCTCGTCTTGTGTACCAACCTTGATCCTCAGACAAAAGTTCTCGAAGAAAACTATTGGAATATTTGGCGTAAATGGTCAAAGATAGATCTGGAATTGTATGGATACGAGAGATTTATTGAAGAATGCGAAATACTGCCGACCTCAAAGCTGCGAACGGCTGAGGAAATGAGGCGATTCTTTTGGCTTTGATTTCTGAATGTCAATGTCAATGAAGATCTGGAACTAAATCTCTTATTTGGGAATCAAAGGTAAGTAACCCTTCCCTCTGGTTCCTTCCCTGCCATGCACCGTCCGAGCCGGAAACTCGCGAGGCATCGCAATTATGCAACGAGCCTCAAAAGCGATTCAGCTACAGCTCGCGTATCTTTACAATGCAACGCATAGCCGGTGTCTGACGTTTTGCCAGCTTCGACTATGAGGTCTGTATAGTAATATTCTGTTCTGCTGTTGAACGCTATATCCAGCAGACCATAGTTCGGATTAACCCGTGCGCCATGCGCTACCATAACCTGGCGGGCCCGACTTTGGGCAAACCCGGCAGAGTGAAAAGCAGACCCAACGGTTCCCAAAATTGTCTTTCTATCTCTAAACAGCACCAACTGATCCTTAAGCGACATGCTTTCAGGATATACAATGTCAACTCCTGCAGCCCTCAATATATTTTCTATCTCTATCTCATTGATGATGCCACTAATTTTATGCGGTAACTTTGTTTTAGAAATATACACCGGATTTTCGACAGGTCGTTCTGGAATTCCTTCAAGGATACGGGAGCCTATTTTAACAAATAGGTCACGCGTCGCTTGTGAATGAACCCAAGCATTCTGCCGGAGACAAGGCAGAGGGATTTCGACGTCGTGATATATTTCAGGTTGAGTACACTGAATGATGTCAGATCGTTCTATGCCAAGCGCGGACAAAAACACCTGCACGAAATGGCGATCGAACCATTGATCCATCGGCCATTGTGCTTGGACGAGTATTTTCCTGCCCGCCAGGCCATGTCGCGCGATCGACCATAGGCGAGGCAGTGTCTCAAACAAGAAATGCCCGTAATAGAGATTGATACGTCCACCGAAAATCACATTGGATGTGCCCCGGTCAATGACGTCGCCCAGAGCACAAGGCATTTGCGGAATTTGGACCAAATCCTCGCTTTGAGGTCCCTTGTAGTCTGTTGCATCGCGAATGATCGCGCCCTGCAGATCGAACACGCCCCATTTACCGAAGGCGACCATCGGTGTGAAGATGGCCTCGGCCACATGGGCAATTGCCGGATCGCCCACTTTTGCTTCGGTTGTGTTCCAGCGAGGGTCATTCCAGAACCCGTCACATGGCTTCAATATTGAGTTTGACAACAGGCTACCCATGTCTTCGCATTTAGAATCGTCGGGGAAAGTCTTGCATCCAAGACCAATTTCAAATTGCAGCGACCTATTTATGATCGACTCACATCAGCGCGTCGAAAGAATGTAGCCCCGAGTGAGGCGCTCCAGGATAAGTCCCAGCCCAAGGGTTACAATACCAAATTCAATCGCATAACTTCGATCAAGCAAGTCCTCACCATAGCCACGGTAGTAGGCGGATCGCATCCATTCGACCACCTGAAGCGCCGGATTGTAGGAAAGCCAGGTGCGGTACGGGTCCGGTACAGAACTCGGCACGAAAGCGACACCGGATGCTGCCCACATTGCAATATTGAACAGTGTGTACCCCGTCATCCACATTTGGTTCATCATCATGATGACACTGTTGAGAACGCCCATCCCCAATCCTAGGATGACCGCCGCGCAGAGAGCAAAAAAGGCCTCTGCTATATCATATGGTACAATGGGAATATCGAAGGCCCAGCCTAGAATGATCATGATAATGGTCACGGTAAAGGCCGATAACATTTCCAACACCGCTACCGCGATTAGGACATCTACCAACTTCACCTCAGGAAGAGCCAGCAACGGTTTGTTTGCAATAAGATCAACCATCATAAAGCGAGCAAGATAAGAAAATACCATAAATGGTATTGATCCTGTTGCGATAAATAGAACAACACTGTCACCAAAAGGTGCGGCCCGATGGCTGATTGACATTATAGCGATCAATATCAGGATATGCGAAACTGGCCATCCAACCGCAAAGATATAGCCTAGACCATGACCGAAAAAACGAGTTCTCATGGTACGCAGGATCAAGGCAGCAAACACATGTCGTTGCCTTCTCATGGCAACAAACAAGCTGGGTGCCTGGTACTGAATGGTACTCACACCGAATACATCCTGAGTCCGCCAGTTGGTCTGTCTTGAGGTTGAAACCGTGCGGGAATTCACCCTGGCTCCCTGTAGCCGCAACCCAAACAGCAACATTCTTTTGCTGGGCCAGCTATATCACGCGCGCTCCTCGTAACCAAACTATGAATTGATTTCCACCCTGGAAAGTTTGTATTTAGCATGACTTTTAGATTATTATCTGGAATCAAGAAGGTATATTTTTAGAAATTTACACATATATCTTCGTACTTTGTATATTATCCTACCGCAAATTTTTTAATTATTTAAATTAATATGAAATAACTGGCTGAATTTCGAAATATGTACCGTCGCCTCCGGTTTAGGTTAGATCTTTTTCTTGATATGATGCTAGTCGGTATAGCTTCTTGCCTTTCTAAGGCACTCGTCTGACATTCCTCAAATTAACCCAATCTGCGTGATTTCACCCCTATCCTGGTCGCTCGAATGCCGGCAACAGGGAGGCACAGACGGCGATGGCGGTGGAGATGCGGCCGGCGCAAGCGTTGCGGCTCTGGCATGACGTCATGCTGACGCTGGTGCGCGATGCCCAGCCTGATCTGTCGAGCCGGCAGCTCGCCATCCTACTCACCGTCTATCTGGAAGCCCCGCCCCATACGGTGCGCGGCCTCGCCAGCAAGCTTGATGTCACCAAGCCGGTGATCACCCGCGCGCTCGACAGCCTGGCCAAGCTCAAGCTCACCGCGAGGCGGCGCGACGAGTTCGATCGGCGCAATGTCATCATCCAGCGCACGGTGGATGGCGCGCTCTATGTCGAGAAGCTCGGCGACATCCTGGTCGCCCTTGGCAAGGACCTTCCGCGCTGACGACCCTGGGAGTGCGAAGATCTTGCGGGACGGTACAGGCTGCTCCATTGAAGACAAGACCCGTTTGAAGGACCTGTTGCATTGGCTGCCCATGATCGTCGCATTACCCCGGCCCGGCCGGACCTTGCCGCCGCCTCGCTGCGCGGCACCGTCACGGCGCCGCGCTATGTCGAGGGCCGCGAGCACCGTGTGATCGAAACGGCGGTGCCGCTGCGGCCCGATCCGGATTTCTCGGCCTCCATCGATACCGAGCTCCTCTTCGGCGAGAGCTTCACCGTCTATGACGAGATGGAAGGCTGGGCCTGGGGCCAGGCCGGCCGGGACGGCTATGTGGGCTGGCTGTCCGCCAATGCGCTGGCGGCGCCGCGCCCGGCCACCCATCGCATCGGCGTGCTGCGCAGCTTCATCTACCCCGTGCCGTCGATCAAGGCGCCGGCGATACTGGCGCTGAGCCATGGTTCCGCCCTTTCTGTGGTCGCCAGCGAGGGGCCGTTCCTTCGCCTCGAGGATTGGGGCTTCGTCTTCGCCGCCCATGCCAGGCCCGCCGATTTCAAACAGGATGACCCGGTCGCGGTCGCCGAACATTTCCTCGGTGTACCCTATCTGTGGGGCGGCAAGTCGAGCCTCGGCCTCGATTGTTCGGCCCTCGTCCAGACGGCACGCCATGCCTGCGGCCTGGCCTGCCCGCGCGACAGCGACATGCAGGAAGGCCAACTGCCGGGCGAGCGGCTCGATCCCGCCGGACCGCTCGCGCAATTGCGGCGCGGCGACCTCCTGTTCTGGAAGGGCCACGTCGCCATGGTCCGCGACGAAAAGACGATGATCCACGCCACCGGCCACACCATGACCGTGATGGTCGAAGGTCTAGCCGACGGCATTGCACGCATCGCCGCGGCGGGCAGCCCGTTGCGCAGTATCGTCAGGCCGGATTGAATCAGGGCGGATGTTTCGCGGTACAGGGAACCAGTCATCATGACCTCGACGGACGCGCCGGTAAGAACCATGGGCGGCAGGCTGACCATGCAGGACAAGCTTGCCGCCGGCATCGCCTCCGGCCTCCTGCGTGACCTGCATGTCGTGCTCGCCAGCCATGGCGGACACATCGTTCTCGAACATTACCAGGCCGGCGTGGACGAGAGCTGGGGCAGGCCGCTCGGCGAGGTCGGCTTCGGGCCGGAGACGCTGCACGACCTGCGCTCGGTCACCAAGAGCATCGTCGGCCTGCTCTACGGCATCGCCCTCGATCGCCAGCTCGTGCCGCCGCCGGACGCGCCGCTGCTGCCGCATTTTCCGGACTATTCCGACCTCATCGCCGCACCCGACCGGCAGGGGCTGCGGATCGAGCATGCCCTTACCATGACGCTCGGGCTCGAATGGGACGAAGGGCGGCCCTATACCGATCCGCTCAACAGCGAGATCGCCATGGAGATGGCGCCGGATCGCTATCGCTTCGTCCTCGACCGGCCCGTCGTTGCGCAGCCCGGCACGCGCTGGATCTATTCGGGCGGCAGCGTCGCCCTGGTTGGCGAGCTGATTCGGCGCGGCACCGGCAAGACCCTGCCTGAATTCGCCAGGGAAACGCTGTTCGAGCCGCTCGGCATCGACAGATTCGAATGGATCGCCGGTGACGACGGCGTCGCGTCGGCGGCTTCGGGCCTGCGCCTGCGCGCTGCCGACCTGCTGCGAATCGGCGAACTCATGCTCGCCGATGGCTTCTGGAAGGGTGACAGGATCGTGTCCCCGGCCTGGATCGAGGCCTCCTTCAAGCCGGCGATACCGACCGGCGACGGGCTGGCCTATGGCCGGCTGTGGTTCATCGGCGCAGATGCGACGACAGCCCTGCCCGGCGGCGAGCATCCCTGGGTCGCCGGCTTCGGCAATGGCGGCCAGCGCCTCTGGCTGATGCCGGATGCCGGTATCGCCGCCGTGATCTATTCGGGCAAATACAATGCGCCCGACGCCTGGGTGACTCCGACGCGCCTCTGGCGCGAGATCATCCTCGCCAATGCGGAAAAAAGCTGAAAGCCGGTCCTATTTCGGCGCCGTGCCGTTGAAGGCGAGGATCTCGCCGGCCAGATAGAGCGAGCCGGTGAGCACAACGCGAGGTGCGACCGGAAAGGCTTCGCTGGCGATCGCCTCCAGCGCGGCCTGAAGGCTGCCATGAGCGCGGGCAGCGAGCCCCGCGTGGCGCGCCGCTTCGGCCACGGCGTCAGGGGCGCGGGCGGCCGCGCTGTGCTCGATCGGCACGGTATGCACCTCACGGGCAAGACCGGCGAAATTGTGCAGAAAACCGTCGGAATCCTTGGTGGTCAGCATGCCCGTCACCAGCACCAGCGGCCGGGGATTGCGTTCCTCCAGCTCGGCGAGAGCCTCGGCCAGCACGCGGCCGCCATCGACATTATGGCTGCCGTCGAGCCAGATCTCGGAGCCTGGCGGCAGCAGGGCGGGGATGGCACCCTGGGCGATGCGCTGCAGGCGGGCGGGCCATTCCACCGCCTGCATCGCCTTCTCGAAATGGGCATCCTCGACGATGAACAGGGTCTGGTTGCGCAGCGTGGCGATGGCAAGGCCGGCATTGCGGTGCTGGTGCCGCCCGGCGAGGCGCGGCAAAGGCAGGTCGAGCAGGCCGCTCTCGTCCTGATAGACCAGGCGGCCATTCTCCTCATGCACGTCGAAATCCTGCCCACCGATCACCAGCGGAGCGCCGACCTTGGCCGCCACGCTTTCGATCACGGCCCTGACAGCGTCGATCTGCGGATAGATCACGGCGGGCGCGCCGCGCTTGAGGATGCCGGCCTTTTCGCGGGCGATGCCCTCGATGTCGTTGCCTAGGAAATCGGCATGGTCATGCGAGATCGAGGTGATCACGCTGAGGAGCGGCTTGTCGATGACGTTGGTGGTGTCCATGCGCCCGCCGAGCCCCACCTCCAGCAGGAGGACGTCGGCCGGATTCTCGGCAAAAAGCTTGAAGGCGGCGGCGGTGGTGATCTCGAAGAAGGTGATCGGCGCGCCGTCATTGGCTTGCTCGCAGGCCTCGAAGGCCTCGATCAGCTTGTCCTCGCTCACCAGGGCGCCAGCGCTCCCCTTGGGACCGGCCAGCCGGATGCGCTCGTGGAAATGTACGAGATGGGGCGAGGTATAGACGTGCACGCCATAGCCGGCGGCTTCCAGCGCCGCGCGCAGGAAGGCGATGGTCGAGCCCTTGCCGTTGGTGCCGGCGACATGGATCACAGGCGGCACCTGCCGCTCGGGATGGCCGAGCTTGGCCAGCAGCCTCTCGATCCGGTCGAGCGAGAGGTCGATCTTTTTCGGATGCAGCGCCATGAAGCGGGAGAGATAGGCGTCGGACTGCGTCATGGGTGTGAGAACCGAAGAATCGAGGAATGAACTACAGGGTTGAACGGGGCACATCCAAGCCGCGTCGGCTTTGGCATTTGCGCTCCAGCCCGTTCCGGAGCCGCCCTTTGGGTAGGCAGCCTGATGAATTCGTCCCGCGGAGAGATGGCTTGCCCGAACCGTCTCGAATGAGCCTCCACGCCGCGACGATCGAAATGGGCGCTGCCGACGTGGCAGCGGCGGATTACAGCCCTTTGTCTCAGGCGGCTTCCGCCGGGATCTCCTTGGGCGGGGTCTTGGTCAGCAGGCGGCAGATGCGCGCCACCGTGGCCTTCATCTCGTTGCGATGCACGACCATGTCGACCATGCCGTGCTCCTGGAGATATTCGGAGCGCTGGAAGCCCTCGGGCAGTTTTTCGCGGATGGTCTGTTCGATGACGCGCGGACCGGCAAAGCCGATCAGGGCTCCCGGTTCGGCCAGTTGCACGTCGCCAAGCATCGCATAGGACGCGGTGATACCGCCGGTGGTCGGGTTGGTCAGCACCACGATATAGGGCTTCCTGGTTTCACGGAACCGCTGGATCGCCACCGTGGTACGTGCCATCTGCATCAGGGACAGGATGCCTTCCTGCATGCGCATCCCGCCGCCGCACGCGAACACCACGAAGGGCACACCACGATCAGCCGCCGTGAGCAGGCCCTTGACCACCGCCTCGCCGGCCGCCATGCCGAGCGAGCCGCCCATGAAGTCGAAATCCTGCACGGCGATCACCGCCGACACGCCGTCGACCGTGCCGGCACCGAGCTTGACCGCATCCGTCATGGCGGTCTTGGTGCGGGCATCCTTCAGGCGGTCGACATAGCGCTTCTCGTCCTTGAACTTGAGCGGGTCCGGTACGACCTCGGGAAGCGCGATGTCTTCCCATTTGCCATCGTCGAACATCAGCTTGAGGCGCTGCGTCGCCGTCATGCGCATGTGATAATTCGAGGCTGGAATGACGTAGTTGTTCTGCTCCAGGTCCTTGTGAAAGACCATCTGCCCGGTCTCCGGATCCTTGATCCAGAGATTCTCGGGCGTGTCGCGGCGCGAGAAGAAGTCCTTGATGCGCGGCGGAACGACGTTGGCGATCCAGTTCATGGGATACCTTTAAAAGCACGGTGCCCGCCCAAGGCGGGTCGGGTCTGCATGTCGATCATTGTTGCCCTACTTAGCCGTTCCGAACGGCTTTGTCAGCGTCTCAGGCGCATGACCGCCATCCGTCTCGCGGGTTTCGGGCGTCAAGTCGAGCCATCCCTCTCGACACACGCTGGACGGCGCATGCGAACCGCGCAATATGTAGGACGAATCCATGTTCAGACCGAGAAACATCAGGGAGTCCCAGGGATGGCGAACGCCATTTATCCAGATCTGAAAGGCCGCACCGTCGTCATCACCGGCGGCGGACAGGGTATCGGCGCCGCCACCGTCAGGCTATTCGCCGACCAGGGCGCCAAGGTCGGTTTCATCGACATCGCCGAAAAGCCGTCCCAGGCCCTGGCGGACGAACTCAACCAAAGTGGCGCCACCGTCCTGTTCAAGAAGGCGGATATCACCGACATCGAGGCTTTGAAGGACGCCATCGCCGACATCAGCGCCACGCTCGGGCCGGTCACCGTGCTGGTCAACAATGCCGCCCATGACCAGCGTCACAAATTCTTCGAGGTGACGCCCGACTATTTCGACGACCGTATCGCCGTCAACCTCAAGCACGCCTTCTTCGCCGCCCAAGCTGCGATCCCCGACATGATCGCTGCCGGCGGCGGCTCCGTCGTCAATCTCGGCTCCGGCTCCTGGCTGATGGGCTCGGAGGATCTGAGCGCCTATGCCACCGCCAAATCGGCGGCCTACGGCCTGACCCGCGTGCTGGCCCGTGAATTCGGCAAGGACAATATCCGCGTCAATTGCGTCATTCCCGGCTGGATCATGACGGAGCGCCAGCTCGCGCTCTGGGTCGACAAGGCGGGCGAGGAAGCGATCGCACGCAACCAGGTGCTCAAGCGCAAGCTCGTACCCGACGATATCGCCAAGGCCGTGCTTTTCCTTGCCTCGGAGCAATCCTCGGGCATGACCAACCAGCAAATCATCGTGGATGGTGGCTGGTATTGAGCCAGCCTTCGTATTCAGCGAGGATCGAGCGCCTCGATCCTCGGCACCGATAAAGGCTCGATGCTCGCCATGGCGCTTGCGCGGCGGCGGACGGGCGCGCATGTAGGCGCGTCGAACCCAACACCAACCGGATTGGATCAGCATGACTTCCGAACTCATTGCCGTGGACTGGGGCACCAGCCGTTTCCGGGCCTATCGCCTCGATAGTGCCGGCAAGGTGCTTGACCGGATCTCGGCCGAGGACGGCATGTCGACAGTCCCGGCCGGTGGTTTCGCGGCCGTGCTGGAGCGCCATTGCGGCGCCTGGATGAAGGCCAGCCCCGATGCTCCGGTGCTGATGGCCGGCATGGTCGGCGCCCGCAATGGCTGGGCGGAGGCCGCCTATGCGACCTGTCCCGCTTCGCCCAAGAGCCTCGCCGAGGCGCTGCTGCGCATCGACGAGCGAATTTCGATCGTTCCCGGTGTGATCGTACACGATGAAACCGGTCCCGACGTCATGCGCGGCGAGGAAACCCTGATCTTCGGCACCGATGTCAGCAACGGCCTGGTCTGCCTGCCCGGTACCCATTCCAAATGGGCACGGGTGGAGGATGGCATCATCACCGGTTTTGCCACCTTCATGACGGGCGAGACTTACGCCCTTTATCGCCAGCACAGCCTGCTTGCCCGCCTCGCCGCCGAACCGGAGGATCTCACCGGCTTCGATGACGGCCTGGAAGCGGCCACCGACGAGCGCGGCCTGCTGAACCGCCTGTTCCAGGCCCGCACCCGTGTGCTGGCCGGCGAGATGAGCGGCGAGAAGGTCGGCCCCTATCTCTCCGGCCTGCTGATCAATGCGGAGATCGAGGGTGCCTTCAAGCGCTATGGCGCCGACCACCTCGTCACGCTGGTCGCTGATGGCGTGCTGGCCAAACGCTATGTTTCGGCGCTGCGGGCCCGCGGCAGTGCGATTGAGATCATCGCGCCCGAACGCGCCTTCCTCGACGGTCTTTCCACCCTGGCCGCGGCTCGCTGACCTCAAGCCCTTCGAACCGACAACAAGGACACAACCATGAGCCTCACCCTCGCCTCCGCCCTGGCCGAGATGCCGCTGGTCGCCATCCTGCGCGGGGTCAAGCCGGACGAGGTCGAAGCCATCGCCGAGGCGATCGTCGCGGCCGGCATCCGTATCCTGGAAGTGCCGCTCAACTCGCCCGATCCTCTTCGTTCCATCGGCCTGCTCGCCCGCGGCCTCGCCGGACGCGCTTTAGTGGGCGCCGGTACCGTGCTCACCGTCAAGGATGTCGCCGGCGTCGCCGAAGCGGGCGGCACGGTGATCGTCTCGCCCAACACCGATGTCGAGGTGATCCGGGCCAGCAAGGCGCGCGGCCTGCTGTCCCTTCCTGGCTTCTTCACACCGACGGAGGCCTTCGCCGCACTGGATGCGGGAGCCGATGCGTTGAAGCTGTTCCCGGCCGAGATGGCCTCGCCCGCCGCCGTCAAGGCCATGCGCGCCGTGCTGCCGCGCAGCACCAAGGTCCTGGTGGTCGGCGGCGTCTCGCCCCAGACCATTCCGCCCTATCTCGCCGTCGGCGTCGACGGCTTCGGCGTGGGTTCGGACCTCTACGCCGCCGGGCGCAGCGCCGCCGAAGTCGGCGAGCGCGCAGTTGCCCTCACGGCCGCCATCCGGGCGCTCAACGGCGAGCGCACGGCCTGAACCTTTCCCAATAGCGTTTTTGCGATTTGACGATGCCACCTAGAATCGCAAAGGCGCGTCGAGCCAAAGAGTTTGAGCAAACAAGCGTTCAGCCATAAACGCGCTTTGCTCTGGAGAGGCCGAGTTGCGCGCCTCGCCTTTCCCGTTATGCTTTCCAAAACAATCGAGGAAACCGCCCTATGATCGTCGTGTTCGGTTCGCTTGGCGTGGACCTGGTCACCAATGTCAGCCATATCCCCCACCCCGGCGAAACCGTGCTGTGCGAAGGTTATTTCATGGTGCCTGGCGGCAAGGGTGCCAACCAGGCGGTGTCGGCGGCACGCGCCGGCTCGAAGACCGCCATCATCGGCTCGCGCGGCAATGACGGCTTCGCCGATCTCGCCCTTTCGGTGATGCGGGAAGCCGGCGTCGACGTTGCGCCGGTGCTGCCGGTCGACAAGCCGACCTGCGTCGCCCTGATCACGGTGGACGAGAAGGCCGAGAACGCCATCGTCGTCGCGTCCGGCGCCAACCAGGCCACGCGCGCCGAGCAGCTCGAGACGTTCGATCTCGCCAAGGGCGACATCGTGCTGCTGCAGCGCGAGATCCGCGATTCCGAAAATTTCGCTGCGATCAAGCATGCCAAGTCGCGCGGCGCCCGCGTCGTCTTCAACGTGGCACCGGCCGGCCCGCTCCCTGAAGATGTTCTCCGGCTGGTCGACGATCTCGTCGTCAACGAGCACGAGGCCCTGGTGGTCGCCAAGGCTGCCGGCATCGAGGCGACCGACCCTGTCGAAGCCGCCCGCGTGATCAGCGAGCGCTTCGGCTGCGCAGGCATCGTCACGCTGGGCGCCGAAGGCGTGGTCGGCTGGAGCAAGGGCGCACGCCACACGGCGCCGGCCCTCAAGGTGACGCCGGTCGACACCACCGCCGCCGGCGACAGTTTCACCGGCGCCTATGCCGCCGCCCTCGACCAGGGCCTCGGTTTCGACGCTGCCCTGGCTCGCGGCGCCGCCAGCGGTTCGCTGGCCTGCACGCGGCCTGGCGCCCAGTCCTCCATCCCGACCAAGGCCGAGATCGACGACGCCCTGCGCCAGTCATAGCCTGAAAATTGGCAAAGCGCGGCGAGTCCCTGTCGGGCGGAAGTTCAAGCTCCCCTTGTCGCCACGGCCCTGGCGTGGTACCCGCGCGCTGGCTCAGCGGCCTGTCACGAACGGACTGCCGCTGGATTGTGATTCCTAGAGTATGGTGTCTCCAAGCTGGAACGCGCCTTGCCCTAGCCCTTTGTTCTGACGCGTCGTTGCCAGGTTCGGCGGCCTTGCCGGACCACAAGACGCTCCGGAGCGCTTTTTCCTTCGGCCCAAGGGCTGCACACCCACTAAGGAACTCGAAATGGCGAACGAACAGCAGAACGGCCCCGAAGAGGCGCAGGAAGTCCAGCCCTCCCTCAACGTGCTGGCGCAATACATCAAGGATCTCTCCTTCGAGAACCCCAACGCACCGCGTTCGCTCGGCAATTTGCAGAACTCGCCGCAGATCCAGCTCACCGTCAACGTCAATGGCAAGCCGCTCGGCGGCCCCGACTATGAAGTCGAGCTTTCGATCGAAGGCGGCGCCGGCGAAGGCGCCAACACCCTGTTCAAGTTCGAGCTGCTCTATGGCGCGGTGATCCGCCTCGCGGGCATTCCCGAAGACAACATCCACGCCATGGTGATGATCGAAGGCCCGCGCCTGCTCTTCCCCTTCGCGCGCCAGATCATCGCCGACTGCACGCGCAATGGCGGTTTCCCGCCCCTGATGATCGATCCGATCGATTTCGTGGCGCTCTATCGCAACCGCCTCGCCCAGAGCCAGCCGACCGTCGGCCAGGCCTGATCGTCGCGGACTGCGAAACTCTCCTGAACAGGGCCGGCGGCGCACACCCGAGGCGCCGCCTGGTATCTTGTGAAACAAGCGCCATTCCCAAGGCGGCGCTATGATCGAATTTCGATCATCCGGTACCTCTCGACAAAGGCAGGACCGGACACAGGAGGAATTGGGTTGGGAACGCGGCGACTGATCGTCGGATGCCTTGCCGCGGCGATGCTCGTTGGCGGCAGCATTTACGCTATCGGCCAGCAACTGCGCAGCTGCGGCCTCATCGATGTCTGGCTCCGCCGCAGCGGCTGCATCGCCGCCCATGAGTTTCCGGCTCTGTTCGACGGCAAAAGCCTCAACAATCCGGCGATGGTCTTCGAGGGCGATAGCGATCGCCTGGCCCTGGCAATGACCGAAACCCAGCCGGCCACCGCTACCGGCGCCATTCCCCAACGCTATACATTGCTTGAAGTATCGGCCGAGTCGGGCACGGTTCTCAACCGCACACCGCTCGGCGGTTTCGAGGAAGGCCGCCTCAACGGTGCCATTCTGCTCGCCTGGAACGGCCGCCATGCCGCGATGGCCGTACCGCAGCAGGGCAAGGCAGCTGCCCCTGCCGCCACTGAACAGGTGGCGGCGACCCTCAAGCTCATGCCCCTGGCGGGCAGCGAAGCCGGCTGGGAAAAGCCGATGGACGACATCCCCGCAAGCCGGTCCGGCTTCGGCCAGTTCGACCCGGACAATCAGCGGTTTCGACTTTTCACCGGTGCATGGACGATCGCGGGGGAAAAGATCGATCGGGGCCAGGTGAATTGGAACAGGGCATTCGGCTCCGGCGACATGCCGGTGAATACGCCCGACGGCACCACGGCGGTGGTCCGCGCCGACAAGGGCGTGATCGAAATCATACAGGCCGACGGCCACAGATCGAGCCACGATCTCGGCATTGCCAAGCAACAGATTTCGACCAGCTGGCTGCTGCTGTCACCGGATGGGCGCAGACTATCCGTGATCCTGCACCCGGTCGGGGCGGATGGTATCCTGCAGGTCTGGGACATCGGGACCGGCCAGCGCCTCGTCAATGCGGTCGTCCCGAGGCTCGCCTCGGAAGCGGCCTGGTCAGCCGATGGTCGCCGGCTTGCGGTGCGCCGCAGTGGCCGCGAGGGGTCGGGCTACGCTTTGTTCGCCATAGACGGCTGATATGAACCTCAGGAAATAGAGACAGGTCGAAACGCATCTTTTCCGGGATCGCAGGAAGCGGGTGGCATCGGCCCGACCAGTGCCGCAGATCTCGGGAAAACTCGCTCTGCGGACATGTCCCATGACGATACCAGTCACACCCAATCGCTCCATGGGCCTCGCCGAATGGGGCCTGCTGCTCGCCCTCTCGCTGCTCTGGGGCGGGTCCTTCTTCTTCACGGGCATCGCAGTGAAGGCCCTGCCGCCGTTCACCATCGTCCTGCTGCGCGTCGGCCTGGCAGCGCTCATCCTGCTGACGGTCTTGCCGTTCCACGGCCATTCCCTGCCGCGTGAGCCCCGCCTTTGGGCCGCTTTTTTCGGCATGGGCCTTCTCAACAACGTCACGCCCTTCTGCCTCATCGTCTGGGGCCAGACCGAGATCGCCTCAGGCCTTGCCGCCATCCTCAACGCCACGACACCGCTATGGACTGTGATCGCCGCCCATCTGCTGACGAGAGAAGAGCGGATGACCGGCCATCGTCTTGTCGGTGTATTCGTCGGGCTTGCCGGGGTGGCGCTGATGGTCGGCCCGGAGGTGCTCGCCGGCCTGGGTTCACAAGTCGCGGCACAGCTGGCCGTGCTCGGCGCTGCCCTCTCCTATGCCCTCGCTGCCATTTTTGGCCGCCGCTTCAAGATACTCGGCGTACCGCCAATGGTTACCGCCACCGGACAGGTCACCGCTTCTGCCCTGATGCTGGCGCCCGTAGCCCTTCTGGTCGACCGGCCCTGGACACTGGCCATGCCGGGCCTGCCGGTCTGGACGGCGATGCTCGGCCTGGCTGCCCTGTCGACGGCACTCGCCTATGTCCTCTATTTCCGCATCCTGACCACGGCAGGCGCCACCAATCTGGCCCTGGTGACCTTTCTCATCCCGATCAGTGCCATCCTGCTCGGCGCGCTCGTGCTTGGAGAAAGGCTCCAACCGCAGCATTTCGTCGGAATGGCCCTGATCGGCCTGGCTTTGATGGCGATCGACGGTCGTCTGTTCAGGCGCTTGCGGGCGGCCTGAGACAAAAGGCCGGTCTCCCGACCGAAGTCCCGTCACCCCGCATATTTCTTCCACAGGGCGTTCTCGCCCAGGCCGGCGATAAAGGCTTCATGGGCGGCCAGTTCCTCGGGCCGGATGCGCGAGGGCAACGCCTTTGGCCGGGGCCTGACCGCGCCGCCGCCCGCGCGAGCGACGATGGCGGCGGACGCCGAAGCAAGGCTGAGCGCTGTCTGGCGTCCGCCGGTCAGCTCGATATAGACTTCGGCCAGGATCTCGGCGTCGAGCAAGGCGCCGTGCTTGACGCGCTTGGAATTGTCGATGCCGTAGCGCTGGCAGAGTTCGTCGAGCGAGGCACGCGCGCCGGGATGCTTGCGCCGCGCCATGGCCAGGGTATCGACCACCCGGTCCATCGCCAGGACCGCCAGGTTGACCCGCTTCAGCTCCGCATTGAGGAATCGCATGTCGAAGCCGGCATTGTGGATGACGAGATGGGCGTCACCAACGAAATCGACGAATTCCTGGGCAAGTTCGGCGAAAAGCGGCTTGTCGGAGAGGAATTCGGCGGAGAGCCCATGCACGTTGAAGGCTTCCACCGGCATGTCGCGTTCGGGATTGAAATATTTGTGCCAGGTCGCGCCGGTTGGATTGCGATCGATCATCTCGACGCAGCCGATCTCGACCAGCCGATGCCCTTCATTGGGATCGAGGCCGGTGGTTTCGGTATCGAGGATGATCTCGCGCATTTAGGGTCCGTCGTCAGCTATGGTGTGGAATTTGATGAGGTCAAAAATAGTCAAATGGGAGGAGAGAGCGTAGCCAAGACTTTCGTCTTGGCAAGCGAAGCGACGCTGCAGATGACCATTTTTCACATCACCGACTCAAGCGGTGGAGGACAGGGCCGCGATTATGGCATCCACCTGACTCTGGGCAAAGTCGAGACCCTTGCTTGAATCGATGATGAAATGGGCGCGGCGACGCTTTTCCACATCCGGCACCTGCCGGGCCAGGATCACGGCGAAGCGTTCCTCGTCCATGCCCGGACGCGCCATCACGCGCTCGCGTTGGATGCGGGCGGGCGCCGAGACCACCGCCACGGCCCGGCAGCGCCGCTCGCCGCCCGTCTCATAGAGCAGGGGAATGTCGAGCACGGCGAGATTCGCGCCTCTGGCCCGGGCAGCGGCCAGGAAATCCTGTTCTGCGGCATGGACGAGCGGATGTACGATCGTCTCGAGGGTGCGCATCGCCTCGGCATTGCCGAATACCTGTCGGCCGAGCTTGGCGCGGTCGATCACCCCGTCCACCGACACCCCCGGAAAGGCCGCCTCCACCGCCTCCACGGCTGGCCCGGCATAGAGACGATGAACCGTGGCATCGGCGTCATGCACCGGCACGCCCCGCGCCCGGAACATCGCTGCCGTCGCCGACTTGCCCATGCCGATCGAGCCGGTCAGGCCAAGGATGAAGGTCATCATCGCCTCCAGGGGGCACGCGCCCCCATCCGCATCGTGATCACACTGGGACGCCAGCAGGGATCGCCAGGAAATCCCAAGCCGGGAAATCCTAACCCCGGAAATCCTACGCTTTCGCCTCGATGTCCGCCAGCACCAGCGCCCGCAATTGCGGCGTCACCTCGGGCCTGGCGCCGAACCAGCGCTCGAAACCGGGAACGGCCTGGTGCAGGAGCATGCCGAGCCCGTCCACCGTGGCAAGCCGGGCCTGCCGGGCCGCTGCGAGCAGCGGCGTCTCCAGCGGTACATAGACGATGTCGGTGACCAGTGCCGATTTCGGCAGGCGCGAGAGATCGAGATCGAGCGGCGGCTGGCCTTTCATGCCGAGTGAGGTGGTATTGACCAGGAGATCGGCCCCTGCAAGGGCGGTCTCGGCCTGGTCCCAGGCCAAAGCCGTGACCTTCGAGCCGAAATGGCGGGCAAGTGCTTCGGCCCGTTCCAGTGTGCGGTTGACCAGCAGGATCTGCTCGGCGCCACGCTGCAGGAGCCCGTAGAGAATGGCCCGAGAAGCGCCGCCAGCCCCCAGCACGACGGCCTGCTTCATCCCGTCGCTCCAGCCCGGAGCCTCCTGGTCGAGATTGGCAAGGAAGCCGGCGACATCGGTATTCATCCCTTTCAGCACGCCATCTTCGTACCAGAGCGTGTTGACCGCTTCGAGATCGCGCGCGACAGGATCGTCCACGCTGGCAAGGCGGAACGCTGCTTCCTTGTGCGGTACGGTTACGTTCCCGCCGGCAAAACCCTGCTCGACCAGGGTCGCGACAAAGGTCTCGAAGGCCGTGGGCTCCACGGCGATGCGCTCATAGCTGCCCTGAATGCCGAGTTCCTTCAGCCAGAACCCGTGGATCAGCGGCGAACGTGAATGGGAGATGGGATAGCCGACGACGAAGGCACGTTTCATGGCAGGTCCTGTAAGGGCTCAGGCGGTCGCAAGGCCGTGCTCGCGCAGCGCGGCGAGCAAAGGCAGCAGGGGGAGGCCGAGAATGGTGAAATAGTCGCCCTCGATCGCCTCGAACAGGGTCACGCCCAGCCCTTCGAGCTGATAGCAGCCGACGCTGCCCAGGATGGCCTCGCCCGCTCGGGCAAGGTAGTCGTCGAGGAAGGCATCGGAGAAATCGCGCATGGTCAGGCGGGCGCTGGCAACGCCGCTCGCGGTGACTTCGCCATTCCGTGCCAGGGCATAGGCCGAATGCAGTTCGTGCCGCCGTCCGCGCAAGGCGAGGAGCTTGTCGCGGGCCTCCGCCAAGGTTGCCACCTTGGAAAAGCGCTGCTCGCCCAAGGCCATGGTTTGATCGGCACCGATCACCACCGCGTCCGGCTCGTCCCGGGAAACGGCAAGGGCTTTCTCGCGGGCAAGGGCTTCGGCAACCCGGTCGGGAGCCAGATTGTCCGTCTGCCAACGACGTTCGAAGCCGCGCTCGTCGATCGATGCCGGGATCGTTTCGATCGCCAGCCCGGCGGCCCGGAGCATCTCGCCGCGAATGGCCGACTTGGAGGCCAGAATGAAGTGCGGCGATGTTTCGCCAATCCTGCCTTCAGCCCGACCGTCAACTTTTTTCATTCGTCTGAAAATCCCGTTTTTCTACCCTGCCTTAGCAGTCCGCCCGGCTTTTGCGTAGGGGAGCGGCCAAAAAAGCCGCGATCCGCCGCAGGGGGCGCCTAAAAATCCTGCACGCCGGACCGTTGCAAACCATCGGATATTGTGATCACATTATCAAAAGCCAAGAAAAATGAACCGAGACGAGCCTGGCTGTAAGCCCAGGCAGATGAGGGGTTGTGCGTGCCGGACGGAACGGTTGTCAATTCAATCGAAGTTCGCGATGTGCGGAAGGTTTTCGGCGCTGGCGACAATGCCTTCGTCGCTCTGGATACGGTGAACGTTTCCATTCGTCAGAATGAGTTCTTCACCCTGCTCGGGCCGTCGGGCTGCGGCAAGACCACGCTGCTGCGCCTGATCGCGGGGTTCGATTTCCCCACGTCCGGGCAGATCCAGCTCTATGGCGAGGACATTGCCGGCCTGCCGCCCTTCAAGCGGCCAGTCAACACGGTGTTCCAGAGCTATGCCCTGTTCCCGCACATGTCGGTGGCCGAGAATATCGGCTTCGGCCTGGAGATGCTGGGCAAACCCAAGGCCGAGATCGGCACGCGGGTCGCCCAGATGCTGCGTCTGGTGCGCATGGAGCATCTGGCCGATCGCAAGACCAGCCAGATCTCGGGCGGCCAGCAGCAGCGCGTCGCCCTCGCCCGTGCCCTGGCGCCCCAACCCAAGGTGTTGCTGCTCGACGAGCCGCTGTCGGCCCTCGACTACAAGCTGCGCAAGGAAATGCAGCTCGAATTGAAGCGCCTGCAGCACGAGACCGGCATCACCTTCATCTTCGTCACCCATGACCAGGAAGAGGCCCTGGCCATGTCGGACCGCATCGCCGTGATGTCGGCGGGGCGGATCCTGCAGGTGGGCGGCCCGCGCGACATCTACGACACGCCGGCCGAGCGCTTCGTCGCCGAGTTCATCGGCGAGACCAATTTCATCGAAACCGATTTCCTCGGCCGCGACGGCGCCCAGGCCCGCGTCAAGCTGCCCTCGGGCCGCGAAATCACGGCCGGCCTCAGCGACGGGCACCAGCCCGCCGACAAGACCTGGCTGGTGGTACGCCCCGAACATGCCCAGCTCACCGCCGCCGAAGGTGCCCTCCTGGCCGGAACGGTGGAGAACGTCGTCTATCTCGGCACCGATACGCATTTTCACCTGCGGCTCGATCACGGCCCCCGCTTCACCGTGCGCCGGCAGAATACTGGGGCTGGAGCCGCGAGCAGCCCAGGACAGGCCTTCGAGCCTGGCCAGCGCGCCGGCGTCACCTTCGCCGAAGGCACAGCCCGGGTGTTGAGGGACTGATGACGGACGCCGCCGAAATCGCAGCCAAGACCCGACAGGACGAAATCCGCAACCGCTGGCTGCTTTCCGCGCCCGCCTTGCTGGTGATCCTGCTCGCCGCCACTGGCCCGCTCCTGATCGTGCTGGTCTATTCCTTCCTCGAGCCCGGCCCCTATGGCGACGTAAAGTGGAAGTTCTCCACCGACGGCTGGGTCTCCGTGTTCTTCGAACGCGACATGTTCGACGACACACTGTCACTGGCCAGCGCCCATCTCACCATCTTCTGGCGTTCGGTGAAGCTCGCACTGATGACCACGGTGGTCACCTTGGCGCTCGGCTTTCCCACCGCCTATTTCATCTCGACGCGGCCGGCCAACCGGCGCGACCTCTGGTTGTTCCTGATCACCATTCCGTTCTGGACCAACCTTCTGATCCGCACCTTCGCCGTGCTGCAGATCATCCGCAACGAAGGCCTGTTCAACACGATGCTGATCAAGCTCGGCGTGATCTCGGCGCCGCTGCAGATCCTCTATACCGATACCGCCATCCTGGCCGGCATGGCCTATGTCTACCTGCCGCTGATGGTGCTGCCGATCTATGCCAGCATGGAGAAGTTCGACTTCCGCCTGGTCGAGGCCGGCTATGACCTCTATGCCAGCCGCTTCCAGGTGCTCCGCCGCATCATCATCCCGCTGACCAAGCCCGGCATCGTCGCCGGCTCCATCCTGGTGTTCATTCCCGCGCTCGGCGCCTATGTCACGCCGAACCTGCTCGGCGGCGGCAAGAACATGATGTTGTCCAACCTGATCGAGCTGCAGTTCGGCCAGGGCCGCAACTGGCCGCTGGGCGCCTCGCTCTCCATCACGGTGATGGCGATCGTGATGGTGGCGCTGCTGGTCTATGTGCGCAACACCGGCGGTTCGGGAGTGAAACATGGCTGAGCCCTTCTCGATCCGCCGCCAGCCCGGCTTCACCACCATCGCGCTCCTCTGCTTCGTGCTGCTCTATCTGCCAATCGTGGTGATGGTGATCTACGCCTTCAACGAATCCTCCTCGGTCTCCACCTGGGGCGGCTTCTCGCTGAAATGGTTCGTGGCGGCCTGGAACAACGACCAGGTGGTCGATGCCACCCTGCGCTCCTTCCAGATCGCCACCATCGCCGCGGTGCTCTCCACCGTCTGCGCCACCATGGCAGCGCTGGCGACCACACGTACCGAAGCCTATCCGGGCCTCACCTTCACCTATTCGGCCATCAACCAGCCGCTGATGGTGCCCGAGATCGTCACCGGCGTGGCGCTGCTGATCTTCTTTTCCCGCATCAAGATCGTCACCGGCTATGACGGCCTGGCCTATCTGATCGCCGCCCACACAGCCTTCTGCGTGCCCTTCGCCTATCTGCCGATCCGCGCCCGCCTGGAGGGCATGGACCTCACCTTGGAGCGCGCCGCCGCCGACCTCTATGCCACGCCGTGGCGGGCCTTCCGGCGCGTGACCCTGCCGCTGCTCTGGCCCGGCATCCTCGCCGGCCTGATGCTGGCCTTCGTCACCTCGCTCGACGACGTGGTGATCACCGAATTCGTCAAGTCCGGCGGCCAGGACACGCTGCCGACCTATATGCTCGGCCAGTTGCGCCGCGGCGTCACACCCGAAGTCAACGCGCTGTCGACGGTCTTCCTGCTGCTGTCCGTCGTCATCGTCACGATTTTCTTCTTCATCAGCAGGAAGAAAGACTGATGTGCCGGATGGAGCGAAGACCGCATCTTCGCCTAGCCGCCGCATCGCCACTCAGGTTGGGGACAATAGAGCTCAAGCCGGTGCCCCGGCTTTGTAACGGGAGACAGAGATGAACTGGAAATCGACGGCCACAGCGGCCGCCCTGGCATTGCTCGCATCCACGAGCCTTGCCAGCGCGGAGGGAGCGCTCAACATCTTCAACTGGGGCAATTACACCAGCCCCGAGATGATCAAGAAGTTCGAGCAGAAATACAACGTCAAGGTCACCATCACCGACTACGATTCCAACGACACGGCGCTCGCCAAGGTGCGCCAGGGCGGCACGGGCTACGACATCGCCATGCCCTCGCAGAACTTCATCCCGATCTGGATCTCCGAAGGCCTCGTGCAGGAAGTCGATCCGTCCAAGATGGAGAACTTCAAGAACGTCGCCAAGGAATGGGCCGATCCGCCCTTCGATCCCGGCCGCAAATATTCCGTGCCATGGGCCTGGGGTACGGTCGGCGTCGTCGTTAACACCGACGTCTACAAGGGTGACATCAACACCTGGGGCATCATCTTCGACACGCCGGCCGAGCTGAAGGGCAAGACCAATGTCGTGCCCGAGATGAACGACGTCATCCATGCCGCCATCCGCTACAATGGCGGTAAGATGTGCGACGGCGACAAGGCGCTGCTCAAGAAGGTGCGCGATACCCTGGTCAAGGCCAAGCCCAACTGGATCGCGATGGAATACAACACCATCGAGAAGATGGGCGCCGGCGACTTCAAGGCCTCCAGCGACTGGAACGGCTCGGCCCTGCGCCAGCGCCTTGGCCACCCGCAGATCCATTACGGCTACCCCAAAGAGGGCGTGCAGCTCTGGAGCGACAACATCGTCGTGCTGAAGGAGGCCAAGAATGTCGAGAACGCCAAGCTCTTCATGAACTTCATGATGGATCCGGAAAACGCGGCGATGAACTCGGCCTTCCACCGCTATGCCAACGGCATCGCAGGCTCGGAAAAATTCATGCCGGCCGACATGAAGGATGCACCTGAGGTGAACGTGCCGGAGGAGGTCATGAAGACCGCCGAATTCTCGCATGCCTGTCCGCCGGAAGTGACCGAGCTCTACAGCAAGATCTGGACCGAGCTGCAGAAATAGGCGCTGTCCGTCCCGATCGGGCAGAATGAAGCGCCTTAGCCTTCTCCCCTTGTGGGAGAAGGTGGACCTGCGCAGCCGGGCCGGATGAGGGGTCGCACCGCCCTCTCAGCAAGGTTGCGTTTCTTCCCTCATCCGCCCCCCCAAGTCTCCTGCTTGAACGCGAGGTCCTGAAAGGACCTCGCTACGGCACCTTCTCCCGCAAGGGGAGAAGGCCGGCTGCACCACACCCCCGATCTCCCATCAATTATTGACGCATCTTCAGCACCCATGCCTCATTCAGCCTTCGAATCCGCCTACGGTTTTTCCCGCAATGCCGTACAGCTTTCCAATTGGCGCCAGGCGCCCTGGAATGTCTGGGCTTTCCGCAACGTTTCCGAACTGGTGCCGACCGCACGCATCGCCGCCAAAGCCGCCAAGCCCGAGACGCCGGACGCCGATCCTTCCGGCCTGCTGCGCGAGACTCTGGCGATCGGCGGTGACAGCCATTCCATTGCCGCCATCCTCGCGCAGACCTCCACCGATGCCCTGGTGGTGATGAAATCGGGCCGCTTCGTCGCCGACTACCATGCCCCGCATTTCACCAGTGCTGACAGACACATCGTCTTCTCGATCTCCAAGTCGCTGACCGCGATCCTGGCCGGCATCGCCGAGGATGAAGGTCGGCTCGATCCCGAGGCGCCCATCGCCGACTATGTGCCCGAAGTCGCCGGTTCGGCCTTTGCCGACGCCAGCGTGCGCCATCTGCTCGACATGCGCGTCAGCCTTTCCTTCGAGGAAGCCTATCTCGATCCCACCGGCGAATTCGCCCGTTATCGGCGCGCCACCTTGTGGAATCCCTCGGCGCCCGGCCAGGATCCCGGTACGCTGCTCGGCTTCATCGCTTCCATGCCCAAGGGCGCCGGCGAGCATGGCGGCCCCTTCTGCTACCGCTCGCCCAATTCCGATCTGCTCGGCATCGTGGTGGAACGGGCTAGTGGCGAGCGCTACGCCGATTACGCCTCCTCTCGCCTGTGGCAAAAGCTCGGCGCCCGCCAGGACGGCATCGTCACCGTCGATGCGGCTGGCACCGCACGGGCTGCAGGCGGCATCAGCATGAGCGCGCGGGATCTCGCCCGTGTCGGCGACATGATGCGCCAGGGCGGCAGTCTCGATGGCACCCGCATCGTCTCGCAGGCCTGGGTCGACGACACCTGCCGGGGTGGCAGCGCCGAGGCCTGGCAGCAGGGCGATTTCGTGCATCTGCTCGGCCAGGGCCGCTACCGCAACAAATGGTATCAGACCGGCTATGCCAACGGCGCCTTCCTGGCCATCGGCATTCACGGCCAGTGGCTCTATGTGAACCCGGCCGCCGAGGTGGTTGTTGTCAAGATGTCGTCGCAGCCCGAGCCGGTGGACGATCCCACCGACAAGCTCAATCTCGAACTATTCGAGGCCTTGGCCACCAGGGTTTGAGCGCGAGGCTGGCGGGCAGCAGCACCGCCACCAGCCAGAATACCAGGCCACACGATGCACCCAGCGCAGCGAAAGCCGTGGCATCCATGGCGGGACCGGGATCCCCCAGAATCTGTGCCGTCCTGACCATCTCGAAATAGGCGGCGACGGCAAAAGCCCCAGCTGCGGCGATGTAAGGCCACGCCGATCTCCAACCGATCAGCTGCGCGGCTCCCTGGGTCAGCAGGGCTGGAAAGACGGCAAACATCGCCGTCAAGACGGCCAGATCCGTGATTGGACAGGGCGGAGCCAAACCCAGCGGAAACGGGTTTTCACCCTGCAGCGCCGCCACACCGACATAGACAGACGCCGCCATGAGGGACGCCAAGGCGATGCCCAGCAGGCTGAAAGCCAACTGAAAAAGAAAAACGAGGGCCGGATGATCGCCTGGCGGCCATAGGGTCCGGTTCTCCGTCATTCACACTCCGCTCGCATTGGCCGATCAAGGCTCCCATTCTATGCCAAGCTGCGGATGAATGAGGCGCCTCCGTCGCCGTGAGGCTCCCGCGAATTCACAGCAAAATCGCGCCCTGCCGGCATCTCGCCCGATGCCCCTCTCCAGCTGCATTCATGCCGGCCGTCAGGAGCATTGCATCCTCACTTCTCTTGTTGTACATTTGTTCAACAAGAAAGAACAGCAGCCGCGTCGAAGGATGCTCGGCACCGGGAACGTCCATACTTGCCGATCATCCGATCCTCCGCGGTCATGCCTGTGCAGCCAGAGAGAACGGAAAGACACCATGCCTCTTCACATCGGGACGCGTTGTATCGCCGCCGCCGCCCTGCTCTACGTCGCCATCACCGGGGCCGAGGCCGCGCCGACCCGCGTCAGCCTCGCCGCCGAACCCTATCCGCCCTTCGCGGCCAAGGATGCTGAGGGGCAATGGGCCGGCTTCGAAGTCGATCTCGCCAAGGCCGTCTGCAAAGCCGCCAAGCTCGATTGCGAGATCGTCCAGACCGCCTGGGACGGCATCATCCCGGCGCTCAATTCAAACAAGATCGACGTGATCTGGGCCTCGATGGGCATCACGCCGGAACGCTCCCAGCAAATCGCCTTCACCATCCCTTATTATACCACCCCGGCCCACTTCGTCGGCGCCAAGGGCGACAGCTTCGACTTCTCGCCCGGCGGACTGAAGGGCAAGACTGTCGGCGTGCAGACGAGCACGGTCTATGCCGATTATATCGCTCGCGCCTATCCCGAAGCCACCGTGAAGACCTACTCGACCCAGGATGCCGCCAATGCCGATCTCGTCGCCGGGCGGCTCGATCTCGGCCTGGCCGACAGCATCGCGCTGGCCGATTTTCTCAAGGGCAAGGACGGCGAATGCTGCGAGGTCAAGAACGTGCCCAGGGACCCGATTTTCGAGGCGGGCATCGCCGGCGGCCTGCGCAAGAGCGATATCGACTTGAAGGCCAGGCTCGATGCAGGCATCACTGCCGTCTACAAAAGCGGTGAGTTCGACAGGCTCGCCAAGAGATATTTTAGCTTCGACATCGGCACGCCGCCCAAGGACTGAGGGCGTCCTGCCGGTGCCGGGAGAAAGCGATCCGGTTTGACCTCAGCCTCGCCTGCACCGTCCCGCCCCGCCAAGCGCGCGCCCCGGTTCAACCGCGAAACTGCGGACGTCCGCCGGCGCCAGCTGATCGAGGCGGCGATACGCGCTCTGGCCAAGGGCGGTATCGCCGCCTTCACCATCGACAGCATCTGCAAGGAAGCCCAGGTCTCGCGTGGCCTGATCAACCATCATTTCGGCAGCCTCGACGATCTCCTGGTCGAGGTCTACCAGTCTTCGCTCTATGAAAACGTCAGCGAGCATATCGCACAGGCCCGCCGGCAGCGTGAAAATCAGGCGCAGCGCTCGCCCGAGGCCGTTCTGTTTGCCCTGGTGCGCTCCAATTTCCAGCCCCGCTCCTTCACCCGCGACAATCTCCTGGTCTGGCTGGCACTCTGGGGCGAGATCGCGGTCAACGACAAGCTGCGCCAGGCCCATCGCCGCCTCTACGAAGCCTATCGGGGCGAGCTGGCTCTTGAAATTGCCGCCATCGCCGCCCATCGCGGCCGTCAGGTCGACGCGGCCGGGCTCGCCCGCAATTTCATCGCCCTGGTCGACGGCCTCTGGCTGGAATGGTGCCTCGATGCCAAGGTGGTGACACCGGCCGAGGCCGAGGAAGCCAGCCTTGGCCTGCTCGAAAGCGCACTCGGCCCCCTGCGATAAGCGCGGAACGTTCAAGCCGGCAGCGGCCGTTCCCGGCGCGGCACGATCTCGGCCGGCGGCCTGTCGAGCTCGCGTGCCCAGCGATGGCCGGCATGCACCGCATCGGCAATCGACGAGGGTGCAAGGCAATCGCCGATGCGCGTGACGGAGCGGATGCCGGCCTCCTGCCATCGCCCCGCCATGTCGGCCAGTTCGCGATAGAGGCCATCCTCCGCCACGCGGCCGGTGACCAGGACGAGGGTGCCGAAATCATGCCGGCGGATCCGGCCGGTATAGGTGCAGGCGAGTTCTGCCACGCCCTCCGCTGCCCTGGCCAGCTTCTGGCCAAGCAGCGGTTCCACGCCAAGCTCCAAGAGCCGCCTGTGGATGAAGAACTGCTCGTCCGTCATCACGGCCCAGCTCGACAACACGGCTGCCGGGGTGGCCAGCCACACCTCGTGGCCTTGCCTGCGGAAGGTCTCGGCCAGCGCACCGCCGACAGCATAATGCTCGTCGTCATAGATCAGCACCGGCCCGCTGACCTTGGCGCCAGCAAAGACATCGTCGGGCGTGAGGATCCGGCCGGTGCCGAGTTCCGCCGCCTCTTCGCCAAGGCTGCCGATGCCATCGCGCCGCCAGTGGCTGCCGGTGGCAAGCACGACATGCTCGGCCTCAAGCGCCAGGATATCCTCGGCGCCCAGCGAGCTCTCGGGAAAGATCTCGATCTCGGAGAGCTTACCGATCATATGCAGGCGGTAGTCGCGCACGCGGGCCCAGCTGGCGAGCCCCGGAAGGGTGGATTCGCGATTGATGCGCCCGCCGAGCCGGCGTTCGGCTTCCGCCAGCATCACGCGATGGCCGCGACGCCCTAGCGTGAGGGCGCATTCGAGGCCCGCCGGGCCGCTTCCTACCACCAGCACGCGGGACGGCCCCGCAGCTGCCGTTTCGATGCGCTCGGGATGCCACCCACGCCGCCATTCCTCGCCGATGGTGGGATTTTGCGTGCAGCGCAGCGGCACGGCCTCGTTGTTGGCCGAGCGGCAGATATTGCAGCCGATGCATTCGCGGATCTCGTCCTCCCGCCCTTCGTCGATCTTCCTGGGCAGGAAGGGATCGGCGATCGAGGGGCGGGCCGCACCAATGAAATCCTGAATGCCGCGCCGGACCTGGCTCACCATGCTGTCGGGCGAGGTGAAACGCCCGACGCTCACCACCGGCTTGCTGGTAACGGCCTTGACGAAGGCGACATGCTCTTCCTGGAAGCCTTCGTTACTGAAGCGGGCGGAGCGGGAGTCATTGCCGAGCGAACCGGAGACGTTGACGTCCCATAGATCCGGCAGCTCCGCCAGCATGGCGAGGATTTCCCGGCCTTCCCCTTGCGAGGTGATGCCGCGAGGCCCATGCAATTCGTCGACCGACAGGCGCACGGCAACCGCGCAGCGATCGCCGACGGCCTCGTGCATGTCCTCGATCAGTTCCCGCAGCAGCCTGGTGCGATTGGCGAGGCTGCCGCCATATTCGTCGCCGCGCAGATTGAGGCGGGGCGACAGGAACTGGAAGGGCAGATAGTCATGACCGGCATAGCAGTAGACGATGTCGAAGCCGGCACGTTTTGCCCGCAGGGCGGCGTCGCGATGCCAGGTCCGGAACGCCTTGATATCGGCCTTGTCCATGGCGCGCGCGCTGCCAGGCTGGGGAATCAGGGCCGGACGGGCCGACGGGGCCAGGACCGGCTCGCGCGTGAGGCGATTATTGGCATGGGAGCCGCCATGCCACAGCTCCACGCCGGCGAGGCTGCCATGGGCATGGATGGCCTCGACCGTGGGAACGAGCGAGCGCACGTCATCCTCGTCCCACAGGGTTAAAAAGCCGAAGGGAGAATCATCGGAGCTCGGATGGATCGAGCAATATTCGGTGCACACCACCCCCCAACCACCCTCGGCCTTGATGCCGCGCAGCCTGGCACCGCTTTCGGGCTTGAGATAGCCCATGCCGATGGCGTGGGGCGTCTGGTAGAAGCGGTTGGGCGCGGTGACCGGACCGATCCGTACCGGCTCGAACAGAATGTCATATCGCGGATTGCGGGCCATCGCGGGTCGATCTCTTGTTGTACACTCGTTCAACAAGATAGGCTTTTCGCGGCGGAACGCAAGCGCCCGCGGCTTTTGTCACGATGCAGGAGGGTGACGAACGCCGTCCGACTGGAGCCGGCCTCGTCACTCCGCTGAGGCGAGGCAGTATGTGGAGGATATCGTCTCAGGTTTCGAAGACACGGTTTGATGCAGGCCGTCCGCGTGAAACAGCGATGGTCTGGCAGCAAATACTGATTTTGGCTTAGCCTTTCGGCTCGCAATAGCCGTCAAAGACCGGGTGAAGTTTCTGCCACCAGGCCGATCGCTCAACACCGGCTCCAGCAGCAGCAGAGGATTTAATCTTCTGATTTCGCTGAAGAAATTAAGGCTACATGCCGCCCCTCCATCGGTCTGGAGGGCAACTCACGCCCCGCAGGCCACGGACGGTCTCGCCACGCAAAGCGTGGGCAAAATACCTCTGGAATCAACGACATAATGCTTTTGAGTGTGCGAAATCGCACATCGCCCTGCGTCGCCGGCCTCGATATGTGCGCTATCGCACCAATCGGTCAAAGCAAGAAAAATGACAAAACGACGCAAGAATTCCTTCGGCTCTCGGAACAAATCCTCTGCAGGACAAAGGCACCAGCCGATCAGGACCACCGCGAGCCGATTGCTTGCCCCGTTCGTGTTCCGCACCTCGCTTTCCTCCATTTCGACATCCGCGCTGGCCGCCGGCCTCATCGCAGCGCCGGTAATGCTGCCTGGCGCCCTGATCAGAAATGCCGACCGCGCATGGGCCGCCTGCACTGCCGGCCCCAATGCCTATGCCTGCTCGGGCAATATGGGCAGCCTGAATATCACGGACACGCCGCTTACCTCCCTATCGCTGGACTCGACGTTCGTTGTCACCGGAACGGGCTGGGATGCCGTCGCCGCGACAAATAACGGCCCCGGTGCCATGACCATCACATCGGCCGGATCCGCCACGAGCCTGGTCTACAATTCCAACCCCTACACTGCCGGGGTGAACGCACGGAACAATGCCGGCAGCACGGACCTGACGATCAACCAGACCGCCGGAACCATCGCGGGCCTCATGTACGGCATCAATGCCTTCCAAAGCGGCACGGGGGCAATGACCATCACCACGGCCGGAACGGTGAACGGTTCGATGGATAATTTCCAGTCCTTCGGAGTCTATGCCGTCTACGGCAATTCTGCCGGCACGGGCAATGCCACCATCAACCAGACCGGCGGCACTATTTCCGCCATGATGAGCGGCATACGGATCGAGAATTACGGATTGGGCGCGACAACGGTCACGACGGCTGGAACGATCACATCGACGGGGGCAACCAACAGCGGCTACTTTTCTTACGCGGCTGTCTATGCCTCCGCATGGAATGCGCAGTCCACCAGCACTGTCACCGTCAACCAGACGGCTGGCAGCATCAGCGGCGGCGATGCCGGCATTCTTGCCCAGCATTACGGCCTGGGCTCGGTCGATGTGACGACGGCCGGCACGGTTGCCGGGACCTTCGCACCGCAGAGCGCGGGCGTGGTAGCCTCGATCGTCAACAACGCCTCCACCGGCAATGTAACGGTAACCCAGACGGCTGGATCAATCTCGGGATCCACTTTTGGCATCCGCGCCACCAACGTCGGCAAGGGGTCGACCACCGTTACGACGGCCGGGACGGTGACCGGTACTGCCGGAATCGGTGTCCTTGCCACCAATAGCGGCAAGGATCTGAAGGTCGAGCAGACGGCCGGCAAGATATCGGGGGTCTCCAGCGGCATCAGCGCAACCAATACCGGCACGGGCTCGACCGCCGTCATCACGGTGGGCACGGTCAGCGCTTCGGCCGCAAACGGTACCGGTGTCCTGGCGACCAATTATGGGCAGAATCTCACGGTAGAGCAGACAGCGGGGTCGATTACGGGCGGTGGTACCGGCATCAAGGCCACCAATGGCGGCCAGGGCTTCACCGCCGTCACCACGGCAGGCACGGTGACCGGTTCCTCCGAAAATGGTGTCTACGCCTCGAATACCGGCACCGATCTGACGGTGAAGCAGACCGCCGGCGAGATTTCGGGCGGCACCAACGGCATCAACGCCGAAAATGGGGGTATGGGCACGGCATCCGTGACGACGGCTGGTACGGTGACGGGGTCCTCCGGAGCCGGCGTCCTGGCCTATAGCTACGGCACGGATCTGAAGATAGAACAGACGGCGGGCAAGATTTCCGGCTCCAGCGACGGCGTCAACGCAACCAATGTCGGCACGGGTGCGACAACAATCACGACGGCCGGCGCGGTGACCGGTACTTCAGGCAGCGGTGTCTCCGCGACCAATTATGGCACGGACTTGAAGGTCGAGCAGACGGCGGGCGAGATCAAGGGCGCCGCCGACGGTATCGGTGCCACCAATTACGGCACGGGAACGACGACCTTGAATGTCGCCGCCCTGGTCACAGGCGGTTCGGGCGCCGGCGTGCAGACGAATACCATCACCGGTTCCACCGTTGCGATCAACCTTCAGGCCGGCTCCGATGTCTCGGCTTCCTCCGGCCTCGGTGTCCAGGATACCGACGGCAATGCAACCGCCACTTTGCAGAGCGGCTCGAAGGTCTTAGGAGCGATCAGGCTCGGCAATGGCAGCGATACCGTCAACATCGCCGGCGGCGCGGATATTTCCGCCCTCACCGCCCTCGACGGTGGCGACAACGTGTCAAGCAGTGACGGCATGATCGACACACTGAACCTCGACCGCGCCATCACGGGGTCTTCGATCTCCACTGGAATGCCCGACAATATTCAGATCGCCAATTGGGAGAAGGTCAATGTGCGCTCGGGTGGCGCGCTCAACCTTACCGGCGACCTCGCCACCGAGATGCTCGACGTCAAGGGTGGCGGCACAGTGACATCGGCAGCAGGCATCCAGGCTGTTACCGTCTCCGGTAGCATCGCCAATGCTGGCACCATCGACCTCAACGCCAACAATACCAACACGGGAAACACCTTTACGGTAACGGGCGACTATGTCGGCAATGGCGGCACGCTCGAGCTCAACACCTATCTGGCCTCGGACAATGCGCCGACCGACAAGCTGATCGTCGACGGCGATGTCTCTGGGACGACAACGCTCAATATCCGCAACAGCGGCGGTCCCGGTGCGGCGACCACCGCCAATGGCATCGAGGTGATCCATGTCGGCGGCACTTCGCAGGCCGGTGCCTTCAGCCTCGGCGCTGCCGTGGCGGCGGGTGCCTATGACTACAACCTCTATCTCGGCGGCGTGGGCGACGATGCCGGCAACCAGAACTGGTATCTGCGCTCGACCGGCAAATTGTCGCCCAACAGCCAGACGGCCCTGCCCTATGCGGACGTGCTGTCGAACTTCGCGCAGGCGACGCTCGGCACCCTGCAGCAGCGCACCGGCAATCGCATCTGGCCCGATGGCACGGCCGCGGTCGCGGCCAATCTGCCGCCCGCCGGAGCCATGGCCTATGCCAAGGGCGGGCCAGCGCTGATCGGCCAGGGTGCCTGGGGGCGGATGGGGGGGCAATATTCCTCCTTCGCGCCCAGGACGGGCTCGGCCTATAATCAGAGCATCGGCTTCCTGCAGGCCGGCTATGAAGGCGTGGCCAGGGAGACCGCGGCGGGCGATCTCACCATCGGCGCCTATGCCATCATCGGCACCTCGACAGCCCGCATCGATGTGAGCAACGACCCGGCGACGGGAGCGGCCCGGGCCAAGGGCCGAATCACTACCCAGGGCTATGGCATCGGCGCCAATTTGACCTGGCTCGGCCATGACGGTCTCTATGCCGACGCCATCGGCCAGTTCACCTGGTACGATTCGAGCCTGTCGAACAAGAACGGCCGCAACCAGGGCTGGTCGACCGCGGCGAGCCTGGAGGTCGGCAAACGCTATGAGCTTGGCTCGGGCTGGGCGGTGGTGCCGCAGGCCCAGCTCGCCTGGACCCATGTCGACTTCTCCAGCTTCACCGACAATCTGGGCAACCGCATTGCGCTCGGCCGGGGCGACAGCCTCCAGGGCCGCGCCGGCATCCGGCTGGAACATTTGTCGAGCTGGCAGGATGCCAATGGCCAGACGGCGCGCCTGCAGTTCTACGGCATCGCCAACCTCACTTACGAGTTCCTGAAGGGCAGGAGCGTGAAGGTCTCCGGCGCCTCGCTGGTGCAGAGCAATCGCCGCCTGTGGGGCGAGGTCGGCGCCGGAGCGACCTATGCCTGGAACAAGAACTGGAGTGCCTATGGCGAGGCAAGCTATGCCATGGCGCTATCCGGCAAGGGTGGCGACAACTACACCCTCAAGGGGACCGCGGGGCTGCGTTACAGGTGGTAGGCTTGCCCAGGAAGTCATGGGAGTGAATCGCGGGTGCTTTTCCACCGCCATGAGGCAATAACGAATGTCCCACGGCACTGGTGAAAGGATGGGATGCCGTTTCGGCCGAAAAAGACCTATTGCCTCAGAAAGCGGGCCGGTAGCCGCACTGCCACCAGCCAGAACACCAGGCCGCAGAGAGCGCCCATCAAGCCGAAGCCGCAGGCTAGCCGGGCCAATTCGGTGCTCCCATTGGAAATCCACTCGGTGCCGAACATCAGATAGACCGAGCTGACGGCCGCAACGATCGCGGCGGCCGCCATATAAAGCCAGGGTGCCTGCCAGCCGAGCAAATGCAGGAGGGTACGGGTCAGAAGCGCCGGCAGGCCCGCGAGCAACACGGTCATATAGGTCAGGAAACCGATCAGCTTCGGGATATCACCGGCGTCTGCGAGGCCGGTGTCGGATCGAACCATCATCGCACCGATATAGGTCAGGGCCGCAGTGAGCGAAGCGAGGGCGATGCCGATGAGGCTGAAGGCGAGGTGGATGAGGAAGCTCAGAACCGGGCGCGGCTTCGGCGCCACAGGGGTTGCATCGGCTATCATCGGCTATCGTTCCCGAACTTCGTCAGCTTGCCGTGGGTGGAGAGTCCGTCTTCGCAGGCTTGACCGGTTCAGGTCGGCGGATCGTGCCGGTTTCCGCCAGTTCCTTGAGCTGCGCCAACGAGATCTCCTCCAGCGGGCCTATGGCCTTGTCAGCCAAGAGATAGCCGGCCCAGCGCTTGAAGGTTGTATCCAGCGCAACATCGGATGCCCATTCGAGCTGGGTGTCGCCGTTTCCGGCAAGGTCGAAACGAAAACGTCCCGACAGCCAGTCGGGAACATCGACGGCAATGGCGACATGCCGATCGGCCTCGCTCTCGACGATTTCGATCTGGCCGAGGATCTCCAGCTGTCGATCGGATCCGTTGCGAACCAGCCAGATCTGTTTCTGGCCGACGCCGGATGAAGGTCCGCTGATCGTCGTCGGGCCGGCTTGATCAGGCTTCGGCGCTGGATTCGGGCTGGTGAACAGCCACCACTGGTCGAAGGCCCTGAGGTCGTTGATCAGCGGAAAGACGGCAGAGGGTGGCCGACCGATTTCCGTCTTGCGATAGATGCTGACATGGTCGGGCAGAAGAGAACCTCCGCCGTAATAGGCCAGGAGGATACTTCCCAGGATTCCCGCCAACCATGCCAGAACCCGCATGCGCTTGCCCTCACGTCTCCACGATGCGGGCGCGGCGATGGGCACGCAGCAAGCCCTGGATGGCTGCTGCGGTTTCCTCGATCGAACGACGGGTGACGTCGATCATCGGCCAGCCACGCTGGGAAAACAGGCGCCGCGACTGGGCGATTTCCTCGGCCACGGCCATGCGGTCGGTATAGGTATCGACGTCGTGATGCGGGCTGAGCGTCAGCACCCGGTTCTCACGGATCTGCACGATACGCTCGGGTGAGGCAAACAGGCCGACGATCAGCGGGTTCTTCAGATGCTCGACCTCCGGCGGCAGCGCCACGCCGGGCACCAGCGGAATATTGGCGGTCTTGACGCCGCGATGGGCCAGATAGATCGAGGTCGGCGTCTTGGAGGTCCGGCTGACGCCGAGGAGCAATACATCGGCTTCCTCGTAGTCGGTCGGCATCAGGCCGTCATCATGCATCATCGTGTAGTTGAGCGCGTCGATGCGGCGAAAATAATCGGCGTTCAGCACATGCTGGGCACCGGGCTTCACCATTACCTCGGTACCGAGATAGGATTTGAACAGGTCGAAGATCGGCTGCAGCACGGACAGCACTGGCGCACCCATCTCGCGGCAACTGCGCTCCAACCGCTCCGCCAGCTCGGGCTCGACCAGGGTATAGAGCACCACACCAGGGTTGGCCTCGATCTCGGCGATGGTGCGATCGAGATCGCGCTCGCTGCGCACCAGCGGATAGATGTGCTCGAGCGCCGAGACCGCCGGATACTGGGCGGCAACGGCCCGCCCGGCCATGATCAAAGTCTCGCCGGTGGAGTCCGAAACCAGGTGAAGATGGAAGAAGCTTCTTGTGACCATGACAGGACCTAATCAGAGTTTCCCAGCGAGGTCCACAAAGAGGCCCCGCCGGGAAACCCTGCAATGTCTGTAAGTTTCAAATTGGCGCGGGATGGCATTGTGGACAAGTGGGGACAGCTGAAAGGCCTTAACCCCTTCTTAAGAGAGGCTGTGGAAGAACTCGATCTTTCATCAACAGGCTGATCGCTTGGGATGGGATTCCACGTGCTTGGCTGCAAAAGACTCATAAGGCGCTAAGTGAGACTCGGCGCCCTCCCCCTGAGCTTGCCGCCACTGCCTTGATTCAACGGCCGGAATCCGAAAGGCTTTCTCCCGATTTTTCGCATTGAATTTTCGGCGGCATTCTCCTGTCGCCTGTGAATAGATTGTGGACGGCGAGGAAGCACGGTAAACGAAGCGTTAAGAAGAAAGAGAATGAAGATTCATATCTCTCTTTTCTATTTTCTTTGGCGGTAGGTCGGATCGCGCTCTCGGTTCGATCGGGAGAATCCACACGGGCTGGATTTCCCATACGCCCTTCACGAATGGATCTGATAGTCCAGCGACGTTTCAATCTTTCAGCCGGGCCAGCCGACCGAAACGTCGGTTCGATCGATTGCCCTGCTTGGTGTTGCCGAGAAAGCCTGACCGACATGACCAAACCTCTCCTCGACGTCCTCGCCGGCAAGGCTCAGGCAGTGCCGCCAATCTGGCTGATGCGCCAGGCAGGACGTTATCTGCCGGAATATCGGGCGATCAGGACCAAGGCTTCGGGCTTCCTGAACTTCTGCTACACGCCCGATCTCGCCGTCGAGGCGACCTTGCAGCCGATCAGGCGCTTCGGCTTCGACGCCGCTATCCTGTTCTCGGACATTCTAGTGGTACCCGACGCCTTGGGGCAGAAAGTCTGGTTCGAGGAGGGCGAGGGCCCGCGGCTGGAGCCGGTCACCGATCTCGCCGGTCTGGCCGGGCTCAAGCCCCAGATCGATCTCGATCACCTTGCGCCGGTCTTCGAGACGATCCGCCAGGTCAAGGCAGCCTTGCCGGCCAATGTGACCTTCCTCGGCTTTTGCGGAGCGCCCTGGACGGTGGCGACCTATATGATCGCCGGCCGCGGGGTGAAGGACCAGGTCCCGGCGCGCCTCGCCGCCTATCAGGATCCGGCCTTTTTCGCCGCCCTGATCGACCGATTGGTAGCGGCTTCGATCGATTATTTGGCAGCCCAGCTTGAAAATGGCGTCGACGCTGTCCAGATATTCGACAGCTGGGCCGGTATCCTGCCGCCGGACGAATTCGAGCGCTGGGCTATCGAACCGGCGAAGCGCATCGTTGAGGGTGTCAGGGCGCGTCATCCCGGGGCGCGCATCATCGGCTTTCCGCGTGGCGCCGGTTCCTTCTATCGCGATTATGCCGAAGCCGTGGCAGTCGATGCCATCGGGCTCGACTGGGCCGTCGATCCGGCCTGGGCTGCGCGCGAGGTGCTGCCCCTGAAGCCGGTGCAGGGCAATCTCGATCCGCTGGCGCTGGTGGCGGGCGGCGATCCGTTGAACCGGGCGCTCGACCGCATCCTCGAAAACCTTGCAGGCCGGCCCTTCATCTTCAATCTGGGGCACGGCATCGTGCCGCATACGCCGATCGCCCATGTCGAACAGATGCTGAAGCGAATCAGGGGCTAGGGTTGCTAGACTGATGATCGTCCGTGCCGGAAAAGCAGCCTTCTCGACGATGAGGAGAAGGGGCGGCACCACCAAATGGCAGGAACGACGCGATGGACTATGGCAGCACGGCCTATGATCTCGTAAAGGCGGGGCACATCATCGCCGTGATCGCCTGGATGGCGGGCATGCTCTATCTGCCGCGCCTGTTCGTCTATCATGCCGAGGCTGCCAAGGGCTCGATCCAGAGCGAGACCTTCAAGGTGATGGAGCGTCGTCTTCTGAAGGCCATCATCAACCCGGCCATGGGCGCCACCTGGATTTTCGGCCTTCTGCTGGTGTGGTCGTCTGGCTTCTACCACCAGCCCTGGTTTCATGCGAAATTCCTGCTCGTCCTGGTGCTTTCGGGCGTGCATGGCTGGTTTTCGAAGCTGACGCGGGAATTCGCCGAGGACCGTAATGTTCGCCCGGCGAAATTCTTCCGGATGATCAACGAAATTCCCACCGTGCTGATGATCCTGATCGTCATCCTGGTGGTGGTGAAGCCCTTCTGAGGATTTCGCGCTTTTTCGACATTTGGCCGGTCCGCCCGCTTGCCCAGGCGCAGAGCCGGCTGTATAAAGCGCTTCTCCTTCCATTGCAGGCTGGCGTCTTGAGGGTATGGGTGTCGAACCCGGCCACGGCGCTGACGCAAGACTAAGTCTGGCGATAACAAGACCTGTTCCCCCCGAAAATCCTTCTATCCGCGCTTTTTGATGCGCGTCATGAAACGAATCGATCCCCCAACAAGGACCCCCATGCGGGAAATCAAACTTCAGGATCTCAAATCCAAAACCCCAATCGAAATGCTTGCCTTCGCGGAGGAACTCGAGGTCGAGAACGCCTCCTCGATGCGCAAGCAGGAACTCATGTTCGCCGTGCTCAAGCAGCTCGCCAATCGCGAGGTCGAGATCGTCGGCGAGGGTGTCGTCGAGGTGCTGCAGGACGGTTTCGCCTTCCTGCGCTCGCCCGAGGCCAATTATCTGCCCGGCCCTGACGATATCTATGTGTCGCCCTCGCAGATCCGCAAGTTCGGCCTGCGCACCGGCGACACGGTCGAGGGCATCATCCGCTCTCCCAAGGATGGCGAGCGCTATTTCGCCCTGCTCAAGGTCAATACGATCAATTTCGAAGATCCGGACAAGACCAAGCACAAGATCAATTTCGACAACCTCACGCCGCTCTATCCCAACCAGCGGCTGAAGCTCGAGATCGGCGACGCCACCAAGAAGGATTATTCCTCGCGCGTCATCGACATCGTCTCGCCGATCGGCAAGGGCCAGCGCGCCTTGATCGTGGCGCCGCCGCGTACCGGCAAGACGGTTCTCCTGCAGAACATCGCCCAGTCGATCACCGCCAACCATCCCGAATGCTATCTGATCGTGCTTCTGATCGACGAGCGTCCGGAAGAAGTCACCGACATGCAGCGTTCGGTGAAGGGCGAGGTGATTTCCTCCACCTTCGACGAACCGGCCGGCCGCCACGTGCAGGTTTCCGAAATGGTGATCGAGAAGGCCAAGCGCCTGGTCGAGCATGGCCGCGACGTGGTCATCCTGCTTGATTCGATCACCCGCCTCGGCCGCGCCTACAACACCGTGGTGCCCTCCTCCGGCAAGGTGTTGACCGGCGGTGTCGACGCCAACGCCCTGCAGCGCCCCAAGCGCTTCTTCGGTGCTGCCCGCAATATCGAGGAAGGCGGTTCGCTGACCATCATCGCGACGGCCTTGATCGAGACCGGCTCGCGCATGGACGAAGTCATCTTCGAAGAGTTCAAGGGCACCGGCAACTCGGAAATCATCCTGGACCGCAAGGTCTCCGACAAGCGCGTCTTCCCGGCGATCGACATCACCCGCTCGGGCACCCGCAAGGAAGAGCTGCTGGTGGCGAACGACATTCTCAAGAAGATGTATGTGCTGCGCCGCATCCTCAATCCGATGGGCACGGTCGACGCCATCGAGTTCTTGCTCGACAAGCTTCGGCAGACCAAGCTCAATGCAGACTTCTTCGACTCGATGAACACCTGATACATCCATCAGGACGTTATTGTGAACGGCCCGGCAGCATGCCGGGCCGTTTTGCTATCGGCATCGATTCGGAGACGGAATGGAGTAGCCGGGCAAAAAAAGGTGCAGTTCCCCTTCTGGTACTGTGGGAGAAGACCGCTCCTGCAAGGGCGAATATGGCGGTGGCTTGGCCAGATATCGCAAAGCCGTTCCGGCAGTCCATGAGATAGGGTTGGGAACAAGGAGCGAGAACATACAGGCGCTCCCTCTCGACGTGTTCTGCTCGGAGGCAGCCTGCCGAGTGACGGCAGAAGCCGCCGGGCGGAATTAACCCTGTTTCACGTGAATCACCCTCGCACCCAATGCAGCGCATTCCGGCAGCAAGCGGGCTTGAACGAGCCTTGTCGTCGCTGGCATCGGAACCGAGGATACATTCCCATGTCCGCTCTGGCATGTCCCCGGCGGCAGGCCCATGTCCTGCGATGACGGACCAGGCGGGCTGTCTCGGCCAATCGAACGAGTTCGGACCTGATTCACGTGAAACAAGGCATACGGTGATTCACGTGAAACAGGGCCGCCTCCGCAGGAAGGCCTGACCCGGCATCATCCGGATGCCCGCATGGATCCGATAGTCGCGACCAGGCCGTCTGTATCTCCGGCGGGAAGAGAGCAGCGCTGTCCAGAGCAGACGAAAGCCGCGGGTTCGCTGCCGATACTGGCGTTGTGTGCCGCATGGCCTTCGGGCAAGTCGCCGAGGCTTTCGGCTCTGAAAACGATTCTGGATGGAAAGGGTTGATCGAGAGCGGCGCGATATAGCTGTTCGGCTGCTGCTCCCTTGCCGATCACGATAATCTCCAGGCCGTGAAGCCTCAGGTCGAGGGCATTGAGCAGGGAAGCATGTCCGAAGACATTGCCGGCCATCGCGGGGGAGAGTGCCGTCAGCAACGCGTCTGCACGCTGCAGCCAGCGCTCGTCGCCGGTCAGGGCGGCAAGGCGGACGAGATTATCCGCCATGATGCCGTTGGCATTGGGAACGGCATCATCGAGCGTGGAGCGTGGGCGGGTGATCAAGGCGGCGGCGTCCTCAGCCGTGAGGAAATAGCCGCCGCCCTCGGCATCGGCGTAATCGCGCTCGATCGCCTCGGCCCAGCCGATGGCTTGGTCGAGATAGTTCCCGCCCGCATTGGCTTCGTGCAGGGCGAGCGCGGCACGGATCATCGCCGCGAGATCGGTGGCCAGGCCGGGCTTCAACAACCGGCCCGCGCGCCAGGAGTGGCCGAGCCGCGCCCCGTCGGCCATGGATTCGGCAACGAAATGAAAGGCTGCTCGGGCGAGATCGCGCCAATCTGGCTTGCCAAATACGCTGGAGGCGCGGGCAAGCGCGGCAATGGCGAGGCCGTTCCAGTCGGCCAAGACCTTGTCGTCCCGAGCTGGGGCAACACGCCTGGCTCGCTCGGCGATCAGCCTGGGTCTGAGATCCTGCCAGCCGATATCGAGAGCCGGTTCGAGGTCGTCCCTGCCGAGACGGTTGGGAATGGATTGGCCTTCCCAATTGCCCCCGTCAGCGATGTCGAAGCTGTGGGCCACGAATTCGGCATCATCCAGACCGAGGATCTCGACGAGTTCATGCGGCCTCCAGACATAGAAGCGGCCCTCATGTCCCTCCGAATCAGCATCGAGGGAGGCGGCGAATGCGTGGCCATCTCCCGCCATCATTTCGCGTCGCAGCCATTCGACCACCTCGACGGCCGCCTGCCGATAGAGATCGCGTTTGGTCTCTTGCCAGGCCAGTGCCAGCAATTCGAGCAATTGGGCATTGTCGTAGAGCATCTTCTCGAAATGCGGCACCAGCCACTGTTCATCGACACTGTAGCGTGCAAAACCGCCTCCGACATGATCGCGGATGCCGCCCTGGCAGATGCGCTCCAGCGTCAGCAGCATCAGCTTGCGGGCTTCGCTGCCCGGTCCACCGCGCCACAGCAGTTCGAGATAGGAGGCATTTGGAAATTTCGGCGCACCCTTGGTGCCGCCATTGACCGGATCGGTGATGCCGGCCAAGGCACTGATCGCCTGAGCGAGGCCATCGGCGCCGAAGGTGCGATCGCCACGCTGGGGAATGCGGTTGAGCGCGCCGAGCAACGCCTGGCGATTGCGGCCGACCCGTTCGAAATCGGTATGGTAGGCCTTGGCGATGGCCCGGAGCACGTCGACGAAGCCGGGGCGGCCATAGCGCGATTCGGGCGGATAGTAAGTACCGCCCCAGAAGGGCTCGCCTCCAGGCGTGAGGAACATGGTGAGCGGCCAGCCGCCCTGCTCGCCGAGAGCGTGGAGGGCACCCATATAGATCTGGTCGATATCGGGCCGCTCCTCGCGATCCACCTTGATGTTGATGAAAAGCTCGTTCATGACGGCGGCGATGTCGGGATTTTCGAAGCTCTCATGCGCCATGACATGGCACCAATGACAGGCGGCGTAGCCGACGGAGAGCAGGATCGGTTTGTTCTGGGCCCGGGCGAGCGCCAGGGCCTCTTCGCCCCAGGGTTGCCAATGCACGGGATTGTCGGCGTGCTGGATCAGATAGGGGCTGGTTTCATGAGCGAGGTT
Organism: Labrys sp. WJW; assembly: GCF_001676615.1. Taxonomy (GTDB): domain Bacteria; phylum Pseudomonadota; class Alphaproteobacteria; order Rhizobiales; family Labraceae; genus Labrys; species Labrys sedimenti. The sequence goes on along the minus strand of NZ_LYXZ01000006.1, from coordinate 101,576 downwards.
GTTTTGCAGCGCGGTGGACATGATGGCAGCCTCTCTTTCAAGAAGAGAGTATGGGGGCGCCGGCCGGGAAGTGAAAGCACCTCGCCGTCATCAAGGGCAGGATCTGCCGGAGCGGGTGGAGTGCTCGCGCATGGCTGAGACCATCGTCGCACTCGCCTCGGGTGTCGGCCGTGCCGGCGTTGCCGTGATCCGGCTGTCGGGTCCCTCGGTTCGATTCGGATTGGAAACGATTGCCGGGAGCGTGCCGTCGCCGCGCCGCGCCGCCTTGCGGCGTCTGAAGGATCCTGAAGGCGGCGAGGTGCTCGACGAGGCGCTGGTGCTGTTCTTTCCGGGTCCAGCCAGCTTCACAGGCGAGGATGTCGCCGAATTGCAGGTGCATGGCGGTCGCGCCATCATTTCTGGCGTGATCGCCGCTATCGCCGCCCTGCCGGGCTTTCGTCTGGCCGAACGGGGCGAGTTCACCCGACGGGCCGTCGCGAATGGCCGGATGGATTTGACCTCGGCGGAGGGTATCGCCAGCCTGGTCGAGGCGGAGACGGGCAGCCAAAGGCGGCAGGCGCTGCGGCAGGCGGGTGGTGCGCTGGAGCGGGCGGCTACGGCCTGGCGCCAGCGTCTTGCCGGTCTGCTGGCCCTGATGGAAGCCGAGATCGACTTTCCCGACGAGGAGGATGTCCCTGCCCTGTTCCAGTCGGTCCGCTCGGGCGCCGAAGCCTTGCTGGCGGAGATCGAAGCGGCCTTGCGAGGCGCACGCAGCGGCGAGCGGTTGCGCGAGGGCGCGGTGATGGTGATTGCGGGCCCGCCCAATGCCGGCAAGTCGACGCTGCTCAATGCCCTGGCCCGGCGCGATGTCGCCATCGTCTCCCCCATTGCCGGCACCACTCGCGATACACTGGAGGTGCATCTCGATCTGGGCGGCTATCCGGTAACCCTGATCGACACTGCCGGCTTGCGCGATACAGTGGATGTCGTCGAGGCGATCGGCGTAGAACGGGCGCGCGCAAGCCTGGACCGTGCCGATCTGGTAATCTGGCTGGAGGCCGGCGATGCCCGCGCCGACCCACCCGATCTGCCCGTTCCTCTCCTGCGCGTTTTCACCAAGCAGGACGACGACCAGGCTGCCTTGCCGCAGACTCTGCCTGTGGGCTTCGAGCTCGGCCTATCGGCTCGCAGCGGTGCCGGCATGCCGGCCTTGCTGGAGCGGCTCGAGCAGGCGGCGAGAACAGCCCTGGAGAGCGGTGAGACAGCCCTTGTGACGCGGGAGCGTCATCGCCGGGAGCTCGAGATCGTGAAGGCCCATCTGGCGACGGTGCAGGCGGCGGATGAGACGACGCCGGTGGAATTCGTCGCCGAGGATTTGCGCCTGGCCGTGAGGGCCATCGGCCGGCTGACCGGCAGGGTCGATATCGACGAGATCTATGATGTGATCTTTCGCGAATTCTGCATCGGCAAGTGAGCGGAACGAGGTATTGGAAACGCCAGCGTGACTGGCTGGAACCACTCCTCCAGCTCTCGGCCACACGCTGGTTTTGACGTGGAGGCCGCTTCAGCGTAAGAGCTGCAGCCGAAACACGGATATTCTGCGCCATCACCGTGAGCGCAGCCGGACGATGCAGGCGCTGAACCCCTGGAACGTCCGGCGGCGTTCGCCATGACGGATGGGCGTTCGAGGCCGCGGATGGCGGGCGAATGGATTCGATGATGAACCGGCAATTCGATGTGATCGTGGTGGGCGGGGGCCATGCTGGCTGTGAGGCGGCGGCAGCCGCCGCACGGCTTGGCGCCCGGACGGCTCTCATTACCCATCGGGCCGAGACGATCGGCACCATGTCCTGCAATCCGGCGATCGGTGGGCTCGGCAAGGGACATCTCGTGCGCGAGATAGACGCGCTCGATGGTTTGATGGGGCGGGTCGCCGATCAGGGTGGCATTCAGTTCCGCGTGCTCAACCGTCGCAAGGGCCCCGCCGTGCGCGGACCGCGGGCGCAGGCCGATCGTGCGCTCTATGCCGCTGCCATGCAGACGGCGATTGCCGAGCAGGCCAATCTGACCGTGGTCGAAGCCGAGGTGGACGATATCGAGATCGTGGATGGCGCGGTCCGGGCCGTATCGACCACGAAGGGTGATCGATTCGGCTGCGGATCAGTTGTCCTGACCACCGGAACCTTTCTGAGCGGCATCATCCATATCGGCGATACCAGGATTGCGGCCGGCCGCGTCGGTGAAGCCCCTGCCCTCGGTCTTTCCCGAACCCTCGCCCGCATCGGTTTCGAGTTGGGGCGACTGAAGACGGGTACGCCGGCGCGTCTCGACGGCCGAACCATCGACTGGGCCTCGCTCGAGATGCAGCCCGGCGACGAGCCGCCGGAGCCGTTCTCGACACTGACGACGCATCTGTCCAATCCGCAGGTTTCCTGCGGTATCACTCGTACCACGCCGCAGACCCACAAGGTCATCCAGGACAATATCCACCGCGCACCGATCTATTCGGGGCAGATCGAGAGCCGGGGTCCGCGCTATTGCCCGTCGATCGAGGACAAGGTAGTGCGCTTCGGCGAGCGGGACGGCCATCAGATCTTCCTGGAACCGGAAGGCCTGAACGACCATACGGTCTATCCCAATGGCATCTCGACCTCCCTGCCCGAGGATGTGCAGCAGGCCATGCTCGCGACCATTCCAGGCCTCGAGAAGGTCCGGATGATCCGGCCCGGCTATGCCATCGAATATGACCATATCGACCCTCGCGAGCTCGATGCCACGCTCGAGGCACGGCGGGTGCGCGGACTGTTCCTGGCCGGCCAGATCAACGGCACCACCGGCTATGAGGAGGCGGGCGCGCAGGGCCTGGTCGCCGGACTCAATGCGGCGCACCGGGCGGGTGGCGCCGAAGGCGTTAGTTTCCGCCGCGACGAATCCTATATCGGCGTGATGATCGATGACCTCGTCACCCGGGGTGTGAGCGAGCCCTATCGCATGTTCACCTCGCGTGCCGAATATCGCCTGACCCTGCGAGCCGACAATGCCGATAGGCGCCTGACCGATCGCGGCATCGCGCTTGGTCTGGTCGGTGCTGTCAGGGAACGGGCCTGGAAGACCAAGCAGGCGGCCTTCGAAACGGCCCTTGCCTGGGGCCGATCCGTTTCGGTGACGCCCAACCAGGCGGCGGTGGCTGGCATTCATATCAATCGTGATGGCGTCAGGCGCTCCGCTTTCGATCTCCTTGCCTACCCCGATGTGGCTTTCACCGATCTTGCCCGTCTGTGGCCGGAAGCCGCCGGATTCGAGGGTGCCGTGCTCGAGCAGGTCGAGATCGAGGCCAAGTACGCCGTCTATCTGGAGCGGCAGAAGGCGGATGTGGCTGCCTTTCGTCGTGACGAAGATATTGAAATACCTGGTGATTTTGACTTCCAGGCCGTGGTGGGCTTCTCCAATGAGACCCGGCAGAAATTCGCCAGTGTGCGGCCGCGTACCATTGGCCAGGCGAGCCGGATTGACGGTATCACGCCGGCGGCAACCACCCTTCTGCTTGCGGCCCTCCGCAAGCGTAAACAGGCAAGGGCCTCTCTCTGATCGATTCGGACTCGTATCGAATCTTTTCCAGAACCGCGAAACGGTATGCAGTCGCATGACCGACATGCCGCAGGCTAAGCCCAATGCAGGTCTTTCAAGGAAGAAAACGTCTGGCCATTTAGAATGGCGCCAGCACGACGCGGAGATCTTGGTTGGATCACCGGATTGAGCCGATGATGACAAAGCCGAACAAACTGGCGGACAGCTAAGTGAACCAGATTCACGCTATGCCGTACGCCCGATGAAAATAGCCCACTCCGGTTCATGAGGCCGGTCGGCCGCAGCGTTGGATTACTCCAGGTCTCGCTTGCCACCGCGAGTGGGATCAGCCATGGTCCGGCCATGACACTCGATATTGACCGCCAGGAAGCGCTGCGATCCCTCCCTGTTTCACGTGAAACAGTTGGAGACTTAGACCTGTATGTCGAGCTCCTGCAGCGCTGGCAAAAGATCAAAAACCTGGTGGCCCCGTCGACCCTCTCCCAGGCCTGGACTCGCCATATTGCCGACAGCGCTCAATTGCTTCCCCTGCTTGGGGATGCCAGGACGATTGTCGATTTCGGCAGTGGCGCCGGCTTTCCCGGCATGGTCCTGGCGATTGCTAACAAGAGTGTGCCGGGATTTCAGGTGCATCTGGTCGAGTCGAATGGTCGCAAGGCTTCTTTCTTGCGCGAGGTGGCGCGTATAACCGGCGCGCCAGCGACAGTGCATGCGGTTCGGATCGAGGATTTTGTCTCGAACTGGCAAAGTCCGGTGGATCTGATCACAGCCCGCGCCTTGGCGTCGCTGCCCGAATTGCTCGACTACAGTGCGGAGCTGTTGAAAACGGGAGCCCGTGCGTTGTTTCTCAAGGGTCAAGATGTAGGGCAGGAATTGACCCGAGCAACTAAATATTGGAATATCCGAGCGGAATTGATACCGAGCCTTACTGACTCGACTGGGCAGATTGTTTCGATCAAAGCCGCGACAAAGCGCCTGGCGGGTGACAAATAGATGCCGTTTCCACGCTTCGTGCTGCAGGAAAGATAGGTGCCATGACGTTGCCGCGTATTCTCACTATTGCCAATCAAAAGGGTGGGGTCGGCAAGACCACGACGGCCATCAATCTCGGTACCGCGCTTGCCGCGATCGGCGAGGATGTGCTGATCATCGATCTCGATCCCCAGGGCAACGCTTCAACCGGTCTCGGAATCGGCATGAAGCAGCGCGTGCGGACCACCTATGACGTGATGGTGGGGGATTGCGATCTGCGCGCGGCAATCGTCGAGACGGTCGTGCCGCGGCTGCATATTGCGCCGTCCAATATGGATCTGCTCGGTGTCGAACTTGAAATTGCGAGTGAACGGGACCGCGCATTCCGCCTGCGCAAGGCCATCCATGCCCTGACTTCATCGAGCGATTTCCCCTGCTCCTATGTCCTGGTGGATTGCCCGCCCTCGCTCAATCTTCTCACCGTGAATGCCATGGCAGCTGCCGATGCCGTGCTGGTGCCCCTGCAATGCGAGTTCTTCGCTCTGGAAGGCTTGTCGCAACTCCTGCGCACGGTGGAGCAGGTGCGTAATTCGCTCAATCCACATCTCAGCATTCATGGTGTGGTGCTGACCATGTATGACGCCCGCAACAATCTTTCCGGGCAGGTCATGGCAGATGTTCGCGATTTCCTGGGCGAGAAAGTCTATCAGACGGTGATCCCGCGCAATGTTCGCGTGTCGGAAGCCCCGTCCTATGGCAAGCCGTCCCTGCTGTATGATCTCAAATGCCCGGGTAGCCAGGCCTATGTTCGTCTCGCCTCCGAAGTGATTCAGCGCGAGAAATTGTTACGTGCTGCGTAAGGATCGACCATGACTTCTGATGACAAGATGCGCCCGAGGCTGGGACGCGGCCTGGCAGCCCTGATCGGGGATGCGGGCGATGAAGGCGCGGCGATCGAACGGGCCCGGGGGCAGCGTCGGGTGCCAACGGGTTTCTTGCGGCCTAACCCGAAGAATCCCCGTCAGAATTTCAGCGAGGAAGAACTCGAGGATCTCGCGAATTCCGTTCGCGAGAAGGGCATCATCCAGCCGATCCTGGTCCGCGCCGTCGCGGGCAGCATGGATGCTTACGAGATCATCGCTGGCGAGCGGCGCTGGCGTGCCGCGCAGCGGGCCGAGCTTCATGATGTACCCGTAACGATCGTCGAAGCCTCCGACAAGGAAGCGCTCGAACTTGCTATCATCGAGAATGTCCAGCGAGCCGACCTCAACGCGATCGAAGAAGCGATCGGCTATGACCGCCTGATCGAGGAATTCTCCTATTCTCAGAACGATCTTGCCAAGGTCATCGGCAAGAGCCGTAGCCACGTGGCGAACACGCTGCGCCTGCTCAAGCTTCCCGATGCGATCAAGGTCAATGTGGTGAGCGGCAAGCTGACGGCTGGGCATGCGCGCGCCCTCCTGTCGGTCTCCGATCCCGAAAGCGTGGCCCGGCTGATCATCGATGAGAATATGTCGGTGCGCGACGCTGAGAGCATCGTACAGGATCAGTCGCAAAGTGCCGGCAAGATCTTGCGGGCGCGCAGCCGCGTCGAGAAAGATCCCGATACGATTGCCCTGGAGCGGACCATCTCCGACGTACTCGGTCTCAAGGTCGTGCTTGATCACCGTGGCGATGGCGGCGAGCTGAAGATTCGCTACAAATCGCTCGAGCAGCTCGACGATCTCTGCCGCCGTTTGCGCGGCTAGGCTTTGTGCCGACAGCGACCTCCTCCTTTCGGAACAGTGCCGCCGTAGCGAGAAAGTAGGGCATCTGTTCTGATCCCTGAATCGGATCGGGGCACCGTCTTCCGATCTTTCCCCGATGGCAGCCAGGCCGATCGCGAGGCCCGGCAGAGTTGGGGGGCAAGGATCATTCGGCTCCCGCTGGTAGCGTTGCCCGACAGCCGGCATCTTCGACCAGGACCACCCCACGCAAGGCGTGGCGACCCCCTCACCCGAGTATCTTCTCCATGCAGATCACCCTCACCACCTGGAATATCAATTCGGTCCGCTTGCGTATGGGATTGGTGGAGCGGCTCGTGAGGGAGAAGAACCCGGACATTCTGTGTCTGCAGGAAACCAAGGTCGAGGACGGCAAGTTTCCTCTCAACGATGTACGCAAGCTGGGCTTCGAGCACATCGCCTTCAATGGGCAGAAGGGCTATCACGGCGTAGCGATCTTCTCGCGCCTGCCTTTCGAGACCGTCGACAAGCGCGAATTCTGCCAGAAGGGCGACGCCCGCCATATCTCGATTCGGCTCGGGGCCGAAGCCGGCCTGAAGCAGCCGCTCACCGTTCACAATTTTTACGTGCCGGCGGGCGGGGATATTCCCGATCGCGAGCTCAATCCGAAGTTTGGTCATAAGCTCGATTTTCTCGCGGAGATGCATGCCTGGTTTGCCGGCGATTTTCCGCAAGCCAATGGCCGGGCCTTGCTGGTGGGAGACCTCAACATCGCGCCCTTCGAGCATGATGTCTGGAGCCATAAGCAACTGCTCGATGTCGTCTCGCATACGCCGGTGGAAACCGAGGCGATGAAGGCGATGATTGCCGTCGGAGGCTGGATCGACCTGATGCGCGAATTCACGCCCGAGCCGGCCAAACTCTATACGTGGTGGAGCTATCGCGCTGCCGACTGGATCGCCTCCAACCGCGGCCGGCGGCTCGATCATATCTGGGCGAGCCCGAGCCTGACCGGCACGGCCCGGTCGATCGAGATTCTCAGTGAAGCCCGTGGCTGGGAAAAGCCCTCCGATCACGTGCCCGTCACCGGTGTCTTCGAGATCGACTGACAGCACTTGGGCGAAGCGCCCTGGCGAGCAAAAGCGGGCGAGGATGCCCGCACTTCCGGGGGAAAACCCGTTTCAATGGCTCGCCATCCCGGAACGCAATGCCTGCGGGTGGGTCTGGGAACCGCTTGCCAAGTCGCTGGCTTGGCCTTTATCGACGTTTCTTGCCGGGATATGGTTGACGGAAAGCTAAGCCGGCAACTTAATGGCGGCTGGCGGCTGTTAATCGTGGCGGAGGATGTAGCCGAACCCTGAACGAATCACCGACGAATCGGAAAGATCCGGGGCTTTCTCGATGTTTCCACGGTAGTTTGGTGTCGATCGGGGTGGGAGGAGGCGATAGGTTCGGAATGTGTCAGCTGGCCATCCTCATCCTAGCCCTGCACGGAACGCGCCGATGAGACCCTATCGGTAAAACAGGTGGCCGGCTTCTCATCGTGTTGAACAAGCCGATCAATAGTTGGCTAAAGACAACCCTGTTCCACCCCTGGCAAGGGATGGAAGTCAATTGAGACGAAATCGGGCTGCACGGGCTTAACCTCCGGCGTCCCGTTTCGGGACAGCCGCATCGGGTTCACTCAGCGTCGCCGCCAAAGCGGGATGCGGTCAGGGTCAGACGCCCGATCTGGGTACCGATAATGATCTTGAACGGAGCGAGCACATGGGTCTCGCCGATCGGCGCCAGCCATAGCTCGATGTCGCGATTATCGACCATGAACTTGGTCTGAGAGCGCGAAGGCCGGTGTCCGGCAATCGGCACATAGCGTGCCGAGCAGACGATGGCGGGACCGGCATATCCCTTGCCGCTCACCTGCTCCGTACGGGCGTAGGACAGCCTGATGTCGAAACGCTGCGCCCCGTCGAACACCGGAAGCGAGCGTCGGCAGGCCGAGGCGTCAAGGGTCGCGCTGCCGGTGACGGGTACCAGCACGGCCGAAAGCGGGTCGATCACGCCATGCTTGTTGGCATCCGTGAGCGGCACTCGATCCTTGCGCGGCGGCAGGTCCGGCTGCAGCTGCAGGGCGGTGACATTGCCGCCTGCGAGAGCCATCTGCACGGATTGCGGCTTCTTGCCTGCCACCGAGGTGAGGGTATAGGCCGTTGGCCGGACTTGGCTGGAGCCGAGTTTGCCCGATGAGGACGCCGAGCCACGCCCATCGCTGATCAGCCGGATCAGACCGCCCACCTTGGCGGAGGCGTCGATCTTGTAGGGGCCGCCATCGCTCAGATTGATGGCGAGGTTTGCCGTGCCGATGGGAAAGCCGGCAAGGGTGACACCGTAGTTTATCGCTGTCTTGGCGCTGGCAGCCGCTGCCAGGGAAGGCGCCAGGCCGGTAGCGATGAAAAGGCTGGCGCCGAGCGCCGATCGAAAGAAATGCGAAATCGTCACGCCGGTCTCCGGGGGCCGCTTACGGCATCGGATCCGAATTCGGGTTCGGGCCCGACGCCATAGGTTATTGTCGTCGCGTCATTCTCGCCGAAAAAGGCGTCCGCTTTTCGGCAGGAGGCTCTGGTCGGCAAGTTCGTCATGCGCATAGAGTCTCTCAGGCGCATTCTAACAAGGTAAACGTTACGTAAAGCTTGCCGATGCCGGTACTGTTGGAGCTATCTTGGCGTCCCCAGGCTGAATGGCCGATGAATCAGACGTGGCGCAATTGTGTCACGGGGAGCGCGGTCATCCGGGCCGCCTCTTTCCCGCAGTCCTGCCGGTTCCAGAATACGCACATCGCACCATGCAACCATGCCGCTGAGACATGCGCGCCTCGGTGAAGCGCCGGCTGGCGCCGCCTACAGAGCCGTCGCCGTCAGTTCCCGGCCTTGCCGGCCGTCGATCCGCACACGCAGGAAGCTGCCCGGGGCCGCCGGCTTGTCGGGCCGCACGGCCGCGAATTGCGCGGTGCGGCCGATGCCGCCGCGCTCCATCAGGATCTCGCGGGTCTCGCCGGTTTCGCTGGCAAGAAAGCGTGCCATCGCCCGGTCGCCGGCCTCCCGCAGCCGGGCGGCGCGCCGCTTAACCTCCGCGCCGTCGACGGGCGGCATGCGCGCCGCAGGCGTGCCGGGCCGCGGCGAGAAGGGAAAGGCATGCAGATAGGTGATGCTGCACTGCTCGATGAGATCGAGCGAGCGGCTGAACATCGTCTCGTCCTCGGTGGGGAAACCGGCGATCAAATCGGCCCCGAACACGATGTCGGGCCGGAGGCGCCGGGCCTCGGCGCAGAAGCGGATCGCATCCTGGCGCAGATGGCGGCGCTTCATGCGCTTGAGAATGAGGTCGTCGCCGGCCTGCAGCGACAGGTGCAGATGCGGCATCAGCCTGTCATCCTCGGCCAGGGCCCGCATCAGATCGGCGTCGGCCTCGATCGAATCGATGGAAGACAGGCGCAGGCGCGGCAGTTCCGGCACCTCGCGCAGAATGCGGCGTACCAGGGTGCCCAAGGGCAGGGGATCGACCAGGTCGGGGCCATAGCTGGTGAGGTCGACCCCGGTCAGCACGATCTCCTTGTAGCCGGCCTCGACCAGCCGGCGGATCTGCGCGATCACCGTCTGCGGGGGCAGGGAACGCGAATTGCCGCGGCCGAAGGGAATGATGCAGAAGGTGCAGCGGTGGTCGCAGCCGTTCTGGATCTGCACGAAGCCGCGTGCCCGGCCCTCGAAACGCTCGACCTCGGGCAAGGCGATGTCTTCGGCCGTCATGATGTCGGAGGTCACGAGCTTGCCCGAAGTCTTGCTCAGCGAGGCCCAGGTGCGGGCTTTCAGCTTCTCTGCATTGCCGACCACGAAATCGACTTCCGGCATGGCGGTGAAGCGGTCTGCATCCGTCTGTGCCGCACAGCCGGTGACGGCGATCCGCCGCTCCGGATTGTCGCGCTTGAGCCGGCGGATGGCCTGTCTGGCCTGGCGCGCCGCCTCGGCCGTCACCGCGCAGGAATTGACCACGGTCAGATCGTCACGCGAGCCGATGACGGTCTTCATCGCCTCGGATTCGTGAATGTTGAGGCGGCAGCCGAAGGTGACGATCTCGGTCATGCCGCGTCGGCGAACCAGGAGGCCGCAAAGCGAGCCTCATGCTCGAGTTCCGCTGCGCCGGTCATCAGCACGTGACCATCGGTCTCGCGCCATTCGATCCGGAGGTCTCCGCCCGGCAGGCTGATGCGCGTCTCGCGCCCGGTGAGGCCAAGCCGCGCCGCGGCCACGCCGGTGGCGCAGGCGGCCGAGCCGCAGGCGCGGGTGAGGCCAGCGCCGCGCTCCCACACGCGCAGCACGATATGGCTGCTATCGCGAACCTGGGCGATTGAGACATTCACCCGCTCGGGAAACAGGGGATCGTGCTCGATGGCCGGGCCGATGGCCGCGAGGTCGATCTCGGCGGGATCCCGGTCGATCCAGAACACCGCATGGGGATTGCCCATGCTCACCACGCTCGGCGATTGCAGGACGGCAGCCCCGGCCGGGCCATAGGCATAGTCGATCGCCCTGGTATCGCCGGCGTCCCGGGACAGGGGGATCGCCTGCCAGTCCAGGGCGGGCGGGCCCATATCGACGGTGAAATCCGCACCGGCGCGCCGGGCCTCGACCAGGCTGGTCGGCGTCTGCAGCACCAGGCGGTCCTTGCCGAGCACCGGCATCAGATACCAGGATACGCAGCGCGTGCCGTTGCCGCAGGCGCCGGACTGGGAACCGTCACCGTTGAAGATGCGCATGAAGGCATCTGTTCCCGCCTGCTGCGGCGGATAGAGCACCATCAGCTGGTCGAACGGCTCATGTGCCGCGATGGCCTGGGCTTCCGCCGGCGTGACGACATGCGACCCGTCGGTGAGATCGAGCACGACGATCTCGTTGCCGATGCCGTTCATCTTCAGATAGGGGCGGTTGGCGAGGCCAGACATGGTGCTTCCGAGTGATTGAAGGCCCTTGATATAGGGCAAAAGCCCCTGCGAACCAATGGGGTGCCACTCAGCCCGTGGCATCCCGAACTCGAGACGCAGGATCGGCCGCTCCGGTGCCGGGGAGGGGACAGGCATAGGCGCTAACTTTGCAGGGATAGTGCGGGATTGGAGTGCCGATCTCCAGATCGACATTCTTGAAAACTCGGAAAGAAGATGTCGACCAGAGGTCGACACTCCGCGTTCCGGCCGCCGCCTCATGCCAGGGTGCGAAAGATCGACCGATGCACATCGTTCCCGGGACTTGGTATTATTCTGCACTATGGTCACGGCTCCCAATTCGGAGCGATTCGCCATGCCTTCGGCCGCCAATATCCAGAGCCTGCTGCCAGCCTTGCCATCGGCAAAAGAATGGCTCGTGGTCGGCCATGGTGAATCGGGCGACAGCGTCTATCGCCGCAGCGATGGCCTGGCCTTTGCCAAACTATCACGGGGCAGGGGCGCCATGGCCCTGGAGGGAGAATGCCGGCGGGTCGAATGGCTGAGCCGCTTCAAGCTCGGTTCACCCGAGGTGCTCGATTGGCGTGCGGGGGAGGAGGGCGCCTGCCTGGTCACCAGTGCCATAGCCGGCGTACCGGCGAGCGACCTCGACGGCAATCAGCTATTGCAGGCCTGGCCGTCGATCGCGGCGCGGATCGGCGCGCTGCACGCGCTGGCGATCGAGGAGTGCCTGTTCGAACGCGGCCTGTCGACCATGCTCGCACGCGCGACCGACGTGGTGTCACGCGGCGCCGTCAATCCGGATTTCCTGCCGCCGGAGCAGCGGGAGGCGAATCCGGCCGGCCTCCTTCTTGCGCTCGAGGCACAGCGCGAACAGCGCCTGGCGGAAGAAGCCGGGGATCGCGTCGTCTGCCATGGCGATGCCTGCATGCCCAATTTCATGGTCGATCCCGCCACGCTGCGCTGCACCGGCATGATCGATCTCGGCCGCCTCGGCACGGCGGACCGCTATGCCGATCTTGCGCTGATGCTGGCCAATGCCGGCGAGAGCTGGTCTGGACCGGAGCAGGCTGAAGCGGCCTTCACCAGCCTGTTCGAGGTGCTCGGGCTGCAGCGGCCGGACAGGGGTCGGCTCGCCTTCTATCTAGGCCTCGACCCGCTGACCTGGGGCTGAGACCCGCCTGGGGCCGAAGCCGGCAGGCATTCACGATAGACCGCAAAGGTCTCCTCGACCACGCGGTCCAGGGTCATGCGCTCGGCATTCGCGCGGGCGCGGCTCTTGCCATCCTCCAGGGCTCCGGGGGTGGTGAGCAGGGAAACCAGGGCCTCGGCCAGGCGAGCAGGATCATCGGGGGGCACCAGCAGGCCGGCCTTGCCGCCATCCAGCATTTCCGGCACGCCGCCGACATCGGAAGCGACGATGGCGCAGCCCGCCTCGCTGGCCTCGGAGAGCACCAGCCCGGCCGGTTCGGCCAGGGATGGCAGCACGAAGACATCCGCTCCCCTGAAGAAAGGCCGCGGGTCGTCCCAGCCACCGTGAAAGGTGATCGCCGCCGCGCATGGCATGGCCGCGGCCATGGCCTCGTATTCGGCGCGGTGCGGGCCGTCGCCGACGAAATGCAGCGAGGCCCCGGAAACTTCCCTGGCGACCCGCTCGAAGGCCCGCAGCAGGACGGGCGCCCCCTTGCGCGGATGCAGGCCGCCGACATAGAGAAGCGAGGGCGTGCCCAGAGCCGCAGGCGGGCCGGCCGGCGCCGAGAGGCGCGGCGAACCGATATTGCCGTTCAGCACGGTGCGGATGCGGGAAGCCGGGATGCCGCGCTTGGCCATCGAACGGGCGACGGCGTCGCTCACGGCAATCACCCGCCGGCCCACGCCCATGGCGACGGCGCTGCGCGCAAATTCGTTGTGAACTGTGGTGACCAGCGGCACGCCCGCCGCCTTGCAGGCCGGCCAGCACAGCACCGCGCTCGTCATCATATGGGCATGCACGATATCGAAACGGCGCGAACGCAGCAGCCGGGTGAGCGCGGCGACCGCGCGCAGCGCCACCAGGGGCTTCTGGCGCTGGTCGATCCGGATGATCTCAACGCCATGGGCCGCCAGCAAGGCGTCGAAGTCACCATCGCCGCTGGCGATGGCCACCTCATGACCGAGCTGCGCCTGCATGCAGGCGAGATCGATGGTGAGGTGCACATGACCGTTGAGGCGGCGTGTATGATTCAAGACATGCAGGATGCGCAAGGCCAGCTCTCGTCGGAAAGGAAAAACGCCAAACAGTTTCTTGTCGATGCGGCTTGCGAAGGCTCGTCGCCATGGTGTGGTTGCATCGCCGGGGCTGACCGCTGTGGCAAGGTCCTTCCGCCAAGCTTCGACATTCGAAACCGGCGGCATCATGGCCAAGACGATCTGAGCATAATCCACAAAAGCCCGGCGCAGGCCACTTGGCTAAAGGGATGGGGCTCCTTCTCATTGATATCCGCCGAATGGATATCTGTCGGCTGCGTGTGCCATTGTCTAGAAAAGCCCGCTGGACACCGATCCTGCCAGGCCGGTATCGCTGCGGCTGCTGCCATGCTTCGGAGGCGTTCGAACTGGAATCGTCGTGCGCCATGATGTGATACTGTCCCGACGGCGGAACCCGTGCCGGCATTTTTGCGCGAACGGGGCCATTCGGGAATATCTTTCCTGAGCCGGAAAACAGGCGTTCCACGGTTCGAACTGCTTTCGAACGCTGCGAGGCCGGGCCGAAGCAAGGATTGGAGCGGGCGTTTCTGCTGGAACGTACCCTGCCATGGGCAGACAGAAAGGGCCTGGCGTGAGTTTGGAACCCATCGGCGTCTTCTTTATTCTGCTTGGAATCCTGGCTTTGAGACGCGGGCCGATCTTCGGCGTCTCCGTGCTCATCCCATGCATGATCTTTGGTTCTTCCGCCGCGTTGATCCTGGCGGGCACCACCATCCAGCCGGCCCATCTGCTGCTGGGCTTCACGGCGGCATCCGTGCTGACGCGCCCGGGCACCTGGTCGGTCGTCACGGCACGCCTCACCTTTCCGCGCGAGGGATTCTGGTTCGTTGCGACGGCGGCTGTCGGCATCGTCGGGGCCTTCATCCTGCCGCGCTTCTTCGCCGGGGCCTCCTATGTCGCCGCCATCGGTGCCACCTCCGACGGTGGCTCTGCGCCCATTCTGGTGCCGCTTTCTCCCACCACCGGCAATCTGACGCAGAGCGTATATTTCATCGGCGACATCGTCTGCTTTCTGATCTGCTACATCGTTGCGCGGACCAGGGAAGGCCTGGAGGCTGTCACCAATGCGGTGGTGGCCTATTGCGCCCTCAATATTTTCTTCGCGGCCGTCGATCTCGCCACCTTCTGGACGGGAACCGCCTTCCTGCTCGATTTCATGCGCAACACCACCTACACGATGCACGACGATACCGTGGTCAACGGGCTCAAGCGCATCAACGGCTCCTTCACCGAGGCGGCGGCCTTCGCCTCGTCGTCGATGTGGGCCGGCAGTTTTGCTCTCCGGCTCTGGCTCGGCAATATCCGCCCTCAGCTCACATTCTGGCTGGCGCTGATCAACTTGCTCCTGGTGATCTTCTGCACTTCCACCAGCGGCTATGTTGCCTTGCCGGTGGTGCTGGCGATCCTCTACGCGGAGTCCTTGCTGCGGCTCGTGCGGGGAGGGCCCCTGCCGCGCAGCGTCTATGCCTATCTCGCTTTTGCGCCCCTGCTGCTTGCCGTGATCGTCGCAGCCGTGCTGCTCACTCCCGCCTTGGCAGAAACGATCTACGGCATGATACAGGACTTCGTCCTGAACAAGGGAACGAGCCAGTCGGCGGCGGAGCGCGGCATGTGGAACCAGACGGCGCTCGAGACTTTCTTCGCGACCTATGGGCTGGGAGCCGGCATTGGCACGGTGCGCGCCTCGAGCTTCCCGCTGGCGGTTCTGGCCAATCTCGGTGCCATCGGCGCACTCACCTACGGGATCTTCATCCTGATGGTGCTGTTCAAACCCGCTATCCGCCCTCTCGATTGGGCCACGATCCAGCTGCGCGCCGCCCTGCGGATCGGCTGTCTCGTGGGTCTGATCATGGCGACGATCTCGGGTACCCTGATCGATCTCGGCCTGCCCTTCTACATGCTGGCCGGCATTGCCTGCGCTACCTGCGACCTCGATTCGGGGGCCAGAAAGCAGACGGCGGAGGCCATCAGGCCGGCCAGAGCCGAGGTCATGGGTTAGAAGCTATGGGTTAGAAATCATGGGTTGATGGCAACCGCGTCCGGATCCTTGGAATAGATGCGGACATAATCGATCAGCATGTCGTAATGGCCGTTTTCGGGAACGGTAATCGGCCAGCCGCCGCCCATGGCCAGGTTGAACATCCAGAAGAAGCGGTCGACGCTATCGGCCCGCAACAGCGAAACCGTGTGGACGAGCTTGCCGTCGAGAAAAGCGGAAACCTCGTTGTCGCCCACCAGATAGCCATAGGTATGGAAATCGGCGGTCAGGTCGGGGAGCTTTTGCGACATGGCGGGGGAAGAGGTCTTGTTCCCCCAATTGTGGACGATGGTGTGGAAGATGGTCATGTCGACGCCATAGGCTTCCAGCCCGTCGATCTCGATGGAACCGAGCGGATCGCCCTCAGGGGTCTGCGATTTCAGGTTGAGGGCCCAATTGGCCGGCCACACGCCCTTTCCGGCCGGGAATTTCTGGCGGACCTCGACATAGCCGCGCCGAAAGGCTGCGCTCGGCGGCTTGCCGTTGGGAAAGGCCGTGCTGATCATGCCGGAATACCATTTGCGCTTCCAGCCGGTGGGATCGGCAAAGTCGGCCTTGTGGTTGGCCCGGATCCGCAGCTTGCCGTCCGCGACCTGGTAGACCTGGCCGAAGAGCTCGGCGTCCGCCTGGCTGGCGGTGACGAAATAGCTGTCGGAACCCCACTGCTCGCCCTTGGGATTGGTGCCGATGTGCCATTTGTCGCGATCGAGCTCGGTGCCGTCGAACTCGTCCCTGAAGATGAGCTTGTAGCCGCTGAGATCCGGTGCGGCCTGCCCCCATGCCGGAGCGGCGAACAGGCCCAGGGCGGGAACGGCCAGGAACAGGCGCCGGGTGATGGGACTCATGGGTACGAATTCCTTTCAGGCTCGCGGGTGCTCCATCGACGGAGCGTTGCAACGGGCTGCTGATGTGTGATGATTGGGAGCCGCCAGGTCTTTGCCGAGCTGCCTGAGGATAGCCCAGAGGGTGCGACGCGGACCACCTCCCAAAAGGGGGAGTGGTTCCCTTTTGGCGATCCTTCGAATGGATAGCTGTCAGGCTGCGAGGCCTTTGCATAAAATAGCCATCGCTGGTAGCAGCCGTCATCATCGGCGGTCATCCGCGGCCGGATAAGCCACGACTTGTTTTGATAGCCGGTCTGGGGCACGAACCCCGGGTCGAGATTTTTGTTCGCTGATGAAAGGCTCCGGTCGTCGCGCCGTGATATCCACGTTCCATACACTTCAACCTCGATGATGATCCTGATCGTATCTCCCCAATGGCAGCGCGGAGCTTCCGGCGCCGGCTTCGAAACTGCTTGGTCCCTAAGGGGGCAGGCAGAGGGGAGCCTGTGCCGCCATGAGGGCTGAAATCGGCGCACTTTCGAAACAGACGGCCAAGGCCGGTGCCTGGACGGCCGGAGCGCGGCTTGCCGGCAAGTCGGTGGATTTCGTCGCCCTGATCGTGCTGGCCCGTTTCCTCGGGCCCAGCGATTTCGGCCTGGTCGCGATGGCGATGACCTTGATCTTCATCGTCGAGGCCGTGATGGAACTGCCGCTCGGCGCAGCCATGCTGCGCGTTCCCGAGCCGACCGCGGAGGTCTACAACACCGCTTTCACGCTGGGCGCCCTGCGCGGGCTGATTATCGCCGGCTTCTTCATTCTCTGCGCCTGGCCCATCTCGATCTTCTATGGCGAGCCCCGGCTGGTGCCGCTGGTGATGAGCCTGGCGCTGGCGCCTGCCATGCGCGGCTGCGTCAGTCCCATGCTGGTGGAATTCAACCGGCGCATGGATTTCCGCCGCCAGGCAGGGCTCGACATCACCAGCAAGACCATTGCCGTGACCACCGCGATCATCGTGGCGATCCTGACGCGGAGCTACTGGTCGATCGCGCTCGGAACCATTCTGGTCGCCTTCGTCGCCCTGGTCGGCTCCTATTGGCTCGCGCCGATGCGCCCGCGCCTGACGCTGAAGGCCTGGCCGGTCTTTGCCGACATCCTGACCTGGAACCTGATGTCGCAGATCCTGTCGGCCATCAACTGGCAGGCGGACCGCTTCATTCTACCCCGTTTCATTCCGCCCGCCGCCTTCGGGCGTTATGTCATGGCCAACGATCTTTCCTCGCTGCCGTTCCAGGTCCTGGCCGCCCCGCTCGGGACGCCGTTGAACGTGGCCTTCGTCAATGCGCATCAGAATGGCGGCCTTCGGAACAGCTATCTCAAGGCCAGTGTCGGCATTTTCCTGCTGATGGCCCCGATCCTTTGCTTCGGCGCCATCATGGCCGAGCACCTGATTCATGTCTTTCTCGGCCCGCAATGGGCCGAGGCCGCCCCCATCCTTACCGGCATCGCCCTGGCCTGCATCGGCTCCATTCCGGCGCTGCCGATGGCGCCGCTGGCCGTCAGTCTCAACAAGTCGCGGCAGATCACCTTCAGGAACCTGATCGAGTTTGCCGTGCGCGTGCCGCTCACCATCGCCGGTATCCTGTGCTTCGGCGTTATGGGAGCGATTGCAGCCAAGGGGCTTGCCACGCTTGCGGTGCTGGTCTCGACCATGATGGCGGTGAAATCGATGATCGGGTTGGGCTATCGTGCCCAGCTTGCCGCCTTTGTCGGGCCCTGTGCAGCCCTGGTGATCAGTGCGCTTTTCCTGGTCTATGTCTCGACCCTGTTTCAAGACAGTACCGACATCGTCATGAATCTGGTCCGGATTGGCGCTGCCGGCGCGGTCTATCTCGTGACCTATGTCGGCAGTGTCTATCTGATGTCGCGCTGGTTCGGCGATGCGCTCGGGCTGACCGGCCTGGTCGACCAGCTCATGTCGCGGGCACGGCTTCGGTTCAGGACCTGACGACATGCGTGGCGATGGCAAGGAAGACCTGCATCATGGAGAGATCGGCGTGAAGGCGCATGAAAACATGCGGATTGCCGTCGCAATCGCGACGGCGGGCCGACGGGATGTGCTGACCGAGACCGTGCGGGTGATGATGGGCCAGGAGCGCCGGCCCGACGATTTCCTGATCTGCCCGGCCAAGCCCGCCGATGCCGACGAAGCCGCCCTCCGCCAGCTCGTTCCGGGCCTGAAGATGATCGCGGGCCCGGTCGGCCTGCCGCATCAGCGCAATGCCCTGATGGCCGCCACCGATGCGGACATCGTGATGTTCTTCGACGACGACTTCCTGCCCGCGCCCGATTTCCTGGCCGAGACCGTCAGGCTGTTTGTCGAAAATCCCGATATGGTGATGGTCACCGGGACGGTGCTCGCCGATGGCGCCCCGGGAGCGGGGCTCGGCATGCGCGAGGGCCTCGACAGGTTGGAGGCGGCGGGCCCCAATCGCGCGGCTGACACGCTGGAGCCGGTCTATAACGGCTATGGCTGCAACATGGCGGTGCGGCTCGAGCCGGTGCGCCGGCACGGCCTTGCCTTCGACGAGAAGCTGCCGCTCTATGCTTGGCTCGAGGATGTCGATTTCTCCCGGCAGCTCGCGCCTTTCGGCCGGATCGTCAGGAGTGGGCGCCTGCGCGGCGTGCATCTGGGCACCAAGTCAGGCGGCCGCAGTCCGGGCCGGCGGCTCGGCTATTCGCAGATCGCCAACCGCGTCTACATCATGCGCAAGGGCAATATGAGCCTGCGCGGTGCGCTGGAGGGCAGCATCGAAAACCTGGCTTCCAATCTGGTCAAGAGCGCCTTTCCGGAGCCTTGGACCGACCGGCGCGGACGGCTCGCCGGCAATCTTCTAGCTCTGTGGGATCTGGTACGGGGGCAACTCGATCCTGCGCGGATTCTCAAATTGTAGGTCAAGGCGCAGACGATGGCCGTACATTTTTCACTGGTGATGGCGACGCTCGGACGCTCCGAGGAGATCGCATTGATGCTCGACAGCCTGGAAACCCAGACCTTCAGGGATTTCGAGGTGATCATCGTCGACCAGAATCGCGACGAGCGGGTTACCGAGGTGCTGGCGCGCAAGATGCGCCCTTTCCCGATCCGCCATCTGCGCACGCCCGGCGTGCCGGGTGCAAGCCGGGCCCGCAACAATGGCGCCAAGGTCGCCGAGGGCGAGCTGCTCGGCTTTCCCGATGATGATTGCACCTACCCGTCCTGGCTGCTGGAAAAGGTGCGGAAGACCTTCGCGGAAACGGGAGCCGATATCGTCAACGGCCGGGCCGCCGACGAGACGGGGCGCTCGATCAATGGTCGCTTTGCCGAGGGGGCACGCTGGACCGGCGCCCGCGATGTCTTCGACACGCTGATCGAATGGGTGTCCTTCTGCCGACGCGATGTTTTCGAGGCCGTCGGCGGCTATGACGAGGATGTCGGTGTCGGCGCCACCTCGCCCTGGCAGGCCTGCGAGGCGCCCGACATCGTGCTGCGCATGCTGGAGCGCGGCTATCGCTCCTATTATGATGACGCCATCTATGGCCATCATCCCGAGATTCGCATCGACATGATGGATGTCCGCATGCAGCAGAAGGCGCGCGGCTATGGCCGCGGCATGGGCTATGTCCTGGCCAAGCATCGCATGGGCACGCTCTATTCCTTCAACTACATGCTGCGCTCCTTCGGGGGCTATGTCCTCAGCCGAGCACGTGGCCAACGCGGCCGGGCGATTTATTATCTCAACACGCTGAAGGGCCGGCTCGAGGGTTATCGCGACGGCCGCCGGGCAGCCTGACGCCCTTTTTCGCAGTGAACGCGATGGGCCGGCAGCGCGGTTCCTGCTGCTTTTTCTTCCCACTTGGAAGCAGGAGGAACAGCGGCCTTCGCGGCATCGTCCGTGGACGAAGCCCGTAATTGTGCTTAGGGTCGGTTCCCCTGATAATGGAAACGCCCCCGCAATGACGGATAAGAAACCGCCGCGCCCAGTCGGCTCGACCCCGGTCCGCTCCAATCAAGCCCGCCCCAGCTTCACCGATCAGGAGGCCCTGGCCTTCCACGCCCAAGGCAAGCCAGGCAAGCTCGAGGTGGTACCGACCAAGCCGATGGCGACGCAGCGCGACCTCTCGCTCGCTTATTCGCCGGGCGTGGCGGTGCCTGTGCGGGCGATCGCGGAGAACCCGGCGCTGGCCTATGACTATACGGCCAAGGGCAACATGGTGGCGGTAATCTCCAACGGCACCGCCATTCTCGGTCTCGGCGATCTCGGCGCACTGGCCTCCAAGCCGGTGATGGAAGGCAAATCCGTGCTGTTCAAGCGCTTTGCCGATGTCGATTCGATCGATCTGGAGATCGATACCAAGGACGCCGATGCCTTCATCAATGCGGTGCGCTATCTCGGCCCGAGCTTCGGCGGTATCAACCTGGAAGACATCAAGGCGCCGGAATGCTTCATCATCGAGCAGCGCCTCAAGGAATTGATGGACATCCCGGTCTTCCATGACGACCAGCACGGCACCGCCATCATCGCTGCCGCCGGCCTGTTCAACTGCCTGAAGCTGACCGGGCGCGACATCAACTCCACCCGTCTGGTGGTCAACGGCGCCGGGGCGGCCGGCATCGCCTGCGTCGAGCTGGTCAAGGCCATGGGCTTTGCGCCGGACAACGTCCTGCTCTGCGATACCAAGGGCGTGGTCTACAAAGGCCGCAGCGATGGCATGAACCAGTGGAAATCCGCCCATGCCGCCGAGACGGACCGGCGCACATTGGCGCAGGCTCTCGACGGCGCGGACATCTTTTTCGGCCTGTCGGTCAAGGGCGCCCTCACCACCGAGATGCTGCGTTCGATGGCGCCCAATCCGGTGGTCTTCGCCATGGCCAATCCCGATCCGGAGATCACGCCGGACGAGGCCCACGCCGTGCGCGACGACGTCATCATCGCCACCGGCCGCTCCGACTACCCCAACCAGGTCAACAATGTCCTGGGCTTTCCCTATATCTTCCGCGGCGCGCTCGACGTGCATGCCACGGCCATCAACATGGAGATGAAGGTGGCGGCAGCCCAGGCCCTGGCCGAGCTTGCCCAGGAGGAGGTGCCGGACGAGGTGGCGAGCGCCTATCAGGGCGCGCGGCCGCGCTTCGGCCGCGACTACATCATTCCCGCCCCGTTCGATCCTCGCCTGATGACGCGCGTGCCGGTGGCCGTGGCCAAGGCCGCGATGGAGACCGGCGTCGCCCGCAAGCCGATCGCCGATCTCGTTGCCTATCGCGCTGCGCTCTCGGCCCGCCGCGATCCCGTCGCCGGCACGCTGGCCGGCATCTTCGACCGGGTCCGCCGTTCGCCCAAGCGCGTGGTGTTCGCCGAGGGCGAGGAGGAGGCGGTGATCCGTGCCGCCGCGTCCTTCGTCAACCAGGGGCTGGGCACCGCCATCCTGGTCGGCCGCGAGGATCGCGTGGAGGCGGCCGCCGCGTTTGCCGGCGTCGAGCTGCGCGAAGGCATGGTGATCCAGAATGCCCGCATCTCGCCGCGCACCAATGCCTATGCGCAATATCTCTATGACAGGCTGCAGCGCCAGGGCTATTTGATGCGCGACTGCGTGCGCCTGGCCTCGATCGACCGCAACCATTTCGCCGCCTGCATGGTGGCGATGGGCGATGCCGACGCCATGGTCACTGGCCTGACCCGCAATTATTCGATCGCCCTCGAGGATGTCAGGCGCGTCGTCAGCGACAAGCCCGGCCATTGCGTCCTCGGCCTTTCCATCGCCATTGCGCGCGGGCGCACGGTCCTGGTGGCCGATACTGCCGTGCACGACATGCCGACCTCGGAGGAGCTGGCTGCCATCGCCATCGAGGCGGCCTCGGTGGCCAAGCGCCTGGGCTATGAGCCGCGCGTGGCCATGCTCGCCTATTCCACTTTCGGCCATCCCGAGGGCGAGCGGGCCGAGCGCGTGCGCGATGCCGTGCGTATTCTCGACCGCCGGCGCGTCGATTTCGAATATGACGGCGAGATGGGCGCCGATGTCGCGCTCAACCGCGAGGCCATGGCGCTCTATCCGTTCTGCCGCCTGTCAGGGCCTGCCAATGTGCTGATCATGCCGGCTTTCCACTCGGCCTCGATCGCCACCAAGATGCTGCAGGAGCTCGGCGGGGCCACGGTGATCGGCCCGATCCTGGTCGGCCTCGACAAGTCGGTGCAGATCGTGCCGCTGGCCGCCAAGGACACCGATCTCGTCAACATGGCGGTGCTGGCAGCAGCCAATATCGGCGGGTGAACGAGGCGCGCTGGCCCCTCGGTCTGTTCGGCGCTATCGACAATTCCATGAGGCATCGAAGATGCCTCATGGGGCCATACTGGCGAGTTCACCGAAAACCTGCTCGCGCTTTGCGGCACGGGGCTATAGGGGCCTATTCCGTGCCCTCGCCCGCCAGATAGGTCGGCCGGTTGGCGAGCATGGTGAGGGCGGTGAGGAAGGCAATCGCGCACATCGCCGTGACATACCAGAAGAACCATGCCTCATGGCCGGCATCCTTGAAGGCAAGCGCTACTGCCTCGGCCGAACCGCCGAAGACGGCATTGGCGATGGCGTAGGAGAGGCCGACTCCAAGCGCGCGGACCTCGGCCGGAAACATCTCGGCTTTCACGAGCCCGCTGATCGAGGTGTAGAAGGACACGATCGCGAGTGCCGCTACCACCAGGAAATAGGCCATGATCGGGCTCTGAACGCTGCCGATGGCCGTCAGGAGCGGCACGGTGCAGAGCGTCGCGAGGCCGCCGAACAGCATCATCGACCATTTCCGCCCGATCCTGTCGGAAAGCGCGCCGAAGAGGGGCTGCATGCACATATAGGTAAACAGCACCGCCGTCATGGTGACGTTGACCGTCTCCTTGGCCATGTGCGCCGTATTGACCAGATATTTCTGCATGTAGGTGGTGAAGGTGTAGAAGATCAGCGAGCCACCGGCCGTGTAGCCTATCACGGTCAGGAAAGGCCGCGGATGCCGGCGCAGCAGGCCGACGAGCGAGCCAGCTTCCTTGCGGGCGCGTGTCTCCGCCGACGAGGTCTCGTGCAGGGAGCGCCTGAGGTAGAAGGCGACGACCGCGGCGCAAGCGCCCACAACGAAGGGAATTCGCCAGCCCCACGCCCGCATTTGCTCGTCGCTGAATGCGAGTTCGAGGATGACGATGACGGCCGAGGCGAGGAGCTGGCCGCCGATCAGCGTCACATATTGGAAAGAACCGAAGAAGCCGCGCCGCCCGGCGAGCGCGACCTCGCTCATATAGGTCGCCGAGGTTCCGTATTCGCCGCCCACGGACAGGCCCTGGACCATCCGGCAGACGAGGAGAAGGATCGGTGCCAGGATGCCCGCCGTGGCATAGGTCGGCAGCAGCGCGATCGCCAGCGATCCGGCACACATCATCAGGACCGAGATCATCATCGAGTTCTTGCGGCCGTAGCGGTCGGCAATCCAACCGAAGAGCCAGCCGCCGATCGGCCGCATGAGGAAACCGATGGCGAAGACGGCCGAGGAGTAGAGGAGCTGGGTGGTCGGCTCGGCATTCTTGATGAAGCCGAAGAAGGCACTCGAAAAGTAGAGTGCCGTAAACGCATAGGCGTAGAAGTCAAACCATTCGACAAGATTTCCGGAAGATGAGCCGACAATCGCCATCACCCGTCGACGGGTATCATGTGGGTCTACTGCCGCCACGGCCGCGGTGCTACTCATATGTCTCCCCCTGACTGATCTTGTCTTTAGGTACGTCTTTCAAAGCGATTGTGATCATGCTGTGGCTTTGCTGATCCAGGCAAGCCATTTTTCCCGAAGGGCAGGGGCTGGATGCCGAGATAGGCGTGGATGCTTCGACGGAACCGCCAGCCAGATCCATCATCTCGTCCCCGGCGTTTCGGGATGGCAAAGACCGGATCGCGCTCAATCGCGGGGCCGTGGAGCTCCATCCGTCCTGCCGCCTGGCAGGGCAACCAATGTGCTGGTGCCGGCCGGTATGACGGGGTGGGGGAAGCTGCAGGATCTTGAATATTTGCAGAGCTTCTCGATATTGACCACGAAGGAGCACCGTCGAGAAGCTGTGCCGAGGATTCTGGCAAGGGACCTGCACGCGCATGAGCGACGATCGTTGGAACCGCTATCTGTTCGAGCGCCATGACCGGCAGGAGATCGCGCAATGGGCGCGAAGGCTGCGTTATTTCCGCTTCTGCCGTGCTGTCGGCGGCCATGCCAATGACGGAGACGAACTGCTGCTGGCGATCGCGCTGCAGGCGGAGGTTGGCCTGGTGGATGTCTGCGCTGGCTTGGGGATTGTGCTGGACGCCGTTGCGCCCGGCTCTCCCCAACCGGGGCCGGGCGTTGCCTACACGGCCGAGGCCTATCAGGGCTTTGCTTCCATCGTGCCCGGAACCAAGGGCATCCGCCAGCCTGGCCATATCCAACTGGCTGGGCAGCCCGTCTATGTCCATGCGCGGGCGAATCGGTTGGAAATCAGCCTGAGCGACCCCGATGCGCCCTACGAGGTCAGGGAAGCGACCATTCGTTCAGCAGAGCAGGTCGAGACGCTGCTCGCACCGCTGGCGGGTCGCCTGATCGATCCGCCGCGCACCAGCCGGCATTGCGTCTGCCCGGCCTTTTATCCTGAAATGTGGAATTGAATGTCAGCCCTGACAACGCGAACGGTCGATATAAGGCTGAGAGTGGTGCCGCTTGCGTGACTCGAACACGCGACCCCATCATTACGAATGATGTGCTCTACCGGCTGAGCTAAAGCGGCGCCAACGGTCTTTCAGAAGGCGATCCTTGCGGATGCGCCGCCCTGATACAGGCAAGCACAGCGGAAGGCAAGCCCTCTCGCGCATGCGTCCCAAGTTTAGAGTCAAACTCTTGACGCGGCACAAGCTCCCGACTATAGCAACCCACACAAATTTTGGCGGGAGGTTCCGCCCCCATTCTGGGGTGGCGGTTTTCTTTTTGCCCAAGCGATTCTGCCGGCGCAAGCCATGCAGGATTGCCGGACCCTCTTAACACCGGCAGGTTCTTCCGGATCTGCCCTGGCCCCGCTGCAGCGGCGCCGTTCCGAATCGAGAAGGATAGACAAGATGTCCCGCCGTTGCTCGTTGACCGAGAAGGGCGTTCAGACCGGCCACAAGGTGAGCCATTCGAACGTCAAGACCAAGCGCAAGTTCCTGCCGAACCTGCACAATGTCACGCTGATCTCCGACGTGCTCGGCCGCTCCGTGCGCCTGCGCGTCTCGGCGGCCGGCCTGCGTACCGTCGAGCACAATGGTGGCCTCGACGCTTGGCTGATCAAGGCTTCCAGCCACGAGCTTACCGCGCCGGCCCTGCGCCTGAAGCGCGAAATCGAAAAGAAAATGACGACTGCCCACTAAGGCTGGTCGCATAACTGACTTTTCGGGCCGGGGCCTTGCGCTCCGGCCTTTTTCATTGCCGGGTGCGCACGGGACGACTACAGCCCGTCCTGCTCCAGATGAGCAAAGCTTAATGTGACCGCCCCTTGACGGGATATGCCCGTTTCGGCGATTTGAGAGCGCCGGTTACCGGGCCCCTCTGGCGCATGCCCTGCATGACGCGATGTCGGAGCCGGCTTCGATGTTCTCGAAGCAAAAGGGTCCGGCATGATGCTCGATTTCCTGTATTCCGATTTTGCCGGCCAGCCGACCTGGATGTGGCTGGCCTTCCTCGCCTTCGTGGCATTGCTGCTCGCCTTCGACCTCGGCGTGCTCAATCGCGACGACAAGGTGCTCAGTGTCGCCGACAGTTTCAAATTGTCGGCCGTCTATATCGCCATCGCCATGGCTTTCGGTGGTGCCATCTGGTGGGGCATGGATACCCGCCCCGACGGCACCAGTCCGGCGCTCGACTATTTCACCGGCTATTTCATCGAGAAGTCGCTGTCGATCGACAATGTCTTCGTCATCGCGCTGATCTTCCGCTACTTCGCCGTGCCGCCGGCCTATCAGTATCGCGCCCTGGTCTGGGGTATCCTGGCCGCCGTGGTGCTGCGCGGCATCATGATCGCGGCCGGCGCCAGCATCGTGCAGAGCTATGGCTGGGTGCTCTATATCTTCGCGGCCTTCCTGATCCTGACGGGCCTGCGCATGCTGGTAGCCTCGGACGACCATGCCGAGTTCAAGGAAAACTGGCTGGTGCGCTTCCTGCGCCGCCATATGCGCATCAGCGATGAATTACATGGCAGCCGCTTCGTGGTGCGCCAGCCGGACCGCGCCACGGGCCGGAACCTGCTGCATGCCACGCCGCTGCTGCTGGCTCTGATCGTCATCAACGTCGCCGACATCGTCTTCGCCGTGGACTCGGTGCCGGCCATCCTGGCCATCACCACCGATACCTTCATCGTCTACACTGCCAATATCATGGCCATTCTCGGCCTGAGGGCGCTCTATTTCGCTCTGGCGGCGATGATCGATCGCTTCCACTACCTCAAATATGCGCTGGCCCTCGTCCTCGTCTTCATCGGCGGCAAGATCTATTGGGGCCATCTCATCGGCAAGGTCGATCCGGCGCTTGCCCTGATCGTGACCGTTGCGATCATCGTCGGCGGCATCGTCTTCTCGCTCTGGAAGACGCGGGGCCAGGACAGCTCGAGCGTTTCCTCCTGACGACGGTAGAGAAGAAAGGGCAACTCCCGCAAAAGTTGAGCTGTTTCAGCGGGAACAGACGGGCTAGAGTGACGGCGTGATGATGGCTTGATCGGGTTCGTCTGCTCTTTGCGGAGCAATGGGGCCGGTCAGCGTCGCCGGGACGGATCCTGCGATCCGTTCCCGTCCGGGGGGAAAACAAGGCAGAGGCCATGCCAAGCGGCGTGGCCGGAATGGTTTCGTGCGGGTTCTCCTCCCGACAGGCAGCGCTTTTGAGCAATCATCATCCGAAAGCCTGCCCGCACGGCTTGCCGGGCCCTGCTTTTCGGAATCGTGTTCGAGCGAGGAGAACTGCGATGACGATTTCCGGCCTGAAGCTTCGTTATCTGCTGCTGGGCGCCGTTCTGGGCGCGGCCGCCCTGGCGCCGCTGCCGGCCTCCGCCCAATATGGCGGTGGGGGATATGGTGGCGGCGGATACAACAGCGGCGGCTATGACGATGACGACTATGGTGGCGGCTATCGCCGGCAATATCGTCCCCGCTGCTACTATCGCGTCGTGCGGGTGTATGACGACTATTACGGGCGCTACGTCAAGCGGCGCCAGCGCGTCTGCGAGCGCAGCGGCTACTAAACGAAGCGCATTTGGACCAAAAACGGCTTTGCCCCATAGCATCGAACCCGATCTCGAAACCGGGTTCGATGCATATTTGCGATTCTGGGCGCTTCTGCCGAATTGCAAAATGCTCTAGAGGTTTTCTGCGGCGTTGGGTTCGATTTGGATTGGATCCGGTGCTGGCCACGTGCCACTTGTCACGGCCCAGACGGAATCCTTGGCCTATGGCATTCGGACAAGGATTGTGTTTCGTGGCTTTCCGCCCCAGGACGGATAGGGACAAGGAAGCGTCATCATGTTGATTCACCGCCGTACCGTGCTTGCCGGCCTGGCTCTTGCCGGGCTGCGGCCGGGTATCGCCTCGGCAATGCAGATCGTCGAGGCCGGCACCGTTCTGGCTGTCACGGGGCAGACCACGGGGCAGCTCAGGGGCGAGAAACGCGCCCTGCAAGTCGGCGAGCCGGTTTTCATCGACGACATGCTGGCAACGGGGGAGGGCGCCCGGCTGGCGGCGCGACTCGGCGACGCCACCCGGCTGTCGCTGGGTGAGCGCACGCGGGTGCGCATCGACAAATTCCTGGTGGACCGAGGGGGCGACCTGGTGCTGGAGCGCGGCGCCATGCTGTTCGACCGGCCCGACAACCAGCCTTCCGGCCCGCTCAACGTCACCACGCCGTTCGGCCTGATCGCCGCCCGCGGCACGAAGTTTTTCGCCGGCCCCAGTGAAGGCGTCTTCGGCGTCTTCGTCGAGCATGGCGTGGTCACCGTCGCCACCAAGGGCGGTCAGGTGACCCTCACCAATGGCCTCGGCACCAACCTGGTCAATGCCAGGCAGGCGCCGTCCGAGCCGACGAGCTGGAATACGCTGCGCATCGCCCAGGCGGAAGCATCCGTGATCGGCGGGGCCTCTATGGAGTCAGCTCCGCCAGCGGCGGCGGTGCCTCGCGGACCACGGCCGGCACCCAAGCCTTGAAGCTCGCCCAGTCGGGGCGGGCCAGACTGAAGCGATCGATCGGCAGAGCACCGCCGCGGGCCGGCGCATGCTGCAGGCCGGAATTGACATAGCGCAGCCCGCACTTTTCCATCACCCGGCGCGAGGCTTCGTTGATCACCCGGCATTCGCCGGTGATCGAGGCGATCGGCAGGGTCGAAAAGCCATGGTCGATCAGGGCCCGCGCCGCTTCCGTCGCCAGTCCCTGGCCCCAATGGGGCTTGCCCAGCCAATAGCCGATCTCCGCGCTCTCGCGCTTGGGAAAGCGCAAGCCGATGCAGCCTAGGAAGGCACCGCTGTCGCGGCATTCGATCGCGAAGGCGAGTTCCTTGCCCGCCTTGCGAGCCTCGTCCTGGTATCGCACGAAGGTTTCGGCGTCGGTCTCGCCATAGGGGAAGGGCAAGCGCCCCGTCATCAGCGCTACGGCCGAATCATTGGCGAGGCGCGCCATGCTCGGCACGTCGCCCTGATGCGGCTTGCGCAGCACGAGGCGCAGCGTCTCGATCTCGATCGAGGCAATGGTCGTGGCCGGGAGAGACTTGTAAGGGGGCATGATGGGCTCCTGGCAAGAAGAAGGGGCGGAAGGATTTCTCCACCGCCCCTGCGTCAACCTGGAGTCCCAATTGGGGTCTTTTCAGGTCCGCCGGTCCAGTGGAGCCGGCGGAGCTTCTGACCCGCCGGGATTATTCTGCTGCTACTTTGGTCGTGGCGACGTTGACGTAAATTCGGCCGTTGGCTCGGGTGCGGAAGTCCACTCGGCCGTCGGTAAGTGCAAAAAGGGTATGATCCTTGCCCATGCCGACATTGACGCCCGGATGCCATTTCGTGCCGCGCTGGCGCACGATGATGTTGCCAGCGACGACGGCTTCCGAACCGAACTTCTTCACGCCCAAGCGACGACCGGCCGAATCACGACCGTTGCGCGACGAACCGCCTGCTTTTTTGTGAGCCATGGCGATAACTCCTCGAATTCTGTCTACGCCGGTGCTGTGACACGGCGGTGAAATCCATCAATTGGGGGCGACAATGCCCGAAAGCCGGGCTGTTGTCGACCCCGTCCCTCCGAAACCGGCTCAGAGGTCCTTGCCGGAAGCCTGCTCGGCCTGATCGACCTTCGCACGCGGCGGCTTGCCGGCGAGAAGCTCCTTGGCCTGCTCGACCCACTCTTCGCGGGTGGCGCGGCCGCGCAGCGAGAGCTCTTCGTCCCACTTGGCGATGTCGGCATCGGTCCAGGCGGCGATGTCGTTCCAGCTGCTGATGCCAGCGGCGCGCAGCTTCTTCTCGATGGTCGGGCCGACGCCCGAGATCAGCGAGAGGTTGGAGGCGTCGAGATCGCCAGCCGGAACGGCGGCGGCAGCGACGGGAGCCTCGTCCTTGGCAACCTTGGCGGGCTTAGCAGCAGCCTTGGAAGGCTTGGCGCCGCCCGTGAGGATCTCGGCGATCCGCACCACGGTCTGGTGCTGGCGATGGCCGCGCTTGCGCTTCGAATTCTGCCGGCGGCGCTTCTTGAAAGCGATGACCTTGTCATCACGATCATGCTCGACCACCTCGGCGGCAACCGAAGCACCGGCAACCGTGGGGGTACCGAAAGTCAGGCCGGCGTCACCGCCAACGGCCAGGATTTCGGGGAATACGATGACTTCTCCAACCTTGGCGTCGAGCTTCTCGACCCGGAGAACGTCGTTCTGATTGACGCGGTATTGCTTACCGCCCGTCTTGATGACCGCGAACATGTTTTTCCTCGTTCGGACCCGGCTTTCGCCCGCCTTGCCTCCCTGAAGGGAAACGAAACGGATCGGGTCCTTGCCTGAGCAAAGTCCCCGCAGCGGCCGGCTTTTCCAGTCGTTGATATTTGCCGTCCTTCCTTGCGAGAATGAACGGCCACGAAAAAAGGCACGCGGCCCAAAGGCCGCGCGCTGGCGTGGCTTATACAGGCGTGAGCCGTAGAGTCAAGGAAAGCAAGGTGCATTTTCCTGGAAGAGCGGCCGGCGCCGGCGGGGTTGGTCAGCGGATTGCCCGGAAATGCCGAGCCGGCCGGCGACCTAGTACAGCCCGCCGACGAATAATATCCCGCTCCATGTGTTTTCCCGGCATCCATGCAAGGGAGAGACACCATGTCCTTTATCCGATCCTCGACGCGCCGCCTGGCGGTCACCGTTCTTTCGGCAGCCTTCATGTTGACCGCGGGTGCGGCCCTCGCCGCGGGCGGCGGCGGCGGTGGTGGCAGTTCCGGTGGGGGTGGTTCCGGTGGCGGCGCCGGCGGTGGGGGAGGCGGCAATGGCTCCAGCGGTGGAGGCGGAGTCACCAACGGCAAGCCGATCACCGACATGACCACCTGTCCGCGCGGGCAGGTCTGGAGCACCCGCAAGAAAGCTTGCCTGAAGCTGAAATCCGAGGCCCTGCCCGACGACGACATGGCCAACTATGCCTGGGTACTCGCCAAGGCCGACCGCTATGACGAATCGCTGCAGGTCCTGGATCTGCTCAAGGATCCGAATACCGCCAAGGCTCTCAACTATCGCGGCTATGCCACGCGCAAGCTCGGCCGGACCGACGAGGGCATCGGCTATTATCTGAAATCGGTGGCGGCCGATCCCCAATACGCACAGGTCCGCGAATATCTGGGCGAGGCCTATGTGATCAAGGGCCGGCTCGATCTGGCCAAACAGCAGCTCGACACCATCAAGACGCTCTGCGGTACCGGCTGCGAAGAATATCAGGACCTGAACGAGGCGATCGAGAAAGGCATCTGATCGCTGCTGTTCCGCCGGAAATAGCCTCCGGCATGATCAACAAGCAAAGTGTGCAGACCCCTTTCCCCTCGAAGGGGTTTGTGCGGGTGTGGCCCTGCCGGTTTTCGTCGCGGTAGCCGGCGGGGCTTCACTCCCTCCTGACTCGCCGCCTGCACCGCGCCGGCTCCCTTCATTTCCGTTTGGAGAGCAGCGGCAAGCCCGGCTATGACTGGTGGCTGAAATATCGAGGGTGGAAGCATGTCGCGCGGCAAGGCTGAGCAGGCCAGCTCCTTGGCGGGTCCTTTCGACTTCATCGTGGTGGGAGCCGGCTCGGCCGGGTGCCTTCTGGCCAACAGGCTCTCCAGCAATCCCAGCCGGCAGGTGCTGTTGCTGGAAGCGGGGCGGCCGGACAACTACCCCTGGATCCATATCCCGGTCGGCTATCTCTATTGCATCGGCAATCCGCGCACCGACTGGCTCTACCAGACCGAGGCCGAGCCCGGCCTGAACGGGCGTTCGCTGCGCTATCCGCGCGGCAAGACCCTGGGCGGCTGCTCCTCCATCAACGGCATGATCTATATGCGCGGCCAGGCCCGCGACTATGACGGCTGGGCGGCAACGACTGGCGACGAGGCCTGGAGCTGGGCGAACAGCCTGCCCGACTTCAAGGCCCACGAGAATCACCATCGCCTCGATGGCGGTGCCGATCCCGCCACCGGCGATAACAGCCGCTTTTCCGACATGCACGGCCATGGCGGCGAATGGCGCATCGAAAAGCAGCGCCTGCGCTGGGATATCCTCGATGCCTTCGCCGAAGCGGCGGTGCAGGCCGGCGTGCCGCGCACCGAGGATTTCAACAGTGGCGACAATGAGGGCGTCGGCTATTTCGAGGTCAACCAGAAGGCCGGCTGGCGCTGGAACACTTCCAAGGCTTTCCTGCGGCCGGCGCGCGCACGTCCCAATCTCACCGTGTGGACACAGGCTGAGGTCGAGCGCCTGACCTTTGCGCTCGGCGACGATGGGCGGCAGCGCTGCACCGGCGTGGTGCTGAGGCGTGGCGGCGAGCTCGTCGAAATCCAGGCCAAGCGCGAGGTCATCCTCTCGGCCGGCGCGGTCGGCTCGCCCCAGATCCTGCAGCTTTCCGGTATCGGCCCGGCCGGCCTTCTGCAATCTCACGGCATTGAAGTCGTGCATGATCTGCCAGGCGTCGGCGAGAACCTGCAGGACCATCTGCAGATCCGGGCCGTGTTCAAGATCGAAGGGGCCCGCACGCTCAACACGCTGGCGAGCAGCCTGACCGGCAAGATGGGCATCGGCCTCGAATACATGCTCCGCCGCAGCGGGCCGATGAGCATGGCACCCTCCCAGCTCGGCGCCTTCAGCCGCTCCGACCCCGGCCGTACCCACGCCAATCTGCAATATCACGTGCAGCCCCTCAGCCTGAACGCCTTCGGCGAGCCGCTGCATGATTTCCCGGCCTTCACGGCAAGCGTGTGCAATCTCAATCCAACCAGCCGGGGCAGCGTGCGCATCCGCTCCAACCGGGCAGGCGAGGCGCCGGCCATCGCGCCCAGCTATCTCTCGACGGAGGAGGACCGCAAGGTCGCCGCCGACAGCCTGCGCCATGTCCGCAACATCGTGAGCCAGAAGGCGCTGGCCCCCTACAAGCCGGTGGAATGGAAGCCGGGCGTCGAATTCCAGAGCGACGAGGAATTGGCGCGCCTGGCCGGCGATATCGCCAGCACGATCTTCCACCCGGTCGGTACCACCCGGATGGGCCGGGCCGATGATCCCGATGCCGTGGTCGACAGCCATCTGCGCCTACGCGGCGTCGATGGCCTGCGCGTGGTCGATGCCGGCGTGATGCCGGCGATCACCAGCGGCAACACCAATTCGCCGACCTTGATGATCGCCGAAAAGGCGGCTCGCTGGATCGCCCGGGGCGAGTGAACAAGACAGGGCGGACAGGATGTCCGCGGTCCCAGCCGCGCTGCTTCCTGTGCGAGCCCCTCATGGTTTGCGGCCGAACCGTCACGGCTGGGATCGCGGACGTCTCGTCCGCCTCCTCAAGCCGGCTGACGGCAGCCTTCCAGGATCTTACGGATTTCAGGTCGGCAGGACCCGCAATTCGTGCCGGCCTTCAAGGCCGCGCCGATCGCCTCGACGCTGTCGACGCCACTGCGTGCCGCCGCCTCGATGCGGGCCTGGTCGATGCCGAAGCAGGCGCAGACCTGGCGGCTCGGGCGCAGGCCTGGATCGGGTGCCCGCCCGGCGAGGATGAAACGGCGGGTGGCGGCGTCGATCCGTTCCCGGGCCAGCAGATCCCTGGCCCAGGCTGCGCCGTCCTCGTCCCGGCGCGGGGCGGTGGAAAGCAGGATCTCGAGGCGATGGTCCACGATCGAGGCCGAGCGGTAGAGATCGGCGACGGGATTGCGCTGATGCAGCGGGCTCGTCCACAGATTGAGCCAGTTCGAGAGGAGATCATGCAACGCTCCCGGCGCGCGCGGGCTGGCGAAATGCACGATCTCGCCATCCGCGACTGTCATGCGGGCGTGGCTGAGCCAGGCCGGCAGGGGCAGGCGGCGGCGCGAGGCGATGAAGCCTTCCGCCTGTATCGCCCAGGGCCGGATCGAAGCCGGCACCGTCTTCGAATCGGGCTGACCGGAAACGGGATCGGTGCGGGCATGGACGAGCGAGCCCACGCGGGCGCGGGCGGCATTGGCATCGGTCCAGTGGATCGGCGCGAAGATCGAGCCGGCCTGCTGGCTGTCGGTGACCACCACGCGCAGCTCGACCTGGCCCTCGCCGGCGCTCACGGCGGCAAAGGCACCGTCCTTGAGGCCGAAGCGCTCGGCGTCGGCGGGATGCACTTCCACGAAGGGGGCGTTGCGGTGCTGGGCCAGGCGCGGGCTGAGCCCGGTGCGGGTCATGGTGTGCCAGTGGTCGCGCACCCGGCCGGTGTTGAGCAGGAGCGGATGTTCGGCGGTGGGCTCAGCGGCCAGTGCCGGCGGTGCCAGCGGGACGAGGCGGGCGCGGCCATCGGCATGGACGAAGCCGCCTTCGGCGAACAGGCGCTGCGTGCCGGCGTCTTGGCCCGATGGCAGCGGCCATTGCACGGGTTCGAGCGTATCATAGGCTTCGTCGCTGAGGTCGGCGAGGCCGCCGATGTCAAATAGGCGCGCGCCGTCATTCTCGAAAGCCGACAGCGCGGCATGCTCCCGAAAGATCGCCGCAGGCGAAGCAAAATCGAAGGCCTGGGCATGGCCAAGCCTTCTGGCGACCTCGCAGATCTGCCACCAGTCGGGCTGCGCCTCGCCGGGAGGCGCCAGGAAGGGCCGCTGGCGCGAAATGCGCCGCTCGGAATTGGTGACGGTGCCGTTCTTCTCGCCCCAGGCAGCCGAGGGCAGAACCACAGTCGCGGCATCGGTGAGGCCGTCGACATGGGCGCTGACCTCGGAAACGGCGAGGAAATCGAGCTGGCGCAGGGCTGAGCGCATGGCGTCGGCGCGCGGCAGGCTGGCGGCGGGATTGGTGCAGAGCACCCAGAGCGCGCGGATCTCGCCGCGCTCGATCGCCTCGAACATCGAGACTGCCTTGCGGCCTTCCTTTTCGGCCATGCGGGGGGCCTGCCAGAAGCGGCCGACGCGATCCACCTCGTCCGGCGAAAAGCCCATATGGGCGGCGAGCTGGTTGGCGAGCCCCCCCACCTCCCGCCCGCCCATGGCATTGGGCTGGCCGGTGAGTGAGAAGGGGCCGCAGCCGGGCCTGCCGATGCGGCCGGCGGCGAGATGGGCGTTGAGGATGGCGTTGACCTTGTCCGTCCCCTGGGCCGACTGGTTGATGCCCTGGCTGAAGCAGGTGACCACACGCGGGGTCTCGATCCACAAGTCGAGGAAGGCGGCGAGGGCCTGCTCGCTGAGGCCGCAGCGGGCGGCGGCATCGGCGCGGCTGGGAGCGATCTCGTGGGCATTGGCCAGGGCGGCTTCGAACCCGTCGGTGTGGCTGGAGACATAGTCTGCGTCGACGGCGCCTCTTTCGGCGATTTCGACCAGCAGGCGAGCGAAGAGAACGGCGTCCATGCCCGGCGCCACGGCAAGATGCAGGTCGGCGCTGTCGGCGGTCACCGTGCGGCGAGGGTCGATCACCACGATGCGGGTGCCGCGCCTGTTGCGGGCCTGCTCGATGCGCTGCCAGAGCACGGGATGGCACCAGGCCGTGTTGGAACCGGTCAGCACCACGAGATCGGCCTCGTCGAGATCCTCGTAGCAGCCCGGCACGATGTCGGCGCCGAAGGCGCGGCGATGGCCGGCGACGGTGGAGGCCATGCACAGGCGGGAATTGGTGTCGACATTGGCCGAACCGATGAAGCCCTTCATCAGCTTGTTGGCGACGTAATAGTCCTCGGTCAGCAGCTGGCCGGAGAGATAGAGCGCCACCGCATCGGGGCCATGGCGCTCGATCGTGTCCCTGAATCCCTTGGCCACGGCATCGAGGGCGCGGTTCCAGGTGGTGCGCACGCCGTGGATGGTGGGATGGACGAGGCGATGGCCGGTGGCCAGCGTCTCGCCGAGCGCCGCGCCCTTGACGCAGAGACGGCCCTGGTTGGCGGGATGGGCGGCATCTCCGGCAATGGCGGCACCGCCCTTGCCGTCGGCGGTGGCGACGACACCGCAGCCGACGCCGCAATAGGCGCAGGTGGTGCGCACGGGTGTCGGGGCGGGCGTGATCGTCGCAGGATCGGGGGCGGGCATGGAGACGTTCATGGCTGGGGTCTCCGGGGCCTAGACAAGAAGGCGCGAATACCCTTCTCCCCTTGCGGGAGAAGGTGGCGCGAAGCGCCGGATGAGGGGTGCGTAGCGCTGTGTTCCGCCTGCTTCATCGCACCGCCCCTCAATAAACGTCTGCCTGGTAGCGGCCGGCCTTCTTCAGCCCGTTGACGAAGCCGGCTGCCTCCTCGGTGGAGCGGGCGCCCCATTGCGCCACGATGTCGACCAAAGCGCGCTCGACGTCGCGCGCCATGCGCTTGGCATCGCCGCAGACATAGAAATGGGCACCTTCGGCCAGCCAGCGCCAGAGATCGGCACCGACCTCGCGCATGCGGTCCTGCACGTAGAACTTGCCCTCGGCATCGCGCGACCAGGCCAGCGACAGGCGGGTGAGCAGGCCGCTCTCGCGCATGGCGGCGAATTCGTCCTCGTAGAAGAAGTCATGGTCGCGATGCTGGTGGCCGAAGAACAGCCAGTTGCGTCCGGGGGCGCCCCCCGCCCGGCGTTCCTGCAGGAAGGCGCGGAACGGGGCGACACCCGTGCCCGGCCCGATCATGATCACCGGCGTTTCGCTGTTCTCCGGCAGGCGGAAACCGTGGGCTTTCTGCACATAGACCTTGAGCGCCTCGCCTTCGGCGATGCGCTCGCCCAGGAAGGTCGAGGCGACGCCCAGCCGGTCGCGCGCGCCGATGCGGTAGCGCACCGTGTCCACGGTAAGCGAGATCCGGCCCGGATTGGCCTTGTGCGAGGAGGAGATCGAGTAGAGCCGGGGCTGCAGGGGATCGAGGGCCTCGAGGAAAGCCTCGGCGCCGGGGCGGATGCCCTGGAACTTGTAGAGCACGGCGAGCACGTCGAGCGTTGCCGCATCTCCGTCCGGGTCCTCGCCATTGGCCAGTGCCCGGGCCTTGCGGCGCAGATCTCCGGTGCTGAGATAGGACAGGAGCTGGAACAGGCTGTCGGGCGGCGTGCCGAGCGAGATGTCCTCGATCAGCCTGTCGCGCAGGCTCTTGCCGTCGATCAGCGCTTCGGGCCGGGCCCCGAGCAAAGCGATGATCTGGTCGGCAAGGCCCGTCTGGTTCCTGGGAACAATGCCGAAACTATCGCCCGCGATATAATCGAGCCCGCTCTCGGACAGGTCGAATTCGACATGCCAGGTCGTCTTGGCGGATTTCTCGCCATTCAGCCGGCGGCGCGAGAGGAAGCGTGCGGCGACCGGGTTGTCGCGCGAGCGGCCGGGCAGGCCGTCAGCAGCCGGGGGCTGGCTGACCTCGGTCGGAGCCTCCTCGGCCTTTGCGGCAGGGCTTGCAGGAGAAGCGGTGCCGCCCTGCCCGATCTCCTGCGCCAGGGCCTTGAGCATGCGGGCGGTTTCCTTGCCGCCGGGCGCGCACAGAGTGAGGCGCTCTTCCTTGCGCAGGAAGAGCGCATTGGCATAGTCGGCGCAGTTGTAGCCGCATTGGCCGCAATCCTGCTGGGCCATCGCCGCCATCAGGCGCGGCGCCAGCGGCCTGTCCTTGGCCAAAGCGAGACGTTCGTCGAGGCCCATGCCTGGGTCGTGCCAGGGTGCCTCGTCATTGTCGGCCAAAGTGAGGCCGGCAGGCTGATCGGGCACGGTGGCAGTGGAGCCCGGCAGGTCGGCAATAGCCATGCCGCTCTGGGCGGCGAGGACAGCGCCGAAAAAGCCGTCGAGCCAGGCCCTTTGCTCCGGGCTGAAGGGGGCGCCTTCGGGAATGAGCGAACGCTGGGGCGGGATGGCGATCATGTTCATGCGCCGGCAAGCTCCCTGTCGTCGACCAGGCCGCGCAGCGCTTCGGGCTCGTGCCGGCTGGTAAAGGCCTGGAAGCTCTCCGCTGGTCCTTCGCGGCGTTCGAGATAGGCACGCAGCAGCCCCTCGACCTTGCCTGGACAGTCCTCGGCCCGGATCTCCTTCCAGAGTTCCCGGCCGATCCGGGCCTGGTCGCCATAGCCGCCGCCGACCACGATCGAATAGCCCTCGGCTTGGTCGCCTTCCTCGTTGAGGGTCACCTTGGCACCGATCAGGCCGATATCGCCGATATAATGCTGGGCGCAGGAATGATGGCAGCCGGTAAGATGCACGTTGACGGGCACGTCGAGCGCGAGTCCTGCGTCTGCAAGCCGGGCATCTACATGATCGGCGATCTCCAGGGCATGCTCCTTGGTATGGGCAGCGGCGAACTTGCAGCCGGTGGCGCCGGTGCAGGCCACCAGGCCGGCGCGCAGCGACGTCGCCTTCCAGTCGAGGCCGAGCGCCTCGATCGCAGCCTTGGCGTCCGCGACGTTGCCATCCGGCACGCCGGAGATCAGCAGGTTCTGCCAGACGGTGAGGCGGATGTCGCCATCGCCGAAATCGCGAGCGATGGCGGCAAGGCCGCGCATCTGGCCGGCATCCATCCGGCCAACGGGCAGGGTGACGCCGATCCAGTTCAGGCCGGGCTGGCTCTGGGGGTGCACGCCGATATGGGCGAGGCGGTCGAAGGCGGGGCGGGGCTCGACCCCGTCCTCGGACAGGCGGGTGAGCGTGCGGCCGAGCTTGGCCTCCACCGCCTCCAGATAGGTCTCGAAGCTGATGGCATCGAGGACATATTTCATGCGCGCCTTGGTGCGGTTGGTGCGGTCGCCCTTGTCGATGAACACCCGCACGATGGCATCGGCGATGGCGCAGCATTCCTCGGCCTTGCAGAACACGCCGGTCGGCCGGGCGAGATCACGATGGCCGGTGATGCCGCCGAGGACGAGGCGGAACCAGATCTCGCCGCCGATGCGCACGGCCTGGAAGCCGATGTCGTTGGTCTCTTCCAGCGTGGCTATCAGCCCGCCGCCATCGAAGGCGACGTTGAACTTGCGCGGCAGGCCGTAGAGCGAGCGGTCGTTGAGGATGTGATGGTGCCATTCCCGGGCCAGCGGCCTGGTGTCGACAAGTTCCTGCGGATCGATGCCGGCGGTGGCCGAGCCGGTGACGTTGCGGATGTTGTCGGCCCCGGAGCCGCGTGAGCACAGGCCGAGATCCTGGATGGCTTCCACCACGCGGGGCGCATTGTCCGGCATCACCTCGCGGATCTGCAGATTGGCCCGGGTGGTGACATGGGCATAGCCCCCGCCCATGCGTTCGGCGACATCGGCCATGCCGGCGAACTGCCAATGGTTGAGGATGCCGTTGGGGATGCGCAGCCGCACCATGTAGCTCGACTGGGCGGGCGCGACATAGAACAGGCCGAAATAGCGCCAGCGAAAATTGTCCTCGGGCTTGGGAAAGGCGTTGTCTTTGGCCTGGGCCTTCAGGCGGGGATAGGCGTCGAAGGGATGTTCGGCCCGCTTCCATTTCTCCTGGTCGACAAGTTTGCCGCCGCCGGCGGTCACGACATCCTGCGCCTGAAGATGCGTAGCGTCCGGGCCCGTCGGGATCGATGCCGCGGCGGCAGGCGCCGCCTTGGCGCCGCCGATGGCTTGCATGCCGGAGACGAAACCTTCGAGATAGCGTTTCTGGTCGGAGGTAAAGTCGCCGCCCATCATGCAGCCTCCCTCAGCACCCGCGACGGGGCGGTTTCGCAGAAGGCCCGGCCGAAGATCAGGCTTTCGCGGATGGCGGAGATGTCGCTGCCCCGCCGGATGAGGTCCTTGTACCAGACGGCATCCTCGGCCTCGCCGACCATGGCGGCGCCGATGAGGCGGTTGTCCTTCAGCACCAGGCGCTTGCACAGCCCGGCGCCGCGATCCTCCAGCAGGATGTCGTCATTGTTATCGCCGAGGAAGTCGCCGGCGGAGAACACCGGAATGCCGGAGACCTTGAGGTTGGTCGACAGCGCCGTGCCCTCATAGGCGGCCTTGGTGTCGCCGCCCCAGCGGCGCGCCAGCACGCGCGCCTGTTCATAGGCGGGCTCGACCAGGCCGTAGACCTGGCCGTGATGCTCGGCACATTCGCCGATGGCGTGGATGAAGGGCACCACCGTGGCAAGGCCGTCATCCACCTGGATGCCGCGACCAACGGGCAGGTCGGCAACCTTGGCGAGGCTGATATTGGGGCGCACGCCCACGGCGACCACCACCATGTCGACGGGCAGGCGCGAACCATCGGCGAAGACGAGGGCTTCGGCCTTGTCGTCGCCCGCGACCTCCTGGGTCTGGGCATTGAGCAGGACGCGGATGCCCTTGCGCTCCACCGCCCGTTTGAGAAAGGCGGCGGTCCGGCGGTCGAGCTGGCGTTCCATTAGGCGGTCCATGACATGGACGAGGGTGACCTTGGCCCCGCCCTTGGCCAGGCCATAGGCGGCCTCGATGCCTAGCAGTCCGCCGCCGATCACGGCGATGCGCCGGTTGAGACGGGCCGCTTCCTGCAAGGCCGGCAGGTCGGCGAGGTCGCGGAAGGTTGTCACTCCGGGCAGGGTCATGCCGGGGATCGGCAGGCGGATGGCCGAAGAGCCGGTTGCCAGCACGACCCGGTCGAAAGGCAGGTCGGTGCCATTGGCGAGATGGGCCATGCGGGCGGCCGGATCGA
Source organism: Labrys sp. WJW (assembly GCF_001676615.1). Taxonomy (GTDB): domain Bacteria; phylum Pseudomonadota; class Alphaproteobacteria; order Rhizobiales; family Labraceae; genus Labrys; species Labrys sedimenti. The sequence continues at coordinate 60,942 of NZ_LYXZ01000006.1, read as the reverse complement.
GACCGGCGACGGTTTGCCCGGTGAGCAGGCGGATGCCCTGGGCGCCATACCAGGCTTCGTCCCGCAGATTGATGCCGTCCCGGCCGATATCGCCGGCAAGTAGCGCCGAGAGCAGCACGCGATTGTAGCCCGGCCGTGGCTCGGCACCGACGACGGTGGTCTCGAACCGGCCGGGCGCGTGGGCGGCGAGTTCCTCGCACAGCCTGACGCTGGCCATGCCATTGCCGATGATGAGGAGCTTTTCCGTCATGTCTCGATCCTCTGGTCCAAACCGTTTCAGATTCTGGCGGTGGCGGTGCCGTCCTCGATGGTCCAGGTCGTGCGCCAGCGGCGCTTGACCCGGGTCAGGGCGGCAAGAGCGAGCACGGCGAGCAAGGCGAAGATCAGGAAGCCGGCCTGGTAGGTACTGGTGAACTGCTTGGAGAGGCCCAGGCTCGAGGCGAGGTAGAAGCCGCCGACGCCGCCCGTCATGCCGACCAGCCCGGTCATCACGCCCATCTCGGTGCGGAAGCGCTGCGGCACGAGCTGGAACACCGCGCCATTGCCCATGCCCAGAGCGAGCATGGCGATGACGAGGATACCGAGGCCGAGCCAGAGCTGGGCGAAGCCGAAGCTCACCAGGATCAGGGCGACGGCGGCGATGGCATAGAGCACGCTGAGGACGCGGATCCCGCCGAAGCGATCGGCGACGGCACCGCCGATGGGACGGAACAGCGAGCCGGCGAACACGCAGGCCGCCGTGCAATAGCCGGCCGTGACGGCGTCCAGCCCGTATTGCGTGTTGAAATAGAAGCCGAGCGAGGAGGCGAGGCCCGAGAAGCCGCCGAAGGTGACGGCATAATAGAACATGAACCACCAGGCGTCGGGCTGGCGCAGGATCCTGGCATATTCGCCGAACGACTTGGCCGGCGGCTGGTTGGGGCTGTCCTTGGCGCAGGCGAGATAGACCAGGAGGGCGACGACCAGCGGAATGGCGGCAAGGCCGATGACGTTGGTCCAGCCCACCATGGTGGCGAGCAGCGGTGCGAACAAGGCGGCGAACACCGTGCCGGAATTGCCGGCGCCCGCGATGCCCAAAGCGATGCCCTGATAGTGCGGCGGATACCAGCGCGAGGCGAGGGGAAGCGCCACGGCGAAAGACGCGCCGGCCATGCCCAGGATGAGGCCGAGGAACAGCAGCTGGCTGTAGGAGCCGATGCCGACGGCCCAGAAGCCGACGAGCCCGGCGATCACCACGAGCTGTGCCAGGATGCCGGTGAGCTTGGGCCGGAGATAGTCGACCAGGAAGCCGTTGACCACGCGCAGGAAGGCGCCGGCGAGCACGGGCAGTGCCACCATCAGGCCCTTCTGGGCGGCATCGAGGTGAAGGTCGCCGGCGATCTGCACGGCGAGGGGCCCGAGGATCACCCAGACCATGAAGCTCATGTCGAAGTAGAAGAAGGCGGCGAAGAGGGTGGGCCAGTGTCCGGCCTTGAGAAAGTCCCGCGTCTGCATCGTCGTGTTCCGCGTGCTGAATGCGCCAAAACAAAAAGCCGCCGAACCATTCCCGCCGATGAAAGGCAGCAGGAATCGTTCGGCGGCGTTGCCGTTTCGCGTCCATCGATGGACGCCGGGCTTTTCGGCCCAGAATCTTCAAGGAAAGCCGCTTATCGGGCCGTCATTGACCCTGCTGCGGAAAGAGACCTCTGTCTCTTATTGTGTGCAGTTTAGAAGCGGGCTGCTTTTTTGGGCAAGATCAAATATTGTGCGCCGCAGCATGGATTTGCCGATATTTTCAGCGCAGTGCAGGAAATGTCGGAGTGTCAGCCTCCGGCTGACATCCTGGAAACGAAACGTTTGGCGACGACAACGATGTCAGCCGGAGGCTGACACTCCAAAGGAGCGCAGATAGGCTTCGATGTCGTCGGGATCGAACAGCCTCCCGTCGAAGAAGCCGTCCGGACCGAGCACCATGGTGCCATGGCGCGAGGCGACCGGCGTTGCCTGCCGCAAAGCGCCCTCGACTTTGGCGCTTGCCCGGGGCAGGTCGATGCCGGTGCTGGCGAGGGCGGCGCGATAGAGATCCGGGCGATAGACCTGGCCGGCCCGCCGGACCAGGGCGGCGCTATAGTCAACCTGGCCCCAGCGCACCATCTGCGAATAGAACCAGAGGGCGTGGCTCGCCCAGGGGAAGTTGGCGGCATGGTCGTGGAAGACCAGGAAATCGGGGATCTCGGCGGCCGCCTCGTGTTGGCGGCGCACCAGTGTGCCGCTCAGCGCCCGGCCGATGATCTCGGGCGGCCTGTCGAGATAGACAGGCTCGGCGAGGATATCAGCGAGCTCATCGCGATTGCCGGCATCCTCAGCCCAGCGGGCCGCGGCATGCAGGGCACGCAGCAAAGCGGCGAGCCGGTCCGGGGCGCGCTCGGCGAAATCGGCCCGGAAGCCGAGCACCTTCTCGGGGCCCTGGCGCCAGAGGGTGGATTTGGTCACGGCGATCACGCCGACCCCGGCCTCGACCGCGAGCGAATTCCAGGGTTCGCCCACGCAGAAACCGTCGATCTGGCCTTCGCTGATGGCGTCGACCATGAAGGGCGGCGGCAGGACCACCAGCCGGATATCCCTATCGGGATCGATGCCGGCAGCGGCCAGCCAATAGCGCAATTCGTAGTTATGCCCCGAAAAGGGATGCACGACGGCGAAGGTGAGGGGAGGCTGCGCCGCCGCCTGCCTGTTGGCGACGACCTTGGCCAGGGCGGCACCGATGGCGGCCGGGCCGGCGGCAAGATCCGCGCCCTCTTGCTCCATCCGGGCGAAGAGCGGTGGGGCGAGCGTGATGGCGTTGCCGCCGAGGCCCAGCGAGAAAGGGGCGATCATCGGCACTTCGACATGCCCGAGGCCAAGCGTGGAGGCGATCGGCATCGGCCCGAGCATATGGGCGGCATCGAAATGGCCGAGCATGACGCGATCGCGGATATTGGCCCAGGAGGTCTCGCGCATCAGCCTGAGTTCGAGGCCCTCGGCGGCGGCGAAGCCCTTTTCCCTGGCGACGACCAGCGGGGCGGCGTCGACGAGCGGGATGAAGCCGAGCGTCAGATCGGCGGTGCTGTCCCTGTCCTTGCTGCTCATCGCCCGTACTCCCGGAATTCTGCACCGTCCGCGTCGTGACCGCTCATATCAGGCCTATTTGTCCAGCAGCCTGGCAGCGGTGACGAGGCTGCGCGCCACCTCGGCCACACGCCGGCTTTCGTTCATCGCCGTCTTGCGCAGCAGGGCATAGGCCTCCTCCTCGCTGATGCCCCGTCTCTTCATCAGAATGCCCTTCGCCTTGTCGATGGTCTTGCGATCCTCCAGCGCCTGGCGTGTGCGGTCGAGTTCCTCGCGCAAGCGATGGAAGGCGTTGAAGCGGCTGATGGCCATGTCGAGGATCGGCCGGACGCGCTCCTTGCGCAGGCCATCCACCACATAGGCCGAGACGCCGGCATCGATGGCCGCCTCGGTCGCGGCCTTGTCGGACTGATCGACGAACATCACCACCGGGCGGTGCACGCTGCGGGAGACCTGGAACATCTGCTCCAGGACGTCGCGATTGGGGTTCTCCAGGTCGATGAAGATGACGTCGGGATCGGCCTCGACGACCTGCCGCAGCAGATGGCGCATCTGGGTAATGATGGTGACGCGCTGGTGCCCCGCCTCGCGCAGGCCCTCCTCAATGACGGAAGCCCTCATGGCATTGTCGTCGATCAGCAGGACATGCAGGGGCGCGTCGCTCATTCCGGCAATTTCGGGCGTGCGCGCCAGCGAAGCAAGGCGCGATATTAGGCAGCATGCTGCAAAGGCAAGCGTAGAGGGGATTGCGTTCATGCATGAAGCTGCGTAAAAACGCATAATCATGCAATTAGACGCATACACAGGTGAAGGGAGATAGCTGTGGCAGACCCGATCAAGGCGGTGGTGTTCGATCTCGGCGGCGTGCTGATCGACTGGAATCCCCTCTATCTCTATCGCCAGCTCCTGCCGGACGAGGAGACGGCCCGCCGCTTCCTCGCCGAGGTCTGTACGCCGGCCTGGAACGGCCAGTTCGATGCCGGCAAGCCGTTCGCCGAAGGGGTGGCCGAGCTTTCCGCGGAATTTCCCCATCATGACGGGCTGATTTCCGCCTTTCACGCGCGCTGGGCCGAGATGTTGGGCGGGGCCATCGAGGGGACGGTCGCCATCCTGGAGGAACTGCGCCGGGAAGAAGTGGCCCTGCATGCGATCTCGAACTGGTCATCCGAAACCTTTCCGATCGCGGTTGAGCGCTATGCTTTCCTCTCCCATTTCGAGGTGCTGATCGTCTCGGGCGAAAGAAAGCTGGCCAAGCCGGATCCGGCGATCTTTGAACTGTTCCTGCAGGAAACCGGCCTGTCGGCCCAGGATTGTGTCTTCATCGACGACAATGCCGAGAATATCGCCACCGCCTCGCGCCTCGGCTTCCAGGCGATCCGCTTCCGCGATCCCGAAACCCTGCGCCGGGACCTGCGGGCTCTGGGCCTGCTGGGTACGCAACCTGCCATGTGACGGGTCTTGTCAAATCTCGGGATGGAAAATCGCCGCCTCGCTCGCCCCTGTCGCCAGGGTCGCGTAGCCCCTCAAAATCAACGAAGGCACATTTAGCCAATTTCTCCGGACAATGTTCCAAACGCTCCTGGAGCAAAGCGCGTTTAGACGGAAACGCGTCTTTGCTCCAGCTCTTTGGTTATAGACACGTCTTTGCGACTCTTGGCAATTCCGCCAAATCGCAAAACGCTCTAGCGCCAGCCCGACGTGCGCCCGACGGCGGCGCGGAAGCGTTCACGCCAGCGCTCGCGGGGGGCCTCGCCGGGCTCGTAGAGCTTCCGGTTCGAAGCCGAGACGGGCGGTATCTCCACACCGATGCCAAGGGCTGCGAGTTGGGCCGTGCCCAGGGCGGTGGTCTCGTCGAAATCGGACAAGGCGACGGCCTTGCCGGCGCTGTCGGCCAGGAACTGGCAGAAATAGGGGCTGCGCGACAGGCCGCCGTCGATGGCGATCACATCGCCCGTCTGCACTTCGGCCTCCATCGCCGCCAGGATGTCGCAGGTGAGCAGCGCAATGCCCTCGAGCAGGGCCTGGCGCAGATCCGCGAAATCGGAGGCCGGTGTCAGGCCGATGATGACGGGGGCGGCGGTGCGGTCCCAATGGGGGCAGGCGAGGCCCGAAAAGGCCGGCACGAAGACGAGCCCCCGTTCGACCGCCGGCGGTCGCCGGAACTGGTGGAAATCGTCGACGCCGCTGGCGATCCCGGTCTTGATCGCCCATTCGATGCTCGAACCGACGTCATAGACGCCGCCATCGAGGGCGTAGGTCGGGCGATCGCCGATATGCCAGGCTACGGTCGGCAAGAGCCCGCCGGTCAGCGATGGTGCCTTGGGGATCGTCGAGGTGACGGCCAGGCAGAAGGCGCCGGTGCCGAAGGTGATCTTGAGGTCGCCGGCGCGGCGGCAGCGATGGCCGTAGAGGGCGGCCTGCTGGTCGACCAGCGAAGCCGTGATCGGCCCGGTTTGCGTCTTGCCGAAGGCCGCCACGGTCTGCCGGATCGGCGGCAGGCTGTCGAGGGGCACGCCGAACAGGGCGCAGAGTTCCTCGTCCCAGGCTCCCGTCGCCAGATTCATCAGCGAGGTGCGGGACGCCGTGGTGGCATCCGTGGCGAACTCGCCCGTCAGGCGTTGCAGGAAGAAGGCATCGGTGGTGCCCAGGCGCAGCCGTCCCGCAGCGCGAGCCTTGGCAACCTCGGGAAGGTTGTCGAGCATCCAGCGGAATTTGGTGGCGGAAAAATAGGGATCGAGCGGCAGGCCCGCCCGTTCCAGCACGGTCGCGGCCTTGCCGTCCGCCCGCAACCCTTCGACTATGTCCGCCGTGCGGCCGTCCTGCCAGACGATCACGGGGGAGAGAGGCTTGCCGGTGACGGCATCCCAGGCCAGGCAGCTTTCACCCTGGTTCGACAGGCCGATCGCCGCCGCCGGACCTGCGGCTTCCAGGCAGATCCGGATATTGGCCAGCAATTCTTCCGGATCGTGCTCGACCCAGCCCGGATTGGGATGATGCTGGCCGTGCCGGATGGCCTTGACGATGGCGATGGCGCCGTCCTCGTCCACCACGAGGGAACGGGTGGAGGTGGTGCCCTGGTCGATTGCAACGATGTTTGCCATCGAGAACTGCTCCTATGGCGCTTAGCTTTGGACCACCTGCAGCGTCAGCTCGGCCGCTGCAGGCGGAATGGCGAGACGCGCGGTGGGAATCAGGATTCGTCGTTCCGGCCCGGACGCGATCGTCCGTGACCACAGCATGGAATCGCCGGCCGAAAGCGACAGGGTTCCTCTCAACCGTTCGGAGAGGCGCAGCTGGAGTTCCGGCAAGGCGCGGGGCAGATCCGCCCGGCCGATTTCCTTGGGGTCGATTCCTTGGGGGTCGATTTCCTGGGGCACGACCAGCTTGATGCCCGCACCGGTGCGGATGGGAATGGTGGCCTGTCGGGCGGGCAGTCCACCCTCGAGGTCGCGGGCGATGCTGCCGGCGATGCGCCGTGCCTCGGCCCAGCACCAGCCGGCGGTCTCCACGGGCCTCAGCAGGTTGCCGGCGGCGAAGATCGCACCGTCCCGGGTGCGGCCAAAGGCATCGACGACCGGGCCGCCGCTGCCCTGGTCGATCGCCAGGCCGCCGAGGCGGGCCAGAGCCGATTCCGGCGTGAAAGCGCCGGTGAACAGCACGCCGTCGCAATCGATACCGAGCTCTCCTGCTTGCGAGCGCGTGACCACTTGCTGTACCCGACCCTTGCCATTGATGGCGCCGATTTCGGTGCGATAGTGCACGGGAATGCCGAGCAGGCGCGGCAGCAGCCAGAAGGGAAAGCGAGCAGTCGGATTGGCGTTCGGCTCGATCACGGCGGCGGGGCGGATACCGCCCGACAGGCAGGTGAGGATGGCCGACATCGCCACCAGTTCGGTGCCGACGATCACGGGGCGGCGGAAGGGCGCGAGCTTTTCCAGATGCACATAGGCCTGCAGGGCGGCCGTGTTGAGAATGCCGAGCGGGCGTTCGCCCGACACCAGCCGCGCGGCACGCGAGGCCTCGCGCGTGCCGGTGGCCAGCAGGATGCGCCGCGGCCGGTAGTCGACGAGGCCATCGGGTGACACAGCCCTGACCAGCCCGTCCTGCACCGAGAGCACGGAGTGGCGGGTGAGGATCTCGACCCCCCGGTCCCTCGCTCGGGCCTCCAGCCGCGCCGCATAGCGCGTGCCAGAGAGGATGCGGCGGAATTCGCGCATGCCGAAGGGCGAGTGGCCGCAATGACGCGGAATGCCGCCCACGATCGTGTCGCGCTCGAGCAGCACCACCCTGTCGACCCCGAGTTCCCGGAGCGTCGTCGCCGCCGACAGGCCGGCGGGGCCGCCACCAACCACCAGGACATCCGGAGCCATCGTCTCGGCCGCACTCATCGTGCCGCTCCGCTGTCGAGGGGTACGGCAAAACGGCCCTGGGTCAGGCTCGCCAGCCTGGCGCTGCAGTTGAAGCCCTGGCAGCGCCCCATGGCGCAACGCGTGCGCCGCTTCAGGCCGCCGAAATCGCCGGCGGCCAGCGGGCGAGACAGGGCGGTCTCGATTTCGCGCCTCGTCACCAGCTCGCAGTGGCAGATGATTTCCTCATAACCCGGCCGGTCATAATCGCGCGGCAGATGCTCGGCGAGATTGGGCATCGGGGAGGCGGGGCCGGCTGCGACTGGCGCGATGCTGCCGCCTGCCTCCTGGTAGAGGCGCAGCACATGGCGGGCGATGCCGAGCGAGGCGGACAGGCCGGTCGAGCGGATGCCGCCGACGCTGATCCAGTTGCGCTCGGCATAGGCATCGATGCGATAGTCCTTCTTTTCCGTGGCCGGCCGCAGCCCGGCATAACAGGCGGTCACGGGCATGCCGGCCAGGGCCGGCAGGATCTCGACGCCGCGGCGGATCAGGGCTTCGAGCGCGTCGTGGTCGACATCGGCCCGGTCGCGGTCCTGCTGTTCCTCGGCTGTGGGGCCGACGAGCAGGTTGCCGAACACGGTACGCGTGACCACCACACCCTTGGTGCGTTCATTGGGCACCGGCAGGATGATGGCCGAGGCCAGCCTGTAGGCCGCCTTGTCGAAGACCACGAACTGGCCCTTGCGGGGGCGGATCTCGAAGGCGCAATGGCCGAGAAGAGCCTTGTCGATCTCGTCGCCATGGTTGCCGGCGCAATTGATCACGCTGCGAGCCTCGACAGGCCCGGCCGTGGTTTCGAGGCGCCAGGCCTGGCCGTCGAAGCGGCCGCCGGTGACGCGGGTGCCGCGCAGGACGGTCGCGCCATGGGCCATGGCCTGCTCGACATAGGCGAGGAAAGGGCTCCAGGGGTCGATCAGTGCTTCGTCCGGCACGAAAAGGGCCGACCGAGCCGCTTCGGACAGGCCCGGTTCCCTGGCGCGCAATTCGGCGCGGCCAATCAGCGCGACATTGTCGATGCCGTTCTCCAGCGCCTTGGCGCGAATGCCCTCGAGGCCGGCTTCCTCGGCCTCGTTCCAGGCGACGACGAGGGCGCTGCTGCGCAGGAGCGGCAGTCCCAGGGCCTGGTGGATCTCGAGATATTCGGCATGGCCGTCGCGGATGCAGGCGAGTTCCAGACTGCCGGGCGGGGCGTCGAAACCCGTATGCAGGATGGCGCTGTTGGCCTTGCTGGCGCCGGAGAGGATGTCGCCACCGGCTTCGATCAGGGTGACGGCGAGCCCTTCCAGTGCAAAGCGCCGGGCGATCGCGCATCCCACGACCCCCGCGCCGATAATGGCGACATCGCTGACCATTGTGCCGTCTTCCCTCCAGGCCGCTCCGGGCACGGGCCTGTTCCGCCATCTGAGCAAATTCGCGGCTGCTTCGCTACTGGCTGGTGCTGCCACCCCTCATCCCCCTGCCGGGACCTTCTCCCGTAAGGGGAGAAGGGATTTGATTGGGATGGGCGTTGGAGATCGCAACGGGACCAAGGCACTGGACCAACAGAGTAAAACTCTCTTCTCCCCTTGCGGGAGAAGGGAGCGGCAGCCGGATGAGGGCTGAGCCACCTCTCGAAGATTATTCGATCACCATCAAAGATTCATATTTAATATATAGAAATAGTAGTCTATTGTGCCTTCCTCTCCTTGGCGGGCCGTCGGCGCCGCATCGAAATCGAGATGGCACGATGAGTTACAGGCTGAGTCTGCTCGACAAGAGCCCCCTCGCTCCCGGCGACAACGCGGTCGATGCCCTCAAGCGTACGATTGCCCTGGCCCGGGCGGCTGAGCGGCTCGGCTATCATCGCTTCTGGGTTGCCGAGCATCACAATGCCCCCGAACTCGCCAGTTCCGCCCCCGAAGTGCTGATTGCCTTCCTGCTGGCCCATACGGCGCGCATCCGCATCGGTTCGGGCGGCGTGATGCTGCAGCATTACAGCGCCTACAAGGTGGCGGAAGTCTTCAACCTCCTCGCGTCGCTGGCGCCGGGGCGGGTCGATCTCGGCATTGGCAAGGCGCCGGGCGGGCTGCCGCTGGCGACACGTGCGTTGCAGGGCGCCCATGATCCCGCCCGCAAGCCGGGCTTTGCCGAGCAGCTCGACGATCTCGGCCGCTTCCTGGAGGGGGCGATCGCGGCCGGCGAGGTGCTGGCCGGGTTGAGTGCCACCCCGCGGCCGCCCGTGGCGCCCGAACGCTTCCTGCTGGGCGCCAGCGTGGAGAGCGCTCAGCTTGCCGCCGCCCGGGGCTGGCAGTTCGTGTTTGCCCGCCATCTCAATGGCGACGACGCGCTGCTCGCCGATGCCGTGGCCGCCTATCGCAGCCAGGCCGGGCGACCGCCTTTGGTGGCTGTGGCCGCCATCGTCGCCGACAATGCGGCCGAGGCGGCGCGCCAGGCTGCCGGCTTGCAGCTCTTCAAGGTGCATGTTCCCGGCGCCCAGAGCGTCACCGTCGGCAGCGAGGCGCAGGCGGAGGATTATGCGCGCCAGGCCGGTGCCAGCGAATTCCGCGTCGAGCGCAAGACGCCGAGCGTTCTCGCCGGCACGGCGGGCGACGTCCTGGCGTCGCTCGATCGCCTGCATGAGCGCCACGGTATCGAGGAATTCATCATCGAGCCGGCCGTGAAGGGCGATGCGCGGCTCACTTTGGTCGAGCAGCTCGCACAGGAACATGGTGTCACTGCGCGCCGGCCCCCGGCCACGCAGCCGGCGCCGCAGCGCCAAGCCATTCCCGCCTGACCGTCACGCATTGGAGGAGAGAGATTTGAGCAGGAAACGCATTCCCTTCGGTGTGATGCTGCAGGGCCCGGGCGGCCATATGAACGCCTGGAAGCATCCGAGCGTGCCCGCCGATGCCAGCATCAATTTCGAGCATTATGTCCGCACCGCACGCCAGGCCGAAAAGGCCGGCATCGCCTTCGTCTTCATCGCCGACGGCCTCTACATCAACGAGATCTCCATCCCGCATTTCCTCAACCGGTTCGAGCCGATCGCCCTGCTTTCGGCCCTGGCCGCCTCGACCGCCAGTATCGGGCTGGTCGGTACGCTCTCGACCTCCTATTCCGATCCTTTCACCGTGGCCCGGCAGTTCGGCTCGATCGACGTGATCAGCGGCGGCCGCGCCGGCTGGAACGCGGTGACCTCGCCGCTGGAAGGCTCGGCCCGCAACTACAATCGCGACAAGCATCCCGAACATGCGCTGCGCTACGAGATCGCCGGCGAGCATATCGAGGTGGTCAAGGGGCTGTGGGACAGCTGGGACGACGATGCCTTCCCGCGCGATCGCGAAACCGGTCGCTATGCCGACTTCGCCAAGATGCACCGGCTCGATTTCAAGGGCCGCTTCCATGCCGCCGAAGGGCCGCTCAACCTCGGCCGCTCGCCACAGGGCCAGCCGGTGCTGTTCCAGGCCGGCGCCTCCGATGATGGCATCAAGCTCGCCGGCCGCCATGCCGATGCGGTGTTCGCTGGTTCCGAATCCTTCGAGGACAATCGCGAGCTGTCGCGCAAGCTCAAGCAGAGTGCGCTGGCCCATGGCCGCCAGCCCGATCATCTCAAGATATTCCCCGGCGTCGCGCCGATCGTGGGATCGACGCAGGAAGAGGCGGAGCGCAAATATCAGGAGATCCGCGCCCTGGTGACGGATCACGAGGCGCTGCTCTATCTCGGCCGCTTCTTCGACCACCACGATTTCACAGCCTATCCGCTCGACGACCCCTTCCCGGATCTCGGCGATATCGGCGCCAATAATTTCCGTGCCCATACCGACCGCATCAAGCGCGTCGCGCGCGAGAAGAAGCTCACCTTGCGCGAGATCGCGCTCGATGTCGCGACGCCGCGTACCAGCTTCATCGGCACACCGGAGGCGATCGCCGACGAGCTGGTTCGCTGGGCGGAAGGAGGGGCCGCCGATGGCTTCGTGCTCGGCTTCCATGTGCTGACGGCCGGCCTCGACGATTTCGAGGCGCATGTCCTGCCGATCCTGGAGGCTCGCGGCCATCACCGTCCGGCCCAGTTCGGCACCACGCTCCGGGACCATCTCGGCTTGCCCTATCGCGAAAGCCGGTATGCGGTGCCGAGAGCTGGTACCGGCGAGGAGGCGGCTTGATGACGGCGCAATTTCCTCCGCCCTCGGCCGCCGCGGCCGAGATCGCATTGCAGGGCGACGAGTTCATCGCCCTGCGCCGCAAGCTTCATACCCAGCCGGAGCTGGCCTACAAGGAAGAGAAAACCAGCGCTCTCGTCGCCGATTATCTGGAAGGCTGGGGCTATGAGGTGGCGCGCAATGTCGGCGGCACCGGGGTGGTCGGCACGCTAAGGAGCGGGCCGGGCACGCTGCGAAACGGCGTGGGCAGCAAGACCGTCGGCATCCGGGCCGACATGGACGCCCTGCCGATCACCGAGGCCACGGGCCTGCCCTATGCCAGCACGGTGCCGGGGGTGATGCATGCCTGTGGTCATGACGGCCACACGGCGATCCTGCTCGCGGCGGCCAAGCAACTGGCCGAAACCCGTACTTTTTCCGGCACGCTCCGGGTGATTTTCCAGCCTGCCGAAGAGAATGGTGGTGGCGCCCGCGCGATGATCAAGGACGGGCTGTTCGAGCGCTTCCCGGTCGATGCGGTGTTCGGGCTGCACAACTGGCCGGGCGTGCCCGCCGGCGAGTTCGGCTTCCTGCCCGGGCCGGCCATGGCCTCGGTGGACCTTGCCGTCATCCGCATCATCGGCAAGGGCGGCCATGGCGCCAAGCCCCAGCAGGCGGTCGATCCGGTGGTAGCCAGTGCCTCGCTGGTGCTGGCCTTGCAGACGGTGGTCTCACGCAATGTCGACCCGCTCGAGGCGGTGGTCGTCACCGTCGGCTCGATCCATGGCGGCATTGCGCCCAATGTCATCCCCGACAGCATCGAGCTGCAGCTGACCATCCGTACCTTCGACGATGCCGTGCGCGAAGCGGTGCGCCAGCGCATCATCGACCTCGCGCAGAGCCATGCCGCCTCCTTCGGCGCGCGCGCCGAGGTTCATTATCCGCGCGGCTATCCCGTGCTCGTCAACCATGCCGGGGAGACCGCGTTCGCCCGGCAGGTGGCGGCCCGCCATTTCGGGGAAGAACGCATCCGCCGGGGCTTCCGGCCGATCACCGCAAGCGAGGACTTCGCCTTCATGCTCAAGGAGCGGCCGGGCAGCTACCTTTTCATCGGCAATGGCGACAGCGCCGACCTGCATAACCCCCATTATGACTTCAACGATGCCATTCTGGCGGATGCGGCGCGCTATTGGGTCGCGCTGGTCCAGGATTATCTTTCCGATAATAGTGAGCCGGCAAAATGACAGATGCTTTCTTCTACACCACGCCGCTGGACGAGCAGGCTCGTCCCCTGATCGAGGCACTGACCTTCGAATATCAGTCGCGCTACGGCAATTATTGGGGCGAACCGGGTTCGGCGGAAATGAGTCGCTATCCGGCCGAGCTCTTTGCGCCGCCCCATGGCAATTTCGTGCTCCTGCTGCGCGACGGGGTCGCCATCGCCGGCGGTGCCTTCAAGCGCTATGACGAGCGAACCGCAGAGTTCAAGCGCGTTTGGACCCATCTCGACCTGCGCCGCCAGGGCCTCGCCCGCAAGGTGCTGGTCGAACTCGAGGCGCAGGCCGCCCGCCAGGGCTATAGCCGCATCTATCTCACCACCGGCTTTCGCCAGCCGGAAGCCGCGGGCCTCTATCTGTCGACCGGCTACACTGCTTTGTTCGACGTCACCAAGGATCCGGAGACCTACGGCTCGCTGCCCTTCGAGAAGGACATCCTCCATCTCGCGGCCGAAGTCGGGCAGTCGATTGCAGCCGAGGCGCCGCCGACGGACGACAGGCTGGTCGCACTCAATGTTGCCCGAGCCGCGCGGCAGTCCGTGCCGGACCACGGCCAGCCTGGGCGCAAGGCAGGCTGACAGGGCCTTTCGGCCAAAATCACTTCGCCATTTAATCTACTTTTTCTATGGACTAACTGAATCAAGAACGAAGGAAGCGCAAGATGGCCTCCACCACGGATTTCGACGGTGTACTTGCAGGACCCCAGATTGCAGGACCCCAGGCGAGCAGCGCGACCGACTATTCGCGCTACCGCGTGGTGCCGGCCCGGCATCCCTGGCGTGCCGTCGGCACGGTGGTGGCCGTCCTCATCCTTGGTGTCACCCTCTATTCCATCCTGACCAACCCGAAATGGGGCTGGAACGTCTTTGCGCAATATTTCGTCTCCGAGCCCGTCCTGGTCGGACTCGTCCGCACGGTACTGCTTACCGTGCTGGCCTCGATCTTCGGCTTCCTGCTCGGTGGCACACTCGCTTTTGCGCGCGTCTCCAAATCGCCACTGCTCGCCGGGATTTCCTGGGGCTATATCTGGCTGTTGCGCTCGGTGCCGCTGATCGTGCTGCTGCTGATCCTCAACAATCTCGGCTATCTCTACACCACGCTGGATATCGGCATCCCCTTCACCGGGATCCTGTTCGCCCAATACAATCTGGTGGAGATCCTCAGCCCCTTCGCAGTGGCGCTGATCGGTCTTAGCCTGAACCAGGCCGCCTTCTCGGCCGAGATCATCCGGGGCGGCATCCTGTCGGTCGACCAGGGCCAGCACGAGGCCGCCGCCGCGCTCGGCCTGTCGCGCCGCCGCCATGCCCTCGGCATCGTGTTGCCCCAGGCCATGCGCGCCATCCTGCCGAGCGGCTTCAACGAGATCATCGGCTTGGCCAAGTCGACCTCCATGGTCTATGTGCTGGCGCTGCCGGAACTGTTCTATACCGTGCAGGTGATCTACCGGCGCAATCTCGAGGTCATCCCGCTCCTGATGGTGGCCACGGTCTGGTACCTCATCATCATGAGCGTGCTCTCGCTCATCCAGCTGAGGATCGAGCGGCATTATGCCAGGGGCGCCCTGCGCACCGCCCCGGCATCTTTGCTGGAGCGAATTACCGGCCGCGACAGTAGCCGGCAAAGTAAGTCGCCTCCGCTATCGCAGCCGACGGCGCCAGCCATCCGCAAGCCGCTGGTTTCAGCGTTGCGCCCGGCCCGCCAGGAAGGGCTGATCGAGATCCACGGCCTGTCCAAGCGCTATGGCAGCCACACTGTCCTGGACAATGTCAGTCTCACCATCCGGCCCGGCGAAGTCACGGCCATTCTCGGCCCCTCGGGTGCGGGCAAGTCGACCCTGCTGCGCGCGATCAATCATCTGGAGCGCGCCAATGAAGGCTTCATCGCCATCGACGGCGAACTGATCGGTTATGAGCGCCGCGGCTCCGTGCTCTACGAGCTGAAGGAGAGCGCCATCAGGCAGCGGCGTTCCTCGATCGGCATGGTGTTCCAGAACTTCAACCTGTTCCCGCATCTGACGGTGGTGGAGAACATCATCGAAGCCCCGGTCTCGGTGCAGAGGGTGCCGCGCGCCGAGGCGGTCGAGCAGGCGCGCGACCTTCTGGCGCGTGTCGGCCTCGCCGACAAGGCGGACTCCTATCCCCGTCAGCTCTCGGGCGGCCAGCAGCAGCGCGTCGCCATCGCCCGCGCCTTGGCGCTCAAGCCCAAGGTCATCCTGTTCGACGAGCCGACCTCGGCCCTCGATCCCGAGCTGGTCGGCGAAGTGCTGGAGGTGATCAAGGAACTCGCCAGCTCCGGCACCACCATGGTGATCGTCACCCATGAGGTCGGCTTCGCCCGCGAGGTCGCCGATACCGCGGTGTTCATGGAGAACGGCCGCATCCTCGAAGTCGGGCCGCCCGCACAGCTCTTCAATGCGCCCGCCCATTCCCGCCTCGGCGAGTTCCTCGCCAAGGTTTTGTGACGCCCAAATTTCTTCGACGTCCACGTTTCTACGACGTCCATGCCGGCGCGCGGGAAGCCGCCGGTGCCCTTCTTCCTCTCAAGCTCGATCAGGAGACCCCATGACCACCCGCCCTGCCTCCATCGCCGCCGGAACCCTCGCTGCCGCGCTGGCCCTCGGCCTCAGCTTCGCCGCCTTCGCCGGCGAGTTCGACCTCAGCCCGGAGCAACCCGGCCGCCTGCGTGCCGACAAGAACGAAGAGGCCATCAAGGCGATCGCCAAGGATGCCAAATTCGCGCGGGACGGCAAGTTCGTGGTGGCGGTCAATCCCGGCCTGCCGCCGATCGCGACCTATGCCACCGATTCCAAGACGCCGATCGGCTTCGATCCGGACCTTTCCCAACTGGTGGCCGACAGCCTCGGCAAGGAACTGGTGCTGGAAACCGTGGCATGGGCGGATTGGCCGCTCGGCCTGTCCTCGGGCAAATATGATGCCGTGATCACCAACGTCACGGTGACCGAGGAGCGCAAGGAGAAGTTCGATTTCTCCACTTATCGGCGTGACATTCTCGGCCTCTATGTCAAGTCGGACAGCGCGATCACCTCGGTGAAGGAGCCCAAGGACATTGCCGGCCTGAAGGTGATCACCGACGCCGGTACCAACCAGGAAAAGATCCTGCTGGCCTGGGACAAGCAGAACCAGGCCGCCGGCCTCAAGCCGGTCGAGGTGCAATATTACGACGACGATGCGGTGAAGACCCTGGCCCTGCAGTCTGGCCGCGCCGACATCACCTTCAGCGTCAACGCCACCCAGGCTTTCCAGTCGGCGCAGACGGGCAAGACCAAGCTGGTCGGCACCATCTCCGGTGGCTGGCCTGTTACCGCCGACATCGCCGTCACCACCCGCAAGGGCGGTGGTCTGGCCGATGCCGTGACGATCGCCATCAACGGCCTGATCAAGGATGGCAAATATGCCAAGACGCTCGCCCGCTGGAACCTGAGCGCCGAGGCGATCGACAAGGCTGAGACCAACCCCCAGGGCCTGCCGAAAAGCTGAGGGCGAGCGCGACGATACAACATGGATCCGTAAGGCTCTGTCATCCCCGGCTGAGCCGCTCGCGAGCAGAGCGAGAGAGGGCGAGGGGAAGGGGATCCAGGGGCCAGAAGGCGAGGCCCCTTAGCCCCTGGATCCCCTTTCCTTCGCTACGCTCAGCCGGGGATGACGGCTCCTTTTTCGAACAAATCCCAACCAAGAAGATTGCTCATGCCCACTCCCGTCGTCAGCCATGTCGGCTTCCTGTCGCCGGGAAGCTATCCGGACGATGATCCGGCGGGCGGGCTGGAGCGCACGCTGCAGCTGTTCGAGCTTGGCGAGAGCCTTGGCTATGACAGCGCCTGGGTGCGCCAGCGCCACCTCGAGCCGGGCGTCTCCGCCGCCGCGGTCTTCCTGGCGGCGGCAAGCCAGCGTACCCGCCATATCCAGCTCGGCACCGCGGTGATCCCGATCGGCTATGAGAGCCCCTACCGCCTGGCCGAGGATCTCGCCACCGTCGACGTGCTCGCGCGCGGGCGCCTCAATGTCGGCCTGAGTGCCGGCACGCCGCCGCATGCCGAGTTGCTGGCGCCGCTGGTCTTCGACGGCGACTGGCGCAGCCATGATTTCTCCCATGCGAGGGTGCAGCGGCTGGCCGATAATCTCCGCGGGCGCTATCTCGGCGCGCCCGACAGCCTGATCGACATTCCCGGCGGACGCATCCGGCCCCGTCTGCAGCCCTATGCCAAGGGGCTGGTCGAGCGCCTGTGGTATGGCGGCGGCTCGTTGCGCTCGGCCGAATGGGCCGGCCGCAACGGGTTCAACCTCCTGATGGGCAATGTCACCACGGGCGAGGGCACCGACGATTTCTTCGAGGCGCAGGCGCGTCAGCTCGAAACCTATCAGGCCGCTTCGGCCCGGCCCCGCGTCGCCCTCGGCCGCGTCATCGTGCCCCATGACAGCGCCGATCGGGCGACGCGGCGGCGCTATGCCGACTATGCCGCGAGCCGGCATGCCCGCACGCTCGTGCCCAATGGCCCGCGGCGCACGCTCTACGCCGCCGATCTCATCGGCCCCTCCGAGCAGATCCTTGAGCGCCTCGCCGCCGATCCGGTGCTCGCCGGCGTGGGCGAGTTCCGGCTGGAGCTGCCCTACGCCTTCGACCAGCACGACTATGAGCAGATCCTCACCGATTTCATCCAGCGCATCGCGCCCGGACTTGGCTGGGGATCTGGAAGCGCGAACTTCTCAGCGACAGGCTCGCCTGTCGCGATATCCGCTTCTTTTTCAGCCCGCGCGCAGCATTCCTGAAAGGACGATGCGGACTGGAAGTCCGCGCTCCGAAGCAGCCCCCGCCAAAACAAACGAGACATGACATGAATTCCGGCACTCTCCGCGCCGCCGTGGCACAGCCCGGCCGCATCCACGACAACCTCACCGACCTGATCGGCAACACGCCGTTGCTCGAGCTGCACAATTACGCCCGCAACCGCAATCTGTTCGGGCGGATCGTCGCCAAGATCGAGTACTTCAATCCCGCCGGCAGCATCAAGGACCGCGCGGCCTGGGCCATCATCGCGGAGGCCGAGGCGGCCGGCCGCCTGAAGCGCGGCGACCTCATCGTCGACGTGACCAGCGGCAATACCGGCATCGGCCTTGCTGCGGTGGCAGCCTCGCGCGGCTACCGGGCCAAATTCTATGTCAGCGACAATATCAGCCAGGACAAGGTCAAGCTGCTGCGCCTCTACGGGGCGGAGGTCGTCACGGTGAAGAACGAGTTCTTCCTCGACCCGGAGGCGATCGACAAGATCACGCAACGCATCCGCGAGGAGAATCCCTCGGCCTTCTTCGCCGACCAGCTCGCCAATCCCGCCAATCCGCGGGCTCATTTCGAGACGACAGGCCCCGAGATCTGGCGCGACACCGCCGGCAGCGTCGACATCCTGGTTGGTGGTGTCGGTACCGGCGGCACCACGGCCGGCGCCGGGCGCTTCCTCAAATCGAAGAAACCGGGCCTTAAGGTGGTGATCGCCGAGCCGGCCGAGGGTTCCATCCCGACGGAGGAGAATCCCTATCCCGACGAGATCGACGGGGTGCACAAGGTGAGCGAGGTGCCGCCCGAGCAGCTTCCGAAGAATGTCGACACCGGGGTCGCCGACGAGATCATCGCACTGAGCACGGCGCAGGCCCGGCGGACGGCGCTGGAGCTGGTGGCGGAAGAAGGCGTCTTCGCCGGTACTTCCTCGGGCGCCGTGCTCTGGGCCGCCACCCAGTTGGCCGCCCGGGCGGAGAACACCGGCAAGGTCATCGTCGCCATCCTGCCGGATACGGGCGAGCGCTATCTCGGCTCCACCTGGTGGCCACTCGAGACGGCGCCGGGGGTTGAGGGGCCGAACGCGGAGTAGTTGAGTTGAGACTATGAGAAGGCCATGCAATTGACACACGCCGTCATTGCGAGCGTAGCGAAGCAATCCAGTTTTTCGTGTCCGGCCGGCTGGATTGCTTCACTGCGCTCGCAATGACGGGGGCCATTATCAGCCAACATTTAATGGCCGTCGGCAGCGCCGTCAGTCGACCTGCCCGTTGCTGCGGGCATGGGCCTGGGTGATCTGGCTGCCCGGCGGGACGCTGCGGGTCAGCCAGACATTGCCGCCGATTGCCGAGCCCCGGCCGATGGTGATGCGGCCCAATACGGTGGCGCCGGCATAGATGACGACGTCGTCCTCGACGATCGGGTGGCGAGGGCTGCCCTTGACGAGTACGCCGTTCTCGTCGGTGGGAAAATGGCGGGCGCCTAGCGTCACGGCCTGGTAGAGGCGGACGCGCTCGCCGATGACGGTGGTCTCGCCGATCACCACGCCGGTGCCGTGGTCGATGAAGAAGCTGCCGCCGATCTCCGCGCCGGGATGGATGTCGATGCCGGTCTTCGAATGGGCGATATCGGAGATCAGCCGGGCGAGGAAGGTAGCGCCCAGGCCGTGCAGGGCATGGGCGAGGCGGTGATAGATGATCGCCGTCATGCCGGGATAGCCGAGCAGGATCTCGGGAAAATTCGTGGCCGCGGGATCGCCGCGGAAGGCGGCGGTGAGGTCGCTGACCAGCACACCGCGAATGGCAGGCAGCCGGCTGGCGAAGTCGCCGGTGATGGCCAGGGCCTGCTCGTGCAGGCTGGCCTCCGGCGGGGCCTCCTCACGGGTGAAGGCGAGGCTGCGGCGCACCTGCTCCGTCAGCAGGATCAGGGCGTTGTCGAGAGTCGAGCCGACGAAATAGTCGATATTGCCGGCGCCGATCTCCGACTGGCCGTAATGGCTGGGAAAGAGGGCGGCCTTCAGCCCGTCGAGGATCGTCGTCACCGTCTCGCGCGAGGGTGTGCGGCGGATGCGGCCCTGGTGGCGGATATTGTGGGTGATCTCGCGCGAGAGCCTGAGCTGGGCCACCAGGGCATCGAGATTCCAGCCCGGCGCCGGAGGGCGCGGCGTCTGCGCAGCCTCTTCCTGCAAGGCGATGGCATGCTGCAGGGTCTCGTTCATGGCATGGCCCTTCGTGACGTCGCGATTGCACGGCCCCAGGGGCGAAACCGATGCGGTCCGAATGTTGTAAATTTTATTTTCTACTATTTCTATAGACAAATTGTAAATTTCGATCGAAGCTGGATTCCAGCATCGCTCCTGCATCACGGAACCGACCATGACACCTGGCCTTGCCTCACCCCTTTCCGCCGTTCCTTCCGGTTTTTGCATGGGATGGGCCGGCCCGATGGCGGCCAAGGCCTGAGCCGCGTGGGGTTGGGCGTGGCCGGTACGACGCGCGAAGCGAGGAGCGTCATCGATGCGGGGCGGGGGAGCGCCGTGACGAAGGCCCGCTTTTGTCCGCGCACTGCCTATCTGCGCAGGCTGATCGCGCAAGGCCGCATCGTCGCAGCCAAGCAGCAGGCGGGTGCCTGGCTGAGGGAAGCCTATGCTTCGCCGCAATTCCTGACCCTGATTGCCGAATTGCTCGACCCGGCCAAGCCCGATCGCAGCCGTCGCCGGCCGCCGCCCGCGCAATGGCTCGATATCGGCGAGGCCTTCGACGCCCTGCGCGACGACGGCTTCACCCATGACCAGACGATCCTGGTGCTCTGCGACCGTTTTCATCGGTCCGCCAGCCTCATCGAAAAGGCACTCACCTTCTATCGAGGGGCCCGGCACACGCACGATCCGGTGCCGGCGCGACGGGAGCCACCCGTCGACGCCACGGCCCGGAAATAGCCGCATGGCGGCAGATCCGGCTTATTCCACGCACGGTGTACGGGATTTGCGGAAGCCACGCGGCATGTCGGTTGTTAGGGCATTTGTCCGGCGCTCCGGCGCGCTGGATATACGTCGAATCAAGATTTCCTTCCGCGCCATGAACCAGACAAGGAGCACCGTATGGCCGATGAACCCGCCGTCCGCCGGACATTGAACGAGGCGGCGGCAAGGCAGCTTGCCAATGCCACCAAGACCAGGGCCCAGTGGTCCGGCATCACGCCGCGCTGGCTGGTTTCCTTTCTGCCCTGGACGCCCGTCGAGGCCGGCATCTATCGCCTGAACCGGGTCAAGGAAGACCAGGGCGACATCAGCGCCGAGGTCGAATGCTCTCCCCGACGCGACCAGGATCCGGACCTGCCGGAGACCTTCGTGGATTATGAGGAGGCGCCACGCGAATACTCGCTCAATGCCGTCACCACGGTGCTCGACGTGCAGACCCGCGTCTCCGACCTCTACAGCCATCCTTACGACCAGATCCAGGAACAGCTTAGGCTCCTCATCGAGAAGGTGAAGGAGAAGCAGGAGAACGAACTGGTCAACAACAAGGAATATGGCCTCCTGCCCAATGCGCAGGCCGGCCAGCGCATCAAGACCCGTACCGGCGCTCCCACGCCCGACGATCTGGACGAACTGATCACCAAGGTCTGGAAGGAACCCTCCTTCTTCCTGGCGCATCCGCGCGCCATCGCCGCCTTCGGCCGCGAATGCACCCGCCGCGGCGTGCCGCCGCCGACCGTCACCTTGTTCGGCACGCCCTTCCTGACCTGGCGCGGCCTGCCGCTGGTGCCGAGCGACAAGCTGGAGGTCGACGCCAAGGGCAAGAGCAACATCCTGCTGCTACGCACCGGCGAGAAGAAGCAGGGCGTCATCGGCCTGTTCCAGCCGGGTGTCCCCGGCGAGGTGCAGCCCAGCCTGTCGGTGCGCTTCATGGGCATCAACCGCAAGGCCATCGCCTCCTACCTGATCTCGCTCTATTGCTCCTCGGCCATCCTCACCCATGATGCGCTGGCGGTACTCGAGGGGGTCGAGGTCGGGAAGTACCACGACTATCCCGACAAATATGTCTGAGTGGGGTTGATCCGACAGGGCGCGCCGCCCCTCACCCTTACCCTCTCCCCGTAAGAACGGGGCGAGGGGGCGCCGAGTGTGGCGTCAACTAGGCGAGGCGCTGAGCGTGCTGGATAAGATGCGACGTCACCGTCTCCCTCGCCCCGCACCTGTGGGGAGAGGGTAAGGGTGAGGGGCGACTCTGACCTTGCAGAAGAGCGCTGCTGATCCGATTCCCACCGTATGCCATGATGATCCCCGGCACCGTCCGGCGGACGTCTCCAAGGAGCTCCCGCTCGATGACGACAGGCCTTTCCTCGACCCCGTCCTGGCCGGATCCGGCGGTGCTGGCCGATCTCGCCAACGCCTTGTTCCAGGCGCCGCCTAGCCAGGGTACCGTGCCGCTGGCGCCGACCGTGCCGGCGGTTCCGCCGAGTCCGACTTTGGCGCCGGCGCCTTCCATCACCACCAGTGTCGCCCCGCAGGTGCCGGCCCGCCCGCCTGTCGGCCCGCCCGACCTGCCGCCGGTGACCATTCCCTCGATCGTGCCGACGCCGACCATCCCGATCGCGCCGGCCACCGCGCCGCAGCCACTGTCGGGCGCCTCGGCCATTCCCTCGGATGTACCGCAGCCCGGCGGCTCCGCAGGTCCCTTCGTGCCTGCCGTGCCCACCCAACTCGACTTCTCGGTGTTGCCGGCCGGCATCGCCGAGTTCCTCTCGCTGCTGCGTCCCGACGTGGCCGCAGCAGCGCCCCTGCAGGCGCCGTCCACGGCTTCGGTTCCCGGCTCGATCGCCCAGCCTTCGCAGGATGGCTATTACTTCCTGCGCGACGGGCAATCCCTCGCGCCCTCGTCGCAATCCGCCCCGTCGGCCGCGCAGCCGGTGATACCCACGGCGCCGCAGATCCCGACGGTCGCGTCCTCCCCCGCGCAGGCGGCACCGCCTGCCGTACCGGCCGCGCCGCGCCTGTTCGATTTCAGCGCTCTCTCCCTGGAACTGCGTCCCGATGCCGTGCCGGACCTCGCCTCGTCGGGCCGCCCTTTCGACGCAAACTCGGTCAAGCGCGATTTTCCGATCCTGCAGACCCAGGTGCATGGCAAGCCGCTGATCTGGCTCGACAATGCGGCGACGACCCAGAAGCCGCAGGCAGTGATCGATCGCCTCAGCCATTTCTACGAGCATGAGAATTCCAACATCCACCGCGCCGCCCATGCGCTGGCCGCCCGGGCCACGGATGCCTATGAAGGCGCGCGCGAGAAGGTGCGGCGCTTCCTCAATGCCGGCTCGACGCGCGACATCATCTTCGTGCGCGGCACCACCGAAGGCATCAACCTGATCGCGCAGGCTTATGGCCGCCGCCATGTCGGGGAAGGCGACGAGATCCTGATCACCTGGCTGGAGCACCATGCCAATATCGTGCCCTGGCAGATGCTGGCCGCCGAGAAGGGCGCCAGGCTGCGCGTCGCACCGGTCGACGATACCGGCCAGGTGATCCTCGAGGAGTATGAAAAGCTCATCAATCCGCGCACGCGCATCGTCTCGATCACACAGGTCTCCAATGCGCTCGGCACCGTGACGCCGACGCGGGAGATGGTGGCCATCGCCAAGCGCCACGGCGCCACGGTGGTTGTCGACGGCGCCCAGTCGGTCTCGCATATGCGCACCGACGTGCAGGCGCTCGATGCCGATTTCTTCGTGTTCTCGGGACATAAGGTGTTCGGGCCGACCGGTATCGGCGTGGTGCATGGCAAGCCCGACGTGCTCGCCCATCTGCCGCCCTGGCAGGGCGGCGGCAACATGATCGCCGACGTCACCTTCGAGAAGACGATCTATCACGGCCCGCCCGAGCGCTTCGAGGCCGGCACCGGCAATATCGCGGATGCGGTCGGGCTCGGCGCGGCGCTCGACTATGTCGAGACGATCGGCATGGATGTGATCGGCCGCTACGAGCACGAGCTCCTGGTCTACGCCACCGAGCACATGCTCACCGTGCCCGGCCTCAAGCTGATCGGCACCGCCAGGGACAAGGCGAGCGTGCTCTCCTTCGTGCTCGACGGCTGCCGGACCCAGGATGTCGGCGTGGCGCTCGACCGCGAGGGCATCGCGGTACGCGCCGGCCATCACTGTGCCCAGCCGATCCTGCGCCGCTTCGGCCTGGAAAGCACGGTGCGCCCCTCGCTCGCCTTCTACAATACGTATGAAGATGTCGACGCGCTGGTCGCGGCTCTGAGAAGGATCCAGAGCGGGCGGGGGTATTTGTAGGGGGAGCTTCCCTCGCCCCTCTTCCGCAAGGGGCTATCGCATTCACACATCTCAACCAAGACAGGTAAAGCGCGGGAATCCCTCACCGACGTCGGGGAGGATGGGCCGGCGAAGCCGGCTCGGGTGGGGTAAAGTGGTGAAACCTGGCCATGTTCTGGCCGCCTGGCGCCACTTTCCCCCTTCCGTCGCCGCTACGCGGCGACACCTTCCCCGACGTCGGGGAAGGATTCCCACGCCCTATATTGAAATCGCCAGATATGTGAGTCGGGTCGGGAGAGGGATAGAGGGTGAAGGAGCTGGCGCCCCTACTTGCCCAGCCAGATCGTGCCCGACGGATTGTCGACGGGAACGCCGACGGCATTGCCATATTCGGTCCAGGAGCCGTCATAGTTGCGGGCGTCATAGCCGAGGAGGCGCTTGAGGGCGAACCAGCTATGGCTCGAGCGCTCGCCGATGCGGCAATAGGTGATGATCGGCTTGGTTCCGTCGATGCCCTTGGCCGCGTAGATGCCGCGGATTTCCTCGACGGGCTTGTAGGTGCCGTCCTCGTTGACGATGGTGGCCCAGGGCACGTTTTCGGCGCCGGGCACATGGCCGGCCCGGATCGCGAGTTCCTTCACGCCCTCGGGAGCGAAGATCTTGCCGGCATATTCGTCCGGTGAGCGGATGTCGACCAGCGCGCCATCCACCTTGCCCTGGGCAAAGCCGAGCACGTCGGGAAGCCGGGCGCGCAGGCTCTCGTTGCGATCGGGCAGCGTCAGCGTGGAAGCCGCGAAATCGGGTATGTCGGCGGTGAGGGCGAGGCCGCGAGCCTCCCAGAGCTTGCGGCCGCCATCCACCAGCTTGGCGCGGTCGCCGAAGCCGTAGACATCGAGCACCCATACGCCCCAGGCGGCGAACCAATTGTTGTTGTCGCCATAGACGATCACGGTGGTGTCGTCCTCGACGCCGGCCTTGCGCAGGGTGTCCTGCAGCTTCTCGCGTGAGGCGATGTCCCGGTTGACGGTGTCGACCAGGTCCCGGTGCCAATCGAGATTGACCGCCCCCGGTATATGGCCGCGCTCATAGACGGTGGGATCGACGCTGACCTCGAAGATCCGCACCTTGGGATTGCCCAGATTTTCGAGAAGCCAGTCAGCCGTAACCAGGGATGGGGAAGCCGGTGTCGTCATCGCTTGCCTCGTTGCAGGAGTGTCCGGAAGGCGAGCTTAATTCATAAATACACTTAGTCCATAATTTTTATATAATAATCTTGACCAAGCCCGGTTCCCTGTCATTATTCCGCCATATCGATCGAAAGACGCGTCTTTCCCTTGAAATTCGGAGCAGGCGGCATGCGACATAAGATCGGACTTCTCGGCTTTACGGCACTCGCTTTCGCGCTGCAGGCGCCCGCGGCAAGGGCGGAAACGCCGCCGGGGATCGCCGTGGTGGCGCAATCCATCGACGACGTCACCAGCTTCGATCCGGCGGAGGCCTTCGAGTCGACGACGGGGCAGGTGGCCAACGCGCTCTATCAACGCCTAGTGCAGGCCGATCGCGATGAGAGCGCCGCGATCAAGCCGGCCCTGGCCTCGAGCTGGGAAGCGGGCGCCGACGGCAAGAGCCTGACCTTTACCCTGGCAAAGGACGCCAAATTCGCTTCGGGCAATCCCGTCCGGCCGGAGGACGTGATCTTCTCCTTCTCGCGGGCTGTGAAACTCAACAAGGCGCCCGCCTTCATCATGAACGAACTCGGCTGGACCGCCGACAATGTCGACGGCGCCATCAGCAAGATCGACGACGGTAGGGTCAGGCTGCGCTGGCAGGCCGATGTCGGCCCGTCCTTCGTGCTGGCCATCCTCACGGCCAACGTGGCCTCGGTGCTCGACGAGGCTGTGCTGGCACCACAGGCGAGGGATGGCGATTTCGGCAATGGCTGGCTGAAGTCGCATTCGGCCGGCAGTGGTGCTTTCAAGATCAATGCCTATACCGCGCATGAGGCATTGGTACTGGATGCCAACCCGACTTCGCCGGGCGGTGCACCCAAGCTGCAAGGCCTCGTCTTCCGCAATGTGCCCGATCCGGCAGCCCGCCGCCTGCTGGTCGAACAGGGCGATGTCGACATCGCCCGGGGCCTTGGCACGGACCAGATCGAGACACTCAGGGACAAGAGCCAGATCAGCATCTATGCGACGCCCTCGGCGCGGCTCGAATATCTCCTGATCAACACCAAGGCCAATCCGACCCTCGGCAATCCGGCCTTTTGGGAAGCGGCGCGTTATCTCGTCGACTATGAGGGCATCGCCAGGAACCTCTTGCGCGGGCAATATCGCGTGCACCAGGCCTTCCTGCCGGCTGGGTTCCCGGGGGCCTTGAGCGATACCCCCTACAAGCTCGATGTCGCCAAGGCCAGGAAGATCCTGGCGGATGCCGGCATCGGCCCGACCAGGATCGGTTTCCCCGTCTTCAACGAGCCGCTCTTTCTCACCATTGCCCAGTCCCTGCAGCAGAGCTTCGGCCAGGCCGGCCTCACGCTCGACATCCAGCCGGGCGTGAGCAGCGAGATCTTCGCCAAGGCGCGTTCCGGCCAATACGAGGTGACCTTGCGCTATTGGGGGCCGGACTATTTCGACCCGCATTCCAATGCCAGCGCCTTCGCGGTCAACCGCGACAACAAGCATAACACCATCGCCAAGCAGGCGGGCTGGGTGATCCCCGAACTCAGCGACGAGACGGCTGCCGCCGTCAAGGAGCAGGATCCGGCCAGGCGCGCGGCCCTCTATCAGGAGCTGCAGCGCAAGATCCAGAAGAGCTCGCCCTATGTCGTGATCCTGCAGGACAGCGATCAGATCGTGCTCGCCAAGGGCGTCACCGGCTATTTCCAGAGCCCCAATGGCGATGTGTTCTACGATCGCGTCGAGAAGCGCCCTGCCGCGGTGCGGGCTGATACCAACTGACCGGAGATCGGGACATGGCCCGCAGCCGTGACAAGCTCTTTCTGCTCGAACCCGGATTCGAGGATCCCAACCATCCGGGCCAGCGTTTCGTCTGCCCGTACAGCAACCAGATCGAAGGAGTGCTGGCGAGCTTTCCGGAACTCGCCGGCCGTCTCGACATCGAGCGCGTACCCTTCGCCCGGCCGCGCCGGGCGGTGATCGCCGAACTGGGTGAGGCCAACCAGTCCCTGCCGGCTTTGATCCTGGCGGAGGGACCGATTCCCGACGACGCGGAGCGCTTCGGGGAGGTCGCCTTCGTCAAGCCGACCCAGCGCATTCTCGAACTTCTGGCCGAGCGGCACGGCTTTCCGCGCCTGCACGCCTGAAATCAGCCTTCAACCACCGACGGAGTGAAACCATGCACTTGAGGCGGCGGGCTCTGGATCAGCTCTTGCAGGGGCGCCATGCTCATAAGGGCGGGCGCACGCTGGCGCAGCGCGCCCGCAACCTGACGGCGATCGCAACGGCCTATTCGTGGGATGAACTGCTGGCCGAACGTGGCATCGGGCAGGTCACGGCCCTCGAGGTCGAGCGCTGGCTCGCCCTCAACGGGCTGCAGTTGCGGCAGGCGGGCGCCGGACCGTTCCGGCACGGCTGAAGCTTATCAGGTTTGTGCCGAGGCCATGGCAGCATCCACCTGCCGGACCTGCCTGAGCGTGCCGGCCCAGCGGTGAAGCTGCCCGATCATCACGTCCATGGCTTGGCTGGCCTCGGGGCCGGGTATGAAACGGCCCTCGGCGTCGATCGCCCGCCAGGCATTGGCAAGGCTCACGCTGTCGCGCAGGGCGATCGCATGCAGCTCGGCAAAGACCAGCCTCAATTGTTCGACCGCCCGCAACCCGCCGGAAATGCCGCCATAGGAAATGAAGGCGATCGGCTTTTCCGCCCATTCGCGGCCGGCCGCATCGATGATCAGCTTGGCGGCTGCCGTATAGCCGTGATTGTATTCCGGTGTTACCAGGACGAAGCAATCGGCGTGGGCCAGCCGGCGGCGCAGTGCCTGTCTCGCCGGGCAGTCTTCCTGGTGCAGCAATGCCGCAAGATCGATTTGCTGCGGATCGACGATGTCGATGTCGAACTGCCGGGACTGGACAATCCGCGAATGAGCCCATGGGCCGACGGTGTCGCAGAAGCGGCCTCGGCGGCTGCTGCCATAGATCAGGCCGAGGCGGAGGAGCTGCCTGCTCATGCCGGCCTCCCATGGTTTTCCAGCCCCACGCGGCGAAAATAGGAATATTTCGTGATTTCAGGCGGCTCAGTGTGTCGGTCGGTCGGCCCAATTGTCATCGAACTCAGTCTCCATGCAGGCAATGAGTTCTTCTACAAGTTCAAGTGAACTTGAGATCAAGTGATAAACGTGCTTTGATGCCAGTATGGATCCGACCCTCACCATCAATCAGATTTCACGTCGATCGGGCGTGGCGGCATCGGCCCTGCGCTATTATGAGGAGCGCGGCCTGATCCGGGCCGAACGCGCCGGCTCTGGGCATCGGCGCTTTCCGCGTTCGACGCTCAGGCGCATTGCCTTCATCGTCTTCGCCCAGCGCCTGGGCATGACATTGGAGGAGATCGGGCAGGAACTCGCCCGGCTACCGAGCGATCACGTGCCCGGTGGCGAGGATTGGGCGCAATTATCCCAGCCCTGGACCGAGCGGATCGATGCCAGGATCGCCGAGCTTCAGCGGTTGAAGAACGGCCTCACGCGCTGCATCAGCTGCGGCTGCCTGTCGCTGGAATTCTGCCAGCTCGCCAATCCGGACGACCGCGCCGGTCGTCTTGGGCCCGGGCCCCGTTATTGGGTGACGACGCGCAACAATTGAGGCAGCAGGTCGGCGGGCATCGAGCGGCCCCGTTTGCGATGCATGGAAGGAGCTGCATTGCCGGGTCAAGCCCGGCAATGGCAAAGGTCGAGCCAGGTCGATCCGTTTGTCGACGGACGAACCCTTACTCCATGCCGAGGGCCTGGAGATACAGCTCCAGGATGGCATCTTCCTCGGCGCGTTCGGCGGCCGGCTTTTTGCGCAGGGACACGATCTTGCGCAGGATGGTGACATCGAAGCCGTTGGCTTTGGCCTCGCCATAGACTTCCTTGATGTCGTCGGCGATCGCCTTCTTGTCCTCTTCGAGGCGCTCGATGCGCTCGATGATCGACTTGAGCTGGTCTGCGGCGACCGAGGTTGCGTCCGTCATTGCTTACTCCTGAGACAAATTTGGGGGCGGATGTGGCTGATAAAGCCGAGTCGGGTCAAGCCTTTCCGACTCGGGTCTGGAACCCGTGCCTGTCAAACCTTCGTCTGCGTACGTGATCCCCAGTGCTCGATGCGCCGGATGGCGGGATCGACGATCAGGGGCGACAGGGCGCGTGCGATGCGGTCTGCCCAGTCCTCCGCGCCCTCCTGGGTGCCGATGAGGTCCTGACGCAATTCGATCAGGGCGTGGGGCAGGCCGCGCAACGTGGCGTGCTGATGGAGCGTGTCACCTTCCAGGGCACCATCATAGGGCTCGTTGTCGCCCACCACCAGGGCAGGGTCGCGCTCGAAGGCCTCGATCAACGGCCTGGCGATGCGCGGATCCTTGTCCCAGAGCAGGGTGACGTGCCAGGGGCGCGGCACCCCGCGCCAGACCGGCGTGAAGGAATGCACCGAAAACAGCACCGGCACGATGCCGCGGGCGAGCTTCTCGTTCACCAGCTCTCCGATCGCCCGATGATAGGGACGGTGAAAATGTTCGATCCGCCTGCCGATCTCGGCATGGTCGGCCCGGGCATTGCCGGGCACCAGGGCGCCGTCGGACAGGCGCATCACCAAAGTGGGGTCGTCGGCGCCGCGATTGGGGTCGATCAGCAGGCGCGAGAAGCGGGTGAGCAAGGCAGGGGCCCGCAGCCGTGCCGACAAAGCGTGCGTGACCGCCCGCGCTCCGATGTCATAGCCGATATGGCGTTCGAGCTGCGCCGGCGGCAGGCCGAGCGTGCCATAGTCGGCGGGCAGGGCGTTGGAGGCGTGGTCGCAGAGCAGGATGAGACCTGAGTCGAGCTGGCCATCCAGCCTTTCGATAGGCGAAAAATCGGACTGCAAGGGAGATACTGACCAAAGGCACGGATATTGTGGGATCGGATGAGGCAGCATAAAGACGAGCCTGAGCCGGCGCCACCGCCAATGCATCTTCCCCATCCGCGAATTCGAGCGGATGCGGATACGCTGGTTCGCATGCGTGACCTGCCAGGAACCACTCCCGATGAGCTCTGCAGTCCAATCAGCGGCCCCGGCGCGAAACGCCTTCTGGCCTGCTTTCGCCGCACTGATCGTCGGAGCCGTGGCGATGGGCATTTCGCCGATCTTTGTGCGGCTGACGGATGTCGGGCCCTTCGCCAGCGCCTTCTACCGCGTGCTGCTGGCCCTGCCGGTGCTCTATGCCTGGATGCGGATCGAGGAAAACAAGGCCGATGCGCCGGACACCGGCGCGGCCTTCTCCTGGCCGGTGCTGGTCACCGGCGTGTTCTTCGCTGCAGACCTCTTCTTCTGGCATCTCGCCATCACCAATACCACGGTGGCCAACGCCACTTTCTTTGCCACCATGGCGCCCTTGTGGGTGGTGATCCTGGGGTGGCTGGTCTATCGGCGCAAGGCGAGTCGCGCCGCCCTGATCGGCCTCGGCCTGTGTCTGCTGGGCGGGCTGGCCCTTGTCGTCCAGTCCCTCGGTTTTGCCCCGGGCCACCTCATTGGCGACGGCTATGCCGGGGTGACGGGAATTTTCTTCGGCGCCTATTTCCTGGCGGTGGAGAAAGCAAGGCTGCGCCACCGCGCGGCGCGGCTCACTTTCTATATGTCGGTGGTGGCGGTGGTGATCCTGGCCGTGGCGGCGCTATGGGCGACGCAGAGCCTGGGCCAGCGCTTCCTGCCGGCCGGGGCGACGGGCTGGCTCGTCCTGATTGCTCTCGCCTGGGTCAGCCACGCCGGCGGACAGGGGCTGCTGTCGGTCGCGCTCGGCTCGCTGCCGGTGGTATTCTCCTCGCTGGTCATCTTCCTGGAGGCGGTGGCGGCGGCAGCGCTCGGCTGGCTGATCCTCGACGAACCGGTCTCCCTGCTGCAGGCGCTCGGCGGGCTGGTCATCATCGCCGGCATCTGGGTGTCGCGCCCACGCCCGGCCTGAGAATGGCGCGGAGGCCGAAATCAGTGGTGGCAACCGTGGTTTACGCCTTCTTGCCGCCTTTCTTGCGTCCGAACGAAACGATATCAAGAGGGTCCACAACAGCCTCCAGGTCGAATCGCTCCGGATGATCTCTTCCTCTCTCCGCCTCCCGCTCGCTGCCGCCGTGATCTGTCTGGCGCCGTTGCTCGCCGCCAGTCCGGCCATGGCCGATTTCCGCCTGTGCAACAATACGTCGAGCCGGGTGGGCGTCGCCGTCGGCTATCGCGACAAGCAGGGCTGGCTCACCGAGGGGTGGTGGAACGTCGCGGCGCGCAGCTGCGAGTCCATCCTGAAGGGCCCGCTGGCGGCGCGGTTCTACTATGTCTATGCGGTCGATTACGACCAGGGCGGGGAATGGAGCGGCAACGCCTTCATGTGCTCGCGCGACAAGGAATTCACCATTCGCGGTTTCGAGAACTGCCTGGCGCGCGGCTATAACCGCACCGGCTTTTTCGAGATCGATACCAGCGAACAGAAGGCCTGGACGGTCCAGCTTTCCGAGCAGGCCCAGAACGGGGCGAAGCCCAAGTCGAACGCTCCGGCCGACACGCCTCCCGCGCAAGGGCCTTCGGCTCCGGCTGCACCGGCACCGGCTGTCCCACCCGCCTCCGTTGCGGCGCCCGCTCCGGCCAATCCGCCGGCCGTGACAACGCCGCCGGTGGTCTCGCCCGCCGCGCCGTCGCCGATGACGCCGCAGGATGCGCCAGCTCCCGCCCCGCCGGCGCAACCCGCCGGGGAAGGCGCGCAGCCGTCGAACCCGCCAAACCCCAGTGCGCCCGCCCCCGACAAGCCGCCTCAGGACGCGGCTGCGCCACAGCCCGGTGCCGATGGAGCTCCCCCGGCGGAAGGGACGCCTGCCACGCCCGCGCCCCCTCTGCCGCCTGAGCGACCACCTTCGGCACCCTAGAGCAAAGCCCGTTCACGCCTGAACGCGCTTTGCTCCAGCTCTTTGGTTCGACGCGTCTTTGCGGTTCGAGGTGATTCCGCTCTATCGCCAAACGCTCTGGGCGAATTAGCGGGCCAGCGTGGCATTTATGTCACTTAACTGGCGTGAAAATCGGACTAGAGTGCCATCTCATCCTTGCGGATGCGCTGTGTCAGCGCCACGAGATCCGCGCAAAAAAACCAAGATAAGAAAGAAACAGTCGTATGCGACGCCAGCGAAAAGTAAAAATTCTCGCCACCTTGGGTCCTGCCTCGTCGTCGCGGGAGATGATCGCCCATTTGTTTCGCGCCGGTGCAGACCTGTTCCGCATCAATATGAGCCACACCTCGCATGACCGCATGCGCGAAATGGTCGGCCTGATCCGTGACGTCGAGAAGGAATGCGGCCGACCGATCGGCATCCTGCTCGACCTCCAGGGCCCCAAGCTGCGGATCGGCGAATTCGTCGGTGGTGCTGTGCAACTGGCCAATGGGACCAGCTTTACGCTCGATTCGGACCCGACGCCCGGCGACGCCAGCCGGGTCTACCTGCCTCATCCGGAAATCCTGTCGGCCCTGCGGCCCGGTCATACCCTGCTACTCGACGACGGCAAGGTGCGGTTGAAGACCACCGAGGCGACCGGCGACCGCGCCGTCACCGAGGTGATCGTCGGCGGCAAGATGTCGAACCGCAAGGGCGTTTCGCTGCCCGATACCGAGATCGCCGTCTCGGCGATGACGCCGAAGGACCATGCCGATCTGGAGGCCGGGCTCGGCGCCGGCGTCGACATTGTCGCCCTCTCCTTCGTGCAGCGTCCCGAGGACATTCTGGAAGCGCGCGAGATCATCCAAGGCCGTGCCCTGGTGATGTCGAAGATCGAAAAGCCCCAGGCGATCCTGCGTCTCGACGAGATCTTCGAGACGTCCGACGCCCTGATGGTGGCGCGCGGCGACCTCGGTGTCGAGTTGCCGCTCGAAAAGGTGCCCGGCCTGCAAAAGCGCATCGTGCGCGGCGCGCGCAAGCTCGGCAAGCCGGTCGTGGTGGCGACCCAGATGCTGGAATCGATGATCACCTCGCCCGTACCGACGCGCGCCGAAGTGTCGGACGTGGCCACGGCCGTTTATGAGGGCGCCGATGCCGTGATGCTCTCGGCCGAGAGCGCTGCCGGCGAATTCCCGCGCGAAGCGGTCGCGACCATGAACCGCATCGCCGAGGAGGTGGAGCGCGACGTCCTGCACCGTACCATCATCAACGCCCAGCGCAGTGAACCCGAGCAGACCGGTGCCGACGCCATTGCAGCGGCCGCGCGCACCATCTCCGAAACACTCGACCTCGCCGCCCTGATCGCCTGGACGGCCTCGGGCTCGACAGGCATCCGCATCGCCCGCGAACGCGCCGAGAAGCCCCTGCTGGCGCTGACGCCCAATGTCGGCACGGCGCGCCGGCTCGCTCTGGTCTGGGGCGTGCATGCCGTGCTGACCGACGATGCCCGCGACATCAACGACATGGTCGATCGGGCCTGCCGCCATGCCTCGCAGGACGGTTTCGCGCAGAGCGGCCAACGCGTGCTGATCATGGCCGGCATTCCCTTCGGCACGCCGGGCGCCACCAACATGGTGCGCATTGCCGTGATCGGCGCCGATGGCGGCGAAGGGGCCTGACCACTCTGTCACGACGGGTTTGCTAAGAAATTAGCCGGCAATACTATTGCCGGCTAATATTTTGAGTCCATGGACCATAAATGTGGGAACTCGGGCTGGATCCCATAGTGGCCGGTCGTGATTCGGCTGGCTCGACACCAGGCGTGGCGGTACTTTCGTGGGGGCACAATTCCGGGGCTGTTATAAAGAGCCGGCGAACTATTGTGCCGCCTGTCGCATCGAATCCTGCTCATCGGCGGCCTGGGCGACACGACCGATCTCCTCCAGCACCACCTGCTTGGCCGTGTAGTGGATCTGATGACCGCCACCGGGAACCAGGACCAGGCGTGACCCTTGCACCTGCCGGTGCAGCGCCTCGGCATGGATGCTGGTCGACACCACGTGATCGGCCGGATCGGCAACGATGGCCGTGGGGACCGCGATCTCGTGATAGCGGGGAGACTGGGCCACCAGGCAGGCTTTGAGGGCAGCGACATCCTGCCCGTTCCAGCGGAACTCGTTCGGTCGCAACACCAGCGCGGCGCTGGCCTTGCGGACATAATCGGCCGGAGCCTCGCCTGGCCGGAAGGAATCGTCGACCGACTTCTTCAGGCCCCAGCTGCCGGCCGGGGTCATCACGGTGTGCACGAAAAGCCGCCCCAGCACCGGCAGGGCGGCGAGACGGTAATACCAGTTGATGCCGCCCGGCCAGGGATGGGTCGCCCCGGCCAGCACCACCAGGCCGGCGACCCGATCCTTGTGTTCGACGGCCAGCAGCGTGGCGAGCGAGCCGGCCAGGGAATGGCCGACGACGATGAAGCGGTCGACGCCATGCGTATCCAGGGCCGCCATCACCAGCTTGGCCTGGGCCGCGGTAGCGGCATCGCCGCGGCCGTTCGGCCGGTCGCTCCAGCCATGCCCCGGCCGGTCCACTGCAATCACGCGACGCTGGCGCGCCAAATCTTCGCCGATGCCATAGACGATGTCGCGGGCATTGGAGGTCGCGCCGTGCAGGAGCAGCACCGGCAGCTTCTCGCTGCCATGGCCGGCACCGAGATCGATCAGGTGCAACCGGCCACCGGGGACGGGCGCGAACGCGCCTTCGGGCGGGTTTTCTGCGGCGATGCGGGCGGCGATGACGGCGGTGGCCTGGATGGCTCCGAGCACATGGGCAAGGAGAAGAATGCCGATGAAGAGCAGAAAGAGGGTCAATCGCGGCCTTTCGGCATAGGGAAGCGAGAAGGAACTATGCTTCTAGCCGTTTTGCAACCAGCTCGAAAGTCCCGGGATCGCAAGCTTCCAGCGTTGCCGCAATGGCACAGGAACACGGAGGAGCGATCTCCAGATCGACCATCTTTGAAAACGTTATGCCTGATTGTGGGCGAAGACGGTCGATCTCGCTCCATCACTTTGATGGAGCTGGGGAGATCGACCCTCCAATGCCATGTCGCAATCGCCAAGCTGGCGCCGATGAGCTTCTAGTGTGCTGCTTTGGCAAGCACCGTTCCCGAGGCCAGGCCGAAGCTTCTGTCCCGGAGCTTGTACCAGGATGCATAAAGGCTGATCCGTCATTGCGAGCGCAGCGAAGCAATCCAGGAGCCGTAAACTCTATGCCTTCAAGTCCCTGGATTGCTTCGCTGCGCTCGCAATGACCGAATGGGTGAGTCAAATTTTATGCAGGCTGGTATCAGATATCGCGCCCTTCGACCTCGGGCTTGAGCTCGTCCATCATCTTGCGGGCGCCGGCAATGTGAGGATTGATCGCCAAAGCATGCTTGAGCGCTTCATAGGCGTTCTTCTTGTCGCCCAGGTCGACCAGCATCATGGCCAGGCCGTTCCAGGCGCCATATTCGCGCGGATTGCGCCGCAGTGTCTCGGCGACGTCGGCGATCGAGCGCATATAATCCTTTTTCAGATAATAGGCGGTGGCGCGCTTGTTCCACGCCTCGGCGTAATCGGGCTTGAGATGGATGACGGCATTCAGGATCTTGATGGCCTTGTCGGTGTTGGAGGCCTTGATCGCCGTCAGCGCCCGGTCCATCAGGAGGTCGGTGGTATCGCTGCCCGAGCGCAGCTCCACGCGCTCGATGGCGAGCGCGATATTGTCCGCTTCCTTTTCCGACTGGGCCTTGGCAAGGCGCTCATAGAGCCGGTCGAGCGCAGGATCGCCGGCCGGCCGGGTTTCGGCCAGGGCGATGGCAGGGGCGGCAAGCATGCCGATCAGGGCCAGAATCGCGATCCTCATGCCTGGATACTGGCGCGAGATTGTGGCGGATTCAAAGACAAAAACCCGGCCGCATCGCTGCGGCCGGGTTCAAACGCGGCAGACCCGATAATTCGGCGCAAAATCAGCCCTGGCGGGCCTTGTAGCGCTTCTGGGTCTTGTTGATGATGTAGACGCGGCCCTTGCGGCGGACCAGCTGATTGTCGCGATGGCGCGTGCGCAGCGACTTGAGCGAATTGCGGATCTTCATGGTACTCGTGCCTCAGGTTGGAGCACGCGAGAAGACGCAAGAGCTCCCAAATTCGAAAGATGCGGGGTTCTAGCGACGAGGGCGCTGGATGTCAACACGGTCGGCGCTGCCATTGTCGTGGCGGAGCGGCAGAACTGCGTGCCGGGCCTATGCCATCGCGGCTCTATTGTCTATGACTGGCCCGACGAGGAGATCCGCATGGCCGACTACAAGCTCTACGCCTTCGGTGAATCAGGCAATTGCTACAAGGTGGCGCTGATGCTGGCCCTGACGGGCACGCCGTGGCAGCGCCTGCCGGTCGATTTCTTCAATGGCGAGACCCGCACCGACGATTTCCGCGCTGTCAACGAGATGGGTGAAGCGCCGGTGCTGCTGCATGACGGCAAGGTGCTGAGCCAGTCGGGCGTGATTCTCGATTACCTCGCCGAGCAAACCGGCCGCTTCGGGCCTGACAATGCCGACGAACGGCGCGAGATCCTGCGCTGGATGCTGTTCGACAACCACAAATTCACCAGCTACTACGCCACCCTGCGCTTCCTCGTCGGGTTGCAGAAGAGCGGCGAGAGCCCGGTGACCGAGTTCCTGCGCGGGCGGGCCAAGAGCGCCTTTGCCATCGTCGACAAGCATCTGGCGGGTCGGGATTTCCTGGTCGGCAACAGACTGACCATCGCTGACCTGTCCCTGGCCGGCTATGTCTTCTTCGAAGAAGAGACGGGGCTGCCGCTCCAGGCTTATCCCAATATCCTGGCCTGGCGCGCCCGCATCGCGGCCATGCCGGGCTGGAAGCCGCCCTATGAGATGGTGCCGCATGCCCCACCGGCCCGGGCCTGATCGAAGCTGCCGGTCCTTGTCATTGCCGGGCCTGACCCGGCAATTCAGGCCCAAGCAACGAAACCGGGTCGAGCCAGGGAAAGACAAAGGCCGGTGTCTCTTTCATCATTAGTCAGATAGTTAAGGCCGCCGAGCGCCCAAATAGAAACCGACGATACGGGACATTTCCTTGCACGCACCCGCCCCGACTTCCCTGCTCGACCGCTACCTTGCCCTCGTCGCCGCCGGCGGGCTTGAACGCGATGCGGCCCAGGAGGCAGTCCTCGCCCGCCTGCAGACCGTCCTGGATGGATTGGGTGAGATGTCGGCGACGGGCAAGCCCGGTGCCTTCGGCTGGCTGTTCGGGCGCGCCAAGCCCAAGCCGGCGCCGAAAGGCCTCTATATCTGGGGCGAGGTCGGGCGCGGCAAGACCATGCTGATGGACCTGTTCCATGAAGCGGTCCCGGCCGGCATCAGCCATCGCCGCGTGCATTTCAATGCGTTCATGAACGACGTGCATGAGCGCATCTTCCATTACCGCAGCGAGATCCGCGCCGGGCGGGTCAAGGGCGACGATCCGATCGGCCCGGTGGCCGAGGTGCTGGCCAGGGAAGCCAGGCTCCTGTGCTTCGACGAATTCTCCGTCACCGACATCGCCGACGCCATGATCCTCGGCCGCCTGTTCACGCAACTGTTCGCGCATGGGGTGGTGGTGGTCGCCACGTCAAATGTGGTGCCCGACCGGCTCTATGAGGATGGCCTGAACCGCGCGCTGTTTCTGCCCTTCATCGCCCTGCTGCAGCAGCATATGGAGGTGGTGAAGCTGGAGGCGCGCACCGATTATCGCCTCGAGAAGCTTTCCGGCGGGGAGACCTATCTCGTCGGCAGCGGGCCACAGGTCCGCGCCGGGATGGATGCGGCCTTCGAGCGCCTTACGGGCAGGAAAGAGGGCCTGCCGCTGGTGCTGACCGTCAAGGGCCGTGCCCTGAAAGTGCCGCAAGCCGCCATGGGCGTTGCCCGTTTTTCCTTCGCCGAACTCTGCGGCCAACCCCTGGGCTCGGCCGACTATCTCGCCCTCGCCGAGCATTTTCACACCCTGCTGATCGACGACATCCCGGTGCTCAAGCAGGAGCAGCGCAACGAGGCCAAGCGTTTCATCCTGGTCATCGACTGCCTCTATGATCGCGGCGCCAAGCTCGTAGCCTCCGCCGCGGCGGAGCCAACCGGGATCTATCCCTATCAGGAAGGGCGCGAGGGCTTCGAAATCCAGCGCACCATTTCGCGCCTGATCGAAATGCGTTCGGAGGCCTATCTGGCTCAGCCCCACCGGGCGCCGTTGAAGACTTCGCTGGTGGACGGCTGAACCGGCGGGGGACGGAACATGGGCGGCAAGAGCGAACCGACCGGCGCGCGTCTCCTCGACATCGCTACCGATCACGTGCGCAAGCATGGGCTGGAGCGCACATCCGTGGTGTCCGTCGCCCGCGAGGCCCAAGTCAGCCATGCTGCGGTCTATCGCTATTTCGCCTCCAAGGACGCGCTGATCGATGCCGTCACCGCCGATTGGCACAAGGCAGTGGAGACCCAGCTCGCCGTGGTCGCCGATGCGCCCGACCCAGCCGACGACAAGCTGGAGCGCCTGATGCTGCTGCTGGCGCGGCTCTATCGCGAGCGCCTGGACCAGGAGCCCAATCTCTATGCAGCCTGGTTGTCGGCGATCGGCGAGAACCGCGCCGTGGTGCGCAAGCATCGCCGCCGCATCCGCAGCCTGATCGAGCGCGTC
Source organism: Labrys sp. WJW (assembly GCF_001676615.1). Classification (GTDB taxonomy): domain Bacteria; phylum Pseudomonadota; class Alphaproteobacteria; order Rhizobiales; family Labraceae; genus Labrys; species Labrys sedimenti. Next base: position 22,177 of record NZ_LYXZ01000006.1, on the reverse strand, counting down.
GTCGATGAGGGGCGGTCCATCGAACTCTTCCGGGCGCGCTCGAACGAGAGGCTGATCGCCTTTCTTGGCGATGCCCTGCACCGCTTCATCGATCCGGCCGCCATCGCCGCGGATCGGGATGCCAACCGCCTCGAACTCGACCAGCGCCTTGCCCGCCTGTTGCGCGTGGTGATTCGCGCCATGGTGGCCGGCAGCGTGTAAGAGTCTGCGATCCCCGAGGGCCGTCTTTCCGAGCTATTAATCATTCCACGGCATTGTTCTTGCTTCCCCCTTTCACGCCCAATGCAGCGGGCGCAGGACGCGAAGCATGTATGATAGTGCCGTGCCGGCCTCCGGCACTTGTGTCGACCAGCCGACCCTCGATCCCGGCGCCCTTCTCGGCGCCCTCGGCCAGGCTAGTTACGAATGGTGCCTGGAGACTGACCGCCTCGCCTGGGGGGCAGGTGCGTCCGCCGTGCTCGGCGTGCGGGCCGCAGCCGACATCGCCGATGGCAAGGCCTTCGCCCGCCTGATCGACCTCGATCGGCCCGGCGGCCGGCACGAGGCCATTCTCCAGAGCCCGCATGGCGGGACGGCCGAGGGCACGCCCTATTGCCTGCGCTACAGCTACCGCCCGCATGCGGCTGGCCGGAAGCGCTGGATCGAGGATCGTGGACGCTGGTTCGCCGGGCCGAATGGGCGCCCCGTGGTCGCGCGCGGCTTGGTGCGTGTCGTGGCCGAATGCCCGGAAGACGAGACCGGGGCCGCCGCCCATGGGGTGATCGGCATTCACGATCGTGTTTTCGCCGCCGCCCTGGCCGATGCCTGCGCAGCGGGCCGGCAGGCCGGGCTGTTCCTGGCGACCATCGACCAGCTCGGCGCCCTTCATGGTGCTTTCGGCGCCGTGGTGGCGGATCGCGTCTGCGCCCAGGTGATGCGCGGATTACGCAGCGTGTTGCGCATCGGCGACAGTCTTACCAGCATTGCGGACGGCAAGTTCGCCGTGATGCTGCCCGGTTGCCAGGCCGGGGATGTCAGGGCGGCGGCGGAACGCTTCCGGCTGGTGGTCGAGCGTATCACCGTGGAGGCAGAGGTCGGCATGGTCCGGCCGACGGTCTCGATCGGTGCCGTCCACATCGCACCTTCGGCGGAGACCGCCGGCACGGCCTTGCATGCGGCCCAGCAGGCCCTCGACCGCTGCGAGCGCGAAACGCCGGGGGGTATCGCGATCTTCGCGGAAGGCGATCACCAGGCCGCTTCGGCGAACGCGGCGCAGCGCCTGGCGCTGGCCCTCAACGAAGACCGCGTCTTCCTCGGTTTCGAGCCGGTGCTGGCGGCCCGGTCTTCGGGACGGCAGGCTTTCCGGGCTCGCGCCTTTATCCGGATGCCTGCCAATGCCGCGACATCGGCTTCCGCCACGCTGCAGCCGGAGTCCATGCAACCGGCCTGGCTGACCCCGACCTGCGACCGCGCGCTTGTCCGCCGGCTTGCATTGCGGCTGGTGGACCTGGCCGGCATGGTGCTCGACCGCCATCCCGGTGTCGAGCTGATCCTGCCCCTGCCGGTCGTCGTCGATCCGCGCCGGGGCCCCGGCGACAGTTTCAAGCGCTTGACCATCGAGCTCGACGAGGCGCTGGCCAAGGCCGATCTCGCCAACAACGGGCGTTACTGCAGGGCGATCCGCGCCTCCGGTGCCCGGCTCGGCATTGGCGGTTTCGGCGGCGGCCATCTCGGCTTCGCCGAACTCAAGCTCCTTGAAGTCCGCCAGGTAACGCTCAACGGCGTGCTTGTCGAAATGGCCGACCAGGTCGCGCAGGGCCGTTTCGCGCTGCGCAGCCTCGTCGAGACCGGCGCGCGGCAGGGTCTCGATGTCGCAGCCGAATGGGTGGATGACGAGATCGTCGCCCGCCAGCTGGTGAACTGGGGCTGCAGCCGCCTGATGGGAACGGTGGCAGGCCCGCTCCGGCTGGAGCTGCCGCGTCTGCGCGATGCCGGCCGCCAGGCACCGATGGCGCTGACCGGGACGTGAGACGCAACCTGCCTTCTCCTTTCGGGAGAAGGTGAGCGGCGCCTACTTCTTCTCGTCGCTGATACGGTCGAGGCGCGACTTCATTTCCGCCAGTTCCTTCTTGAGCGTGTCGAGGTCGTCGCTGCTCTTGGAGGTTGCGGTTGCAGCCGGTTCCTTCACATCCTCGCCGTCGGCCTGGGTGAAAGGCGAGAACAGGCGGAAAGCGCGCTGGAAGGCCGCCATGTTGTTGCGGGCCTGTTCCTCGAGCGCCCCGAAACCGCCATTGACCCAGGGCGCCTGGCCCCAGCCGCTGGTGAGGTGCTGCGTCATCTGTTCGCGCAGCTTCTGCTGGTCTCGCGTGAGATTGTCGATGGAGAATTCGAGGAAGCTGGGCACCAGCGCCTGCATGCTGTCGCCATAGAAGCGGATCAACTGGCGCAGGAAGGTGATCGGTAGCAGGTTCTGGCCCTTGCTCTCCTGCTCGAAAATGATCTGGGTGAGCACCTGGCGGGTGATGTCCTCGTTGGTCTTGGCATCGTGGACCACGAAATCCTCGCCGGCCTTGACCATGGCGCCGAGATCCTCGAGCGTGACATAGGTCGAGGTACCCGTGTTGTAGAGGCGCCGGTTGGCGTATTTCTTGATCGTGGTCGGCTCTTTAGCTTTCGCCATCCTACTGCCCCTTACGCTCGTCCCTGCCCTGCAGAATTTCCGAACGGGCTCGCCTGCACAAGCCTGGAAATTCCGAACCTACCGGGTTGCCGCAACGGCTTCCCGCCCGATGACGGTACCCCGTTCCGGAATCGCTCTTCCGGGAGGATGATCACCCCCACGGTCTGACAAATCTAGGCTCTTTTCGCGGTCGCGAAAACATCTTTGTGCAAGCGCGGTAAACTCACCTGGCGCATTGACGGCGGCGCGCCAAGCGTCCCATATGCCCAGGCAGATGGTGGTTGAGCGGGCGTGGATCGGCTCGGCCGCAATCTGAAGGACTTGGAGGATTCGCAGACTTTCCCTGCTTCATCCCTGCGAGGATGAAGCAGGGAAAGTCTGCTTCTGAAAGAGTTGGTCCGCCGGGCCGTCGCAGAACGGAACACTAGAGGAGTGAAATTGCCATGAGTGATGTCGTCATCGTCAGCGCCGCGCGCACGCCGGTCGGCTCCTTCAACGGCGCCTTCGCAGCAACGCCGGCCCACACGCTCGGTGCGGCAGCCGTCAAGGAAGCGCTGGCCCGCGCTAAGGTAGAGGCCGGCGAGGTCGACGAGGTCATCCTCGGCCAGGTGCTGAGCGCCGGCGGCGGCCAGAATCCGGCCCGCCAGGCAGCGATGGCGGCCGGCGTGCCCCAGGAGAAGACCGCCTTCGGCCTCAACCAGCTCTGCGGCTCGGGCCTACGCGCCGTCGGCCTCGGCCTGCAGCAGATCGCCAATGGCGACGCCTCCGTCATCGTGGCCGGCGGCCAGGAATCGATGTCGCTCGCCCCGCATGTGGCGCATCTGCGAGCCGGCGCCAAGATGGGCGATGTGAAGTTCCTGGATTCCATGCTCAAGGACGGCCTGATCGATGCCTTCCAGGGCTATCACATGGGCACGACCGCCGAGAACATCGCGGCTCGCTGGCAGCTCACCCGCGAGGAGCAGGACGCCTTCGCCGTCGCCTCGCAGAACAAGGCCGAGGCCGCGCAGAAGGCCGGCCGCTTCAAGGACGAGATCGTCGCGATCACGGTGCCCGGCCGCAAGGGCGACGTCATCGTGGATGCCGACGAATATCCTCGCCATGGCGCCACGCTCGACGGCATGGCCAAGCTCCGTCCGGCCTTCAGCAAGGACGGCACGGTGACCGCCGGCAATGCCTCCGGCATCAATGACGGTGCGGCCGCCGTGGTGCTGATGAGTGCCAAGGATGCCGAGAAGCGCGGCCTCACCCCGCTTGCCCGCATCGCTTCCTGGGCCACTGCCGGCGTCGATCCCGCCATCATGGGCACGGGGCCGATCCCGGCTTCGCGCAAGGCGCTGGAAAAGGCGGGCTGGAGCGTCAAGGACCTCGACCTGGTCGAAGCCAACGAGGCGTTTGCGGCGCAGGCCCTGGCCGTCAACAAGGACATGGGCTGGGACCCCTCCATCGTCAACGTTAATGGCGGCGCCATTGCCATCGGCCATCCGATCGGTGCCTCCGGCGCCCGCGTGCTGGTGACGCTGCTGCATGAGCTCGCCCGCCGCGGCGGCAAGAAGGGCATTGCCACCCTGTGCATCGGCGGCGGCATGGGCATCGCTTTGACCGTCGAACGCTGATCGGCTCACGGCGATGCGCAAGCCTCTAGCGGCCTGGTGAACGCCATGCCGCGGGAGGCTTGAATGGAAGGGCGGTTCCTCCACCGGAGGAACAGGGGACGCCCTCGGTCTCTGCCTCTTCCCGTGCAGGGGAGGGGAAGTACGTGTCGGGCCGGTCCTCAGGGGCGAAGACCGGTTCGGGACTTCCTGGAGCACAGCGGGCTCATGACTGAACGCTTATTTGCTCCAACTCTCTGTCTCCACGCCAATCCAGCGGATTGGCTGGAGCGTATTTGCGATTTCGGGTGACTCCCTCAAATCGCAAAACACGTTAGTCCAATGAAGAACACCATCGTTACCAAGGAGGCACCATGACCAGAGTTGCAATCGTCACCGGCGGAACGCGTGGCATCGGCGCGGCCATCTCCAAGGCGCTCAAGGCGGCTGGCCACACGGTTGCCGCCAGCTATGCCGGCAATGACGAGGCAGCGGCCAAGTTCAAGGCTGAAACCGGCATTGCAACCTACAAATGGGACGTCGGCGATTTCGATGCCTGTGCCGCCGGCGTGGCACAGGTGGAGAAGGATCTCGGCCCGGTCGACATCTTGGTCAACAATGCCGGCATCACCCGCGACGGCTTCTTCCACAAGATGAGCAAGGACCAATGGTCCGCCGTCATCCGCACCAATCTCGACAGCCTGTTCAACATGACCCGTCCGGTCATCGAGGGCATGCGCAACCGTGGTTTCGGCCGCGTGGTCGTGATCTCCTCGATCAACGGCCAGAAGGGACAGGCCGGACAGGTCAACTATTCAGCCGCCAAGGCGGGCGATATCGGCTTCGTCAAGGCACTGGCCCTGGAAGGGGCGGCCAAGGGCATCACCGCCAATGTGATCGCACCGGGCTATATCGGCACCGAGATGGTGCAGGCGATCGACCCCAAGGTGCTGGAAACCCGCATCCTGCCGCTGATCCCGACCGGGCGTCTGGGCCAGCCCGAAGAAATCGCCCGCGCCGTGGTGTTCCTGGCTTCAGACGATTCCGGCTACATCACCGGCTCGACGCTGAGCATCAATGGCGGGCAGTATCTGGCCTGAGGCCGCTCGGCCCGTCCGTGGCAGTCGAGACGATCGATGGAACGCGGCGGCTTGTTTCGCGTTCCATCATCGCAGCCGGCACAGGCCGCTTCCCGACAATCTTGCGTCATCCTCTCCCGGGCCGGGAGAGGAAAGTTTCCATGAGCAGTTCATGACCGTCGATTTCCATCACCGCCTCGCCTCCGTCGCCAGTGAGATCGAAGATGTGCTGGTGGCGATCTTCGACGTCGCCACCACGCCCCCGGTGCCGACTCGGCTGTTGAGTGCAATGCGCTATGCCGCCCTGGGCGGTGGCAAGCGGCTTCGCCCCTTCCTGGTGGTCGAAACCGCCCGCCTGCTGGGGGGCGACCAGACCACGGCCCTGCGCGCCGGCGCTGCGATCGAACTCGTGCATGTCTACAGCCTCGCCCATGACGATCTGCCGGCGATGGATGACGATGAATTGCGGCGCGGCAAGCCGACGCTGCATCTGGCCTATGACGAGGCTACGGCCATCCTGGCAGGCGATGCCCTGCAGACCCTGGCCTTCGAGACACTGGCGGATGCCGCCACCGGCACTGATGCGGCCATGCGCGCCGAACTGGTGCGCCTGCTGGCCAAGGCCGCCGGCGGCGCGGGCATGGCCGGGGGCCAGATGCTGGACCTGGCGGCGGAAGGGCGTTTCGAAGGCACATCCGAGCTCTCGGCCCAGGCCATCGTCCAGCTCCAGGCGATGAAAACGGGCGCGATCCTGTCGTGCGCGGTGGAGATGGGGGCGGTGATCGGGCGCGCCGATGCGCCAACCTATCAAACCCTGCTGTCCTATGGACGCGCTCTGGGCGCGGCCTTCCAGATCGCCGACGACATTCTCGACATCGAGGCCTCCAGCGCGGAACTCGGCAAGGCCACCGGCAAAGATGCCGGCCGCGGCAAGGCGACCCTGGTCGGCTTGTGGGGCCTGGAGAAGGCGCGGGCCGAACTCGAGCGTCTCACCGGCGATGCCCTCGCCGCCCTTTCCGGTTTTGGTGCCGAGGCGGACGTCCTGCGTGCTGCCGCCCGCTTTACCGCGGACAGGCGCAAGTGAGACCTTAAGCGAGGCTTCCGGGGTGAGGCATTTCCTGCGTCCACTGACTGCCAGGCCGGTCCTGCTCCGGAGCCTCGTCGCCGGCATGGCGCTCGGCCTCGTGATCCCAGGCCTGCCCTGGCTCGAGCGCCTGCTGGCCGGGTGGTGCCTGGCCACCATCCTGTTCGTCGTGATCGTCAGCTACAGCCTGTCGCGACTGCCACCGGGGCGCTTCTCCCACAAGGCCGATTCCCTCGACGAAGGGGCAGTGATCATCCTGGTGCTGTCGATGCTGGCCGCGGCCCTCAGCTTTGCCGGGGTGATCTTCGAGCTTCAGGCGACCAAGGAGCATGCCGGCGGAGACAGCCTGTCCCTGCCGCTGATGGTGGCGACCATCGTCTGTTCCTGGTTCTTCATCCATACCATCTTCGCCATCCACTATGCCCATATCTACTACAATGGCGGTGGTCAGCCGGGTAAGTCGAGCCTGGATTTCGGCGGGGATCCCGAGCCGCCGGATTATTGGGATTTCGTCTATTTCTCGGTGGCGATTGGCGCTTCCTCGGCGACGTCCGACACCAATCTGCGCTCGCGGCTGATGCGCCGCATCGTCGCCGCGCATGCCGTGTTCTCGTTTTTCTTCAACGCCACCATCCTGGCCCTGGCGATCAACATCGCCGCCGGCCTGCTGGGCGGGAATTGACGGGCCCGGCGGCGTGATGGCTGCATAGATCACGGGCCGGCCTGCCTCCGGCCCGCCGGATTCCTCGACCGGGCGGAGGTCGACAATGCTGGCAGCATCGCGGCTATGGCCGTGAGTGCCTTCGCAGGTCAGGCGATGGCCGTCGCCACGTTGCGTTCGACCCGCATGCCCTTGCGTTCCTCGGAGGGGGTGCGGTCGAAATGCTCCGAATAGCATTTGGAGAAATGCGAGGCCGAGACGAAGCCACAGGCCAGGCCCACCGAGAGGATCGGCATCGAGGTCTGCCGCAGCAACTGGCGGGCACGGTTGAGGCGCATTTCGAGATAATAGCGGGTCGGCGTGGTGTCGAGATAGCGCTGGAACAGCCGCTCGAGCTGGCGCGGCGACAGGCGCACCGTGCGGGCGAGCTGGGCGCAGGAGACCGGGCGTTCGAGGCGCTTGTCCATCTCGCCGATCACGGCGAGGAGCTTGGGATGGGAGACGCCGAGGCGCGCGCGCAGCTCCATGCGCTGGCGCTCATGGGAATCGCGCATGCGGTGATGGATGAGTTCGTCGGTGACGAGGGCCGCGATCACCGCGCCCTTCTTGGCCGTGATCAGTGCCAGCATCATGTCGATCGAGGCGGTGCCGCCAGCGCAGGTGAAGCGGTTGCGGTCGATCTCGAACAGTTCCTGCGTGGCGTCGATCTCGGGGAATTCCTCACGGAAGCTGTCGTAGTTTTCCCAGTGGATGGCGCAGCGATGGCCGTCGAGCAGGCCGGCCCGGGCCAGGATATAGGTGCCGGTGCACACGGCGCCGATCGAGACGCCGTAGAAGGCAAGCTTGCGCAACTTGGCGATCAGCGGGCCGTGATCGTATTTCTGCACATCCATGCCGGAACACACGATGATCTCCGGCATCGGCCCGACATCGCCATAGGAACCATCGACCGCCAATGCCACGCCGTTCGAGGCCTCGATCGGCTGGCCGTCCGGCGAATAGAGCCGCCAGGCGAAGGCCTTCGCGCCGGTGACGTAGTTCGTCAGGCGCAGGACCTCCACGGCCGCCGCGAAGGCGATCATCGAGAAATTCGGGGTGAGCAGAAAGCCGACGGTATGCGTGGCGCCGATATCCGGCCGGATATTCATACGCGATTCTCCCTAGAACCTCCGCCGGGGGGCCGGCGGTACGAAGCGTGACGGAGGCGGGAAAGCGCACCCTGTGGAGCGCTCGCCCTCATGATGGCATCGGGCATCTACGTGCCCATTATGGTCAAAAGCGACGGTTGCGGGGCGGTTTGTACCGCATTGTCCGAAACGACGAGGCAGGACGATATTGCGACATTTTTTGAAGAATTCTGATGTGGGCCCGACCATATGTCGCGTTTAATGTCGTAATTTGACAAATATGAGATATTCGGATGCGACCCAATGGTCAAATACTATCCCAAATGCGTCCTGTCAGGGGCCTGGTGGACAGAACCTTTTGTGCAATTTCTTCCAATGCGACAAAAGGCGCGTCGCTTCCGTGCTAGACTGCTCATCGGCGGGATGATGATAGTCGCGCCATTCAAGACTCCATCCAACGGGCGGCAACACGTGCGGTTTTCTGTCTTTTCCCTGGCGCGCAACGCGCTGCGTGGTCATCAGGACTGGCCCGAGCAATGGCGCTCGCCCGAACCGAAGGCCAGTTACGACGCCATCATCATCGGCGCCGGCGGGCATGGCCTCGCCACCGCCTATTACATGGCCGCCGAGCACGGCATGACCAATATCGCCGTGCTCGAAAAGGGCTGGCTGGGCGGCGGCAATACCGGGCGCAACACCACTATTATCCGCTCCAACTATCTGTGGGAGGAGAGCGGCAAGCTTTACGACCACGCCATGAAGCTGTGGCAGAACCTGTCCCAGGTGCTGAACTACAATGTGATGTATTCGGCCCGAGGCGTGATGATGCTGGCGCACAACGTGCACGACATCCAGGTCTTCAAGCGCCATATCCATGCCAACCGCCTGGCGGGCATCGACAATGAATGGCTGACGCCGGAAGAGGCGAAGGAATTCTGCCCGATCCTCAACATCTCCAAGGACATCCGCTACCCGATCATGGGCGCCGCCCTGCAGCGTCGCGGCGGCGTCGCCCGCCACGATGCGGTGGCCTGGGGCTATGCCCGCGCCGCCGACGCGCTGGGCGTCGACATCATCCAGAACTGCGAGGTCACCGGCATCCTGCGCGATGCCTCCGGCGCCATCTCCGGGGTGGAGACCTCCAGGGGCACGATCCGGACCAAGAAGCTCGGCGTGGTCGCCGCCGGCCACACCTCGGTGGTGATGGACATGGCCGGCGTGCGCATGCCGCTGGAAAGCTATCCCCTGCAGGCCCTCGTGTCCGAGCCGCTCAAGCCGATCATGCCCTGCGTGGTGATGTCCAACACCGTGCATGCCTATATGTCGCAATCGGACAAGGGCGATCTCGTCATCGGCGCCGGCACCGACCAGTATGTCTCCTATTCGCAGACCGGTGGCCTGCATATCGCGGCCCATACGCTCGACGCGATCTGCGAGCTCTTCCCGGTGGTGCGCCGCACCCGCATGATGCGCAACTGGGGCGGTATCGTCGACGTGACGCCCGACCGCTCGCCCATCCTCTCCAAGACCCCGGTGCCCGGCCTGTTCGTCAATTGTGGCTGGGGCACGGGCGGCTTCAAGGCGACGCCGGGCTCGGGCCATGTCTTCGCCCATACGGTGGCGACAGGCGAGCCCCATCCGATCGCCGCTCCCTTCACCCTCGATCGCTTCCGCACCGGACGCCTGATCGACGAAGCGGCCGCCGCCGCCGTCGCGCACTGAGGACCGTCATGCTGCTCATCCGCTGCCCTTATTGCGAACAGGATCGCCCGGAACTGGAGTTCCGCAACATGGGCGAGGCCCATATTGCCCGTCCGGCCTTCGCGGACAACCCGACGGACGAGGTCTGGGAAGGCTTCCTCTACACCCGCTCCAATCCCAAGGGGCTGATCGCCGAGCGCTGGCGCCACGTACATGGCTGCGCGCGCTTCTTCAACGCCGTGCGCCACACCGTGACCGACAAGTTCGTGAAGACCTATAAGCAGGGCGAACCCAAGCCCGACCTGGCGGCGCTGGCCACCGAGCTTGCTGCCGCTACGCCCTCCAATACGGAGGCGCGCTCGTGACCGCCTCCCTCCGTACCGCTGCCGGCGGGCGCATCGACCGCGCCAAGCCGATCAATTTCAGCTTTGACGGCATCGCCTATCAGGGCGTGCGCGGCGATACGCTCGCCTCGGCCCTGCTCGCCAATGGCGTGCACCTGATCGGGCGCTCGTTCAAATATCACCGGCCGCGCGGCATCATGTCGGCGGGCTCGGAAGAGGCGAATGCGATGGTCACGGTGATCCGGGATGCCGGCCGCACCACGCCCAATCTGCGCGCCACGCAGGTCGAGCTCTATGAGGGCCTCGTCGCCACCAGCCAGAACCGCTGGCCTTCGCTGAAATTCGATGCCGGCGCCGTCAACGACGCGATGTCGCCCTTCTTCGCGTCGGGCTTCTACTACAAGACCTTCATGTGGCCGCAGAGCTTCTGGAAAACGGTCTATGAGCCGAAGATCCGCGCCGCGGCCGGCTTCGGCGAGGCGCCCAAGGTGGCCGATCCCGATCGCTACCTCAACCGCTATGCCCATTGCGACGTGCTGGTGGTGGGTTCCGGGCCGGCGGGCCTGGCAGCCACCATCGCCGCGGCCGAGACCGGCGCCTCGGTGATCCTGGTCGACGAGCAGGCCGAGCTCGGCGGCTCGCTGCTGGCCGAGACCACGGCGACCGTCGAAGGCCGGGCCGCACGCGACTGGGCCACCGACATCATCATGTCGCTGGCCCTCAACGACCGCGTCCGGCTGATGCCGCGCACCACCGCCTTCGGCTGGTATTCCGACAATTTCGTCGCCCTGGCCGAAAGGCTGACCGATCACGTCGCCCAGCCGGAAGCCCGCACGCCGCGCGAGCGGCTCTGGCAGGTACGCGCCAAGCAGGTCGTCATCGCCGCCGGTGCGATCGAGCGTCCCCTGGTGTTCCCGGAGAATGACCGTCCGGGCATCATGCTGGCCGACTCGGCCCGCATTTATGTCAACCGCTACGGCGTCAAGCCAGGCAACCGGGCGGTGGTGTTCACCGCCTGCGACAGCGCCTATCAGGCTGCGCTCGACCTCAAGGCCGCCGGCGTCGAGATCGCCGTGATCGCCGATATCAGGCCCGATGGCGGTGCCCTGGTCGGTGCCGCCCGGGAGGCCGGTATCCGCGTCAGCCTCGGTGCGACGATGATGGGCACCAGCGGGCGGCTGCGCGTCAATGCCGTCAGGCTCGGCCGTGTCGGCACCGACGGCACCGTGAGGGACCGGGAGACGGTCTCCTGCGACCTCGTGCTGATGTCGGGCGGCTGGACGCCGACCGTGCATCTGTTCTCGCAGTCGCGCGGCAAGCTGCGCTACGACGAGGCCAAGCAGATCTTCGTGCCGGGCTTCGCCCGCGACGAGGAGCGTTCGGCCGGCGCCTGCCGCGGCGTGTTCGACTTCGGCGCGGTGATCAATGACGGCTTTGCCGCCGGCCACGAGGCCGGGCGTGACGCCGGCTTCGACAAGGGCGCCCTCAAGACCTTCGACGTCGATCGCGAGACCTCGCAGGAAGGGTTCTACACCGGGGCGCTGCCGCATGACCGCAATGCCAACCGGGTCAAGGCCTTCGTCGACTTCCAGCACGACGTCACCGCCAAGGACATCAAGCTGGCGACGCGCGAGGGCTTCCGCTCGATCGAGCACGTCAAGCGCTACACCACCACCGGCATGGCGACCGACCAGGGCAAGACCTCAAACATCAATGCGCTGGCCATTGCCGCCAAGGCGATCGACAAGAAGGTGCCGCAGGTCGGCCTGACCACCTTCCGCCCGCCTTATACGCCGACCACCTTCGGCCTGTTCGCCGGCACGGCGCGCGGCGACCTGTTCGATCCCGTGCGCAAGACCGCGATGCACGAGGCCGAGGTCGAGATGGGCGCTGACTTCGAGGATGTCGGCCTGTGGAAGCGCGCCTGGTACTATCCGCGCGCCGGCGAGAGCATGCATGATGCGGTCAACCGCGAATGCAAGACGGTGCGCGACAAGGTCGGCATGTTCGACGCCTCCACCCTCGGCAAGATCGAGGTGGTCGGCCCGGATGCGGCGGAGTTCATGCACCGCATCTATGTCAACCCGTTCATGAAGCTGGAGCCGGGCCGCCTGCGCTACGGCATCATGACCCGCGACGACGGCTTCGTCTATGACGACGGCGTGGTCGGCCGCATGGCGCCCGATCGTTTCCACGTCACCACGACGACCGGCGGTGCGCCGCGCGTGCTCTCGCATATGGAGGACTACCTCCAGACCGAGTGGACCGATCTCAAGGTCTGGTTCACCTCCACCACCGAGCAATGGGCCGTCATCGCCGTGCAGGGCCCGCATGCCCGTGACGTGCTGGCGCCCCTGGTGGAAGGCATCGACATCTCCAAGGACGGCATGCCGCACATGTCGGTCAAGGAAGGCCGCATCTGCGGTGTCCCGACCCGCCTGTTCCGCATGAGCTTCACCGGTGAGGCTGGCTTCGAGGTGAACGTGCCGGCCGCCTATGGCCGGGCCGTCTGGCAGGCCATCCATGCCGAGGTCGTCAAATATGACGGCTGCGCCTATGGCACCGAGGCGATGCACGTGTTGCGCGCCGAGAAGGGCTACATCATCGTCGGCCAGGATACCGACGGCACGCTGACGCCGGACGAGGCCGGCGTGGGCTGGGCTGTGGGCAAGGCTAAGGCCGATTTCGTCGGCAAGCGCGGCCTGATGCGTCCCGATCTGCAGGATCCCAACCGCAAGCAGTTCGTCGGCCTCCTCACCGTCGATCCCGGCGTGGTGCTGGAAGAGGGCGCACAGATCACCGAGGTGGCGCAGCCCGCTATCGGCGAGCATGCCCTCGGCCACGTCACCTCGGCCTATTGGAGCGCCAATCTCGGCCGTTCCATCGCTTTGTGCAATCTCGAGCGCGGCCGCTCGCGCTATGGCGAGACGGTCTATGTGCCGATGCCCGGCGGCTCGATCGCCGTAAAGGTGGTCGACCCGATCTTCATCGACAAGGAAGGAGCGCGGCTCAATGGCTGATATCGCAACCCGCCGCGATCCGCTCGACGGCATCGCGCCGATCACCGCCCGCAGTCGCCTCACCATCGAGGCGGCCCCGCGGGGCGCCCGCCTGGTGCTGCGCGGGCCGGACAGCGCTGCCGTCGCGGCCGGCCAGGCCTTCGGGCTGGCGCTGCCGACCGCTCTCAATACCGCCGCCACCGACGACACCCGCACCGCCTTCAAGCTCGGCCCGGATGAGTGGCTGCTGCTCGCGCCGGAGAATACCGAGGCCGAGGTCTACGCCGCCATCGAGGCGGCTGTGCAGGAGCCGCATTCGCTGGTGGATGTCAGCCACCGCAATGTCGGCATCCTGGTCTCGGGCTCGCTGGCCGCCGACGTGCTCAATGCCGGCGTCATGCTGGATCTCGATCCCAAGGCCTTTCCCGTCGGCACCGCCACCCGCACGCTCTATGCCAAGACGGAAATCGCGCTGTGGCGCAAGGGCGCGAACGACTTTCACGTCGAGGTCTGGCGTTCCTTCACCGATTACCTGCATGGCCAGCTCGAGCAGGCTGCGCGGGAATATGTGAAATAGAGCGGCACAGGCATTGCCCCAACGCTCGCGGGCTGCATTGGGGAGACTGGATTGACCCCCGGCAAGATCCATATCCATGAGGACGATTGGGGCATGCGCTCCCTTCATCCCTTGATGGCGCTTGCCCATTACCGAACGGATCTGAACAAGGCCGCACAACACGCCGCCGATCATGCTGCGCCCGACGGCATGGGCTGGACGGACGTGCATGTCATTGCCGATGCTCCCGAGGAGCAGGCGCAATTCGTCGCCTTGACGCCGGAGGCTTTCGGCGCAGCCCTGGCTTTTCTTCCTCGTGTGATGCAGTTCAACGCGACCGCATCGGCCGGCTTCGAGAAACATGACGAATGGGGCTACTATAATCCGGATGCCCTATGTTTCGGTCACGATGCAGATTTCTATCTGATATGTAGCCATGATGCCGGCATCATTCGGGAAATCTTCTTCGAAATGTCCTCGCCGGATGACGTCCGGCTCGGGCTTTTCCGAGAGGCTCTCTCACGGTTGAATGCCATTGAGCCGCTCTGTCTGGTCGACTATTGGACCGACACGGCGCTCGATGTCGCGGACCGGGAGGCGCTGGACGCCTATTGCCGGCTGGTCTCGCAATAGCGGAGACCAGGTCAGGCGCTCGTCCGCCGTCCCAAGCGCATCAGATGGCCGTTTGCCGCCACGTCGCGATGCACGCGCACAGAGCGAGGAGAAGGAGCAGCCGCTACCGCGGGCTCAGACACCCAGCATCAGCTGGATGTTCTGCACCGCGGCGCCGGAGGCGCCCTTGCCGAGATTGTCCAGCCTCGCCACCAGCACGGCCTGGCGATGGGCCTCGTGCGGGAAGACGCGAAGCTCGAGCCGGTCGGTGTCGTTGAGCGCTTCCGCCTCGATCTTGGCGGCGCCGTCCAGCGGTTCGACGCTGACCAGCCTGGCGCCGGCATAATAGTCGGCGAGGATGGCGTGGAGGTCCGCCGCCTTTGGCTTGCCCAGCAGCGTGTCGAGATGCAGCGGCACCGAGACCAGCATGCCCTGGCGGAAATTGCCGACGGACGGCACGAAGATCGGCCGGCGGGTCAGGCCGGTATAGGCCTGCAGCTCCGGCACGTGCTTGTGCTCCAGCGTCAGGCCGTAGAGCTCGAAGGAGGGAGCGGTGCCCGCCTCATAGGCCTCGATCATCGATTTGCCGCCGCCGGAATAGCCACTGACCGCGTTGACGCTGACGGGATAGTCCTGCGGGATCACGCCGGCATCGACCAGGGGACGCAGCAGGGCGATCGCGCCGGTGGGGTAGCAGCCGGGATTGGCGACGTGGCTCGCCTTGGCAATGGCCTCGGCCTGACCTGGCGCCAGTTCGGCAAAGCCGTAGACCCAGCCGGGCGCGACGCGATGGGCCGTGGAAGCGTCCAGCACCTTGGGCTTCTTGCCGTCGAGCTCGGCGATCAGCGCCACCGTTTCCTTGGCGGCGGCGTCGGGCAGGCAGAGCACCACGAGGTCGACCTCGGCCAGCAGCGCCTTCTTCGCCGCGATGTCCTTGCGCAGTTCGGGTGCGATGCTGCGCAGGGCAACGCCCGCCACCGACGCCAATCGCTCGCGGATGCCGAGGCCCGTGGTGCCGGCTTCGCCGTCGATGAAGACGGTGCGGACGGCGCCGGCCTGGTGCGGCTTTTCGGCGAGATCGGAGAGGGCGGCCATGTCTGATCCTCCTTGAGGAGAGGCGGGCTGTCGGGAACGCTGGCTATATCGGAGCAAGAGGTGTCACTGTCAATGCCGGAGCGTATTGCGGAGCTTAGGGACCGTTCAAGAATAGGCGCTCTGATCGATTGTCATCCCGGGCGCCGCCCCAGGCGGCGGGAAGGGGATCCAGGGGTCGTAGATACGATCTCTAGCCCCTGGATTCCCTTCCCCTCGCCCTCTCTCGCTTCGCTCACGAGAAGCTCGGCCGGGAATGACGGCGCGCTCATTCTTGAACGGTCGTTTAGCGCTCTTCTGGTGGGTCGATCTCCAGATCGACCATCCTGAAAGTCCCGGGGTCGGCGCCTATGGGGCGGGACGTCCATGCATCGGAAAGCGCGCCGCGAGCATTTCCTTCAGATCCGGTGGGTAACAACTTACGTCGTGGCGGCGAATATCGTTACAGCGGCTGGAATCACATGTTTTAGCGCAAAAAGTGTGGTTTTCGGCACGCTCACTTGATTTGGCTCCGATGCCGGAGCGGGTCATAGTCAAGGCCATGCGGAGCGGCAACCAGCCGTTTCCGCCATCCAGCAACAGAAGGAAACTCCCATGTCCGTGTTCACCAAGGCCAGTACCGCTTTCGCTCTGGCCGGCGCCGTCGCCAGCGCCGCTGCCTTGCTGTCGGCTCCCGCCAAAGCCGACGATTCCAAGGAAAAATGCTACGGCGTCGCCCTCAAGGGCCAGAACGACTGTGCGGCCGGTGCCCATTCCTGCGCCGGCACCTCGACGATCGACTATGACGGCCAGTCCTTCAAGCTGGTGCCGAAGGGAAGCTGCGTCACCATGAAGACGCCGACGGGCATGGGCTCACTGACGCCGGTCAAGAGCTGATCGCTCTCTCATCTCGGCGCGTTTGCCGAGGTATGCTCCTATCCAGACCATACCGAGCAAGACGCGACGAGCCTTCTCCCCTTGCGGGAGAAGGTGCCATAGCGAGGTCCTTCCAGGACCTCGCGTTCAAGCAAGAGATTTGGGGGCGGATGAGGGGAGAAACGCAACTCGGCAAGGTGCGCGCTAACACCCCTCATCCGTCCTTGCTTTGCAAGGCCATCTTCTCCCGCAAAAGGGGAGAAGGCCAGTTGAGCCTCTTTGGGCAGGGGTTCGAGATATGCGTATGCCCCGGAACGCCCTCGGAGAATCCCATGAACCATTCCGCCAGCACGACACTGCCTTTGCGCGCCGGCGCCGGGCTCAAGCCGGAGCATGTCGAGACCATTCTCACCACCCGGCCTGACATCGGCTTCTTCGAGGTTCACGCCGAGAATTATATGGGGGCGGGCGGCCCGCCGCATGCCCAGCTCCGGGCGATCTGTGAAAACTACGCGCTTTCGCTGCATGGCGTCGGCCTGTCCATCGGCGCGGCGCGGCCGCTCGACAAGGATCACCTCGCCCGGTTGAAGACGCTCGAACAGCGCTACCACCCGGCGAGCTTTTCCGAGCACCTGGCCTGGTCGAGCCATGAAGAGGTCTTCCTCAACGACCTCTTGCCGGTGCCCTATACGCCCGAGACCCTGCAGCGCGTCTGCGACCATGTCGGCGAAGTGCAGGATATCATGGGGCGGCGCATGCTGCTGGAGAACCCCTCGACCTATCTCCTGTTCGAGGAGAGCTCCATCGAGGAGACCGATTTCCTGAGCGAGATCGCCCGGCGCACCGGCTGCGGCCTCCTGCTCGACATCAACAATGTCTTCGTCTCCGCCACCAATCACGCGACCTCGCCCGAGGCCTATCTCGATCGCTTCCCGCTCCATCTCGTCGGCGAGATCCATCTCGCCGGCCATGCCGAGACGATTGACGATGCCGGCGCGCCGCTCCTGATCGATGCCCATGATCGGCCGGTCGCCGATCCGGTCTGGGCGCTCTATGAACGCGTCATCGCCCGCACCGGGCGGCTGCCGACCCTGATCGAATGGGACAATGACGTGCCGGATTGGCCGGTTCTGGCCCGCGAGGCGGCGCTTGCCGAGGTGGCGATGGCACGCATCATCAAGGCGAGGGCCGCCTGATGTTGGCCGACACGCAATCCTCGTTCCGGCACGCTGTGCTCGACCCGGCCGCCGCGCTGCCGCAGGGGCTTGCAGCCCATAACGGCGTGGCGCCCAACCGGCGCTTTGCCGTTTATCGCGACAATGTCGCGCTCGGCCTCGCCGCGGCGCTGGAGAGCCGCTTTCCCACCTCGATCGCCATCGTCGGCGCCGACTTCTTCCGGGCCCTGGCCATCCGCTTTGCGCGCGAGCATCCGCCACGCTCGCCGCTGCTGCTCGACTATGGCGACGACCTGCCGGCTTTCACCGAAGGCTTCGAGCCGGCACGGGAGGTCGCCTACCTGCCGGATGTGATGCGCCTCGAGATCGCCCGGGCCCAGGCCTATCACGCCGCCGATGCCGAGCCGGCTCCGCCATCGGCGCTCGCAGCCCTCGATCCTGCGCGGCTGCACGAGGTGCGGGTCGAGATCCATCCGGCGGTTCGTCTCCTGCGCTCGGCCTTCCCGGTGGCGACGATCTGGCAGATGAATGCCGGCGGCGAGGCGCGGGAGATCGTGGATTGGTCCGGCGAGGACGTGTTGGTGACCCGACCCCGCCTCGACGTCGAGGTGCAGATCCTGCCGCCGGGCGGCCATGCCTTTCTGGCCGCGCTGCTGGCCGGGGATCCCTTGGAGGCGGCGGCGGAGGCCGCCTTCGCCGAAGCCCAGGATTTCGACCTGGCCGCCGCCATTGCGGGGCTGGTTGCGGCCGGAATCGCCTGCCGCTTCCAGATCTGAACCTGTCGGAGAGTGTTGCCATGACCCGCACGACATTCGCATCCTCCGAACCGGCAGCGCCGGGATTGGCGGATCGCCTGATCCATCTCTTCACGCTCATTCCGCATTGGCTGATCGCCCTGATCGCCCGCCTTGCCCTGTTCCGGGTGTTCTGGTGGTCGGCCCGTACCAAGGTGGCCGACGGCACGCTGTTCTCGCTGTCGGACAGCGCCGTCTATCTCTTCCAGGAGGAATACAAGCTGCCGCTGCTGCCGCCGGAGCTTGCCGCCCACCTGGCCCTGCTGGGCGAAAGCGTGTTCTCCGTCCTGGTCCTCGTCGGATTGGCGACGCGGCTCGGCGGCCTCGGCCTGTTCGGCATGGCGCTGGTGATCCAGCTCTTCGTCTATCCCGACCATTACAACGAGCATCTGCCCTGGATGGTCTGCGCCCTCTATCTCGCCAAGTTCGGCGGCGGCTTCCTTTCCCTGGACGCCCTGATCGCCCGCTGGACCGGCCGGAAGGTCTCGTTCGCCTGAGGCGGGGGCCTGATGGCTGCCGGGGAACCGTGGTCTTGTTGGTGCCGCGTTGCCCCTCACCTCTATCCTCTCCCCGCAAGAGCGGGGCGAGGGGACGCAGGCGTTGCGATCGACGCTCAGACCATGCATCTCGCCCGACGGTTGGGCGAGACTGGACGCTTTCGGTGAGGCGTGACCGGCCGAGGTCTCCTCGCCCCGTTCTTACGGGGAGAGGTACGGTGAGGGGCTGCGCAACCGTCGTGGGCGGGCATGAGCAATCACCGGTCAGCTGTCAGAGACACTCTGCTCAGCCTGCATCCTGCCTGACCTTGGCATAGTGCCGGCTGGCCTTGGCGCGATTGCCGCAAGTAGCCATGTCGCACCAGCGGCGGGTCCCGCTCTTGCTCTCGTCGAGGAAGAGGAAACGGCATTCGGGGTTGGCGCAGCGCCGGATGCGGTGTCGATCGGCGGCGGGAATGAGATCGCCGGCCGACCACAGCACCGAGGCGAGCAGATGCGTCGCCGAAGGCTCGAAAGGCCCGATCTGCCAGGCATAGCCGTCCTTCGCGCGCACCAGGCGGTTGCGACCGGGAGCCTGGGCGATGGCCTGGGCGAGAGCGGCGAAGTCGCGCTCCTCGACGGCCTGCTTCTCGGCGATCGCGGCCAGAGCGCGATAAAGCGTTTCGCGCAGACGGATCGCCGCGTCGAAGAGGCGGTCGGCATCATCAGGGTGTTCACCGGCCCAACGGCTGGCCTGCTCGATGCGTTCACCCGCCTCTCCGCCGGTCCGCTTCGTCCAGGCCAATAGATCGGCCACGCCGTGCAGCCGCTCGACCGGCGTTTCCCGTCCTCGCCAGGAACGCGTATTCGCGAAGGCGATGCACAGGTCATCGCGTACCGGTGAAATCAACGTCATGGCATCCCTTCGAGCCCGGACCGGTTCCGGCTGGCCGGGCCACGCAGCGCGGCAAGCCTCGAAGAATTCTAACCGTCTTGGGGGTTGACAGTCAACGCGACCGGCTCGACAATACTAACCACCATGATGGTTATATAGATGCCGAACCCACCGCGAGGAGGGCGCCTTGGATCGCGATAGGAGTGCCGCGCTGACAGGAAACGGACGCGCCTTCGAGGGAACGCCGCCCCGGCAGGCCGAAGCTGGCAGTGCCGGGGCCCGAATCCCGCTCTGGGCGATGCTGGCAGCCCTTTCGGCAGTGGCGGCCATGAGCCAGGCATTCCGGACCGTCGCCACGCTGCTCGCCGGCGAACTCAAGCTGGAATTCGGTGCCTCTACCCAGGAGATCGGCCTGTTCGCCGGCGCATTCCATTTGTCCTTCGCACTGGCGCAGATCCCCATCGGCGTGGCCCTCGACCTGTTCGGACCACGCCGCACCGTCTGCGCTGCCTTCCTGCTTGCCTGCCTCGGTGCGTTGGGGTCGGCCCTCGCGCCCAATCTGCCCGTGCTAATCGCCAGCCAGGTCTTGATCGGTGTCGGTTGCGCGCCGGCCTTCCTGGGCGCCATCGTCTTCGTCACCAATCGCTATCCCGCCTCGCAATTTGCGCGCCTGTCCGGCCTCGTCCTCAGTTTCAGCGGCATCGGCATGCTGATGACGGGCACGCCGCTCGCCCTGGTGGTGGAAACCTGGTCGTGGCGGGCCGGTTTCCTGGCGCTTGCCGGGATCTCGATCCTCGTCCTGGCGGCCAATGTCCTGCTCGTCCGGGACGAAGCGCCCGCGCCAGGGCGTAGCCGCCCAAGCCTGCTCGACGCCTTTGCCAAGGTGGGCCCGCTGCTGGCCGAGCGGCATTCGCTCGGCATCCTCCTGCTCGGCGGCGTCTCCTATGCCGCTTTCCTCACCCTGCGAGGCCTGTGGGCCGTGCCGATGCTGATGGAGCGGCACGGTTTCAGCCTGGTCGCGAGCGGCCACGTCATGCTGGCGACCTCGGTCGCAGCCCTGCTCGGGCCACCCGCTTTCGGCCTGCTGAAGCCCGGCAATCGCGGCCGGCGCACCTGGATCATCGCCAGCGCGGCCCTTTGCATTGCCGCCTTTGCGGTCCTGGCGGGGCAGATCTCGAGCCTCGTCGATATCGCCGCCGTGATCCTGCTCGGCTTCATGACCGGCTATTTCATCCTGCAATATGCCGATGTCCGTGCCGCCTATGCCGAAGAGGTCGCCGGCCGGGCCTTCGCCATCTTCAACACGGCCATCTTTCTCGGCGTCGCCGTGATGCAATGGCTGACGGGATTGGCGGGATCCGTCGCGGCGGCTCGGAATGCCGATCCCTTCCTGCCCGTCTTTGCGGTGATCGTCGTGCTGCTGGCCGCCGGCATTGCCAGCTTCGTCCTGCTGCCCTGGCCGCGCGGCAAGGGCTGGGAGCGCTGACGCGTCGCACCGGAAAGCTTGCCTCTTCCCCCTTGCGCTTCAGGGCGGGAGCGCTCTACTTCAAGGCATGAATTTCGCCAGCGACAATTGGGCTGGAGCCAGCCCCAAAATCATCGAGGCGCTCGCACGCGGCGCCGATGGCATCGCCCCCGCCTATGGCCAGGACGATCTCACCCGCGAATTGAAGGCACGCCTGGCCGATCTGTTCGGCCGGGAGGTCGGGCTGCTCTTTGCCGCCACCGGCAGTGCCGCCAATTCCCTGGCCTTGAGCGCTCTCAGCCCGCCCTATGGCGCCATCTATGCCTATGAGGAGGCGCATATCGTCGGCGACGAGGCCGGTGCGCCCGAGTTCTTCACCCATGGCGCGCGCCTGGTGCCGATCCCCGGTGCCGGCGGCAAGCTGACGCCATCAGGGCTGGAGGCCACGCTGGCGCGCGGCTCGGGCTCCGGTTCCGCCATCCCCAGGCCCGCCGTGCTGTCGATCACCCAGGCGACGGAAAGCGGCACCGTCTATCGCCGCGGCGAGATCACGGCCTTGACCGATATCGCCCGGGCAGGCGGCCTCAAGGTGCATATGGACGGCGCACGTTTCGCCAATGCCTTCGCCTTCCTCGAAAAGGCCGATGGCATCAGCGCCGCCGACATCACCTGGAAGGCGGGTGTCGATGCCCTCGCCTTCGGCCTCACCAAGAATGGTGCCCTGATGGCCGAGGCCGTGGTGCTGTTCGAGCCGGAGAAGGCCGCCGAACTCGAATGGCTACGCAAGCGCAGCGGCCATGTCTTTTCCAAGGCCTGGCCGATCGCGGCCCAGTTCCTGGCCATGCTGGAGGGCGATCACTGGCTCGATCTCGCCCGCCATGCCAATGCCATGGCAACGGCCCTGTCGCAGGGCCTCGTCGCGGCGGGGCATCGGCTCGGCTACGAGACCGAGGCCAACGAAGTCTTCGCCATCCTGCCGAAAACCGTGATCGCCCGGGTGAGGGAGGCCGG
>NZ_LYXZ01000059.1 GCF_001676615.1 Labrys sp. WJW | reverse complement strand
GTGGCCCGCCGGGGGCGTAACCGCCTCTGGCAATGGCGAGGCGGACGAGGCCGATGACGATCCAGGTGATCGCCAGGCAGATCACCAGCACCGTTGCGAACATGACGGGCAGCGACAGCTGGTGCAGCAGAATGAACATGAGCGCTCCCAGGGAGAACGTGTCTATTGAAAATCGACGACCTGGTCGTTCAGCGGGAGCTGATTGACGTGGTCTCCACGCCAGCGTGGTTCGATCCTGGCGACCGCGCCTTGCTCGAGCTCCTCCTCGTTCCCTGGCGCCAGCACGCCCTGCCCGGAGAAGCGCGTGAGCACGAAGGGCAGGCTGTTGGCATTGAGTGGCGAGGGGCCGTCCATCAACTGGAAGTGCAGATGGGGGGCGGTGGAATTGCCGGTATTGCCGACAAGGCCGATGACCTGGCCGGCTTTGACATGATCACCCAGCTTGACCCTGAGGCTGCCGCGCTGCAGGTGCGCGTAGAAAGCGTAGGCGCCGTTGCCGATGTCTGTGACCAGCATGTTGCCGCCGATATTGGCGGGTACGATGCTGCGGGCCGGCTGGCTCGGGATCTGCTCGTCGGCCTGGTCGTAGAGATTGACCACCACGCCGTCGGCGGCTGCATGGACTTCAGCGCCGTAGAAGGAATAGCTGGCGAGGTCTTGGGCGTTGCCGGTGAAGAGGCGGCTGCTGGCGTCGAGCTTGATCCAGTCGATGGCGAAGCGTTCCGGCACACGCAGGCGCCCATTCACGGCCATGACGGCGCCGCGATGGGCGGTGACGGTGTCGCAGCAACCATCGGCTGCAACCCAGCCCACGCCCCGCAAGGGTGGCTCGACCACCGCGGCCGCCTTGCCGATCGCCGTCGTGCCGCCGATGAAGCTGTAGCTTGCCGAGATGGGCGCGTCCGCCGGCAGCGGCGTGGGCTTGCCGTCCGCACCCGCATTCTCGCGGAAGGCCGAGATACGGGCGGAAACCCGCCGCGGCAGCCTGTCATCCCGGGCAAAGCCGACATCCATGAAGACGATGGCGGTACCGCCGGGCGGCAGCTGGCGATCCCTGCCGCTGTAGAGATGCATCATCTTGGCCAGTTCGTCGCCCTGGAGGGAGAACAGGCTCTTGCCGGCATCGTCGATCGCCTCGACTTTGTCGAGCCGCACGAATACATTGCCGGGATTGTTGACCAGCAGCTCATAGGCGAGATGCACGCGCCCATCGGCGCCGAGAACCGGATTGGGCTCGCTGATCGGCTGTACCGTGACCGAACTCAGGATCTCATCGGGTTTGAGAGACTGGGCCACGGCGGCCGAGGCCGCCAGAAGCCCTGCAACCGCCACCAGAAGCGACTGGAAACGCATGGAAAATGCCCCGCCGGCTGCCCCGCACCGGAAGGCAGAACCTGTGGGCACAGTCCCGCATTTGCCTCAGCCCTTGTCAAGCGATCTCGGGGGCTTGGCGCGCCGCGAAGGCAGCGGGCGGGCACCGTCGAACGGCGCCCGGCCAGTCTTCTTCACCACAAATGGTCTTCTTCACCACAAATGGTGGACGAACCCGGCGATCTCACGCTGGTAAAGGTTCTTCAGTGTTTCGAGCGTTGCCTGCGGGAGAGCCGGCACGTCGCTGGCCGCGGCATTTGCAGTGGCCTGGGCCGCATTCTTGGCGCCGGGAATGACGGTGGTAATGGCGTCATTGGCCAGGATCCAGGCCAGCGCGAATTGCGATAGGGTCATGCCATCGGGTACCAGCGGCCGGATCTCCTCCACAGCTGCCAAAGCGACATCATAGGGGACACCCGAGAAGGTCTCGCCCTTGTCGAAGGCTTCGCCATTGCGGTTATAGGCGCGGTGGTCGTCGGCTGCGAACTGGCTGGCGGCGTTCATCTTGCCGGTCAGCATGCCGGAGGCGAGCGGCACCCGGGCGATCACCGCGATATTGCGTGCTTTCGCCTCTCGGAAGAAGAGCTCGGCCGGGCGTTGGCGGAAGATGTTGTAGATGATCTGGACCGAGACGACGCCGGGATATTCGATCGCCTTCAGCGCCTCTTCCACCTTCTCGACGGAGACGCCGTAATTGCGAATCTTGCCAGCGGCCACCAAATCGTCCAGCACGCCGAACACTTCGGGCCGGTAATAGACCTCGGTCGGAGGACAATGAAGCTGCACGAGGTCGAGGCAATCGGTGGCGAGGTTCGTCAGCGAGCGCTCGATGAACGCGGTGAGATTTTGCCTGTTATAGCCGTCGGCGGTGTGGGGCGAGAGGCGCCGCCCGGCCTTGGTCGCCACGAAGGGACAGGGGCCGGAGCGCTCCTTCAGGACCTCGGCGATGAAACGCTCCGAGCGGCCGTCGCCATAGACATCGGCGGTATCGATGAAGGTAGTGCCGGCATCGAGAGCGGCATGGAGGGCGGCACGCGCATCGGTATCCGGCACATCACCCCAGGAGCCGCCAATGGCCCAGGCACCGAAGCCGATCTCCGACACGTTGCGTGCCGTCTTGCCGAACAGGCGTTCTTTCATGGTTCTATTCCTGCATTTCGCTGGCCCGCCAGGGATGGGCTGTGCCAGCGGTTTAACATCCTGGAACAGGATAGGACTTGAGCATGCCGGGCGCTCATAGTTTAGTGTGAATGGCAATCATAGAAGCAATGAAGAAATTTCATTTATGGCGACTTTCGAGCGGACGGATCTCGGCGATTTCAACGTCTTCCTGACCATCGTCCGCCGACGCAGCTTCACCACGGCCGCCATCGAGCTCGGCCTGACGCCGTCGGCGGCCAGCCATGCCATGCGGCGCCTCGAGGCCCGGCTCGGGGCCAAGCTGTTGAACCGCACCAGCCGGGCGGTTTCGCCGACCGGTCTCGGCCTGAAATTCGCGCAGCGCCTCGAGGAAGGCTTCGATGTGATCGGCTCGGCCCTGGAGGTTTTGGAGGCGCCGGGAAACGCACGCTTCGGCGAGTTGCGCCTCAACGTCTTCCGCGATGCCGCCCATCTGTTGATCTCGCCGGCCCTGCCGGAATTCGCCCGCCAATGCCCCGATGTGCGCCTGACCGTTGCGGTAGACGACCGACCCATCGACATCGTCGCCGAAGGTTATGATGCCGGCATGCGCTATGGCCATCACGTGCCGGAAGACATGATAGCCGTGCCGCTCACCGGGGCGCAGCGTTGGGTGGTGGCCGGCTCCCCCGCTTATTTCAGGGAACACGGCCGGCCGCAGACCCTCGATGATCTCGCCGGCCATGTCTGCCTGCAACTGCTCCTGGGCGACAATACCGCCTATCGCTGGGATCTGGGCAGCGGCGGGGAGGCATGCCGGCTGCGCGTGCCCGGCCTCATCACCCTCAACGATACCGCAACCACCATCACGGCCGCCAAAGCCGGGCTCGGCCTTGCCTATGTCCTGGAAGCGCGCATCGCCGAAGAGGTGGCGGAAGGCAGCCTGGAGGTCGTCCTCGACGACCAGGCTTCGGATGGCGATCCCTTCCACATGTATTATTCGAGCCGGCGCCACAATCACCCGGCCTTGCGCACCCTGATCAACATCATCCGGTTGCAGAACGGCATGACCCGGCTGGCGTGAGCCAAGAGCCAAGAGCCAAGAGCCAAGAGCCGGCCTATTCCGCCAGCAATTCGCAGAAGCGCTCCAGATCGACATTGCCGCCGCTGATCAGTACGCCGACGCGCTTGCCGGCGAGTTCCGACTTCACGGCGCGCGCGGCGGCGAAGCCGAGGCAGCCCGTCGGCTCGATGACGAGCTTCATGCGGGTGGC
The DNA here is from genome assembly GCF_001676615.1 of Labrys sp. WJW. Taxonomy (GTDB): domain Bacteria; phylum Pseudomonadota; class Alphaproteobacteria; order Rhizobiales; family Labraceae; genus Labrys; species Labrys sedimenti. The sequence goes on along the minus strand of NZ_LYXZ01000059.1, from coordinate 16,569 downwards.
GGCGAAGCGCATGCATTCGACGAGCTCCGCATCCGAGACGGTGAGGATATCGTCGACGTCGCGCTTGATGATCGGGAAGGTGTGGGATCCCAGATATTGGGTCTGGGCACCGTCGGCGATAGTGCGGGGCGTATCGATCCTGACGATCCGGCCGGTGCGGAAGGATTGCTGGCCGTCATTGCCGGCCTCCGGCTCGACTCCGTAGAGCCGGCAGTTGGGCGACAGCGCCCGCGTCGCCAGGGCCGATCCGGCGAGCAGCCCGCCGCCGCCGAGACAGACGAAGAAGGCATCGAGCTCGCCGACCTCCTCGAAGAGTTCCTTGGCCGCGGTGCCCTGGCCGCAGAGTACGTCCGGATGATCATAGGGCGGAATCAGCGTGAGACCCTGCTCATGCGACAGGTTTCGCCCGATCACCTCTCGGTCTTCGGTATAGCGATCATAGAAGATGATCTTGCCGCCATACCCCTTGGTGGCCTCGGCTTTTGCCTTCGGCGCGTCATGCGGCATGATGATCGTGGCGGGGATGCCGAGGATGCGGGCCGCCAGTGCGATCGCCTGGGCATGGTTGCCGGAGGAAAAGGTCACCACGCCCCTGCGTTTCTGCTCTTCGTCGAAGCGGGACAGGGCATTGAAGGCGCCGCGGAACTTGAAGGCGCCCATGCGCTGCAGGTTCTCGCATTTGAAGAAGACCTGTGCGCCGAGTTCTTCGTTGAAACTCCGCGAGGTCATCACCGGCGTGCGATGGGCCTGTCCGCGGATGCGTTCGGCAGCGGCGACGACGTCGGCATAATCGGGCAGGACCGGGTCGCTCATATTTCACTCTCCCAGCCGATGGCTTGGCGCAGGAAGGCATAGCCGAGGGCGATGAAGGAGGCACGCTCCCGGCTGTCCTTGCCATAGCCGTGGCCGCCGGCCTCCGGTTCGTAGAAATGGACGCGATGGCCGAGCGCTTCCAGCTTGGCCGCCATCTTGCGGGCATGGGCGGGGTGAACCCTGTCGTCGCGACGGGTGGTCGCCAGCAGGATGGGCGGATAGGAGCCGGCGTCGGCGACGTGATAGGCCGAGATCTTCTGCAGGAAGGCCCAGTCCTCCGGCTTGTCCGGATCGCCGTATTCGTCGATCCAGCTCGCACCGGCCAGGAGCTTGGTGTAGCGCCGCATGTCGATCAAGGGGATGGTGCAGAACAGGGCGCCGAACTTTTCGGGATGGCGGGTGAGCATGTTCGCGATCAGGAGGCCGCCATTGGAGCCGCCTTCCGCCGCGATCCGCCCGGGCCGCGTGATGCCGCGCTTGACCAGGTCGGCGGCCACCGCCGCGAAATCCTCATGGGCGAGATGCTTGCCCTCGCGCCGGCCCGCCTCGTGCCAGCGGGCGCCGAACTCGCCACCGCCTCGAATATTGGCGGTGACCGCGGTGCCGCCCCGTTCGAGCCAGAGCTTGCCGATCGAGGCGCTGTAGCTGGGCAGCACGGAAACGCCAAAGCCGCCATAGGCCGTGAGGTGAACCGGCGCTTCGCCGGTCTCGCCGGCAGGCCCGACCAGTGTGTAGGGGATCTTCTCGCCGTCGATCGAGACGGCTTCGTGCTTGGCGACCTTCAGCCCCTTGCTGTCGAAGGCGTCGGGGCTGCGCTTGAGGAGGAGGGGACTTTGCACCGCCTCCGGCCTGCTCACGTCGAGCAGCAGCATTTGTGGCGGTGTAATGGGGTCCTGCAGCGATACCATCACTTCGCCATTGGTGTCGGCCTCTTCGGCGTCGAGCGACCAGACATGCACGACTCCCGTCGAGGGCAGCACGTCGATGGCGTGCTTTCGCCATCCTTCCAATGCGGGCGTTACGAGCTCGAAACGAGGCTGGAGATTGTCGAGGATCGACAGCACGAGCTGCCCCCGGTTCCAGAAAAACCCGTCCAGGGTGCGGCGCTCGGCAGGTTCGAACAGCACCTGGAAAGTGCGGTCGCCCGCCCGGAAGGCGGAGAGGGAAATACCGAGAAGGGTGTCGCCGGCAAAGCGGGTGTTGGCCGGGGTCCAGGCCGTGCGCAGCTTCACCGCCAGCCAGTCGCCGAACACGTCCCAGTGCGAGTCGGCCGGCAGGTCGATGGCCTCGCTCGGACCGTTCCTGTCGCCGAGCCAGCCACGCGTTTCGAAGAAGACGGGCTTTTCGAGGAACCAGATGCGTTCGCTGCCGTCGGTGCGGTCGATACCGGCCCAGACGGACATGGATTGGGGCTGGACCTCGAAGACGATCGCTGTCTTCAGGGGATCCTCGCCGCGCCGCCACAGGCGCACCGTGCGGGCATAGCCGGAGGTTGTCGCCATGCCCTCGCCAAGCGCGCTGGACAGCAGCAGCGTGTCGGCATCGAGCCAGGCGATACCGCCCTTGGCCTCCGGCAGCGTGAAGCCGCCCGAGACGAAGCTGCGTGTCGCAAGGTCGAATTCGCGATGCACGGCCGCATCGGCGCCGCCCCGCGAGAGACTGAGGATGGCGCGCTGCCGCTGATGGGGTTCGAGCGACGCCCCGGCCCAGACCCAGTCTTCGCCTTCTGCCGCGGCGAGGGCATCGAGGTCGAGCAGGATATCCCAGGCCGGCTCCGCCTGCCGGTAGGAGGCGAGGGTGGTCCGACGCCACAGACCGCGCGGATTGGCGGCATCGGTCCAGAAATTATAGACAAACTCGCCGCGTCGGCCGATGCCGGGAATGCGGTCGGGGCGATCGAGGATCGCAGCCAGGACATCGCGATCGCGCTCGAAGCTGGCCGTGCCGAAGCGGGCCAGTGTTCGCTGCGAGCGCTCGTTGACCCAGGCGAGGGCGTCTCCGCCTTCGATATCCTCCAGCCGGAGATGGGGGTCGTCGTCGGGCGCGGCCAGAGTCGGCCGGGAGACGCGATCGGACATGCAGGGCGTTTCCTTGAGATAGGGGCCGGGGAAGAGCGAACTCAGCCGGCGAGCCGCGTTTGCGCCAGTTGCGTCCAGTAGCTGATTCCGGCGGGAATGATGGCATCGTTGAAATCATAGGCGGCATTATGCAGCCCGGCGCTATCGCCATTGCCGATGAAGATGAAGGCGCCGGGGCGCGCCTCCAGCATGTAGGAGAAGTCCTCGGCCCCCATCATCGGCGGAGCGGCGGTGTCGACAGCGGCCGTACCAGCCACCATGCGGGCGATCTCGCCGCAATAATCGGTCTGGGTGTCGTGATTGCGCGTCACCGGATATTGGTGGCGGTAGGTGACCTTGGCCTTGGCGCCGAAGGCCTGCGCGGTCAGTTCCGCGACCTCGGTCAGGCGTTTCTCCAGTAGAGCGCGCATACCGGCAGTGAGGGCGCGGCAGGTGCCGTGCAGATGGGCGGTGGAGGGGATGACGTTGTAGGGCCCGCCAGTCTGGATCGTCGTCACCGAGATCACCGCGCTGTCGAGCGGATCGGCATTGCGCGAGACGATGGCTTGCAGGGCCGTGACGATCTGGGCGGCGACCAGTACCGGATCGATGCTCTCATGCGGGCGGGCGGCATGGGCGCCCCGGCCGGTTATATCGATGTCGAACGTGTCGCTGGAGGCCATGATCGGGCCGTGGCACATGGCAAAATGCCCGGGCGCCAGGCCCGGCAGATTATGCATGCCATAGACTTCCTCGATGGCGAAGCGCTCCATCAGGCCGTCCTCCACCATGGCCTTGCCGCCGCCGCCGCCCTCTTCGGCCGGCTGGAAGATCACCACGGCGTTGCCGCTGAAATCGCGCGTGCTGGCCAGGTTCTTGGCGGCGCCCAGCAGCATGGCGGTATGGCCGTCATGCCCGCAGGCATGCATCTTGCCCGGCACGGTGGAGGCATATTGCACGCCGCTCTCTTCCAGGATCGGCAACGCATCCATGTCGGCCCGCATGCCGACCGTGCGCGAACCGGGGCGCCCCTTGATCACGCCGACCACGCCGGTACGGCCAATGCCCTCGACAACCTGGTCACAGCCAAAATCACGCAACAGACCGGCGACCAACCCGGCCGTGCGCTCGACGTCATAGAGCAACTCCGGGTGGCGATGAATGTCACGGCGCCATTCGGTCGCCTCGGTTGCCAGAGCCTTGATGTTGTCTGAAATCGTCATATGCCTTCAGTTCCAATATTGATTTATGCCCCCGCTCCGGGCGACAAACACAGCCCGCAGTTTGGCACGCCTTCGGACAATGAGGAAGGGAACGGATATGGAGCATTCACAGGCCGCAAAGGTTTGGCAGGATCTCGAAGCCCACAAACAGAAACTGGCCTCGACGACGACGCGCGACCTTTTCGCCGCGGATCCCGACCGATTCGCCAAGTTCTCCTTCACCCTCGACGACGTGCTGGTGGATTTCTCCAAGAATCGCATCGCCGACGAGACGCTGTCCCTGTTGCTGCAACTGGCGCGGGCGCATTGCATCGAGACCCGCCGGGACGAGATGCTGAAGGGCGACAAGATCAACACCACCGAGGGGCGGGCGGTGCTGCATACGGCCCTGCGCGCGCCCGTTGATGCCGACATCCGGGTCGACGGCAAGAATGTCGTGCCCGACGTGCATGAGGAGCTGGCGCGCTGCTACGCCTTCGCCGAGAAGATTCGCTCGGGCGAGCTGCGCGGCGCCACCGGCGACAAATTCACCGACGTGGTCAATATCGGTATTGGCGGATCCGATCTCGGTCCGGCCATGGGCGCCCGCGCCCTCTCGCCCTATGCCGACGGCCCGCGCGCCCATTTCGTCTCCAATGTCGATGGCGCCGACATGGCGGATACCCTGTCGCGCCTCGATCCCTCGCGCACCCTGTTCCTGGTTTCCTCGAAGACCTTCACCACGATCGAGACCATGACGAACGCTCAGTCGGCGCGGCAATGGATCGCCAAGTCGCTCGGCGAGACCGCGGTGGGCGATCATTTCGCGGCGATCTCGACCAATATCGTCGCGGTCGAGGCCTTCGGCATCAACAAGGACCGGATGTTCCGCTTCTGGGACTGGGTCGGCGGGCGCTATTCGATGTGGTCGGCTATCGGGCTCGGCCTGATGATCGCCGTCGGGCCGGAGAACTTCTCGGAATTCCTGGCCGGCGGCCATGAGGTCGACCACCATTTCGCCGCCACGCCGCTGGAGAAGAACATCCCGGTACTGATGGGCCTGATCGGCATCTGGCACCGCAATTTCATGGGCTATGCCGCCCATGCCGTGCTGCCCTACGACCAGCGACTCGGGCGCTTCCCGGCCTATCTGCAGCAGCTCGACATGGAGTCCAACGGCAAGCGCGTGCATCTCGACGGCTCGCCGGTGACCTCGGAGACCGGTCCCCTGGTCTGGGGCGAGCCCGGCACCAACGGCCAGCACGCCTTCTACCAGCTCATCCATCAGGGCACCAATGTGATCCCGGCCGACTTCCTCATCGCGGCCGAGCCGCATGAGGCCGGTATGGGTGACCATCATGCCATCCTGATGGCGAACTGCCTGGCGCAGACCGAGGCGCTCATGCATGGCCGTTCGCAGGAGGAGGCGACGGCAGTGTTGAAGGCCCAAGGCCTCGACGACAAGAAGATCGCGCTTCTGGCTCCACACAAGGAATTCCCCGGCAGCCGCCCCACCACCACCATCGCCTATCGCAAGCTCACCCCGCGCATGCTCGGCCGCCTCGTGGCGCTCTACGAGCACAAGGTGTTCACGCAGGGCGTGATCTGGGGCATCAACTCCTTCGACCAGTGGGGCGTGGAACTCGGCAAGGAACTCGCCTCGCGCCTCTTGCCGGTGGTCAAGGGCGCGACCGTCGACGGCCTCGATGCGTCGACCAAGGGACTGGTGGCGCATCTGAAGTCGCTGCGGGGCTAGAGAGGAGGGCGGGCCGTCGGCCCGCCATTCCATATTAGAACAAATAGAGAACAAAATTTGACAAGGCCGCGATACTCGGATAACTTGTTGCTATGGAGTGCGCGAATATGAAATCAGTTGGGAAATTTCTGTTCTCCCTTGCTATGTCTTTTGCGACATTGAGCTGTAGTGTTCGTATTTCTAACGAATTAGGAGATAGAATTTATGATCCAGTTGAAGGATCTTATGTTTTAGTGAGAAATTACGGTACAAAAAACATAGATTTTATCTTTACGGATTGTGTATTCTATCTTGAAAATGGAAAGGTACTTTCTAAGCGAGTTCGTATAGAAAATCTTGCGCCAAATAAGGAAATTAAGATCCGATCGGGTTTAGGGAAGGATAGAAAAGTGGAATGTAAGCCACTGCCTTGGTATATGCAGGATAGTGTGCGAATATCGAGGTAGGTATTTTAAGTAATAATTATAATGAATAATGAGTATAATATATATTAATTTTGCAATTAAGGCGGAGGTATGTTTAAATCTAAGTGAAAATATGCTGAGAATTAAAATAGAAATGGATGGTAGTTTAAATTGAGGCTTTTAAAGGTTGAGATGCGAGAAATTAGGCGATGTCATCCAAAGCGATATCTGGGATACCGATAGGCTGCTGCATTTAAAGGAAAAAGATCGCAAGTCTCCCAACGCCTTGAAAGACTCAAAAGAAGCCACCACGGCCTATGTCGGCCCGCAAGCTGCCGTGGAGAGCGCCATGACGGCTGCTTCCAAGGCGATCGATGCGAAAAGGATTCCCTATCAATTGACGCTGGTCGATTCCGGCCTTTCAGCTCCGACCAACAGCAATTCCTATATCGCCACCATGTTTGCCGTCATGGGCCTGCGGAAGCCGCCGCCGATCACAGGCACCGCGATGGGGCAGGTCGGTGCCGGCAAGCTGCTGTTGGACCCCGATGAAATCGCCGGATTTCATGGCATGATCGGTCAGCCCGAGCCCCAGAACGTGCCCCTGCCGCCGATCCGCCCATCGGCCGAGATCGATGGCATCGGTAAGCCGAGCATGAATGAAACGGTTCCCGCCAACGCGAACGCGCCTTCGCAGCCGTTTTATCTGCGCATGCCGGAGATGGCGCGCAAGCTCTACCCTTAGAAGGAAGGTCATTGCTCCGCCTGATCATCTCGGACGCAACAGCGCAGCGTACCGCGATGATCAGGGGGGCCTGCGAACAATTGCATGTGTTCCAATCACGAAGCGCTATGTCTTGATAGGCGTCAGCCGAAGTGACAGTCTGACCCGGCGCGGCGACTCGGTCGAAATTTTCCGGTCACCGCTTGCCTGGAAGGACATCCCCCGTGACTTCGACCGCCGAACCGTCAGCCATCGTTCCTGTTTTCGATGGCCATAATGACACGCTGCTGCATCTGGCTTCCGGCAAGGCGAAACAGGCCGAGATTGCCTTTGGCGAGGGGGACGGTTCGGGCCATATCGATCTGCCTCGGGCGCGTGCCGGCGGTTTTGCCGGCGGTTTCTTCGCCATGTTCCCGCCGCCCCAGGCCTCGACGACCAATATGGATGAGGAGATGAAGGGCGCGAGCTATGATCTGCCGCTGCCGTCCTTGCTGCCTTGGGAGAAGGCGCAGGCCTCGACCGTCGGCATGCTGTCGATCATGTTGCGGCTGGAGCGGGCCTTTCCCGATGATGTCGCCATCTGCCGCAGCGCCGCCGAGATCCGCACCGCCATGGCGGCCGGCAAGATCGCGGCCGTCCTGCATATCGAGGGGGCGGAGGCGATCGATGCCGATTTCGCCAGCCTCGACGTGCTCTTTGCTGCCGGCCTGCGCTCGATCGGGCCGGTGTGGAGCCGCCCCAACATCTTCGCCCATGGCGTGCCCTTCCGCTTTCCCGCTTCGCCCGATACCGGTCCCGGCCTGACCGAGATCGGCCGCGAATTGGTGAAACAGTGCAACCAGCGCGGCATCATGATCGATCTCTCGCATCTCAACGAGAAGGGCTTTTGGGACGTTGCCGGGTTGAGCACGGCGCCGCTCGTCGCCACCCACTCCAACGTCCATGCCCTGTGCCAGTCCACGCGCAATCTCACCGACAGGCAGCTCGACGCCATCAGGGAGAACCGCGGTGTCGTCGGCCTCAACTTCGCCACCTGCTTCCTGCGGCCGGACGGCGCCATGCGTGCGGACACCGATCTCGACGTCATGGTGCGCCATCTCGATTACCTGGTCGAACGCCTGGGCGAGGACGGCGTTGCCTTCGGATCGGACTTCGACGGCGCGGTGATCCCCGCCGCCATCGGCAGCGTCGCCGGCCTGCCGCGCCTGATCGAGAGAATGCGCGGCGCGGGATATTCTGAGGCCCTGCTGCACAAGATCGGCCATGAGAATTGGCTGTCCCTGCTGGAGCGGACGCAGGGAAAGGGCTGAGATTTACAGGATTAGGCGCGAGAATCCTTCTCCCCTTGTGGGAGAAGGTGCCCCGAAGGGGCGGATGAGGGGAGATACGCGATCTTTTGGGATATGTACTGACACCCCTCATCCGGCGCTACGCGCCACCCAAGGCACTTCCATAGGAAGTGCCGGGTCCCGCAAGGGGAGAAGGAAGTTGTGTCTCATTCGTCATGGTTTCGAAGGCATAGGGCAGCATCGAACCTATCGCTTCGGAATCGTCGACGGCAAGGTGGATCCATGCCGGCACAGATCCGCCAGCCCACACCGTTGGCAGAGTGGCCTCTGGCTGGTGCAGACCTCCTGGCCGAAGCGTTTGACCAGCCAGTGCAGTTCATAGAGGTCGTCGGCATCCCAGCTCGCCGGCATCAGGCGCAGCATGATCTGATGGGCCTTGGTGAAGCTGGCATTGTCGGGCAGCAGGCCGAAGCGCTCGCCGAAACGCCTGATGTGCCTGTCCACCACGAAGACACGCCGCCTGAGCGTCGAGAAATTGAGCACCGCCGCCGCGCATTTGGGGCCGATGCCATCATAACGCTCGAGCAGTTCCATCCCCGCCTCGACCGATAGCGCGGCGAGATGGGAGAGATCGAACCGCCCCCGCTGCTCGACGATGCGACCGACCGAAGCCACCAGCTGGCTGGCTTTCTTCTCGGGATGTGTAACGTTGGCTAGCTGCTGAAGAACCTCGCGGGGATCGCTCTGCCCCAGCCTGTCGAGGGGATGGAAATGCTCGCACAGGGCCTGGAAGGCTTTTTCGGAAGCGGAATCATAGGTTTCCGAGCTGATCAGCGCCTTGACGAATTGCTCGGGCGGCGTGTGGCGCCGAGCATCGCGCCGCGGGCCATAGGCTGCCAGCAGGCGCTGGCGCAGCACGGCGATGGGCTCTTCCCGGCCGAAATCGAGCCCGAGCTGGATCTGCTCCCTGATGGCGGGCATGCCCAAATCCTCAGTGGAAGTCTCCCTCAATGGAAATCCCGGCTCTTGAACAGGCTCAGTTCGAGCTGGGCCGGCGGCGGAGCTGGCAGGCCGTCCGGCATGTCGCGCAGGCGGGCGAGCTCGGCCGAGAGGTCGAGCACTTCCTCGGCGATGACATGCACCACGTCGCTGGCCCGCTGCAGCCGGCCGCGTATGGCGACGAAACGGGCATTCATCACCGCGCGGCGATTCCTTTCGAAGGTTCGCGACCACACGATGATGTTGGCGATGCCGGTCTCGTCCTCGATGGTCATGAAGACGACGCCGCTGGCCGTGCCGGGACGCTGGCGCGTCACCACCAGGCCGGCGACGGTGACGAGGCTGTCCTGCTTGAGCTTGTCGTCGCGATGCGCCGCGTTGGTGATGGCGCCGAGATGCTGCAATTGCGGGCGCAGGAAGGAGCAGGGGTGGGCCTTGAGCGACAGGCCCGTCGACTGATAGTCCTCAAGCACATGCTCGCTCTGCGACATCACGGGCAGGGCGACGGCAGGCTCGGGGAACAGGGCATCGTCGAAATCGGCGGCCAGCAACGGCATGTCCCGGCTCGTCCTGGTGGCGCCGATGCCGATGGTCTCGAAACGACGCACCGCCCAGAGCGCCTCGCGCCTGTCCAGGCCGAGAGAACGGAAGGCATCGGCCTCCGCCAGTTTCTGCATCGCCGCCAACGGCAGGCCGCTTGCCGTGCCGAAGCGTTCCAGGCTGGAAAAGCCGTTGCCGCGCCGGCCGGCCATTACCGTGATCTCGTCCTTGTTCAGCCCTGAGACCAGCCGCATGCCCAGACGCACGGCGAAACGGTGCCTGGTGGGATCGCTGGCCGGTTCCAGCGTGCAGTCCCATTCGCTGTAATTGACGTCGACGGGCCGGATCTCGACGCCATGCTTCTCGGCGTCCCGCACCAGCTGCGCCGGCTGGTAGAAGCCCATGGGCTGACTGTTGAGGATGGCGGCGCAGAAGACATCCGGATAGTGGCATTTGATATAGGCCGAGACATAGACCAGCACGGCAAAGCTGGCGGCATGGCTTTCGGGAAAGCCGTATTCGCCGAAGCCTTCGATCTGGCTGAAGCAGCGCTCAGCGAAAGCCTGTTCATAGCCCCGGTGCACCATGCCGCCGATGAACATTTCCTTGTAGTTGCCGATCGTGCCGGTGTGCCGGAAGGTCGCCATGGCACGTCTCAGGCCATCGGCCTCGTCCGGCGTGAAGCCGGCAGCCTTGATGGCGATCTCCATGGCCTGTTCCTGAAAGAGGGGAACGCCGAGCGTTCGGCCCAGGACTTCCGCGAGTTCGTTCCTGTCGCCGCCGCGCCGCATGGGCAGGTCGGTTTTTTCGAGGCCATCACGTCGACGCAGATAGGGGTGCACCATGCCACCCTGGATCGGGCCGGGGCGGACGATCGCGACCTCGACGACGAGGTCGTAGAATGTCCGGGGCTTCAGCCGCGGCAGCATCGACATCTGCGCCCGGCTCTCGACCTGGAACACGCCGACGGAATCGGCTTTGCAGAGCATGTCATAGGTGGCCTGGTCGTTGCGGGGCAGGGCCGCGATCGCGCCGAGATTGCGGTCGTAATGGCGTTCGAGCAGTTCGAGCCCGCGCCGGATGCAGCTCAGCATGCCGAGTGCCAGCACATCGACCTTCATCATCCCCAATTCGTCGATGTCGTCCTTGTCCCATTCGACGAAGGTGCGGTCTTCCATGGTGGCATGACAGACGGGCACGGTGTCGTCGAGCCTCTCGCGCGTGAGCACGAAACCGCCGACATGCTGCGACAGATGGCGGGGAAAGCCGGTGAGGGCGGCGGTGAAATGGAGCGCCTGGCGGATCACCGGATTGTCGGGATCGAGGCCGGCTTGGCGCACCCGGCTGGGTGTCCAGGTCTGCATGCCCATGCCCCAGACCGTCTTCGACAGCGCCGCCGTCACGTCCGGCGTCAGGCCCAGCACCTTGCCGACCTCGCCCACCGCCCGCCGGGAGCGGTAATGGATCACGGTCGAGCAGATCGCGGCGCGGTGGCGGCCGTAGTGTTCATAGATGTATTGGATGACTTCTTCGCGCCGCTCATGCTCGAAATCGACGTCGATGTCCGGCGGCTCGCCGCGGTTTTCGGAGATGAAACGGGAGAACAGCAGCTCCGTTTCGGTCGGATTGACCTCGGTGATGCCCAGGCAATAGCACACGGCGCTGTTTGCCGCCGAACCGCGCCCCTGGCAGAGAACGCCGAGGACATTGCGGGCATGGTCGACGACATCGTGCACGGTGAGGAAATAGGGGGCGAATTTCAGCTTGGCGATCAGGGCAAGCTCTGCGCTGACAGCATTGACGACTTTCTCCGGCACCCCGCGGGCAAAGCGCCGTCTGGCGCCGGCCCAGGCCAGGTCTTCCAGATGCTGCTGGGCGGTCTTGCCCGGAGGAATGGGCTCGTCCGGATATTCGTATTGCAAGTCCCGTAGATTGAACGTGCATGCTTCGACGATTTCGAGCGTGCGTGCCAGAGCGTCGGGATGATCCGCGAAGAGAACGGCCATCTCGGAGGGCGACTTGATATGGCGTTCCTCGTTGATTTCGAGCCGCAAGCCGGCCTCGGCCAAGGTACATTTTTCGCGGATGCAGGTGAGGATGTCGGCAAGCGGCCGCTGGGCCGGCACGTGGTAGAGCACGTCGTTGACGGCGACCATCGGCGCGCCGATCCTCTCGCCCAGCTCGGCGATCAGGCCAAGGCGGCGGGGCTCGTCGCCTCTGAGGCGGTGGCAACCGGCGAGATAGACGGAGCCCGGCGCTGCCTCGGCGAGCTTGGTTACCCGTTCGACGAAGAGGGGATCGAGCGTGTCGGGCGGCAGCACGATCAGCCTCTGCCCCTCGCAGGCGGCGAGAATGGCTTCGAAGCCGAACTGGCATTCGCCTTTCGCGCGCACCATGCGCTTGTTGTTGTCGCTGAGCAGGCGGCAGAGCCGACCATAGGCCTCGCGGTCGGTGGGATAGGCGATGACCTCGAAGCCATCCATGGTGACAAGGCGCACGCCGGGCAAATAGCGCAGGGACGGATGTTTCTTGGCCTCGCGCAGGGCCCGGACCACGCCGGCGAAGGAGTTGCGGTCGGCGATGCCGATGCCGGCCAGGCCGAGCCTCTGGGCCTGCCTCACCATGTCCTGCGGGAAAGAGGCGCCGCGCAGGAAGGAGAAATTGGTGGTGACGGCGAGCTCCGCATAGGCCGGCGGGACAGGCGCCGGCAAACCCGCAGGAAGCGTCTGGTCCTTCACCCTGACGGACATGGCGGCATAGCCGCTGCCGGCCTCCCTCTCATATCTCATGCCAGCAACCCTCGCAGGGACCAGCTCTGCCGGCCGTCATGGCAGAGCCAGAAGCGCTGGCCGGTCTGCGTCTCGGCGACGTAATAGTCCTGGTAGGTCGGCGCAGGCAGCAGGACGCTGCGCTCACGCGTGGCTTCCGTGTCCTCGAAACGGTTGCGTTTCTGGCTCTTGGGGCTCTCGCTGTCGGGGAGGGAAGGCGCTTCCTCCCCCAGCTTGCCCCAGCCATAGTCCTCCTTGCCTGGCTTGTCGGGCAGAACCGGAGCAGCAGCCTCCCACCAGGGGCCGGCGATGCGCTCCGGTCCCTGCAATGTGGTGATGCGATGAGACGAGCCGCGCCAGCGGACATGATTGGGCAGGCCGTCCGAGCGGGTGGCGAGAATCTGCAGGGGCTCGGGCTGGTCCAGGAACAGAGGCGGCCGCTGATGTGAGCTATTCGCCGCCGGCCAGGCGGGTTCGGGATCGGCGGCATCCCGCGCCTCCTCGGCGAAAGCCGGATCGTGGCGGGCGACAGGATGGAGCCGTCGCACGCTGCCGGGGCCGAGGCGCTGGCGAAGGGCGTCGATCAACTCCGCCCGGCGTTCGGCGGCATCGGCCGGCAGCGCATCCCGGCGTCCTTCCTTGAGGGACAGGCGGTTCTGACGCTGGCCGAATTTCTCGGTCACGGTCGCGGTCAGGCTGATCGTCTCGAAGCCGAAGCCGGCATCGATGGTCTCGCCCAGCCGTTCCAGATCGAGCTCGACCAGCCTGGCGATATGGGCCGGATCGCGGGTGGCGGCGGCAAGGCCGATATGGATGGTGCGCACTTCGCCGTCGACCCGGAACAGGCGCAGCTGCAAGGCGCGTGCCGCCACGCCGCCGGTGACGAGGGCGGGAACCAGGTCCTGCATCAGGCGCGCGGCGACATGCACCACGGCCGCCTGGCTCACCACCGGCTCGAGGAGCTGGCGGCTGCGATGATAGAGCGGCGGCGGCTCGATCAGGGCAAGGGCTTCCTCGCGCCGCCCCATGGCCTGGTCGAAGCGCTTGAGCAGGATCGCATCGAAACGCGCGGCGAAGGGGGCACGCGGCTTGCCGATGAGATCGCCGATGCGGGTGAAGCCGAGACGGCGCAGGGTCTGGACTGTTACGTCGTCGAGGCGAAGGGCGGCCAGGGGCAGATCGGCAAGGGCCGGGCCGGGATCGTCGCCCTCGGCGAGGATGCAGCCATTCTGGGCATGGAAGCGGGAGAGAGCCCAGGCGGTGCCCGGCGTGTCGGCCAGCGCCACGCGCGCGCCGAGGCGAAGGTGGCGCAGGCGCTTGACGATGTCGGCGAGGAGTGCCTGTTCGCCGCCCGCCAGATGGCTGGCGCCGGTGACGTCGAGGAATAGGCCGTCGGCCCCGTCGGCCTCGCGATAGAGGGCCACGGAGGGCGTATAGCGCATGGCCCACAGGCCGAGCCGGTGCAGGGCCCTGGCATCGGCCTCCGGCATGGCCGGCCGCGTCTGCAGGCCCGGCACCTTGGCTCTCGCATCGGCGACCAGCCCGCCCGCCGCCAGGCCTTCGGTCTCGGCCGGCTTGCTGGCGGCTGAAATGCGCGGGCCGCCGGCGGCATCGACCGTCAGGACGAAGGGATAATGGCCGTCGATCGTATCAGGCGACCTTGGCGTGTTGCTCTGGGCGACGAGAAAGCGCTGGATCGGCCAGCGTGGCAGATAGATCGAGACGATGCGAGGCATGGTCATACTCCATGAGCCAGGATCCGCTTTGCCCGTTGCGGCTGCGTTCGAGCCGAACGTGCCAGCGCCAGGCGGTGAGAAGGCCAAAACGATCGCGCGGACCTGCGGCCGCGCCGATGCGCCAACGGGTGATCGCGGCCAGGGAAGGTGCGGCCAAGGGCTGGCGCAGAAGGAAAAGGGGGCAGGGGGCGGAGGCTGCCGCGAGCTGGAGGCGACGGCTGGTGGCGGCGTCCATGCCGCCGCCCGTCACGGCTGCCACCGCCGCGGCGGCGCCGGAGCGCAGGACCTCCTCCATGGCCCAGGCGGCTTCTGTCTCGTCGCCGGCCGTGACCACGACCAGCCCGGCGGGATCGAGGCCGAGCGCGTTGAGGCCATGGCCGTAGAGCCGTCCAAGGCCGGCCATGCCGCGCGGTGAGGTCACCAGCCAGACAGGGCCCCTGGCCTGGCGCAGGGACAGGCGGGAGGCGAGGAAGCCAAGGGCGCAGGCATTGTCGAAAATGGTTTGCGGCGCGATTTCATGCAGGCCGTCCAGAGCGAGGCCGCCGTCCGGCAGGCGCGCGTCGATCGTCCCGATGCCGAAAGGCAGCACGCCGGCATCGGCATGCACATGATCGAGCCGGGGCAGCAGGGCGCGCAATTCCGCCAGCTTCTCGGCCCGTTGGCCGGGGAGAGAAAATCGCGATTCCACGGGATCGCGATTTCTCTCCAGCCCCTTGTTCTGACACATTTTCTCAGCCGAAAAGGCTGTCGGCTTTTCTGGAAAATGCTTTGGAATGAGGGGAGGAGGAACGCGTATCGTCATGGCAATGATCCGTTTCGCTCAGACTAGAACAAAACAAGAACATTTCAAGCGGAGTCTTTGATCGCGCTCCATCGGACCGGAAAAGAGCCCGCCATGGTAAAGGGACTCTTCCATCACGAGATGGTCGAGTCCCTTGATTTTGAAGGCCTTGCGAAGCGCGCCTCAATGCGAGGGCAGGGAGCGGGCCTGGCCTTCCTTGTCGTGCACGGCGAAGCGTTCCACCAGGGTGGTGCTGGCCTCGTTGAGGCCGACGACCTCGACTTCCCGGCCGTGGCGACGCGCCTTGAGGACGATGCGATCGAGAGCGCCGACCGCCGAGATGTCCCAGAAATGCGCTGCGCCGACGTCGATGACGATCCGCTCGACGGGTTCCTGCACGTCGACGGCATCGCTGAAGGTGCCCGCGGAGGCGAAGAAGATCTGCCCTTCGACGCGATAGACGCGTTCCTTGCCGTCGGCCGAAAGGGTCGAGCGCACGCGGCTGAGACGTGAGACCTTGCCGGCGAAGAATACGCCCGACAGGAGCACGCCCACCAGCACGCCCTTGGCGAGGTCGGCCGTCGCCACCACGGTGCTCACGGTTGCCAGCATCACCACGGAGGAGGGCACGGGGTTGCTGCGCAATTGCAGGAGCGAGCGCCAGGAGAAGGTATTGATCGAGACCATGATCATCACCGCCGTCAGGGCGGCGACCGGCACGATGGCGAGCAGGTCCTGCAGCGCCACCAGCAGGACCAGCAGGAAGCCGCCGGCCACTAGCGAGGACAGGCGGCCGCGCGCGCCGGAGGAGACGTTGATTACCGACTGGCCGATCATGGCGCAGCCGCCCATGCCGCCAAACAGGGCCGAGGCCATGTTGGCGATGCCCTGGCCGGCGCATTCGCGGTTCTTGTTGCTCGGCGTGTCCGTCATGTCGTCGACGATCTGCGCGGTGAGCAGGGATTCGAGCAGGCCCACCGCCGCCAGGGTGAGCGCCACCGGCGTCAAGATCCTGAGCGTCTCCAGCGTCAGCGGCACCTCGGGCAGGCCGAAGCTCGGCAAGGCGGAGGGAAGCTCGCCCAGATGGGCCACCGTGCGCACATCAAGCCCGAACCCCCAGGCGATGGCGGTGAGCACGGCGATCGCGACCAGGGGCGCCGGAATGGCCTTGGTGACATAGGGAAACAAATAGATGATAGCGAGGCCGAGGGCGATCAGGCCATAGGTCGCCACCGGCACATGCACGAGCTCAGGCAACTGGGCCAGGAAGATCAGGATCGCCAGGGCGTTGACGAACCCGGTCATCACCGATTGGGAGACGAAGCGCATCAGCCGGCCGAGCTTGAGAAAGCCGGCGATGATCTGGAAGACGCCCATCAGGATGGTGGCCGCGAAGAGATATTGCACGCCGTGGTCGCGCACGAGGCCGGTCATCAGCACGGCCGTGGAGGCGGTGGCCGCCGAGATCATGGCGGGGGGCCCGCCCGGGAAAGCAAACAC
>NZ_LYXZ01000058.1 GCF_001676615.1 Labrys sp. WJW | reverse complement strand
CCGCCCACCGCCGATGTCGCCGTCATCGGCGGTGGCTATACGGGGCTTTCGGCCGCCCTGCATCTGGCGGAGGCCGGGGCGCGCGTGCACCTGCTGGAAGCCGTCGAGATCGGCTTTGGCGGCTCCGGCCGCAATGTCGGCCTGATCAACGCCGGCATGTGGGTCATGCCGCAGGATCTGCCGGGAGAACTGGGGCCGGTCTATGGCGAACGCCTTTTGCAGATGCTCGGCGACGCGCCGGCTGTGGTCAAGGACCTGATTACCCGGCACGATATCGCCTGCGAACTCAGGACGAACGGCACGCTGCACTGTGCGGTCGGGCGCAAGGGGCTGCAGGAAATCGAAGAACGCGCCCGCCAATGGCACGCGCGAGGCGCGCCGGTCGAGCTTCTCGACGCCGGGGAAACCGCAGGGCGGGTCGGCACGCAGGCCTATGCCGGCGCCCTTCTCGACAGAAGGGCCGGCACGCTCCAGCCCTTGGCCTATGCAAGAGGCCTTGCCGATGCGGTACTGCGCCAGGGCGGCCACATTCATACGGGAAGCCCGGTCACCGATGTCGAGCATTGCAGCGGCCGCTGGGTCGTGACCACCCCGCAGGGCCAGGTGACGGCGGCCTGGATCGTGGTCGGAACTGACGCCTATGGCCAGGGGCCCTGGGAAAAGGTGCGCAACGAGCAAGTGCATCTGCCCTATTTCAATCTGGCCACGGCTCCCCTTGCGCCGGCACTGCGCAAACAGATCTTGCCGGGTGGCGAGGGTGTCTGGGACACCCGCACCGTGCTCTCGTCTTTCCGCATGGATCAGTCCGGGCGACTGGTCTTCGGCAGCGTGGGCGCGCTGAGCAAAACCGGCGCTGCCATTCACAAGAACTGGGCCAAACGCGCCCTGCGGAAATTGTTCCCGGCCATCGGGCGGGTGGAATTCGAACATGAATGGTTCGGCAAGATCGGCATGACCGCTAATGCCTTGCCCCGCTTCCACAGCTACGGACCGCAGGCCGTCGGCTTTTCCGGCTATAATGGCCGTGGCATCGCACCGGGCACCGTCTTCGGCCGGGCATTGGCGGATCATATCCTCGGCACGATAAGCGAAGCCGAGCTGCCGCTGGCAAGAACCGACCTTACGCCGGCCGCCTTCCGGTCCTTGAAGGAGACCGGCTATGAAGTGGGCGCCCGGCTCGCCCACATGGTCGACGTGCGCCTCTAAGATTTTGAATAAAAAATATATAAATCAGATAATTATAAATAATTTTAAATCTAATGAATTGACATTGACCATCAAGACGATCGTCTATTCGCCTTCGGGCGAGACCTGCGTACGGAGCCATTGCCTGAAGGCCAGCAAGGGCGGATGCATGGCACGATCGGCGGGCCAGACCAGGTAGTAGGCCTCTGCACTCACCATCGGCAGGTCGAGGGCCCTGACCAGCCGACCGGCCTCGAGCTCCTCGAGGATAAGGAATTCGGGCAACAGGGCGACCCCGAGCCCGGCGATCGCAGCCTGGGCGGCCGTGGCAAACTGGTCGAACAGCATGCCCCGCACCGATTGGGCCGGCGCGCCATGCAGGGCGAACCAGCGCTCCCAGGCATCGGGCCTGGTGGTCAGGTGCAACAGCGAGGCATTCCGGAGATCGGCAGCTGACTGGAAGCCGTACTGGTCGCGCAAGGCCGGGCTGCAGGCGGGCACCACGGTCTCGGAGCGGATCTTTTCCATTTCGCCGCCGGGCCAGTCCGAACCACCGAAATGGATGGCGGCATCGACAGGGTCCTGTCGGAAATCGAAATAGGACAGGCGCGTCACTAGATTGATGGTGATGCCGGGGTTGTGCGACAGGAATTGCGGCAGCCGCGGTGCCAACCAGCGCGTGCCGAAGGTCGGCAGGATCGCCAGGGTGAGCGTGCCTCCCAGCGGATTGGCCCGAAGCATCAGCGAGGCGGTGCCGATCTTGCGCAGGGCATCGCGGATTTCACGCGCATAGGCTTCCCCGCCCGGCGTAACGCTGATGGTCTGTTTTTCGCGGTGGAACAGCTCGACTTCGAGTTGCTCCTCGAGAAGCTTGATCTGCCGGCTGACGGCGCTTTGCGTCAGGTTGAGTTCCCTGGCTGCGGCTGTCACGCTACCTGTACGCGCCGCCGCCTCGAAGGCACAGAGCAGGGAGATCGAGGGCAGGAAACGGCGTGGCCCTTGCATCGCTTCACCCGCGAACCGACATGGGCCGTCCCAGAGGCTGGGCTATCGATGGGCACTTCCAACAGCAATGTCGTTTCATTGGGCTCCCGTTTGGCTCGCAACTGCACTCATTCCCATTCGGTATGAACTGTTGAGATAACATTGCTATCCAACCTGTGTCCACCGGCGCATGAAGCTCGACAACATGACGATTGCGAATGAGATCGTCGCCCAATCGAGACGCAACGGGAGCCCGGGACATGGCCAACCAGACCTTCTTGCATCCAGACGAGATCCGGACCCTGTTCTCGACGGCCATGTCACGGATGTATCGCAGCGAGGTGCCGCAATATGGCACGCTGATGGAGCTGGTCGCCGACGTCAACGAGACCACCCTCGCCGAGGACGGCGCCTTGCGGGAGACACTGACGCGCCATGACGAATTGGCCCGCCTGAGCCTCGAGCGCCATGGCGCCATCCGCCTTGGTACGGCCCGGGAGCTGTTCGACATTCGCCGCATCTTTGCCGTGATGGGCATGTTTCCCGTTGGCTACTACGACCTTTCGGTCGCCGGTGTTCCCGTCCACTCCACGGCCTTCCGCCCAATCGACGATGCCAGCCTGCGCCGCAATCCCTTCCGCGTCTTCACCTCGCTGCTCAGGCTGGAGCTGATCGAGGACGAGGCGTTGCGCACCGAGGCAGCCCGCATCCTGGCGGCGCGGCGCATCTTCACGGTGCGCGCGCTCGAACTGGTGGCCCGCTCCGAAATGCTGGGCGGCCTGACGCCGGACGAAGCGCAGGAGTTCGTCGCCGAAGCGCTCGAGACCTTCCGCTGGCACGCCAAGGCCACGGTCTCGCTCGGCACCTATGAGAAGCTGCACGATGCCCATCGCCTGATCGCCGACGTCGTCAGCTTCAAGGGCCCGCATATCAACCACCTGACGCCGCGCACCCTCGATATCGACGCCGTGCAGGCCGGCATGCCCGCCCGCGGCATCACTCCCAAGGCCGTCATCGAGGGTCCCCCCCGGCGCAAATGCGCCATCCTGCTGCGCCAGACCAGCTTCAAGGCGCTCGAAGAGCCGATCGAGTTCCGGAACGAAGGCGGCGACGGCAGCGCAGGCACGCATACTGCCCGCTTCGGCGAAATCGAGCAGCGCGGCATCGCTCTGACCCCGAAGGGACGCCGGCTCTACGACACCCTGCTGTCCGATGTGCGCTCCGACGTGCGCGTCGGCCAGAGCGGTGCCAATGCCGGCGACTACCAGTCGGAACTCGCCGGGCGTTTCCGCGCCTTTCCCGACGAATGGTCCGAGCTGCGCGCCCAGGGCCTGGCCTATTTCCGCTATTCGGCGACCGCGCAAGGTCTTGCAGCGAGGGAGAGGAAGCAGCTTGCCGCAACCATCGACGAACTGGTCCAAGCCGGCTTCCTGCGCTTCGACCCGATCGTCTATGAGGACTTCCTGCCCGTCAGCGCCGCCGGTATCTTCCAGTCGAACCTGGGCACCGACGAGCAGCAGAACTATGGCGAGCGCTCGAACCGCACCGAGTTCGAACACGCTCTCGGCGCGCCCGCCCAGGACGAACTCGCCCTCTATGCCGCGACCGAAAAGCAATCGCTGGATCTCGCCCTCGCGCAGCTCGGCAATCCCCATTTGGCGATGATGGCCATCGCATAGGGATCGGTGCGGCCATGAATATGAGAGTGCGGGTCGACGAGAAGGCTGTCCCCCCGGGGCTCGATGCCTTCCTGTCAGCGTTGGCAGCCGCCGGCTTTGCCGGTGACATCGCGCGCGATCATGCCAGCCGCATCGTTCATGCCACAGACAACAGCATCTACCAGGTCGAGCCGGCCGCCGTGCTGTTTCCACGCGACGGGAACGATATCGCCCGCATCGTCAGGCTGGCGAGCGATCATCGCATTCCACTCTCGCCCCGCGGTGGCGGCACAGGCACCAACGGCCAGTCGCTGACGCGCGGGGTGCTGGTCGATACCTCCCGTCACATGAACCGCATCCTCGCGCTCGACCTCGAACGGCAAAGGGTGACGGTCGAGCCAGGCGTGGTGCTCAACCAGCTCAACGACTATCTCCAGCCCTACGGCTTGTTCTTTCCGCCGACCGTTTCCACCGCCTCGCGTGCCACCCTTGGGGGCATGGTTGCGACCGATGCCTCCGGCAAGGGCTCGCGCATCTATGGCAAGACCTCCGACTATATCGAGGCGATGGAGATCGTCCTTGCCAATGGCGAGACTTTCCAGGTCGAGGCAATGACCATCGCCGAGGCGCGCAGGCTGGCCAAGCGGGAAGACGCTGCAGGCCGCATCCATCGCGAAGTCCTGCGGGTCATCGAGCAGAATGAGGGGCTGATCGCCTCGACCTTTCCAGAGATGAACCGGGGCCTCACCGGCTACAATCTCAAGCAGGTGCTCGGGGAGGACGGCTGCTTCCGCCTGTCCTATCTGCTGGCCGGCTCGGAAGGCACCCTCGCCTTCACCACCCGCCTCACCTTGCGGCTGCGCAAGCGTCCCGCCTGCCGGGCGCTGGTACCGATCCGCTATGACAGTTTCCAGGGCGCCCTCATCGACGTCCAGCGCCTGCTCGCGGCCGAACCGGCCGCCATCGAGATTCTCGACGACACGATCCTGTCCCTCGCCAGGCAGGATATGGTCTGGGGTGCGATCGAGAGTGTCCTGGGCGGCAATGACGGCAAGCCCGTGGGCGGCCTGAACTTCGTGGAGTTCGTCGGCGAAAGCCGGGAGGAAGTAGAGGCCGGGCTGGCCCGGCTGTCGCGCCTGCTGGCGGAGCAGCCCGGCATCGTCCTCGACTGGAAAATCGTCACCGACGCCGGGACCATCGCCAGCCTGTGGTCCCTGCGCGAAAAGGCCGTCGGCCTGCTCGGCCGCCTCGGCGGCGGCAAGCAGGGCACGCCCTTCGTCGAGGATACCGCCGTTCCGCCCGAAAAGCTGGCGCCCTATGTCGAGGAATTCCGCGCCATTCTCGACAGCCACGGCCTTGCCTATGGCATGTTCGGCCATGCCGATGTCGGCTGCCTGCATGTGCGCCCGGCCCTCGATCTGCGCATCCCCGAGGATGCCGCCCTGATCCGGCCTGTCAGCGATGCCGTCGCCGCCCTCACCCGGAAATATGGCGGCCTGCTCTGGGGCGAGCATGGCCGCGGCTATCGCGGCGAATATTCGCCCTTCTTCTTCGGCGGCAGGCTCTATGAGGAGCTGTGCGCCCTCAAGCGGGCTTTCGATCCGCTCAACCTGTTCAATCCCGGCAAGCTCGCCAGCGCCGATGCGGCCCGCCATCCGGTCGAGCGCATCGACGGGGTGCCGCTGCGCGGCGAAAAGGACCGCACCATCGCGGCCCCGCTGCAGCGCGATTACGACAGGGCGATCGCCTGCAACGGCAATGGCGCCTGCTTCAACTGGGACAGGCACGATGCGATGTGCCCGTCCTACAAGCTCGCGCGCGACCGCCGACACTCGCCCAAGGGGCGGGCGGCAATGCTGCGCGAGTGGGCGCGATCGACCTCGACCGCCGAAACTCAGGTCGCCGCCGAGATCGAGGACGAGCTCAAGGCTTCACTGGACCTCTGCCTGTCCTGCAAGGCCTGTTCGAGCCAATGCCCGGTCAAGGTCGACATTCCCACGATGAAGGCGCGCTTCCTGCATCGCTATTTCAAGAGCCGCCGCCGGCCGCTGCGCCACCGAATCGTCGCCGCGATGGAACCTGGCCTGGCCCTGGCCCGGCGCTTTCCCAGGACCGCCAATCTCGGCCTGCGCCTGCTGACGGCCTCGGGCCTGACCCGCCGGGTGGGCCTCGCCGACCTGCCGCGCCTGTCCGTGCCGGCCTCGGTGCCGCACCTGGAGCAGCGCGACCTTACCAGGCTGGCGGCCGGCGCCAGTCATGCCGAGATCATTCTCCTGGAGGACAGCTTCACCAGCTCCTTCGATGGCGTCGTCGTCGATGCCGTCGCCGCCCTGCTGGCACAATTGGGCTATCGCGTGCATCGGGCCGCCGCGGCCGCCAACGGCAAGTCGCTGCATGTCCTGGGCTTGCTGGATGAATTCGCCAAGGTCGCCGGTGCAGCCAAAGCCTATCACAGCCGGCTGCTGGCCACGGGATTGCCGGTCGTCGGCATCGAGCCCGTCACCGTGCTGATGCGCGATCACGAATATGCCGGTCCGGGCCTCGGCGAAGCGCTGCCGATCCACAGCCTCGACGAGTTCCTGATCGAGGCGCTCGAAAGCGGGCGGCTGGGGCAACCGCGCGCCCTCTCCCAATCCGGGCCCTATCACCTCTTTCCCCATTGCACCGAAAAGACGGCCAGGCCCGGAACCGGCCAGGCCTGGACGCGGATCTTCCGCCATTTCGGGCTAGAACTGGCTTTGCACGCCACCGGCTGCTGCGGCATGGCGGGCCTGTTCGGGCACGAGGCCGAGCATGCCGGGATGTCGAAGGAGCTGTTCGCGATGAGCTGGGGCTCGCGCCTTGCCGGTCTCGCGCCCTCGAATGTTCTCGCCACCGGTTTTTCCTGCCGTTGCCAGACCAAGCGATGCGCCGGCTTTTCACCGCTTCACCCGGCCCAGGCCCTGCTCGCTCATGTCGAGAGCCCGGCCCGATCGTAACAACCCGTTTCGTTTTTCCAGCAAGGAGACCACGATGACCGCCTCGTCTTCCCAGCGCCGCAGCCCGGCCGAGCCCCTCAGCGTCGCCTCGGACGCCATCGCTTTGCTCGTCGAGGTCGGCGTCAAGGCCGAGCTTTATACCGGCGGCAGCATCCAGGCCCGTTCGCCGATCACCGGCGAGACCCTGGCCGCGGTCAAGGCGAATGATGCCGACGAGGCGCTGGCGCGCATCGAGGCTGCGCACAAGGCCTTCCTTGCCTGGCGCAACGTGCCTGCGCCCCGGCGCGGCGAGCTCGTCCGCCTGCTCGGCGAGGAACTGCGCAGCCACAAGTCGGCGCTGGGCCGGCTGATCTCGATCGAGGTCGGCAAGACCACGTCAGAGGGCCTGGGCGAAGTCCAGGAGATGATCGACATCTGCGACTTCGCCGTCGGCCTGTCGCGCCAGCTCTACGGCCTCACCATCGCCACCGAGCGAGCCGACCATCGCATGATGGAAACCTGGCATCCGCTCGGCGTCACCGGCGTCATCTCGGCCTTCAACTTCCCGGCGGCGGTCTGGTCCTGGAATACGGCGCTCGCTTTGGTCTGCGGCAATGCCGTGGTGTGGAAGCCCTCCGAGAAGACCACGCTGGTCGCTCTGGCGACCGAAGCGCTGGTCGAGCGTGCCCTGGCGCGCTTCGCGGCTGGAGGTGACGCGGCACCGGCCGGCCTGCATGGCGTGCTCTATGGCGACCGCAAGCTTGGCGAAATCCTGGTCGACCATGCCAAGGTTCCGCTGGTCTCGGCCACCGGATCCACCGCCATGGGCCGCGCGGTGGGGCCGCGCCTGTCCCAGCGCTTTGCCCGGTCCCTCCTGGAACTCGGCGGCAACAATGCCGCCATCGTTTGCCCGTCGGCCGATCTCGACCTCACCTTGCGCGGCGTCGCCTTCGCCGCCATGGGCACGGCCGGCCAGCGCTGCACCAGCCTGCGCCGCCTCTTCGTGCATGACAGCGTCTACGACACCCTGGTGCCGCGCCTCAAGCGCGCCTATGCCTCGGTCTCGATCGGCAGCCCGCTGGAAGCCGGTACCCTCATCGGCCCGCTGATCGACGAAGCGGCCTTCAAGGCCATGCAGAAGGCGCTTGCGGCCGCAAGGCAAGCCGGGGGCTCCGTGCATGGCGGCGGACGCGTGGATCTCGGTTTGGAGGACGCCTACTATGCCGCTCCGGCCCTGGTCGAGATGCCGGCCCAGGTCGGCCCCGTGCTCGAAGAGACCTTCGCGCCCATCCTCTATGTGATGAAATACAGCGATCTCGATGCCGTGCTGGACGCGCATAACGACGTGCCGCAGGGCCTGTCGTCCTCCATCTTCACCAATGACATGCGCGAGGCCGAAACCTTCCTGTCGGCACGCGGCTCCGATTGCGGCATCGCCAATGTCAATATCGGCCCCTCTGGCGCCGAGATCGGCGGTGCCTTCGGCGGCGAGAAGGAAACCGGCGGCGGTCGCGAGTCCGGCTCCGACGCCTGGAAAGCCTATATGCGGCGCGCGACCAACACCATCAATTACGGCCGCACGCTGCCTCTCGCCCAGGGCGTGAAGTTCGACGTCGAGTGAGGCTGCCTCTTGTTCTGAGCCAGTTGCAATTTGACGGAATCGGCAGGAATGGCGAAGACGCCCAAGACAGGCGCAAGAGCGCAGGCAAGGCTTGCGCTCGAACGCATCTGCTCCCGGGTCGGCGAGGGCAGTCCGCCCCCGCCGATCGTCCAGACGAGAGGATCGCGTGCCGATCGATGCCATGATCCGCGAGTTCAACTCGGGCGATCGCGAGCCTTGCGCCCGAATCCTGTCCAAGGCCGGGCGCCTGGCCTTTTATTGGGCCGATTGGCCGGTCTTCGACGGCCCCGGTTTCGATGAGGTCACCAGGGGTGAACGGATATTGGTGGCCGAGGCGCGCAATCAGGTCGCCGGCTTTGCCGCCATCTACACGCCGGAGAATTTCCTGCATCACCTTTATGTCGATCCCGACCTCGCCGGCTGCGGCATCGGGGCCGCCTTGCTCGGCGAGGCCGTGAAACGATACGGTCCGGCGCTGTCGCTGAAGTGCCAGACACGGAACCAGGCGGCGCGAAACTTCTATCGCAAATGCGGCTGGCTCGAGGACGACCAGCCTGGCGGAGCCGATAGGCTCGGCTCCTGGTTGTTCATTCGCAGTCCCGGGCCGCGTTGAAGGCCGGCGCCTCCCAGGGACTGACGGTGCCCAGGCAGTCTTCGGATCTTTCGCGATGCTGGAACTTGTACGCGTCCCTCGTGGACGCGCGCTTAGTCACCGAGCAAGCGAATGACCCTGGCCGGATTGCCTGCCACGAGCGTATTCGGCGACACGTCCCTCGTGACCACGGAGCCTGCCGCAACAACTGAGTTTTCGCCGATCGTCACCCCGCCGATGATCGTCGCACCAGCAGCGATCCAGACATTTCTTTCAATCGAAACGGGCTTTGCGATGACGGAGACTCGACGTTGCGAAGGCTCGACGGGATGGCCGGACGTAAGGATGCTTACATTCGGGCCGATCATCACATCGTCGGCGATATCCAGCCCGCCAAGGTCGTAGAACGTACAGTTCTGATTGACGAAAACGTTGCGCCCGACGCGGATGTCCGTCCCGCCTGTTGTGTAGAACGGTGGGATCAGCATGAAGCTGTCGTCTACTTTCCGGCCGATGAGGTCACTGAACAGCGCCCGGACCTCTTCCGCATCGTTGAACGTCAAGCGGTTGAGAGCCGCCGTGATCACCATCGCCCGTTTGACGCTTGCCAGCATAGCCGCTGATTCTACAGTTCTTCTGGAAATGATCTTGGTGCGATCATCGTGCGCCATTGGCTGTTTTCCTTCGGACACGGTCGAGTGAGCGTTCGACGCATAGCGGCCGCGTCACGATTCGATGACGATAGCGCCAGGGTTCTTGCGGACGATTTAAGCGAGAACCCCATCGGATTTGGTCTTCTCCTCAAACCGGCCCTGCCCTGGCGAGCGCCGATGGGGTATCGTTCCCGGAGCCCCATCCTGACCGAGCTTTGACGAAGAAGTATGCCGATCGATCGCAGCCCCCCGCTTCCCGCGCGCTTTCCCGAAAGGCGCGACCAGACCTCGGGCTTCAACCTGGTGCAGGCGGCGGATCACAATCTGCGCGTCACCCTGGAGGCTTTGCGGCGCGGCGGCGCGATGACCCGGCTCGAACTCGCCCATGTCACCGGCCTCACCGTACCCGGCATCGCCAACATCCTGCGCCGCCTGACGGGCGACGGCCTGATCGAGACCCGTAGTTCGGCGCGCTCCACCTGCTTTGCCATACGGCCGGGCAGCGCCGTGTCGATCGGCGTCGATCTTGCCGGCGAGCGTGCGCGGCTGATTGCCACCGATCTGGCCGGCACACCGCTCTTCGCCGAGGACGGCCCCGTCGGCGATGCGACGGAAACCGCCGGCTGGATCCGCAAGGCCGTCAGCCGCCTGTCGCAGGTGGCGCCCGGCGGCCGCCTTCACGGCATCGGACTGACGGCAGGAGAGCAGGCCGAGCCGATCAGGGCCGCCCTCTCGCCCTATCGCGCCATCGTCGAACGCGACACCGTCGCCGCAGCCATCGGCGAGCGGCAGGGTGGCGTCGCCAAGGCAGATGACAGTTTCGTTTTCATCCTGCTCGGCTCGACCGTGCGGGCCGGCATGATCATCGGCGGCACCGTGTTCGATGGTGCCGAGCACAAGGCGGGCCTGGTCGGGCTGATGCGTACCGGCCGCGACGGGCGTTATCTCGACGAGGTGGCGGCGACCAGCCGCCTGCCCAGCCACGATTTGTCGGAAGCCGCCGTGCAGCAATGGCTCGATGAGGCCGCCGAGCATCTCACCGACATGATCATCGCCATGGCCGCCTTCATCGGTCCGCGCCTGATCGTGGTGGGTGGCCGCCTGCCGACGCCGCTGCTGGAAGCGCTTGCCGCACGCCTGCAGATGCTGCGTCGAAGCCGGATGATCGACCCGACGCACCCTTTCTGGCTGCCGGAAATTCGCTGCAGCACATTGTCCGATCAGGGCGTCGTACAGGGGATCGCGGCGATCCCCTTCCTCGACATCCTGCTGCCGGACATGCGCCGGCCCTTCCAGCTGCGTTAAATGGCGTGCCAAAAAAGAAGCGGCGGCTTCGGGCAAGAGCGCCGCGACATTGGTCGCTCTCAGCGAAGATCCCGGGCTCGCAGCGGCGAGCGCGTTCGCTGTGCCGGATCGGCCGCTTCCAACCGGAGGGCATGGGCGAGCGGCATGGTTGCGGCTCCCAGCGCTGCAGCGTCCTCGGAGCCGCCGGCACGATAGACCGGCGGCATCGGCCTGGGGTCGCGAGCAAGTTCCTCGTGGACGAAGAGCAGCAGCTTGTCCATCAGGGTCACCGGCAGGCGCCCGCCGATCAACACCGCATCGGGATTGATCAGGAGGCCGATATCGATGGCTGCCTCGGCCAGATGCCGGGCTGCCATGCGCAGCCAGATCACCACCAGATCCTTGCCACGCTCGTCGAGCCCCAGCAATTGCTGGGGCTGGGTGACGGCGATGCCGTGCCGGGCCAGAAAGTCGTAGAGCTGCAGCAGCGAGACGAGCTGGCCCAGCGGCTGCACGCCGTCGCCTTCCCGCCCGCCTGCCGGCGACAGCGGCAGCCAGCCGATTTCTCCGCTGATGCCGCTCGACCCGTGATAGCAGGCGCCGTCGAGCACGATGCCGCCGCCCAGCCCCGCCCCGATGAAGATGTAGAAGAAGCTGCGGATCTCCACGCCGAGCCCGTAAGTGAGCTCGCCGATCGCCGCCGCCGTCGCATCATTGTCGATGAAGACGGGCTGTTCCGTGAAGGCGGCAAAGCAGGCACGGATATCCGTCTCTTCCCAGATGGAATAGGCCTCGGGCATGCCGATGAAGGGAATCTCGCCCAGCAGGTCGGGAATGGCGAGGCCGATGCCGACCAGCCGGTTCTCGTCGATGGCATGGCGGCGCCGGAAGGTCTTCAGGGCTTCCTTCACCTCGGCGAAGAAGGCATCGGGCAAGAGATAGCGCACCTCCCGATGCAACCGGTCACGCACAGTGCCGAGCGCATCGACGGCAACGATGGTGAGATGATCACGCCCGAGGCCGATGCCCACCGAAAAACAGCCTTCCGGATTGATCTCCAGCTCGATCGCCGGCTGCCCGCGCATGCCGTAGCGCCGGCGCGCCTCGATGATCAGCCCGTCATCGAGCAGCTTTTCGGTGATGCGGGCGACCGCCTGCTTGCTGAGACCGGAACGGCGCGCCAGTTCCGTGCGCGAAATCGGCTGGCTCCAGCGAATGGTGCGCAGGATAACGGCCTGGTTGTGGCTGGCGGCGTGGCCGGAATTGGAGCCGGCGAGTTCGCCCGGCAGGAGGGAGGACTTCATATCCGGACCGATCAAGCCGCACGCTATCCCGTCTTGTCAACCGTGGCGGCAGATGCCCGGGAGCACAAGCTTTGCAGGGTCTATGGGAGGATGGAGGGTCGATCTCCTGATCGACCATCTTGGAAATGTCGAGCGATAGGGAGTGCGAAGGCGGTCGATCTCGCTCCACCACTTGATGGAGCAGAGGAGATCGACCCTCCGCGATCCCGCGGCTTTGTTCGCAATGTTAGCGCTCATGAACAAGGTCGTCCGCGCTCCTGACATCATTCCTTATTCAGCACCCAGCTGCGGACTTCGAAAGGCTTGAGATCCACCCCGCCTGCACGCGACACAGGCTCTTCCAGGATGTCGACGGCCTCGCCGAGCCGCCAGCCCGCGGCCGGCTTGACGGTGAAGGAGCCACGGGCGCCGGCAGGCTCGTAGACGCGCAGGACGAGCCCCCCGCCCTCTTCCGCCCGCTTGAGACCACCGAGCCCGGCCGCGAGGCCCTCGATGGCGAGAGGCTGGAGCGATACGGGCTGAAGACCGGTGGTGGCAAGCGCCAGCACTGGCTGGTTCAGATCGAGCGCCTCCTCGCGCACGCCACCCTCATGCCAGCTGCCCTGATGCGGAAGGAGCGCATAAAGGAAGCTCTGCTCGCCCTCATCGGCCAGCGGATCGGGATAGATGGGCGCACGCACCAAGCTCAGCCCGAGTACATTGCCCTTGACGCTGTGACCATATTTGGCGTCGTTCAAGATGGCGACACCGAAGCCGGGCTCCGAAAGATCGGCGAAGCGATGCGCCGGCACTTCATATTGGGCGCTGTCCCAGGAGGTGTTGTCGCGGGTCGAGCGCCTGACGATGCCGAAGGCGCATTCGAAGGTCGCGAAGTCCGAGCGCACCGCCACCGGCGTCAGGGTCCTGAGCAAGACGCGGCGGTCATGCCAGTCGAGATCGGTCCTGATTTCCAGGCGCGGCGAGTTCGCCCACAGCCGCAGGGTCTGGGTGATGGTGGAGTCGCGAAAGCGCCTGACGATCCTGACGGCAACACGATGCTGGCCGGTTTCGACGACCTCGATCGCCTCCACCGCCGTCAGTTCCTGGCCATTGGCGGCATAGTCGTCCTCGATGTCCCAGGCGTCCCAGTTGCGAGGCTTGTCCATGGCATAGGCCCAGAGCTGGTTGCCACGGCCGGCCAGGGCCTCGCGTCCAGCACGCTTGTCGTAGAGGCTGGCGAGCGTGCCGTCGCCATTGAGGACAACCCGCACGAAGCGGTTCTCGAGGCCCGTCTTCGAAACCGTGAGGCCATCGGGCGCACGCAGCCCGGCATGATCGAGCACGACGATGCCGAGCGGGGGCACCGTGCCCTCCGTCGCAAAGGGAGCCCCGTCGATTTCGCAGCGGATAGGCCGCGCATGGAGATCGGGATTGACGACCACCAGCATCTCGGCCGAGCCGCCCTTCGGCAGTTGCGCCACCACGGCTTCGAGTCCGGCTTCCTGAGCCTGCCGGCCCGTCGCCAGCGCCTCGCCGAGTTCGCGTTCGGCATCCTCGTAGATCTCGCGAATGCCCGAACCCGGCAGGATGTCGTGGAACTCGTTCTTGAGCACCTTGCGCCAGGCCGGTTCCAGGCTTTCGGGCAGCGGGTCGCCGAGCAGCGCCGCCAGCGAGGCGACGGTCTCGGCGGTGATCAGGGCCCGTTCGGCATGGCGGTGCAGGCGCTTGGTGTGGCTTTGCGTGGTCAGCGTGGCCCGATGCAGTTCGAGATAGATCTCGCCCGACCAGACCGGGATTTTCTCTGCCGGAACATTGTCATGTATGCGTGCGTAGAAATCTTCGACCCGAACTGGACTCAGCGCCGGGATCGCTGGGAAATCGGCAAGCTGGGCCTGGCGTTCCAGCATTTCGGGCGTGGTGCCGCCGCCGCCATCGCCATAGCCGACGGCGAGCAGGCTCTCGTCATGGATGTCCTTGCGGCGGAAATTCTTCCAGGTCGGGATGACAGCTGCCGGTTCCGTCGAGCCATTATAGCCGTGCAGCGGATTGTCGAAGGTGTGGGCGATCACCCGGCTGCCATCGAGGCCCTCCCAGAAGAAGAGGTCGTGCGGGAAGCGATTGGTCTCCGACCAGTTGACCTTGATAGTGAAGAAGGAATCCATGCCGCCCTGCCTGAGCAGTTGCGGCAGGGCCGGCGAGAAGCCGAAGCAATCCGGCAGCCAGCAGACGCGATGTCGCACGCCGAACTGGCGCTGGAAATAGCGCTGGCCGTAGAGGATCTGGCGCACGAAGCTCTCGCCGGTCGGCATGTTGGTATCGGGCTCGACCCACATGCCGCCGATGGTTTCCCACTGGCCCCTCTTCACCGCCGCGACGATATCGGTGAACAGGGCCGGATCGTCCTCCTCGATCTGGGCGTAATAGGCGGCCGTGGACTGGTTGAAGACGAAGCTCGGAAATTGTTCCATCAGGCGGAGAGCGGTGTGGAAGGTGCGCCGGGCCTTACGCCGGGTCTCGTCATAGGGCCAAAGCCAGGCGAGATCGATATGGGCATGACCGGTGATGCCGAGCTTGCCTTGCTGGGGAAAGCGGGCTTTGAGCGCGCGCAATTCGGCCACCAGCCCGTCATGGGCCGCCGCCACGCTGGCGCGATGGTCCTGTCGCAGCCCGTCGGGGTTCGGTTTTAGCACCGGCAATTGCCAGATCGAGCGCTGTTGAGTGTAGTCGCCCATGCGCGCGACATAGTCCGTGGTGGCCGAGGGCCAGTCGAGCGCAGCGAAGGTGCGCTCCGCCGCGTCCACCAGATGCGGCACCACCTCGTGCTCACCCAAGAAGTGCGCCACCTCTGATACCTGCTTGAGCAGCAGGCGCAGCTTGTGCACGGCGGGTTCGATGCGCGCCAGGCGTGCCGCCAGCAGGCGTGGCTCGGGCACGGGTTCGCCGAAAGGCAGCCGGGCCACGCTGTCCGTCTCGATCGAAAAGCGTTGGCCCGGCACCGGATATTCCTGGTGATAGGGATCGTGGCCATAACGCTTCTGACCGGCCTCGTCCGTCAGGGTGACCAGGCTCTCGCCGCCGAGATCGAGGATCAGGCGGGTCTCCTCCAGCGGCCAGGATTGAGGCACCTCGGCTTTGGCGGCGAAATGTGCGACACCCTCGCGACGCGGCCAGTCGACGCCGAGGGCGATCGGCTCGCCATCGAAGGTCCAGCCGTCGATGGCGACCTTCTCGCGCTCGCGCCAGAAACCGAGCTCGAGCACGCGGACATCGAGGCGGGCGATCCGCTGCTGGATCGTAAGAGACATTATAGAACTCCCAGGAAAAACAAAATGTTATGATTGATTTTCGACATCAGCCTTTAACCGCCCCCGCCGTCAGCGCACCGACCACCATGCGCTGCAGCGCCACGAAGGCGATGATGGCCGGCACCACCGCCACTAGGCAGGCTGCTGCCAGCACCTGGGTTGTGGAGGCATTGGAGGTGCCGGCGAAATTGAAGATCGCCACCGAGATCGGCAGTTGCGGATCCTTGTTGAGCAGCAGGAAGGGGATCAGGAACTGCGACCAATTGAGGATCATGATCAGGATGAAGGCCGAGGCGATGCCGGGCGTGATCAGCGGCAGGGTGATGCGCCAGAAGATGCCGAAGCGGCTGCAGCCGTCGATGGCAGCCGCCTCCTCCAATTCGCGCGGAATGGCGTCGATGGCACTCTTCAGCAGCCAGGTGCACATGGGTATGCCCACGGCGATATAGACCATGATCACGCCGAAATGGCTGTTGAGCAGGCCGAGATCGCTCATATAGCGATAGAGCGGCACGAGGATGACGAGGGGCGAGACCATCTGGAAGGCGAGGATCGCCATCATCAGGGCCGAGCGGCCGGCAAACCAGAAGCGCGAAAAGGCATAGGCGGCAGGGGCTGCCACCGCGAGGCAGCCGAGCCCCCCGAGCGCGGAGAGCTTCAGCCCGTTCCACAGATAGACCAGGAAGGCGGGATCGCTCAGCACCTGTGCGAAATTGGCGAGCGTCGGGCGCTTGGGGATGAAGCGGGCGGCGCCCAGAAAGACCTCCTGACGCGAGCGCAGCGCCAGCGACAGCAGCCATAGGAGCGGCGTCAGGAAGAAGGCGGCGATCAACCCGGCCAGTATATAGGTGGCGACATCGCCCCATTTCTCACGACGCTCGCCCTTCATGTGCGATCCTCCCAGCGCGGCAGGAAGGCGGCATAGAACAGGGCAAGTGCCAGGCTGATCACCAGCATCAGCACGGACAGCATGCTCCCGCCTGCGAGGTCGTAATTGCGGAAGACGGTGTTGTAGGTGAACAGCGAGAGCACTTCCGTCGCCCGGCCGGGCCCCCCGCCCGTCAGCGAAATGATGGCGTCGAAGGTGTTGAGCGTCTGGATGGTGATCAGGATCGAATTGACCAGAATGGCGCTACGCATCATCGGCAGGGTGACGAAGCGAAATTTCTGCCAGCCATTGGCGCCATCGACATTGGCCGCCTCATAGAGCGTGGGATCGATGCCCTTGAGCGCGGCGTAGAACACGATCATCGAGAAGGCCGTGCCGCGCCAGACATTGGAGATGATGGCTGAGATCATGGCATTGGCAGGATCGGACAGCCAGGCGACGGGTGCGACATGCAGGAGGCGCAGCACGCTGTTGATGGCGCCGAACGGAGCCTCGGAGAACAGCATCTGCCAGATCAGGCCGTTGGCGATTCCGGGAATGACCCAGGCGATCAGCACGATGGTGCGGATCATCGTCATGCCGGGAAGCCGGCGGCGTTCCCCGCGGACCACCACCAGGGCAATGCCGAAGCCGACCGCCTGCTGGCCGATCACACTCGCTACGCAGAAGACGAAGGTGGTGAGGAGGATGTCACCGAGCGCGGCATTGCCGAGCATGGCGTAGAGGGTATCGAGCGTGTAGCGCTCCTCGGAACTGAGCAGCGTCGCATTGGTCAGGGACAGACGGAAGACGTCGATGATCGGGTAGAGATAGAAGGCGGCGAGCAGCAGCACGGCCGGCGCCAGCCAGGAGAAGGGATTGGTGTCGATCCGCCGGCCGAGGCCGAGGCCGCTGCGGCGGTGCGGCACGGCGGCGATGACGGCTTTGGTCGTCGACATGGCGTCCCTCTCCTGCTTACGACTCTTCTGATCAGGCCTGTCGGCTGCGAAGAGTTAGGCGCAACGATCCCTCCCCGACTTCGGGGAGGGTGGACTGGCGAAGCCAGTTCGGGTGGGGGCGAGTGGCGCAGATCCGCCTATATTTCTTCGGTGAGCACCACCCTCCCCCTTCCGTCGCTGCTGCGCAGCGCCACCTTCCCCGAAGTCGGGGAAGGATTGCCGCGCCTTGCTCGGGAACCGCGAGGTGCATGCAACCAATGGTCCGTCCGCAATTGGTAGGGCCGAACCACTGGTCTCTCGCAACGCCACCCACCTCATTTTTTCACTTCTGCCGGGCATAGGCCGCCTGCACAGCGGCATTGGCAGCATCGAGGGCCGCTTCAGGCGTCTTGGTGCCGGCTAGCACATCGCCCATCATCACCTGGATCTGGTTGGAGATTTCCGCATAGATCGGCACCCCCGGCCGGGCTTGGCCGTGGGTGAGCGCCGCCGCAAAGGCCTTGTTCGCCTCGGTCTTGAAGACGTCGAACTTGTCATATTGCGCCTTGGAGGTCGGCAATTGCTGCTGCAGGGCATTGCCCAGCCCCGAATAGACCTCCTTGGCGATCGCAGCGCACATGGCGACCTTGTCGGGATCGTTGGCAAAGGCTCCGACCGTCCAGCCGCCAGTACCGGTCGAGTTCTGCCCG
This sequence comes from Labrys sp. WJW, assembly GCF_001676615.1. Lineage (GTDB taxonomy): Bacteria > Pseudomonadota > Alphaproteobacteria > Rhizobiales > Labraceae > Labrys > Labrys sedimenti. The sequence continues at coordinate 13,619 of NZ_LYXZ01000058.1, read as the reverse complement.
ACAGTTGGTCCCGGAATCTCCGAGAAGGTCCATTGCTCGAAGGCTTCCGGTTCGAGAATGGTCTTGAGCTGGCCATATTGCCAGTTGCCGCCGATGAACAAGGCCGTCGTCCCGGCCGCCGCCGCGGCGTTCAACTCGTCGTAATTCATGATGGTGGTGACGCGCTTGGGCGCGGCGCCGGAATCAACGAGATCCTTGAAGTATTTGACCGCCTTGAGGAATTTCTCGCGATTCTCGCCCTCCGCGAACACGGGCTTGCCGCTGTCGTCGACCAGCTTGCCGCCCTGACTCCAGAAATTGGCGAGCCAGTCGAAGGTGGTGGCCTCCCAGCGCCCGGCATTGAAGAGCAGGCCCTCCATGCCCTTCTCCTTGGAAGCGAGGGCCGCTGCCTTCAACTCGTCCCATGTCTTCGGGGCTTCCGGCACGATGTCTTTCTTGCGGTAGAGCACGCGCAGATCGGTATCCCACCACCAGGCATAGATCTTGCCGTCCTTGCCGGTGATGCCCTGGCGCACGAAGGGGAAGAGATCGTTGACCTCGTCCTTGGTAAAATAGGCATCGAGCGGCTTGAGCACGCCGGCACCGATGAACAGGGCCAGCACGAAGGAATCGACCGCCGCGCAATCGGGCCCCCGGCCGGCCTTGGCCTGTTCGAGCATGCGGGCCTGCTCCTGGCCGATATTGTCGGACATGCGTTCGAGCTCGATCTTCCAGCCGGGATGGCGCTGGATGAACTCGCCGAACAGCTTCTTGTAGCCCTCCGCCCAGACCGGGTCGGTGCTGTCCGGCCCGTCGCCCGTTAGCCGGAAGGTCAGTGATTTCGGAGCATCGGCCGGCCCGATCCGGCTCTTGGTGACGAGGTCTTCGGCCTGTGACGAGGCGGTTGCGAAGGCAACGGCCGAGGCGAGCAGCGCGGTAACCAGACGCTTGCGCATCTTGTTTCTCCCTGGGTGTTTCCTCGATCGGGCGGATCGGTTCCGCCTCATGGTGGCGCAGTGACGCCGCGCGAATAAATCACATCGATTTTATTGAGGCAAGCATGTTCGGGAAGTCACGAAACGTCGCCTGGTCCATCTGCATCGCATCCCCGAAAAGCTGGCAGGAAGAGAGGCGCCATCAGAATCGGCGGGCTGTGGAGAAGCGCTGCGCTCCAATCGGAAGCATGGCAGTCCCGCCCCACCTTGCCTATGGTGCGCGACTCATCTTCGAACGAGGAGCGCATGAACGGCAAACAACACGCCACGAACGCCAGCGCACGCCTGGCCTCGATCATTGCAGCCGAGATCAATGCCAAGCCGCAGCAGGTGACGGCAGCCATCACCCTGCTCGACGAGGGGGCGACGGTGCCCTTCGTGGCACGGTACCGCAAGGAAGTGACCGGCGGGCTCGACGACACCCAATTGCGCGATCTTGCCGAGCGCCTCGCCTATCTGCGCGAGCTCGAGGCCCGGCGCGAGACCATCCTTTCCTCGATCCGCGAGCAGGGCAAGCTCGACGACGCACTCGAGGCCAAGATCGTCGCTGCCGCCACCAAAGCGGAGTTGGAGGACATCTATCTGCCCTACAAGCCCAAGCGTCGCACCAAGGCCGAGATTGCCCGCGAGCGCGGGCTGGGGCCGCTCGCCGAGGCCATCCTGATCGACCGGGCGGCTGTGCCGGCGGAACTGGCGGCGGCCTATCTCGGCGACGAGGTTCCCGACGCAAAGGCGGCCCTGGAAGGCGCTCGTGACATCCTGGTCGAACGCTTCAGCGAAAATGCCGAGCTAGTCGGCCGGCTGCGCACCTATATGAAGCAGCATGCGTTCCTGCGCGCCCGCGTCATCGACGGCAAGCAGGCGGCCGGCGCGAAATTCTCCGATTATTTCGACCATGTCGAGAAATGGTCGGGTGTGCCCAGCCACCGCGCGCTCGCCATGCTGCGTGGCCGCAACGAGGAGGTGCTGTCGCTCGACATCGAGGTCGATGCCGACAATGCCTCCGCCATGAAGCCCGTGGAGCGCATGATCGCCCAGGCCTATGCGATCGCGGGCAGTCTTCCCGGAGACCGCTGGCTGATGGAGGTCGTCGGCTGGGCCTGGCGGGTCAAGCTCTCCCTGCATCTTTATGTCGACCTGATGGGCGATCTGCGCGAACGGGCCGAGGAAGAGGCGATCCGGGTGTTCGCCCGCAATCTCAAGGACCTGCTTCTGGCGGCGCCGGCCGGCTCGCGCGCTACCATGGGGCTCGATCCCGGCATCCGCACCGGCGTCAAGGTCGCGGTGATCGACGGCACCGGCAAGCTGCTCGCCACCACCACCGTCTACCCCTTCCAGCCGAAGAACGATGTACGCGGAGCCCAGGCCGAACTCGCTTCCCTCGTCCGCCGCCACAACATCGAACTCATCGCCATCGGCAACGGCACCGGCAGCCGCGAGACGGAAAAGCTGGTGGTCGAGATGCTCGTCGCCCTGCCGGCGCCCAAGCCGCTGAAAGTCATCGTCAGCGAGGCCGGTGCCTCGGTCTATTCGGCCTCGGCAACGGCCGCTGCCGAATTTCCGGATCTCGACGTGTCGCTGCGTGGTGCGGTCTCGATCGCCCGCCGGCTGCAGGACCCGCTGGCCGAGCTCGTCAAGATCGAGCCAAAATCTATCGGCGTCGGGCAATATCAGCACGATGTCGACCAATACCGCCTGGCCCGCTCGCTGGACGGGGTGGTGGAGGACGCGGTGAACGCGGTCGGCGTCGACCTCAACACCGCTTCGGCCTCACTGCTCGCCCGCGTCTCCGGCCTTGGCGCCTCGCTCGCCGAAGGCATCGTGGTGCATCGCAATGCCAATGGCCCCTTCGCCAGCCGCAAGGACCTGCTCAAGGTCTCCCGCCTCGGCCCGCGCGCCTTCGAGCAATGCGCCGGCTTCCTGCGCATCCCCAATGGCAGCGAGCCGCTGGACGCTTCATCGGTACATCCGGAAGCCTATGGTGTGGCCAAGAAGATCGTCGCTGCCTGCGGGCGCGACGTGCGCGCGCTGATGGGTGACAGCGCCGCCCTCAGGAAGCTCGATCCGCAAGCCTTCGTGGATGAGCGCTTCGGCCTGCCGACCGTGCGCGACATCATCGCCGAGTTGGATAAGCCCGGCCGCGATCCCCGCCCCGAATTCAAGACGGCCACCTTCGCCGACGGCGTCGACGACATCAAGGACCTCAGGCCCGGCATGCTCCTGGAAGGCACGGTCACCAATGTCGCCGCCTTCGGCGCCTTCGTCGACATCGGCGTGCACCAGGACGGCCTCGTCCATGTCTCACAACTGGCCGACCGTTTCGTGAAGGATGCGCATGAGGTGGTGAAGGCCGGCGACGTCGTGAAGGTACGCGTCGTCGAGGTCGACATCCCGCGCAAGCGGATTGCCCTCTCGATGCGGCGGGATGGGGCGAGCGCCTCCGACAAGCCCGCAAGGCGCGACGACAAGGCCAGGCCGAATCCTCCCCGTCCCAACCAGCCCCGGCCCGAAAAGCCGGCTGCGCAGGGCGCTTTCGGCGCGGCCTTGGCCGAGGCGTTGAAGAAGCGTTGAGGGGCTCACAAGCTGTAACAATGCCGACTCTTCACCCTCCCCTGGAGGGGGAGGGTGAAGAGTCGGCGCCTTCTATCCGGCCTTGGCGATCGGCACGGTCTCGCCATAGAGCTCTCCTGCCGGACGGGATCGCGCCTGCGGCGCCAAGGCCTGGCGAAGAAAGACCGGCAGCTGGAAGCGGTGGCGCTCGAAGGCATCACGGCCGGTTACGGCTGAATCCGCATCGAGTTCGAGCGTAAGCGCGCCGGCATCGTCCTCGGCACGATAGGTCACGCTGAACCCCTCCCCGGTTCCGCTAGCCAGCACGTGGCGCCTGGTCTGGCAGCCGGCGAATTCGGGCTGGTCGAACGGCAGCACGTTGACGAGCGGCGCGAAGAAGAAGCGCGAGCCAGCGGCCAGGCCGCAATCGCTGGCGATATGCTCGATACGATAGCGCCCATGCGCGCGCTGCCGGCGCAGATCCTTGGCTCCGCGTTTCAGCAAGACCGCCAACGGCTCCTCTCCGGTAACGGTGAGGCGGAACGGCAGGATGTTCAAGAGCATGGCGGGTATGTTGCCGCCTACACTGCCCCAGCGGCTCATGAAGGGCAGCCATAGCGTCATCCGCCCTTTGCCGCCCCTTTCCTGCTCCGAGCCATGACGCAGGAGGTACAGGCCGGTCAGCAAGACCAGCAGATCCGGCCAGGCGACGCCCAGTTCGGCCGCGCTTTGCCGCAAGATGCGGCCAAGATCGTCCGGCAGCCTGTCGTGCGATTGCAGGCCCTCCGCTCCGTAGCCCTCCCCGGCTTTGTCCACCACCGGCAGTGAACCGGGACCGGCGAGATAGTCCTGCCAGAACCGGCGATTCTCGGCGAAGCGCGGGCCGGTGCGATAGGCCTCCTCCTCGGCCAGGAAATCGGCAAAGCGATCGAAGGGGCGCCCCGCATCGGCGCGGCCCAGCAGATGGGCGTAGATCTGCGCACATCTTTGTTCGATCAAGGTGAGACCGAAGCCATCGAGAATGATGTGATGGGCCCTGATGTACCAGTAATAGCGGTTCTCGCCGATGCGCAGCAGCCATTGTGCCGAAAGCGGATGACGCGTGAGGTCGAGCCTGGCGTGAATGTCAGCCTGCATCAGGCCCATGGCCGCCCGCGCCGGGTCCGGGCGGTCGGTCAGGTCGATCTGCTTCACCTCGGGCAGGCGCCGTGGATCGAGGCGCTGGCGCGGCAGCCCGTCGCTCTGGGAAACCGCAAAGCTCGCCGCGAGAATATCGGCTTCGTGCACGGTGCGGGCAATCGCACGGCAGAGGGCCGAGACGTCCACCGGCCCCTCGATGTCGAGATAATGGGCGACGGTGGAAAGCGGCTGGTCTGGATGGAAGCTGAATTCTTCCCAGAAATCCAGCTGCGGGGCCGTGAGCGGCATCCAATCTAGGGGCGTGTCTTCTATCGGCATGGAGAAAATCCAAAATGTCGAAATTGGGTATTGGGTTCCGGGGTGTCTTCCGGAATTCAGAACGCGTTCACCGGGCCAGCAACTCCTCGACCTGCCGTGCATTGCGGCAGCGCAGCAGGTGGGCCGGGGTCAGGCTCACGCCGAACTCGCCGCTGATACGGCCGGCGACGGCCTTCAGATGCGACGGCAGCAGGCCCATCGACACGAAATCCGCTCCCTCGTCATGGCCATCCTGGCGCGCCTTACCGAGCACGCTCAGATAGATGTCGAGGATGCGCCCGCTGGAGGACGGCGATGCGGGAACCGGGCGAATTGCACCGCTCCCGCCACCTTCGCTTGCGTCCGATCCGAGCAGGATCTGCCTGGCGCGCTTGCGGTCGGGCTTGCCATTGGCCGAGAGCGGCAAGGTCTCGATGCGAAGAAAGCGGATGGGGACATGGGTTTCGGGCAGGCGCCGGCGCGCAAAGCTGCGCAGCTCTCCGACGGAAGGCCCGGATCGCGCCTCGCTCACATAGATCGCCGCCAGCGCCAGTTCGCCGGCATCGCCGACGGGATAGTCGACGACCATGACATGCTTGATCGAATCATGGGCGGCGAGCTCATTCTCGATGTCGGGCAGCGAAACCCGGACACCGCGAATCTTGACATAGCCATTGATCCGGCCAGCGAAAATCAGGGTGCCATCAGGTCGATAAAAGCCGCGGTCGCCCGTCCTGAAGGCGCGAACCTGCCGTCCGTCCTCGGCGGCGATGGAGACGAAGTCGTTCTGGCTGAGCCTGCCGTCTTCCAGATAGCCGAGCGCGGCAGCGACACCGGCCGTGTGGATGCGACCAACCACATGGGGTGGGCAGTGTTGGCCCCGTTCGTCGAGTACGAAATAGCTCACCCCCGGCAAGGGACGCCCATAGGGAATGACGGCGATGTCGTCGGGGCCGATCTCGTGCCAGATGCTCCAGATGGTTGTCTCGGTTGGGCCACCCAGCGAGATCAGCCTGGTGGCGGGGTGGGTGCGACGCAACTGGTCGATCACCGTCGGCTTGATGTAGTCGCCGCCCTGCGCGATCAGCCGGAGTGACTTCAGCTGCTCGCCCCGCTGGCAGGCGAGCAGCATTTCGAGGATGGCGGGAACCGAACACCACACCGAAACCTTGTGACGTTCGACCAGCCGGTTCCAGCCAATGGCATCCTTCTCCTCGCCAACCGCCGGCATGACCAGGCTCGCGCCGGCGCACAGGGCCCCGTAAATATCGAACACCGACATGTCATGATGCAGCGGCGTGACGGAGATGAAGACATCTTCGGCGCCGATGCCCCAGAATTGCAGCGTGTGGTCGATGACGTTCCAGGTCGCTCTGTTGGCAACGACAACGCATTTGGGCTTGCCGGTGGTGCCGGAGGTATAGAGGTAATAGGCAGCGTCCTCGCTGGCGGATAGGTCGGTCAAGAATTCCGGCGCCGGCTGCCAGTCGCCGGAAGCCTCGGCCAAAAGCAGCGTCTCGACGGACACGGTGTCGATGCCCGGTGCCGGGCTGGGGCCGACCACCAGTGCTGCCCGGCAATTGCGCAGGAGATAGCCGATACGATCCGGCGGCGATCCGGCATCGATGGGAACCCAAACCAGTCCCATGAGGGAACAGGCGAGTGTGACCATGACATGCTCGGGGCTGCGCGGAAGGCAGACCGCCACCACCTCTCCCCGGCGGAGGCCGCGCTGGCGCAGGGCCGCCGCGATGCGCGCGACCTGATCGCCGAGTTCGGCATAGGAAATCCGCCGTTCACCGCAGATCAGGGCGTCCTTGGCCGTGGCGCCGCCGAACAGATGTGCGGCGATGCGTGCGAGGAAACCGGCGGGCGCGAGGCTCGTTGGTCCGTCATTATGGCGATAATGGCCAAGGTCGAGGACCTCACCGGCCGGCAGGACGAGTTCGCCATGCCGGCCCACCGCGGCGATCGCCCTGGCCATGGCCGCGAGAATGGCCTCGACTACCTCGCCGTCGAGTGCCTCGCGGGCATGATCGATGCACAAGACCAGGTTCTTGTGCTCGTCCAACGACATCCGGATATCCATCGCCACCTGCGGCGTCTGTGTCAGGCCACCATGCAGGCGCACGGGACTGTGCTCGGCCAGCGTCTCCCAGGACAACCCGTTGGTGACGACCACCGGCAGGACCGGCCCTCCCGAATGGCGGTTGATCAGGAGCCGGTTGATGTCGATGTCCGAGAAGGCGAGATGTTCCAGGCCTTCGAGCGTATCGGCCTGCAACTGCTTGGCGCGGTCGTCGAAAGTGCCCTCCCCGGCCCGATAATCGATGGCGATGAAGGTGGAATCGTTGCCCATCGCCCCCGTCGGCAGGGCAACGGGAACACCCACGCAAAATCCTCCCTCGCCTGCCCAGTGCGCCAGGGTCTCGAGGATCACCGCCGTCAGCACCGAATGGCGGAAAAGACTCCGGGCCGCACCGACCTTGGTCAGCTTGACGAAATCGTCCCGCGGAACGGTCATGCTCCGGCGTTCATAGCGGGAGGCCTTGATATCGGCCAAGGGGCGTTTCCAGGGCAGCCGCGGCGGCTCGGAGACGGCTTCCAGCTTGTGTGCCCAATAGGCCGCATCCGCCTCCCGCTCGGCCGCTTCCGGCTGCCGCCGGCTTTCCGCGGACGACAGCGGGGCGGCTGTCGAGAGGGGAACCGAACCAAAGAGCTGCCGCAGGATCGTGGCGATCGAGCGGCCGTCGACGACGAGAGCATCGAAACGGGCGAACACGACATGGGAATCGGGATGCGTCTGCCCTGGCTGCGGTTCGGGAAGGTGGAACACCAGCATATGCCAGGGCGGGAGGCTCAGATCGTGGCGATGATGGGCATAATCTTCCCGCATGGCCTCGATCCGCTCCCAGGCCTTGGCCGACGGCAGGTCCCGCAGATCGATCTCTTCGAGATTGAGCCTTGCCTCCTCGCTGACTCGTTGGGTCAGGCTGTCGGTGTCGATGCGGTTGCGAAGGCAGGGCAACGCACTCACGAGGGCGTGCAGGCGGGCCTTGAACTGGTCGATGGCCAGCGCGCCGCGATATTCACGAAACTCCTGCATGGCGACGCCGCCGAGAGGAAACTGGTCGCCGCGGCCGAGGAGATAGGCGCGCTGCAGGGGGGTGAGTGCTCTTTCCGGAGCAGAAACAGGGGCCATCAAACGGGGTTCCTCGAGGCCGGCGGAGCGGCCGGTGTGGCTGGTGGCGGAGGGCTGGCTTTTGAGGCAGACGGCCAACAAAGCTTCGACGGGCTGGCTCAAGGCTTCGGGTGCCCCGGCAACATGCCTGGCGCAAGCGAGATAAGCCTCGAACATCGCCTTGACCCAGGCCTCGGGGATGGCGTCCAGGCGTACGTCCCAATTCACCAGGATGCCGCCATAGGCAGAGGCGACCTGCGCATCCAGGGCAACCTGCGGCCCCTGCGAAATCACGAAGCCCATGGCGCCGAAGACCCGGGTAACCCGCTCCGAGAACAGTTCGCCGCCGAGGTCGAGGCCCGCCGTGAAGACCACCGGCGCGAGTTGCATTTCGCCATTGAGGCGCGAGAGATCGCGCATGACGCTGGGCCCCGGATAGGCAGCGTGCGAAATCGCCAAGGTCATTTCGGTCCCTATGCGCTGGCAAAGACCTTCGACCGATTCGCCTGCGGCGAGTTCGACAGGCAGGATCAGCGGATTGGAAAACTCGCCGATCATCTCGTCCACCCCTGGCATATAGGGCTCGCGATGGAACATCGGCACGTTCAGACGGAAGCGACGGGATGCCGTGCTTGCCCCGAGCACGGCTGCGAAGAGCCCGAGCATCAGGGTTGAAAGGGTCAGGTGATGCCGCCGGGCCGTCTCGGTCAGCGCCTGGCGTTCCAGCGGGCCGAGCTGGGCGGCGAGACGATGACTGCGCACCCCTGCCTGCGGCTCTTCGGGACGCGGTAAGGCGGGAGCGTGCGGCATCTGCGAAAGGCGGGCACGCCACCAGTCCCGGTCCCTCTCGCGCCGCACCGCAAGCACGTCATCCGCCTCCATGAGAGCCAGATAATCGAAATAGCAAGCCGCCGCTGGCTCCCGGGTTTCACCATCCTCATAGAGGCGTGCCAGATCCTCCATCAGCCGACGGAAGCTCTGCGGATCGATGGCGATCATATCGGTGTCGACGTGGAGGCGGCAGCGATTTCCCGGCAACAGGCTCAGGCTGAAGTCGCTGACCCGCCCGAGGTGAATCGGCAGCCGCTGATTGGTCTTGACCTCGCGCTTGGTTGCCAGGGCCTGCCCAAGGGCCTCCTCGTCCAGGGCCTGGAAATCATCGACTTCCAGCACCGGGCCATCGCCATCCACAGCCTGCAGGCCGTCGGCGCTGACGCGCAGGCGCAACATCGCATGTCTCTCGCCGAGGAGCTGGACGGCCCGCCGCAGTACTTTCACGTCGAGCTTTCGCTCGGCACCCCGATGATCGAATTCCGCATAGAGATGCGCGGTGACGCCACCCATCGTGGCAGCGGATTGCCGCCCTACCCAGTAGGCGGCCTGCATTATGGTTAGCTCTCTCATCGACAATTCACGATATTGACAATCTAACTAAAATATAATCATGTAAATTCAATGGTCAATCGCACATTAGTAAAATATAGTGTGCAGTAAAGAACCATTCAAAAGAGCGCAAATCCTGATTATAGGAATTACAATAAGGGCATTAATTATGCAGGCTGGGGCCATTGCAATGTATGCTGATGAGAAAACTATCTCATCAGTAGGCGGTAGCAATTTACTATTCAGTACCGGAAGTAGAGAACTTCGTTCCCTCGGGCCGCATCGGCTGATCAGCATGCCCGCCCGCGGGGGCGAGGAGTGGGGCAGCCAGTTCCAGCGCAGCGTGCGCCAGGCGCTGGACGAAGCCCGGGCCGAAGGCCAGGACAACCCGATCGTGATGGGAGCCATCCCCTTCGACATGCGCGAGCCGTCCTGCCTCTACGTGCCGCAAGCCTATGAGTGGCGAGAGCGGCAGGCGCCTCGGGCTCCGGACAGCGCGGAGCGCCTGCCGGCGCTGCTCGACCAGCGCAGCATTCCCGATGAGCCCGGTTTCAAGAAGGCGGTCGAGCAGGCGATCCTGAACTTTCGCCATGGCGACATTCGCAAGGTCGTGCTCTCGGTCATGCGCGAATTGCGGTTTGCCGGGTCGGTGGACGTGGACGGCCTGCTCGACAGCCTGCGCGTGCAGAACTCCAGCGGCTATCAGTTCCGCGTGCCGCTGCCGGATGGCGGCGAATTGATCGGCGTCAGCCCCGAACTGCTGCTGCAGAAAGAAGGCGACCGCTTCGTCTCCAACCCGCTGGCCGGCTCGGCGCGGCGCCAGCCCTTCCCGGATGCCGATCAGGCCGCCGCCGATGCCCTGCTGCAGTCGCCGAAGGATCTCTACGAACACCGCGTGGTCATCGACGACATTCGCCGCGTGCTCGAGCCGCATTGCGCCGAACTGGTGATTCCGGCCTCCCCTTCCGTGATCAGCACAGCCGCGCTGTGGCATCTTTCCACACGGCTGCATGGCCGGCTCAACGATCCGCAGATGAGCGCGCTGCAGCTGGCTTGCCGTCTCCACCCCACACCGGCCGTCTGTGGCACGCCCACCGACCAGGCCCACAAGCTCATTCGTTTCGTGGAGCCTTTCGAGCGCGGCCTGTTCACCGGCATGGTGGGCTGGTGCGACAGCCGAGGCGATGGGGAATGGGTCGTCACCCTGCGCTGCGGCATCGTCGAGCATGAGATCGTCCGGCTGTTTGCCGGCGCCGGCATCGTCGAGGCATCGCAACCCGAAGCCGAATGGGCCGAGACCCAGACCAAGCTGAAGACCATGCTCAATGCCTGCGGCCTGGCGGCATGACACGATCCCTGCAGACCCAATCAGGTTACGCTATGAACGTCGACTTCGTGCGCTGGCCGGAAAGCCTGGCACAACGCTACCGGGAACGCGGCTATTGGCTCGACCAGCCCCTGACCCGTATCCTCGATCATCAATGCCGCGAACGCCCTGACGCCCTCGCGCTGATCTGCGGCGAACGCCGGTTCAGCTATGCCGAGATCGACCGGCTGGCCTCGAACCTGGCCGCTCGCCTGAGCGCCCTCGGCCTCGGCCATGGCGACACGGCGCTGGTGCAATTGCCCAACGTAGCGGAATTCCACATCGTCTTCTTCGCGCTGCTCAAGATCGGCGTTGCGCCGGTCAATGCCCTCTACAGCCATCGCCGGCTGGAAATGAGTGCCTATGCGCAGCAGATCCAGCCCAGATTGCTGATCGCTGCCCGCCGGCACGAACTTTTCGCAGACGAGACATTCGTGGGCGAGCTGCGCTCCATGTCCCCGGCGCTTGCGCAAATCCTGCTGCTCGGCGAGACATCACCCGACACCAGCCTTGACCATTGGCTCGCCGAGGGCAGGGATTCATCCCATGGCGGTGCGCCGACCAGGGCGGACGAAGTCGCCTTCTTCCAGCTTTCCGGCGGCAGCACGGGCACGCCCAAGCTCATTCCCCGCACCCACAACGACTATGACTATTCGGTCCGCGCCAGCGCCGAGATCTGCCGCCTTACACCGCAGACCCGTTTCTTGTGCGCCCTGCCTGCCGGCCACAATTACGTGCTCAGTTCGCCGGGCACGCTGGGCGTGTTCCATGCCGGCGGCTGCGTCGTCATGGCGCCCAATCCCGAACCGCTCGGCTGCTTTGCGCTGATCGAGCGCCACGGCGTCGACATGGCCGCCCTGGTCCCCTCGGCCGTGGTGCTCTGGCTCCAGGTGGTGCCGGGGCACGAGGCGGCCCTGCGTTCCCTCAAGCTCATCCAGGTCGGCGGCGCCAGCTTCGCCGAGGCACTGGCCCGCCAGGTGCCGGAAAAGCTCGGCTGCGCCCTGCAGCAGGTGTTCGGGATGGCCGAAGGCCTGGTCAACTACACCAGGCTCGACGACGAAGACGAACTCGTCTTCACCACGCAAGGGCGCCCGATCAGTCCCGATGACGAGGTCAAGGTCGTCGATGAAGAGGGACGGGAGGTTCCCGACGGCGAGACGGGCATGCTCGCCACGCGCGGGCCCTACACGTTCCGGGGTTATTACCGCAGCCCCGAGCACAATGAAAAAGTGTTCGATACCGACGGCTTCTACTATTCCGGCGATCTCGTCGAGCGCTCGCCGCAGGGCTATCTGCGCGTGGTCGGCCGCATCAAGGACCAGATCAATCGCGGCGGCGAGAAGATCGCCTCCGAGGAGGTCGAGAACCTGCTGCTGCGGCATCCAGAGGTGACGCAGGCCGCGCTGGTGGCGATGAGCGATCCGCTGCTGGGCGAGAAGAGCTGCGCCTTCCTGGTGGCCAGGAAGCCTGGCCTGCCGCCCTCGGCGCTGCGCCAGCATCTCATCGCGCAAGGCGTGGCCGAATACAAGCTGCCGGACCGCTTCCGCTTCATCGACACCATGCCGCTGACCCCGGTCGGCAAGATCGACAAGAACCGGCTGCGCCAGCAGCTGCAAAACCCACCCGTTTCCCTTTCGACCTGACGAAGGTGCCCCATGGCCATTCCCTCCATCACCGACTATCCCATGCCCACGCCCGAGGCGTTCCCCGCCAATCGCACGCAATGGCAGCCCGAACCAGCCCGCGCGGTACTGCTGATCCATGACATGCAGCGCTATTTCCTGCGTTTCTACGATGCAGACGGCGCCCTGGTGCGCCAGCTCGTCGACAATCTCGTCGCCATCCGCCGCTGGGCACGGGAGCGCGGCATTCCCGTGGTCTACACCGCGCAGCCGCACGAACAGCCGGCAGCCGACCGTGCCCTGCTCAACGACATGTGGGGGCCGGGCCTGACCACGGCCGATCCGGCCCTGCAGGCCATCGTGGCGCCCCTTGCGCCGGAAGAGGGCGACACGGTGCTGACCAAATGGCGCTACAGCGCCTTCCAGCGCTCGGAACTGCTCTCTCTTCTGCGGCAATGGGGTCGCGACCAGCTGCTGGTCGGCGGCGTCTACGCCCATATCGGCTGCATGATCACCTCGGCGGATGCCTTCATGAACGACATCCAGCCCTTCCTGGTCGGCGATGCCGTCGCCGATTTCTCGTTGGACGATCATTTGATGGCGCTGCGCTATGTGGCGACGCGCTGCGGCAGCGTCGTCACCACACAAGGCCTGCTCGATATTGGCCTCGTCGACACGGCCGCTTCCGCCTTGAGCCGGGACTGGCTGGTCGGACGCGTGCGCACATTGATCGAGGAGGAGGTCGATTTCGATCCCGACGAGAACTTGATCTACTACGGTCTCGATTCCGTTCAGGTCATGCTGCTGGCTTCGGAATTGAAGGAACGGGGCGTTGCCGTACGCTTCGACGAGCTCACGCGCATTCCCACCTTCAATGCCTGGTGGTCGCTGATCGAGGGCAAGCAAGCCCAGGCCCTTGCGGCGTGACCGGATGAACGTCATGACGTCATGGAACTTCGCTGGCAAGCGCGTGCTGGTCACGGGCGCGGCCGGCGGCATTGGGCGATGCGTGGTCGAGCGCTTTCGTGCAGAGGGCGCCAAGGTGGTCGGGCTCGACCTCGCCACGCCCGCCGCAGGCGTGAACGGCAATGCCGAGGCGGGACTGG
>NZ_LYXZ01000057.1 GCF_001676615.1 Labrys sp. WJW | reverse complement strand
TTCGTGACCGGCGCCTGCCGGGGCGACCCCCGCCAGTCGCTGGAACGGGTGCGGCGGGCGGTGGGGCTACAGCCGGCGGCGATCCAGGTCATCCTGCCGGACTGGTGGCCGGTGACCGACGAAGAGGCGATCGATTTCCTGGCGATGATGGCGGCGGCGGCGCGGGAGCTGCCGTTGGTGCTCTACAATCCGCCGCATGCCAAGCGCGTGCTGCCGCCGGAGGTGCTTGGCCGGCTGGTGCGGGCGGTCCCGGCCGTCAAGGCGATCAAGCTCGCCGATGGGGACGAAGCCTGGTACGCGGCTGCGCGCCAGCATCTGGCCGGCGTCGCGCTTTTCGTTCCCGGCCACCACCTCGCCACCGGCGTGAAGGCGGGCGTGGCAGCCGGTGCCTTTTCCAACGTCGCCTGCCTCAGCCCCCGCGGCGCCCAGGCCTGGACCGACGGCATGGCTGAAGACATCGAGGCAGCACTCGATTTGGAGCGTCGGCTCTGCCGCTTCATGGACGAACACATCGTGCCGTTCCGGCGTGATCACGGCTATTCCAACGCCGCGTTGGACAAGCTCCTCGCCGTGATCGGGGACTGGGGCCCCGTCGGCCCGCGCCTGAGGCGACCCTATCGCTGGATCCCGCAGAGCGAGGCGGAGAGGCTGAAGCCTGTCGCCAGAGCGCTCCTGCCGGAACTGTTCGAGGCGTAACTTCCTGGGGGAGGGCCGGATATCTCGGTCAGCCGCCAACATTTGCTGGGACTACAGCATCGAAGCTGATTTCTGAATCAGGCTCGATGCTGTAATTCCTTGTTGCCGCATCTTTTTTGCCGAAAACGGGTACCCACTTTTCGGCGCGATGCTCTAGCGCGGATTGGAGGGTCGATCTCCAGATCGACCATCTTGGAAACGTAGCGTTTGCGAGGAAGGAAGATGCCGATCTGGAGATCGGCATCCCTATCTATCCCAGCTTCTTCTCCAGCTCCGCGTAGAGCGCACTCTGCGGCTCGAAAACGAAATCGAGGCTGGTCACCGCGATCGAGGCCGCGCCTTGTGCCGTCAGCCAGGCCGCGAAGTCGAACACCTGTCCGGCCGGGACCAGGAAGGTAAGGGGCTGGCCCTGCGCCGGCAGGCCGAAAGGAGCACTGGCGCCGAAGAGATCGCCGGCATCGCGCAGATGCTGCTGGTTGACGCCGCGCAGCATGCAGCGGATCTCACGCTGGGCGCTGCCCTTGGCCTTGGCGGCGAGGCGGCCGAGCATGGCGGCCGCACCGGCACGAGCCCGCTCGTTCCAGTCGGCACCGAGCGAAGCCACCAGATTGGCCTGGCTCTTCAGCATGACGCCGTCCTCGATCACCTTCAGCGCATTGGCGGTGAGGGTGGAGCCGGTGGTGGTGATGTCGACGATGAGGTCGGCCGCCCCGGAGGCCGGTGCACCCTCGGTGGCGCCCAGGCTCTCGACGATCAGATAGTCGGCGACGCCATGCGCCGAGAAGAAGGCGCGGGTCAAATTGATGTATTTGGTCGCGACCTTGAGGCGACGGCCATGGCGTTGGCGAAAGCTCGCGGCGACGTCCTCGATGTCGGCCATGGAGCGCACGTCGATCCAGGCCTGCGGCACCGCGACCACGACATTGGCCTGGCCGAAGCCGAGCGGCTGCAGCAGGGTGACGCGTTCATCGGCGCGCGCAATGTTCTCGCGCACCAGGTCCTCGCCGGTGACGCCGAAATGGATGGCGCCCGAGGCGAGCTGGCCGGCGATCTCGGAGGCGGAGAGGAACAGCACCTCGACATCGTCCATGCCGGGCACGGAGCCGCGATAGTCGCGCGCGCCGCGTTCCTGCACGAAGCGGATGCCGGCGCGTTCGAAGAAGGACGTGCAGTTTTCCTGCAGCCGGCCCTTGGACGGAATGCCCAGAAGCAGCGGGGAAAGGGCAGGGTTGGTCATCATGCGTCTCCGCCAAACCGGTCGAGCCAGATCGAGCAGCCAACCGCCGGCACGGCCTCGGCGGCGCCGAGCTGCGCCATTAACTGGTCGTAGCGTCCGCCGCCGACACGGGCAGCCGTTTCCGGTTCGGCCGGATCGGTGAGCTCGAAGACGAAGCCGGTATAGTAGTCAAGGCGGCGGCCGAAGCCGGTGGCGAACTTGATGGCGGCCACGTCGATATCGCGGGCGGCGAAGAAGCCGGTGCGTTCGTCGAAGGCATCGAGGGCCGCGTTGAGGTCGAGCCTCGCCTCATCGGCGATGGTGCGCAATTGCGCGCTGGCGCTGTCGGGATCGCCGCTGATGGCGAAGATCCGCCGGGTGATCGCCACCTTGTCGGCATCGACGCCGAGGCCGGAGGACAGCGCCGCCTGTTCCAGGAAGCGGTCGGCGATCTCGTCGACGCTGCGTCCGCCGATCGGCTGGATGCCGGCGATCGACAGGAGATCGGCGACGGCGGCGCGGGCCGAGCCCGGGTCCGAGCCTTCGAGGGCCGCGAGGAAGCCGGCATAGGCGGCGGCGCCGTTCTTGGGGGCGGCGCTGCCGAGGCGGGCGAGATCCTCGTCGAGATCCTTGGAGCGCCGGAGGTCGCTAGCCAGCCGCCGCCGCCAGACCGGCGGCAGGTCGAGGGCATCGAGCATGGCGGTGACGATACCGGCATCGCCCATGCGGATGTCCGGCTGGGCGAGGCCAAGATCCCCGGCCGCCTCCAGGGCGATGGCCAGCATCTCGGCATCGGCGGCCGGCTTGTCGTTGCGGCCGAAATTCTCGAAGCCGGCCTGCAGGAACTCGCTCGGGCCGTCGGTGCGGAAGCGGAAGACCGGACCGCGATAGGCATAGGCGCCGACCCCGCCGGCCTTCACGGCCTTGAGATGATGCAGCGACACCGGAATGGTGAAGTCCGGCCTGAGGCAGAATTCCTGCCCCTCGGCATCGGTGGTCAGGAAGGCGCGACGGCGCATGTCCTCGCCGAGGAGATCGAGGAACAGGCCCGCCGGCTGCAGGATCGGCGGGTCGACCAGCTGATAGCCCGAGCGCGAGGCAAGCGCGTCGAAGGCTTCATAGGCGGGATGGGGCATGCCGGCGGTCCATGGTGAGTGTCGGGGGGTCTTCTAGCAGGGCAGGGCCCGGGGTGCGACTGGAAAGGGCAAACGAGGTTTATGTCGCGGGTGCGCGGACGTCTCGTCCGCTCTTGGAAACGGAGCAATGCAGAAAGGAAGAGCGGACGAGACGTCCGCGCACCCGGGAACTACCCCAGCATCTCCTTCACGACCTTCACCAGCTCCGCCCGCGGCACCAGGCGCTGGGCGACCCTCGCCTCGCGCCATTCGCTGTTGTCCGCAATGGCCTTGGCCATTTCGGCGCCCAGTGCCAGGTCCTTGAGCTGGACCTCGCCCTTCTCGGCCTCGTCCGAGCCCTGGATCACCGCGATCGGCGCCTTGCGGCGGTCGGCATATTTGAGCTGGGCCTTCATGCCGGAGCCACCGAGATAGACCTCGGCGCGGATACCGGCCTGGCGCAATTCGCTGGCCATGGCCTGATAGTCGGGCAGGCGCGACTGATCCATCACGCAGACCACCACAGGCCCGGCGACACCGGTCGTGTCGACGCGGCCGAGGGCGGTCAGGGCGGAGAGCAGGCGCGAGACGCCGATGGAAAAGCCGGTTGCCGGCACGGGCTCGCCACGGAAGCGGGCGACGAGGCCGTCATAGCGTCCGCCGCCGGCGACCGAGCCGAAGCGTACCGGCCGGCCCTGGTCGTCCTTGACCTCGAAGGTGAGCTCCACCTCGTAGACGGGGCCGGTGTAATACTCTAGCCCGCGCACGATCGAGGTGTCGATCAGGATGCGGTCGGTGCCATAGCCAGACTTCTCGACCAGTTCGGCGATGCGGGCGAGTTCCTCGACGCCCTCGCTGCCCGCAGTCGAGCCCGAAACCAGCGGGCGGATGCGCGCCAGCGTATCGGCGTTGGAGCCGCTCTGTCCCGCCACATAGTCGAGGATGGTCTGCGCCTGGCTGTCGTCGAGCCCGGCACCCTTGGTGAAATCGCCGGACTCGTCCTTGCGGCCGGTGCCCAGCAGCGCCCTGACGCCCTCCAGGCCGAGCCGGTCGAACTTGTCGATGGCGCGCAGCACGGTGAGGCGGCGGCCGGCATTGTCGTCGCCGGCGAGGCCGATCGCCTCCATGATGCCGTCGAGCACCTTGCGGTTGTTGACGCGCACCACATAGGAGCCGCGCGGAATGCCGAGCTTTTCCATGGTGTCGGCGGCCATCATGCAGATCTCGGCATCGGCCGCGACCGAGGCCGAGCCCACGGTGTCGGCGTCGAACTGCATGAACTGGCGGAAGCGCCCCGGACCAGGCTTCTCGTTGCGGAAGACATAGCCGGCCCGGTAGCTGCGATAGGGCTTGGGGAGGGCGTCGAAATTCTCGGCGACGTAGCGCGCCAGCGGCGCGGTCAGGTCATAGCGCAGCGACAGCCATTGCTCGTCATCGTCCTGGAAGGAGAACACGCCTTCATTGGGCCGGTCCTGGTCGGGCAGGAACTTGCCGAGCGCATCGGTATATTCGACGAAAGGTGTTTCGACCGGGTCGAAGCCATAGCGCTCATAGACTTCCTGGATCACCGAAACCATGGCGCGCGTGGCCGCGATCTCGCCGGCATTGCGGTCGATGAAACCGCGTGCCTGCCTTGCCTTCAATTTCTGCTTCTTCTCGCCGGACATCGCTGCAAACCTTCAAAATTCTTGCCGCTGTTTAGGCAGCAAAACCGGTTGGGGCAAGAATGGAATGCAGGATTGTCATTGTTGCGCCGATTGTAAGCTGGCTGAAAGCTGGCTGCTTTATGCCTAGGACCGAGCCCTCCCGCATATCCGCTTGCGAGAAGGAGGAGGGACAGGAAACGCAACAGGAGAGACCATGCCGAGCAGACGCACCTTGCTTGCCGCCGCCGCCTTTGCCGCCATCATGGGCCTGGCACCTGCCGCCCAGGCGGCCGAGAAGATCGTCATCGTCGTCGGCGGTTATGAAAAACAGATCTACCTGCCGGCCAAGCTCGCCGAGAGCCTGGGCTATTTCAAGGACGAGGGCCTGGACGTCGAGCTTCTCAACGATACCGCCGGTGTCGACGCCGAGACGGAGATGCTTGCCGGCACGGTGCAGGGCGTGGTCGGCTTCTACGACCACTGCGTCGACCTGCAGGGCAAGGGCAAGTTCGTGCAGTCCGTGGTGCAGTTCAGCCAGGCGCCGGGCGAGGTCATCCTGGCTTCGAGCAAATATCCGGACCTGAAGTCGGCAGCCGATTTCAAGGGCAAGGACATCGGGGTCACCGGCCTTGGCTCCTCCACCAACTTCCTCACGCTCTATCTCGCCGAGAAGGCGGGCGTGAAGGCGAACGAGTTCACCACGCTGCCGGTGGGCGCCGGCGCCACCTTCATCGCCGCCATGCAGCAGGACCAGATCCAGGCCGGCATGACCACCGAGCCGACCATCGGACGCATGCTCAAATCGGGTACCGCTCGCGTGCTGATCGACATGCGCACGGTCAAGGGCTCGGAAGAAGCCCTGGGCGGCACCTATCCGGCCGCGTCGCTCTATATGCCCACGGCCTGGGTCGAGAAGAACAAGGATGCGGTCCAGAAGCTCGCCAACGCCTTCGTGAAGACCCTGCGCTTCATCAACACCCACACGGCCGCCGAGATCACCGAGAAGATGCCGAAGGAATTCTACGGCGACGACAAGGACGGCTACATCAAGGGCCTGGAAGCGGGCAAAGGCATGTTCACGGCCGATGGTGTGATGCCCGAGGACGGCCCGAAGACGGTGCTATCCGTGCTGCAGAGCTTCAAGAAGGAACTGCAGGGCAAGCAGATCGACCTCTCCAAGACCTTCACCACCGAGTTTGTGAAGAACGTGAAATAGCCGGACGGCATTTCCCGGGAGCGGCGGCCGCGAACGGACTGCTGCTCCCCGGCTCCGGCACGCGGGCCGCTGCGGTCCCGCCATGGCGTGCCGAGCCTTTGGGCCGTTCTGGCCAATCACAAATCACTTCGTCCTATCCCGTGGCTTTTCCCTCAAGGAGGAAAGCATGAGTCAAGCTGTGCCCACGGCGTCGGCCTCCTCGCCCGCCATCGAACTCATCAATGTCACGCGCCGCTTCGTCACCCCGACCGGCAAGTCGATGACCGCGATCCGCGACTTCTCCATGACGGTCGAGCGTGGCGAGTTCGTCGCCGTGGTCGGGCCGACGGGTTGCGGCAAGTCGACCACGCTCAACCTCGTCACGGGCCTGGCCCGACCGAGCGCCGGCGAGGTCCGCGTGATGGGTGGGGCGGTCAACGGCATCGACCCCAGCGTCGGCTTCGTCTTCCAGGCCGATGCGGTCTTTCCCTGGCGCAACGTCATCGACAATGTCGCAGCGGGACCGATGTTTCGCGGCGTGCCGAAGGGCCAGGCCTATGCCCAGGCGCGGGAATGGCTGGCGCGCGTCGGCTTGCCGCGCTTCGAGAACCATTATCCCCACCAGCTCTCCGGCGGCATGCGCAAGCGCGTCGCCCTGGCACAGACCTTCATCAACCAGCCCAAGATCCTCCTGATGGACGAGCCCTTCTCGGCGCTGGACGTGCAGACCCGCGTCGTCATGCACGATGTGCTGCTGAAACTGTGGGACGAATCCAAGGCCTCCGTCGTGTTCGTGACCCATGACCTCGACGAGGCCATCGCACTGGCCGACAGGATCTATGTGCTCACCGCCGGCCCCGCCACGGTCAAGTCCGTCTACACGGTCGACCTGCCGCGCCCGCGCATCGTCGAGGAGATCCGCTACGACCAGCGCTTCATCGACTATTCCCGCCTGATCTGGAACGACCTGCGCGAGGAGGTTCAGACCTCCAACCGCCGCGCGTCCGAAGCTGCCTGAGAGGAGATGGACGATGAGCGATGCAGCACTTTCTCCCAAGGCTCCCGAATTCCGCCCCGGCACCTCCGACGCGGAAATCGAGGCGGCCGCCGCCAAGGCCGCGCGGGCCCGCCGCGCCTGGGTCCTGTTCTGGCGCCTGGTGCTTCTTGTCGCCCTGCTGGGCCTGTGGGAAGTTGCGGTCCGCCTGGAATGGATGACCGACCTCGCTTTGGGCATGCCGAGCACGGTGGTGGTGCGCCTGTGGCAGTGGATCACCGAGGGGGCCAATGGCACGCCGCTCTGGTACCATTTGTGGGTGACCGTCGAGGAAGCCACCATCGGCTTCGTGTTCGGCTCCATCGCCGGCGTGCTGGTGGGCGTGGCGCTCGGGCGCAATGCCTTCCTGGCCGATATCTTCTCGATCTACATCAAGGTCTTCAACTCGATCCCGCGCGTGGTCCTGGCCCCAGTCTTCATCATCATCTTCGGCCTGGGTATCGGTTCGAAGGTGGCGCTGTCCTTCGTGATGGTGTTCTTCCTGGTCTTCCAGAATGCCTTCCAGGGCGTGCGCGAGGCCGATCGTTCGCTGATCGCCAATGCCCAGATCCTCGGGGCGAGGCCCTGGCAGCTCACGCGGGCGGTGATCATTCCCTCGGCCATGAGCTGGATCTTCGCCAGCCTGCATGTCAGCTATTCCTTCGCCATCACCGGCGCGATCGTCGGCGAATTCGTCGGTGCCCGGCTCGGCATCGGCCAGTTGATCGCCATTGCCAAGGGCTCGTTCGACGGGCCGGGCGTGGCGGCCGCGATCATCATCATCATGCTGGTGGTGCTGGCCGCCGGTGCGCTGATGGGACGTGTCGAGCAGAGCCTGGCCAAGTGGCGGCCCAAGCCTCTGTCCGATCACTGAGCCCGACACGCGGGCCTCTTTGATAGGATGTTGCGGAAAGCGGGCGGGGAGATTTCCCCGCCCGCTTTTTTGTCCATCCCCGGAGGGGGGCGAACGCTGTCGGCATCATCCGTCGAAAGCGGGCAGCAGGACCAGCACGGCCAGGCCCGGCGACGGTACCCGGTCCTGCAGGGTGACGGTACCCTCATGGGAGGAGACGATCTCCTTCACCACCGCCAGCCCCAGTCCCGTGCCCTCGACGCCGCTGGTCAGTCGCCGGTAGAAGCGTTCGAACACCTTTTCGCGCTCCTCCGGCGGGATGCCGGGGCCGCTGTCCTCGACCCGCAAGGCCACGCGCGCGCCGCCTGCTGCGCGCAGCCTTACCGTGACCGTGCCGCCCCTGGGCGTGTAGCGCAGGGCGTTTTCGATCAGATTGGTCGCAAGCTCGCGCAAGAGCGTGGCATGGCCGCTGACAGGCAGCGCGGCGGGCGCGCCGTCGAAACCGAGATCGATGTCGCGCTCCATGGCCATGATCGCGAGGTTTTCCACGGCCTCGCGGCAGATGGCGTTGAAATCGACCTTTTCGCGATGAAGCAGCGTGCTTCCCTGTTCAGCGCGGGCCAGGCTGAGAAGCTGGTTGGACAGGCGTGTCATGCCCTCCACGGTCGTGCCGATGCCGGCCAGGGCCTCATGGGCTGCCGCCACGTCGGAACCGCGTTTGCCGACGCCGATCTGCGCCTTCAGCAGCGTCAGCGGGGTGCGTAATTGATGGGCGGCATTGGCGATGAAGCGCCGTTGTGCGGCGACCTGGCGTTCGACCTGCGCCAGGGCCTCGTTGAGGGCCAGGACCAGGGGTCTCAATTCGGTCTGGACATGGGCCGTGTCGAGCGGTTCCAGCGCCTGCGGGTCGCGGCGGCGCACTTCGTCGCGCAGGCGCAGGAGCGGCGCCACGCCCCGGTGCAGGCCGAACAAGGCGAGTAGTCCGGCGACGGCGACCAGCAGGACCTCGTCGCGCAGGGTCTTCAGCCACAGGCTCTTGACCAGCCTGTCATGGCCGCGCAGCGTCTGCCCGACGACAACCAGGGCCTCGCCGCCCCTGGTGGAGACCACGGGCTGCGAAAGGGCGACGGCCTGCACGGGTTCGCCGCGATGCATGCCGGTGAAGTAGACATGCTGGAAGCCGCTCGGTTGTTGCGGCGGGGGCAATGTCTCGGGATAGCCGGCCAGCAATTCGCCGCGCGGCCCGTTCACGCGGTAGATCACGCGATC
Source organism: Labrys sp. WJW (assembly GCF_001676615.1). Taxonomy (GTDB): domain Bacteria; phylum Pseudomonadota; class Alphaproteobacteria; order Rhizobiales; family Labraceae; genus Labrys; species Labrys sedimenti. The sequence continues at coordinate 5,014 of NZ_LYXZ01000057.1, read as the reverse complement.
GCGGTCCTCGCTCGCGAACATTTCCAGGGCCGCCGGCGGAATGGGAGCCTGGAAGATGCCGTCGCTCTCGCGGACGTTCTCTGCGATCATTCGCGCGGAGGCGAGCAGCATGCGATCGGTGACCAGGTCGGCGGTCTGGCGTGCGTTGCGGTAGGTGGTCCAGACATTGAACGCCACCACGGCTGCCAGCGGCAGCAGCAGCCAGCCCAGCAATTCCCGGCGCAGGCTGCGCGAATGCCAGCTAACCGGCATGGATCTGCCGCAGCATATAGCCGAGCCCGCGCAGGGTGACGATGCCGACATCGCTGCCCTCGAGCTTGCGACGCACGCGATGAACATAGACCTCGATCGCGCTGGGGCCGCCTTCGTCGTCGAAACCGAAGACGTTCTCCACCAGCCGCTCCTTGGGCACGGGGCGCCCGGCACTCAGCAGCAATGTCTCCAGCACCACATGCTCGCGCGGCGTCACCGGGAAGCTGGCGCCGGCCAGGCTGAAGCTACGCGACTGGGTATCGAAGGAGAGCGGGCCGAAGCTGACGACCTGCTCCAGCGTGCTGCGGCCCCGTCGCAATTGCGCGCGTATCCTGGCCTCGAGTTCCTCGACCTCGAAGGGCTTGACGAGATAGTCGTCCGCCCCGCTGTCGAGGCCGCGCACGCGGCTGGAAAGCGCGTCATTGGCCGTGAGGATCAGCACGGGAGTCCGGTTCCCCCGTCCCCTCAGGCGCCTGAGGACCTCGATGCCGTCGATCTCTGGCAGGCCGAGATCGAGAATGACGAGAGCGTATTCCTGCGACTGCAAGGCCACGTCGGCCTCGTCGCCGCGATAGACGCAATCCACCGTATATTTGCTCTGGCGCAGCAACCGGCTCACCCATTCGGAGAGATCGCGATTGTCTTCCGCCAACAGAATGCGCATGGGCCGGGTCCGAACGGCTGAAAAGAAGAGCCGCAACTCTATGGGGTCTGCCGAGGCAAGAGCAAATGCTTCTCGGCTCGGCAGACCGGCATTCGCATTCGGTACGGCATTGGGTGCTGCCCGGGGGGCTCTTGCCCGGATCCGAAAAGCAGGGGAGGGTGTCGGCCGAGAAGACGGCCAAACACACAACCGCGGGATCCGGCATGGGGAAGACGACGAGGCGCCTGGTCATCATCGAGGCGCCCAGCAATCTCGGACTGATGCCGCTGGGCGATGACATGGAGCCGGGAACGCGCCATGCTCCGGCGACATTGCGCCAACTCGGGCTGTACGACCGGCTGACCGTGGAGCGTGTCGTCGCGGTGGAGCCGCCGCCTTATCGGCGCGATGACGAACGCAGGGTCAACATCCGTAACATCGATGCCATTGCCGACTATTCCATCCGGCTGGCGGACGCCGTAGAGGAGGCCGTCGAGGCCGGGTGCTTTCCCCTCGTCCTTGGCGGTGATTGCAGCATCCTGATCGGCTCGATGCTCGGCCTGGCGCGGCAGCGCGAGGCAGCCCTCCTCTATGTCGACGGCCATACGGATTTCTACCTGCCCGAACAATCGGCCACAGGCGGCGGTGCCGGCATGGATCTCGCGCTGGCGACGGGATGGGGGCCTTCGGCCCTGACGGATCTGGAGGGACGCTGGCCCTATGTGACCACACGGCGCGTTGCGGCCCTCGCCAATCGCTATCGGGAAGGAGCGCCTCCGGCTCCCATTCCCGACATCGCCGAGTCCGGCATGGTCTACAGGCCTCTGGAGCGGCTTCGCAGCGAAGGGATTGCAGCCTGCGTCGACGCGGCCCTGAACCGGATCGATGCCGACAGGGAGGGATTCTGGATCCATTTCGACGTGGATGCCGTCGACAGCAGGCTGATGCCGGCGGTCGACTCCCCGCAGGCGGACGGCCTCGACTGGCAGGAGGCGGCGGTGCTGCTCACCGTTGCCCTGAAACGCCGCGCTCTGGGCCTGCAGGTGACGATCTACGATCCCAGCCGCGATCCCGGATATGTCGCCGGAAAGGCCTTGGTCGAATGGCTCGTCGAGGCTCTGACGGCGGAAATCTGAATCCCGCGGAGCTGCGCGGCGGCTCAGCGGCGTCGCGTGACGATGCGTACGACATAGATGAACACGACAAGCAGCGCGATCAGGATGAGCCAATGTGTGATTCCAAATCCGCTCACGATGACCTCCGGAGTTTGACGGACTGAAGGCTAGCAGGCGTAGCGCCGAGGCGACAGCTCGTTATTGCCGTCTGGACGTCGCGCGAAACAGTTCCTATTTTTGTCATTATTGTTCTGTTTTTAAGCAATCTGGATTAAATCTTCGATCGGACCGATACAGATGCTCTCGGTCGGTGCCTTGAGCCTAAGAACATAATTTCCATTTATGCGGTTTAAATGACTTTATTTTCACGAATTTTTGCTAAGAAGGTACTAGAAATTGCCCTGGTTGCGGCGATTCTGAGTATTCCTGATGTAATATTTTCTTGTTTTGGGTGGGATATTTCTCCATTCAGAACGAAGGAATATTTTGTAACATTATTGTCATTTTCGGTGCTCTTCGCCCTCTCGGCTGGGACTTGGTTCAGAATACTCATTATCGCTCTGGTGTTCTTGAACCAGGCGATCTGGCTGAGCTCGCTGGTATATTTCGGAGCGCCGCTCACCCCCGAACAGGTCAGGCTGTTTTTCAGCGATACGGCCGATTCTGTTTCGACCGGTTTGCAGGTACAGAGCGAATTCCTCCTGCCTTTGCTCCTGGCGTTGGCAACGGCTGTCCTGCTCGCAGTGTTCACGCTGATCCGCCCGCTGCGGAGTGGTCGATCCTGGGCCTTTTCTCTCTTGCTCGTTGCGGCCCTTGGTGGCGTCGCGGCACGTTGGGAACTGCACAAACTGCCGAGCGTGGTGCAGGCCAATGCCTATTCCGCCTCCTTCATTTCCAGCGCCAATGCTGGCGTCCTGGCCTATCGTGCGAGCCGGGCGCCCGCGCCGCCGGCTTCCCTGAATGACCTGGCCGATCATGTGTTCGGCAAGGCCGAGGTGCCGGAGGGCCGGGCGACCGTCGTGTTCGTGATGGGTGAATCCATCAATCCGGTGCGGATGTCGCTGTTTGGCGCGGCCCGGCAGACCACGCCGCGCCTCGATCACCTGTTCAGGGAGCCGCCGGCAGGCTGGCGGATGTTCGCCAAGATCGGCTTTTCCGGCGGCGTGGCGACGCTGGCCAGTGTTCCCTCGGCCCTCAGGCTCGTCTACTTTCCCAATCTGGCGGAACGGCAGCCGGTGAACATTTTCGACATCGCCAAGGATGGCGATTTTGCCAGCTATTACTATTCCGCTCAGGCCATCCACACCATGCAGATCGCCGGCGGAGCCCGGTATGCCCGGCAGTCCAAGACAGTGGAGACCTATGATGAGACGGCCGAAAAATCGGCCGAGGAGTCGCTTGCCGACGACGTCAAGGATGTGCCGCCGGCGGAGCGGCGCTTCATCTATGTCCATCAGCGGGCCGACCACGAGCCTTATCTCGACAATTGCAAGAAGTATGCGGGCGAGTTCCAGGTGTTCACGCCACCAGACGGGAGCGCGGACGAAGCTCGGCGCGCGCGCTACGACACCGGCCTGCAGTGCTGGGACCGCAGCACCAGCGACATCATCGCCACGATGCTGGCCGAGAAGGACCCAGTCTATATCTTCGTCACGTCCGACCACAACGAGCTGATGGGCGAGGATGGGTTGTGGGGACACCTGATCCGCCACCTGCGCACGGCGGTGGTGCCGGTGATGCTGATGACCAACAGGCCGGATTCGGCGATCGCCAATGCCTTTCGCCAGCTCGACCGTCCCACCCAGTTCCAGCTCATGCAATTGACGGCCCAGGCGATGGGCAAGACGGTCGCAACCAAGCAATATGATCCGTCAATTTTCTATGTGAACGGTACCATGCCCTTCGGCCAGGCCAAATATATGAAGGTCGAGCGCCTGCCGGACGACCAGTACCAGATCTCCCACTATGCCAGCGACGGCTCGCCGGCCGAGCCGCCGGAACATCTCTCGCTGAAAGGGGTGCCCAAGGAACCCGGACATCTGGGGTCCTGAAGGATGTCCCAAGGTGCGGACCGGAAAGGGGACGCCGGCTAGCGCCGCAAGCGGAAGAAATCCTGCAGCAGAGTCCGCGAGGCCGTGGCATGGATGCCGGAATAGACTTCGGGACGATGGTGGCAGGTGGGGGAAGCGTAGAACTGCACCCCATTTTCCACTGCGCCACCCTTAGGATCGTCGCAGCCGAAATAGAGGCGCCGGATGCGGGCGAAGGAGATGGCGGCGGCACACATCGGGCAGGGCTCGAGGGTGACATAAAGGTCCGCGCCGATGAGGCGCTCGCTGCCCAGTACCTGGGCGGCGGCGCGGATGGCGAGCATTTCCGCATGGGCAGTGGGGTCTTTCAGCGCCAGGGTGCGGTTTCCTTCGCGCGAAAGCACCACTCCGTCCTTGACGACAACCGCGCCGACAGGTACCTCCCCGCGACCTGCGGCAGCACGGGCCTCCTCCAGCGCCAGTTCCATGATCGAGCGCTTCATCTCGTGACATGCCGCCTTTTCTGCTAAAGCGTTTCCCGATCCCTGTGGATCGGAAAGACGCCCCTCTTTTCAAGGAGTTTTGGAATACCCGCCGATACGATGGTAGCGGGGGGCCGTTCCAGCAACAATCGATGTCCGACGATAAACGATCTGGCGGCGGCGGCCGCAAGCCCCCAAGCGGGGGCAAGAAGCCATTTGGCCCCAAGAAGACCTCTGCGGGCGCTGGACCTCGTCGGCGTGGCGTGGATGGCGATGCGCCGCCTCGCCGTTCCTTCCGGGACCGCGACGAGGGCGGCGAAACCCGCCGGGAGCGTCCGGCCCGTTCCTTCGCCGAGCGCCAGGACGGCGAGCGTCGCCCGGCGCGTTTCAAGCCGCGTGAAGGCGAGGATTTCGAGGCTCGTCCCACTCGCCGACCGTTCCGCGAGCGTGACAGTGGCGAGGAACGCCCGTTCAAGCCCCGCCGCGCCGAGG
>NZ_LYXZ01000056.1 GCF_001676615.1 Labrys sp. WJW | reverse complement strand
ATGGCGGGGGCTGCGTCGATCACGCGCAATTGCACGCGTTCGCGCCCGCCATAGCGGTCGACACTCAAGGTGCCGGCGACATGTACCGCCTTGCCGCGATGGCCGACGAGGCCATCGCCCAAGGGCTGCCCGACCGAGCGGAAGGCGATAGCGTCGAGCATGGCGCCGTCATGCGCCTTGAGGCGCAGACGCAGATGCGCTTCCCCAACCGTATCGACGAAAGCGAGCTGGTGGCCCGGCAGCGCCAGCACGGGCTCGGGATTGCCCTGGCCGAACGGGCCGGCCTTTTCGAGCATCTCGATCAGGCCGGTGGTCGCGCCGCCAGCTGCGAGTGCGCCATCGATCTCCAGGGCTGCGTCTGCCCGTGCCGTCTCGACGGCGGATGCGAGTTCCGCCTCCAGATAGGCCCGGAAAGCGCCGAGCTGGTCCTGGCCCAGAGTGATGCCAGCGGCCATGGCGTGGCCACCGCCCTTGACGATGAGACCGCGCTCCACCGCCTGCCTTACGGCCTTGCCCAGATCCACGCCCCCGATCGAGCGCCCGGATCCCGTGCCGACGCCATCCTTGTTGAAGGCAACAGCAAAGGCGGGACGTCCGAAGCGCTCCTTGAGACGGGCGGCTACCAGGCCCACGACACCCGGGTGCCAATTTCGCGAGGCCGTCACCACTGTCGCGCCCGTCTCCTCGAGGCCAAGGGCCGCGACCGCCTCAGCCAGCGCTTCCTCCAGCATGATAGCCTCGACCGTCTGGCGCTCCCGGTTGAGCCGGTCCAATGTCGCGGCGATCGAAGCTGCCTCCTCGCCGTCTTCTGTCATCAACAGCCTTGCCCCGAGTGCGGCATCGCCGATGCGCCCACCTGCATTGATGCGCGGGCCGAGCAGGAAGCCGAGATGATAGGGACGTGGCGGCCCGTCCAGGCGGGCCATGTCCATCAGCGCGCGCAGGCCGGCACGCTGGCGCTGGCGCATGACGGCGAGGCCTCGCGCCACGAAGGCCCGGTTAAGTCCTTTCAGCGGCACCACATCGGCCACCGTCCCCAGGGCGACCAGGTCGAGGCGTGCCATCAGGTCCGGCTCGGGGTGCTCGCGCCACCAGCCGCGCTTGCGCAGGCTTCGACTGGCGGCGACGAGAAGCATGAAGGTGACGCCGCAGGCACACAGATGCCCCTGCCCTGAAAGATCGTCCAGACGATTGGGATTGACCACCGCCACCGCCGGCGGCAGCGCTTCGCCGGCCTGGTGATGGTCCACGACCAGTGTCTCGAAACCGAGCTCAGCTGCCTTACCGAGGACGTCGACGCTCGTCGTGCCGCAATCCACCGTCACCAGCAGGCTGGCGCCTTCGGTCCGCAGCAGTCGAATCGCCTCCTCGTTCGGGCCGTAGCCTTCATAGATGCGATCGGGAATGTGGATCCGGGCCGGCACGCCGACCTCGCGCAGCCACCCCGCAAGCAATGCGGAGGAAGTGGCGCCGTCGACGTCATAGTCGCCGAAAATGGCAATGCTCTCACGCGCCACCACGGCATCGGCCAGCCGCTCCGCCGCCTTGTCCATGTCGGTCAGGCGCGAGGGATCGGGCATATAGTGGCGCAGGGTAGGAGCCAGATAGGCGTCGGTCTCCTCGGCCGTCACGCCTCTGCCAGCAAGGATGCGCGCCAGCAGGTCGGGCTGGCCGGAGCGCTGGGCCAGGGTCATGGCCTGCATCTGCCCCTGCGCATCCAGCCTTTCCCGCCAGGCCTTGCCGGTGAAAGAGGATTGCACGCCGAGAAAATAACGAGAGGGGGAAGCGGATGACTGCATGCGCGGACCATATCGGCGAAGCCATGGCCCAAGCCAGCGGAAATGCTTTGAAGACACCGCATAACACCTTCGGCATCCTTGACCGCGTGCGACAATCTGCCATCAATCGCAGAATTCCCGAAGGTTCACGGGGCGATGGTGATGACGACTGCGGCGGGCGCTAACGGATCTCGTTTTTCACCTGGACTCGCCCTGGCGGCGCTCGGCGTCGTCTATGGAGACATCGGCACCAGCCCGCTCTATGCCTTCGCACAGGCCATCGGCGCCAGCGGCGATGGCGGTGCGAGCCAGGCCTGGATCGTGACCGGTGTCGTCTCGGTGATCTTCTGGGCCCTGATCCTGATCGTATCCCTGAAATATGCCATCCTGATCCTGCGCGCCGACAACAAGGGCGAAGGCGGCATCGTCGCCCTGCTCGCCATTCTGGGCGGCAGCGGCCGCCGCGAAGGCCGTCGCCATATCGTCTTCCTGATCATCGGCCTGGTCGGTGCGGCGCTGCTCTATGGCGACGGCGCCATCACGCCAGCCATCTCGGTGCTCAGCGCCATCGAGGGACTGGAAGTCGCCACGCCCTCTCTGGCCCATATCGTGGTGCCCCTGACCGTCGCGATCCTTCTGGTCCTGTTCATGGTCCAGCGCTACGGCACCGGCATGATCGGCCGTTTCTTCGGCCCGGTCATGCTGGCCTGGTTCGTCCTCATCGGGCTGCTGGGCCTGGCAAGCATCGTGCGCAATCCTGCCATCCTCGCCGCCCTCAACCCGTTCGTGGCCCTGCATTTCCTGGTAACGGCCAATCCGGCCGTCAGTTTTGCCATCCTGGGGGCGGCCTTCCTTGCCGTCACCGGCGGCGAGGCGATGTATGCCGATATGGGGCATTTCGGCCGAAACCCCATCCGCCTGGCCTGGTTCACGATCGCCCTGCCCGCCCTGGTCCTCAATTATTTCGGCCAGGGCGCCCTGCTGCTCGGCAATCCCGCCGCCGCCTCCAATCCGTTCTACAATCTGGTGCCCGACTGGCTGCATTTCCCGGTCATCATTTTTGCGACGGCAGCCACCGTCATCGCCAGCCAGGCCATCATATCGGGAGCATTTTCGCTGGCACGCCAGTCCATTCAACTTGGTCTTCTCCCGCGCCTCACCATCAAGCAGACCGACAACCAGGAATTCGGCCAGATCTACGTACCCCTGGTCAACTGGCTGCTGTGCATCGCCACGCTGGGCGCTGTGCTCGGCTTCGGCTCGTCTGCCGCGCTGGCGGGTGCCTATGGCGTCGCGGTTTCCCTGCTGATGGCGATCACCACGCTGCTGGCGGCATTGGTGGCCCGGCACTGGGGATACAATCTCTTCCTCGTCATCCTGGTCAATGGCGCCTTCTTCGTCGTCGACCTGATCTTCGTCTCCGCCAATGGCGTCAAGCTCTTCGAGGGCGGCTGGTACCCGCTGCTGTTGGCCATCTTCGTCGCCATGCTGATGCTGACCTGGCGCCGCGGCCAGATCCTGGCCGAACAGGCCCGCAAGCATCTGCGCGTGGAGGAGACGACCTTCTTTGCGGCGATGAAAACCCAGCGTCCCGTCAGGCTGCCGGGCACGGCCGCCTTCCTGAGTTCGGCCGCCATCGGCATGCCCCTTTCGCTGAGCATTTTCCTGCGCCACACCCAGGCTATTCCCGAACGCGTGTTGCTGGTCACCGTGCAGGGGGCGGAGATCCCTCGCGTCAAGGACGGGGACCGCGTGACGGTAACCTCGCTTCGCCCCGGTTTCGAACGCATCGTCTTGCGCTTCGGTTTCATGGAGGAACCAGATGTGCTCAAGGGCATGCGGCTGGCCATCTCGCAAGGCCTGATCTCGGGCTTCGACCTCGGCGAGATCTCCTTCTATATCGGCAGCGAGACGATCATCCCCTCCAAGAGGATTGCGGGCATGGCCTTCTGGCGCGAGGTGCTCTACGCCATGCTCCAGCGCAATGCCGAGCGCTCGGCCTCCTATTTCCGCATCCCGGCGCCGCAGGTGGTGCAGTTCGGAACTGAGATCGAGATCTGAACGGGCTCAGGGGCCGATCGGTCCCTTGAACACGAAGAAGGCACCGGCAGAGATCAGGCCGAGGCCGGTGGCATTTTCAGGAAGGAGCTGAAAGTTTCTCGAGCTTGTCGCGCAGCAGATCTTCATTCAGCACGAAGGCCTGATCGTAGTCGCCCGGCTCGCCGATGAGCCAGCTATAGTCGAGGCCAAGGCGCTTGCTGAGCCATAGATAAGTGCTCTTGGTGAAATTCTCGGGAAAAAGCTCGATGACTTGCGTTCCGGGGCGGCAGAACGCCAGATTGCCGAGCCCGGCGCCATGCACGCCGACAACCACCTCGGCCTGGGAGAACAGCCGAACCTGTTCGGCATGATTGTCGCCTTTGGCCTCGAAACGCTCGAAACCATGACCCTTTGCAATCTCCCAGAGCGCCTCTTCATTGAGCAGGCGCCGGATCTTGCTGCCTCCCCGTGAAAAGAAAATACGCCGCCCGCCGCTGGGTTCCACCCGGTAATGTGCCCGGAAGAGTTCTGCCAGCCGCCATACCGGAGCGGCATCGGCAAAGCTCCATTCGGCGTTGCCGGCATCGAAGGAAAGCCATAGCGCCTCCTCGACCGCCACTTTGGCGTCGTCCGGCATGGCGACCACGCGCACGCCCGGATAGGCCTGCTCGAGCAAGGCACAGCCAAGATTCAGGCTCTCCAGGCGGGAAGGCGGCAGCAGCAGGGTGAGCGGCATGCCCTCGGGGTGAAAGCGCTCGAGATAATCGACCACCGGCACCAGATCTTCAAAAAGCGCGTGGTAGTAGTTGTCCGTGCGGGCGAGCAGATGACAACGCCCGGAAAGGGCGGGCAGGACCTGGAGCCGCTTGGCCCTGGCGAAATTCCAATTCACCCATTTCACATCGCGTATCACCACGCCCTGCTGGCGAGGTGCGAAAATGCGGCTGACATGGCCGAGCAGTTCGGCCGGCTTCACCGTCACGGCCAGCTCTTGCACCGGAACCATGACGCCGCCCGTCCACTCGCGCGCCAATGTGTCATAGGACCAGCACCGGTCCCGCACGAAGGTGCTTTCTTCCGGCGTGAACGAGGTCGCCATCTCGGTTTTGCGGTCTTCGATGACCAGTGCCGCGGCGATCCCAGGATCGACCCCGCGCGGATAGAAGGAAAAACGCCGCCGCAGTAGGCCGATCCGGCCAATGGTCGCCCGCGCCAGCAGCCAACGCCAGTAGCGGATATTGAAGCGCTTTCGAAATCCGGATTTGACGCGGGCCATTTCTGCCGTTTGATTGCCATTGAACAGCCAAGCGGCTATAGCCGCGCCACCACCCTCTGTCTATCGGATCAGACCTTGAAAGCAATCATTCTCGCCGGCGGCATGGGCACGCGCATTTCCGAAGAATCGCATCTGCGTCCCAAACCGATGATCGAGATCGGAGGCCGGCCGATCCTCTGGCACATCATGAAGATCTACAGCCATTACGGCATCAACGATTTCGTGATCTGCCTGGGCTACAAGGGCTATATGATCAAGGAGTATTTCTCCAACTACTTCCTGCACAATGCAGATGTGACGATCGACGCCGAGAAGAACGAAGTCATCTATCACAACCAGAAGGCCGAGCCCTGGCGGGTCACCATGGTGGATACCGGCGAGACCAGCATGACGGGCGGCCGGCTCAAGCGGGTCGCGCCCTTCCTGACGCCGGGCGAACCCTTCTGCTTCACCTATGGTGACGGCGTCGCCGATGTCGATATCGGCGCCCTCATCGCCTTCCACAAGAAGCACGGCAAGCGCGCCACACTGACCGGCGTGATCCCTCCCGGCCGTTACGGCTCCCTGTCGCTCGAGGGAGACAAGGTCACCCGCTTCATCGAAAAGCCGCCCGGCGACAACGCGCTGATCAATGGCGGTTTCTTCGTGCTGGAACCGAGCGTGGTCGATCTGATCGAGACCGACCAGACCTCCTGGGAAGGTGCACCGCTCGAGGCCCTCGCCGCCTCCGGCGACCTGATGGCCTACCGGCACGGCGGTTTCTGGCAACCCATGGATACCCTGCGCGACAAGAACCATCTCGAGCAATTGTGGGCGCAGGGCAAGGCTCCCTGGAAGGTCTGGCCGTGAGCGAGGCACTCGCCGCAGGCGCATTGCCTTCACCCGGCTTCTGGCGGGGCAAGAAGGTGTTTCTCACCGGCCATACCGGCTTCAAGGGAAGCTGGATGGCCCTGTGGCTGCATCGGCTGGGAGCCGACGTCACCGGTTTTGCGCTGCCGCCGGCCGCCGACCAGCCGCTGTTCGCCGCAGCCGGCGTGAAAGAAGCTGTCCACTCCATTCTCGGCGACCTGCGCGACACCGACGCCGTGCGTCGCGCCGTGGATGCGGCCCAACCGCAGATCGTGTTGCATCTCGCCGCCCAGGCCCTGGTGCGGCGCTCGCTTGCCGAACCGATCGAGACCTTCGGTTCCAATGTGATGGGCACCGTCCATCTGCTCGATGCCCTGCGCTCCCGCCCCGGCCTTGCCTGTATCCTCGCTGTGACCTCGGACAAGGTCTATCTCAACCAGGAAGAGGGAGCGGCCTTCCGGGAGGACGACAAGCTCGGTGGTAAAGACCCCTATTCCGCATCCAAGGCGGCGGCCGAGATCGTCACCTATGCCTATGCGCGCTCCTATTTCGACAAGGCTGGGGTGCCGGTTGCCACTGCACGTGGCGGCAACGTCATCGGCGGCGGCGACCATTCCACCGACAGGCTGGTTCCCGATATCGTACGCGCCGTGCGCAGCGGAAAGCCGCTGGAACTGCGCCATCCCGAGGCCGTCAGGCCCTGGCAGCATGTGTTGGACTGCGTGAACGGCTACCTCGTCTATGCCGAGCGGCTGGCCACCGTCCCGGACACACCGCGCTCGCTCAATTTCGGCCCGGATCCCTCCCGGCCCCTGCCCGTTTCGGCCGTGGCCGATGCCGTCTTCCAGGCCCTCGACCGCAAGCCGGACTGGCTCCACAAGCCGGTGCCCGGCTCCATCGAGATGAAGGCCTTGACCGTCAACTCGGACCTCGCCCGCCAACTGCTCGGCTGGCAGGACCGCCTCGCCGGGCCGTCCAGCCTGGAATGGACGGCGCAATGGTATGCTGCCGAGGCCATCGGGCAGGACATGCATGCCTACACCCTCGACCAGATTTCCCGTTTCTCGACGCCCTGAGACCGCTGCCATGACCGCTGCCACGACGACGCTTCCCCATTGCCGGTTCTGCGCCACCCCGCTGACGACCACTTTGTGCGATCTCGGCTCGATGCCGCTCGCCAATGACTATCGCCTGCCCGACGACAGCAATCCCGAGCGCAGCTTCCCGCTGCATGCCCGCGTCTGCCCGAGCTGTCTGCTGGTCCAGGTCGACGATTCCGTGCCGCCGGACGCCATCTTCTCCGACTATGCCTATTTCTCTTCCTATTCGGACAGTTGGGTCGCGCATGCCAAGCGCTATGCGGACGCGATGATCGAGCGCTTCGGGCTCGGCGCCAACTCCCTGGTGGTCGAGATCGCCTCCAATGACGGCTATCTGCTCCAGCATTTCAAGGCTGCAGGCGTGCCGGTGCTCGGTGTCGAACCGGCTGCCAACGTCGCCGAGACGGCCCGGGCCAAGGGTATCGATACCGAGGTCGCTTTCTTCGGTGTCGAAACCGCCAGGCGCCTCGTCGGCCAGGGCAAGCGCGCCGACCTCATGGCTGCCAACAACGTGCTCGCCCATGTCCCCGACATCAGCGATTTCGTCGGTGGATTCGCCACCTTGCTGAAGCCCGAAGGTGTCGTCACCTTCGAATTCCCGCATGTGCTCAATCTGATCGAGAAGGTGCAGTTCGACACCATCTATCACGAGCACTTTTCCTATCTCTCGCTGGTGACGGTGGAGAAGGTATTCGCCGCCGTGGGCCTCAAGGCGATCGATGTGGAAGAACTGCCGACGCATGGCGGCTCGTTGCGCCTGTTCGCGGCACCGATTGCTTCCAGCCACCAGCCATCGGCACGGCTCGACGCCCTGCGCGCCAAGGAGCATGCCGCCGGTCTCGACACGCTGGCAGGCTATGAAGGCTTTGCCGCCAAGGTCGCCGAGGTCAAGCGCGGCTTCCTTGCCTTCCTGGCCGAGGCCAAGGCGGCCGGCAAGACCATCGCCGCCTATGGCGCCGCAGCCAAGGGCAATACCTTCCTGAATTTCTGCGGTGTCGGCCCTGCCGATATCGTGGCGGTCTTCGACCGCTCGCTGGCCAAGCAGGGCCGCCTGCTGCCCGGCAGCCAGATCCCGATTCTCTCACCCGACAAGATCAGCGAGATTGCGCCGGACTATCTCGTCATCCTGCCCTGGAACATCGCCGAGGAAGTGATGGAGCAGACGCGCGCCCTGATGCCATCGGGCAGTTCCTTCGTGACGGCAGTGCCCAGCATCAGGCTCACGCCGTGATCTTCAGCGAAACGCGGATCCCTGGCTGCTTCCTGATCAAGCCGGAACCGCGGCGCGATGATCGCGGCTTTTTCGCCCGCACCTATTGCCCGGACGAGTTCGCCGCGGCCGGCATCACCTTCGCGCCTGCGCAGACCAATCTTTCGCGCAACGACAAGGCCTTCACGCTGCGCGGCATGCATTTTCAGGACCCGCCTCATGCCGAGGCCAAGCTCGTCCAGGTGGCACGGGGCGCGATCCATGATGTCGTAGTCGACCTCAGACCGGACAGCCCGGCTTTTCGCCAATGGATCGGTGCGGATCTGAGCGCCGACAACCTTCATCAGCTCTATATTCCCGAAGGCTGCGCTCACGGCTTCCTGACGCTCGAAGCAGGGACGGACGTCTTGTACGGCATGGGCCGCAAATATGTTCCCGGCCACGCTCGCGGCTATCGCTATGACGATCCTGCCTTCTCTATCGAATGGCCCCGCCCACCCGCAGTGATCGCGCCGGCGGACGAAGCCTGGCCCTCTTTCGGAGCTTGAAAGACCGTCCGCCACGCCTCAATCGCAGCGGACGGATCCACTATTTCGCGTCGAAAGCCGGGTGGTAGGCCACGTTTCCGCGCGGCGTATCGGCCCCGAAGGGCAGGCACTGGAAATAGACCTGCGGCAGGCCGGGAAAGCAAAGCTGCTCTTCGTTCTTGAAGCCGAAGCGGCCGTAATAGGCAGGATTCCCCGCCACGACGCAGCCATCTGCCTTTTGCCGGTGAAGATGGGCCAGGCCTGCCTCGATCAGCGCCCGGCCAATACCACCCTTCTGGCGATCCGGCCGCACCGATACGGGCCCCAGCCCATACCACTGCCGGAAAGCGCCGTCGATGGTGACGGGCGAGAAGGCGGCATGACCGACGACCTCGCCGTCTTCTTCCGCCACCAGGGACAAAGTCAAGGCTCCGGCCGCCCGCAAGGCGTCGACGATCGCCGCCTCCGTCTGGCTGCTGTACGGCTTACCTTCGAAGGCCGCCTTGGTAATCGCGCGGATGGTATCGATGTCATCGGCACGTTCTGGTCGGATCTGCATGGTTTTTCCCCTATTCAGCGATTATCGGCCTGCGCGCGCACGCTCTCCCGCCCCTTGCGCGAAATGCGGTAGGGACCGGAGGCGTGGGATTCGATCAGCCGTTTGCGGTGGAGTTTGCCGAATGTCTCCAGCGTGCAATCGGCCAGACGATGGCCGTCGCGGGTGAAGCAGTCGACATGGTGGATGCGGCCACTATCGCCGCGGTGATGACGGATATGCCCGCCCTGGGCCAGCACGTGCAGCACACGCTGCTCGCCCCGTGAGATATTCATGATGGTGGAGCCTGTCGCAGAAACCATGACAAGCATCGCCTGCGCACGCGCCCGATCCGGCTGCAGTGCCTCGCAATGCTTTCTCATGTCTCGTCAAATCGAGACGGTCAGCGGTTTCCCACAAGCTCTGACATAAAACCTTCCGCTCAAATCAGCAGGCCGTGATCGCTTAGTTCAGCATCGGTCCGATGTCAATCCGATCCGGCCACGCGCCGATCTTCCCAACCCAATAGGACTTAGAGACGCCGTGCATCGATTTCGACAAGTGACGCCCGAGCGGCGGGAGCCTGAAACGACCTCGCCGTGGAACCCCGCGCCTCGCTGCGCATTTCATTGATGAATGCACTATTCAGGACGACTCGAATGACCCAGTTCATCATCATGAAACGCCGCGGCGCTCACGTCGAACCATTGCCGGATGCACCGATTTTCGATGATCTCGTCGAGGCGGAGATTTGGGCGGCCACCTATCTGGAAGGCGACCCGGCCTTGTTCGACAAGGGCCTGGACTCGATCGAGGTACACCGGCAGGAACAACGGCTGGCACCGCGCCAGTTAGCATCAGGCAGGCGCTGAGCGCGCGCTACGCACAGATCGACGGCTCTGAATATTCAATGAATGGTGGGCGGTGACGGGCTCGAACCGCCGACCCTCTCGGTGTAAACGAGATGCTCTACCAACTGAGCTAACCGCCCCCGATCGCGGGGATCCACGCAGGGCCTCTGTCTAT
Organism: Labrys sp. WJW; assembly: GCF_001676615.1. Classification (GTDB taxonomy): domain Bacteria; phylum Pseudomonadota; class Alphaproteobacteria; order Rhizobiales; family Labraceae; genus Labrys; species Labrys sedimenti. Next base: position 261,887 of record NZ_LYXZ01000056.1, on the reverse strand, counting down.
TGTGCTTGCGCGCGCTTCGCAAGGCAAAAGAAAGCGGCCGTGCCTTTGTCGAGGCACGGCCGCTCTTAGATCACTTCAGCGTCAGTGGGCGACGACGGTGTTGCTGTCATCCCCGACCTTGGCCGGCGGAGGCGCGTTCTTGTCCTCGTCCCAGGTGATGGGTTCGGGCATGCGCACCAGCGCCCTGCGCAGAACCTCTTCCATCCGGGAGACCGGCACCAGTTCGAGGCCGTTCTTCACATTGTCCGGGAGCTCGGCCAAGTCCTTGGCGTTCTCTTCGGGGATCAGAACAGTCTTGATGCCAGCCCGCAACGCAGCAAGCAGCTTCTCCTTCAGGCCACCGATCGGCAGCACACGACCACGCAGCGTGACCTCGCCGGTCATCGCAACGTCGCGGCGCACCGGGATGCCCGTCATCACCGACACCATGGCAGTTGCCATGGCGATGCCGGCAGAGGGGCCATCCTTGGGCGTTGCGCCTTCCGGCAGATGCACATGCACGTCGCGCTTGTCGAACAGCGGCGGCTCGATGCCGTAGTCGATGGCACGCGAACGGACATAGGAAGCTGCCGCGGAGATCGACTCGCGCATGACGTCCTTCAGATTGCCCGTCACGATCATCTTGCCCTTGCCGGGCATCATGACCGCTTCGATGGTCAGAAGCACGCCGCCAACCTCGGTCCAGGCCAGACCCGTGACGGCGCCAACCTGATCCTCGAGCTCGGCCTGCCCGTAGCGATAACGCGGGGCCCCGAGATAGTCTTCGAGCACCGTGTTGGTCACCTTCACGCTCTTCTTCTTGGACATCAGGATGTCCTTGACGGCCTTGCGGGTCAGGTTCGAGATTTCGCGCTCGAGGTTACGCACCCCGGCTTCCTGCGTATAGCGGCGCACCAGGTTGAGCAGCGCTTCATCGTCGATCGAGAACTCGCGTGCCTTCAGACCATGCTTCTGGACGGACGAGGGGATGAGATGCTTGCGGGCAATCTCGACCTTCTCGTCTTCCGTATAGCCGGCGAGACGGATGATCTCCATGCGGTCCAGCAGGGCCGGCGGGATGTTGAGCGTATTCGCCGTGGTCACGAACATCACGTTCGACAGGTCGTAGTCGACCTCAAGGTAATGGTCGTTGAACGTCGAGTTCTGCTCAGGATCCAGCACCTCCAGCAGAGCCGAAGACGGGTCACCGCGGAAATCCTGGCCCATCTTGTCGATTTCATCGAGCAGGAAGAGCGGATTCTGCTTCTTGGCCTTGCGCATCGACTGGACGACCTTGCCGGGCATCGAGCCGATATAGGTGCGCCGGTGGCCACGGATCTCGGCCTCGTCCCTGACGCCGCCGAGCGACATGCGCACATATTCGCGGCCGGTCGCCTTGGCGATCGAACGGGCGAGCGAAGTCTTGCCGACACCGGGCGGGCCGACGAGGCACAGGATCGGACCGGTCAGCTTGTTGGCGCGCTGCTGCACCGCCAGATACTCGATGATGCGCTCCTTGACCTTCTCCAGGCCATGGTGATCCGCATCGAGGATCTCCTGGGCATGCGGCAGATCCTTCTTGATCCGGGACTTGTCGCCCCAGGGCAAGGAAATCAGCCAATCCAGGTAGTTGCGCACGACGGTGGCCTCGGCCGACATCGGCGACATCTGGCGCAGCTTCTTCATCTCGGCCTGCGCCTTGTCGCGGGCCTCCTTGGAGAGCTTGGTGTCCTTGATCTTCTGCTCGAGTTCGCCGAGTTCGTCCTTGCCTTCCTCGTCACCGAGCTCCTTCTGGATCGCCTTCATCTGCTCGTTGAGATAATACTCGCGCTGGGTCTTCTCCATCTGCCGCTTGACGCGGGTGCGGATGCGCTTCTCGACCTGCAGGACGGAGATCTCGCTCTCCATCAAGGCGAGCACCTTCTCCAGGCGCGCCGGGATCGACAGGATCTCCAGCACTTCCTGCTTGTCGGCAATCTTCACCGCAAGATGCGCGGCAATGGTGTCGGCGAGCTTCGAATAATCCTCGATCTGGGTGACCGTGGCCACGACCTCAGGCGACACCTTCTTATTGAGCTTCACATAGCTCTCGAATTCGGCCACGACGGAGCGGGCAAGCGCCTCGGCTTCGATCTTCTCGCCATTGCCGTCGCCCAGCACTTCGGCTTCGGCCTGGTAGAAATCGTCATGCCCGGAATAGGAAAGCACGCGCGCGCGGTCGACACCTTCGACCAGCACCTTCACCGTGCCGTCGGGCAGCTTCAGCAATTGCAGCACGGTAGCCAGCGTGCCGAGCTTGTAGATGGCGTCCGGCGCCGGATCATCCTCGGCGGCATTGAGCTGCGTCGCCAGCAGGATGTGGCGGTCGGTCCGCATGACTTCTTCCAGCGCCCGGATCGACTTCTCGCGGCCAACGAAGAGCGGCACGATCATGTGGGGAAACACCACGATATCGCGCAGAGGCAACACGGGGAATGTATCGACAGTGCCAGCCGGCACCGGAGGACGCTGCTTATTCGTCGTCATTGCATATCCTTTCCTGCGCCGTACCACGCTGCAATAGCCGTGCCAGCGACGCTACCCTCCTGGCCAACACGAAGAGCGACCCCAGAGGTATTCCCAACTGCCCCGGATGAGCACAGTTGCTTCGATAAGGGTTAGGTGGAGAGCACCAAGCACAGTGTCAAGCCGGCTAATCCCGGTAAATCGCGCTGTCTCGATTTTCTTTCCCGCACCTGCGAACCTCGCTGTAAATTTCTGCTCGATCGACTTTGGATTGATTGCCGGAAGCTTCGGGCTATCCTTGAAATGAAGCCCTGAAAAGTGTCGACAATCAGCCAAATCGTGTATTTTTCTACGGAAACCGGCTCGAATCGAGCCGATCCCTCCTCAACTCACGATACCCCCCTCCGACGTCCAGCGCAATCAACGGTCGCTGCGGCGAATGGCCGATCTTGGCCAAAGTCGAACGCCCCGGACCGAGCCATGCATTTCAACATGCCTGGAGGAAGATGCCGACATGACAATGCCGGCCAGAGGCCGGCATTGCACTGAGAATATCGCTCCAGCGGGCATCAGCCGGTGGAGGAGACCTCCTGCTTCTCGGAATAGATGAAGAGCGGCTTGGCCTGCCCGTCGACGACCTCCTTGGAGATCACCACTTCCTCGACGCCGTCGAGGCCGGGCAGTTCGAACATCGTGTCGAGCAAGATGCCCTCCATGATCGAGCGCAGGCCGCGCGCACCGGTCTTGCGCTCGATCGCCTTCTTGGCAATCGACGACAAGGCCTCGTCCTGGAAGGTCAGATCGATGCCCTCCATCTCGAACAGGCGCTGATACTGCTTCACGAGCGCGTTCTTCGGCTCGGTCAGTATCTTGATCAGCGCCGGCTCGTCGAGGTCTTCCAAGGTCGCGATGACCGGCAGACGCCCGACGAATTCCGGGATCAGGCCGAACTTCAAGAGATCCTCGGGCTCGACCTCGCGGAAGATCTCGCCGGTACGCCGGTCCTCCGGCGTCACCACGCGGGCGCCGAAGCCGATCGAGGTGCCCTTGCCGCGGCTGGAGATGATCTTCTCGAGACCCGAGAAGGCGCCGCCGCAGATGAAGAGGATGTTGGTGGTGTCGACCTGCAGGAACTCCTGCTGGGGATGCTTGCGCCCGCCCTGCGGCGGAACGCTGGCCACCGTGCCTTCCATGATCTTCAGCAAGGCCTGCTGCACGCCCTCGCCCGAGACGTCGCGGGTGATCGAGGGATTGTCGGACTTGCGGCTGATCTTGTCGACTTCGTCGATATAGACGATACCGCGCTGGGCACGCTCTACATTGTAGTCGGCCGCCTGCAGCAGCTTGAGGATGATGTTCTCGACATCCTCGCCGACATAGCCGGCTTCCGTCAGGGTGGTGGCGTCGGCCATGGTGAAGGGCACGTCGATGATGCGGGCCATGGTCTGGGCAAGCAGCGTCTTGCCCGAACCGGTCGGTCCGATCATCAGGATGTTGGACTTCGCCAATTCGACATCGCTGTGCTTGGTGGCATGGTTGAGGCGCTTGTAGTGATTGTGCACGGCCACCGAGAGTACGCGCTTGGCCTGCATCTGGCCGATCACGTAATCGTCGAGCACCTTGCAGATCTCACGCGGGGTGGGCACTCCGTCGCGCGACTTCACCAGCGAGGACTTGTTCTCCTCGCGAATAATATCCATGCACAGCTCGACACATTCATCGCAGATGAATACCGTCGGGCCGGCGATGAGCTTGCGAACTTCGTGCTGGCTCTTGCCGCAGAACGAGCAGTAGAGCGTGTTCTTGGTATCGCTGCCGGCCTTGGTCATGGCATCCCCCTTTCGGGCTCTCTCGGCGGAACGGACATTCCGCATAATCCCACGGGAACCCCCGTGGCTGTAAACACAATCGCGCAGGCGTACCTGCATCGACCAAGCTCGTCTAGCAAGGGCTATGCCAAGTGGCGGCCGCCCCTGCCATCTTCGGTGACGCTGCATCCAGCGGATCCAATGCTGGAATCTAGCGCCCCCCACGTCAACAGATCATTACCGATATCCATCGCAACGAACTGTGGCGAAACTCGTACGGGTCGCCTCCCGCAGCGTCACATCAAGCCTTGGCAGCGCCGTCGTCGGGACGCTTCTCGCTGACATGGTCGACGATACCAAAAGCTTTGGCCTGCTCGGCTTCCATGAAATTGTCGCGCTCGAGCGCGTCCTGAATCTTCTTGATGTCCTGGCCGGTATGCTTGACGTAAATCTCGTTGAGACGCTGCTTCACGCGGCGAGTTTCCTCAGCATGGATGAGGATGTCGGTCGCCTGGCCCTGATATCCGCCCGAAGGCTGATGCACCATGATGCGCGAATTGGGCAGGGCGAAGCGCAGGTCCTTCTCACCAGCCGCCAGAAGAAGCGAACCCATCGAAGCGGCCTGGCCAACGCAAAGCGTGGAAACCGGCGAGCGGATGAACTGCATGGTGTCGTAGATCGACAGGCCCGCCGTCACCACCCCGCCCGGGGAGTTGATGTACATGGCGATTTCCTTCTTGGGGTTCTCGCCCTCGAGGAACAGCAGTTGCGCCACCACGATCGAGGCCATGTAGTCTTCAACCGGGCCGGTCAGGAAGATGATGCGTTCGCGCATCAGCCGCGAATAGATATCCCACGAACGCTCGCCGCGATTGGTGCTCTCGACCACCATCGGCACGAGGTTGTTGGTGTAGAAGTCGATCGGATCTCGCATCAAAGCTCTCCAGAAGGCGAATCTAGGCAATCCCTGTTCCCTGTCAGGGCAAGGATAGCGGGCGCATTTGTCAAGTGAACCTTCCTGCCGCCCGCTGAGACATGAAGGCGCGACGGGGGTTCGAGAGTATGGCCCTCCCCGACCGGGCCGGCCCCTCATGTCGCAAATGTGTCGTCAAGCCTCGTCCTGCAAGCCCCCGCCTCGCCTTTTGCGAGTCGAGGGTTTTGAGAACGACAATGGCCGGGGAAGACCCGGCCATTGCAGACTCGTTTCGACAGGCCATTACGGCCCGGCGCAGCCTCACTCGGCGGTCTCGGCGGAAGCCTTGGCAGCCTTGGCCTTCTTGGGCTTGGCCGGCTTGTCCTCGGCAGCAGCGGACGTAGCCTGCTCGTCGTCTTCCTTGAACAGATCCTCCTTGGAGACCTTGTTCTCGGTGACATCCGCGAGCGACAGGATGTGGTCGACGACCTTGTCCTCGAAGATCGGCGCGCGCAACTCGGCAATCGCCTGCGGGTTCTTGGTGTAGAACTCCCAGATCTGGCGCTCCTGGCCCGGGAACTGGCGGGCGCGCTCGATCACGGCGCGGGTCGCTTCCTCGTCGGTCACCTGGATCTTGTTGCTTTCGCCGATCTCGGCCAGGACGAGGCCGAGGCGAACGCGACGGGCCGCGATCTTGCGATAGTCTTCCTTGGCGGCCTCTTCGGTGGTGTTTTCCTGCTCGAAGGTGCGGCCGGTCTGCTGCATCTCGCGCTCGACCTGCAGCCAGACATTGTCGAACTCCTGCTGGAACAGGGTCGGCGGCAGATCGAAGGAATATTTGGCATCGAGCGCATCGAGAAGCTGGCGCTTCACCTTGCTGCGCGAGGCGGCATTGTACTCGCCTTCGATCGAGCTCTTGATCACTTCCTTGAGCTTGTCGAGCGATTCGAGGCCGACGGACTTGGCAAGCTCGTCGTCGACAACGAGTTCAGCCGGAGCCTGCACCGTCTTGACCTTGACGTCGAAGGTGGCGTCCTTGCCGGCCAGCGTGTCGGAGGCATAGTTGGTGGGGAACTTGACCTCGATGGTCTTCTCCTGGCCGGCGGTGACGCCGATCAGCTGGTCCTCGAAGCCCGGAATGAAGGTCTTGGAGCCGAGATCGACGGAGATATCTTCGCCCTTGCCGCCTTCGAACTCGACGCCGTCGATCTTGCCGACGAAATCGACGATCACGCGGTCGTGGTTCTCGGCCTTCGACTTGGCCTTCTTGTCGGCATAGGTCACGTTGCGGCGGGCCAGATCCTGGAGGCGCGACTGCACCTCTTCGTCGGCGACTTCAGCCACCGGCTTGACGATCTTGATGCCGTTGATGTCGCCAACCTCGAAGGTCGGCAGCACTTCTACGGCCACGGTCCAGGCGAGATCGGCCTTGCCGTCGAGCACCTGGGTCACGCCCTCATCATCGGCACCGAAGTCGAGCTTGGGCTCCATGGCCAGCTTGATCTGGTTGTCATCGACGATCTTGCGATTGGCTTCGCCAACGAAATTGTTGACGACATCAGCCGTGACCGAGCGGCCGTAGAGACGACGCAGATGCGCCACCGGCACCTTGCCCGGACGAAAGCCGTTGACGCGGACCTTGCCCTTCATGTCTTCCAACTGGGCATCGGTGCGCGAGGCGATATCGGCCGCCGGCACCACCACTTTGAATTCCCGCTTCAGGCCATCGGCCAGGGTTTGGGTCACCTGCATTATCTTGTCCCGAATCCGTGAGTTCGTAGCTGCCCCGTGTTTAAGCCGTCGAGGCCGATCGTGGTGCGGGCGGAGGGGCTCGAACCCCCACGACTTTCATCACTGGAACCTAAATCCAGCGCGTCTACCAGTTCCGCCACGCCCGCAAATAGGGCTCCCTTTCGCAAAACTTGCATTCTGCGAAACGAGTGGCGCCATATAGCATGTCATGAAATTGATGCAGCAAAAAAATGCCATCCCCTGCATGATATTTGGAATTGGGGATTCGCAGACGGATGCCTTGCTCGACCGCAACGCCGCTCCCGGCCCACCGAGCGACCTTCCCGGCAGGCGGGAATAGCCAACACCCCAGCCCGGAAGGAGCGAGCAATGACCGTCAGCCTCGATCGGCGCCAGCTTCTGGCCGGGCTCGGCGTCACCCTGGCCAGCCTTGCTCTTGCCCGCCCCGCGCTGGCGACCACGGGACCTCTCCTGACAGCCGCCCCTGGTGAACTCGCGCTGCCAGGTGGCGCCAAGCCCACCCGCACGCAGTGCTTTAACGCCACGATCCCGGGGCCTCTCCTGCGCGCCAAGCGCAATCAGCCCGTGAAGCTGCGCTTCGCCAACCAGCTCGAAACCCCTTCGACGATCCATTGGCATGGTCTGCGGCTCGCCAACGCCATGGACGGCGTTGCTGGCCTGACGCAGCAGGCGGTGAAGCCAGGCGCGGGCTTCGACTATGCCTTCACGCCGCCGGATGCCGGCACCTTCTGGTACCACCCGCCGGCTTTCGGCCCCTTTCTGTCCCAATGCGAGGCTGGCCTCTATGGCGTCCTCGTCGTCGACGAAGACGAACCGCCACAGGTCGACCAAGACCTGATTCTCGTCATCGACGACTGGAATATCGGCCCTGACGGACAAATTCTGGCCGCCCCGACCACCGAGAGCAAGCCAACCGTTACGGTGAATTCGAAAGCGGCCGAAACGATCCGCCTCGCCCCCAACGAGCGTGTACGCCTGCGCCTCGTCAACGCCGCCGCAACGCGCATCGCCAAACTGGCCCTGGCCGGCTTTGAGGCCACCATCATCGCGATCGACGGCCATGCCGTCGATACGCCCTTCGCCCCCAATCGCGGCCGAATCGACCTGCCCCCCGGCGGCCGCGCCGATATTGTGGTCGACGGAACACTCGCAAAGGGGAGCGAGGCCGGCATCGCGCTGGACCGTGACGGTGACGTCGTCATTCTCGCTCAGCTTGTCGCGAGCGATACGGCTCCGCTTCGCTCGGCCCCCCTGCCCCCTCTGGTGCTGCCGCGCCCCGGCCTGCCCGTCGCACTTGCCTTGCAGAAGGCCAGGCGCATTGCCGTATCGCTGCCCGGCCATGAGGGGGGCGGCTCCGGGTTGCCCGGCAAGCCTCTGTTCTCGGTCAAGCGCGGCAGCCTCGTCGATCTCGGCATCGCCAACAAAACGCCCATCGATCAGGCCGTGCATGTACATGGCCACGCCATGCGCATCCTTCATCCCTTCGACGACGAGTGGCAGCCCTATTGGGTCGACACGGTCGCGATCGGTCCGGGCGAAACCGTGCATACGGTGTTCCTGGCGGATAATCCCGGCAAATGGCTCCTGCATGGCCGCGCCTGCGGCCCCTCACGGAAAGACGATCTCCTGGCCTGGTTCGAGGTGACCTGAATCAAGGCGCCGCCGGCTGTCACCGTGCCGGCGTCTTCGAGATGGCGAGCGGCTTCCGGAGGTTCAGTCGCGATTCATGTCGGCCAGCGCGTCGCGCATGGAGATGCTGGAGATGCCGAAGAAGCCGCCATAGGGAATCTTCAGGTCGGTTATCACGAACATGACGCTCGATATGCACACCACGCCGATGGCGAGCACGATCTTGCTCAACAGCCGATGCGAGATCTGAAGGCCGAAGCTGAGAAAGACGAGGGCCAGCCAGAAGCTGATGATCAGGGTGAAGGACACGCCGGACGGAGCGTGGGTATCCTCGATCACGGCCCAACGTCCCGTCAGTGCCGCCCTGTAGTCCAATTGGCAGCGCGCGACGATGTTCTTGCTGATGCCATCGGCGGGCTCGAATGAATCGATCGCCAGACCGATCCGGTTCATCATGCCGGCAAGCACCCTGTCCTCGCCCATGAGCGGCATGTCCTTGGTGTCGAGCATGGTCTTGACCTGCGGCGCCGGCTCATCGGGCCAGGTGCTGGCGATCACCGCGGCGGTGTAGCGGCGCAACAACTGCCGTGTTGGTTCCATTTGCTTGGAGAGATCGCGCAGGCATTGATCGAGGCTCGCCAGATGCGCCGCATAGGTCGAGCGATCCTTGCTGGCTGCGTCGAATTCAGCCCTGGAGGTGGAGAGTTGCAGGCTCAGGATCAGGGCCGCGAACGATACCAGCAGGCCTGTCACCAGCCGCAGCGCCTCCATGTTCTCTTTCGAGAGGTGCTCCTCATGCAGGTGCCTGCGCAGGATCACCCCGCCGACGGCGCTCAAACTGAAAAGCACCAGGAAACTCAGGCCGTAGATTTCTTCCATGACCGGGACCGCCAGGTTTTTCTTTTGTGTCGGCAGTGTCGCTCAGCAGGCGTGACTTGAAAGTCACACCAGAATTCGGTCGCGCGCACAAGACCGTCACGCTCTCTTGCCCGGACGTGTTGCGGCGCCCCTCGAGTTCAGTGGCTGAATGGAGCGCCGCCTCGATCGCGCGCCTGTCGACGCTTGTCCGATCAGGCGATCGCCCCTATACGCGATACTCAGGAGTTCGCCATGTAACGCGCATCTCGGCCCTGTCGGTTCAGGCAGGGCCTCCGTCCCACAGCCCGCATTTTCCTACGCCGCCTGCTGGCCGGGCGAATGCGAAATCGTGTGTACAAGGTGCGACCATGTCCTTCTTCAAATATCCGCGCACGCCGCATCTCGTCGGCTCGCGGCTGCAACCCGGCGACGACAGTACGGGTCAGATTCAGCTCAGCCAGCTTGACGGCGGCCGTCTCGTCTTCGAAGAGAAGCTCGACGGCGCCAATGCGGCCATAAGCTTCGACCATAGCGGCAACCTCACATTGCAATCGCGCGGCCATATCCTCGCCGGTGGCGGGCGCGAAGCCCAGTTCAACCTGTTCAAGGCCTGGGCGCAAACTCATGAACGTATATTCAGGATACTGCTGGGCCGGCGTTTCATGATGTTCGGTGAATGGTGCTTTGCCAAGCACACGGTCTTCTATGATCGGCTGCCGCACTATTTTCTCGAGTTCGATATCTATGATCGCGAACGCGCGGCCTTTCTTGCGACGCCGCGCCGGCATGCCTTGCTAGCCGGATTGCCCGTGGTTTCGGTACCGGTCGTTCATCAAGGCAACCTGCCCAGGAAGGTAGAACTACCGGCACTGGTCGGGCCGTCGCTCTATAAATCGCGGGACTGGCGGCAATCCCTGCGGCTCGCCGCAGCCGAGGCCGGCCTCGACGTCCCGACTGTCCTGGGCCAGACTGAGGACAGCGATCTCGCCGAAGGGCTCTACCTCAAGCAAGAGGATGAGGAACAAGTCATCGGCCGCTACAAATTCGTGCGTGCCGATTTTCATCAGACCATCCAGGATTCGGGTTCCCATTGGCAGGAGCGCCCAATTCTGCCCAACCGCCTGGCCGATGGCGTCGACCTGTTCGCCGAAAGCCTGGCATGAGTTGATGCGGCACGGCTCACGACAAGGCTGCGAGGGCCTTGGGCAACATCACCGGCAAGTCGTCGGCGGTGAGCCCCGGCCCGAACAGATGGGCCGCCTCGCCATGCAGCCAGACGGCCGCGCTGGCGGCTTCGAAGGCCGGCATCGATTGAGCGAGAAGCCCGCCGATCAGGCCGGAGAGCACGTCGCCGGAGCCGGCCGTCGCCAGGGTCGGCGGTGCGTTGGCGTTGATGGCGGCGCGCCCGTCCGGTGCTGCGATCACGGTATCGGCCCCCTTCAGCACGATCACAGCGCCGGTTGCCTCGGCGGCTGCACGGGCCCGCTGGAGCTTGTCAGCATGTTTTCCGGCAATGTCGTCGAAGACGCGTGCGAATTCGCCCTCATGGGGCGTGAGAACGACGGGCCCGAGCGCAGCCCGCAGCGTGGCGATGAAATGAATGCGCTCGGCGGCAAAGGCGGAGAGCGCGCCGGCGTCGATCAGCACGGCTCGCGCGGAAGAAAGAACCAGATCGACCTTGGCGCGGGTCTCCTCATCCGGCGGCAAAGCGGGCCCCACGACGAATGCATTGCGCCGGGCATCTTCCAGCATGACGGCGAGGCCTTCCGGGCCATCGCAGCGCCGCACCATGATGGCATCGAGCGAGGCAGCATGGATGCCGAGAGCGTCGGAAGGACTGGCAACCGTCACAAGCCCCGCGCCGACACGCAATCCGGCCTTGGCCGCCAACCGTGCCGCCCCCGTCCCTTCAATGCCGGCGGACAGCACCACCAGATGCCCCCGCGCATATTTATGTCCCGCCGGCCCGGGATGCGGAAAACAGGGCTGCCACAGGGAAGGCTGGTTGACGAAAGTCCGCGGCCGGATGGTTGCCAGCACATTGTCCGCAATGCCGATATCCGCAATCCGGACCGCACCGCAATTGAGCTTGCCCGGCAGCAGCAGATGTCCAGGCTTGCGCCGGAAGAAGGTCACCGTCTCGTGCGCCTTGATGGCCACGCCGCGGATCTGGCCGGTCGCCCCATCGATGCCGGAGGGCAGATCGACTGCGATGACCTGCAGGCCCGAAGCATTGATCCGTTCGACCAACGCGGCGAGCGGGCCGCCGATGTCGCGGGAAAGCCCGGCGCCGAGCAGCGCATCGATGATGATTCCTTCCTTGGGGAGCGACAGCGCCAGAGCATCCTCCACCGGCTGCCCCCATTTCTCGGCAGCATAGGCGACCTCTCCCCCCAGCGCCGAAACCGGGCCCAGCAGGCCGAGCCGGACCCGATAGCCCCTTTCGCGCAGGATACGGGCGGCAACGAAGCCATCGCCCCCATTCAGGCCGGTGCCGCACAAAACCAGGATCGGCGTGTTGAAGGGGTGTCGCGCCGCGACATCGGCCACGGCCCGCCCGGCCCTCTCGAGCAACTGGTCGGCCGTCATGGCCTCGGCAATGGCAAGACGATCCGCATCGGCCATTTCGGACGGGGTCAGTAACTCAATCAAAACGTCCTCCAAACCTTCCCTGGCATGCGCCACCTCGTCGCATTCGGTGGAAAAAATGCGTTCCTTCACGTCAAGCGCTGAAAATTACCCTCTCGGGGCGCATATTTTATTGGCAGGTCGCCGAAAAATTGTGCAGTCTTCCGGCATCGCTTGCCCATTTTTCAGCACCTAACGCCTCAACATCTTGAAGATAAAAGAAAATTTTCCTGTTGGCGGTTTGGCATGCGACCTGCTACCAGCAAGGAGGTTTCTGCGCACTATGTGCTGAAATCGAGGAGACCCCATGAAGAAAATTGAAGCCATCATCAAGCCCTTCAAGTTGGACGAGGTGAAGGAAGCGCTGCAGGAGGTCGGCCTGCAGGGCATTACGGTGACGGAAGCGAAGGGATTCGGGCGGCAGAAAGGCCACACGGAACTTTATCGCGGCGCCGAATATGTCGTCGATTTTCTTCCCAAGGTGAAGATCGAGGTTGTGGTGCCGGACGAGCGTGTCGAGCGCGCCATCGACGCCATCCGCAAGGCCGCCCAGACGGGCCGGATCGGCGATGGCAAGATCTTCGTCCTCAACATCGAGGAAGCCATCCGCATCCGCACCGGCGAGAGTGGCCTCGACGCCATCTAGAGCAAAGCGCGTTCATGGCTGAACGCCTATTTGCTCTGGCTTTGTATTTCGACGCGTCTTTGCGATTTCCGGTGATCCCGTCCAATCGCAAGACGCTCTGGCAATCAGCGGGCCTCGGTTCGCGCCTTAAAAGATAGTGCCCAAACGAACGAAAGGGTTGCACCAGATGAAGACCGCCAAGGATGTCCTGAAGGCGATCAAGGACAATGACGTCAAATATGTCGATTTTCGCTTCACTGACCCGCGCGGCAAGTGGCAGCATGTGACCTTCGACGTCTCCCTGGTGGATGAGGAGATCTTCACGGAAGGCACGATGTTCGACGGTTCCTCCATCGCTGGCTGGAAGGCGATCAACGAATCCGACATGTGCCTGATGCCGGACCCCACCACCGCCACGATGGATCCCTTCTTCTCGGCAGCGACGATGTCGATCACCTGCGACGTGGTCGAGCCCTCCACCGGCGAAGGTTACAGCCGCGACCCGCGTGGCATCGCCAAGCGCGCCGAGGCCTATCTGAAGTCGACCGGCATCGGTGACGTCGCCTATTTCGGCCCGGAAGCCGAGTTCTTCGTGTTCGATGACGTTCGCTTCAAGGCGGACCCCTACAACACCGGCTTCAAGCTCGATTCGACCGAACTGCCGACGAATTTCGACACCGAATATGAAGGTGGCAATCTCGGCCACCGCATCAACACCAAGGGCGGCTACTTCCCGGTTCCCCCGCTCGATTCGGCGCAGGACATGCGCTCGGAAATGCTGGCTGCGATGCAGCAGATGGGCGTCGTGGTCGAGAAGCATCACCACGAGGTCGCCTCCGCCCAGCACGAACTCGGCATGAAGTTCGGTACGCTGGTGACGATGGCCGACCACCTGCAGATCTACAAGTACGCCATTCACAACGTCGCCCACACCTATGGCAAGACGGCAACCTTCATGCCCAAGCCCGTCTTCGGCGACAACGGCTCGGGCATGCATGTGCACCAGTCGATCTGGAAGGACGGCAAGCCGGTGTTCGCCGGCAACAAATATGCCGACCTCTCCGAGACCTGCCTTCACTATATCGGCGGCATCATCAAGCATGCCAAGTCGCTGAACGCCTTCACCAACCCGGCGACCAACTCCTACAAGCGCCTGGTCCCCGGCTACGAAGCGCCGGTGCTGCTGGCCTATTCGGCCCGCAACCGCTCGGCTTCCTGCCGCATCCCCTACACGACCAACCCGAAGGCCAAGCGCGTCGAGGTCCGCTTCCCCGATCCGGCGGCGAACCCCTATCTCGCCTTTGCAGCCCTGTTCATGGCCGGCATGGACGGCATCCTCAACAAGATCGATCCCGGCCCGGCGATGGACAAGGATCTCTACGACCTGCCGCCCAAGGAGCTCAAGAAGATCCCGACCGTCTGCGGCTCGCTGCGCGAGGCTCTCGCTGCCCTCGACAAGGACCGCGAGTATCTCAAGAAGGGCGGCGTGTTCACCGACGACTTCATCAACAGCTTCATCGAGCTGAAGATGCAGGAAGTGATGCGCTTCGAGATGACGCCGCATCCGGTCGAATTCGAGATGTACTACTCGGTCTAACAACTCAAAAACCATCCAGAGAGAGCCGAGCGGGGGCCGGTGCAGCAATGCACCGGCCTTTCCTTTACTCTTTGGTATTGCCTACAGGGGGCTCGAGAACGCTCGCTCCTCGCCAATGTAAGGGAATTGTATCTGCCCGGGACCTTCTGCGGGCGGCCTGCGTTAGAGAGCTGCATCGAGGCCCGGATCACTGCCCGACACCGATCGGAGGACAGCATGGAGCATCCCTACACCTTCGGTATCGAGGAGGAGTATTTCGTGTTCCAGCGCCGGACCGGCGCTGTGCAGGAAACCATGTCGGCCGAGTTCTTCGACGAGGCCCGGCAAATGCTGGGCAAACACGTTACACGCGAGTTGCTGCAAGCGCAGATCGAGATTGCAACGACTCCCTGCCGCAACATGAAGGATGCGAGGCTGCAACTGGTGGGCTGCCGCCAGGCCTTGCAGGACCTCTCCTTCAAGCACGATCTCGGCATCCTGGCCGCGGGCACGCACCCTTCTGCCGAATGGTCCGAGCAGCATCCCACCCATGCCAATCGCTATGGCAAGGTCACGCGTGACCTGCAGATGCTCGCACGCCGCAAGATGATTTGCGGCATGCACGTTCATGTCGAGATTCCTCAGGAACACTCGCGAGTGGACTTGATGACCCGCATGTTGCCCTATCTGCCTTTGCTGCTGGCGCTTTCGACTTCCTCGCCGTTCTGGCAGTCGCGCCCGACCGGCCTGATGGGCTATCGCCAGAACATCTATGCGGAATTGCCCCGCTCGGGCTTGCCCGACCTCTTCCGGAGCGAGGAGGACTATCGGACCTATGTCGACACGCTGGTGAGCAACCGCATCATCGACGACACCAGTTTCCTGTGGTGGGCGATAAGACCCTCCAGCCATCTGCCCACGCTGGAGCTGCGGATCACCGATGTCTGCACGAATGTGGAGGATGCCCTTGCCATCGCCGCGCTTTATCGCAGCCTGGTGCGGCACCTCATCCGAAAGCCGGACCTCAATCGTGGCCTGACGTCGCCGGGGCGTGCGATCGTCGAGGAAAACAAATGGCGGGCGCAGCGCTACGGCATCCACGGCTCGCTCATCGACCTGCATAGCGGGCAGGCGCGAAGCGCCGCCAATATGCTGACGGAACTGCTCGATCTGGTCTGGGAAGATGCCGAGTTGCTCGGCTGCAGCGAGGAATTGGCGACGGCCCAGATGATCCTGCGCACGGGCACCAGCGCCGATGGGCAATTGACGGTTTATGAAGAGCGCATCGCCGCCGGCGCAACGACGGAAGAGGCCATCCACGCCGTGGTCTGTTGGCTGGCGGACAGGACGGCTGCGCCACTGGCCGCAGGCCTTGCTGCCAGCGGCTGAAGGCCGGTTGCGTTTCGATCCGCTTCTGCTAGAGCAAAGCGCGTTTTGACGGAAACACTTGTTTGCTCTCACTCTTTGGTTCGACGCGTCCTTGCGATTCTTGGCGTAACCTCCAAATCGCAAAACGCATAGGTCAAGGATATCGAGCGCGATGCGGGGGAGGCCATGGCTGTCACCATAGACGGGCGACGTATGACCGGTGCCAAGGTCGTCCGCGTCGCGCGCTCTGAGAAGGCAGGCCGCTTCGAGAAGGCGGGCATCGAGGCCAAGGCCCGCGCCGCGGTAGGCACGGCGCGCGATTATATCGACGCCAACTGGCTGACCGATCAGGCTCCGCTGATGTACGCCTTCAACACGGGCGTTGGCCTGTTCAAGGACGTGCGCATTCCCGTCGCCAACATGACGCATTACCAGGATCAGACCATCCGCGCCCATGCCACCGGCATCGGCGAGCCCTTCGCGCGCGAGATCGTGCGCGCGACCATGCTACTGCGCGCCAATGCCTTTGCCTCCGCCTATTCGGGCGCGACGCTGCCGCTGATGGACCGTCTCGTCGGCTTCCTCAATGCCGGCCTGCACCCCGTGATTCCTTCCAAGGGCTCGGTCGGCGCTTCCGGCGACCTCGCTCCCCTCGCCTATCTCGCCGGCGCCATCCGAGGGTTCGAGGACGTCCAGGTCGAGTATAAGGGCAAGGTCTATCCGGCGCCCGAAGCCGCGCGCCGGGCCGGCTTCGAGCCCGAATACAAGATGGGGGCCAAGGAAGCCTCGGCTATCATCAACGGTTCCACCGTATCGCTGGCCATCGCAGCCCTTGCCCAGGAGGATGCCAAGCGCATCCTCAAACATGCCGACATCGCGCTCGCTCTGACGCTGGAGGCCCTGCGCGGAGAACTGGCCGCTTTCGACCCGCGCGTGCATGCGGCGCGGCCGCATCGCGGCCAGGCGCGCACCGCCCGCAACCTGCTGCGCATCGCCGGCGATTCCAAGCGCTGCTCGGAAGGCGCTCGCGCCATCCTCTATCCCGACGAGGCGCGCGACCCGGCCAAGCCGGTGCCCCCGCGCGTGCAGGACGTCTATTCGCTGCGCTGCGCCCCGCAGGTGCACGGCCCGGTCTTCGAGGCCCTCGCCTATGCCGACGGCATACTCGGGGTGGAAATGAACTCGGCCACCGACAACCCGCTGATGTTCGCCAATGACGACGGCAGCTATGTCTCGATCTCGGGCGGCCATTTCCACGGCGCCTATGTCGCCCAGGCCATGGATCTGCTTGCCATCGCCATGACCGATCTCGGCGCCATTTCCGAACGCCGCCTCGCCCGGTTGATCGATCCGGTGATGAGCTATGGCCTGCCGCGCAACCTCCTCGCCGGCCAGCGCGGCCTCAATACCGGCTTTGCCACGGTGCAATGCTCGATGTCGGCCCTGGTCATGGAAAACCGCGGCCTCGCCACGCCCGGCTCGGTCGACTCCATTCCCGGCAAGAGCAATGCGGAGGATCATGTCTCCAACTCCACCTGGTGTGCGCGCAAGGCCCGCACCGTGGTGGAGAATGTCGAGCAGATCGTTGCCGTCGAGATGCTGATGGCGGCCCAGGCGCTTTCTCTGGTTGCCGACCGCAGCAAGGACTACCCGATCGGCAAGGGCTCGCAGGCGGCGCTCGATGCGATCCGCGCCGAAATCGCGCCGGCCCTTGACGGAGACCGCTGGTACCACCACGAAATGCAATCCATACTCGAACTTGCCCGTAGCGGCCGCATCCTGGCGGCCGTGGAAACGGCAGTCGGCGGCCTGGAGTGAGGAGACCCCATGATTCTTGTGTGCGGCGAAGCCCTGATCGACTTTTTGCCGGTCAAAAGCGCCGATGGCCGGAACGCCTATCGGCCAGCTGTCGGCGGCAGCCCGTTCAACACGGCCGTCGGCATCGGCCGGCTCGAGGGTGATGTCGGGTTCTGCGCCGCGCTGTCCACCGACTTCTTCGGCGAGGACCTTGCCGCTGCCCTGACCCGATCGAAGGTCAAGCAGCACTATGTCGCCCGCTCGAAGCACTCGTCGATGCTCGCCTTCGTTTCCGTCGGCGAAGGCGAACCCGAATATGCCTTCATCGACGAAGCCTCCTCCAATCGCCTGTTCTCGCCCGAACGCGACGTTCCGCCGGTCGGGCCGGAAGTCTCGATGATCTGGACGGGCTCGGTCGCGCTCATCAACGACCCGATCGCCTCGGCCTATGAGACGCTTTATTTCGCCAACAAGGGCAAGCGCGTGCTCGGCATGGATCCCAATGTGCGGCCGACCGTGGTGGGCGATGCCGTCGAATATCGCGCCCGCATGAAGCGCATGACGGAAGCCGCCGAGATCATCAAGATCTCCAAGGCCGATCTCAACTGGCTCTATCCGGGTATCGATCCCGCCGCCTGGGCCCAGGATCTGGTGGCCAAGGGCGCCCATTTCGTGGTGCTGACGGATGGCGGCAATGGTGCGGAAGGCTATGGCAAGGGCTTCGCCGTGCGCAGTCCCGTCGTCAGGGTCGAGAAGGTCGCCGATACGGTCGGCGCCGGCGACAGCTATTCCTCCGGCCTGCTCACCATCCTGCAGCGCCGCAACGTGGTTTCCATCGATACCGTGAAGAATCTCGACGAGGCCATTGCCCAGGAGGCCATGGACTATGCCGCACGGACGGCGGCAATCACGGTTTCACGCGAAGGCGCCGATCCGCCCTGGAACCACGAAATGGCCTGATTGCCATCCCGACCGGCATCTCATCCCAGAAGAGCGGCATCGTCACCGATGCCGCTACTTCTCCAGCTCAGCCAATTTCCTGTCGAAGCGCCCGCTCTGCAGGCTGATCAGCGCGAGCAACGGCAGGGCGAACAGTGCCAGATGCACATAGCCGCTGCGGATCAATAGAAACTGCACAATCAGCGTGCCGGCGTCGATCAAGAGCAGAAGCACGGCGGCCGCCAGGCTTGCCACGGGCACGAGCACGAGCAAGGCGGCGAGTACCTGCGTCGACGACAAGGCAACGCGCATCCAGGGCGCAAAGCCAAGCGCATCGAACTGGCGGACCATGATCCGATGCCCCCACAGGGTGAGCAATGCGGGCGTGAGGAAGATCAATGCCACAAGGATACGCAAACCCCAGGTAACCAGAATCTTGGTGCGGGACTGGGGAGAAGACTCGGACTCCATTCGTGTACTCGCCAACAACGCCTTTGACGCAGCTAAAGCACGATGAAAGCGCTTGCAGACGTCCACGAGGCCAACATTGAATAATCCGCCCGCTTCACCGTATTGGCAACTGTTAAAATGGCACGAGGGCGTGATCTGTAACCTGCGAAACGCCTCGCCCCTCTTGCCGCCTGCGGTGGGCTTCACTTGCCGCAATGGTGGAACACTTTCCGTCGACGCTCCGGAGGCCCGCTTCATTCTGGAGCGGCACAGTCGCAGGTGCGCCGTTACCATCACGATGCGCGACATGGACACACTCCTGATGCCTGACGCCGGTAAAATCGAAACAGGCCCAAATCCGACTCTGGATCGCCGCGATAGTCCCATATGGCGAGTGGCAACCGAGTTCGAGCGCATGCTGGTCGAGCCCGTGCACAACAGCCAGCCCGGCCCTGCATCTTCAGCGATTTCTGGGAAGGAATGGCTCGGGGACCTGGATTCGAACCAAGATTAACGGAGTCAGAGTCCGCTGTTCTACCGTTGAACTATCCCCGAACAAAGAGCCTTTGTGATCAAACACTTAGCAGAAATTTTTTGCAATTCCGCCGAATGTTTTACAGTGGGTGGCCCCGTTCCGTTTGGGCTTCATATTGAAGTCGCTGCCGCATTGCAAGGGGGCTTGTCGTTTTTCTGTGGCCAGAGCTACTGTTTGCAACATGAAGAGGCAACAGCACCGCTAATCTTGGGGCGGGTCCGATAAAAGGGCGCCGCAAGGGCGCCCGTGCCGACGGAAAACGGCTCAATAGCCGTCATCGTAGTAGCGACGGTGGTGATAGCTGCGATAGCCAAGACCGAATCCGAAGCTGGGTCGCTCTTCGTAATAGTAGTTGTCCGGGTTCTGGCCAGGATGGCGACGCAGATAGTGGCTGAGCTTGCAGCCGCCATGGCTGGTGACCTTGTAGCCGGGCGGACATCCACCGTGATACCGGACCTGGGCGACGCCGGAACCATTGTCGGCCAGACGTGGCACGAGCGGGAGCGCCACCGACGAGCCCGTAATGCTCGCTGCCGCCACAAGACCTATCAGTATCGAGCGGGTCATCGAGCCCTCCTTTCTGAATCGATCTCGAATAGACTCAATGAGTCAAAACCTATTTTTAGCGCAAACGTTCCCTCTTCTGGATTTTGACGAAGCAAGATTCTTGGTGAACAACCGGAAAATCCCAGTGAGCGCCCGCCTGATGCGATCGAAAAAGCACAATCGAAACTGCTCGTCGCGACGCTGACCGAGCTGAGACCGGGCAGAACGCCAGCCCCTTCTCCTGGATCGGTTCCTGCCCGCCCATGTCCCCACAAGGCACGCCCCGTCTTTCGGGGACTAAAGCGCGTCCCGGGCGTTAAGGCTCTGCCACGCAAGCCCTTCCTCTTGCCGCCCACACACGTCATAACAGAGTGATCGGCGTGGCCAGTCTCGATCGAGGTGCCCATGAGCAGACCTGCCTCCTCACGACCGCCCCTGCGCCTGTTCCTTCTTCTTGCGAATGCAGCGACAGGTTTGTGGCGGGGCCTCTTCCCGATCGTCCTGCTCAACACCCTGCCGAGCCTGCCGACCCTGCTCGCCTTGCTGGTGAACGGCGGGGTCTCGCAAACGCCGACGCTCGCCGACCTGGTAGCCTTGCCTATTGCCGTGATTCTGCTGGTCTTCGCCCAGGGCGCCACCGTCACCGGCACGCACCGCCTGCTGCAAGGCTCGAACTTCGGTCTGCTTGTGTCGATGCGGCAAACCTGGCAGAGGCTCCCCACCCTGTTGGGCACGGCCTTTCTCAGCGGCATTCTCGTCCTGCTCGGACTCGCCGCGCTGGTGGTGCCGGGCCTGATGGCGATCGCGCTGCTCTATCTCGCGCTGCCGGCCTGCATGATCGAACGCACGGATATGGTCGAGAGCCTGGAGCGCAGCGGGCAACTCACCCAGGGCTATCGCTGGTCCATCCTCGGTCTTTTCATCCTGACGCTGCTGCCGACCATCGGGCTTGGCGCCGTCACCGGCGATTTCGCCTATGCGCCCGTAACCGTGATGCAGACGCTCGGCCAAGAGGCGGGCATGATGCTCTTCAGCACACTCTCGGCCGTAGTGGCGACCGCGGCTTTCGAACGATTGCGCGAGATCCGCAGCGTGCCGGAGGTTGCGCGACACCTGCCGGAATGGGCCAGCGGCAAGACCTGAAAGCTGTCCGCTGCCATCCTGCTAAAGCGTTTTGCTCTATGGCGGCTCCTCCCAGAGGAAGGGATGATCCGGTGGCAGTTTCGCATTGCTGATCCTGTCCCACCAGTTCGTAGGCTTGCGGCCATTGCACCAATAGGAATCATAGATGGTGTCCACCTGCCAGCCCCACAGCTGGGTCAGTCCCTTGAAATCCAGAGGATACATGATGTTCTTGGCCGTCGCCGAACCGGCATCGGATTGCTGATGATTGAGGCGGCAGGCATGTCCCATTTCATGGATCAGCAAGGTCTTGGGATTGTCCTGGGTTGGTGTGGGATCAGCGATGACCCAGGGCAGCCACTCCTGGCGCAGGACCGTGTAGCCGTTCGGCCCGCCATCAATATGGGCGAACACCACGACCATCCGCGTTTCATCCGGGACCGTGCCAAGGCTTTTCCTGAGGGCGGTGAGGCCGTCGATGGGAGCCTCGCCCTCCATGGGCACATGGACCGAGCCGCTGAAATCCAGGAGACCCCGTGCCGCGTGGCCCTGCTCCTCGATCGCCTTGGCGGCAGCTTCGGTCTGCTTCTTGGCGACCTCGCCCTTCGCCTTCTTTTGCCGCGCAACCTGCTTGTCTACGGTCTTGTCGAATTTGCGGGTGGCCTTTTCCTTCGTCGAGGCCAGCGCTGCCGGCTCGGTTTGCAGCGGCAGCATGTCGAGCGCCAGCGTATATTTGCGAAGGATCTCGTCAGCCCCCTTGAGCAACGCCCAGCTGTTGTTCCACAGCGACACGTCGCGCCAGATATCGGCGGCCCAATAGACCTGCACCCGCACGCCCTTGCCGCCAAAATTATGATATTGCTGGGGTTTGTTGTCGATGTCGTTGGCGGGATCTTTGTTGAAGTCGAGAAAACTCGTCATTTGAAGGACTCTCGCGCCATCGTCGCCATGGGCTGAGGAAGGCGGCGTTGACAAGATGGCACGGCGTCGATGGGAGCGCCCGCTCTGGCTCTCCACAGGCTCGATTGGAGCACAGAAAAGGCAGGGCCACCTCCTCCGAACGCAGGATGACCTCTGCCCGCAGACTGCTCATACTGGCTCGCCAGGCAGGCATTGCCGGCGTGCTGGAGCCGCGCACGATGAACCGCGATCGCTCCGCAACGCAGGCATGCCGCCTTCACGGAGAAGACCATGGCTACACCGCTTGAAACAAAGCCCGCCAAGCTGGCTGCCATTCCACGCGGCCGTCCCTACCGGGTGAAGGATGGCGACGACTGGCTTTCCGTTGCCAGGGCGCATGGCATCAACGTGCAATATCTGATCAGCTACAATTTCGACACGCTCAACACCCGCGAGGTGAACTGGTATCTGCGCCACCGCGTCGGCTGCGTCGTGCCGAGCCCGAAGGGCTGGAACTGGCGGTTCAGCAGCAGCGCCAATCCCGGCATCATCATGATTCCCCCCGATGACGGCCAGCTCGTCCTCAAGATAAACAGCTTCACCTATTCGATCGCCACCATGAGCTGGATCGACCCCCGCTCCGGCCTGCCGGAGCACGATGCCGGCAGCCCGGGCGAGCTCGTCGATCGCCAGCGCATCCTCGGCAGCAGCGGCTATCGCTTCGCCAATTTTCTCGAAGCCACCATCGAGAGCACCGACACCTCCTCAAAGGCGATCCGGCTGCTCCACCGCGTCGCTTACGAGAAGGACACGGGCCTCTACCGCTCGCCATCCTTCCTCGGCTTTCCCTCCTATCCCTATCCGATCAAGCTGGAGGAACCGCAATATATCGACGAGGGCGTGGTGTTCCGCCAGACCGTCGGCGCCCGCACCCAGAGCGCCGAACTCGCCGCAGGCGTAGCGCCTCCCCCCGTCGGCTTCGTCGCCGGCAAGATCCTGCAGAAGGTCATGAATTTCCCGCCGATCTGGACGGAACTGAAGCTGACGCTGCGCTATGACGGGACCTATGAGGGCGAACTCGTCGCCCACAGCCTCTATCCGAGCTGCTCCTATTATGAGCGCTCGCCGCTCATCTGCCTCAATCTCGGCCCCAAGCCCGAAGCCTGCGAGGCCTATGAACGCAAATATGAGTATGACGGCCTGCCGAATTTCGACCGCTGGTTCGAGCAGAACAAGGGCTGGGGCGCCAAGAGCGGCTATATGCCGGCGGATGGCAACCCCTGGGGCGCCACGGCGCCCGATCCGGACGTGCTCTTCGGCCAGCAGCCTCCGGACCCGAACGAGGAGGCTCGGCGCCCGCGTCAGTACCCGCCCGAGACCTGGCGCCCGCCGAGCCGCTGAGGCGGCTTTCCTTGGATTGTTCCATGGCTTCGGCGGCCAGCCCTGCGGCGTTGTCCGGACCTCGCGCTCACTCTCTTCCCACAGCTGATGTGGCTCTCACACCCATGGGAGTTGCAGCGGCAATTGCACTCCTTCTTCGCGTGAAATAAGTTTCCATACGCGCCCCTCGAGGAACTTTCCTGTCGTGTACTTGGCGGCTCGCAAAGAAACTGGCGGTTCGCAAAGGAAATCGTCATCGATGGACACTATCGTAAATATTGATCTCCTACTGCCGCCCTTGATTAATAGGATGCGCTCTCATGACCAACTACAGCCAAGGCACCGGTTCCGGTGAGTTCAACATCGGTGCCTTGATCAGCGAAAGCTTTGCCGTTCTTCACCGCGCCCTGCCGCGATTTCTGGCGCTGGGCCTGATTCCCATCGTCCCCCTGATCATCTCGACCCTGGTCATCGGAGTTCCGACGCCGGAGAACCCATTCCCGAACGTCAGTGCCATCGTGGTGCTGATGCTGATCTACATCGCGCTGCTCTTTATCATTCAGGGCGGCATGATCTACGGCGCCTTCAACGAATTGCGCGGGCAAAACTTTTCGGTTGGCGATGCCCTTTCCAAGGGATTGTCCCGCTTCCTGCCACTGCTGGGCCTCTCGATTCTCGTCGGCCTTGGAATTGCCGTCGGCCTGATGCTGCTGATCGTGCCTGGCCTGTGGCTGATCTGCATGCTTTACGCTGCCGTCGCGGTCTGCGTCGTCGAACAGCGCGGCGTCACGGACAGTATGTCCCGCAGCGGCGAACTCACCTCAGGCTTTCGCTGGCAGATTCTCGGCCTCGTACTGATCGTCGGCATCGCCGGCTGGATCGTCGCCATTATCATCGAATATATTGGCGGCGGCCTCGGGGGGCCGATATTCGGTGCTTTGCTGGGCAATCTGTTCCAGGTTTACCTGACAGCACTTGGCAGCGTACTCACCGCCTTGGTCTATTACCGCCTGCGCTCGATCAAGGAAGGCATCGACATCGACAGGCTCGCTGACGTCTTCGATTGAGAGCTTCGCTCGCCGAGGGAGCCGGCCCTCACTTGGCCGGCTCGCCGGCCTTGCGGGTACCCGAGTTCTTGTCGTCGCGATAGCGGCCGAAAAGCTGGCCGCGCTCGAGTTCCGCCCGCTCCGCCGCATAGAAGGCCTGCAGGAAGTCGGTCGCCGCATTGGGCTCGAATGTACCCTGCCAGCCGATGCGCCGAATGATTTTCTCGGCGATCTCGCGATGGATCCGCCAGGTCTCGGTCCCGCCGGGCCGGCGGAGAATTTCCTCCAGCACCTGCAGCTCATAGGCGCCATAGGCCTGCAGCTGCGCCGAGGTGAAGCTGTAGCGGGCAGCGACCTTGGCCGATCCCTGGGTAAGGTCGAGGGCAAGGGCGCGTTTCGGCAGGGCGATCACCAGCGTGCCGCCGATCAGGTCGCCCGCCCGCAGATGATCGCGGTTGAAGAAAGGCAAGGCAGCGAGCAACACCACCCAGGCCAGCATCGAGAGCGCCTGCCAGGACTCTCCGCTGTTGGAGGCGCCGATCCACATGAAGAAGAGCTGCAGCGGCAGGAAGAACTCGACCTCGCGGGTCAGGTTGCGCGCTACCACGGCGGTCGGGGTCAGCACGCCCCCCCGGCGATCGATCACTTTCAGTCCCGTGGCGCGCTTGCCCGGCGTCGAGCCCTGCCAGGCCAGCTCGAAATGGATGAAATAGAGGTTGCGCAGCAAGAAGGAGAGGAAGGAGATCACCGTCACCGCGACATCGCTGCCGCCGCGCAGGAAGGTGGTCGCCAGCGCGATCCAGATCAGGATGGTGGCGCCGAACCAGATCACCAGGTCGATCAGGAAGGCACCCAGCCTTTCGCCGCGGTCGGCGACCTCGACATGGATGGCGACGCCTTCCGGCGTGACGATCTCGCGAGTGCGGCGCTGCCGCCCCTCGAGCAGTTGGGAAACGCGGTCACGCGGAGAGGCCATGCTGTGCCCCCTTGCCGCAATAGAGGAAATAGACGCCCCACAGCACGGCGGTGACGGCGGCGAAGGCGAAGCGCCAGGACGTCACATTGATGAGCTGGCGCAGGCCACCCTCGATGAAGCCCGCAATGAACAGCATGGCAACCGCACCGCAAGCGAGAACGGCGGCCTGCTTGCCGTGAATGGCGAGCGCTTCCAGGCGTGAATAGCGGCCGGGGAAAATGATCTTCTCGGCCACCACCAGGCCCGCGGCGCCGCACAGGATGAAGGCCCCGAGTTCGGTCACGCCGTGGATCGACAGCCAGCCGATGCAATCGATCAGGAGGCCGCGCTGATAGTGGATGGCCAGGAAGGCGCCGACGATCAACCCGTTATAGACCAGCAGCAGCAGTGTCGGCACGCCCGCCATGAAACCGACCCCGAAGGACAGGATGGCGACCATGCTGTTGTTCTGGAACAGGTAGTTGGCGAAGACGATGAAACCTTCCTTGAAGCCGTCCCAGGGCGCGAACAGGACGCTGCGCAGATATTCGGCGCTGGCACTCGGCCCCCGCCCTCCGGCCAGGCCGTCGGGAACGATGGCATTGAACCATTCGGCCTCGCTGTTCACCAGCACGAACCCAGCCGCAATGCCGAGCGCCATCGCGGCGAAGGCGATCAATATATGCCAGCCCGCCTTGCGCACGGCGTCGGGGAAGCCGTAGCGGAAGAAATGGCCCAACCCCGCCAGCAGGCTCGTGCGCGGCCCGTAGACCACCAGATAGGCCCGCAGCGTCAGGGCTTCGAGATAGCGCAGCAGATTGCGGTCGAGCGCAATGCTGCGGGCGACGGACAGCGAGGACAGAGCCGAGCGATAGAGCAGCGGCATCTTCTGCAATTCGTCGGCGGAGACACCGTTGATGCCGCGTTTTTCGACGCGCGTGACCAGGTCTTCGAGTTCCCGCCAGCTCTCCTCGCGTCCCCGCCGAAACTCGGCCGAGCGCAACACCACGTGGGCCCGAGGCTCGCCGGGCACGCCGATGATCGTCGGCGCCGGCCCGGCAGGACCGGTCGCAGGCAAGCTGGCATCCATGGCCGTCATAGCAGGCCCTCCTGCTTGATTTGGAGATAGCGATTGAGCAGAGCGACACTGAGCCCGCCAACCGGCACGTCGACGCAATGCACGCCGAGACGGGCGATGCGCTCCATCACGATCGCCCGCTCACGCGCGAAATCATGCGCCACCACGGCTTCCGCCACGATGCCGAAATCCTGCGGCTCGGCATTGACCAGCCGCGTGGTCAAAGGGTCCTGCAGCGTGACGAAGATCACGGCGTGACGGTTGGCCATGCGCTTCAGACTCTCGATCAGCAGTTCGGCCATCACGCTGTCGACGAATTCGGTGAACAGCACCACCAGGGCCCGGCGCTTCAGCCGCGCATTCAGTTCGGCGAGGCCGAGGGTGAAATTGGTCTCCTCGGTGTGATAGGCGAGCTGGGCGGCCGAGCGCTGCAACCGGGCGTAATAGGTGCTGCCCCGGCCCGGTTCGAGATAATGGCGGATGGTGGCATCGAAGCCGAAACTGCCGACGAGGTCGCCTGCCCTCAGCCCGGTCCAGCCCAGCATCAGCCCCGCCTCGATGGCGTGGTCGAGCCGCGCCAGGCCGTCGATCGGCTCGAGCATGAGATGGCCGGTGTCGAAGGCCAGCACGATCTGGTGGTTGCGCTCGATGCGGAATTCCTTCGACAGGAGCTTGCGATGGCGGGCCGACTGCTTCCAGTCGATCATGCGGGAATCGAGGCCGGGCACATGCTCGCGCAGCGTATCGAATTCGGTACCCTCGCCCTTCTGGTTCTGGGTCTTGGTGCCGTAGATCGCGCTTTTGCTCAGCGCCTGGATGGCCGGGCCGAAGGACATGCGGGCGGCAGGCAGAATCTCGATCTTGCGATCCAAGCTTTCCTTGAGGCGCCACTCCACCAATCCCAGCGGGCCCCGCCAGCGCAGCCACAGCGCTTCCAGCGTCACTACCCCGCGCCGCAAGGCGGTGAAGGGAATGCCGAGACTCTCCGGCGCCCCGCCGAAATGGCCTGCCACCATCGGCGGCGTCTCCAGCGGTCCGTCGAGATCGACCACCGCCTCGATCCTCACCGGGCGTGCCGACCTGGTGCTGCTCAGGGTCACCTCGATCGTCCCTTCATTGCCGACCGGCAGCCGCTTCGGGGCCTTGAGGTCGACCACCAGGCTACGTCGCGGCGGGATCAGCAGCGCGTCGACGGCGATCACCACCAGGGCCAGCAGGCTGAGGTCGAAGGAAAACGGCCACAGGGCCGGGTTCCACACCACCATCAACAAGGCGACGGGAATGCCGAGGCTGAACAGCAGGACGGCACGCGGTGTCGGCCGGATCATCGGGGTGCAGCCGTCTGGTCCAGGATTTCGTTGACGATACGGTCGGGGGTGAGGCCATCGATCTCGGCATTGGGCGCGAGCACGATGCGGTGGCGCAGGATCGGCCGCGCCAATCGCTTCACGTCGTCAGGAATGACGAAATCGCGCCCGTTCAGCGCCGCCAGGGCCCGCACGGAGGCCGCGAGCGCATTGGCGGCGCGGGTCGAGCCGCCCGTCTCGATCGCCGGATGCTGGCGGGTGGCGCGCACCACGTCGACGACATAGTCGATGATCTGCGGCGTCAGCACGATCTGTTCGCTGGTGGCCCTGAGATCGGCGAGCGTCGCCGGATCGGCCTGGGTCTGGATGCCGAAATCGGACAGCTTGGGCATGGCCGAGCGATGTCCGTGCTGGGTGACGATGGCTCTCTCCTCGTCACGGCTGGGATAGGTGACATCGATCTTGAAAAGGAAACGGTCGAGCTGCGCCTCGGGCAAGGGATAGGTTCCCTGCTGCTCGATCGGATTCTGGGTCGCCACCACCATGAAATCGGCACCGAGGGCATAGGTCTTGCCGTCGATGGTGACAGCCCTCTCGTTCATCGCCTGCAGCAAAGCCGCCTGCGTCTTGGGCGGGGTCCGGTTGATCTCATCCGCCAGCAGGAGGTCGGTAAAGATCGGCCCTTCGGTCAGGACGAACGTGTTGGTCTGGAAATTGAACAGATTTGTGCCGATCACGTCGCCCGGCATCATGTCGGGCGTGAACTGCACACGGCCGAATTTCAGCGACAAGGTCGAGGCGAAAGCCTGAGCCAGCAGGGTCTTGCCAGTGCCTGGCACGCCTTCGAGCAGGATATGCCCGCCGCAGAGCAGGCCGGTGAGCATCAGTTCGATGACTTCGTCCTGGCCAACGATGGCCTTGCCGACTTCCTTGCGGATGCCGTCAGCGATGTGGGCGACGCGCTGCAGTTCCATCGGAGATCTTTTCCTTCCAATCATGAATATCGCGCGCCGCCTGGAACAGGCCGGTCAGGGACGTACCCTGCCCCTCCTCCGCGCGGGCGAGAACGACAGAGGCTTTGGTCTCCAGCCCCCGCGACTCGCCGATTTTGTCGAGCCATTCCGCCAGCTTCTCGTCATCGAGCTGGCGGGGTGCGTGAAACAGCCGGCCGGCGTCGCGCAAGGTCGCGCGCACATAGCGGCGCATGACGAAGGCCTGGTGGCCGGCACGGTCGAGCAGCGTGGCCGTGTTGGTGATCAGGCGCTCCTTGCCGAGGTCGAACGCCGGTGGCGCCAGGCGTGGCTTGCCGAAACGGCTC
This sequence comes from Labrys sp. WJW, assembly GCF_001676615.1. Classification (GTDB taxonomy): domain Bacteria; phylum Pseudomonadota; class Alphaproteobacteria; order Rhizobiales; family Labraceae; genus Labrys; species Labrys sedimenti. The sequence continues at coordinate 232,852 of NZ_LYXZ01000056.1, read as the reverse complement.
GTGGTGGCCCAGGCCAACAGCGCCGTCGCAGCCAGCACGAGCAGGAGCACGATGACATAGGGAAACTGGAACAGTTTCTTGAAGGGGCTGTCGACATTGTTGACCATGCCATGGATGGTCTCGTCGAACACCACCTTGCCATCCCCGAGCTCGGCATCCCGCATGGCATTCAGCAGTGCAAGGGCGAACTCGGCGTTCCTGCCCTTGATCAGGCCGTGGTTCTCCACGAGATCGGGGTCGGCAAGAATCCAGACACGGCGCTCGCCGTCGAGTTTCTCGCCGATCAGCATGCCCTGGCGATTGCCGATGATCGGGGTCAACTCCTCGCTCTTGATGAGCTGGGCGCCGTCGTCGAAGGACGGGTTCACATCGAGATCGTTGCGGTCCCAGCTTTTGGGCGGATCGCCCCTGGTGACTTCGAGCTTGGACTCGACCAGCCGCGCAATGCTGGTGACCCAGGGAATGTCCATCGGGGTGGCGGACCGGATCCAGGCGGGCTTGCTCCGGTCGGCCAGCGCCCAACGCTTGGGCAGCACCAAGAGGACGTTGCTCTCGCGCCCCAGCCGAATGATGTCGTCCTTCGACAGGCTCGACGTCGGCTCGGCCATCACCAGCAAGCCGCCTTCGCCGGGGGCGACGGTGCCGTTGATGCGGCTGCGGGCGACCGGAATATCCAAGCGCCGGGCCAGTTCATAGAGGCCGGCATGTCCGATCGCCGAGACCGAGCGGGTGGTGGTACTGAAGCCCTGTTCCTCGGAAGGACCGTTCAGCATCAACAGCATGGACAGGGCGAAGACGGCCGTGGCCCCTGCGACCAGCACGGCGAGGACGGGGCCGGAGAAGGTGGCTTTTTCGCTCATGCCGCCCTCGCCTGCATCGCGTCGGTCAGGATCTCGTAACTCTGCCGGCAAGCGGTGTAATCCCACTCCTCGGCGGGGCTTTCGCCGAAATAGACGGGCTCGACCCGCCCGATGATATCGGCCAATGCCTGCTTGCCTCGGTCGGGTAGCGACAAGGCCCGAAGAATTTCGCGGCTGGTCAGCGAGTCCGCGAAGCTGACATTGAGCCTTTTTCGCACCTCGATCAGGCTGCGCAGCAGCAAGGCATGCATGGCCTCGGCAAGGCGGCCCTGCCGTGCCAATTCATCGGCCTCGATCTGGGCCACCACCATGCGCTCGACCGAAGCGGCCTGGGCGGAGACATCCGTCTCGACACGCGCGGCCAGCTTGCGCCGCCCGAGCACCGGCAGGCGGTCCCGCATCGTCCAGATCGCGAAAATGAGGCCCGCGGCGATGGCGGCATAGAGCAGGACGCTCAGCAAGGTTCCCAATGAAGGATTCCAGACCCGCGGTGCCCGCTCGTCCTGCTTTGGCTCGGTCTTGGGCGTCACAACCTCGCCCTTGTTGCCGGGCAGATCGGGTTGGAGGCCAAGATCGCGCGCGATGTCCCGGGCCACGGCCTGGGGATCGGAAGCAGCGAAAACCGGCATTGCCGGCGCCAACGCGAGGAGAACCGCCAGGCCGGCGACAGCCGGCATGGTTCTTCCCGTCAGATTTTTTCGACTCCGTTCCCGCACCAAACCGCCAATCAGCCCCGCTTCATATCCGCGAACATGGCGTGACGGTGGATCCGGAGCAAGCGCCCAGGGAACACATTCACATCGCCCCGGTCGAATTCTTCCACCAGCGGAAGCATGGCGGTAGGCCGTTGCCGGTGAACGGATCATTCGCGAATCCGTTCCATTTTTGTTCATATGTGCCTTCTACCTTTTATAAAGCTCGTCCGCCGAATCGCTGGGCGGATTCGTTTCTCACCACGCGAGAGCAAGGCATGAATGCGCAGGCAGCCCTTCTTGTGCCCGAGGAGCTGGTTCAATCGCCCGCCGATCTTCTCGCCGGGCTGAACGAGAACCAGCGCCGCGCGGTCGAACATGGTTCCGGCCAGCCGGCCGGTCCCCTGCTGATCATTGCCGGTGCCGGATCGGGCAAGACCAACACGCTGGCCCACCGGGTTGCCCATCTCATTGCCGAAGGCGCTGATCCCAGGCGCATTCTCCTCCTGACCTTCTCGCGTCGAGCTTCCTCTGAGATGATTAGGCGGGTCGAGCGGATCACTGCCAAGGTCATGGGAGCGAAAGGGGCGACACTGAGCGAAGGGCTGACTTGGGCCGGCACGTTCCACGCCGTCGGCGCCCGCCTCCTGCGTGAATATGCCTACCAGATCGGCCTCGATCCCTCCTTCACCATTCACGACCGGGAGGATTCTGCCGACCTGATCAATCTGGTGCGCCACGAGCTCGGATTCTCCAAGACGGAGAACCGCTTCCCGAGCAAGGGCACGTGCCTCGCCATCTATTCGCGGGTGGTCAACGCGCAGGACGAACTCGAAAATGTGCTGAAAGAGGCCTTTCCCTGGTGCCTGGCCTGGGCGGCGGAACTCCGCAGCCTGTTTGCTGCCTATGTCGAGGCCAAGCTCGCCAACAATGTGCTCGACTATGACGACCTGCTGCTGTGGTGGTCGCACATGGTGGCCGAGCCGATGATCGCCGCCGATATTTCGGTGCGTTTCGACCATGTCCTGGTCGATGAATACCAGGACACCAACCGCCTGCAATCCTCGATCCTCAAGGCGCTCAAGCCGGACGGACGTGGCGTCACGGTGGTCGGCGACGACGCTCAGTCGATCTATTCCTTCCGTGCCGCCACCGTGCGCAACATCCTCGACTTTCCGGCACAGTTCTCGCCGGCGGCCGAGATCATCACGCTCGACCGCAACTACCGTTCGACCCAGCCCATCCTGGCGGCGGCCAATGCCGTGATCGCCCTTGCCAGCGAGCGCTTCACCAAGAATTTATGGACGGAGCGGCAATCGACCGAACGTCCCCAGCTCGTCACCGTGAGGGACGAGGCCGGACAGGCCGATTTCGTGGCCGGACAGATCCTGGAGAACCGCGAAAGCGGCATGACGTTCAAGCAGCAGGCCGTGCTGTTTCGCGCCTCCCACCACTCCGGCCCGCTCGAGGTCGAACTGACCCGCCGCAACATTCCCTTCGTGAAGTTCGGCGGGCTGAAATTCCTCGATGCCTCCCACGTCAAGGACATGCTGGCCCTGTTGCGCTGGGCGCAGAATCCGCGCGATCGCGTTGCCGGTTTCCGCGTCCTGCAACTGCTGCCGGGCGTCGGTCCTACCTCCGCCGCCAATGTCCTCGATGCCGTCGGCGTCGACGATATCGCCGCCTTGCCCGCCCCGCCCCGCGCCGGTGCGGACTGGCCGGATTTCATCGATCTGGCCGCCAGCCTGCACAAGGGACTGAGCGACTGGCCCGGGGAGATCGAGCGCGTTCGCCGCTGGTACGAGCCCCATCTCGAGCGCATGCATGAGGATGCCGCAGCGCGCCGTGCCGATCTTCTCCAGCTCGAACAGATCGCCGCGGGCTACGAGTCCCGCGAGCGCTTCCTCACCGAGCTGACGCTCGATCCGCCCAGCGCCACTAGCGACGAAGCGGGCCCTCCCTTGCGGGACGAGGATTATCTCATCCTCTCCACCATCCATTCGGCCAAGGGGCAGGAATGGAAAGCGGTGTTCGTGCTCAACACGGTGGATGGCTGCCTGCCGGCGGATCTTGCCGCCGGCACCAAGAACGACCTGGAGGAGGAACGCCGACTGCTCTATGTCGCGATGACCCGCGCGCGCGACAGCCTGCACCTCGTGATGCCGCAGCGCTTCTTCACCCATGGCCAGCATTCCCAGGGCGACCGGCATGTCTATGCCAACCGCACCCGCTTCATCCCGTCTGCGATCCTCGACCGCTTCCAGCAGGTGATGTGGCCGAGGGTGGCAGCCTCCGATGCCCGGCAACAAAGCGGCATCCACAGCTCGATCGACCTGCGCGACCGCATGCGCGGCATGTGGCGTTGAGACCTGCAGGTGGGCGTGCCATGGTCCGGCCATGTGTGGACGGATCATGCAGCGCAGCCCGGACCTGCCGGGCCTTCAGACGGAACCGGGGGCCACGCCGGAAGAGGTCGCCCGTGCCTGGGAAGCCCATTTCAACGGGGCGCCGGCCCAGCACTTCTGGGTGATCCGCCGTCAGCCTCGGTCTGCCGCCTATGTCCACGACCTCCTGCAATGGGGGCTCATTCCCAACTGGGTGAAGGACCCGGGCGATTGGCCCAAGCCCATCAACGCCCGTTGCGAAGGCATCCAGACCAAGCCTTCCTTCCGCGATGCCTACAAGGCCCGGCGCTGCCTCGTCCCGATCGATCTCTTCTTCGAATGGATGAAGATCCTCGAGGCGGACGGCAAGCCGGTGAAAGGGGCGAAGCAGCCCTATGCCATTGCCATGAAGGATCACCGTCCCTTCGCCGTCGCCGGTGTCTGGGAAAGCTGGGTCGACAAGGCCTCCGGCGAGATCACGCGCAGCTTCGCCATCGTCACCTGCCCGGCCAATGCACTGATGGCGACGATCCATGACCGCATGCCGGTGATCCTCGCCCCGGAGAACCATCGGCGCTGGCTCGACAACATCGAGCCCGATCCCTTCGACCTGATGGTGCCCTTTCTGCCCGAGCTGATGGAGATCTGGCCGATTTCGTCGCGCGTCAACAGTCCGGCCAACAATGCTGAGGACGTAGCGGCACCGGTGTGAGGAGGCTGGGAGCGCGGACTTCCAGTCCGCTCTTTGAAACACCACGCTGACAGAAAGAGAAGAGCGGACTGGAAGTCTGCGCTCCAAAGCCCCCTTGACCTTCCAATGACTGGAAGGTTTACCTATCTAGGCAATGACCTGGAAAGGGATTGCCCCATGTCTCCGACTTTGAGTTCTCCAACTTTGAGCCCCGCGACTTTCGACATCGCCATCGAGGGCATGACCTGCGCGTCCTGCGTTCGCCGCGTGGAGAAAGCCATCGCCGCCACGCCGGGCGTCGTACAGGCAGCCGTCAATCTCGCCACCGAGCGAGCCCAGGTCTCCTTCGAAGGGCCGGTCAATTTGCCCCCCGTGCTGGCCGCCATCGCCAAGGCGGGTTATGGCGCCCATGTAATCGAGGACGACCATGCGGAAGATCCCGAGCGCACGGCCCGCAAGGCTGAGATTGCCACGCTCCGCCGGGACCTAGCGCTTGCGGCCGTGCTGACCATACCGGTCTTCCTGGTCGAGATGGGCGGGCACCTGATACCGGCCCTCCACCACACCGTTCAGATGAATCTGGGCCAGTGGAACTGGTATGCCCAGTTCGTGCTGATCAGCCTGGTGCTGTTCGGTCCGGGACTGCGTTTCTTCGTCAAGGGCATTCCCGCTTTGCTGCGCGGCGCTCCGGACATGAACGCACTGGTCGCCCTCGGCGCCGGTGCCGCCTGGCTGTTTTCGGTGGTCGCGACCTTCCTGCCCGCGGCCCTGCCGGAAGGCACGGCCTATGTCTATTACGAGGCCGCCGGCGTCATCGTCACGCTGATCCTGCTCGGCCGCTATCTCGAGGCACGCGCCAAGGGCGAGACCAGCGAGGCGATCCGCAAACTGGCCGGTCTGCAGGCCAAGACGGCCCTGCGGCTGCGCGATGGCTCGGAGACCGAGGTGCCGATCGCCGAGCTCCAGCCGGGAGACATCATCCGGGTTCGCCCCGGCGAGAAGATCGCCGTCGATGGCGAAATCGTCGAAGGTTCCTCCTACGTGGACGAGTCGATGATCTCCGGCGAGGCGATACCGGTCACCAAGGGCGTCGGTGCCGAGGTCATCGGCGGGACCATCAACAAAACCGGCAGTTTCGCGTTCCGGGCGACGAAGGTGGGCTCGCAGACCCTGCTCGCCCAGATCATCCGCATGGTCGAGGCGGCCCAGGGCGCCAAGCTGCCGATCCAGGCGCTGGTCGACAAGGTCACGGCCTGGTTCGTGCCCGCCGTCATCGCCATCGCGACGCTGACCTTCATCGCCTGGTTGCTGCTCGGCCCGAACCCCGCCCTCACCTTCGCCCTCGTCAATGCCGTGGCCGTGCTGATCATCGCCTGCCCCTGCGCGATGGGCTTGGCAACCCCCACGTCGATCATGGTGGCGACCGGGCGCGCGGCCGAGCTCGGCGTGCTCTTCCGGCGCGGCGATGCCCTGCAAGGCCTGCGTGACGTCAAGATCGTCGCCTTCGACAAGACGGGCACCCTCACCCAGGGTGAACCTGCGGTCACCGATATCGAAACCGCTCCCGGCTTTTCGGAGAATGAGGTTCTCGCCTTGCTGGCCTCGGTGGAGGCACGCTCGGAACATCCTCTGGCCACGGCCGTCGTCAAGGCCGCCCGCGAGCGCAAGCTCGCCATTCCCCCGGCAGCCGCTTTCGAGGCAATCCCGGGGCGCGGCGCCCTCGCCCTCGTCGACGGCCGGAAGGTCGCGATCGGCTCGTCACGCTGGATGGCGGAGCAGGGCATCGATGCCGGAGCGCTCGCCGCCCGCGCGGAGGCCCTCGGCGAACAGGCCAAGACGCCCCTTTTCGCGGCCGTCGACGGCAGGATCGCCGCGGTCATCGCCGTCGCCGATCCGATCAAGCCCACGGCCAAGGCCGCCGTCGCAGCCCTCAAGGCACTTGGTATCGAGGTCGCCATGGTGACGGGTGACGCCCGGCGGACGGCGCAGGCGATTGCGGCAAGGCTCGGGATCGAAACCATCGAGGCCGAAGTCCTGCCCGACGGCAAGGCCGAGATCGTGCAGCGGCTCGCGGCCAGAGGGGGCAAGATTGCCTTTGTCGGCGACGGCATCAACGATGCGCCTGCCCTTGCCACCGCCGATGTCGGCATCGCCATCGGCACGGGGACCGACGTCGCCATCGAAAGCGCGGCCGTGGTGCTGATGGCGGGTGACCCCAACGGCGTCGTCAAAGCCATCGGCCTGTCGCGAGCGACCATGCGCAATATCGGCCAGAACCTGTTCTGGGCCTTCGCCTACAACATTGCGCTGATCCCCGTCGCGGCCGGCGCGCTCTATGCCGTCAACGGCACCCTGCTCTCGCCAATGCTCGCAGCCGGCGCCATGGCGCTCTCCAGCGTCTTCGTGGTGACCAACGCCCTCCGGCTCAAGAGCTACCGACCCGCAGCTCCATCGACACAGGCGATAGGCACACATGCCTTAAATTCATCGAATTGATTCAATGGAATATCGAAGAAACCTCATCACGATTCGAGAATCGTGATGAAGCTTTCTCAGCAAGGAAAAACAGGAAAAACCGTCATGAACATCGGTGAGGCATCCTCCGCTTCCGGCGTTTCAGCCAAGATGATCCGCTACTACGAATCCATCGGATTGATGCCAAGCGCAGCCCGCACCGAAGCGGGCTATCGCGTCTATGCCGACAGCGACATCCACACGCTGCGCTTCATCCGGCGCAGCCGCGACCTCGGCTTTTCCGTCGAGCAGATGGAAACCCTGCTTGCCTTGTGGAGTGACCGCAGCCGGGCCAGCGCCGACGTCAAGAGCATAGCGGCGGCTCACATCACCGAGCTCGAACGCAAGGCGCGCGAGATCGAGGGGATGGCGAAGACTCTGCGTCACCTCGTCCATAATTGCCACGGCGACAACCGGCCCAATTGCCCGATCCTGGAGGATCTCTCCCATGGCGAGGAGGCCGCGCCCCCCAAGCCCAAGCCCAAACGCCGCCAAGCGTGATGATGCTGACGAGATAAGCTAGCTTCCCACGATGCCTGCCCAACCGATTCTGCGCTTTCCCGATCCGCGCTTGCGCCTTCCCGCAGCCCCGGTCACCGCTTTCGACGCCGATCTGGCAGTTCTTGCCCAGGATCTGCTCGACACCATGCGGGCCGCGCCCGGCATCGGCATCACCGCCCCGCATCTGGGCATCGCCAAGCGCCTTACGGTGCTCGAATTGCCCGGCGAGAACAGGGTGCGAGTCTATGTCAATCCAGCCATCGTCTGGTCTTCGCAGGATAAGCGAGAGCACGTCGAAGGCAGCGTCTCCATGCCTGGAGTGACCGAGACGGTCGAACGCCCGGCGCGCGTGCGCGTGACCTTCCAGACACTCGAAGGAACGCAGGAAACGGAAGAAGCCGATGGCCTCCTCGCCGTCTGCTTGCAGCACGAGATCGACCAGCTCGACGGCATCTTCTGGATACAGTGCTTGTCGCGCCTGAAACGCGAGCGGGTCATCAAGCGTTTTCAAAAGCGATCCTGATGCCGGCCGGCCCCGCAGCTCACAAAATCTTGCCGGGGCTGTCGGCTTGTCCGGGTATCGAACGTCCTTGGGAGATCGAAGCAGGAGGAAGCTGAAATGACCTATGTCGACGGTTTCGTTGTCGCCGTGCCCAAGCAAAACCTCAAGGCCTACGAGGAAATGGCTCGTCTCGGCGGCCAGGTGTGGATGGAACATGGCGCACTCAGCTATGTCGAATACGTCGCCGACGATGTCCCCTATGGTGAAGTCACGTCCTTTCCGCGCGCCGTTCAGGCCAAGGAGGACGAAATCGTCATCTTCTCCTGGGTGACCTACCGCTCGCGCGAGGAGCGCGATGCCGTCATGGCCAAGGTGATGGCCGATCCCCGGCTGGAGGGCAGCATGGCGAACGCGCCCTTCGACGGCAAGCGCATGATCTTTGGCGGGTTCACCAGCCTGATCGAGATGTAGGCCAGATCCTCATCGCCGCTTGTTCATAGGGGTCAATCCAAGTCATCAGAATTGGTGTGCCGATCTCCAGATCGGCATCTTTTCGACAGACATATCGCTACCCAGAATGCCGATCTGAAGATCAGCACACCAACATAAGTGCTCTTGTCCGTCAGGTTAGCACACGGCCCGCCCTGTCCCCATCAAGCCATCGCGGCGGCATAGCGATCCGGCTTGAAGCCGACAAGCAGCTTGCCATTGCCGAGATCGAGGACGGGCCGCTTGATCATGGTCGGCTCGGCCAGCATCAAGTCGATTGCCTTGGCTCGGTCGATGCCCTGCTTGTCGCCTTCGGACAAGGCCCGGAAGGTCGTGCTGGTCTTGTTCAGCAGGACTTCCCAGCCGACCTTGTCCGCCCAGGCATCCAGATGCGCGCGATCGATGCCTTCGACCCGATAATCGTGAAAGGCATAGGCCTTGCCATGGGTCTCGAGCCAGGTCCGCGCCTTCTTCATGGTATCGCAGGTCTTGATGCCGTAGATCGTCACACTCATGTCAGATCCTGACTCCTGGGCTGATTGAAGCCCTCTTTTCCGTCGAGAAATAAAGCAAGGCAAGCACCGGCAGGGCAAAGCCGAGCCAGGACGTTGCCGTCCAGCCGCCATGGGCATAGACCCAGCCGCCCAGAGCCGAGCCGAGGGCGCCGCCCACGAAGAAGGTCGCCATATAGACGCCGTTGAGACGGCTGCGATATTCCGCCCCCAGATTGTAGATCAGCCGCTGACCGAGCACGACATTGGCCGAGACGCCGAAATCGAGCGCGATCGCGGCCGTGACCAAAAGGCCGAGGGACAGGTTCGATCCTGGCTCGGCCAGATGGGTGAGCAGAAAGCTGACCGCGCCGAGCGTCATGGCGAAGGCCGAGGCCGGACGGACCCAGCCGCGATCGGCAATCCGTCCGGCGATGGGAGCCGCCACTGCGCCTGCCGCTCCGGCCAGCGCGAACAGCGCGATGCCCGATTGCGTCATGCCGAAGGCAGGGCTTGCCAGCAACAGCGGGGTGCAGGTCCAGAACACACTGAAGGCGCCGAACATGCAGGCCTGATAGAGCGCACGCCGGCGCAGGATCGGCGTGGTGCGCATCAAGGTCGCCATCGAGAGCAGAAGCCGGCCGTAGGACGGAGCCGGCGGCGGCTGGCGTTTCGGCAAGGCGCGGGCCAGCACAACGCCCAGCACCAGCATGGCAACGATGGAGACGAGGAACACCATGTGCCAGGAGCTGAAATAGGTGATCAGGCTCGATACCGGGCGGGCCAGCATGATGCCGACCATCAGCCCGCTCATCACATTGCCGACCACCCTGCCCCGCCGCGCCTCGGGCGCCAGATGCGCGGCAAAGGGTACGAGGATCTGCACGGCCACGGAACCGAGCCCGATCAGCAAGGCGGAGACCAGGAATTGCAGGCTGCTGCGGGCCAGCATGGCCCCCGCCAGAGCAATGACGGCCAGCATCATCACCCAGAGGATGAGCTTGCGATTCTCGATCAGATCGCCGAGGGGCACCAGGAACAGCAGACCGGCGCCGTAGCCGATCTGCGTCATCGTCACGATCAGCCCGGCTGCGCCCGGCGACATGCCGAGATCGACGCTGATCAGACCGACCAGCGGCTGGGCATAATAGATATTCGCGGCGATGAGGCCACAGGCCGCCGCAATCAGCAGGGTAATCCAGCCGGAGGCCACGGGCTCATGCGTAGCCTCGCCCGTCGTTGCAATGCGGGACATCAAATCTCACAAAAGAAAAGGCATGCAGCTACCCCGGCCGGGGAAGGCGTCATGCGGAGCTGAAAGGAATTCAGCCCCTCTTTTGTCATGGGTGATGCCGGCTTGGCCAGCCCTTGTCCGATGAAAACCCTGCGCATCAGGCCAGTCTGATGCGTTCTCCGCTCGCCGGGTCGAACAGGCGCAGATCGCCGGGAGCGATCGCCAGCCTCACGACCTCGCCTGCCGTCAAGGCAGGGCGCTCGGTGGTGAACAGCTTCAGGCCCTGCCCACCGATCTCCAGATGCGCCACCGTACCGAGACCTGTCGGCTCGACCAGATCGACGCGAGCCGGCACGTTGCCGTCCGGCGAGAGTGCCGCACGCTCCGGACGAATGCCGACGACGATCTTCTCGGGCAGGCGCTGGCCCGGCAGGACGGCAAGCACCGTATCCCCGACGCGCAGGGTCGTACCGCCCTCGCCCGGCTGCGCCTGGGCATCCAGAAAGTTCATCGCCGGCGAACCGATGAAGCCGGCCACGAACATGTTGGCGGGATCGTCATAGAGTTCGAGCGGCGCGCCGACCTGCTGGATCACGCCCCCGTTCATGGCGACGATGCGATCGGCCATGGTCATCGCCTCGATCTGGTCATGCGTGACATAGACCGAGGTCGCACCGAGATCCCGGTGCAGCTTGCGGATCTCGAAACGCATCTGCTCGCGCAGGCGGGCATCGAGATTGGAGAGCGGCTCGTCGAACAGGAAGGCCTTGGGATTGCGCACGATGGCGCGTCCCATGGCGACACGCTGGCGCTGCCCGCCCGACAATTGCCGCGGCTTGCGGTCCTGCAGGGCCTCCAGGCCGAGTTTGGCCCCGGCCTTGGTCACTGCGCTCGAGATGAAATCGGCTGCTTTCTTCCGCAGCTTGAGCGCATAGCTCATATTGTCGCGCACGCTCATATGCGGATAGAGCGCGTAGGACTGGAACACCATGGCGATGTCGCGATCCCTAGGCGGCAGGTCGTTCACCGTGGCGCCATCGATGAGGATCTGCCCCTGGCTGGTGTCCTCCAGACCGGCGATGAGACGCAGCAGGGTCGACTTGCCGCAGCCGGAGGGGCCGACCAGCACCACGAATTCGCCCGAGGCGATGGAGAGGTCGATGCCCTTGAGGATGGGCAAGGCGCCGTAGTTCTTGCGGACGGCTTTCACTTCGATATTGGCCATCGGAATAACCCTTTCAGCCCTTCACGGCGCCAGCCGTGAGGCCCTGGACCAGGTAACGCTGGATCAGGAAGAAGAAGATGCAGACGGGGATGAGCGCGAGCACGCCGGCCGCCATCATCTGCCCGAAATCCACCGCGAACTTCGAGACGAAGTTGAGCAGCCCCACCGGGAAGGTGATCACGCTGTCCTTGGTGTTGAGCATCAGGGCGAAGAGCAGTTCGCTCCAGGCAGCGGTGAAGACGAAGCCGAGCGTGGCGGCAATGCCGGGCATGGTCAGGGGCAGGATGATCTGGCGCAGCGCCCCGAAGCGCGTGGCGCCGTCGATCATCGCCGCTTCCTCCAGGTCCTTCGGGATGCCGTCGAAGAAGGACTGCATCAGGAAGGCTGCGAACGGGACGTTATAGGCGGTATAGATGATGATCAGGCCGGTCAGGCTGTTGTTGAGGCCGAGCGGCTGGAACAGCTTGAAGATCGGCGCGATCGTCATTACCAGCGGGAACATCTGGGTAATCAGCATCAGCCCGACCAGCCAGAACTTCCCCTTGTAGACGAAGCGCGAGAAGCTGTAGCCGGCCCCGGCCGCCAGAAATGTGGTGAACAGGGCGGTGAAGCCGGAGATGATCACGCTGTTGCGGAAGAACAGCGGAAAATCCGTGTGACGGATCACCGAGGTATAGTGATCGAAGCTGAAGCGCGACGGCCACAGCTTCACCCCCTCGCTGTAGAGCAGGTCATTTGGCGTGACAGAGACCTTGAACAGCCAGTACAGCGGAAACAGGGCGAAGGCCAGGAACAGGCCGATCAGCGTGTAGTGCAGGGCCCAATAGAGGGATCGACGTGTGGAGCGGCGCATAGTCATCCCTTCCGGATCAGCATTTGCCGGAGCGCGATCAGCGTGGAGGCATAGGCGAGCAGCAGCACGAGCAGCACCAGCGAGATCGCCGAGGCATAACCGAAATCGAGGCGCTTATAGGCCTGCGTGTAGATGTAGCTGGCCACGATCTGGGTCGAATCCGCCGGCCCGCCCCCGGTCATCACCACGATGAGATCGGCCGAATTGGCGATCCAGACGGCGCGCAGCAGCACCGTGATGGCAATTGTCGGCGCCAGGAACGGTATGGTGATCGAGGTGAAGCGCTTGAGCGGCCCGGCACCATCGATCTCAGCGGCCTCGTAGATATCCTGCGGAATGGATTGCAGGGCGGCCAGCAGGGTGATGGCGAAGAAGGGGAAGCCCCACCAGACATTGGCGACGATCGGTCCCCAGATGGCATGGGTCGGGCTGGACAGAAGATTGTCGGGCGCGGACATCACCCCCAGTCCGGACAGCCAATGCGGCAAGGGGCCGACAATGGGGTTGAACATCCAGGCCCAGTTGAGGCCGGACAGGAAGCTGGGCACGGCCCAAGGCAGGAACACCAGGGCCTGCACCACGCCGCGTCCGGGGAAAGGCCGGTTCAACAGCAAGGCCAGGATGAGTCCCAGCACGAATTGCAGCGCGACCGAGATCACGGTCCACAAAACCGTATTGGAGAGAGCGTTCCAGAAATTCAGGTCGCCCCACAACGTGCGGAAATGCTCGAGGCCGACATAGCCTCCCCCGAACGGCTTCAGGAGTTGGATATCACGGAATGCGTAGGACATGCCGATCGCCAGCGGCACGAGCATGATCGCCACGATCAGGATGATCGAAGGGGTGGCATAGAGCCAGGGTTCGAGCGCCAGCCAGGCGCTTCGGCTGCGCCGTCTGGTTTGAATGGGGATGTCTGCCAGAGCCATGATGATCCGATCGGGAACGGGCTGGGGACCGAGAAGGCAGCCGGCGCGCCCAACCGTCCCTTCTCCCCTTGCGGGTACGTCCGCTCCGCTTGGAGTGGACCGGGTGCCGGCAGGCGGATGAGGGGTTCCAGCGCCCCCCTGGAGAGGTCGCATATCTCCCCTCATCCGGCAGTTCGTGCCACCTTCTCCCGTAAGAGGAGAAGGAAGACGCGCAGAGCCTACGGAACGGTTATTTCTTCTTTGCCAGGTAGGCCTGCTGAGCCTTGGTCAGATATTCGGCCCATTGGCTGGCAAGCTGGTCAGGCGCGAGCTGGCCAAGCAAGGCCTGCTGCGTGGTCTTCAGTGCGATGGAGCTGTCGAAGAAGGCCCACTCCTCGAGATGGAACGGCATGACCAGCGGCACCACATTGGGATCCCGCAGTTCGTCGAACCAGCCCTTGAACTTGGGATCGGCGTAGAAGGGATCCTGCTCCGCCGCCTTGTAGATCGGCAGGGCGCCGGTGCGCTTGTTCCACGCGATATTGCCTTCGGGGCTGTCCAGCGCCGCGATCAGTTTCCAGGCCAGATCCTTGTTCTCCGAGGCGGCGAACATCGACCAGGAGGCATAGCCCAGGGTCGGGAAGCTCTTGCCGGCCGGCCCCTTGGGCATGGGAGCGACGTCGTAGTCGTCCTTGCTCATCTTGTCGGCCACGGCGATCAGCGCATCCGGATCCTGGTCGAGCATGGCACAGGTACCGGAATAGAAGCCGGTGACGATCTCGTTGAAACCCCAGTTCACGCTGTCCTTGGGGACGTAGCCGTTCTTGTAGAGATCGACGAACACGCTGAGGCCCTTCACCCAGGCAGGGTCGGCCATGGTGGAGGTGCCGTCTGGCTTGAAGAAGGTGTCGTTGCCGGCCGCGGTCGCACCCATCATCATCCAGCCATTGAGGCCGCCCGGGCCGCCGCGCAGGCAGTAGCCGAACTTGCCGGGAATGGCGGAAATCTTCTTGGCGCTCTCGACGAACTCGTCAATCGTCTTGGGCGGATTGTCGATGCCGGCCTGCTTGAACAGCTTCTTGTTGTAGAACATCGCGCGCAGATAGAAGCCGTAGGGCAATCCATAGGCGGTGTTGTTGATGTAGCGCCCCATTTGGAGCGTCTTGTCGTTGAGATCCTTGGTGTGGTCCCACTTGGCCAGATAGGGCTCGAGGTTCTCCAGCATGCCGTTATTGGCGTAGAGCGAGATCCAGCGATCCGGCATCTCGACCACATCGGGCGTATCGCCCGCCGAAACCATGGTGGCGAACTTCTCGAAGGCCTGGCCCCAGGGCAGCGAAGTGATCTCGACCTTCACGCCGGGATTGGCGTCCTCGAAGGTCTTAACGATCTGCTTGAGCGTCTCCGTACGCTCGGGGCTGGTGATGACTTCCGTCAGCTTGAGCGTGGTATCCGCCCAAGCAGGCAAGGTCATGGCCAGCGACGCCGTGGCGGCCAGCAGCAGTTTCTTGAACATTGAGACTCCCCTCTCTTGTTATTGCGCTTCACTTCCAAGGTCGTCCCGGACGCCTTCCGGCGGATTGCGTCCGGGCTCGCCCTATCTCTTCGCGGCTGATAGCGCCTGGGTGATGTCGCCCCACAGCGCATCCACGCCCTCGAGGCCCACATGCAGCCGCACCATGCGTTCGGGCACGCCGAAATCGACGGCCGAATTGGGACCGGCGTTCTGCCCACGCCCCACCAGGGCCGGCACCACCAGGCTTTCATGCCCACCCCAGCTCACGCCGATCTTGAACAGGCGCAGGGCGTTGCAGAAGGCGGGAATGTCGACACTGTCGTCGAATTCGAAGGAAAACAGGCCGGAGGTGCCGCTCAGGCCGGGTGGCAGGCTGTTGCCGAGACCAGGATGATGGACCGCCACCACTTCGGGCAGCTCGCCGAGCCTCCGGGCCACGGCGAGGCCGGCGGCCTCATGCGCCTTCATGCGTGTCGGCAGTGTGCGCAGACCGCGCAACAGCAGCCAGGCCTCGAACGGCGCCAGCTTGGCGCCCAGATACGGGGTGATGGTGCGCCGGATAATGTCGACAAGCTCCTTGCGGCCCGCCACCACGCCGGCAACCACATCCGAATGACCGCCGATATATTTGGAAGCCGAGTGCACGACGAGATCGACGCCGAGGCGCACCGGCTGCTGGAACACCGGTGAAGCCCAGCTGTTGTCGATGATGCTGACCACCCCATGCTTGCGCGCCAGCGCCGTGAGGACGGGAATGTCCTGCGTCTCCATCATCCAGCTGTTCGGGCTCTCCAAATAAAGCAGCTTGGCACCCGGCAGGGCCGCCGCCACGGCCTCGGCATCGCGGCCGTCGACATAAACCGTCTCGACCTTCCAGCGCTTCAGCAAGGTCTCGAACAGGCGATAGGCATCGGGATAGACATGCCGCACGCAGACGATCCGATCGCCCGGCTCGACGAAGGCCAAAACGCTGGAGGAAATCGCACCCATGCCGCTGGCAAAGCCGATGGCATCCTCGGTACGCTCCAGTTCGGCGATCTTCTGCTCGAACAACCGTGTGGTGGGATTGCCGACGCGCGAATAGACCGGGCGCACCTGTTCACCGCGATAGGTCGCCGCCATCTCCTCGAAGCTCGAGAAGGTGAACAACGAGGTCTGCACGATCGGCGGCACGACGGCCTCGAAGGCATGGACATCGTCATGCGCGACGACGAGGCTGGCATAATCGAGATCATCCGTTGCCTGCGGCATCCGGTGGTCGGTCATTTGGACATGTCCTTGATGTCTTCTTCGACAATTTCGAGAATGGCGAGCGTCTTTAAACGCGCCGTCTGCGGATCGCGCTGGACGATGGCGTCGAAGAGCTCACGATGGAAACGAAAGGAACGGCGAGCGAAATCCGGACGGTCGAACGGCTCTTCGAAGAAATTCTCGAAGGCGCCGCGCATCTGTTCCAGGAGTTGGCCGAATAAAGGATTATGGCTGGCGTCATAGATGGCCAGATGGAAGGCGAGATCCTCGGGGCCGGAGGTGCCCTTCTCCAGATGCACGGCCTCCATGATATCGAGCTTGGCTTCGATGACGGCGATATCGCCGGGCGTCGCCCTGAGGGCAGCCAGAGCGCTCACCTCGGTTTCGAGCCCACGCCGAACTTCCAGCGTTTGCAGCAGACGGTCGCGCAGCAAGGTGGCATCGATCACCAGCGGCATATGGATGGCGTCGGCCGAGAACGCCCGCTTGAGATAGGTGCCGCTGCCCTTGCGGGACTCGACCACGCCCAGAGCCTGCAGCTTGCGGATGACTTCTCTCACCGTGGAGCGACCGACCGCCAGCGTCTGCATCAGCTGCCGTTCGGTTGGCAAACGCTCGCCCGGCTTGACGCCGGAGGTGGCGATGAAGGTACCGATCGCTCGCATCACATCATCCGCCCTGTCGGCGGATGGCAGCGGAGCAAGTCCCTGGAGAGACGGCGTGCTCAAATGCGGCTTCCGGATGATGCTTTAAAATTGGTCTGACATCTGACTATTTTTCGAGGCAGGTTCGATTGTCAAGGAGAAAGTCAGACTAACTGCGATCCCTGGTTGCAGGCAGGGTGCTTCCGGTCGCTCTGAAGACCGGGCTCAGTTGCCTGCCATGCTCACTCCGCAATTGCATTCCGGCCCGTCTTGGCGCAAAGGAACGCGTTTCATGAGACAGACGGAAAGAAAGCGGACATGGCGGTGATCGAAGCAGCGCAAGAGACGGCCGAGGGCAAGACGGCCCCGACGGTCTCCTATGTCTCGCTGGGTTGCCCCAAGGCCCTGGTCGATTCCGAGCGCATCCTCACCCAGCTCAGGGCCGAGGGCTATGGCATCACCCGCAACCACAAGGGCGCCGACCTCGTCATCGTCAACACCTGCGGCTTCCTCGATTCAGCCAAGGCGGAGTCCCTCGGTGCCATCGGCGATGCCATGGCCGAGAACGGCAAGGTGATCGTCACCGGCTGCATGGGTGCCGAGCCCGACCCGATCCTGGAGAAATTTCCCAACGTCTTCGCCGTCACCGGGCCGCAGCAATATGAGACGGTGGTCGAGGCCGTGCACAAGGCCGCGCCTCCGGCGCATGATCCCTATACGGATCTGGTGCCGCCGCAGGGCCTAAAGCTCACACCACGGCATTACGCTTATTTAAAGATTTCAGAGGGTTGCAACAATCGCTGCAGCTTCTGCATCATCCCCAAGTTGCGCGGCGACCTCGTCTCCCGCCCGGCCGGCGACGTGATGCGCGAGGCCGAGAAGCTGGTAAAGGCCGGCGTCAAGGAATTGCTGGTGATCAGCCAGGACACCTCGGCCTATGGCGTCGACATCCGCTATGCGGAGAGCCCCTGGCAGGGCGAGCCCCTGAAGGCCAAGTTCTACGATCTCTCCAAGGCCCTGGGCGAGCTCGGGGTCTGGGTGCGCATGCACTATGTCTACCCCTACCCGCATGTCGACGACGTCATTCCGCTGATGGCGGAACGCAAGATCCTGCCCTATCTCGACATCCCCTTCCAGCACGCCTCCCCAACGGTGCTGAAGGCGATGCGCCGCCCCGGCAACCAGGAGAAGGTGTTGGAGCGCATCCATAAATGGCGCGATATCTGCCCCGACATCACCCTGCGCTCCACCTTCATCGTCGGCTTCCCCGGCGAGACCGACGAGGATTTCGAACTGCTGCTCGACTGGCTGCGCGAAGCCCAGCTCGATCGCGTCGGCTGCTTCGAATATGAGCCCGTGGCCGGCGCCACTGCCAATGATCTTGGCCTGATGCCGGTGCCGGACGAGGTGAAAAAGCAGCGCCATCGCCGCTTCATGGAAACCCAGCAGCAGATCTCGGTCCGCAAGCTGAAGAACAAGGTCGGCAAGCGCCTATCCGTCATCATCGACGAGACCGGGCCGACCGTCGCCAAGGGCCGCTCCATGGCCGACGCGCCGGAAATCGACGGCGCCGTCTACGTCGCCAGCCGTCGCCCGCTGCGGGTCGGCGACATCGTCACCGTGAAGATCGAGCGCTCGGACGCCTACGACCTGCACGGCATCGCGGTCTGACGACAGACGGTCGTACGCTCCTACCCAACCAACCTGCCACAGCGAATTTGGCGACACGACTCGCCGGGAATCCTGCACGCCCTTGGGCGATCCGCGGCAACTGAAATCGTGGTCTCTTGCATCTACCGGATCGGCCTCATCCCGGCATTTTCGGCGGCATGAAACGCCTCGGCTCTCGTCGCAATACCGAGAGGGAAACTTATATCCAGCGCTCACTCAGGCCGCGATGACGTGCAACGTCGCCTCTGAGGCCAAGATTTTCTCATGCCCAATCCAACTATTCATCGTTTGGCACCGGCCTGATTTGCTCCTATCCGGAGTCCCAGCGGGCAGACGATCGGCGGTGCAGGAAAGCGCCGACGATGCGAGCCTCTTCCGGGACACAACCCGAAAATGGAGTTGGGAATGAATTTCTCGTTGTCGCACGGGCGGTTTGTCGCCATGTCCACATTTGCGGCGTCCATGCTCGTCGCCGCGTCGGCATGGGCTCAGACATCCCTTGGGCAGGATCGCCTCCAGCATGTCGTCGATGGCACGATCAAGCCTCTGATGGAACGCAATGCCATTCCCGGCATGGCCGTTGCCGTCATCGCCGACGGCAAGCAATTCGTCTTCAATTATGGCCTTGCCTCGCAGGAAGGCGGACAGAAGGTCACGGATTCAACGCTTTTCGAGATGGGCTCGATCAGCAAGACCTTCACGGCTACCCTCGCAGCCTATGGCGTGGCGCGTGGCGCCTTCTCCCTGTCGGACAAGGCGGGGCAGAGATTGCCGGCTCTTGCCGGCAGCGACCTCGACAATGTCAGCCTGCTCGACCTTGCGACTTATACGGCCGGCGGCCTGCCCTTGCAGTTCCCGGACGAGGTCACTGACGATGCCAGGATGATCGCCTATTACAAGGCATGGCACCCGGCCTTCCCGCCCGGCACCCACAGGCTCTATTCCAATCCGAGCATCGGCCTGTTCGGCTACCTCGCCGCAGGGGCGATGGGAAAACCCTTCGACGATCTCATGCAGACGGAGTTGCTGCCCCTGCTCGGCCTCTCCAACACCTATGTCAGGGTACCGCAGGAGCGGATGGCCGACTATGCCTGGGGCATTACCAAGGATGGCAGGCCCATCCGGGTGTCGCCAGGCCCCATGGATGCCGAGGCCTATGGCATCAAGACGACGGCGACCGACCTCATCCGCTTCGTCGAGGCCAATATCAATGGGTCCCGGCTGGATGAAACGCTCCGGCGCGCTATCGCCGCCACGCATGTCGGCTACTACAAGGTAGGCGTGATGCAGCAGGGGCTCGGATGGGAGATGTACACTTATCCAACCACGCTCGAGCGCCTGCTCGCCGGAAACTCGGCCAAGATGGCTTTCGAACCGCATGAGGCGCACAAGCTCATGCCGCCACAGCCGGCTCGGCGTGACATGCTGTTCAACAAGACCGGCTCCACCAACGGCTTTGGAGGTTATGTCGCCTATGTGCCGGCCAGGGGCATCGGCATCGCGATCCTGGCCAACAAGAACTATCCCATTCCGGATCGGATCAAGGCGGCCTGGCAGATCCTGAGCGCACTCGACGGCCAGAAAAGGTCGGCGTCCAAGCCCTGAGACGCACTCGTCATTCCTGCGACAGCTCGACAACGCCCTGCACCTCCGCGGTGCAGGGCTTTTTCGTGCCGTTTGTCCTTCCGCCGAAACCGGAGAGCCACAGCCGCCGACCGACATCCATCTTGACACCCCCGGAGAGCATTAATACCATAACTATGCCTATTATAACATAATAATGAAATATCACATCCAAACAACGGGGAGTACAGCACTATGGAAGACTTCGCCGAAACCAGACGGAATCTGGTCAAGGGCGGCCTGCTCGGCGGCTTGGCCCTGGCAAGCGTCGTCGGCTCCGCCCGGCAGGCAGCAGCACAGGCCTCATCCGACAGCCTGCTCCGCACCATACTCGATCGCGGCCACCTGATCGTCGGTACCGGCTCGACCAATGCGCCCTGGCATTTCGAAGACGAGAAGGGCGAGCTCACCGGGATGGACATCGCCATGGCGAAGATCCTCGCCAAGGGCCTGTTCGATGACGCGAGCAAAATCGAATTCGTGCGGCAAGATGCCGCCCAGCGCGTGCCCAACATCAACACCGGCAAGGTCGACGTCGTCATCCAGTTCATGACGATCTCACCCGCCCGGGCCCAGCTCGTCGCCTATTCGCGCCCCTATTACGTCGAGGGCGTCGCCTTGCTGACGCGCCCCGACAGCGACAAGAAGACCTTCGACGACCTCCTCAAGGCCGGCTCCTCCGCACGCATTTCCATCCTGCAGAACGTCGATGCGGAGGAAACGGTCAAGAAGGTGCTGCCCGAGGCGACGGTAATGCAGCTCGACAGCCAGCCCAATGTCGTGCTCGCCCTGGATTCCAAGCGCGTGGACGCCGCCGCCGTCGATCTGTCCAACGTCTGGTGGCTCGCCAAGCGGCATCCCGACAAATATTTCGATGCCGGCAAATCCTGGAACGCCATGCTCTACGGTGCCGCTGTTCGCCAGGGCGACCCGGACTGGCTTCATTTCGTCAACACGACCTTCGGCGTGGCGATCCATGGCCACCAGAACGAGATCTATGATGCGGCGCTGCGCGACTATTTCGGCCTGACGCCGCCGGCCCGCAAACCCGGCCTGCCGACCTTCTAGGTTCCGATATTCCTGCAAACTCCCAATAGCATCGCCGGTACGGCTTGGTATCGAATCCGACCGGCGATGCGGGGACTCCATTGCGCACGATGGCTGGACCTCCGGCATGATGAACTATCACTTCAACTTCGCCATCGTCTGGCGCTATTCAGCCAAGCTCTTCGAGGGGCTGCTGTTGAGCGTCGAACTGGCGGCCGCGACCATTGCGATCGGCATGCTCATCGGACTGGTCCTCGCCTTGGTCCAGCTCGACGGGCCCCGCTGGGCCCGCCCCTTGATCCGCTTCTATGTCGAATTCATCCGCAACGTGCCGCTGCTGCTGCTGGTCTATCTGGTCTTTTACGGCATCCCCAGCGCCATCGACCTGCAATATGGCGCAACGACCTCCTTCGTGGCCACGCTTGCCGTCTATTCCGGCGCCTATCTCGTCGAAGTCTTGCGGGCGGGCCTGGAGGCCGTGCCAAAGGGCCTGATCGAAGCGGGCAAGAGCATCGGCCTGACACCTTTCGGCGTGCTCTGGCACATCCGCCTGCCGACGGCGCTACGCATCGCCCTGCCCTCGCTCTCGAACACCTATGTCTCCTTGTTCAAGGACACCTCGATCGCCTCCGCCATCGCCGTGCCCGAACTCGCCTACGGCATGCGCTGGATCGAGACACAGACCTTCCGCACCGTCGAAGTCTATCTACTCGCGACGCCGATCTATCTGGTGACCAGCTACGCCATCCTGCTGCTGCTGAGGCTGGCCGAGCGGCGCTATGCCATCAGCCGGTGATGCCATGTCCATGATTCTCGAAACGCTCCCCTTCCTGCTCGGCGGCCTGTGGACCACGCTCTTCGTCTCCGCGGCCGTGGTCGTGATTTCCCTGCTGATCGGCATACCGCTCGGCTGTGCGCTGGTCTTTGGACCGGCCTGGGCACGACTGCCGATCCGGCTCTATGCCGATTTCGTCCGCGGCGTGCCGATCCTGGTCCTGCTCTATTTCATCTATTATGGCCTGCCGGCATTGCGCATCAATCTTCCCAGCCTGCTGGCCGCGATCGTGGCGCTCACCGCCTTCAAATCGGCGCAGATCATCGAGATCACGCGCGGTGCGTTCCAAGCCATTCCGAAGGGACAGACGGAAGCAGCCCAGTCGATCGGCCTCGGCCTCTTCGATCGCTTCGTCTACGTCCTCGCGCCACAGGCCGTCCGGCGCTTCCTGCCGCCCTTCATCAACAGCGTGGTCGACACGGTGAAGGGCTCGTCTTTGGTATCCCTGCTCGGCATCGTCGACCTTCTGCTCTCGCTGCAGCAGGTGATCGGCCGCACCCATGTCGCCCTGCCGCTCTATGTGCTGGGTGCCCTGCTGTATTTCGCCATCAACTTCCCGCTCTCCGCCCTGAGCCGCAGGCTCGAAAAGCGCTTCGTCTGATCGGAAGAACCGCCATGTCCAACGCCGCACCCCAGCCGGTGATCGAGATTGCCAATCTCACCAAGTCTTTCGGGACCCTGCAGGTCCTGAAAGGCGTCGACCTCTCGGTCGAGAAAGGCCAGGTCATCGCCATCATCGGCCCGTCCGGCAGCGGCAAGACAACCCTGCTGCGTTGCATCAACTTCCTGGAAGAATATGACGGGGGATCCGTCCGCATCGACGGGGTCGAGGTCGGCTTCAGCGAGGCCAATGGCAAGCGGCGGCGGCGCAGCGAACGCGAACTCGCCCATATTCGCGTCGACGCCGCCATGGTGTTCCAGCAGTTCAACCTGTTTCCGCATCTGACGGCAGCGCAGAACATTATGCTGGGCCTGGTCAAGTCGCGCGGCAAGAGCAAGGCCGAAGCCCGGAGCATTGCCGAGAGATGGCTCGGCCGCGTCGGCTTGTCGGCGAAGATCGATGCGATGCCGGGACAGCTCTCCGGCGGGCAGCAGCAGCGCGTCGGCATCGCGCGCGCGGTGGCGATGGAGCCCAAGGTGCTGCTGCTCGACGAGATCACTTCCGCCCTCGATCCCGAACTCGTCGGCGAGGTCCTCGGCGTCGTGCGCGAGTTGGCGACCGAGGGACGCACCATGATCCTGGTGACCCATGAAATGGCCTTCGCGCGTGAAGTGGCCGACCGCGTGGTGTTTACAGATCAAGGCAAGATCATGATCGACGCACCGCCCGCGCTGGTGTTCGGCGAGCAGCCGAATGAGCGGCTGCGCGCCTTCCTCGCGCGCTTCGCCGGCCTGCACCAGGGTACGTAAAGGCTCATCGTCATTGCGAGCGAAGCGAAGCAATCCAGGGGCTTGAAGACACAGAGTTTATGGCTCCTGGATTGCTTCGCTTCGCTCGCAATGACGGAGTCGGTTATTCAAGCTTTATGCTGGCGGTGTGATTGCCGTCCCCTACTCCCGCGCGCTGATGACGGCACCCGCGCTGGCGATCATCACGAGTGCGATGCCGCCGATCTGCTGCGGGCTGAGCGGCTCATTGAGGACAAGATAGCCGGCCAGCGCACCGATACCGGGCTCCGCGCTCATCAAGATCCCGAAGGTGGCCGAGGACAGGCGCCGCAGCGCCATCATTTCGAGGGCATAGGGCAGCAGCGGCGTCAGCACGGCCAAGCCGATCGTCTGCGCGGCAAGGCCGCCGGGAAGCGTGAAGCCGGTTTCGTACAGGCCGAAAGGCGTCGATATCAGCGCGGCCGCCGCGAAGGAGATCGCCAGCCCCTCCAGTCCCTTGAACACTTTGCCGATGCGCTTGCTCAACAAGATGTAGGCAGCCCAGCCGGTCCCCGCGGCAATCGCGAACAGGAAGCCGAGCATGTCGACGCTCCAGCCAGCCTGGTTTCGCACCAGCAAGAGCACGCCGGCAAAGGCCAACACCAGCCAGATCAGGCGCCAGCTGCGGGCAAAGCCGAGAGCGGCGACGCCCAGCGGTCCCAGGAACTCGATGGCAACCACCAGACCCAGCGGCACGCGGGTGATCGCCACGAAGAAAAAGAGCGTCATCATGGCGATGGTCGCTCCCAGCGCCAGGGCGACCAGAATTTCACGCCGGTGATAGCGGCGGATGTCGGGGCGAACGATGATGCCCAGGATGATCGCGGCCCAGGCCAGCCGGCCCCAAGTGGTGGCGAAGGGGCCATATTCAGCCATGGTGGGATGAGCCAGGGCTGCGCCGAGCTGCACCGAAACCATCGAACATGTGAGCATGAGCAGGGCCAGGCCTGTCTGCGACGTCGATGGGGCGGCCCCTGCTGCCGCGCTGCTTGAATTGTCCTGCAAAGTCCCCTCCCCAGGGCTGTGCTTCTACACCATCGAAGCGGCAAAGCGCAGAGTGGCTGGACGATGATTGTAGGCCTTACCAAAAGCAGGCCTGTCCACGTTCACAACCCTTCCGCCCTTCTCGCCCGTATCGTCGAGCTTCGGAAGGATGGCATCATTCTATTTGGGCAACAGAGCGAGATATATAGCTGATGCAAGGCAAAGAAGGTCATTTATCTAATTTTGAAAGGACATTTCGATCTTTTTACATGACCTGGCAGTCCCCCCTCAATTCTTCGCCGACTCCTGCAGGGGGTCGAACTTCTCGATGAAATCGATGAGGGCCGTCACGGCCAGCCCCATGTCGCGAATCGAGGTGAATTCCGCAGGATTGTGGCTGATGCCGCCGCGGCAGCGAACGAACAGCATGCCGATCGGACAGAGGGCGGCCAGCGACTGGGCGTCATGCCCGGCTCCCGACGGCAAATGAACCGCCTTGCCGCCCTGGGCAGCGATCGCTGCCGCAAATCCGGCCTGAAGCGCGGGATCGCAGGGCTCCGCCTTGGCCTCATAGGTCTGCTCGATCCAGGCCGAAACACCGCGTCGTTCGGCAATGGCGAGGAACTCCGCGCGCAAGGCGTTCATCGCTTCCACACGCCTGGCATCACTCTGAGAGCGCAGATCGACCGTAAATACGATACGGGCCGGAATGACGTTGGAGGCACCGGGCGACAGGCTCAGCTTGCCGATGGTGCCGACCATGAAATCATCGGCATGGCTTCCGGCAAGGCGTTCGAGCGCAAGCGCCATTTCGGCGCAAGCCGAGAAGGCGTCCCGCCGCAGCGCCATCGGTACCGTACCGGCATGGCCGGCTTCGCCCACGACCGTCACCGAATAGCGTATCTGGCTGGCGATCGCCGTCACGACACCGAGTCCCTCGCCGGCCTCTTCCAGCACAGGGCCCTGCTCGATATGAACCTCGACATAGGCCGCCGCCTCGCCGGGCTCATAGGCGGCCGAGGGAATGGCGTCCGGATCCTTGCCATAGAGCCGCAAGGCATCCGCCAGCTTGACGCCGTCGCTGGATTCGATCTGCAGGACTGCCGGATCGAAGCGCCCCGCCACGGCCTCGGAGCCGAGCAACGTCGTCGCGAAGCGAGAGCTCTCCTCGTCGCCGAAGGCGAGGACGTCGATGCCGAAGGGCATGGCGCCATGCTTGCGGACAATCTCGCGCGTCGCCAGGATACCGGCGATGACGCCGAACGTGCCGTCATAGGCACCGGCATCGATCACCGTGTCGATATGCGAGCCGATCAGCAGCCGCTGCACGGCATTGCGCGTTCCCGATGACGGCGCCAGCCGGCCTCGAACCGTGCCGAGCGCATCCTCGCTGACTTCCAGTCCTGTTTCCGTCATCCAGCGAGCCACGAGGTCCGCCGCCTGGCGGTGCTCTGGAGTGAGGTAGAGACGCGTCAGGCGCCCTTCCTCGGCACTGATCATCGCCAGGGCACGGATCATGCCTTCGGCCTCGCGGCCCAATGCCATCGCCCGTTCGATCAACGCATCTGCTCCCTCGACAGCAAGGTCTGGGAACGGCGAACGACATCGAGTCGGGTACGATCAAACGGCATGGCGTGTGTCGGCCTCGTCAGCAGGACATTCCGGAAGCGCTCCGAATTGTCATAGCCGGGCTGGTCCCGGCTATCCAGAGGCCGCACGCGCAACGCCGAGATCCAGGCTGGATTGCCGGGTCAAGTGTAAAGACCGGCAATCACAGGTCATGGATCGATGAGCACGCAAGTGTTGATCCCTGCGCACGCAATGGCCGATCAGTTCGGGAACTTGTCGTCGATGCCCTTGACGTACCAGTTCATGCCGAGGATCTGCGAGGCATCGAGCTTGTCACCGCCCTTGCATTCCACCGTCTCGCCCTGCTGGTTCACCACGGGGCAGGTAAAGGGATGGATCTTGCCGGATTTGAGTCCAGCTTCGGTTTCTTCTGCCAGCTTCTTCACATCGTCGGGCATGTTGGTGTAGGGCGCCATCTTGACCATGCCCTTGTCGAGGCCTTCCCAGGTGTCTTCCGACTTCCAGGTCCCATCCAGCACCGCCTTGGTGCGCTCGATGTAATAGTCGTCCCAATGATTGATGATGGCGGTGAGCTGGGTCTTCGGGCCGAAGGCGATCATGTCCGAGTCCTGGCCGAAGGAGTTGATGCCCTTCTCGGCCGCGGCCTGGGTGGCGGCGGGACTGTCGGTATGGGTCGCCAGGATGTCGGCGCCCTGCGCGATCAATGCCTTGGAAGCGTCCGCTTCCTTGCCGGGATCATACCAGCTCGAGGTCCAGACGATCTTGATCTTCATGTCCGGGCGCACCGATTGAGCACCGCGCATGAAGGAATTGATGCCCGAGATCACTTCGGGGATCGGGAACGGCGCGACATAGCCGACGATGCCGCTCTTGGACATCTTGGCGGCGATCACGCCCTCGACATAGCGCCCTTCGTAGAAACGCCCGGCATAGGTCGAGACATTCTCGGCCCGCTTGAAACCGGTGGCATGCTCGAACTTCACGTCCGGAAAGTTCTTGGCCGCCTTGATGGTGGGGTCCATGTAGCCGAAGGAGGTGGTGAAGATCAGCTTGTGGCCGGAATCGGCGAGGTTCTCGATGGCGCGCTGGGCATCGGGGCCTTCCTGCACGCTCTCGACATAGGTGGTCTCGACCTTGTCGCCGAGCGCCTTCACCAGCGCCTTGCGGCCGACATCGTGCTGGTAGGACCAGCCGAAATCGCCAACCGGGCCGACATAGATGAAGCCCACCTTGAGCTTCTCCTCGGCACCGGCCGAGGTTACCCCGGCACCGGCCATGAGGCCGCAAACGGCCAGGGCTGCCAATATCGTTTTTTTCATCGAGTTTCCCCTCATGGCGGGCCATACGGATCGAAACGCCGGGCCATGGCCCATGCCCGGCGGCAGTGGAAATCAGCGATCGGGCACGAAAGCGGTGCCGAGCGAACCGGGCGCCACGCCGCGCCGCCCCTTGCCGGCCGAGATCATCACCAGCACGATCACCGTGGCCAGATAGGGCAGGCCCGTCCAGAATTGCGGCGGCCAGACCAGCCAGTGCGGCAGAGAGCCCCCCAGCGCCTGCATGTGCAGATTGCCGATCCAGATGGCTCCGAAGAAATAGGCGCCCAGCAATAGTCGCCAGGGGCGCCAGGACGCGAACACCACCAGCGCCAAGGCGATCCAGCCGCGGCCGGCCGTCATGCCTGTCCCCCAGAAGGGCGTGTCGGCCAGGGAGAGATAGGCCCCGCCCAGGCCCGCGCAGGCTCCGCCAAACAGCACGGCCCCGAAGCGAATGAGTCGGACGGGATAACCGAGCGCATGAGCGGAGACGTGGTTCTCGCCGACGGCTCGCAGGATCAGGCCACCTCTGCTGCGATAGAGGAACCACCAGACACCGGCGACCAGCGCGATCGACAGATAGACCAGGGCGTCCTGGCCAAACAGGATCGGCCCGATCACGGGAATGTCGGTCAGGCCGGGAATGTCGAGCGATGGGATCTTGGCGCGGTTGAGCCCGACAAAACCGGTGCCGAGGAGATCGGACAGGCCGAGGCCGAGAATGGTCAGGGCTAGCCCGGAGGCGACCTGGTTGGCGGCGAGCCCCAGGGTCATGAAGGCGAAAAGCGCCGCGAAGACCATGCCGGCCATGACCGCGGCAAGAAAGCCGAGCGGCGCGCTGCCGGTCATGTAGGCAATGGCAAAGCCCGAGACCGTGCCCATGATCATCATGCCCTCGACCCCGAGATTGAGGACGCCGGAGCGTTCCACGACCAGTTCGCCGATGCCGGCGAGCACGAAAGGCGTCGAGGAGGTGATGATAGTGAGGATGATCGCTTCGGTGAGATTCATCAGGCCACCTTGGCTGCGCCGCGCACGATACGGATGCGATAGAGAATGAGCGTGTCGCAGGCGAGCACGTAGAACA
Source organism: Labrys sp. WJW (assembly GCF_001676615.1). GTDB lineage: Bacteria > Pseudomonadota > Alphaproteobacteria > Rhizobiales > Labraceae > Labrys > Labrys sedimenti. The sequence continues at coordinate 204,519 of NZ_LYXZ01000056.1, read as the reverse complement.
GCAGCAGCCCCTGGATCACGCTGGTGATGCCAATCGGCACCTTGAGCGAGATCTGGGCCGCCTCGCCACCGAGATAGGACAGCGCCAGCAACAGGCCGGCGAACAGGATGCCTACCGGATTGAGCCGGCCGAGAAAGGCGACGATGATGGCGCTAAAGCCATAGCCGCTGGCGAAGGGAAGCTGCAGCAGGCCCATCGTCCCGTCAGCCACGCTGATGCCGGCGAGCCCGGCAAGGCCGCCCGAGACCGCAAAGACGAACAGGGTCATCTTCCTGGGCGAAAAGCCGGCGAACAGGGCCGCGCGCGGTGCCTGCCCGAGAAGGCGGATCTCGAAGCCCTTTAGGCCGCGCCACAGCAACACCGCAGCGGCGGCCACCACCAGCAGCGCGAAGATGGAATCGAGATGGATCGGGCTGCGCCGGAACAAGGCCGGCAGCGTATTGTCGAAATTGGCGGTGAGCGGAAAGTTCAGCCCGGCAGGGTCGCGCCAGGGGCCGCGCACGCAATAATCGAGGATCTTGTCGGCGATATAGACCAGCATCAGGCTGGTCAGGATCTCGTTGGTATTGAAGCGCGTCTTCAGGATCGCCGGGATCAGGCCCCAGAGCGCACCGCCGACGATGCCGCCGAGGAGGATGAGCGGCACGGCGTAGAACGGCGTCTGGCCCTGGAACATGAGGGCAATGCCCCCGCCCACCGTAGCGCCGATGATGTATTGGCCTTCGGCACCGATGTTCCAGTTGTTGGAGATGTAGCAGAGCGACAGGCCGACGGCGATCATCACCAGGGGCGTCGCGCGCACCACCAGTTCCTGGGCGGTACGCAGCCCGGTCAGCGGCTTGATGAAATAGACGTAGAGCGCCTCGCCGGGCGGCTTGCCATAGAGGGCGAAGATGATGGCTGCCGAAACCACCGTGAGCAGGATGGCGATGAGCGGCGAGACCAGAGCCATGCCTATGGAGCGCTCGGCCCGCTTTTCGAGTTCAAGCCTCATGATCGGCGCCCCCCATCAGCAGCCCGATCCTCTCCAGACTCATGGCCGACACGGGCTCCGGCGCTGACAGGCGGCCGTGATGGATGACCGCGATATGGTCGGCCACCTCGAAGATCTCGTCGAGATCCTGGCTGATCACCACTACCGCCGCACCGCGCCGCGACAGGTCGATCAAGGCCTGCCGGATCAGGGCGGCGGCGCCGGCATCCACGCCCCAGGTCGGCTGGTTCACCACCAGCACGCCAGGTTCGCGCAGCATCTCGCGGCCCACCACGAATTTCTGGAGATTGCCGCCGGAGAGCGAGCCGGCCTCGGGGTCGGGCTTGCCCTTGCGCACGTCGAACGTGCCGGAGATCTTTGCCGCTTCGGCCGAGGCCTTGCGCATGTCGACCATGCCGTAGGACACCAGGCCATTGGCGGCATGGCCTGTCAGCAGTGCATTCTGCGAGAGTGTCATGCGCGGCGCCGCCGCATGACCGAGACGCTCCTCGGGCACGAAAGCGGCGCGCAAGCGCCGGCGCTCGGTAACGCCGAGCGCGCCCACAGGCTTGCCGTCAACGGCCACCGCCTCCGGCCCGACCGTGCGCTCGCCGGAGATGGCCGCGAAGAGTTCGCTCTGGCCATTGCCTGCCACACCGGCAATGGCGAGAATCTCGCCGCCCCGGGCATTCAGCGTGATGTCCTTCAGCGCGGTGCCATGCAGGTCTTCGGCCGGCAGATTCAACCCCTTCAGCGCCAGGCGTACGGGCCCGTCCCGGTTGGCGAGCCGACCATGCTCGACCATGGCGACATCGGCGCCTACCATCATGCGGGCGAGGCTGGCAGCGGTTTCCCCACGCGGATCGCAGGTCGCCACGCGCTTGCCATGGCGCAACACGGTCGCCGTCTGGCACAGCCGCTTCACCTCCTCCAGCCGGTGAGAGATGTAGAGCACCGCCCTGCCCTCGCCGGTGATGCGTTCGAGAGTAAGGAAGAGCTGGTCGGCCTCCTGCGGCGTCAGCACCGAGGTGGGCTCATCCAGAATGAGCAGCTTGGGGTTCTGCATCAGGCAGCGCACGATCTCGATGCGCTGACGCTCTCCCACCGAAAGCGTATGCACCGGCCGGCGCGGCTCGAGCGGCAGGCCGTAGGCAGCGGACACTGCCGCGATACCTTCCTCGACATCCCGCAATTTCGTGCCGGGCGGCTGGGCCAGGGCGACGTTCTCGGCCACGCTGAGATTGTCGAACAGCGAGAAATGCTGGAACACCATGCCGATGCCCATGGCCCGGGCAACCGCCGGGCGCGGCAACTGGATCGGCTGTCCTTCCCAGAAGAGCTGCCCCTCGTTGGGCTGGAGCAGGCCGTAGAGAATCTTGACGAAGGTCGACTTGCCGGCGCCGTTCTCGCCTAGCAAAGCGTGAATCTCATGCGGCATGATCTTGAGATCGATGCCGTCATTCGCTCTCAGCGCGCCGAAGATCTTGACGATACCCCTCGCTTCGATCAGGGGCGTGTGAGCGTCTGCCATTGCTGCCACATTCATGGACGTGCCCAATTCATAGGCGCAAACAAGGCAGATGCGAAGAGTTCAGGCATGGTAACGCAGCTTTTCCCCAACTCAGCGACGTACCGGGACCATAGCGTTTTGCGATGTGGCGGAATCGCCTCGAATCGCAAAGACGCTCTAGCCAATCTTTTGGATTGGCTTGGAACCAATGAACTAGAGCAAATAGTCGTTCACACTTGAACGCGTTTTGCTCTAGCCGAGACGCCGATGACCTTTCACGACCGGCAACCGACTGCCGACCTGACGGGGTAGCTGCAAGATCTGGGCCACGACGGAAGCCGCGATCACCGCCGGCTCCTTGCCCTCGACGCCTGGTATGCCGATCGGGCAGGTCATGCTCTCGATCAAGCGTTCGTCGAGGCCGGCTTGCCGCAATTGCGAGACGAAGCGAGCCCGCTTGGTCTGGGAGCCGATCACGCCGACATAGGCGAAGCGGTCCGCTGCCAAGGCCGTCGAAACGATGGCGAGGTCGAGCGCGTGGCTATGCGTCATCACGACGATGCGCGCATGATCGGGCGCCCCCGCCAGGATAGCCTCGGGCTCGGCATCACGCCTGAGCACCACATGCTGAGGCACATGACTCGGGAAGGCGTCGGGCCGGGAATCGCACCAGACCACCTCGACCGGCAGGGGCGCCAGCGCCAGGATCAGGGCCCTGCCAACATGGCCGGCTCCGAACAGATAGAGAGACGGGTTCACGGGCTCCAGTCTTTCGAGCAGGCGTCCGTCCGGCAGGAAGCGGCTGGCCGCACCGGCGGGCAGCCCCAATGCCTCTTCGTCGCTGGCGGGACGACGCACGAAGCCGCCCCGGTCATGCGGGATGCCGATACTGACCCGGCCTCCACCGGCCGGTGGCGTCGCGAGATCGTTCAACCAGACGAGATCCTCTCGCTCCAGGCGTTCCAGCATCAGGCCGACCCGGCCGCCGCAGCATTGGCCGAGGTCGGGTCCCAGCGCCTTGTCCAGGGAACGCATGCGGCGCCCCTCCCCGGCCGACAGCAGCGCCTGCGCTTCGGCAAGTACCTGCCATTCCAGGGTGCCGCCCCCGACCGTGCCGGAAAAGGCGCCGTCTGCCCGCACGGCCATGCGCGTCCCCGCCTCGCGCGGGCTCGACCCGCGCACGTCCATGATGGTGACGAGCACGGCGCGCCCGTCGCGCTCGACCATGGCCTTCAGCGTCGCGAAGATCCCCATCGCTCTGCCCGCACCCATGCCGGTTTTGACGCCAGCATGATAGCGCCGAGTGGGACACGGCCAAAGCCCAATCGGGAGGCCGGTTCTTGCAAGCCATTGTGTCCGTATGGCGCTCCCTCGTTGTCGAGATAGCGCAGCCCCCCACGTCGTTCCATTCAGTTTCTAGCCTTGTGTAAACATCTTGAAGGGTCGGTCTGAAGACCAGCCTCCCGATTACAGGGCCTTGTCGAGCGCCTGCTCGAAATCGGCGATCAGGTCGTCGGCGCTCTCGATGCCGGCGGAGAAACGCAGCATGCCCTGGCGGATGCCCATGCCGAGGCGCGCATCTTCCTCGAAGCGCTGATGGGTGGTGGTCGAGGGATGGGTGAGCAGGCTCTTGGTGTCGCCGAGATTGTTGGAAATGCGGGTGATCTTCAGGGCATTGGCGACCTTGAACGCCGCCGCCTTGCCGCCCTTGACCTCGAAGGTCACCAGCGTGCCGCCCGCCTTCATCTGGCGGCGCGCCAGTTCGGCCTGCGGATGGTCGTCGCGGAAAGGATAGATCACGCGCTCGATCGCCTTGTGGGCAGCCAGGGCGTCGGCGACCTTGGCCGCATTGGCGATCTGGCGCTCGACCCGCAGTTCCAGCGTCTCCAGGCCCTTGAGCATCACCCAGGCATTGAAGGGCGAGATCGAGGGACCGGTCTGGCGCAGATAGGTATGGATGTGGTCGTTGATGAACTTTTCCGACGCCAGGATCACGCCAGCCAGACAGCGGCCCTGCCCGTCAATGTGCTTGGTGGCGGAATAGACCACGCAATCGGCGCCGAGTGCGAGCGGGCTCTGCAACAGCGGCGTGGCGAAGACGTTGTCCACCACCAGCGTAGCGCCGGCGCTCTTGGCGATCCTGGCGATGGCCGCGATGTCGAGGATCTCGAGCGTGGGATTGGTCGGGCTTTCCAGGAAGAACACCTTGGTCTCCGGCCGCACGGCCGCCTGCCACTGGGCCAGTTCGGTGCCGTCGACCAGGGTCGAGGTGACGCCGAAGCGCGGCAGCAGCTCTTCGATGACATAGCGACAGGAACCGAACAGCGCCTTGGCGGCGACGACGTGATCGCCGGCCTTGAGCTGGCCGATCAGGGTCGCGGTGACGGCGGCCATGCCGGAGGCGGTGGCGCGGGCGGCTTCGGCTCCCTCCAGTTCCGCCATGCGCTGTTCGAACATCGCCACGGTGGGATTGGAGAAGCGGCTATAGATGAAGCCGGCATCCTCGCCCTTGAAGCGGGCTTCCGCCTGTTCGGCGCTTTCATAGACGAACCCCTGGGTGAGGAACAGCGCCTCCGAGGTCTCGGCATATTGCGAGCGCAGCGTGCCGGCATGCACGAGCCGGGTCGCCGGCTGCAATTCCCGGGTGGAAGGTGCTGAAGTCAAAGGCTTGGTCATCTGCGGCAATCCTGAATAGCCGCAAGTCGAGCGCCAGCGCTCTTTCCCACGGCCCTTTAGCGAGTTGTTTTACGTGGCTGCAAGCCGGCCGGCCCAAATCCACCACGACGAAGACTGTTGAGTAGACCTACTCCCCGATGGCGTCAATGCATGGTTTCGTCTAGCAAGACCGAGATACGCCAAAACTGGCAGCAAAAAGCGAGAGCCATGCCGTCCGCGAACATCCTGCATTCCCAAGGCATCCTGCATAGCCATGGCATCCTGCCCTCCCAGGCGATTGCCGGGCTGGTCGAGGCGGGTGCCGTCCGCATCGAGCAGCCTCTGGCCGCCGACCAGATCCAGCCGGCCAGCCTCGACCTGCGCCTGGGTGCCAAGGCCTACCGCATGCGGGCAAGCTTCCTGCCGGGGCCGCGCAGCACCGTGGCCGAGCGCATCGCCGACCTTGCCCTGCACGAGATCGACCTGACCAAAGGCGCCGTGCTGGAGACGGGCTGTGTCTACATCGTGCCCCTGCTGGAAAGCCTGAAGATGCCGGACGGCGTTCTTGCCTCCACCAATCCGAAGAGTTCGACCGGCCGCCTCGATGTCTTCACCCGGGTGATCACCGACCATGCCCGCGCCTTCGACCAGGTCGAGGCCGGCTATGACGGCCCGCTCTATGCCGAGATCGGCCCGCGCACCTTCCCGGTACTGGTCCGGACGGGATCGCGCCTCAGCCAGATCCGTTTCCGCCGCGGCGAGGCCCGCATCGACGATGCCTCGTTGCGCGAATTGCAGCGCCGCATGGGCCTGGTCTCATCGCCAGATCCGGACATCGCCGGCGGCGTCGCCGTCTCCGTCGACCTCACCGGCTTCGGCGACGGCATCGTCGGCTATCGCGCCAAGCGGCACACCGCCGTGATCGACGTCGACAAGCGTGCGGCCTGCGACCTCCTCGATTTCTGGGAGCCGATCCCGCATCGCGGCAAGAACGACATGATCCTCGACCCGGACGAGTTCTACATCCTGGCCTCCAAGGAAGCCGTGCATGTGCCGCCGGAATTCGCGGCCGAAATGGTGCCGTTCGATCCGCTGGTGGGTGAGTTCCGCGTGCATTACGCCGGCTTCTTCGACCCAGGCTTCGGCTATTCGCCCGACGGCATGGAGGCGGCCCGGGCCGTGCTCGAAGTGCGTTCGCGCGAAGTTCCCTTCATCGTCGAGGACGGCCAGATCGTCGGGCGGCTGATCTATGAGCGCATGCTCGAACGCCCGCAGATTCTCTACGGTTCAGGCCTCAACTCGAATTATCAGGGCCAGGCGCTGAAGCTGTCGAAGCATTTCCGATAGGTCTCGCCACGTGGAAAAGGGCGGCCCGCTGGAGCCGCCCTTTTCGTTTGATGGCATTGACGAGGTCAAGCCGCCTTCGAGCGCCGTTCAAAGGGCGCGACGAATTTCACGATCAGCAGGAAGGTGGCCGCCTCGACCACTGCGACGATCCACAGGCCGTTCGATATGGCGCCGGCATCCTTGAGATACCCCATCAGATAAGGGGCGCCGAAGCCGGCGAGATTGGCCACCGAATTGATCAGGGCGATGCCGACGGCGGCGGCCGAACCGGCCAGGAAGTGGTTGGGCATCTGCCAGAACACCGGGATCGCCGACATCGTGCCGACGACCGCCAACCCCAGGGCCAGCAAGGCGATCGGCGCACTGCCCGGCACCACGAAGCCGAGGACGGTGAGACCGATCGCCCCGGCCAGCGCCGCCAGGCCGCAATGGTAGCGCACCTCGTTGGCACGGTCGGAATGGATGCCGTTGGAGATCATGCCGGCGGCGCCGCAAGCATAGATCGCCGCCATGATCCAGCCCACCGTGGCCGGATTGGTGAAGCCGACCTCCCGCACGATGGTGGGGCCGAAGAATGTCAGCGCGGAATTGGCCATGATGATGCAGAAGAAGATGGCGATGAACTTCCACACGATCGGGTTCTTCAGCGACTGCAGCACGCTGTGCTCACGATGACCGAGCGCCTGGCGGTCGCGCTCCAGATCGCCGATCAGCAGTTGCCGCTCGTCGGCGCTCAACCAATGGGCATGCTCGGGCTTGTCGGTCAGATAATAGAGGGTTGCCAGGCCAGCCAAGATGGATGGGATGCCTTCCAGCAGGAACACCCACTGCCAACCCGCCCAGCCGTTCACGCCGCCGAGTTGGGTCATGATGGTACCGGCAACCGGGCCGCCCAGGACACCGGCCAGGGCCGAGGCCGACATGAACAGGCCAAAGACCTTGGCGCGGCGCAGCGACGGGAACCAATAAGTGAGATAGAGGATGACGCCAGGGTAGAAACCGGCCTCGAACACGCCGAGCAGGAAGCGCAGGCTGTAGAACTGCCAGGGCTTGGTGACGAACATCATCAAGACGCAGATGATGCCCCAGCCGATGGTGATGCGAGCCAGCGTCCGCTTGGCGCCTATCCGCTCGAGCAGCATGTTGCTCGGCACTTCGAAGAAGAAATAGCCGAGGAAGAACACGCCGGCACCGAGGCCATAGACCGTCTCGCTGAACTGCAGGTCCTGAAGCATGGTCAGCTTGGCAAAGCCGACATTGACGCGGTCGATCCACGCCAGCACCCACAGGAACATCAGGAAGGGAAGCAGGCGCCAGATCACCTTCTTGTAGAGCGCCTCCACCTGCGGAGAGGTAGCCTCCGTAATCGCACCGCCCGGCTCGATCATCGCATTCGCGGTCATGGTTTTCTCCCAGATATCTTATTGATTGACCGGCTTTGCGACGGCGATCTTCGATCCGCCGCCACCGATATTCAACGCGCCGCCATGAAGCCGGCAGCAGCACGCCCGTCGGCCCGTCCAGGGATGGCCCCTTCTGTCGTCAGGCGGCAGGCGCTACGGCCTGCCTGGCTTCGTGATGGAACAAGGCATCCAGCCGATAGCGACTGATGAGACCGATCTGCCGCAGCGCCTCGCGCCGCTCGTCGTCGCTGCGGCACCCGATGCGATGACGGAACTCGGCAAAAATCCCGAGCCTGGTGTAGTGCCGCACGCAGACGATGAACGGGAAGCCATGGCGAACGCGATATTTGCGGTTCAACTCGTCCATCTCGGCGACTTCCAAAGCACTGAGCCGGTCGAGCCCTGCCGTCCCCTGCTCCTCCACCGATTCCGCCGTCATCGTGCCCTGCTTGGCCTCGTGACCCGCGAGATCGGGATGCGCGTTGAGGAAGGCCACGATGCTGGCCTCGTCCTGGCCGAGCACGACCGCCATCATCGCAGCATGCAGGTTCTCGATGGTATCGAATGGCCTGCGCTGCCAGACCGCTTCGGCGACCCATCGGGAATTCTCAAAAACCGGTCCCAGCCGGGCAGTGAACGCCTCGCGGCTTGCAGCATTCAAGCTCATCAGATCGATCAAGGCGCCGCTCCCCGGGATTTATCGTTGCTCTTTGGCGGGATTTCCGAATTCCCGTGGGAAAAAGCATGCGCCTTGACAAATATTAGGTCAATTTGATGAGATGAATGATCAATATTAGAAAAATCGAATAATAACCGATCGACATCGACGAGGCAGACCCTGGATGCCAACCCTGAACGGGGGACGATGAATGAAGAAGGATACGCTGGTTGATCTCAGTCTGCTTCGTGTCTTCTGCATCCTGATGAGCGAACGCAGCGTGTCGCGCGCCGCCGTGCGCCTGGAAATGTCGCAACCCGCGGTCAGCCTCGTCCTGGGCCGGCTGCGCGAGCATTTCGGCGATCAACTGCTGATGCGCGGACGCGGCGGAATGGTGCCGACCGACCGTGCCCTGACGATCCTGCCCCGTATCCAGGCGCTGCTGATGGACGCCGAAGCCCTGGCGGAGGATATCGCACCGTTCGACATATCGGCGAGCAATCACAGCTTTACCATTGCATCCCCCGATTACCTCGCCCCCATCTTTCTGGGGGATGTCATCGCAGCCGCCCGGCGCGAGGCGCCGAATGTGCGGCTCGTCATCCGGGCGCTAGGCCCCGATTTCGACTTCGAGAGCGCCCTGGCCAAGGGAGAGATCGACACGGTGATCGGCAACTGGCCATCACCGCCGAATTATCTGCGCCGATCCGTCCTGCTCGAGGACGAGGTGGTCTGTGTCATGGGTGCCCAACATCGGCTGGCGCATGGCCCGATCACCCAGGCCGACTATCTTGCCGCGGCCCATATCGTGCCGGTGTCCTATTCGGTCGCCCATCGCGGCCTCGTCGAAACTCATCTGAGCCGCCAGCGCCTCGTCCGCGAGCGGACCGTGGCCCTGTCCTATTTCGGCATGGCCCCCTATCTGCTGCTCGAATCCGATCTCATCTTCACGACCAGCCGCCATTTCGCGCGTTATTTCGCAGCGTTCCTTCCCCTGGCCATCCGCAACTCACCGATCCGCTTCCCGGCGATGACCTTCTATCAATTGTGGCATGAGCGCTCGCATCACGCTCCGACCCATCGCTGGTTGCGCGACCTCATGGCCCGCTCGCGCAGCAGCATCGACGCCACCCGCCCGACCAAGTCGGAGCCGCGGGCCTAGGCTATGCCTGCCTGCCGGCGGGTTTGCGCAAGGCAGCCGCTCGCCAGGCCGTCGCAGCAGCGAAAATCTGCACCACCCCGCCCACGGTCATGGCGCCGGCCAATCCGCCCGCCCCACCGCCGAGAACGGCATAGAGCGAGCCGAGGACGGCAACGCCGACCGTCGCCCCGACCATGCGCGCCACATTGATGAGAGCAGAAGCCGTGCCGGCTCGAGCCGCTACGACCGCACCCACCGCCTCCCCCATCAGCGGGCCGGTCGCCATGCCCATGCCGAGGCCGGTCAAGCCCAGGCCAATTTCGGCCGGCAGGATCGAGACATGATGGGCGCCTGCCGCGATCGACAACAGGCCGCAACCGATGATGGCCACTCCGCCGCCGGTCATCATACGCGTACCGAGCCTTCGGCCCAGAAAGCCGGAAAAGGGCGAAACCAGGACGAACACCGCGGCCATCGGCATCAAAGCAAGGCCCGCCATCGTCGGGCTGAGCCGCCCAGCTTCCTGCCAGAACAGCGGCAGCAGGAAAAGGGTGCCATACATACCGAAGGTCATGCCGGTGGTTGCCGTAACGGTACCACGAAAGATTTCATTTCTGAAAATATCAAGCGGAACCATTGCTCTATGGCCATGTCTTCGCTCGATAGTTATAAAGGAAAATAGGGAAAGCATGGCCAGCAATGCGGCTGCCAGCGCGATCGGCGGCATCTCGCGCATTGCGATGGCAGCGAAGGCGAAACCGCCGAGGGCCACCGCACCGAAAGCTTGGGCACCGCCGTCGAAATGCCGCCCCTGGGGATCGGCGGATTCAGGAATGACCAAGCCTGCCAGGACCAGGGCGGCCAGGCCGATCGGCACGACGACGAAGAAGATGCTCGGCCAGCCGAAGCCATGCAGCAGAATGCCGCCGAGAGTCGGGCCGATCGCCATGGCAACGCCATTGCAGGCCGCCCAAATCCCCAGCGCTCGCCCCCGTTCGGCGGAATCGGGCCACATGACGCGCAGGATCGCCAGTGAGGACGGCATCAGCAGCGCCGCACCAAGGCCGGCCACCGCCCGCGCCGCGATCAGCACGCCGATCGTGGGCGAGAAAGCGCATAGAAGCGACGCCGCCGTGAAGATCGCGGCGCCGGCCATGAAGATCAGGCGGCGCCCCTTGAGATCGGCGAGCAAGCCACCCGTCAGCAGCATGACGGCATAGACGAGATTGTAGCCGTCCACGACCCATTGCAGCGCACCGATTCCGGATGAAAAGGCTTCTCCGATCGGGCGCACCGCAAGATTCACCACGGCCGTATCCACCTGGGCAATGAGCACGGCCAAACACAATGTCACCAGGGCCAAGCTCCGATGGCGCAGGCGCAAGCGAGATGGGTTCGACGTGCGAATGCATTCCATGGCGGGTAATCTCCATAGGCTGGAGGCCCTTCTTACTGCCATGTTTGCATCGGATGCTTCGGCCGGCATCGAAGCATGCCATATCGGATTGATGCATAGTCACTCCAGAATGAGGACGCCATGCCTGAGATCCCGGATTTTGCCTTCGCCGCATTCTTGGTCGCCGATCCCGCCCGGGCGCTGATGCTGACCGCCTTGCTCGACGGCCGTGCCCTGCCGGCCGGCGAACTGGCCTATGCCGCCCGCATCGCGCCACAAACGGCGAGTTCCCATCTGGCCAAGCTGCTTGCCGGTGGCCTCCTCGCTGTCGAGACGGAAGGGCGCCATCGTTATTATCGTCTCGCCGGCGGCCATGTCGCCGAGGCGCTTGAGCGCCTGTCCGTGCTCGCACCAGACCAGCCGGTCCGGCGCAAGGCGATCAGCGGCAAAGCGCGTGAACTGCGTTATTGCCGGTGTTGCTACGACCATCTGGCCGGGCAGGTGGGCGTCGCCGTGACACAGGGTCTTGTCGGACATGGCTATCTCGTTGCGGCCGCCGACAAGCAGTTTCACATCACGGCCAGCGGCCATGCCTGGTTCAACTCGATCGGCCTCGATGTCGCCGCGCTGAAGCCCGCCGCACGGGGGCTTGCGCGCCAGTGCCTGGATTGGACCGAGCGCAGCCATCATCTCGCCGGCCCGCTCGGTGTCCACCTGCTGAGCACGATGTGCAAGCTGGGATGGCTGCGCCGCCGCAGGGAATCGCGGGCTGTTCAGGTCACGCCCAAGGGCTGGATCGAACTCAGACGACAACTTGGCATCGATCCCGTGTCGAGCCTGGCAGCGTAAGGCTTCCTTTCACAGAACACGGGTCTCTTTCTTCAGGCCATGTGGTCAGGCCACCTAGCCACTTGAATGTTCCGCTGTCGATGATAGGCTCGAAGCGAGCAGAATGACCGGCGAGGCAAAGACCATGCCGTTTCAGGCCGTGGCGTCGCAGAGACTGTTCCAGCAGGTTGCCGAGCAAGTCGTCGGGCTCATCCGCTCGGGCGAATTGCCGCCGGGCACGCGCCTTCCTGCTGAGCGGGACCTCGCCCGCAAGCTGGGCGTCAGTCGGCCCGTGGTGCGCGAAGCGATGATCGCGCTGGAGATTTCCGGCTTCGTCGAAGTGAAGACGGGCACGGGCAGCTATGTCTCCGACGGGTCGCCGCGTGCCGGCGAACTCGGCGATGCCGGCCCAAGTGCCTTCGACCTGCTCGCGGCCCGCCGCATCATCGAGGGCGAGATTGCGGCCACCGCTGCCGAGATGGCCAGACCAGCAGACATCGAGCGTCTCGATCAGGCCCTGGCCTGGTACCGGCAGGAATCTCTCAAGGGTGAAGACTCTTTCGAAGCTGATCGCGCCTTCCATCTGGGCATTGCCGAAGCCACCGGCAATCCGGTGCTCACCCGGACGATGGAGCTCCTGTGGGGCGACATGCGCGGTCGCATCTTCGACCGGCTGGGCGAGTTGACCAAGAACTCCACCAAACTGCGGACCAACATGGCCGATCATCAGGCCATTCGTGACGCCATCGCCGGAGGCGATGGTCATAGCGCGCGCCAGGCCATGCAAGCGCATATCGCCAATGTCGAAACCTATTTCCTGATGGATGCCGCGGAAGACGGCACGACGACACAGACGAGGAACGCCACAGGCGGCACGAGCCGCCGCTAAAGATCAAGAATGGGAGGATGTCATGACTGCTCGGATAACCCGCCGCCAGGCACTCGGCGCCGGCATCGGCTTTGCGGCCCTCGGCATTGCCGGCGCCAAGGCGGAAACCCTGGCCCTGCCGAAATCACCGGTCACACTCAACGTCGTCGATGTCGCCGGCAATCTCGCCCTCACCCAGAAGGCGATCCAGAACTACGCCAAGGCCAAGCCGGACCTGGTGTCGAAGATCAGCTTCACCAAGGCTCCGGCACCGGATCTTCCCGGCAAGCTCAAGGCCCAGCAGGATGCCGGCCGGGTCGACATCGATCTCGTCCTCACCGGCACCGACGCGCTGTCCGCCGGCCTCGACCAGAAGATCTGGGTGCCGCTGCTGCCGGATCTCGCTTCGGCGCTGCCCAAGCTTGATGACGTCCTGCTCGCACCGGCCGCCCGCATGCAGGGGCTGGCGAACGGGGCCGGCGTCGTCATCTCCTATTATCCCTCCGGCCCGCTGCTCGAATACGCACCCGAGCGCGTCTCCCAGCCGCCGAACACGGCGGAGGAACTGCTCGCCTATGCCAAGGTCAACCCGAACCGCTTCATCTATGCCCGCCCCGCCAATTCCGGGCCGGGGCGCACCTTCCTGATGGGGCTGCCCTACATCCTGGGCGACAAGGATCCGAAGGATCCCGTCAATGGCTGGGAGAAGACCTGGGCCTATCTGAAGGAATTGGGGGAAGCCATCGAATATTATCCCACCGGTACGGGCGCGACCATGAAGGAGTTCGGCGAGGGCTCACGCGACATGACCGTGTCCACCACCGGCTGGGACATCAATCCGCGCGTGCTCGGCGTGGTGCCCAAGAGTGCTGCGATCTCGACGCTGAAGGGCTTCCACTGGGTCACCGATGCCCACTATGCCTGCATTCCCAAGGGCCTCGCTCCGGAGAAGGTCGCGGTGCTGCTCGATCTCATCAGTTTCGTGCTGAAGCCGGAGCAGCAGGCCTACACCTACGACGAGGGCTATTTCTATCCAGGACCGGCCGTGAAGAATGTCACGCTCTCCATGGCGCCGGAGGAGAGCCAGGCCGCCATCGCCGAGTTCGGCAGGCCGGAATATGAAAAGCTGATTACCGACATTCCCACCGAACTGCCGCTCGATCCGGCCAAGATGGTGGTGGCGTTCAACATGTGGGACAAGCAGATCGGCGCCGCCAAAACCAAGTGAGATTCGGACCAAAGTGAAACTCGAGCCGGAAGAGCCCGGCTTCGCGCGTTGCGGCGGAGGTCCACGATCCTCTTCAGGATCCGGCCCGGCCTCCCCGCTTTCACCATTCCGGGCATAGCGGCAGGTTCGATGTCAGCACTGAGCAATTTCAGCCATTTGAGGCTCGACCAGGTCGGACGCGACTTCGGGGCCATGAATGCCCTGAAGGACCTGTCCTTCACGGTTCAGCGCGGCGAATTCATCGCCCTGCTCGGTCCTTCGGGCTGCGGCAAGTCGACCGCGCTCAACTGCATCGCCGGCCTGCTTCCGACCACGCGCGGCTCGATCTGGCTCGACGACAGGCGCATCGATACGCTCGGTCCGGAAGATCGCGGCTTCGGCATGGTGTTCCAGAATTACGCTTTGTTTCCGCATATGAGCGTCAGGGACAATGTCGGCTTCGGCCTGCGCATGCGTGGCGTGGCACGAGAGCGGGCTTCAGCCCGCATCGGTGATGCGCTGGCGACGGTCAGGCTCACCGACCAGGCCGCCAAGCTGCCAGGCCAATTGTCGGGCGGGCAGCAGCAGCGCGTTGCCATCGCCCGCGCCATCGCGGTCGAGCCACCCCTGGTGTTGATGGACGAGCCTCTCTCCAATCTCGATGCCAAGCTCCGCCTGGAAATGCGTCAGGAAATCCGCCGCATCCATGCCGGCCTCGGTTCGATCACGCTCTATGTCACCCACGACCAGGACGAGGCGCTTTCGCTGGCTGATCGCATCATCGTGCTGCGTGACGGCGCGATCCGCCAGATCGGCACGCCGGAGGATCTCTATCAACGACCCGCGACGCTGGATGTCGCGGAGTTCATGGGGTTCCGCAACCGCCTGCCGGGCACAGTCATTGCCTCGTCGGAGGAAAGCGTAGCCCTGGAGATCGCTGGCGAACGGATCGAGGGCGTTGCTCGCCAGGCGCTGGCCGGCCCGAGCGCGGTCGCGGCCATTCGCCCGGACGATCTGATTGCCGGCGAACAGGGGTTCCCCGCCGTGGTGGAGATCTGCGAATATCGTGGCCACGCCTTCTTCGGGGCCGCCAGGGGACCGGCCGGCGAGGAGCTCTTCTTCAGGGCCCGGCAGCGCATGCGGCCGGGCGAACAGGTGCATCTGAAAGCCGATCCGTCACGCGTGCTGGTCTTCAACGAGGGCGCACGATGAGCGCCCCTCCCGCCACCGGCCTGAAGACACGCCTCGCCGCCCGCGGTATCGACGGCGTGACGCTGCTCGCCCTGCCGGCCGTGCTGTTCCTGCTGGCCCTGTTCATCTATCCCTTCTTCTATGGGCTGTGGCTGTCATTCCAGCCCAAGGATGGCTCGACCTTGGGCAATTACATTGCCTTCTTCAGCGATCCCGCACTCTACGGCACCATCGCCACCACCTTGTGGATCGCGGTGCCGGCCACTTTGTTCAACCTGCTTGCCGCCATACCGGTGGCCTTCAGGGTGCGCCTGCTCGACAACCAGCGCCTGCTCACCACCATCCTGGTGCTGCCGATCACCCTCGGCACCGTGCTGGTGGCGGAAGGCCTGCTCAACTATCTCGGGCCGCAAGGCTGGTTCAACCGGGCGCTCATCCTGGTGGGTATCGGCCCCGTCAAGCTGGTCCACAATTACTGGGGCGTATTCCTGTCGCTGGTGATCACCGGCTTCCCGTTCACCTTCCTGCTGACGCTCTCCTATGTCACCGGCATCGATCCGGCC
Source organism: Labrys sp. WJW (assembly GCF_001676615.1). Taxonomy (GTDB): domain Bacteria; phylum Pseudomonadota; class Alphaproteobacteria; order Rhizobiales; family Labraceae; genus Labrys; species Labrys sedimenti. Next base: position 188,779 of record NZ_LYXZ01000056.1, on the reverse strand, counting down.
CTGGAGAATGCCGCGGCAACCCTGGGCGCCAGACCGGCCGCCCGCTTTCGCCACATCTTCCTGCCGCTGCTGCTACCCGGCCTCGCCGTGACCTTCTGTCTGAGTTTCGTACAGGCCTTCTCCGTCTATCCGTCGGCCGTGATGCTCGGCGCGCCGGCAGGTCCCACCCGGGTCATCACCATTCCGGCCTACCAGGCCGCCACCGAGCTCTACGACTATTCGATGGCCTCGGCGATCGCCATGATCATGGGCGCGATCCTGCTGGTCGTCATCGCCATCGTGCTCGGCCTCCGCTCCCTGGCCTATCGCGGGCCGGCCGGCGGCGGCAAGGGTTAGGAGCACGATCATGGTCCGCCAGATTTCCCGCCCGCTTTCGGAACGCCTGTGGTCCACGGCCGTCTGGGTCCTCACCATCTTCTTTGTCCTCAACCTCCTCGCCGTCATCGCCGCGGTGATCGTCAGTTCCTTCTCGACGCGCTGGCTGGGCACCTGGCTGCCGCAGGGCTGGACTGGCCGCTGGTACAATTCGGCCTGGGAGGAGTTCCAGCTCGGCGGCGTGCTTCTCGTCACCTTTCAGGTCGTCTTCGGCGTGGTGCTGCTATCCGCCGTGATCGGCATTCCCGCCGCCTATGCCCTGGCGCGGCGCGATTTTCCGGGCAAGAAGCTGGTGACATTGCTGTTCCTGCTGCCCTTGCTGGTACCGCCCGTCACCTATGGCATTCCGCTGACGACGGTTCTCTACAAGGCCGGGCTCGGTAGTACGCTGGCCGGCGTGATCATCGCCAACCTCGTGCCTGCCCTGCCCTTCGTCATCCTGGTGATGATTCCCTTCGTCGAGCAGATCGATCCGCGCCTGGAGGCAGCGGCTCGGGTCTTCGGCGCCCGTACCGGCTCGGTGTTCCGGCATGTGCTGATCCCGCTGCTGCTGCCCGGGGCGCTCGCGGCCCTTCTCCTGGTGCTGGTACGCACCATCGCGATGTTCGAGCTGACCTTCCTGATCGCGGGTTCCGACAGCCAGACGCTGGTCGTCTCGCTCTATGCCGCAGTCACCGCGTCCGGGGTCAGGGCGCCGCAATCGGTCGATGCCATGGCCGTCATCTACATGCTGAGCACGCTGGTCTGGCTGGTCATCGCCCTTCGCTTCATCAATCCGACACAAATGGTGACGCGGGTGAAGAAAGCCCCTGCCCGCTGATCCCATGGAGCCTACAATTTCTTGACCAGCCTCAAGCTCTCGGTGGCAAAACCGTTTCTTTCATAGAAAAGCCGGGCGCGATGATTGCTGGCAAAGACGTCGAGGGACAAGGCGGCATAGCCCTGTTCTCGCGCCCAGTCCTCTGCCGCGGCGAGCAACTGCTTCGCCACGCCCATGCCCTCGGCCGCCTCGGTGACGGCCAGAAGTGCCACATAGCCGATCTCCCGGCCGGTTATGCCGTCGGTCCCCGGCAGGGCATGCAGGAAGCCAAGGCCGGCACCGACGGCATCCTCGGCGATCAGGCTCAGGCTTCCTTCCTCGGGCTCCCTGAGATTGGCAGCGGAAAAGGCATCCTGGAACGTCCGAATGTCGGCCTGTTCGTGCAGTCCGGTTTCGATGACAGCCGCAAGGCGATGGCCGAGACCGAGCATGAAGCTCAAATCCCTCTCCCCCTCCGCCTTGCGGATGCGCACGTTCATCAACGATAGGCGGAGGCGATGCCGAGAAAGTCCTCTGCCTTGAGCGAGGCGCCGCCGACCAGCGCGCCATCGACATTGTCGACACCCATCAGCTCGGCCGCATTGGAAGGCTTGACCGAGCCGCCATAGAGGACGCGGACGTCATTGCCCTCTTCGCCAAGCGCCTTCACCAGGCGCGCGCGGATGAAATCATGCACCTGTTTCACGTCCGCCGCCGTAGGCGTCAGGCCCGTGCCGATCGCCCATACGGGCTCGTAAGCGATCACGGTGTTGGCAGCATTGGCACCCGACGGCAGGGAACCCGCAAGCTGGCTGCCCACCACATCGAGGGTCTTGCCCGATTCGCGTTCCGCGCGGGTCTCGCCGATGCAGACGATGGCAACGAGGCCGGCGCGCAAGGCTGCCTCGGCCTTTGCCTTGACCGTCGCGTCGGTCTCGCCGTGATCGGTACGACGCTCGGAATGGCCGACGATGACATAGGTCGCACCGGCATCCTTCAGCATTTCGGCGGAGATGTCGCCGGTATGGGCGCCCGAGGGCTTGGCGTGGCAATCCTGTGCCCCGATCTTGATATGCTGCCCCGCCGCCTGCGCCGCAAAGCGCGAAACCAGCGTAAAGGGCGGGCAGACCAGCACCTCGGCGGCACCGGCTTCGCCGGCTGCGACACCGGTCGCAATGGCCTCGAGCTCGGCGACCCCCTTGGTAAGGCCGTTCATCTTCCAATTGCCAGCGACGAGCGGGCGCGGCCGGTTTGCTGTCATCTTGCTGATCCTCTTTCTATCAAACAGGATTGCCGAGACTGCTCGGCAGGACGGGCTCGGAAATCCTGTCGCCTGTCGAGGCCTGCGCCGGGAAACTCCGCTTGGGCCGCCCTCGATGCGCCGACTTCATCTGGCGTGCTTAGCAACCCCGTTCCCGTGGAGCAAGGCGTGGGTGCTGCAAGAAACCCGTGGCCGCGCCATTGCGACGCCACGAGCTCGTCCCTATGATGCGCCGCTTTTCGTGCGCCGCCCCTTACGGGAACGTTCATGCGGCCCGAAGCGGCGTAGAAACGATGCGGGGTTTCCCGGGGTCTCCGAAACGAGCCTGGAAAATCCCTTTGCCTTGATGGAACCAAGACACCGATGCTGAGCTCATTCCGCGAAGTTATGACCAAGGGGCCCGCCAAGATCATCACGGCGGGGGTCATGTTCCTCCTGAGCGGCAGCTTCGCCTTATGGGGTGTCGAAGGCTGGCTGCAAGGGCGCAGCAATTCCGATGTCGCCACTGTCGGCGGTTCCACGATTTCCGCCAATACCTATAGCGAAGCCTATCGTGCGCGAACCTTGCAGATCACCCGCGCCACCGGCAAGGCGGTCACCCCCGACCTCGCCCGCACCTTCGGCCTCGACAAGCAGGTTCTCAACGGCTTGATTTCGGAAAAGGCCATGGATGTGCAGGCCGCCAAGCTTGGGCTCGGCCTCGATCCTCAAGCCATGGTCCGGACCGTGATGAACGATCCCGACTTCCAGGTCTCCACCCCCGGCAAGCCGCCCGTCTTCGACGCCAATGCCTTCCGCCAGATGCTCGAAAACAACGGCATGAACGAGGAGATGTTCTTCGCCCGTCAGCGCGAGGTCTATGTCCGCGGCCAGATCGACCAGGGCCTGACGGCCGGCGGCCCAGTCCCGCAAGCCCTCCTGCAGGCTGCCGCACGATACGAGCAGGAAAAACGCAATACCTCCTATTTCGTGCTGCCGCAGAGCAGCGTGGGTGACATTGCCCCGCCCGATGCCGCCAAGCTGCAGGCCTATTACGACGAGAACAAGGGTACCTTCCGCACCAAGGAACTGCGCAGCCTGAGCTACATACTCGTGACGCCAGCCGACCTGAGCGGCCGGGCCACCGTCACCGATGCCGACGTCCAGGCCGCTTTCGACAAGGACAAAGCCGGCTCGGCGGCACTGGAGCAGCGCACCGTCGAACAGATCGCCTTCCCTTCGCTGGATGAGGCCAAGGCCGCCGCCGCCCGAATCGCTTCGGGCCAGATCACCTTCGAGGGCCTGGTCACCGAGCGCAAGCTCAAGCCCGAGGACATCGATCTAGGCACCGTGTCCAAGCGCCAGCTCAGCGACCAGAAGGTCGCGGACGCTGCGTTCGCCCTGAAGGAGGGCGCCACGTCGGAGGCTGTGCAGGGCAATCTCGCCAACGTCATCGTCAAGGTCACCAAGATCGTCGATGCCAAGATCGTCCTGCGCGGGGAACTGGAGCGCCAAAGGGCATCGGAGACCGCCAAGAATCTGCGTGACTCCATTGAAGACGAACGCATGGGCGGCGCCCCGCTCAAGGATATCGCCGCCAAACTCAAGCTGCAGGCCGTGACGCTGCCGCCGGTCGATGCCCAGGGCCGTGACGCCGAGGGCAAGCCGGTTGCTGTTCCGCTCGCCACCCAGGTCCTGCCCGCTCTCTTCACGGCCGAACCGGGTTCCGATCCCGAAGCCGTCGACGGCCGCGACGAAGGCCTGATGTGGTTCTCGCTGGACAGCGTGGTTCCGGCCCGCGACCGCACGCTCGACGAAGCCAAGAACGAGGTGATCGCCTCCTGGACCGCGGATCAGAAAGTTGCCAAGCTCAAGGAGAAGGCCGACGAACTGGTGACCCAGCTGCAGGGCGGCAAGTCGCTCGAGGACACCGCCAAGAGCCTGAACCTGCAGGTCACGCCGGCCTGGGATCTCACCCGCAACGGCCAGAGCCAGCCCGTGCCTCCAGCGGTCGTCACTGCCGTGTTCGCCACCCCGCTCAAGGGCTTCGGAACGGCGCTTGCCGCCAACGGCACCGATCGAATCATCTTCCACGTCGAGGACAACGTGATCCCTGAGCTCGATGCCAAGGCTCCGCAGACCGAAGCGCTGTCCAAGCAGCTCGCGACCGGCATCAGCCAGGATCTGATGACGGAATACGTCAAGAAGGTCGAAGACCAGCTCGGCGTGGCCATCAACCAGACCAATGTCGACCGCGTCGTCGGCACCGGCAGCCTCTGAGTCGCCAGCATGCTCCTCGAACCTTCCTTCGAAGCCTTCTCGGCTGCCTACGCGGCCGGCAAGGCGCAGATCCTGACACTGACGCTGGTCGGCGACCTGGAGACGCCGGTTTCAGCCTTCATGAAGCTGGCGGGCGACAGGCCCAACGCCTTCCTCCTGGAATCGGTTGAAGGCGGCGCCACGCGCGGGCGCTATTCCATGATCGGCCTGGAGCCCGACCTGATCTGGCGCTGCCAGGACGGCAAGGCCTCGATCAACCGCCATTTACCGGACCAGACCTTCGAAGCGCTGGACGGCCACCCGTTCGACACGCTGCGGGCCCTGATCGCGGAAAGCCGGATCGAGCTGCCCGAAGGCGCCCCCCCGATGGCGGCTGGCCTGTTCGGCTATCTCGGCTATGACATGGTACGGCTGGTGGAGGAGCTTCCCGCCGCCAAGCCCGATCCTATCGGCATTCCCGACGCGATCTTGATGCGCCCCACGCTGATGGTGGTGTTCGACGCCGTGCGCGACGCCATCACGGCCGTGACGCCGGTGCGCCCGCAAGCAGACGTCACGGCCAAGCAGGCTTATCTGCGCGCCGAGCAGCGGCTGATGACCATCGTCGACGGTCTGGACCGCCCGACACCCAAGCTTGCAGAGACCGTCGATCTCGACGCCCTGCACGCCCAGCAGGTTTCCAACACCTCGGAGGCCGACTATCTGGCGATGGTGGCCCGCGCCAAGGAGTACATCAAGGCCGGCGACATCTTCCAGGTCGTGCTGTCGCAGCGCTTCAGCGCGCCATTCCAGCTACCGCCCTTCTCGCTCTATCGTGCCTTGCGCCGCATCAACCCGGCTCCCTTCCTGGTCTACCTGCAGCTCGACGGCTTTTCCGTGGTCTGCTCCAGCCCGGAAATCCTGGTCCGGCTGCGCGAGGGCAAGGTCACGGTCCGGCCCATCGCCGGCACCCGCCCGCGCGGCAAGACCAAGGCCGAGGACGATGCGCTGGCCGAATCGCTGCTCAACGATCCCAAGGAACTGGCCGAACATCTCATGCTGCTCGATCTCGGGCGTAACGATGTCGGCCATGTCTCGGCGGTCGGCAGCGTGAGCGTGACCGATCGCTTCTTCATCGAGCGCTACAGCCATGTGATGCACATCGTCTCGAATGTCGAGGGCAGCATCGGCCCGGGCCACGACGCACTCGATGCGCTGGCGGCGGGCTTTCCGGCCGGTACGGTCTCGGGCGCGCCCAAGGTCCGCGCCATGCAAATCATCGATGAGCTCGAAAAGGACAAGCGCGGCCTCTACGCCGGCGCCATCGGCTATTTCGGCGCGGACGGCCAGATGGATACCTGCATCGTGCTGCGCACGGCCCTGGTCAAGGACGGCACCATGCATGTCCAGTCCGGGGCCGGCATCGTCTATGACAGCGTGCCCAGCAGCGAACATGCCGAGTGCGTCAACAAGGCCAAGGCCCTGTTCCGTGCTGCCGAGGAAGCCGTCCGCTTCGCCGGCCAGCCCGGCCGGGGACAGTAAGGCAGGCGGACCGCATCCATGGCTATGGCGTTTTGCGATTTGACGGAATCATCTCGAATCGCAAAGACGCGTCGGAACAAGGAGCTAGAGCAAATGGGCGTTCACACTTGAACGCATTTTGCTCTAGCTGGCCTGGTGCCCGGCGATCGGCCCTGCTGACCTTTGCGGCCGCCTATGTCGTGCTGTTCGCAGACTTCTATCTATACCTCTGTCCAGGCGGCTTGCAGGCCATCGCCTTGATGCTGGCTATTGCGCTGCCGGCCCTGGGCGCGGCCTATGGCATTTTCTTCTTCCATTGGCTCTTCGAGAGTGAGCGCTCTGCCCCCTATGCCGACTACGGTTTCGGCATCTGGCTGGTCTCCTCGCTCGCCTCGCTGATCTACATGGCCGTCTTCGCCGGCCTTGGAGCGCTGCTGCCCTATGGCCTGGAGAGGCTCGAACTGTTCGGGAACACCGTGCAGATGATCGCCTCACGCATGACCCTGGCCTCGGACTATTTCGAGCCCGTCGTGGGTCGCAATCTCGCGCTCTTCGTGCTGCTGGAGGTTTTTGCCTGCGCCTACGGCAAGAAGGAAGGCATGCGGGTTCGCGCATCCCATCGGAACGCGGGTCCGGAGCGGTTCGACCCCTGATCCAAAACCTGCCTCAAGGTGCGACGATCAGTAGGACATAGGCGACGAAAATCACCAGATGCGCAAGGCCTGTCAGAAGCGTCGTACGTCCCGTGCCGAAACTGACGACACCCATGGCGAGGGCAAGAAGGAGCAAGATCGTATCGCCTGCATTGAGGCCGAGGGTCAGTGGACGTCCCGTGATGAGGCTTGCCGCCACGACTGCTGGAATAGTCAGACCTATGGTTGCACAAGCCGAGCCCAGGGCGACGTTCAGCCCCCGTTGCAGCTCGTTCTTGAACGATGCTTTTATGGCGGAGATTGCTTCCGGCATCAGGGTGACAAGCGCAATCCCCGCGCCGACAATCGCGTCGGACTGCGTGATTTCGAGATAGCTAAGTCCGTCCTCCACACCAGCTGCTACCTGTTCCGTCAGTAGGACGATGCCCCCTAATCCCAAGAGCAGCAGGACAAGATGCGTCAGCAGGGAGTAGGCGATGGCAAGATGTTCGCCCTGCACTTCCTCCAATGCACGAACCTCCGAAAAATCCTCCTTCTGGCCGTAGCTTTGCGCGAAAATGAAACTGCCATATAGCAGAATCGAAAGCACACCGACGAAAACAAGCTGTATGGATGAAAAAGTCCCGGGTGCCGTCGACAGGGTGTAATTGGGCAGAACCATCGTCAACACGGTGAGCGCGACAAGAACGGAGAGAAAAGCACTCGTTCCCTGTCTCCTGATATCCTGTCGGTTATGCCGCCATCCCCCCACCGTCAGCGCTATCCCGACGATGCCGCAACAAACGATCATCACGGTGGAAAAGACCGACTCACGTGCCAATGTTGGATTATTGCTGCCATGAAGCATCATTGAAACGATGATCGATACTTCAATGGTCGTTACCGCGAAGGTAAGAACCAATGTACCGTAAGGTTGTCCGACACGGTGTGCTATCGCTTCGGCATGATGCAAGGCCGCAAATACGGTCACCAGGACAAGACCGATCGAAATAGAATTCAAAACAATGACAATTGCAAAGTCGCCTTGTCCCACTGCAAGCACATTGGACTGAAAGATCAGTGCGACCATAAAACAGACGACAGGCAGGACCCATGTCCATGAAGTTGTTCGGCGTAGGAATGTATCAAGCACGAGGGGCACCGAAGTTGTACTTTGCAAAAAGGCAACCATAGTCACATATCACATCATCGAAACGATTTCGGTAGATAAGCGGTCGTCCAGAAGCTTTCGACGAAGCGCCAGTTCATCAAGGGTTGGCGCCCATGCGACGAAAGCGGCATCGCCGAGATGCTTGGCTTTGAGTGGGCGAGAGCTCGCTGCGCGCATCTCCGAACCTGCTAGCTCTGGAAAGATCGCTATCCCGGAACCGCTTGACCCGCTGCCTCCTGACGCCTAGTCGTGATGGCTTCAAAGGAGGCTAGAGCCGTGACGACAGACCGTTCCATGACCGTGACGCTGATCGACAATTATGACAGCTTCACCTGGAACCTCTGGCATTATCTCGGCCAGCTGGGTTGCACCGTCACGGTCCATCGCAACGACAAGGTCAGCGCCGACGAGGTGATTGCCGCCGCGCCCGATGCGATCGTGCTCTCCCCCGGCCCCTGCACGCCCACCGAGGCCGGTATCTGCTGCGAATTGATCGAGAAGGCCAAGGACCGGATCCCTCTCTTCGGCGTCTGCCTCGGGCACCAGGCCATCGGCCAGGTCTTCGGCGGCGACATCGTGCGCCTCGCCGTTCCCATGCATGGCAAGATCTCCTCGATCGACCATCGTGGCCGCGGCGTCTTCAGGGGTCTGAACGGCCCGTTCATGGGCACGCGCTATCACTCGCTCGTGGTCAAGCGCGACAGCTTGCCGACCGATCTCGAGGTTACCGCCGAGACGGATGACGGCGTCATCATGGGCCTGCAGCACAAGAGCGCGCCACTGCATGGCGTCCAGTTCCATCCGGAGTCGATCATGTCCGACCATGGTCACCGCATCCTCCAGAACTTCCTGGAGCTGGCGGCGGAATGGAATGCCAAGCATCGGACCCTCGAAAGCGAGCATGTGTGATGGACGGTTTCAAGCCTTATATCGGCAAGGCCGCCGCCGGGTCGCTCACGCGCGACGAAGCGGCTGAAGCCTTCGACCTCCTGCTCTCCGGGCAAGCGACGCCCTCGCAGATCGGCGGCTTCCTGATGGCGCTCAGGGTCCGCGGGGAAACACCGGACGAGATGGCCGGCGCCGTGAGTGCCATGCGCGCCAAGATGCTGACGGTGGAAGCCCCCGAGGATGCCGTCGACATCGTCGGCACTGGGGGCGACGCCTCCGGCTCCTACAATGTCTCGACCGCCGCCTCTCTGATCGTGGCCGGCGCGGGCGTAAAGGTTGCCAAACATGGCAATCGCGCGCTCTCCTCCAAATCCGGCGCCGCCGATGTTCTGACAGCGCTCGGGGTCAACATCGAACTCAGACCGGAAGACATCGCACGCTGTATCGCCTTGGCTGGCGTCGGGTTCATGTTCGCACCCGCTCATCACGGCGCGATGAGACATGTCGGCCCCACCCGCGTCGAACTCGGCACACGCACGATCTTCAACCTGCTGGGACCGCTCTCCAACCCCGCCGGCGTCAAGCGGCAACTGCTCGGCGTCTATGCCCGCCAATGGCTTCAGCCGATGGTGGAGGTGCTCAAGACCCTGGGATCGACGCGTATCGTCGCCGTGCATGGCAGCGACGGGCTCGACGAGATCACCACCACCGGGCCCACCGAGATCGTCTCGCTGGAGAATGGCGAGATCAGCCACGGTGTCATCACGCCTGAGGAAGTCGGCCTGCGGGTAGCCACCCCCGACGATCTGAAGGGGGGCGACGCCGCCCACAACGCAGTGGCGCTGCGGGCCGTGCTCGAAGGCGAGAAGACGCCCTATCGCGATATCGCCCTCCTCAATGCCGGTGCTGCCTTGCTGGTGGCAGGGCGGGTGCGGACCCTGGACGACGGGGTAGCCCTCGCCCGCGAATCCGTCGACCAGGGCAAGGCCCTGGCAACGCTCAACCGTTTGGTTGAAGTTTCCAACGCGTGAGTGCCATGGCCACCATTCTCCAGAAGATCGAAGCCTATAAGCGCCGCGAGATCGAGGCAGCGAAGGCGGCAAGCCCGCTGCCGGAACTGATCAAGCTGGCGGACCGGGCCAGTCCCGTACGCGGCTTCCAGAGGGCCCTCCAGGCCAAGCTCGACGCCGGCAATACTGCCTTGATTGCCGAGATCAAGAAGGCCAGCCCTTCCAAGGGCCTGATCCGCGCCGATTTCGACCCTCCGGCGCTTGCCCGCGCCTACGAAGCCGGCGGGGCGGCCTGTCTTTCCGTGCTGACCGACGAGCCCTCCTTCCAGGGACGGCCGGAGTTCCTCACCGCGGCACGTGCGGCGGTATCGCTGCCCGCCTTGCGCAAGGACTTCCTCTACGACCCCTATCAGGTGGTGGAAGCCAGGGCCTGGGGTGCCGACTGCATCCTGGTGATCATGGCCAGCGTCACCGATGCCGAAGCCCGTGCCCTGATTGCGGCCGCGAAGGACTGGTCCCTCGACGTCCTGTGCGAGATCCACAATCACGACGAGCTCGAGCGGTCCCTCACGCTCGATGTCGGCATGATCGGCATCAACAATCGCGATCTCAACGACTTCATCACCCGCCTGGAGACGACCGAGACGCTGGCGCCGCTGGTGCCCGGCGATCGCCTCCTGGTCGGCGAAAGCGGCATCTTCACGCCCGGCGACGTCCAGCGCCTGCAGGCGGTGGGCGTCAACACCTTCCTGGTCGGCGAGAGCCTGATGCGTCAGGCCGACGTCACCGCCGCCACGCGCGCCCTGCTGTCTGTGGACCAGGCGGCATGAGCCAGCAAAATACAAAGCCCGTCCTTACCCATCTCGACGCCTCCGGCGAGGCGAACATGGTCGATGTCTCGCAAAAGGCGGTGACCAGCCGCACCGCGATCGCCGAAGGGCGCGTGGTGATGCAGCGCGCAACGCTCGATCTCGTACTGTCGGGCGATGCCAAGAAGGGTGACGTCCGTGCGACCGCCCGCATCGCTGGCATCATGGCCGCCAAGAAGACGCATGAGCTCATCCCACTCTGCCACCCCTTGTTGCTGAGCAAGGTCGCCGTCGAAATCGAGCCCGATACCGCTCTGCCCGGCCTGACGGTGCGGGCGACAGCCAAGGTCGCCGGACAGACCGGCGTGGAGATGGAAGCGCTGACCGCAGTTTCCGTTGCCTGCCTGACCATCTATGACATGGTCAAGGCTGCCGACCGGGGCATGCGCATCGAGGCGATCAGGCTCATAGAGAAGTCCGGCGGCAAATCCGGCGATTGGCATGCGGAGGAAAATCCATGAGCCTGCTCCCCGTCGCGGATGCGCTGGCCAAGGTGGTTGCCGGCGTCACCCCGCTTCCCGTCGAAACCGTACCGCTGCACGCAGCGCGGACCCGTGTCCTGGCCTCGGGCATCACGGCCCTCAGAACCCAGCCGGGCTTCAACGCCTCCGCCATGGACGGCTATGCCGTGCGGGGGCAGGATGCCCAGGAGGGTGCTGTCCTCGAATTGATCGGCGAATCGGCGGCGGGGCATGGCTATGCCGGTCGTGTCGGCGAGAACCAGGCGGTACGCATCTTCACGGGTGCCCCCGTGCCGGATGGCGCGGACACGGTGGTGATCCAGGAGCAGACCCGCCGGGAGGGCAATCAGGTCATCGTCGAAGCCACGGCCAAGCCCGGCCAGCATATCCGAGCCCGCGGCCTGGACTTTGCCGAAGGCAAGGAAGCGCTGACACCAGGCACCGTCATCGGCCCCCGCGACATCGCCCTTGCAGCGGCGATGAACCACCCTCGCCTGCCCGTCCATCGCCGCCCCAAGGTCGCCATCCTCGCCACCGGCGATGAACTGGTGCTCCCCGGCCAAGCCATCGGCGAGAACCAAATCGTCGCCTCCAACAACTTCGCCATCCGCGCCCTCGTCGAAGCCGAAGGTGGCGAAGTGCTCGACCTCGGCATCGCCAGCGACGACTTTCCGGCCCTGGAAGCCGCCATCAAGCGAGCTCGCGCCGAAAAGGCCGATGTGCTCGTCACCATCGGCGGCGCATCCGTCGGCGATCACGATCTGATCCAGACCGCACTGACCCGCGAAGGCATGCGGCTCGGCTTCTGGAAGATCGCGATGCGGCCAGGCAAGCCGCTGCTGCATGGGCGGCTCGGTGCCATGCACATTCTCGGACTGCCGGGCAATCCGGTCTCCTCCGTGGTTTGCGGCGTCCTCTTCCTGGTGCCGCTGCTGCGCACGTTGCTTGGCCGTTCCGACGCCGGCCCGCCACGCCGCAAAGCCGTCTTTGCCCGTTCCTGGCCGGCCAACGATGTTCGCGAGGACTATATTCGCGCCCGCTTCCTGCTTGACGATACGTCAGACATCCTCAAGGTGGAGCCATTAACATTGCAGGATTCGTCGCTCGTCAGCGTGATGCAGCATGCCGACTGCCTGGTGATCCGGCCGCCCTTCGCGCCCGAAGCAAAGGCGGGTGAGACCTGCGAGATCATCGATCTCCGCACGGCAGGCTATTGACCACGTCTTTAACCTGAACTTCATTGTTGCAGAACACAGTAGGAACATGTAGCACTGTTCTTGTTTTGTTTACACCTTCACCGTGATTCGCGGCCGCCACGACGGGATAGCCATGCTGACCAAGAAACAACATGAATTGCTTCGGTTCATTCATGAGCGCCTGAAAGAACAGGGTGTGCCTCCTTCCTTCGACGAGATGAAGGAAGCGCTGGACCTCAGGTCCAAGTCCGGCATTCACCGCCTGATCATGGCGCTGGAGGAGCGTGGCTTCATTCGGCGCCTGCCCAACCGCGCTCGGGCGCTCGAAGTGGTGCGCCTGCCCGAATCGGCAGTGCCGAGCGGTGGCGGCCTGTCGCTGGCCTCTTCCCAGCGTGGTTTCCGTCCCAATGTGATCGAGGGCAATCTCGGCAAGGTTCGCCCCGTCAGGCCTGAAATTGACGACGAGGTCGGCCGGCCGGTCCTTGTCCCGGTGATGGGGCGCATTGCCGCCGGCACGCCGGTCTCCGCCATCCAATCCAAGAGCCACACCATCAGCGTCACGCCGGAAATGCTGTCCTCCGGCGATCATTTCGCCCTGGAGGTCCGTGGCGATTCCATGATCGAGGCCGGTATCTTCGACAATGACACCGTACTCATCCGCCGCCAGGACCATGCCGATACCGGCGACATCGTCGTGGCTCTGATCGATGATGAGGAAGCCACGCTCAAGCGCCTGCGCAAGCGCGGTGCGTCCATTGCGCTGGAGGCTGCCAACCCGGCCTATGAAACTCGTATCTTCGGGCCCGACCGAGTGCAGATCCAAGGCAAGCTGGTCGGTTTGTTCCGTCGCTATTGAGTGTGGCCGACGCTAAGGCCTGCCGGCCATGAGTGCGCTTCGCGCAATCGCGAACCGCAGCCTGCAGCGCCGCGATGTCGAAGACCTGGTCGCGACGAAACTTCCCCATTCCGTCGTCGATTGCGCGATGGAGGAGTGCGATCTTTCGCGTCTCGATCTCTCTCATTGGGTATTCGAGCGTTGCATCCTTAGAAACGCCAAGCTGGTCGGCGCCAAGCTTGCCAATACGCTCTGGCGCAACTGCAAGGCGAGCGGCGCCGATTTCCGTGGCACGGATCTGGAGGAAGCGACCTTCCGCACCGGTGATTACAGCAATACCAACTTCCGGCGTGCCAAGGCGGCTTCGGCGACCTTCACCAGTTGCAAGCTGACGGGCGCAGACCTCTCGGAGATCTCGGCGCTGGGGCTGGTTTTCGAGGAGGTTCTGCTGATGTCGGCCAAACTGCCGGCCTTTTCCTTCCGCAAGGCCGTGCTGCGTCGTCTCGACTTCACCCAGGCCGATTTACGCCAATGCGACTTTCGCGATGCGACCTTCGAGGAATGCAGCCTGCGCGATGCGAATCTGACCGACGCCCGCTTCGAGGGGGCCGACCTGCGCGGCGCCGATCTCGGTGGACTGAGGCTGGGAGATGCCCTCTATTTCAAGGGCGCTACGATCTCGAAAGGCCAGGCCGGCCAGTTGCTGGCCGAACTGGGCTTGCGGATTGCCTGACAAAACGTCCGGAATTTACAGGCTCATCGGCTCGACATCAGACAATCAGGGGTGCTCGAACCACTATCCGCCCGAGCACTGCCGAAAGCCGGCATGGACCGGGAATGCAGGTCAGTCGACTGCAATCATCACGTCCGAGGCCTTGATGACGGCATAGGCGTTCTGGCCGGGCTTGAGCTTGAGGTCGTCGACAGCCTCGTTGGTGATCGACGCGGTAATGATGGTACCGTTGACCTCGAGTTGGATATGGGAGGTCGTCTGCCCTTTCGTCACGCTCTTGATCGTACCCTTGATCTGGTTGCGGGCGCTGATTTTCATGAAACTTCCCTTGGCGGCGCGAAAAACGCGATCATCATCATTCTCGAAGCAATGTCCACCGGCAAATACTGGTGAAATTGGTGTGTCCGCCGCGATCAGGGTAACCGCCTCAAAACGCGCGGCCGTTACCCTGAAAATTGCGGGCAGAGGCCCGTAGGAGCCGCCGCCTTCTCGCTCAGACGCGGTGCAGCCGATGCTCAGGAAAGACCGATGATGTCGCTGCTTTGCAAATTGACCGTGCCCTGGATCGCGATCTGAAAATCCGCCTTCTTGTCACCATTTATATCGCCCTGGAGCATGGTCTGCCCACCCTGGAAGATATAACGCAGTTCACCCGACGAACCGGTGAAATCGCTGTTGGCGATCAGGCTGTGGAACTCCTGAAAACCGGCTACCGAACTGTTGGCGTCGATGCTGCTGAGGTCGATCTTGTCCTCGCCTTGGGTGAAGTCCATGATCGTGTCGGTTGCTGCCCGGGTCAATCCGCTGTCCTTGACGCCCAGCAGCTTGAAGATGTCGTTGCCGCCTTCCCCCCAAAGGATATCGGCCCCAACGCCGCCGGCAATGATGTCGTTGCCGTCATTGCCGTGCAGCGTTTCTGCGATCGCTCCACCGACGATAGTATCATTGCCGGAAGTGCCCCACACGATCTCAAAACCCTTCACATTCTCGCTGCCGCCGGATGTGCCGAAGGTTGCGGTCTGAGCATTCAAGCCGAGAGCTGCCGTGGTGCCAAGATTGATATTGAGGGGGTCCGTCGTATCAGAAGCGACAGCGAAAACGTCGATCCCGGTACTGCCGTCCACCTTGTCGGTACCGCCATCGTTCGAGGCGAAATAGACATCATTGCCCGCACCGAGGCCATAGATGTCGTTACCGGCCTGATCGTGGACATATTCGACACTGGCGCCACCGACAAAGGTATCGTTGCCCGCCCCCAGATAGAAGTCGCCGGTCACCAGACCGGCGCCGGACTCGGTGAACTTGTCGTTGCCAGCTCCAGTCTGGACATCGCCGTAGATGGTACCGCTGTTGGTGATGGTATTGCCGCCATCGCCACCATAGACGCCCCTATAGATCGTCTTGCTGTTGGTGAGGGTGTTGATGCCGCCGCCCAGATCGATGCCGTCGACGCTGCCCGAATTGGTGATCTTGTCGTTGCCGTCGCCAGCCGAGATGAAACCGTAGATCACGCCGGTGTTGGTCGCCGTGTCATCCCCCGTACCCAGCCAGACGGCGCCATCGATCTCCTTGCCGTTGGTGAGGCTATCATTCCCCGCACCAAGGTCCAACGCGCCCTGGAAATACTGGCCGCTTCCATTGTCATAGCCATAGGCCGCGTCGCCGACGATCAACCCCGTATTGCTGATGACGTCGGCTCCCAAACTTCCAAGTATCGTCCCGTACAACTTTCCTGAGTTCTTGATGGTGCTGTTGCCTTGCCAGAGGCCTATCGAAACCTGGATATCCCGCTGACTATCATCTGCGAAAGTCAGGAGTTGATCATTTCCAATTACGATGCCGGAGTTCGTAACGGCATTCTTGCCCTCGTTGATCAGGATCGAACCATCGATCTCCCCGGTATTCGTGACGGTATTACCAGCGGTCGGAACTCCGAGGGAATTCAGCGGAGCCGCGCCAAAAAGACCGATATCGCCCTGAATCAGCTTGCTGTTGGTGATGCTGCCAAGCCCGCCGGACCGAATGGCATAACCACCATCCGTAGAAATCGTCCCAGCGTTCGTCACCGTCAATATCGCAGCGCTGTTATTATAGATTCCGAAATCACCACCAGAGATGGTCGCGCCTGCCAGGTTTTTTACGGAAATTTTTGCGTTGGAATAGAGATTGCTTCCTGAACCGCCGACATAATAGACAGCTCCCGCATCCCCCCGGATAATTCCGGAATTTGCGACATCCAAGGCCGCATTTGTTCCGATGCCGTAGAGGGAACCGTAGATGGAGCCTTCCGCTCCCACATTGACCTTTGTCGTTACAAGGGTGCTCGTGGCCGGCGCGTTCACGGCAAGGCCGTCTCCTTGCAGGCCGCTGACCCCGCCATTGATCGTTACAGTCCAGGGGCCTCCGTCGAGCTGAAGCCCCAGACTGTCGGCGGAAATAATGTAGGAATCCAAATTTACCTTGTAGGTGCTTCCGGCTGCACCCGCCGCGAAGACGCTGTCATGGGTGATACCGGTTGGAAGTACAATGTTGCTCATGGAAAATTCCTGGACTGCGCTCAGTTGGCGATGGAATACCTGCTATCCAAGCCACTTCACCTATCGGCTTGGCAGTGAGAACGACCGAGATCATACATGACGTCTGGTATCCATGCGATGGCTTTACTCTGGCTCCATGCAAATATTTTCAAGCCAGAGAAAAAATACCCCTTACAGCAAAATGTGAATTTTACAAAATAAAACAACGTTCGGTATTTAGTCTAATATATTTAAACCTCTCCTCGCAAAGATTTATCACCCCAAAGATAACATCAAAATTTATTATAAAATTATTTCAAGACCCTGGAATTAATAACAAAAAACGGCAAGCCTGCCATTTGTCATTTATACAAACTTGCTTGCCAATTAATGATTTGGTCCTTTAACGACCTTTCTTTGTAATGTACTGTAAAATCGTTGTGTTGTCGCAACGGCGGCGTTGTCAGTTGGTCGTAAGATTAAACCCGGATCGAATTGGCGATGGTCGGTTAGTTTGCGTTCCTTGCCACTGCGAGCACTTGCGACTACGTCCCCCGAGGTCTTCCATTCATGAATGAAATATCACAGAGCACGGGAGAGCCAGAGAAACTCGACTCCGGTCTCGCTGCGCTGTGCGGTGTGGCGAACTATTTCCGAATTGCAGCCGATCCCATGCATATGCGCCGAGAGCTTGCGCTGGGAAACAGGGAGAGCACCCATGTCGATCTGGTGCGGGCCGCAGCCATCGTGGGTCTCAAGGCGCGCACCATCAATGCGGCCAAGGCCAAGCGCCTGCAGTCCATACCAGTGCCGGCCATCGTCAAACTGCGGGGCGGTGGCTATGCCATTTATGGAGGCCTGATGGCCTCCGGAGACTATCGGCTGGTCGATCCCGTCACGCGCGTGGCACGCGGCGTGTCGGTGGAAGACCTGCTCGGTCAGATCGAGGCGGACGTCATCCTGGTTGCCCGCCGTCTCAAGGGCCCTGGCATCGATCCGAAAGCCTTCAGCCTGCGCTGGTTCCTGCCATCGATCTGGCGCTACCGCAAGCCACTGGCCCATGTCCTGGTTGCATCGATCTTCGTGCAGATCTTCGCGCTGATCACACCGCTCTTCTTCCAGGTGATCGTCGACAAGGTCCTGGTGCATCAGGGCTATTCGACGCTCCTCGTACTGGTCCTCGGCCTGGTCATCATCGGTGTCTTCGACGTCTCGCTGCAATATCTGCGCACCTATGTCCTTTCGCATACGACGAGCCGCATCGATGTCGAGCTTGGCAGGCGCCTCTTCCATCACCTCTTGCGCTTGCCGCTCGGCTATTTCGAGACGAGAGCGGCAGGCCAGACCGTCGCCCGTGTGAGGGAACTCGAGACGATACGCTCCTTTCTGACGGGCCAGGGCCTGTTCTCGGCGATCGACCTGTTCTTCACCTTCATCTTCATTGCCGTTCTCTTCCTCTATTCCTGGAAGCTGACGCTGATCGTCATCGCGGCGATCCCGCTCTATTTGATCATCACCCTGCTGGTGCGCCCGCATCTGCGCGACAAGGTCAAGCAGAAGTTCAACACGGGAGCAGAAAGCCAGCAATTCCTGGTCGAGACCGTGGTGGGCATCCAGACGCTCAAAGCCGCGGCCGTCGAGCCGGCAACCCAGTTGCAGTGGGAGGAGCGGCTCGCCGCCTATGTCCGCACGGCCTTCGACGCGACGCTCCTGGCGAGCGTCGGCCAGAACGCCATTCAATATGTCAGCAAGCTGATGACCGCCGCCCTGCTCTTCTTCGGCGCCATGGCCGTGATCCGCGGCGAGATCACGGTAGGCGAACTCGTCGCCTTCAACATGATCTCCGGGCAGGTGATGCAACCCATCCTGCGCCTGTCGCAATTGTGGCAGGATTTCCAGCAGGTGCAGGTTTCCATCGAAAGACTGGGAGATATTCTCAACACCGTTCCGGAACATTCACCCCGAATGCCGTTGGCGTTGCCGACGCCACGCGGACAGATTGCCTTCCGGAACGTATCCTTCCGCTACAGGGCCGGTTTGCCGGAAGTTCTCAAAACCATCACCTTGCAGATCAATCCGGGCGAGGTGATCGGCATTGTCGGCCCCTCCGGTTCGGGCAAGTCGACGTTGACCAAG
Organism: Labrys sp. WJW; assembly: GCF_001676615.1. Classification (GTDB taxonomy): domain Bacteria; phylum Pseudomonadota; class Alphaproteobacteria; order Rhizobiales; family Labraceae; genus Labrys; species Labrys sedimenti. The sequence continues at coordinate 170,138 of NZ_LYXZ01000056.1, read as the reverse complement.
CTGATCCAGCGTCTCTACACACCGGTGGAGGGACAGGTCTTTCTCGACGGAGCCGATATTTCACAAGTCGACCCGGCTTGGCTGCGCAGCAATATCGGCGTGGTCCTGCAGGAAAACCTGCTGTTTCACCGTTCGGTTCACGACAATATCGCCTTGGCCAATCCGACCATGTCACGCGGCGCGGTGATGCAGGTCGCACGCCTCGCCGGCGCCGACGAATTCATCAGCAAACTGCCGAGCGGCTACGAAACCATCATCGAGGAACGCGGCGCCAATCTCTCGGGCGGACAACGGCAGCGCCTCGCCATCGCCCGCGCCTTGGCGACAAACCCGCCGATCCTCATCTTTGACGAGGCCACGAGCGCCCTCGACTATGAGAGCGAGCGTGTCATCCATCGTAACATGCGACAGATCGTCAAGGGGCGCACGGTCATCATCATCGCCCACCGGCTCGCCGCCGTCAGGAACTGCAACCGCATCATCAGCATGGCCGATGGGCGCATTGTCGAGATCGGCACGCATGACGCATTGGTGGCGAGGAAAGGCGGTCTCTATGCTCATCTGTGGGCGCTGCAGACCAGCCAGGCGAGTGGGGAGGACGTATCGTGAGCACGACCTCGCTCTCCCCTGCACGCAAGCGGCCCGTACCGCGGCGATCCGATCAGGAGTTCCTGCCAGCGGCGCTCGAGATTCTGGAAACCCCGGCGTCTCCTGCAAGGCTGGCGCTGCTGCTGCTCATCTGTGGTTTCCTAGCCAGCGCCCTGGCCTGGTCCTATTTCAGCCGGATCGACATCTTTGCCGTCGCTGCCGGCAAGATCCGGCCGATCGGCCAGATCAAGACCATCGAGCCTCTGGAAACGGGACGCATTCGGGCGATCCGAGTCGACAATGGCGCGCATGTGAAGGCTGGGGACATCCTCGTTGAACTCGACACCGTCGAGACCGAGGCCGACGTCGGCAACATCGCGGCAAGCCTGGCCGCTTATCAAGCCGAAGCCGTGCGGCGGCGGGCAGCGATCGAAACTACGGAGAAGAACATCATCGATGTGGCCCCCGCTATCCCATGGCCCGAGGCCATTCCCGCCAATGTGCGCATGCGCGAAGAACAAGTGCTGCGCGATGACCTGGCGAGTCTGCGCGCCGAGCTGAGCAGCTTGACGGCCAAGAAAGCGGTGAAGACGGCGGAACGTGATCGGCTGATCGCCACCACGACCTCCCAGGCGGCCCTGATAGAAACCCTGCAGAGCCGGGTCGACATGAGAAACACGCTGATGGAGAAGAATGCCGGCACGCGCACAAACTTGTTTGACGCGCTCCAGGCTCTCCAGTCGGAAAAATCCGCCCTCGCCGCCAATAATGGCTGGCTGGAGCAGGCGAAGGCCGAGATGGTCACTTTCGCGGTCGAGGCCACCAAGATCCGGGATGCCTTCATCAGCGACAACTCCCAGAAAAAGGCGAATGCCGAACGCCAGGCCGACGACCTCAGCCATCGCCTGATCAAGGCGAAGGCGAGCCTCGAACACAAGACCTTGACCAGTCCGATCGACGGTACCGTGCAGTCCGTCTCCGTGACCACCATCGGCCAGGTCGTGACCACGGGCCAGGAATTGATGCGGGTGGTCCCGGCCAATGCCACGCTCGAAATCGAAGCCTATGTGGAGAACAAGGACATCGCTTTCGTCCATAAGGGGCAAGAAGCCATCGTCAAGGTGGAGGCCTTTCCATTCACCCGCTATGGGACGATCTCCGGCCTCGTGACGCATGTCGCCGCCGACTCCATCCCTGCGCCGGAAGCACAGCGCGCCGAAGGCGACCCGACGCAGGCCATTCGACAGCAGGATATGTTTGCCGGCGCTTCGAGGGTCCAGGCACTCGTCTATCCCGTCACGCTCACCCCCTCGGCCACCTTCATTGCGGCAGACGGCAACAAGGTGCCGCTCGGAGCAGGCATGACGGTAAGCGTTGAAATCAAGACAGGCAGCCGGCGCGTCCTGGAATATCTCTTCTCGCCCCTTGTCGAGGTGTCATCCCAGGCGATGCGCGAGCGTTGATCCGCGGCGCGGAGAACCAAGGCGCCTCCCCTGGAAATATGTCAGTCGTCAGCACTCGGCTGCGAAGGCCCCAGATCTGCGTCGGGGATAGCGGAGCCCTGAGGCGGATCGACAAGTGGGGCCTTTGCAGCGGGCGGCGCAACACTGGAAGCCGGCTTCGTCCTGGCGGGAGCCCACGGGCGTGAACCCTCGAGGTCGCGCGCCATGACGATGCGCCAAGTGAGGCGGCCATCGTCGCCGCGCGGGCCGGCATAGAGCGCGATCGAGCCGGCCGCGCGGATCAGTTCGCGGTCCAGTGTCAGGCCAAGCGCGGCACAACGGGCACCGATCGAAACCGGCCCGGCCAGGACGCTGACGCGCCCGCAATCTTCCTCCGCCGCATTTGCCGTCTTGTCGAGCATGAAGACCCCGCCTCCTTCGAGGGGGGCGGAACATCCTTCCTTGTCACACAGGCGCTGCGCAATCAGAGTGGGATCCTCGGGCTTGCGCCGATCACCCATGGCCAGCAGCCATTGCTGAACGGTGAAAGCGTCGGACCGCTGCGCCAGCACCGTCAACTGATCGCCCTTGCGGACGAGGGCCGCATAGCCGTTGGAGCCGAACAGGGCCACCGGCAGCGGTGCTGTCGCGGCCAGGGCAATGCCCCCGCCAAGGGGCAGCAAGGCCAACAAAGCGAGACGCGTGCGCAGGATAGTCAGCAGAACCAGCGTCAGGGCGAACAATCCGAGAGCAACGGACGAAAATTGCGGCATCACGAGGTCGGAACCGGGCCAGGTGGCAACCGAACGGGCCACCTGCATGAACAAGCCGACCGCCCAGCCCATCGCCTGCCAGAATGGAGCGCCATAGCCGAACGGCTCGGCCACCAGCGCCAGCATGGCGAGTGGCATAATCAGGAAGGAAACGATGGGAGTCGCGACCAGGTTGGAAGCCAGTGACTGCAGGGTGAGGCGATGGAAATGAAAGGCGGAAAACGGTGCCGTGGCAAGCGAGGCGACGATCGTCGTCAGCATCATGGCGAGCACCAGGGTTACCGCGCCTCCAATAGCCCTCTCCCACGCCATCGTGGGTTTCTCTCGCTTACGCCGGCTCCATTGCTCATGTGCGATCACCAGCATTGCCACCGCCGCAAAGGACATCTGGAAGCTCGGCCCCAGCAACTGTTCCGGCGTGGTCAGCAGCACGAAGCTTGCAGCCAGGGCGACGTTGCGCCGGGTGATGGCATTGCGCCCCAGCGCCACGGCCAGCAGCACGATGGCCGTCATCAGGAAGGAACGAACGGTTGCGACCTCGGCACCGGAAAACAGCGTATAGGCCGCAGCCGGCAGCAGAGAGAGCATCGCGGCGAGTTCCTTGGTGCCCCGATAGAGCACGATACGGCGCGACAAGGCCAACACGGCGCGAATGAGACCAAACAACCCGCCCGCAAACAGGGCCATGTGCAGCCCGGAAATCGAAACAACATGGTAGAGGCCGGAAGCACGCAGTGCATCGTTGGCATCGCCGGGTATCTGGCCGCGCTTGCCGGTAACCTGCGATGCTGCGATCGCCCCATTCTCGCCCTGTATCGTCTCGACGATCCGCCGGGTCAGATGGTTGCGCTGCCGGTCGATCCAGATGGTGAAGGCCTCCGCCCAGTTCGCTTCGACCGGGCTGGCGGCAGGTGAGATCTTGCCCGCTGCGAAACCAACGCCACCAATGCCGTCAAAGTAGGCATCGCGTGCAAAGTCGTAACCGCCCGGCAAGGCAGGCGATGGTGGCGGCCGCATGATGGCCTTGAGGCTGATGCTGTCACCGGCTTCAATTTCGCTGCCCTTGCGGACCGTGAGGCGAATGCGAGCCGGCATGGCGGCAGGCTCCAGCTTCTCCACCGAGACCGGCCGGATGACGATGCGGGCACTGCTGCCCAAGCGAGGCTCGACCGAAAGGACAAGCCCCGTGACGGTTCCTGCCATCGAGCGCGAAAGCTGCGGCGCGGCAACGCTCATCGTGCGGAGCTTGGCGGAACAGAACCCCGCTCCTGCGGCCGCCAGGCAGACCAGGCCGACATGCAGCCACCAGCGTGCCCGCAAGCCATAGGCAAGGCAGGCCGTGCCCACGGTGAGGAGCGCTGGAAAGACAAGACCGGGCTCTTCCGGTGCGGCGAAATAGGCGATCACACCCAGGCCCAGAAAGATCGGAACGACGAGAGCAAGCTCGAAGGCGGCCATCTCGGCCGCAAGCCCGGCTGCCAGCCAGGCCAGCAGTTGTTGCAGCCCCTGCCCGAACAGCATACCGCCGGGCAGCGCCAATCCCCGCTGTCCCGGCCTTCCACCGAGGACACCAACTCGCGCGCGGCCCCGATCATTCTCAGGCAAAGGCGCCCCCGCCGCTACCGTCCGATGAAACCCTGTGCTAAAGCCCCAAGCTTATTGATGTGATCCGGGTTAGCCAAGAGCTCAACGCTCCTCAGCCCTGGTCTGCCCCACCCTTCCTTGGAATTGCCAGCTTCGATGTCCACTCCCGTCGTTACCCGCTTTGCTCCTTCCCCTACCGGCTTTCTCCACATTGGCGGCGGCCGCACGGCTCTGTTCAACTGGCTTTTTGCCAGAGCCAAGGGCGGCAAGATGCTGCTGCGCATCGAGGACACCGATCGCGAACGCTCGACCGATGCCGCCATTTCAGCCATCCTGGACGGCCTGGCCTGGCTCGGCCTCGACTGGGACGGGGACCCGATTTTCCAGTTTGCCCGCGCGGCCCGTCATCGCGAGGTCGCCGAGTCGATGCTCGCCCAGGGCAAGGCCTATTATTGCTACGCCACCCAGCAGGAGCTCGAGGAGATGCGCGAGCTCGCCCGCAAGGAAGGGCGTCCGCCGCGCTATGACGGTCGCTGGCGCGACCGCGACCCGGCCACCGCCCCCAAGGACGTCAAGCCGGTGATCCGCCTGCGTGCCCCTATCGAGGGCGAGACCGTCATCCATGACGACGTCCAGGGTACCGTGCGCTGGGCCAACAAGGATCTCGACGATCTCGTCCTGCTGCGCTCCGACGGCACGCCGACCTATATGCTGGCCGTGGTGGTCGACGACCACGACATGGGCATCACCCATATCATCCGCGGCGACGATCATCTCACCAATGCCGCCCGCCAGAAGCAGATCTATGAAGCCATGGGTTGGGAAGTGCCGCATATGGCGCATATTCCACTGATCCATGGGCCTGATGGTGCCAAGCTCTCCAAGCGCCATGGCGCGCTCGGCGTCGATGCCTATCGCGCCATGGGTTACCTCCCGGCTGCCATGCGCAATTATCTGGTGCGCCTGTCCTGGAGCCACGGCGACCAGGAGGTGTTCACCACCAAGGAGATGATCGAGCATTTCGATACGGGTGCCATCGGCAAATCAGCCGCGCGCTTCGATTTCAAGAAGCTCGAAAATCTCAACGGCATCTATATGCGCAACTCGACGGATGAGGAGTTGCTCGCCGCCATCGACCAGTTGCTGCCCCATCTTCCCGATGGCCCGGCGCTCGCCGCCCAGCTTGCCGCCGGCAACGGCGCCAAGCGTTCTCAACTGCTCGCGGCCATGTCGGGCCTCAAGGAGCGTGCCAAGACGCTGGTGGAACTGCTGGACGGCGCCAGTTTCCTGTTTGTCTCGCGCCCCCTGCCGCTGGATGACAAGGCCAAGGCCATGCTGAGCGAGGAAGCACGGGCGACCATCGCCATGCTGCTGCCCCGTTTCGAAGCGCTGACCGAGTGGAACGCAACGGCGACCGAGGCGACGGTACGGGCTGCAGCCGAGGAAACCGGCGCCAAGCTCGGCTCCCTTGCCCAGCCGCTGCGCGCCGCCCTCACCGGCCGCACCACCTCCCCGCCCGTCTTCGACGTGCTGGCCGTGCTCGGCCGCGAGGAAAGCCTGGCCCGGCTGAAGGATCAGGCGGGCTGAGACCAAGCGCCGCACAATTGCGTTTCCTGTGCGCTGGGTTTCGCGCAATAGGTGTATTTTTCGCAGCTTTGACGCGAAAGATTTGGAAAGCTTTCGCGTCAAAGTGGACCAAATGGTCGAACGTTGGTCTAACGGAACCCACCTCGTGGTCGAACCGTCGGTTCACCTCTTCGTCATTCTTGCGGCATTGCAGCAAATGGTCTACCCAACACCCACGGATCGGCGATACGTAGGCCTTACTTGAGCCGGGGGGCTCCTTTCTGGCCAAGGCGTGACCGCGTATTTCCGTACAAGGAGGATTGCATGAGCGGTAACACGGCGACTCTGACTATTGGTGACAAGGCAATCGAATTGCCGACCAAGGCCGGCTCCGTTGGTCCGACGGTTGTTGATATTGCGCCCCTCTATAAGCACACGGGCATGTTTACCTACGATCCGGGCTTCACCTCGACGGCGAGCTGTGAATCTCAGATCACCTATATCGATGGCGATGAGGGCGTGCTGCTCTATCGCGGTTACCCGATCGAGCAGCTCGCCGAGCATGGCGACTTCCTCGAGACCTGCTATCTGCTGCTCTACGGCGAACTGCCGACGGCCGCCCAGAAGGCAGACTTCGACTATCGCGTCACGCGCCACACCATGGTGCACGAGCAGATGGCCCGCTTCTTCCAGGGCTTCCGCCGCGACGCCCATCCGATGGCGGTGATGGTCGCCTCCGTCGGCGCCCTCTCGGCCTTCTACCACGACTCCACCGACATCTCCGACCCGCATCAGCGCATGATCTCGTCCATGCGCCTGATCGCCAAGATGCCGACCCTGGCGGCGATGGCCTACAAATACACCATCGGTCAGCCCTTCGTGTATCCGCAGAACAATCTGGACTATCCGTCCAACTTCCTGCGCATGTGCTTCTCCGTGCCCTGCGAGGACTACAAGCCCAACCCGATCCTGGCTCGCGCACTCGATCGCATCTTCATCCTGCATGCCGATCACGAGCAGAACGCCTCGACCTCGACGGTACGCCTGGCCGGCTCCTCGGGCGCCAATCCCTTTGCCTGCATCGCGGCCGGCATCGCCTGCCTGTGGGGCCCGGCCCATGGCGGCGCCAACGAGGCGGCTCTCAAGATGCTGCAGGAGATCGGCACCGTCGATCGCATCCCGCAATATATCGCCAAGGCCAAGGACAAGAACGATCCGTTCCGCCTGATGGGCTTCGGCCATCGCGTCTACAAGAACTACGATCCGCGCGCCAAGATCATGCAGCGCACCACCCACGAGGTGCTGAACGAGCTCGGTCACAAGGATGACCCGCTGCTCGAGGTGGCGCTGGAGCTCGAGCGCATCGCCCTGCACGACGAGTATTTCGTCGAAAAGAAGCTCTATCCCAACATCGATTTCTATTCGGGCATCACGCTGAAGGCGATGGGCTTCCCGACCTCGATGTTCACCGTACTGTTCGCCCTGGCCCGTACGGTCGGCTGGATCGCCCAGTGGAAGGAAATGATCGAGGATCCCTCCCAGAAGATCGGGCGCCCGCGCCAGCTCTATACCGGCGCGGCCCGCCGCGACTACGTCTCGCCGGCCCAGCGCCGCTAAATAGCAAAGGGCGGATCCTCGGATCCGCCCTTCTCGTTTCCAGTTCCTGCGCTTCCGGCTGACGCGCCCGAATCTCTTATCTCGCCTTGGCAGCAATGGTCTCCAGGACGATGCGGGCTGCTCGTTGCGAGGGCGTCTCTCCCACAACCTGCATGCGCCGATCGATCTCGTCGAAGGCTTGCATCTGGGCCAGCCGCTCGTCCGTATCCCCCAGCAATCCAGCCATCAGGTCGGCCAGGCGATTCGGCACGACCTCCTCCTGGAAGAGTTCGGGCACCGCCGGGCGGTCAAGAATCAGATTGGGCAGCAGGAAGAAACGTCCCTTGACCAGACGCCTCGCCAGGAAGGCCTCCCAGGCCGGAAAGCGATAGGTGCCGATCATCGGCACCTGCGCCAGGGCCAGTTCGAGCGTCACCGTGCCCGATGCCGCCAGCGCTGCCCGTGCCTGGCGAAAGGCCGCGTATTTCTCATCGGGGTCAGTGATGATGCGCGGCTTCACAGCCCAGCCGGCCGTCGCCTGTCGCAAACGTTCGGCATAGCGCGGTACCGTCGGCAGCACGGCATCGAAAGGCCCGATCCTGGTCGACAAGAGCTCGATCGTCCTGCCGAAATCCTCGGTCAGCAATCCCACTTCACTCGAGCGGCTGCCCGGGAGCACCAGCACCAGCGGTCGCGCTCCCTGCCGGATCGCCTCCTCCTCGGCATTGGGCCGCAATTCGCCAAGACGTTCCATCAGGGGATGGCCGACATAGGAACAGGGCGGACCGTTCAGCCGGCGATAGGCTTCGGGTTCGAACGGCAGCAAGGCGAGTACATGGTCGACATAGGCCCGCATCGACACGGCCCGGCCCGGGCGCCAGGCCCAGACGCTGGGCGAAACATAGTTGATGATCGGCAGATGCGGCAGGCGCCGGCGCACACGCTTGGCGACGGCATGGGTGAAATCCGGGCTGTCGATGATCACCAGGCCATCCGGCGGACCGGCAACGATGGCGTCGATCACCTGCCAGGCCCGCCGGTAGATCGTGGGAAAGCGACCGATCACGGCGGCAAAGCCCATCACCGCGATATCATCGAGGGGAAACAGGCTTTCCATGCCCTCGCGCGTCATGGCGGGGCCAGCCGTGCCCGTGAACACCACGGGCGCACCGGCCTGTGCTCGCAGGGCCTGCATCAACTTGAAGCCGAGTTGGTCGCCGGAATGTTCGCCCACGACGATGGCGATCTTCAAAGGCCGTCCCGTCATCATCACACCCCGACAAGGAACAGATTGGCCGCATCGGCCGCCGCGATGGTGGCGTCCCGCTCCAGCACGAGAACATTGCCCGCCTCGATGGCGATACCTGCGAGACCTGCTTTCTTGGCGAGACGCACGGTACGCGGGCCGATGCCCGGAAGGTCGGCTCTGAAATCCTGCTCTGGCTTTGCTGCCTTCACCAGCACGCCGCCATCCTGCTCGGCCACGGGCGGTCGGCCATGGCGCAGCAGGCGCCCGAGCAAGCCGGATTGGCGCAAAAGAGCCACCCTACGGATCATATTGTCGGTACCTTCGGCAGCCTCGACGGCCAGCACGCGCTTTTGGGCGACGACCACACCCTGGCCGATATCATCGGCTCCCATGGCGGCAAGAGCGCGCCGGCCGACAGCGATCCCCTCGAGCTCGGCCGGACTCGGCGACAAGCGGCCAAGCGGCCCCACGGGCGCCATCAGCGACGGCGCGACGTCACGAACGCCGACGACTGCATAACCATGCTTTTCCAGGAAGACGATCACGCCCCGCAGGAGATTATCGTCCCCGCCCTCGAGCACGTTGCGGATTTCATCGAGGTGCCGGACAGCCTGGATGCCTGAGCGTACCATGCCAAGCCCTGGCCGATGCACGGCACCGGCCAGAACCACCCGGCCAGCGCCCGCCCGAGCCAATTCCTGCAGAACCCCCTTCGGATCGATCAGGCTGACGGGATATTGGGCGTAGCCTGCGAAATCGGCGTCGGCAAATCCCTTCAAAGGCAAGATCGCGACAGCTTCGCCTCGCTTTGCAGCCTCTGCCGCGATCTCAGCCGGCAAACGTCCTGCGCCGGCGATGACCGCCAAGGCAGGCAATGCCGAAACCACCCCGGCAACAGGCGGTGTGCTCACGCCTCGCTGCCTGCGAGATCGCGCGCCGCCGCATCGCGCGGCGTCACCAGCGCACGATGGCCGCCGGCTCTCACAAAATCGACGATCTCCATGACCGCCGTCTGATCGGCGAAAGTCTCGGCAACGCTCTCGACCCGCTCCTTCAAGGTGCCGGCGGAGGCAAACAGCATGCGATAGGCGTGGCGCAAGGCATGGATCTGTTCCCGCCCGAAGCCGCGGCGCTTCAGGCCGACGATGTTGAGGCCAGCCAGGCTGGCGCGATCGCCCAGGGCCATGCCGAAGGGAATCAGATCGTTCTCGACGCCGGACAGGCCACCGACGAAAGCATGCGCGCCGACCCGTGCGAACTGGATCACCGCCGCCGCTCCTCCGAGAATGGCGTAGTCGCCCACCGAAACATGGCCAGCCAGCAAGACGCCATTGGAGAGAATGATGTTATTGCCGAGCCTGCAATCGTGCCCGACATGGGAATTGGCAAGAAAGGCACAGCGATCGCCGACCACGGTATGCATGCCGCCACCGCTGGTGCCGGGATTCATCGTCACCCCTTCGCGGATCAGGCAATCACTGCCGATGGTGAGGTCCGAGGGTTCGCCGGCATATTTGAGATCCTGCGGCTGGTGCCCCAGCGCGGCGAAGGGAAACACCTTGGTACGCGCACCGATGCTGGTACGCCCGGTGACCACGACATGCGAATGTAACGTGACACCATCCGCCAACGTCACTTCAGGCCCGACAACGCAGAATGGGCCGATACTGACGCCCTCGCCGAGTGTCGCTCCCGCCTCAATGACGGCGGTGGGATGAATGGTCTGTTGAGCCCCCCCGACCATTATTCGGTAACCAGCATGGCGGAAACCACGGCCTCGGCTACCGTGACTCCGTCGACCTTGGCCTCACCCTTGTACCACCACATGTTGCGGCGATTCTTCAGCTTGGTCAGATGCAGGCGCATCTGGTCGCCCGGGGTGACCGGCTTGCGGAAACGGCACTCGTCGATGGTCATGAAATAGACGACCTTCGGCTTGGCCTTGCCTTCCGTGCTGAGCACGCAAATCGCGCCGGCCGTCTGGGCCATCGCTTCGATCACCAGCACGCCCGGCATCACCGGCTGTTCGGGAAAATGGCCGGTAAAATGCGGCTCGTTGAAGGTGACGTTCTTGATGCCGACGGCGGAATTGTCGCCATCGATTTCGACAATGCGATCCACGAGCAGGAAGGGATAGCGATGCGGCAGCAACGTCAGGAGCTTGCCGATATCTGCGGTTTCCAGCGTTCCAGGGGTTGCTTCACTCATATAGGTCTCGTTTCCTGAACCGGCTCGGCCTCTGGCCAGAGCGCTTAAGCCAAACTCCAACTCGCCCCCTCAGGGAGCGGATCCCTCATCCGTTCCCTGCCCCGATCGAACCCGCGAATTCTTGACCAGCTTTTTCAGCAGAGCCAGCTCGCGGGCATAATCGCCCAGCGGCTGGGCCGGCGTGCCGCCCATGCGTGCACCCGGCGGCACATCATCCTTGACATTGGCGGCGCCGGCGATCTGGGCACCCATGCCGATGCGGATATGGCCAACCGTGGCAGAGGCGCCGCCCATCACCACGAAATCTTCCAGGACGGTCGAACCGGAGATCCCGACCTTGGACACCAGCACGCAGTGCCGGCCGACCATCACGTTGTGGGCGATCTGCACCTGATTGTCGATCTTGGTGCCCTCGCCGATGATGGTGTCCCGGTTGGCGCCGCGATCGATGGTGGTGCAGGCACCGATCTCGACATCGTCCTGCACGACGACGCGGCCGACCTGCGGCACTTTGAGATGGCCGCGCGGCCCCATCGAGAAGCCGAAACCATCCTGGCCGAGGCACGCCCCGGCGTGGATGATGACGCGGTTGCCGACCAGCGAATGCTGGATCACGACATTGGGACTGATTGAGCAGTCGCGCCCGATCCGCACATCCGGACCGATCACGGCATTGGCGCCGACGATGGTGCCGGCCCCGATTTCCGCACGGGGCCCGATGACGGCACCCGGATCGACCGTCACGCCGATCTCGAGCCTCGCCTCGGGATGCACGACGGCACCCGGTGAAATCCCCTTGGCCCCGAAGAAGGATTGGGGGCGTGCCGCGTCCGGGAACAGGGCCATGCCGATCTGGGCAAAGGCGCGATAGGGCTCGCGCGCCACCAGCAGCGGCGCATGTCTCGGGGCACGATCGACGAATTTGGGAGAGATCAGGATGACCGCAGCCTTGGACGTTTCCAGCATCGGCAGGTAGTGCGGATTTTCGAGGAAACTCAGATCGCCTTCCCCGGCATGATCGAGCGGCGCAACCCGTTCCACCGTCAGGTCCAGCGACAGACCTGCCACGGGTTCCGCGCCGGTGAGCTCGACGATATCGGCAACGGTGAGGCGGTTGCGCGCGTGAAAGAATACCGGATCCGTCATCAAGTCCACGCTACGGTCAGCCCCTCCAAATCCGGCTTCGAGTGGCTGCTCCGAAACCGGTGATCTTTTCCATTATGAATAGACCAGTCCCTTTGCAAAAGCGTTACCGGTCCGAACATTCATGCGCCAGCCCATACACGATGAAGGGGCCGCGATGCAAAACACCGAATATGTCCGTTCGTTGCGATATCCCGGGGATGCCACTGTGCGAACAAAAAACCGGCCGGCCCCGAAGGGACCGGCCGGCGAAAACGTCAGGTCAGATCATCAATAGTTGACGATCGTGCCGAAGCGGAAGGCCTGCGTGTCGTCATGCTTGTCCTTGGTCAAGACATAAGCGTAGTCGAAGCGCAGCGGGCCAAGCGGCGAGGCCCACAGCAAGCTGGCGCCGACCGAAGACCGGATCTTGTGGCTGTCGACGAGATCGAACTCGCCAGGATGCTGGATGGCGAAATTCTTGCCGCCATAGCCATAGAGCGTACCGGCGTCGGCAAAGACCGCGCCACGCAGACCGACTTCACGCGGCAGGCCAAAGATCGGGAACTGGAGTTCCACCGTACCACCGAAGTAGGTCGTGCCGCCCAGCCCGTTGCCCTTGGCACCGCCGGCGATGTCGCGTGCACCGATACCGCCCGGGGCAAAGCCGCGCACCAGATCGGGGCCGGGGTTGAACTGGTCGACGATCGCCAGACTGTCCTTGTCACCGAAGCCGCGCATATAACCACCCTGGCCGCGGACCATCAAGGTGAGGTCGTCAGTCAACGAATAGTAATAGCGACCATCGATCGACTGCTTGATGAACTTGGCGTCGCCGCCCAGACCGGCGATGTCCTGCTTGAACTGAACATAGACACCCGAGCTCGGCTGCTTGAGATCGTCCAGCGTGTTGTAGGTCAGCGTGTAGCCTACCATCGAGACAAGGCGGCGACCGTCCGCAGCCAACTCCTTGATCGCCCACGACGCTTCACCGTTATCAAAGTCGCCATCGGTGTAACGCCCATCCGGAATAGTCACCTTCTCCGAATAGATCGTGTAGTTCACGCCGACGGTGAAATTCTCAGTGATCGGGAAGGCAGCGCGCAACGTGCCGCCCGTGGTCTGGTCCTTGTAGTAGCTGTAGTCGCTGTCATCGGTCGTCTTCGAGAAGATGTCGAAGCCGGCGGCGATGCGCTGACCGAGGAAATAGGGCTCGGTGAAGGACAGGCTGTAGCCCTGCGTGCGCTGGCCATACTGCACCGAAGCCTTCACATACTGGCCGCGGCCGAGGAAGTTGCGCTCGGTGAGCGAAACTTCGCCGAGGAAGCCGTCCGAGGTGGAGTAGCCGCCGCCCAGCGAGAATTCGCCGGTGGACTGGTCTTCGACCTCGACGTTGACGACCACGCGATCAGGCTCCGAGCCCGGCTCGTTGGTGACGCGGATGTTCTTGAAGTAACCCAGATTCCGCAGCCGGCGAGTGGCCCGCTCGATCAGGGCCTTGTTGTAGGGGTCGCCTTCACCGATATCGAACTCGCGACGGATCACATAGTCACGCGTGCGGGTGTTGCCGCGGATATTGATGCGCTCGATATAGACCTTCGCGCCCTCTTCCACGACGTAGTTGACACTGATGATGTTGCCGCCGGCATCGCGGACCGCACGAGGACGAACCTGAGCAAATGGATGGCCGGAAGCAGCCAGCTTGACCGTCATGTCCTCGACGGTCTTGTCCACGTCCTCGCCGCGGTAGGTCCAGTTGTTCCAGGACTGGACGTCGCCCTGGAGATCGGCCGGGTTGACGTCGGAAATGCTGGATTCAACCTGCGAAGGACCGAATTTGTAGTACTGGCCCTCATCGACCGTAACGGTCAGGACATAGGCATCCTGCTTCTCGTTCAGCGACGGAACGATGGAGACGACGCGGAAGTCGGGATAGCCGTGGTTCACATAGAACTGGCGCAAGCGCTCCTCATCGCCGGCGAGGCGATCCGGATCGTAGGTGTCGGTGGTGCGCAGCCAGCCGAGATAGCCGCTCTCGACCGTCGCCATCTGGCGCTTCAGGCGCCAGGCGGAGAAATTGTTGTTGCCGACGAAGTTGATCGAGTCGATGCCGACCTTCGAGCCTTCAGCCACGGTGAAGACGAGGTCGACACGATTGTTCGGCAGCGGGACTTCGCGGTAGGTAATCTGCACCGTCGAGCGACCGGTCCGGTTATAGGCCTCACGCATGCGATCGATATCGGCGTTGAGGGTAGCCTGGTTCACCTGGCTGCCAGGCTTGGTCTCCATGATGGAAGACAGCTGATCCGCGGTGACCTTCTTGTTCTTCTCGAACACGATGCGGTTGACGATCGGCGCCGAGCGCGACGCAACATGCTTCCTCGGAGCGGCTTCAGCCGTGCCCACCAAGGGAGATGCCACGAAGGCCCCGAACAACGACGGAACCGCGACAGCCGCGAGGGCAACGCCCAGCTTCAACTTGTACATTGCTGTTGCCATCGGGTCTAAATCCCACTCTTTTTACCAAACCAAGTCGAGTTCAACGCCAAACCTCGCCAGCCCGCATTGCTCTCATTGGAAATGCTTCTACAGGGTTTCCGGACGCATGCAAACCGACCCTCGGCCGCCATCCGTCCTTTTTTGGGAGACCGTTGCGAATCCGCCACGCCCTCTCAGCCGCCCGATAATTGCTGTGACAGATCATGGCCCAACACCAAAACGGTGATTGTAATTATCAACATGAGCCCGATGCCGAAGGACAACTCCTGCGCGCGCGCTCCAACCGGCCTGCCACGGATCGCCTCGATGGCGTAGAAGACCAGATGACCGCCATCTAGAACCGGTATCGGCAACAGATTGATGAAGCCGACCGAAATCGACAGCCCCGCCGTCAGCAGGATCAGGCCGGCGAACCCGATGGTTTCGGTGATCGTCTTGGAGGCTACCGCAATGCCGACAATGCCCGTCACCTGCTTGGGATCGCCGCGGCCCGCAAAAAGATCGTAGATAAATTTCGCTGATGCACCAATACCTTGCCCCGTTTCCTTGGTACCCTGCCACAGCGCGGAGACAGGATCGAGGCGCGACATGCCGCCGGGGCCGATGCCGATGATCGCCCGCGAAATGGTCTTGCCATCCGGCGTGGTGAAGGTGCGGGTTTCCGGCGTGACACTCACGTCGAAACTCTCCTGCCCCCGCTCGATGGTGAGATTCACAGGACGTCCCGGCTCGGCCGAAATCAGCTCAGGAAGCTGGTCGAACAGTGTGACCTTGGTGCCGTTGACCTCCACGATCCGGTCACCCTTGCGCAGGCCGGCCTTAGCCGCCGGCCCATCAGCCTTGATCGGCCCGATAATGGCGTCAGAATTCGGGTAACCATAAATCGAGAATGCGGCGGCGAAGACGAAGGCGGCCAGGATGAAATTGGCCAAAGGACCTGCCGCCACGATGGCGATGCGCTGCCAGACCGGTTTGTGGAACAGACTGACCGCCCGCTCCTCCGGCGTCATCAGCTGGTTGCGCTCCTCATCGGGCAGGGAAGCGGCATTGGCATCGCCGAAGAAGCGCACATAGCCACCGAGCGGGATTGCCGCGATGCGCCAATGGGTACCGTGCCGATCGTCATAGCCGAACAATTCCGGCCCAAAGCCGATCGAAAAGGTCACGACCTTCACGCCGCACCAGCGCCCGACCAGGAAATGCCCAAGCTCGTGAAAGAAGATCAGGATGGAAATGATCACGATGAACGGCACGAAGCCGAGAGCACCGAGACCGAAACTATCCAGAAGACCCATCATCCGTTCCCCTCACGCACCAGAAGCCAGGCCAGACCGCCCTGCTTTTTCGGCACTACCACACAATGAAGCCCTGGGCCGGGTGCAATCCGGCATGCACAAGTCCGATCAGCAAGGCGGCCAGTGCCGCCGCCAGGAAGCCGTCGAGCCTATCCATGACGCCGCCATGACCCGGGATCAGATGGCTCGCATCCTTGGCATCAAAGCGGCGCTTCAAGGCGGATTCAAGGAGATCGCCCCCCTGAGAGATCGCTGCCAGCACCGCGCCTATGGGAACCAGAACAAGAGAGCCGCCAACCAGGCCGGCCGCCAAGGCGGCAAACACCGTACCACCGATGAAACCCGACCAGGTTTTCTTTGGGCTGACCCTCGGCCACAGCTTCGGCCCGCCAAAGGTGCGGCCGGTAAAGTAGGCCAGCACGTCAGAGCCCCAGACAATGGCGAACAGCACGAAAATGGCACGCATGCCATAGGGCTCGTCCAACCTTAGCAGGGTAGCCGGCAAGACCACGCAGGCCGCATAGGGCAAGGCGGCCGCGACCAGCAAAGGCTGCATCGCCCCTCTCCCCCAGGCCAGCCCCCCCATCACCGCCGCGCCTCCCAGGACTGTCAGCAGGGCTGCGCCTCCCTGCCCGCCCAGGGCGAGCACGGTCGATACCGCGAGCAAGCCGACACCAAGCGCAACGATCAACCAATCCCGTCGGCCGCCGGCGATCAGGAACAGCCATTCGCACAGGACGGCTGCGGCTGCGAGAAACCAGAACAACGCGAAAAGCGGCCCGCCCCACCAGGCGGTGGCCAACGCCAGCCCGGCCATGACCAGGGCCGAGGCGATACGGATGGAAAGATCGGACCAGTTGGCCTTGGATACGCCCGCCATGTCAGAGACCACGGGCGGATGAAACCGTCCCCCGCGGACGGCCAGCCGCTATCCCCCGACACAAAACTGCTCTCACATCATCCCCCACAGGCACGCCGACGATATTGCCCTAGCCGGAATTGGCCTGACGGGGCGGATTGGCTTCGCCGAGCCCCCCGAAACGACGATCACGAGCATGGTATTCGGCCAACGCAGCCTCCAGGGCGCGCCGATCGAAATCCGGCCAGAGCAGGGGAACGAAGACGAATTCGGCATAGGCCGCCTGCCAAAGCAGGAAATTGGAAAGCCTCTGTTCGCCGGAGGTTCGAATGACCAGATCCGGATCCGGAATATCATGCGTATGAAGATTGGCGGCAAGGGCATCGGCCGTGATGTCCTGCGGCTTGAGCGTCCCCTCTGCCACCTGCTGGGCCAGGCGCCGTGCGGCAGCGACGATCTCCTGCCGGGCGCCATAGTTGAACGCCACCACCAGGGTCAGCCCCGTATTGGCAGCTGTGAGGTTTTCGACCTCGACCAGGAGTTCGGCAAGCTCTGCGTCGAGCCCCTCGCGTTCGCCGATGATGCGCACCCGAACATTGTTGGCATGCAGGTCCGCCAGATCGTTGCGAACGAAACGCTTCACCAATCCCATGAGATAGTCGACCTCGGTTCGAGGTCTCGACCAATTTTCCGAGGAGAAGGAGTAGAGCGTAAGATAGCGGATGCCCAGTTCCGCGGCGGCGCGGACGGTCCGCCTGAGTGCTTCGACGCCCCGGCGATGCCCCTCGAAACGGGGCATCAGGCGCTTGGAGGCCCAGCGGCCATTGCCATCCATGATGATGGCGACATGAGTCGGCGGGGCCGCCACGGTGGTATCGTCGATTTCGTCCCTGCCAAACATTGGTGCCTCGAAGCTTCTCCGCCGAACCGGCTGGCACGAATTCTATCGAACGATCATCGGATAGACAGTGGATAATTGGTGTCGAATTGGGGAAGTAGAATAGTCCTTGCGGATAGTCTGCAACCCTCTTCCGTCACACCTGCATGATTTCCTTCTCCTTGGAGACGAGCGTCTTGTCGATTTCGGCGATCATCGCATCGGTCGCCTTCTGCACCTGATCGGCCAGACGCTTTTCTTCGTCCTCGCCGATGGCACCGTCCTTTTCCGTCTTCTTCAGGATATCCAGGCCGTCGCGACGGACATGCCGCACCGCCACGCGTGCCGATTCTGCGTATTTATGCGCGACCTTGACCAATTCCTTACGGCGATCCTGCGTCATCTCGGGAATGCGCAGCCGGATCACCTGGCCCTCGGTCTGCGGATTGAGACCGAGATTGGAATTCATGATCGCCTTCTCGACGGCACCAACCATGCCGCGGTCCCAGACCTGCACACTGATCAAGCGCGGTTCGGGCACCGAAATGGTAGCGACCTGGGACAGCGACATGCTGGCGCCATAGGCATCGACATGCACCGGTTCGAGCAGCGAAGAAGAGGCCCGGCCGGTACGAAGTCCACCCAACTCATGTTTCAGCGCATTGAGCGCGCCTTCCATGCGGCGCTTGACCTCGGCGATATCGAATGACGCAGTCATGTTCCTGCCCTCGAAATTTCTTTGATGGAAGCGGTCAGGGAGTGACCAGGGTGCAACGCCCTTCTCCACGCAGCACGGCTGCCAGGGATCCGGGTTGTTGAATCGAAAAAACAATTATCGGCAAGCGAGCCTCGCGGGCAAGCGCAAACGCCGCCGTATCCATGATCTTGAGGTCTTTGCGGATGACCTCGTCATGGGTGATGTGATCATAGCGGGTCGCGGCCGGGTCCTTCTTGGGATCGGCGGAATAGATGCCATCGACCTGCGTGCCCTTCATCAGGACATTGCATTCCAGCTCCGCAGCGCGCAACGCGCCGCCGGTATCGGTGGTGAAGAAGGGATTGCCGGTGCCGCCCGCCAGCAGCACGACACGGTCCTTGGCAAGGTGCTCCATCGCCTGCTGACGCGTATAGGTCTCGACCACCGACGGCATGGCGACGCCGGACATGGCGCGGGCGGACTGGCCGAGCGATGCGAGCTGGGCTTCGAGCGCGATGACGTTCATCACGGTGGCGAGCATGCCCATGGAATCTGCTGCAGGCCGCGACAGACCCATGCCTGCGATCTGCGAGCCGCGGAAGATATTGCCGCCGCCCACCACCACGGCGACTTCGACGCCGAGCTTGACGGCTTCGATCACGTCCTCGGCAATGCGCCGCACCGTGGCCCGGTCGATGCCGAAGGCCTCGCCTCCCATCAATGCCTCGCCGGAAAGCTTCACCAGGACGCGTTTATAGGGAAGGACCGCCATGATTGCTCTCCGATTCGCTGGCCACTTATACAACAGGCGGCCCATGGCCGCCTGTTGTCGATCTCCGTCATCCACATGGCCGAAATACGGCCGGCGGCGATTCCTGGAAGAAGAGGCTCAGGCGGCGTGGCCAGCCTGGGCAGCGACTTCGGCCGCGAAGTCGCTTTCCTGCTTCTCGATGCCATCGCCGAGGGCGTAACGCACGAAGCCCGCCACCTTGATCGGCGCGCCGGCGGCGCCTTCGCTCTCCTTGACGGCCTGGCCGACCGACTTGGAGGGATCGAAGATGAAGCCCTGCTCCAGCAAGGTCACTTCCTTGAAATAGGTCTTGATGCCGCTCTCGACGATCTTGGCGATCGCCGCTTCCGGCTTGCCCTGCTCGCGATACTTGTCGGCGAGAATGGTCTTCTCGCGCTCGATGGTCGCGGCATCGACGCCGGCGGCATCGACCGCAACCGGGTTCGAGGAAGCGACATGCATGGCGATCTGACGGCCGAGCTCGGCCAGCTTCTCGGCATCGCCGGTCGATTCGAGCGCCACGATCACGCCGATGCGGCCCTTGTTGGCAATCACGGGATTGTGGACATAGGTTGCCAGCACGCCCTGCCCGACCGAGACGATCTTGGCGCGGCGCAACGACATGTTCTCGCCGATCTTGGCCACCGTGTTGGCGATCTTCTCATCCACCGAACCGCCGCCGGGGAAGCCAGCAGCCTTGATGGCCTCGACATCCTCACCAGTCTTCAGGGCGACTTCGGCGATACCGGAGACGAGATCCTGGAACTCGGGGTTGCGGGCGACGAAGTCGGTCTCGGAATTGACCTCTACGGCAACGCCCTGATTGCCGTCGACCAGAACGGCGACGAGCCCTTCGGCGGCGACACGGCCGGCCTTCTTGGCGGCCTTGGACAGGCCCTTCTTGCGCAGCCAGTCAACGGCGGCTTCCAGATCGCCGGCGGTCTCGGTGAGCGCTGCCTTGCAATCCATCATGCCCGCGCCGGTCTGTTCGCGCAGCTCTTTAACCATGGCGGCGGTAATGTTCGACATCGCAGGATACCTCTTTGGGAAACCGGAACTGGTCCGGTGATGGGAAGCGGCCCGGCGCTTACCACTCCAACATCACAATTGGAAGGCGAGCAACCGGGCCGTGTTCAGGAATAGATAGGAAGGCTGCAATCAGATTGCAGCCCAAAAAACCACAGACCCTGGAAGGTCAGGCGCCGGCAACCAGATTGCGAGCCAGTTCCACCCAGCCGTCGCGATCGATACGGCCGTTGAGCTTGAGCTCGGCATCGACCTTGGCGACGTCTTCCGGGGTCATGGCAGCCACCTGCCAATAGTGCCAGATGCCGCCCTCGTTGAGCTTCTTCTCGAGCTGCGGGCCGACGCCGGTCAGCTTGGTCAGGTCGTCGGGCGCGCCGCGCGGAGCCGACAGCAGCTCGAAGAGCTCGCCAGCGGGGGCAGCCTCGTCGGCGACCGGCAGTTCCTCGACCAGCGGAGCTTCCTCGGCGCCGATGTCGAGACCCATGTCGCCATGGGCGCGGGAGATGCCGTCGAGAGCGGCGCGGGCGACGAGATCGCAATAGAGCGACAGGGCGCGGCCGGCGTCATCATTGGCCGGAATCGGGAAGGTGATGCCATCCGGATCGGAATTCGAATCGAGGACAGCAGCCACCGGGATGTTGAGGCGGCGGGCTTCCTTGATCGCGATGTCTTCCTTGTTGGTATCGATGATGAAGATCAGGTCGGGGGTGCCGCCCATGTCCTTGATACCGCCGAGGGCGCGCTCGAGCTTGTCGCGCTCGCGGGTAAGGTCGAGGCGCTCCTTCTTGGTGTAGCCCTGCTGAGCACCACCGGAGAGCAGCTCGTCGAGCTTGCGCAGGCGCTGGATCGAGTTGGAGATGGTCTTCCAATTGGTCAGCGTGCCGCCGAGCCAACGCGAATTGACATAATACTGGGCCGAACGGCGGGCCGCATCGGCAACCGCGTCCTGGGCCTGGCGCTTGGTGCCGACGAACAGCACGCGACCGCCACGGGCAACCGTGTCCGACACGGCCTGCAGGGCGCGATGGAACGCGGGAACCGTCTGGGCGAGGTCGATGATGTGGATGCCGTTACGCACGCCGAAGAGATAGGGCCCCATCTTGGGGTTCCAGCGGTGCGACTGATGGCCGAAATGGGCTCCAGCTTCGAGCAGCTGGCGCATAGAGAAATCTGGCAGTGCCATAGAGTTGTAACTCCGGTTTGATAAGGCCTCCGCGGACATCTACCGTGCCTGCTTCGCCGCGCCATTGCGGACAAAACAAAACACGGCACCGGAGCGGCAGGGCCGCTTCGTCCGCGTGTGGAATGGCGCGCTCTATAAGCGGATGCGGCCGATTAGGCAAGCCCCCTGACATCCGCCATCACGATGAAGTTCGATCCTGCGCTCGCTCCACCGCCACGGGCTATGCCTCCGCTGTGTCTTTCGATCGGCGGAGGCGGCCTTCCATCGACCTCAAGGCCCGGTAGTCGCCTGCTCGCCAAGCAGTTCCGTCAGGCTGGCGCGCTGATTCTGCCGGATGTAATCGTCGAGGCGAAGGATGCTCGTCCCGCGGACCAGCGCCAATACCCTGCGCGGGTCCGTATTGGTGACGAAGCGGCCGTCCGGTGCCAACGCCAGTGTTTCGGCCCTGCCGCTGATGGGAGACTGGTTGGCATGGAGTGTCACCAGCAATGCTCCGCTACGGCCGTCCCGCAGTTCGACGCCGCCATTTTCATCTCGGGACTTGATGGCCTTCCAGCGCCCATCCCGCGAGACGATCGCGCCATTGGCCGGTGACGAGCCGACATAAGCGAGCGTGCCCTGCCCCGTAGCCAGGTCCCACTGGACGAGGCTGCTGCCTGAGGCAACTTGCAAGAACTGGCTGTTGGGCCCGAAACTCAATCGGGTGATACTCGGGTTTCCGGCCAGCGAAATCTCCCGCCAGGCGTTCTTGGCTTCCTGACCGGCCTCCTGATCCACCTCTTGCCAGAGCCGCACCGGATAGTCGAATTCCGTGGACAGTACGCTTTGCCCATCGGGCGCAAACTGGAAATTCCGCTTGAAGCTGCTTTGAGGGATAAAGCGCGATGTTCCGTCGATGGTGGACCAAAGATAGACGTCGCCGCCATCGGCCTTGACGGCAATCAGGCCACCATCGGCCGAGAAATCGAGAGCCTGCGGCCGGTTATTGGAATCGCTCCCGGGCCACGCGGCAAGGCGGATGCCGGTCGCGACATCCCAAAGGACCAGCGAGGAATCGGGCATCCGCGACAAGGCGCGTGGATTGCGGGCGGATGCGGCGACAACGGGACCCGGCGGAGCGCTTCGCGCCGTCGCAACGCAGCGCCCGACCTCCCACGCCACGGCATCGCCGCTGCCCGCGTCCAGGAGCAGTACGCTGCGCCCGTCGAGCGAGAAAACCCTGCCGGCCTCCTGCCGCGCCGCCTGAATCTGGCAATAGCGTCGATCGCTCTCGACGAGGCAGGAAAGCGCAGGGCGTTGATCCGGCATGACGCAGGTCTTGCCGCCACTCTCTGCGTCAAAGGACGCGGTTTCCCACCGCGACGACACCGGATCCTCCCAGGAGGCCAGAATTGCGCGCCCATCCGGAGAGATGGCGACGACGTCGGCCGGCGCGGCGCGGCCGGGGTCGCCAGCAAGAAGGGATCGCACCAGAGCGCCGGTTTGGACGTCCCACAAGACGATGCCGCCCTTGCTGCAGGCGATGACGGCGCGCCGTCCATCCCGACTCAATGCCATTGTCGAAATCTGCGACGCCGCGCAGGGCACGAACGTCCGGATCACCTTTCCGTCGCGCGTATCAAACAGCGTCAGATCGTCTTGCGAGCGTGCCTTGTTTCGGTACCAGACGAGGAAGGCATCAGCGTCGCGGAGGAAGTCCAATCCCTTGATGACCTTGTAGTTCTGTTCGCCTGTGTCGGGAAATCGGCGCAGCAATGTCGCCGTGGCAACATCCCATAGTCTGAGATCGTCGAATTGATTGGCGGTCAGCAGGAGGCGCCCGTCGCGCGACATCGCCGTCCAGCCATTGCCAAAGGCATTGCCGGCCTGCACCACGAGACGCGGCTCGCTTTCGCCGGGCGGATCCGCGGCACCTGACCTCGGGCTCCCTCCACCGACGCCGGCTGCCTCGAAGGCCAGGTTTCGCGCCACCATCTGCGCTGCCTCGCCGTTGAGGCGCAGCAGTTCGGCATGCTGGTGCTGCCTGAACCAATAATAGACCACCGAGGCCGCGAGCACGCCGAGAACCAGCAGGACGCCAAGCAAATGACGTCGAGACCGAACAACCTGGCCCATATCGTTCAATGCGCGCCTCTCATCGAAGGTTGTCCCGGACAGGCTAGCACCCATGTGCTTTGCCGATCTGTGCCCTTCGAAACCATGGCCATGCACGGACCGCGCGGCGAACCGCCATGCAGCCTTACATCTGCATGACCGTCGCCACGCCCGGTATCGCCTTGATCGCGCCCGCGACCTGGGGCGTGACCAGGAACTTGCCGGGCAGCTTCAGCTCGACCTCCCGCATGCCGCCATCGAGCTGGAGAATCAGGAAGACCTCCCCTTCCCCGCGCTGGCCCAGCCGCTTGGCGACGGATTCGAGCGCCTGCTCGCCCTGCAGGAAGACCTTGATGCCGCGCTGGGTCTTGGCGGTGGCGTTGTCGAGTCTCTCGGCCGTCACGATGCGAATGCGGACGTCGTCTCCTTCATGCGCAGCCTGCACGCCGACCAGCACGGCCGTGCCAGGCTCGAGCAGGTCGCGATATTGCGCCAACCCCTCCGAGAAGAGCACGGCCTCGAACTGGCCCGAGGCGTCGGAGAGCATGATCACACCCATCTTGGAGCCGGTTCGGGTCTTGCGCTCGGAGCGCGACAGCACGGTCGCTGCCAGACGTCCTGCTGTAGCGCCCTGCTTTACCTTCTGGGTGAACTGAGCCCAGGACGGCACCTGCAGGCGCTCCAGGGCCGTGGCATAGGCATCGAGCGGATGGCCTGAAAGGAAGAAACCGATCGCGTCGAACTCGCGCTGCAGACGGTCGGCAGGCTCCCAGGGTTCGACGACCGTCCCCTTGAGCGGTTCCGGGGTCGAAGCGGAGCCGAACATGTCGGCTTGGCCGTCGCTCTTCTCGGCGTGGGAGCGCTGCGCCTGCGCCATGACGGCATCGATGGACGCGGTGACGCGGGCCCGGTCGCGGTCGAACTCGTCGAAGGCTCCCGCCGCCGCCAGGTTTTCGAGAATGCGCTTGTTGATAGCCTTGGGATCGATGCGCCGGGCGAAGTCGCCAAGGTCGAAGAAGGGCTGGTCACCGCGGATCTCGACAAGGCGCTCCATCGCCGCCAGGCCAACGCCCTTGACCGCGCCGAGCGCATAGCGGATCGCGCCGCCATGGACCTCGAAGTCCGGTCCCGAACGGTTGATCGAAGGCGCCTCGACCTTGATACCCAGCCGACGCGCCTCCAGGCGGAATTCAGCAAGCTTGTCGGTGTTCGACATATCCAGCGACATCGAGGCAGCCATGAACTCGACCGGATAATTGGCCTTGAGATAGGCGGTCTGGTAGGAGACCAGCGCATAGGCTGCCGCATGGCTCTTGTTGAAGCCGTAATCGGCGAATTTCGCTAGATAGTCGAAGATCTCGTCGGCCTTGGCCTTCTGGATGCCCCCTTCGACGGCGCCCTTGACGAAGCGAGCGCGCTGGGCGTCCATCTCAGCCTTGATCTTCTTGCCCATGGCGCGGCGCAGCATGTCGGCCTCGCCCAGCGTGTAGCCGGAGAGGATCTGCGCGATCTGCATCACCTGTTCCTGGTAGATGATGACGCCATAGGTCTCTTCCAAGGCCGGCTTGAGCTGGTCGAGCATGTAGTCCGGCTCTTCCAAGCCCTTCTTGCGGGCATTGTAGACCGGAATATTGGCCATCGGGCCCGGGCGGTAGAGCGCCACCAGGGCGATGATGTCTTCGAAACGGTCGGCATTCATGTCGAGCAATGCCTTGCGCATGCCCGCACTTTCCACCTGGAACACTCCCACCGTCTCGCCGCGGCCGAGCATCTCGTAGCTCTTCCTGTCATCGAGCGGCAGGGCGGCAAGGTCGAGAGCAATGCCGCGCTGCTTGAGGAACATCAAGGCGCGCTCCAGCACGGTGAGCGTCTTGAGGCCGAGGAAGTCGAACTTCACCAGCCCCGCCTGCTCCACCCATTTCATGTTGAACTGGGTGGCCGGCATCGGCATCGAGGTCTTGGGATCGTGATAGAGCGGTACCAGCTCCACCAGCGGACGATCCCCGATCACCACGCCGGCGGCATGGGTCGAGGCGTGGCGATAGAGCCCTTCCAGCTTCTGGGCAATGCCGAGCAGGCGCTCCACCACCGGATCGTCCTTGGCGGACTCCCGCAGTTTCGGCTCGTCCTCGATCGCCTTGGCCAAGGTGACCGGATTGGCCGGATTCTGCGGCACCAGCTTGCACAGCTTGTCGACCTGGCCATATCCCATCTCCAGCGTGCGCCCGACGTCGCGCAACACGCCGCGCGCCTGGAGGGAACCGAAGGTAATGATCTGGGCGACGCGATCCTCCCCGTATTTCTCCTGCACGTAGCGGATGACCTCGTCACGCCGCTCCTGGCAGAAGTCGATGTCGAAGTCCGGCATCGAGATACGTTCGGGATTGAGGAAGCGCTCGAACAGCAGGCTGAAGCGCAGCGGATCGAGATCGGTGATGGTAAGGGCGTAGGCAACCAGGGAGCCAGCGCCGGATCCGCGGCCCGGCCCGACCGGGATGCCCTTCGCCTTGGCGTGCTTGATGAAGTCCGACACGATCAGGAAGTAACCGGGGAACTTCATGCGCTCGATGATCGACAGCTCGAATTCGAGCCGCTTGGCATAGCTTTCATCGGTATGGCCAGGAGCCGGACCATGCGCGGCCAACCTGGCCCTCAGCCCCTCTTCAGCCTGGCGACGCAGTTCGACGGCCTCGTCGACAGGTGCCCCCGTCTCGTCGAAGCCCGTGGAGAAGCGCGGCAGGATCGGCTTGCGCGTACGCACGCGGAAGGCGCATCGCTTGGCAATTTCAATCGTATTCTCAATAGCTTCCGGAAGATCCCTAAACAAGGAAACCATCTCGGTCCGGCTCTTGAAGTAATGGTTCGGCGTCATTCGCCGCCGGTCCGTCTCGGCGAGGATGCGGCCTTCAGCGATGGCAAGCAGCGCGTCATGCGGTTCGCTATCGGCGCGCGCGGCGAAATAGACCTCGTTCGTCGCGACCAGCGGCACGTCGGCGGCATAGGCGAGTTCCAGAAGTGGCGCCTCGACCTGCTGCTGCTCCGCGCTATCGTGGCGCTGGACTTCGACATAGAGCCGATCGGCGAACATCGCCTGCAAGCGTTGCAGCCGGGTTCGCGCGAGATCATCGAGCCCCTCGCGCAGGGCCATGTCCAGCGGGCCGGCGGGCCCCCCGGTCAACGCGATCAGGCCTTCCTGGAATTCGGCCAGGCGTCCGATCGAAATATGGGCCTCCTCGCCGCTGGCGGGATCCATGTAGCAATGGGAGGACAGCGCCATCAGATGGCCGTAGCCCACCTCGCTCTGGGCCAGCAGGATCACGCGCGGCAAACGCCGCTGGTGCAGGGGTCGCCGGTCCGAGGCATCCTCACGGTCGGCAAAATTGATCGCCAGCGAAATGCCCATGATCGGTTGGATGCCGCTGCCCGCGAGCTTTTCGGAAAACTCCAGCGCCCCGAACAGATTGTTGGTATCCGTCAGTGCGAGGGCCGGCATGCCGTCGGCCTTGGCGAGATCAGCGAGCTTGGGGACCTTCATCGCCCCTTCGAGCAAGGAATAGGCCGAGCGGACATTCAAATGCACGAAGCCCGGACCGTTCACCTTCCCGTCCGCCATGACACCTCCGCTCTGCGCTGGCGGGCAGCGCGACTCGCGACCTGCCCTTCCCTATGGTCCAAGCAGATTTCTCTTGATCGAGCCATGGGCACGATCAAGAGAAATCTGCAAGACATAGATTTTTGCAGAGTTTCCGGGCGAGTTCGCGGCCGGGTTTCACCGGGAAACTCTGCTGGGCAATCCAGTCGGTCGCCAAAGCTGACTCTGCATCCTGAGCCCGGATGGCCACATCGGCGTCACATCTTCGCCACCGCTCCTTGTTGAGAGCCTGTGGACAAGTGTGGACAAATCTGGCTTAAACACCGCTCAGGAAGCCCGTCCACATGGCGAGCATGACCAGAAACAGGCTCATCGAAGCAATGGCGGCGAAATCTTCGGCGAAACGCGTAAGCATGATGTTCTCCTCTCTTCGATAGAGACATCTTGTTCACGTTTTGTTCCGAGTCAAGCGCGACGTCGCGGAACCGCCATCTTATGTCGCTCTTATGTTCCGCTCGCATGGCGCAACTTCTCGCCGCTCCGGATGCCAAAGACGTCACATTCTCAAGACGGTTCAAGGACTTAAAGAGAAGCCTACGCGGTGTCTGGCTTTGCCCTCGGCAGCATTTACCATAGCGTGAAGCTGTCATGGTACCGAGGCTGCCAATGTCACAATCGTCAGTCGAGCTCGACGATGTGGCCGTCGCGCAGGGTGACGCGGCGATCCATGCGCGCCGCCAGATCGAGATTATGGGTCGCGATCAGGGCCGCAAGGCCTGACGCGCGCACCAGAGCCGTCAGCGTGCCGAAGACGTGATCCGCGGTGCCCGGATCGAGATTGCCGGTCGGCTCGTCGGCCAGGATGAGATGCGGCGCATTGGCGACGGCGCGGGCAATGGCAACCCTTTGTTGCTCGCCGCCCGACAATTCGTTCGGCCGGTGGCCAAAGCGCTGGCCAAGGCCAAGGAAGGTCAGCAATTCCTCGCCGCGCTGGCGCGCCTCGCGGCGCGACAAACCGCGGATCATCTGCGGCAGGATCACATTTTCCAGCGCTGAGAACTCCGGCTGGAGATGGTGGAACTGATAGACGAAGCCTATCGAATTGCGGCGCAGGCGGGTGCGCCCCGTATCGTTCAGATCGGCAGTCGAATAGCCGGAGATCAGCACGTCGCCGCCATCCGGTCTCTCGAGCAGGCCGGCTGTGTGGAGCAGCGTCGACTTGCCTGCCCCGGAGGGCGCGATCAGGGCTACCGACTGTCCCGGCATCACCATGAGGTCGACGCCCCGTAGAATATGAAGTTCCGAGGGACCTTGCTGGTAACTGCGTTCGACCCCTCGCAGTTCGAGGGCCGGAATTTCACCCAACAGGCTCATGACTCAGCCTCCCCTCAACGCTTCGACCGGGTCGAGCTTGGCAGCCCGCCAGGCGGGGTAGAGCGTGGCCAGGAAGCACAGGATCAAAGTGGTGATGACCACCACGGTCACTTCCGTCGGGTCGGTCTTGGCAGGCAAACGCGAAAGGAAATAGATCTCGGAGGCGAACAATTGCGTATTGGACAGCCAGGAGATGAACTCCTGGATGTTCTCGATATAGCGGCACACCAGCAGCCCGAGCAGCAGGCCGAATATCGTACCGAGTAGGCCGATCGCCATGCCGGTGATGAAGAAGATGCGTAGCATAGCCCCGCGCGTCGCGCCCATGGTTCGCATGATGGCGATGTCGGTCTGCTTGGACTGCACCAGCATCACCATGCTCGAAACCACCCCGAGCGCAGCCATGATCACCAGGATCAGCAGGATCATGAACATGACGTTGCGCTCGACCTGGAGTGCCGTGAAGAAGGCCGAATTGCGCTGGCGCCAGTCGACTAGCGAGACAGGACGCCCGGCCGCCGTCTTGATCGCCTCGCTCTCAGACTGCACGTGGTCGGGGTCCTCGATATAGACCTCGATCGCCGTCGTATCGCCGTCGCGATTGAAATAAGCCTGCGATTCCTGCAGCGGCATGATCACGAAGCCGCTGTCGATATCGGACATGCCGACCTCGAAGGTGGCGACCACCGGATAGACCTTCATGCGCGGCGTGGTGCCAAAGGCGGTCTGGTCTCCCTTGGGCGAGATCAGGGTGATGCCGTCGCCGATCTGCAACCCGAGCGAGGATGCCAATTTGGCACCGATCACCACGCCCTGCCCCTGGTCGAAATTGTCCAGCGTGCCTTCCTTGATATTGTTGGCTAGGCCGGGCAGGCGCTTGAGATCCTCGAGCTTCATGCCGCGCACCAGGGCGCCGCTTGCCGAAAAAGGCGAAGACACCAGCACCTGCCCTTCCACGAAGGGAACGGCCAGGGTCACGCCGGGCACCTTGGCGATACGGCTGGTGACTGCATCATAATCGGTCAACGGCGTCTCATAGGGAGAGACGACGATATGGCCGTTGAAGCCGAGAATCTTGGATTGCAATTCGACCCGAAAGCCATTCATCACCGACATCACGATGATGAGGGCTGCAACGCCGATGAGGAAGCTGAGAAAGGACAGGACGGCAATCAGCGAAGCCACCCCACCCTTGCGGTGCGGCATGAGATAGCGCAGCGCCACCATCCACTCGAAGGCAGAGAAGGGCGGCGTTCCGGTCGGTTCCGAGGATTTCGTGGCTGAATCAGACGCGTTCATGGCATTCCAGGTGGGGCGCGAGGCCCCTTACTCCGCGAGAATCGCGGCGTTTGCACGGCAAAAATTCAGCGAGGCCCAGCTTTGCCACGGCTTTTTGACGCTCCAATCGAGGCACCTTCGATGAAGATAGACACTTCGCCTTGAGATTATCCCTTGCAATTCAACTGGATACGGGGAGCTCTTGATCAATTACAAAAATGCCGCGAGCGCAAAAGCACCCGCGGCATCGATAATGGTCCTTCCGGCTGAGGCAAGGCCAGGTCAGGTCAGCCCACCAGCACAAGCGCGTCCGACGGCGTCAGCAATTGGCGTTCGCCGGTGCGACGGTTCTTCACCTCGACCTTGCCCTCTGCCAGGCTCTTGGGACCGACGATGATCTGCCAAGGCAAGCCGATCAGGTCCATCTTGGCGAATTTGCCGCCGGGCCTTTCATCGGTGTCATCGAGCAGCACGTCGACCCCTTTGGCGCCAAGCTGCAGATAGAGATCGCCGCAGGCCGCATCCACCGCGCTGTCGCCCGGCTTGAGGTTGATCAGGCCGACCTTGAACGGCGCGATCGCCTCCGGCCAGATGATACCGGCCTCGTCATGGCTGGCCTCGATGGCCGCCCCGGCGACGCGGGTCGGCCCAATGCCGTAGGAGCCGCCATGCACGGGAATGAGCGAGCCGTCCGGTCCGGCGACGACGGCCTTCATCGGCGTCGAATATTTCGTGCCGAAATAGAAGATATGCCCGACCTCAATGCCGCGCGCCGAAACCTGCTTGTCGGCCGGCAGGACGTCGAAGGCAGCCTTGTCGTGCTTCTCCTCGGTCGCCGCATAGAGCGAGGTCCACTGGTCGACGATCGCCTGCAGCCCGGCCTTGTCGTCGAAATCCGTGCCGGCAGAGGGTGGTGCCATCGACAAATAGTCGCGGTGGCAGAACACTTCGCTCTCCCCCGTCGACGCCAGGATGATGAATTCATGGCTCAGATTGCCACCGATCGGGCCGGTATCAGCCACCATGGGAATGGCAGTCAGGCCGAGCCGCGCGAAGGTGCGCAGATAGGCCACGAACATCTTGTTGTAGGAATGCTGCGCGCCGGCCTGGTCGAGATCGAAGGAGTAGGCGTCCTTCATCAGGAACTCTCGCCCGCGCATCAGGCCGAAACGGGGGCGGATCTCGTCCCGGAACTTCCATTGTATATGGTAGAGGTTGAGCGGCAGATCCTTGTAGCTGCGCACATAGGCGCGGAAGATCTCGGTGATCATCTCTTCATTGGTCGGCCCATAGAGCATCTCGCGCTCCTGGCGATCCTTGATGCGCAGCATCTCCTTGCCGTAATCGTCATAGCGGCCGCTTTCGCGCCACAGATCGGCCGACTGGATGGTCGGCATCAGCAGCTCGATGGCACCGGCGCGATTCTGTTCTTCACGAATGATCGTGTTGATCTTGTTCACCACGCGCAGGCCGAGTGGCAGCAATGCGTAGATTCCGGCCGCTTCCTGACGGATCATGCCTGCACGCAGCATCAGACGATGGGAAACAATTTCTGCTTCCTTCGGCGTCTCGCGCAGAATAGGCAGGAAATAACGGCTCAAACGCATAGGACAGACCTTCTCCAAGCTGCCGGCGAACCTTGGCTGCGCCGGGTAACACATGTGGCTAAATCGCGATTCAGGATAAAAAGGCGCGCCTGATCGAAACCTCGGCACGCCTCTCCGGCAAATCGCTTCCGATCGCCAGTCCGTGCCAGCTTGACCCGATCCCTCGCAAAAACACAAGGGTAAGACCAGCAAAAGCGCCATTATTTGGCGGTTTTCGCGCCCGCCGCGGTCAGTGCGACTCTACCCACCTGCTCATCTGCCTGCCCACGAACAGCGCAGCCTAGAGAAATGACGCGCACAAATTTTAAGCAAAGATATTAATTTTGTGCCGATCGCTGCACAAAGACGTGACAAGCAAAAAAACTTCGTCTAGCGTCCCTCCCGTCAACGACAGGGCATCCGAACTCAGCGATGAGTAGAAGGAAGTCAGGGTCCAAGTCTTGGGAGGAAGCCCGCAGGCGCCGCCGGTGAATAAACCGTTGTCGAGCAGCCGTCCTGACACTTCAAACAGCACAAAGATGCGTGAAGGAAGTCTCAGCGAAGATGGGTTAGGACGAGGTCTAGAATAAGGCGAGGCTCGCGAGAGCCTCGCCTTTTTTCATTGCCGTTTGCGCAATGGCACCTTGCATCATGCGGATTCGACATGACAACCGCGTGACAATGTCGGATCGGCTGAACCCCCGTCGTAATGGCGATAGCATCGCAACGGAGAATCGGGCTTTCCGGATGCCGATTCTCCCGGATCGAACCGCCTATTCGATCAGGAGGAATTTGCTGGGTCTCCAACTCCGTTTCACTTCACATTGTCTGCCCGGCCGATTTACTTTAGCCTTTGAGGGCTGTGTGACGTGCGGCAGAACTGAGGCGAAGGCCGGCAGTTATCAGCGCCTCCCAGACTGTATTGAGCACGTTGAGCCTGTAGATCGATGAGCCGTAGCCCTGTCTCGCAACCCGCGCGCATCGCGCCGCTGGCGGTATTGCCGGTATTCTATCGCCTGATCGGCAAACCCGTGCTGGTCATCGGCACGAGCCAGGCCGCGTTGTGGAAGGCCGAGCTTCTTGCCTCGACCGGCGCCGAAGTTCGCATCGCCGCACCTGAGGCGAGCGATGCCCTGGCGCAGCTGTGTGCCCGCGAGGACGTGGGTGTCCGCCACCTCGCCCGCTCCTGGCACGAAGCCGACCTCAATGGCATCGCGCTTGTCGTCGCCGACGTCGAGGACGACGAGCAAGCCGCCGATCTCGCCGCAGCCGCGCGCCGGGCTGGAACGCCGGTAAACATCGTCGACCGGCCGGCCTTCTGCGATTTTCAGTTCGGTGCGGTGGTCAATCGCTCGCCGCTGGTGGTGGGCATTTCGACCGATGGCGCCGTTCCCGTCTTTGCCCAGGCGATCCGCAGCCGAATTGAGATGCTGTTGCCGACGGGGTTCCAGAAATGGGCGGAAGCCGCCCGCAACTGGCGCCCTCTGGTGCAGGCGCGGGATCTCTCCCTCCAGGCCCGCAGAGCGATCTGGGAACGTTTCGTCAATGCGGCCTTCCGACATCCCGACCGCACGCCAGGCGAAGCCGAACGCGCCGACCTTCTGGCCGGCATCGAACAGCAGGAAAGAAATCCGGCACAGGGCAGCGTCGCCCTGGTGGGCGCAGGCCCTGGAGATCCGGAACTGCTGACCCTGAAGGCGGTGCGGGCCCTGCAATCGGCGGATGTCATCCTGCACGACGACCTCGTCTCCCAGGAAGTGCTCGATTTCGCTCGCCGCGAGGCTGAGCGCATCATCACCGGCAAGCGCGGGCATCGCCCGTCCTGCAAGCAGGACGACATCAATGCGCTCATGGTCTCCTTGGCCAGGGACGGCAAGCGGGTGGTGCGGCTGAAAGGCGGCGATCCCTTGATATTCGGACGGGCCGGCGAAGAAATCGCGGCCTGCCGCGCGGCTGGCGTGGCCGTCGAGGTCATTCCCGGCATCACCGCGGCATCCGGCGCCGCCGCGAGCCTGGAGGTCTCCCTCACCCATCGGGACCATGCCCGACGCCTCCAATACATCACCGCCCATGCCAAGAACGGCAAGCTGCCGGACGATCTTGATTGGAAGGCACTTGCCGACCCAGTCGCCACCACCGCCATCTATATGGGCAAGCTTGTCGTCGCCGAAGTCGCCACGCGCCTGCGCGAGGCCGGCATGGCCGCGGATACGCCGGCCATCATCGTCGAATATGCCACCCATGCACGCGAGCGCCGCTTTCACACCACGATCGGCGAAATGGCCGCCGTTTTTGCCGCCAATCAGCTCGACGGCCCTTGCATCATCCTGTTCGGCCAAGCCATGTCCGAGGCGAGACCCGACCGCCCAAGCTGAACGGCAGCGGTCTGCGCGGTACAGCTTCCGTTAAGGAAACGTTTGCGACCATGGTTCAATGGTGAGCCGCAGATTCGCGCGCCCGCCGGGCGAATGAACGACAGGAGTATTTGATGAAGAGATTGATTCTCGCGGCCGCCCTGGCCACGATCGGTTTTGCGGGTTTCTCGAGCGGTGCCTCGGCAATGCCGGCCTCGCCTGGCGTCCATGCCGACGGAAGCCTGGTCGAGAATGTCGCCTATGGCTGTGGACGTGGCTATGCGCCCAACCGCTGGGGCCGCTGTGTACCCAACAATTACGGCATCCGCCCTGCCCCGGTCTATCGTCCTGCCCCCAATTACGGTCGCCCGCCGGCCTACCGTCGTGGGTCGGTCCCGGCCAATCGCAGCGGCTATGGTCGCGTCTGCCCGCCGGGCACGCGCCTCGGCCCCCGTGGCGCCGCCTGTCATCCGGCCTATTGAGCCACTCCATCTATTGAGCCACCTGCCCCACTGAGCCGGCAAGTGGCACGAGATCTCACCGTCTCACCGAACCCGGCAAGGTCTGTCCTTGCCGGTTTTTTTGGGTCACCAGGGACACCCGCTTCAAGGCAAACCTGTGCTCTCACGCCGGGGAAGCCCACCTGCGGACGCGCTCTTTGCCGGATAGTCAGTGGAACCGAAATCACCAGCCCGACACACAGCGGCCGTACAGGCCCGGATACCTGCTGGGGGGACAGCGCCGCGGAGCGGCCCAATAGCGCGGGCCGTCATAATAGCCGGGGCCGTCGAAGTAGCCCGGACTGTCATAGTAGGGACGCACATAATATCGCGGTGCGCCGGCATAACCGTCGCCGTAGCGCGGTCCCCGATAACCGCGGCTGTTGGGAACGCAGCGTCCATAGCTGCGATAATAGTTACGCGGGCAGCCATCGGCCACCGTTTGCAGCAGGGGATTTTCCACGCCAGCCGCAGGCGCCAACGGCATGGCTGAAGCAGGCGCTGCAGCAAGGCCTGCTGAAGCAAGGCCCATGGCTGTTGCATAAGCGGCAATAACCCATTGTCTCATCACACGCTCCTCGAGCGAATCCAGCGCGGTATAAACGCAGCGCGGGAAATGTTCGTTCCACGCCAGCGGCGATCCCCCTTGCCAATCTATGGCGGCAGCCGGAGCATTCATAGACAGCGGGAAATTCTTCCTCATATTTGTGGTGCGCGCACTTCCGCCTGACCGGCCTGTGCATTTCGTGTCTCTCTTATGTCGAGAAACTGAAATCGGGGCTTGCGCATCAGAGCGAAAAACCCTATTCAGCCCACGCTCAATGAGCGTCGGAGCGTAGCGCAGCCCGGTTAGCGCACTAGTCTGGGGGACTAGGGGTCGGAGGTTCAAATCCTCTCGCTCCGACCATTTTTTCTGAACATTTTGGATATGTCAGCTCTTCTTTGCCTGGGCGAAGGAGCGCATGTCGCTTGCGGGTCCCGGCCATGGGACACGCAGAGCTGAACCCCTCAGGTTCCCGATGCTGAAAGTCATTGCCCGGGATTTCATCAAGCCCGAGCATGTCGCGGCCGTGCTTCCTCTCTACAGGGAACTGGTTGCCCGGACGCGCCTGGAAGAACATTGCATCGCCTACGACCTTTTCATCGACCAGAAAGACCCGGCCATTTCATCTTCATCGAGGCGTGGCCCGATCGTGCAGCCCTCGACGCCCTTTGCCGCACCGAACATTTCAAGCGGCTGGTGCCGCAGATCGATGCACATCTGCGCCAGCCGGATACCTATATTCTGATGGGCTCCTTCGAGGCCTGAGTGAGGTATTCCCAATCCACGTCGATTCTCCGCCCTTGCACGACAAGAACAAAAGAAGAACAAAATGCTGGACAAGCATCATGTCAGGGCATAGGCTCCTGCGCTCAACCGAAGGTAATCGACATGCTCGACGGTTATTTTGACGGCACGCATATGCAGGCTGCCCGGCCGGAGGAAGTCGCGGAGATCGCCCGTTTGGTCGAAAAGGCAGGCGGCAGCGGTGCAGCTCTGCTGGTACTCTACCGTTATGCCCGGCAGGCTCAGACCTCGCTGATCAACCGGGACCGGCTGATCGAGGAATTGAAGCGTCAATCCGATCGGCTCGAGGACGAAGACCTTCACGAAAGAGTGGATGGTGACGCCCAGGGCGTATCGATCGACTGGATCGTCAGCCGCGAACTGAAGCGAACTGATGGCAATGCCGTCACAGCATTGCGCAGGGCCATTCGCCGCAATGTCCGGCTCGACGACGAGCTCGACCGTCTGGCGAGCCTGCTGGAGGCGGCAGGCAATCCTCTCAGCCTGTCCGGCAAGCCATGAATGGGCGGTCCGCAAGCCTGGAGCCTTTCCTGCTCCGGAATGCCGAAGTCGCGCAGCGCGAAGCCGACGAAGCGATCGCCGCCTGCCAAGGCGATGCACGCGCCGCAGTTCGGGCCTTGGTCGTGATGGTCGATCATCTCAGGGCCGAACTCGTCGAGCGGGACGATGCGATCGCGACGCTGACAGCCAGTGTATCACGCGGCTATGCACGCGGTTTTGGCGAACGGCCTCTGCCTGGCTCGAGGGACAAGCTACTTCACAAGCCAGGTGAATGAGACCGAGTCTCTGTTTCAGGCCAAGGCGGTTTCAGGCCAAGGCGGTTTCAGGCCAAGGCGGTTTCAGGCCAAGGCGGTTTCAGGCCAAGGCGGTTTCAGGCTAGGGCGATCCCTCAGGGACGAGATCCCAGCAGTCGCCATTCGTGTAAATACACAAAAGCCTTGCCGCCATGCGGCACTCCTGCCGCTGCAGCAGTCAAAACGATTGTGCTGTGCGTGCGGTGCAATCACCTGGCCGCGCAACACACAAACTTCCCCGTTCGCCGGACGGCTCACGTCGCGGTCGTCGCGTCACAGTGCGTGGGCGTTCAGCACCAGACGATGTCACAGCCGATCTTCGGATCGAGGCTGTGCTTGCCCGGAACAGCAAACTGTCTCGCTTGCTTCGCGGCCTTGGCCGGCGAACGCCAATCAATCACCGTATCGATAATCAAAATTGCGATCACCAGGATAACCAGAAAACCCGTGATCATTTCACTCAGATCCATGACGAACCTCCATCAGCCGGTTTCCAATCCGGCCATGAGGGACTCAGCCCCTGACTTGAACGCCTGAATTCTGCGCTTGTTCCTACTATCCTTCAAGTTGAAATCGCCGTCGACTGCCGGAACTCAGCGCCATCTCGCAATGCACACATGTTGCTGCAGTGCAACCAAAAGAAAAGCCGGCCGCTGCCGCGCCGGCTTTTCCTGAAAATCTGACGGTATACCGAAAGACTCTATGGGTCGCTTAGGCCGCGGCCTGGAGCTGGTCAGCGGCCAACTTGCCCGAGCGCCGATCCTGGACCAGCTCATAGCTGATCTTCTGGCCTTCGCGCAGCTCATACAGGCCGGCCCGTTCAACCGCACTGATGTGGACGAACACGTCCTTGGAGCCATCATCGGGCTGAATGAAACCGTAGCCCTTCTGGGCGTTGAACCACTTCACGGTACCTGTGCTCATCGTGAGCTATTCCTTCAACGTAGTGAGAGCCAAAGCCCGCAACGAAGCGGACCCAGCGAGTGTCGAGTTTTGGTGAGAGCTTGTCAGCGCGCATCCAGCTTTTGCCGTGACGCGAGGCCAAGTCGTTCGGCCGAAAATCGATGGCGACAGGCTGCCCGATTGAAACCGGCCGGTCAAGACAAACCTGCGACAAATTGTACGTTTCTGCGATCTACCCCGCATTCTTGAAATGCCAATAACAATATAGTGGCAATTCAACCGAAATCTTCCGAGCAGAACATCGAGGCGGCAATTTCCCAGCACATGCTTGATCCTATTCTTATGGATTCACTACGCTTCAAATCACTTTCCTGCCACACAATCCTCTGACTTTTCGCTGGAAGAGCATTCGCACAGACTCAAAATCGGCCCTGGGGAGCGCTCACGTCATGTTCTTCCTGCGGCCAGATACAAGCAAATGGCCTTAACCATGACGCAGGGCGGTTGGCGTCTTGGTCTCGCTTGCGACTATAAGGACGGGACCGGGCAGGCAGGCAAAGGACCGAAGGAACGATGGAGGGGGCGGATCCAGCGATCGCGATATTGGTGCCCTGCTACAATGAGGCGGTGGCCATCCAGGCGGTCATCCAGGGGTTCCGCGCCCACCTGCCGTCAGCTGTCATCTATGTCTATGACAACAATTCCACTGACGATACGGTGCGTCTGGCACGGGAAGCCGGCGCCGTGGTGCGGCATGAAGCCCGTCAGGGCAAGGGGCACGTGATCCGCCGCATGTTCGCGGATATCGAGGCCGACATCTATATCATCGTCGATGGTGACAACACCTACGATCCCGCCAGCGCCCCAGCACTGGTCGCGGCGCTGCGCGCCGGACCTCTCGATCTCGTCAACGGGGTGCGCGTGGCCAACGGCGAAACGGCCTACCGCCCCGGACATCGTTTCGGCAACCGGATGCTCACCCGTCTGGTGACGCGTTTCTTCGGCTCGTCCTCGCGTGACATGCTGTCGGGCTACAAGGCGATGTCCCGGCGTTTCGTCAAGACCTTCCCCGCCCTTTCGACCGGCTTCGAGATCGAAACCGAGCTGCTCGTGCATGCGCTCGAAATGTCGCTTCCGCTTGGCGAGATCGAAACGTTCTATGGGGAGAGGCTGGCGGGCTCGCAGAGCAAGCTGCGCACCGTGCAGGATGGCGTGCGCATTCTCAAGCTGATCGCAAAACTGGTGAAAGAGGAAAGACCGCTGCTCTTCTTCAGCCTGGTGGCCGGCATCCTCGCCTTGCTGTCGCTCGGCACCGCAACGCCCGTGGTGCTGGAATATCTCGAATTCGGCTCGGTCAAGCGCCTGCCGACGGCCGTGCTGGCCACAGGCCTGATGCTATCGGCCATCATCGCCTTCTTTTCCGGCATGATCCTCGATACGGTCACGCGCGGGCGAAGGGAACTCAAGCGGTTGCATTATCTGCATTATGCCCCCGTCCGCTGACCCCGCCTCCGGCAGGTCCCTGCGCCGCCGGCTATGCTGTTTTGCCCTGGCTGGTTTCGTCGGCTTCGCCTTCGATGCCGGCATCCTGACCATCCTGGTCAATCTCGGCCTCGATGCACGCTTGGCGCGCCTTGCCTCCTTCGCCTGCGCCATGGTGGTGACCTGGCTGATCAACCGCTCGCTCACCTTCGGCGACCGGGCCGGCACCGACATCGCGGCCGAGTTCCTGCGCTATCTGTCCGCCAGCGCGCTGGCTGCTCTGGTCAATCTCGGCGCCTTCATGGCGTTGGTCACGCTCGGCGGGCCTTTTGCACGCTGGCCGGTGCTGGCGGTGGCAATTGCCGTCGCGCTATCGATGACCTTGAATTTCTGGAGCTATTTCAAGATGGTCTTCACGCCAAAGACCCGGGATCCAGACGGGCCCGCCTAAGACCGGCTCCGTCATAGAACCTCGTGCGACTGGCGAAATCGTCACCTGTCGCATATCATATGGAAAAGAAGGATCGCGGCAAAGAAGCACCCGAGGCCCGGGCGCTTCCTGGTTTGCCGCTGAACCTGTTATCGGCCGAAGCCCGGAATACCTGCGGTCATGCCGCGCGCGAGCTGCGTGACGAAGTTGAGGTCGCCGCCAGCCGTCGGCGTCGTACGGGTGATCGAATCAAATACCACGCCGTCCTTCAGGCCGTAATTGGCGACGCGCGCCACCCGGCCATTGGTGAAGTAGACGGCCAGCACGTTACGGTCGGTCACATGCGGAGACAAGAAGGCCACCGGACGGGACGTGGTCTGAGACACATAGTACCAGGCCTGGCCGTCCAGCGTGGACTGGGTCGAGGGCGTGCCGAGCGCGTCGAGCACCTGGGCCTGGGACGTGCCCGGCTTGATCGCCGACAAGGTGCTCTCCGTCACCACGATGCCGTGCACATTGGTCTCGCCGATCGAACCGCAGCTTTGCAGCAGCCCGGCCAGGGAGATGACGACAGCGGCCGCCAACGCGGGAGACCGGAAACGGGGGGGCAACACAACTATACTCACTTTGGCCTCCATCGGGCACACAGGCTCGTTCGCCACATCGTCGCGTGGGTTCTGGCGTAACCCGCTCGCGCACGAAATTCAACCTTGGCGCTCAGAGAGCATCCACTTATATGGAGCATCCGTTATAGAGTGCGGTCTTCGACCGGATCGTGCCAGGCTACCGACATGGTCGCGCCCCGGAACCCCGGTCGAATACCCCTGCTGGTGAAGGAGCTCATGTTCGGCCTGTTTCGCAATAGAGCGCGCGATGCGCAGATTGCCCGTCTCTACGACCAGATCGTGACCCAGGGTCGCGATCCCGCCTTGTTCGTCGAGGGTTGCGTCCCCGACACGGTGGAAGGACGTATGGACATGATGCTGCTGCATCTGTTCCTGCTCATGCATCGGCTCAACGATGAGCAGGGCGAGATCCGCGAGATCGCCCAGGGCGTTTGCGACCGCTTCTTCGCCGAGCTCGACCGAGCCATGCGGGAAATGGGCGTCGGCGACCTCGCCGTCCCCAAGAAGATGCGCAAGATCGCAGACATCTATACGGGATGCTCCTCATCCTATGGCAATGCCCTGCATAAGCCAGATGACGAGGAACTCACCCAGGTCCTCCTGCGCAACGTCTATGCCCGCGACGAAGAGAGGTTGCCTCAGGCGCGGGCCCTCGCAGGCTATGTCCGGCGCGCCTCCAGGGCCCTTGCCGACGCTTCCCTGGCAAGCCTTGCCAGCGGCTCCCTACCCTTCCCCACTCCAGCACTAGGTGAGAGCGCATGACCAATCCAACGCCCCACTTCTCGCGTCCGGTCCATCTGCGCGAGATTCCGGCCACGGGCCGTCACTTTGTCATCGAGACGAACGAAGAAGAGCGCAAGGCCGTCGCCCGGCAGCTCGGCATTCCGGACGTCGCAGCCCTGACGGCCAAGCTGCATGTCACGCCCTTCCGCAAGGATGGCCTTGCGGTCGAAGGCTCCCTTCATGCCCTGATAACCCAGATCTGCGTCGTCACCGCCGAAGCGTTCGAGAGCAAGGTCGAGGCGCCCGTCGATATTCGCTTCTCGCCGGATGGGCAGGATCCCAATGCTGAATTCGATCTGGCCGAATTGAACGATCCGGAGGCCGAAGATCCGCCGGACCTGCTGACGGGCGATACCATCGATCTCGGCGCCGTCGTCAGCGAATTCCTCGCCCTGGCGCTTGATCCCTATCCTCGCAAGCCGGGCGCTACGTTCGAGGGCGACGGAGACGAAGCGGGCCTTTCCCCTTTCGCCGCCCTCAACAGGCTGAAGGACAAGGATTCCTGAAGGCAAGGCCTGTTCTGCCGAGAACTGGCAAAAGCCTCCGCGAATGCCTTTGATCGAACACGATTGTGTGAGATCGCACGTCCTTGAGCCGCGATTCATTGATCCGTTACGGGCCTGGACCTATCCACGTCCCAAAGCGTTTTGTGGTTTGAATGACGGACGTCAAATCGCAAGGACGCGCCGAACCAAAGAATGAGAGCAAGGCGCGTTTCGCCAAAACACGCTTTGCTCCTGGGATTTCTGCCTGTTGGAGAAGTATATGTCTTTGAAGCGTCTGATGGCCGGGGTTTCACTCGGCATTGGCTTGCTCGCATCCGGCCAACCTGCCTTCGCTGCCGAAGCGCTGGACAAGCCGGCGATCGAGGCAATCGTCAAGAATTACCTGATGGAGCATCCCGAGGTCATCGTCGACGCCATCAACGCCATGCAGGCCAAGCAGGAAGCGGCGACGGCCGAGCGCCAGAAGAAACTGCTCTCCGACAGCATGGACACCATCCTCAACGGGTCGCAGAACGCCGTGCTCGGTAACCCCGAAGGCGATGTCACCCTGGTCGAGTTCTTCGACTACAATTGCGGTTACTGCAAGCGCGGCCTGGCCGACATGGTCAAGCTGCTCGATACCGACAAGAAGCTGAAGGTGGTATTGCGCGACTACCCGATCCTGAGCGAAGGCTCCAAGGAAGCGGCCATTGTTGCCCTCGCCGTCAAGAAGCAGTTGCAAGGCGACAAGTTCCTGGAGTTTCACCAAATCCTGCTGGGCACGCGCGGCGCCGTGGGCAAGGACCGCGCCCTGCAGGTTGCCCAGGATTCCGGTGTCGACATGACCAAGCTCCAGGCCGACATGAAGGATCCGGCCCTGCTGAAGGGGCTCGCCAACACGATGCAGCTCGGCGAAGCGTTGGGCATCAACGGCACGCCCTCTTATGTGCTCGGCAGCGAGATCACCCCCGGCGCCGTCGGTTACGATGCCCTGAAGTCCAAGATCGATTCGCTGCGCAAATGCGGCCAGACCGCCTGCGGCTGAGCCGGACAGCCCCTTCTCCGACAAAGCCGGCGGTTTTTTACCGTCGGCTTTGCCTTCCTGGATCGGGCGCCCTATAAGGGGCGTTCGCAGCAAAAGGCCCGTTGCAGCAAGCTTCGGGCTTTCAATTTATGGTCCTGATGGCAAGCATGGCGCTCGTCTACATTCTGAATGGCCCCAATCTCAACATGCTGGGTGTGCGTGAAACGTCCGTCTACGGCACGCTCGACCTCAACGGCATCGAGAAGCTGGCCAGGGCGCGCGCCGAGCAATTGGGCCTTACCATCGAATTCCGGCAGACCAACCACGAGGGCGTGCTGCTCGACTGGGTGCACGAGGCCTATCACAAGGGGGCGGTCGGGTTGATCATCAATCCCGGAGCGCTGACCCATACCTCGATCGCTCTGCACGATGCGATCAAGGCCGTTAGCCTGCCGGTAATCGAATTGCATCTATCCAACGTGTTCGCGCGCGAAAGTTTCCGGCACCATTCCTGGGTCTCGCCGGCAGCCAAGGGCGTGATCTGCGGATTTGGCCCGAAGGGCTATGAACTTGCCCTCGAAGCATTGGCTTCGAGCGTATCGGCTCAATGAATGACGGGGCCTCGGCCCCGCGGAAACGCAAGGCATGACGATGTCGCGAACCAAATCGGGGATTGACCCCGAGATTATCCGGGAACTCGCCAATCTCCTGACGGAGACGGATCTCACCGAAATCGAGGTGCAGCAGGCCGACCTGCGCATTCGGGTGGCGCGGCAGATCAATGTGACCGCGACCGTTCCGGTCGGCGCGCCGACCGTCGCCGTCGCTGCTCCGGCTGTCGTCGCGGCTGCAGCCGCCGCTCCGGCCGCTGCCGATCCGGCCAATCATCCCGGTGTCCTGAAATCGCCGATGGTGGGCACCGCCTATCTCGGCGCCGCACCGGGCGCCAAGGCCTTCGTCGAGATCGGCAGCAAGGTCAATCAGGGCGACCGCGTGCTGATCGTCGAGGCGATGAAGACCTTCAACGACATCATCGCGCCGCGTTCGGGAACGGTGACCACCTTGTTCATCGAAGACAAGCAGCCGGTCGAATACGGCCAGCCGCTGATGATCATCGAGTGACGTGAATGTTTGACAAGATCCTGATCGCGAATCGCGGCGAGATCGCCCTGCGCGTGCTGCGCGCCTGCAAGGAGCTCGGCATCAAGACGGTGGCTGTCCATTCCACCGCCGATGCCGACGCCATGCATGTCAAGCTGGCGGACGAAAGCGTCTGCATCGGCCCGCCGCCGGCCCGCGAAAGCTATCTCAACATTCCCGCGCTGATCGCGGCTTGCGAGATCACCGGCGCCGAGGCCGTGCATCCGGGCTATGGCTTCCTGTCGGAAAATGCCCGCTTCGCCGACATCCTCGATCAGCACAACATCGCCTTCATCGGCCCCAAGGCCGAGCATATCCGCATGATGGGCGACAAGATCGAGGCCAAGCGCACTGCCAAGCGCCTCGGCATTCCCTGCGTGCCCGGCTCGGATGGCGGCGTCACCAATGACGTCGATGCCGCCCGCATCGCCGAGGAGATCGGCTATCCGGTGCTGGTCAAGGCCGCTGCCGGCGGCGGTGGCCGCGGCATGAAGGTGGCTCTGACGGCGGAAGACCTGCCCGACGCTCTCGCTACCGCTCGCGCGGAAGCGCTGGCTGCCTTTGGCGACGATGCGGTCTATCTGGAGAAATATCTGCAGAAGCCCCGCCATATCGAATTGCAGGTGCTCGGCGATGGCCAGGGCCACGCCATCCATCTGGGCGAACGCGACTGCTCACTGCAGCGCCGGCACCAGAAGGTGTGGGAGGAAGGCCCCTCTCCCGCCCTCAATGCCGCCCAGCGCAACAAGATCGGCGACATCGTCGCCAAGGCGATGATCGAGCTCGGCTATGTCGGCGCCGGCACCATCGAGTTCCTCTATGAGAACGGCGAGTTCTATTTCATCGAGATGAACACGCGCATCCAGGTGGAACATCCGGTCACCGAGATGATCACCGGCATCGATCTGGTCAACGAGCAGATCAAGATCGCCGCGGGATCGCCGCTGTCGATCAAGCAGTCTGATGTGCAGATCGAAGGCCACGCCATCGAATGCCGCATCAATGCCGAGAATGCCGCGACCTTCCGGCCGTCGCCCGGCACGATCAGCTATTTCCACCCACCCGGCGGGCTTGGCGTGCGTGTCGATTCGGCTGTCTACCAGGGCTACAAGATC
Organism: Labrys sp. WJW; assembly: GCF_001676615.1. Taxonomy (GTDB): domain Bacteria; phylum Pseudomonadota; class Alphaproteobacteria; order Rhizobiales; family Labraceae; genus Labrys; species Labrys sedimenti. The sequence continues at coordinate 125,876 of NZ_LYXZ01000056.1, read as the reverse complement.
CCGCCCTATTACGATTCGCTGATCGGCAAGCTGATCGTACACGGCCGTACCCGCACCGAATGCCTGATGCGCCTGCGCCGGGCCATCGACGAATTCGTGGTCGATGGCGTAGAGACCACCCTGCCGTTGTTCCGCACCCTGGTGCGCAACGCGGACATCCAGAACGGTCTCTACGACATTCACTGGCTCGAGAAATTCCTCGAGGCCGGCGGCATGAGCGACAGCGCCTAGGCGGTTCCGCCATGTCGGGCGCCGAGCTCAATCTGGAGATCACGCCGCAGGTCCTGCTCAAGGCCTATGCCTGCGGTATCTTCCCGATGGCCGAAAGCGCCGACGATCCAGGCCTCTATTGGGTCGAGCCCGAGTTTCGCGGCATCGTTCCACTCGATGGCCTGATCATCTCCCATCGCCTCGCCCGCACCATCCGCTCCGACCGCTTCGAGGTGGTGGTGGATCGCGATTTCGAGGCGGTGATCAATGGCTGCGCCCAATCCGGGCCGGGACGCCGCACCACCTGGATCAATGCCTCGATTCGCCGGCTCTATGGCGAGTTGTTCCGATTGGGCCATTGCCACACCGTCGAGGCCTATCGAAACGGCCGGCTGGTCGGCGGCCTCTACGGCGTCGATCTCGGCGGCGCCTTCTTCGGCGAGAGCATGTTCCATCTGGAGAGCGATGCATCCAAGGTGGCCCTCGCCCATCTGGTCGCGCGGCTGCGCCATGGCGGCTACCAATTGCTCGACGCCCAATTCGTCACCGACCACCTCGCCAGTCTCGGCGCAATCGAATTACCGCGTTCCCTCTATCATCGCCTGCTGGACGACGCCTTGGCCGAGGACGGCGATTTTCTCGCCTGGCCAAAGGAAGAGGCCAGGAGCGGCGCCGAAATTCTGGCAGCTCTCGCCGATTGAGCCTGGCGCAAGAGGTCGGCGACGCTGCATACAGGCGACCAAGGTCGTGCGCTACCGGATGCTGTGAAGCCGCTACCGCCGTGACGGATCGTCAGTCCCAGGCTGGCCGGGAGAAATCGGCTCAATCCTGCGGCGCGTTGGGATCCACCGGCTGGTCGAAGAAATCGGTGTTGCCGTCGCCCGTTTCGGGCGGCGGAGCGGCATCGGGCTCGGGTGCCGCGGTCTGCCCCTTCTTGCCTTTGGCGGGCTTGGTGCCCGGCTGCGCCGTCACGACGGGCGGTGGCGGCGGATCGCTGGTCTTGCCGCCCTTGCAGTCCTTGAGCCAGACGTCATAGACGGGGTGTTCCACGCCATTGAGGCCGGGGCTGGACGCAAACATCCAGCCATTGAACAGGCGCTCGACCTTCTTGTTGAGGGTCAGTTCGTCGATCTCGACGAAACTGGTGGTTTGCGGATCTTCGCTGGCGGAACGGCTGTAACAGACGCGCGGCGTCACGCTGAGCGCGCCGAACTTCACCGTCTGTCCAACCGGCGCCTCGAAGGTGCTGATTTCACCCGAGATCTTGTCGAGGCCGGTGAACACCGCGGTGGGATTGGCGACACGTTCGGCCCGGGCGGCGGTACCACCCAGGATCAAGCCGAGGCAGGCCACGCTTGCCATGGCAAGGCAGCGCGAGCGACCGGTCGGGGGAAAGAAGGCAAGCGGACGCAAAAGCAAATGGATCCGTATCTGGACGAGTCGAGAAGCGATAGCGCCCCATCGGGGCAAAAAGACGGCCACAGGCATGGCCGCGCCCCAGCCATGGGCCGCGTCAATCCCCCGGCGACCAGGCCTGGTAGTCGCCGGTCGCGGACTGACGATGGCCATGGGAGAGCATCGAGCCCTTCGGATGATAGGCGTTCACCGTACCGGTCTGGTTCGGGCGATGCGGCTTTTGCCATTCGCGCGGCTTGTATTCGGTCTCGCTCGGCGGCGTGTCGATCTGATGGTGCATCCAGCCCCACCAGCCAGGCGGAATCGCCGTGGCCTCGGCATAGCCATTGTACTGCACCCAGCGACGCTGCACGCCGATGGTCGGATCCACGGCGCCGCCCTTGGTGCGGTAATAGACATTGCCGAACTCGTCCTCGCCCACGCGCTCGCCCTTCCGCGAGGTCCAGAAGCGGGTTCCGATCGTGGAGCCGTTCCACCACGTGAAGATCTGCAGGAGCGTTTTCATCGAGGGCTGCCGTTTCGTATTCCGTTGCAAGTCTTATGGCCAAGCGCGGCGGCGATGTCCACCATTGCGCATGGTCTCATCGGTGATTTCTGACGCAAAGCGCCTGCCGGCGGCCCTAGAGCCGCGCAATCGCCTGCGCGATCAGGTCGAAATAGCCCTCGGCATCGATACCGCCCAGGACGAAGGCATTCTTCGGACGGTCGGTGACGCCCCACCAGTCAATCACCGTCATGCCCTGGGTGAGCTGAGATTCCGTCTCGATCTCGACATTGCAGGAACGGCCGGTGAAGAGGTCGGGCTTGAGCAGCCAGGCGATCACGCAGGGATCGTGCAGCGGTCCCCCTTCCGAGCCATATTTCTGCACGTCGAAACGCTCGAAGAAATCGAGCCAACCCACCGCAGCATCGGAAACTCTGGTACCGATCTTCCGGATCCTGTCGACGCGCGGTCGCGTGGTGAGTGCCTTGTGAGTCACGTCGAGCGGCGCCATGGTGATCGGAACACCGGAGGCGAAAACCGCTTTGGCGGCATGGGGATCGACGAAAATGTTGAACTCGGCTGCCGGCGTCATGTTGCCGCCCTCGAAGCAGCCCCCGCCCATCAGCACGATCTCCTTGATGCGCGGGGCGATGCGCGGCTCGCGCAGCAGCGCCAGCGCGATATTGGTGAGAGGACCGAGCGGGCAAAGCGTGATGGTGCCGGAGGGGCGGGTCATCAGGGTCTCGACGATGAAGTCGACGCCATGGCGCGGGCTGAGCGGCATGGTGGGCTCGGGCAGGTCCGCGCCGTCGAGACCGGTCTTGCCATGCACATGTTCCGCTGTGACGAGCGGGCGCAGCAGCGGCCGGTCCGCGCCGGCGCACACCGTGATGTCTGATCGACCCGCCAATTCGCAGACCACGCGCGCGTTTCGGCTCGTCAGGGCCAGCGGCACATTGCCCGCCACCGTGGTGATGCCCAGCACCTCGAGCTTGGGACTTCCCAGCGCCAGCAGCAGCGCCAGGGCGTCATCCTGGCCGGGATCGGTGTCGATGATGATGGAGCGGGACATGGCAGACTCGGGAGTATTGAAGAAGGCGGGACCATGGACCGACGGCAGCCGGCACGCAAGGCGCCGCAGCTGCATGCTTATCGCTGGTTTCAGGCCGGCGGCGCCCAACCGCCGGCATCGAGCTTCTCTTCCAGTCGCTTGACCAGCTGCATCAGCTCCGCGACCTGGGTCTCGCGCAGGAAATCGATCTTCTCATGCAGGAGTTCGATCTCCAGTTCCGCCTTGGTATTGACGTCGTAATCATGCGTGGCGGCAGCGCGATCGATGGCGGCCTGCCGGTTCTGACTCATCATGATGAAAGGAGCGGCATAGGCTGCCTGGAATGACAGCGCCAGATTGAGCAGGATAAAGGGATAGGGATCCCAATGCTGGATGAAGGCGGCGACATTGAGCACCACCCAGGCTGCGAGCACGGCTGATTGCACGATGATGAAGGGCCAGCTGCCCATGGTGGCCGCGACGGCATCGGCGATGCGGGCTCCGGTGGGCAAGGCGGCCGGATCCGGCCGCCGATGGGAACGCCGCTCCTGGCGCAATCGATGCAGGAGCGTGCGTTCCTCGTCATGGAGTTGATGGGCTTTGGCGATGAGGCTCATCTTCCCGTTCTTTCCGACTCTGCTTGCGGGAATGGAATGCTACAAGCTTCTGTGCGTAGACGCAGGACCCTGTCGGACATAATCCATGCGGCGGCATGGGATTATCGCGATCTGAAACCATCGAGCAGGAGGCTATGTCATGGCGGGAGAACCCCACCGCATCGTGGTCGTCGGGGCGGGCTTCGGAGGGCTGGAGGCCATCCATCATCTCAAGGGTGCGCCGGTCGAGATCACGCTGGTGGATCGGCGCAACCACCATATCTTCCAACCCCTGCTCTACCAGGTCGCCACCGCCTCGCTGTCCACTTCCGAGATCGCCTGGCCGATTCGCCATCTCATGCGCGGTCGGCCGGAGGTGACCACACTGCTCGGCGAAGTCACCGGCATCGACGCGTCGGCGCGCCAGGTTCGTCTGAAGGACGGAGCGCAGCTTGCCTATGACACGCTCATCCTGGCGACGGGCGCTCGCCATGCCTATTTCGGCCATGACGAATGGGAGCCCCACGCCCCCGGCCTGAAGGCGATCGAGGACGCCACCACCATTCGCCGGCGCATTCTTCTTGCTTTCGAGAAAGCGGAACGCGAGACCGCCCCCGCGGTGCAGGATGCCTTGCTCACCTTCGTGATCGTTGGCGCCGGACCGACCGGCGTGGAGCTTGCCGGCACCATCGCCGAGCTGGCGCGCGACACGCTGGCCCCGGATTTTCGCCGCATCGACACGCACAAGGCGCGGGTCGTGCTGGTGGAAGCGGGCCCCCGCGTACTGGCGGGTTATCCGGACGACCTGTCCGACTACACCAAGCAATCGCTCGAAAGCCTTGGTGTCGAGGTCGTTCTCGGCGCCGCAGTCACCGAATGCACGGCCGAGGGTGTCGTCTATGGCGGCAAGCTGCTGCCGGCGCGCACCATTGTCTGGGCCGCAGGCGTACGCGCATCCCCGGCCGCCGAATGGCTCGGCGTGCCGGCGGACCGCAACGGCCGAATCATCGTCGAGCCGGATCTGAGCGTGCCCGGTCATCCCGAGATCTTCGCCATCGGCGACACCGTCAGCCTTGCCGGGCCGAACGGCAAGCCGGTTCCCGGCATCGCGCCGGCTGCCAAGCAGGCTGGTGTCTATGTCGCCCGCGTGATTCGGGCTCGCCTGGCGGGTACCCCTGCTCCGCCCCCTTTCCACTACAAGCATCAGGGCAGCCTGGCGCAGATCGGCAAGAAGCGCGCGGTGATCGATTTCGGCTGGATCAAGCTGCGTGGCGCGCTCGCCTGGTGGATCTGGGGTATCGCCCACATCTATTTCCTGATCAGCGTGCGCTCCCGCCTCAGTGTCGCCCTGAGCTGGCTGTGGATCCACACCCGCAACCAGCGTAGCGCCCGCCTGATCACCCAGGGTGGCGATGAGGACGCTTTCAGATCCTGAGTGTCATCTGTGTTACTTTACCACTTTCTTAACCATGCTACTCTCACGCGGTATCGATCCTCCGGGGTGCGCCATGCGCGGTTCCGCCCTCCTCGCCTTCGCGTTTCTGGCCTATGGCCTCGTTGTGCAATCGGCCTTTGCCGATGATTGGCCTCAATGCGCGGGCCAGAATCGGGATCAGGCCATCGCTGCCTGCAACCGCATCATCGGCGACAAGACCACCTCCAATACGGGGCGGGCCTACGCCTTCAACAATCGCGGCGCCGCCTATCGGGCCAAGGGCGACTACGACCGCGCCGTCGCCGACTATACACGGGCGATAAGCCTCAAGCCCGACTACGCCGTCGCATTCAACAATCGCGGCATCGCCCGGGATGCCAAGGGCAACCGCGATGAAGCCATCGCCGATTACACCAAGGCGATACGTCTCAATCCCGATTATGCCGCCGCCTTCTTCAATCGCGGTTCCACCTATGACGACAAGGGTGAGTACGACCGCGCCATTGCCGACTATGACCGGGCCATCCGCCTCAAGTCCGACTACGCCGATGCCTTCGTCAATCGTGCCATAACCTACCGGAAAAAGGGCGAGTATGACCGGGCGATCGCCGATTATGACGAAGCCATCCGCCTTGCACCAAACGACGCCACCGCCTTCTTCAACCGCGCCATCGCCTATAAGAGCAAGGGCGACTACGATAGCGCCATCGCCGATTACGATCAGGCCATCCGCCTCAAGCCGGACGATGCCTCGGCCTTCGTCAATCGCGGCTCCACTTTTGGCAAAAAAGGTGAGTACGACCGCGCCATTGCCGACTACGACCAGGCCATCCGCCTCAAGCCGGATTATGCCTCCGCCTTCTTCAATCGCGGTTCTGCCTATGACGACAAGGGTGAGTACGACCGCGCCATCGCCGACTACGGCCAGGCCATCCACCTCAGGCCCGACTTTTCCGCCGCCTATTTCAATCGCGCCATCACCTATCGAAAGAAGGGCGAGTATGACAGCGCCATCGCCGATTACGACCAGGTTATCCGCCTTACGCCGGAGGATGCCTCGGCCTTCGTCAATCGCGGTAGGCTATACAACGTCAAGGGGCAGTATGACCGAGCCATCGCCGACTACGATCAGGCCATCCGCCTCAAGCCCGATTATGCCGCCGCCCTCCACAATCGCGGTTCGGCCTATGACGACAGGGGTGAGTACGACCGCGCCATTGCCGACTACGGTCAGGCCATCCGCCTCAACCCCAATGACGCCGACATTTTCATCAATCGCGCCATAACCTACCGGAAAAAGGGCGATTACGACCGGGCGATCGCCGATTATGACCAGGCCATACGCCTTGCGCCGAGCGACCCAGTTGCCTTCCACAACCGCGCCTTCGCCTATAAGAGCAAGGGCGACTATGACCGCGCCATTGCCGACTATGATGAGGCCATCCGCCTCAAGCCGGACTACACGCGCGCCATCGAGAACCGGGCGCTGGCGTTGGATGCGCGCAACAAGCAGGCGGCGGCCCGGCCGTTGCTGCAAACCGGCAAACCCGAGCCGCAGGGCGATGGCACGACCGAACGCCGCGTTGCTCTGGTGATCGGCAATTCCAGCTATCGCGGCGCCGCGCAATTGCCCAATCCCGCCAGGGACGCCGCGCTGGTGGGAGACGCCCTGCGCAATCGCGGCATCGAGGTCACCGTGCTTCACGACCTCGACCGTTCCGACATGATCGAGGCACTCAACGCCTTTGCAGAGAAGGCCCAGGACGCGGATTGGGCCATCATCTATTTTGCTGGGCATGGCATGGAACTCGGCGGCACCAATTATCTCATTCCCACCGATGCACGCCTGCTCAGCGAGACCAGCCTGTCGGACGAGGCCATAACGCTCCAGCGCCTCCTGAGCGCATCCGAGGGCGCCGGCAAACTCCGCCTGGTGATTCTCGACGCCTGCCGCAACAATCCTTTCGCGGCTCAGATGAAGCTGACGGAGGCCAAGCGCGCCACCCTTTCGCGCGGCCTTGCCCGCATCGAGCCCAGCAAAGCGACCCTGGTGGTCTATGCCGCTAGGGAAGGCACCACCGCCGCCGATGGACAGGGCGACAACAGCCCCTTCGCCATTGCTTTCGCCAAGCGCCTGTCCGAGCCCGGCATCGAGATCAACAAGATCTTCCGCTTCGTGACACAGGACGTGAAGCTTGCCACCAACAACGAACAGGTGCCGGCGACCTATGGCGACCTGCCGCCGGAGGATTTCTATTTCAGCCTCGCCAAATAGTGCCAGCGCGCGGCGAGTGTCGGGGTTCGCCGCAGCAGTCGCCTCCATCGGGAACCTTGGCTCGAAGCATCGCCCGATCAACGCCCGGCGCGATTACAGCGGATCGAACTTTGCTCCAACCCTTTGTTTTTTCGTTCTTTATTGGCTAAGAAACTCGTCCGGGATCCCGCAAGACTCATCGGCAGCGCTCCTGCCTTCCCGATTCGATGCTCTCCAGGCCCGCACCGCGAACGATTCGCTCGCACCGGAAGTACGGCGGAATTGCCCCGGGCACGATTCGCGCCCCCTCACGGCCCCTCACGCTTGCCCTTACGGCAAGCCTTCGGCGACCTCTCCACAAGGGCTTGTGTGCCATTTTGGGTCATCCACCGGGGATGGTAAATGAAACATGACTGGAACATGGCAATTCAAAGACAGGTTGAAGGCGGCGATTTTGCCAGGGATTCCGGAAGCTTGAGGGCTCCCGCTCAAGCTTGTCCCCGATTTCCACAGCTTCTACTATATGTAGATAGCCACTCATTTTGCCGGCACTAAATCTTGACGCCCCTGCCGGCGAGTCATACCTATTGAGTCATAGTCGGAAACGTCGGCGGCGGGGGTGACCTCGCGGAATTGCGGGGCACGAGCCCGGCATTCGAACGTTGGCAGGGCCATGTACTCACCGACGAGTAAACAGGATGTCAGACAGATTTCGAACCGAGCCGTAACGATGGCACGGCGCGGATTTTTGCGTCTAATTTTCGGGGCAGAACGCAATGCGGATTGAACGGCAATACACCAAGAAGGGGCAGTCCCCCTACGCGTCCATCGCGTTCCGGACGGCGACGAGCGAGATCCGGAATCCGGACGGCTCGATCGTCTTCCGGCTGGAAGGCATCGCCGTGCCGGAGGCCTGGAGCCAGGTCGCCGCCGACATTCTGGCGCAGAAATATTTCCGCAAGGCGGGCGTCCCCGCCCGCACCAAGCGCGTGGAAGAAAACGCCGTGCCGTCCTGGCTCTGGCGCACCATCCCCGACAAGAAGGCTCTGGCCGCCCTCCCCGAGGCCGAGCGCTATGTCGGCGAGACGGATTCGCGCCAGGTCTTCGATCGCCTCGCCGGCACCTGGACCTATTGGGGCTGGAAGGGCGGCTATTTCGATAGCGAGGACGATGCCCAGGCCTTCTTCGACGAGCATCGCTACATGCTCGCCATGCAGATGGTGGCACCCAATTCGCCGCAATGGTTCAACACCGGCCTGCATTGGGCCTATGGCATCGACGGCCCCGGCCAGGGCCATTTCTATGTCGACTACAAGACCGGCAAGCTGACCTCCTCGACCTCGGCCTACGAGCATCCCCAGCCGCATGCCTGCTTCATCCAGTCGGTTGCCGACGACCTCGTCAACGAGGGCGGCATCATGGACCTGTGGGTGCGCGAGGCGCGCCTGTTCAAATATGGCTCGGGTACCGGCTCCAACTTCTCTGCCCTGCGCAGCGAGGGTGAACGACTTTCGGGCGGCGGCCGTTCCTCCGGCCTGATGTCGTTCCTGAAGATCGGCGATCGCGCCGCCGGCGCCATCAAGTCGGGCGGTACCACCCGTAGAGCCGCCAAGATGGTGGTCGTCGATGCCGACCACCCCGATATCGAGACCTATATCGACTGGAAGGTGCGCGAAGAGCAGAAGGTCGCCGCGCTCGTCACCGGTTCCAAGATCGTACAGAAGCACCTCAAGGCGGTGATGCGCGCCTGCGTGCAGTGCGAAGGCCCGGGCGATGACTGCTTCGATCCGGAGCGCAACCCGGCCCTCAAGCGCGAGATCAAGGCCGCGCGCCGCGCTTTGGTGTCCGACAACTACATCAAGCGCGTCATCCAGTTCGCCAAGCAGGGCTACAAGGATATCGCCTTCGACACCTATGACACCGACTGGGATTCGGAGGCCTACCTCACGGTATCCGGCCAGAACTCCAACAATTCGGTGCGCGTGGACGACGACTTCCTCAACGCTGTCGAGAAGGACGGCGACTGGGAGCTGAAGGCCCGCATCACCGGCAAGACCATGAAGACGCTGAAGGCGCGCGACCTGTGGGAGAAGATCGGGCACGCCGCCTGGGCTTCCGCCGATCCGGGCATTCAGTTCCACACCACCATCAACGACTGGCACACCTGCTCGGTCTCGGGGCCGATCCGCGCATCCAATCCGTGCTCGGAATACATGTTCCTCGACGACACGGCCTGCAACCTGGCTTCGCTGAACCTCCTGCAGTTCCGCAACGCCGACGGCACCTTCAACCTGGCCTCCTACGAGCATGCCGTCCGCCTGTGGACCATCGTTCTCGAAATCTCGGTGATGATGGCGCAGTTCCCGTCCAAGGCGATCGCGGAACTCTCCTATCGCTACCGCACGCTGGGCCTGGGCTATGCCAATATCGGCGGCCTCTTGATGACCTCCGGCATTCCCTATGATTCCGATGCCGGCCGCGCGCTCGGCGGTGCTTTCTCGGCGATCATGACCGGTGTCGCCTATGCGACCTCGGCCGAAATGGCCAAGGAGCTCGGCCCCTTCCCCGGCTTCGAGCCGAACCGTGAATCCATGTTGCGCGTCATCCGCAACCATCGCCGCGCCGCCCATGGCGAGAGCGCGGGTTATGAGGCGCTGGCCACCACGCCCGTCGCCCTCGACCACGCCTCCCTCACCGCTCTCGGCGACAATGGCAAGGCCATCGTCGAGCATGCCAGAGCCGCCTGGGACAACGCTCTCAAGCTCGGCGAAGCGCATGGCTACCGCAACGCCCAGGCAACCGTGATCGCGCCCACCGGCACGATCGGCCTGGTGATGGATTGCGACACCACCGGAATCGAGCCCGATTTCGCCCTGGTGAAGTTCAAGAAGCTGGCCGGCGGCGGCTACTTCAAGATCATCAACCGCGCCGTGCCCTCGGCCCTGCGCACCCTCGGTTATTCGGAAGCCGACATCGCCGAGATCGAGGCCTATGCCGTCGGCCATGCCTCGCTGCGCCAGGCGCCGGCCATCAACCACACCACGCTGACCGCCAAGGGCTTCACCGAGGAGAAGCTCGCCGTGGTCGAGAAGGCTCTCGCTTCGGCCTTCGACATCAAGTTCGTCTTCAACAAGTGGACGCTGGGCGAGGACTTCATCACCGGCAAGCTCGGCGTGCCGGCCGAGAAGCTCAACGAGCCGTCCTTCGACCTCCTCGTCCATCTCGGCTTCGCCAAGGCGGATATCGAGAAGGCCAACATCCATGTCTGCGGCGCCATGACCCTCGAAGGCGCGCCGCATCTGAAGGCCGAGCACCTGCCGGTGTTCGATTGCGCCAATCCCTGCGGTCGCCTCGGCAAGCGCTTCCTCTCGGTGGAAAGCCATATCCGCATGATGGCGGCGGCGCAGCCCTTCATCTCGGGTGCGATCTCCAAGACCATCAACATGCCCAATGATGCGACGGTCGAGGATTGCAAGGCCTCCTACATGCTGTCCTGGCGCCTGGCATTGAAGGCCAACGCGCTCTATCGCGACGGCTCCAAGCTCTCCCAGCCGCTGAACTCCCAGCTCCTCGCCGACGAGGACGAGGCCGATGCGGTGGAAGAGCATCTGGAACGTTCGGTGCCCGCCCGTGCGACGCAGGTCGCCGAGAAGATCGTCGAGCGCATCATCGAGCGGGTGGAAGTGGCGCGCGAGCGCGAGAAGATGCCTGACCGCCGCAAGGGCTACACCCAGAAGGCGGTGGTGGGCGGCCACAAGATCTATCTGCGTACCGGCGAATATGACGATGGCCGCCTTGGCGAGATCTTCATCGACATGCACAAGGAAGGCGCCTCCTTCCGCGCGATGATGAACAATTTCGCCATCGCCATCTCGCTCGGCCTGCAATATGGCGTGCCGCTGGAAGAATATGTCGAGGCCTTCACCTTCACACGCTTCGAGCCCTCGGGCTTCGTGCAGGGCAACGACTCGATCAAGAACGCGACGTCCATCCTGGACTATGTGTTCCGCGAGCTCGCCATCTCCTATGTCGGCCGCTACGACCTCGCCCATGTCGTGCCTGACGAGGATGGCCATGCCACGCTCGGCCGCGGCGACGGCGAGAGCAAGGCCCCGGCCCAGCCGGTGACCGTACCGGTCTCGCGCGGCCTGGTGCGCTCCAAGACCGAGCGTTTCGTGGTGATGCCCGGTGGTGCGACAGCGGCCTCGAACACGCTCGCCCCGGTCTCCAGCGATGCCCGCGGTGCCATCACGGCTTTGTCGAGTGCCGTGAACACCGGCCTCAGCCGCGGCGTCGTGGCCGGCCCGGGTGCCCAGACCGTCGGTGCCACTGCACTGAAGGAGGAGCCCGCGCTCGATGCCCTCGCCTGGGAAGCCCCGGCCGCCCCTGCGGTCAAGCCGGCCTCCGAGCGGCGCAAGGAAGCCAAGCTCCGCGGCTATGAAGGCGAGGCCTGCCCCGAATGTGCCAATTTCACGCTGGTGCGTAATGGCACCTGCCTGAAGTGCGATACCTGCGGCGGCACCACGGGCTGCAGCTGAGGATAGACTGAGAAAGTCCCAAGGTGCGATGGATGTCCTTGAACATCCATCGCTGCTGACGAAGATGGCGTAATTTCAAAGCCTTGGAAAATTCGGATGATGCACCCGCCAAACCTGTTTGGCGGGTGCATTTTCTTAAGGCAGCGCCTGATCGTGGCTCTTGCAGCCGCCGACCGGCCTGCTTACCGCCAACCGAGCGCGGGCGCGATCTCGGTCAAGATCGTCTCGATGACATGAGCGTTGTAGGCAACGCCGAGCTGGTTGGGGACGGTGAGGAGCAGGGTATCGGCCTCGGCGATCGCCTCGTCCTGCCTGAGTTGCTCGATGAGCACCTCGGGTTCGGCGGCATAGCTGCGCCCGAAGATCGCGCGAGTCCGCTCGTCGATGAAGCCGATCTGGTCCTCTCCATCGCCGCCCCGGCCGAAATACAGCCGGTCCTCGTCATTCGTCAGCGCGAAGATGCTGCGACTGACGGAGACCCTGGGCTCGCGTGCATGGCCGGCCTCTTTCCACGCCGCCCGATAGGCGCGGATCTGCTTGGCCTGCTGGATATGAAAGGCCTCGCCCGTCTCGTCGTTCTTCAGGGTCGAACTTTGCAGGTTCATCCCGAGCCTGGCGGCCCAGACCGCGGTTGCATCCGACGAAGCCCCCCACCAGATCCGCTCGCGCAGGCCCTCGGCATGCGGCTCCAGACGCAGCAGGCCGGGTGGATTGGGAAACATCGGCCGCGGATTGGGCTGGGCGAACCCTTCTCCACGCAACAGGTTCAGAAAGACCTCGGCATGCTGGCGGCCCATGTCGGCGTCGCTCTTGCCCTCCGCCGGCTGGTAGCCGAAATAGCGCCAGCCATCGATCACCTGCTCGGGCGAGCCACGGCTGATGCCGAGTTGCAGGCGCCCTCCTGCGATGAGATCGGCGGAACCGCCGTCCTCGACCATGTAGAAGGGATTCTCGTAGCGCATGTCGATCACGGCCGTGCCGATCTCGATGCGCTTGGTCCTGGCTCCCACGGCCGCCAGCAAGGGGAAAGGCGAGGCAAGCTGGCGCGCGAAGTGATGGACGCGAAAATAGGCGCCATCCGCACCCAGTTCCTCCGCCGCGACGGCCAGGTCGATCGACTGCAGCAGCGTATCGGCGGCAGATCGCGTTTGCGATTGGCTTGATGGTGTCCAGTGTCCGAACGAAAGAAAACCGATCTTCTTCATGCGAAATGTCTGCCTGCTGAATGCCCAAATGCGTCCGGCGGCGGGAAACGGCGCCGCTGCATTTCAGATATAGGGAGCTGAAGTCCATTCCAGCAGTCCCCCGGACCGGATCATCGGCTCGCGGCCCGTGACGGCAAATGGCCCCATCGAGCAGAGGACCTTGTCTGGCCATATCGAGCTCTCCTTGTGCCCCTAACGCTCCCAGCCTTGGCTGAACGGGAAACGCTCCGCCCAGATGGCCGCCAGCCGGGGATCGGCGTCCACCCGGCGTATTACCTCCGCCAGACCGGGCGCGACCTCATAGAAGCGCCGCCGCCCGGGCGACCAGCGCGACGCCGTTGCCACATAGAGGTCGAGAACCGATAGATCCTCACCGAGGAGATACTTTCCTGGACGCAATTGTGCCTCCATCAATTCCCAGCAGCGGGCAATGCGGTCGAACAAGCGAGCCTTGACGCCGGTGTGGTGCTCGGCGTGGTCGATGATGCGAGAAGGATTATCGGCAACCCAATAGAGGGCATAGATTGCCGAAGACACGAAGGTCATCCAACGCAGGAAGGTCGGCCGCGCTGGCTCGTTCAATGCCGGTGCCAATCGTGCTTCGGGATAGCGATCGGCCAACCAGATCAGGATCGCGGCGCTTTCGCTTATCACCTCGCCCGTCGGCAGGGCCAGCGCCGGCACTTGCAGCATGGGATTGATAGGGGCGAGTTTGTCTGCTTCCTCTTGCCCTTCCCAGGGAGAACATTCCTGCACGCGATAGGGCAATTCGAGAAGGTCGAGAGCCGCCTCGATCGGAACGGATCCCGAGCCAGCCGCTCCATAGACGACGAATACCTCGGTCACCGCTCTTCTCCTCACAGGGCGCGCTCAAGCGCCGGCCAACAAGCTCACCCGCTCCGAATCAAGACTCGGGGCTCATGGACTCCGACGTGCCTTCATTGAGAGGATTTGCCAATATCCTGGGCTTCAACGGAAGATATTCTGTGTCTTGAGCTCAAAAAAGGGGCATTTCCGGGCCAATTCCTGCCCTCTTGACCTCAAGCTCTTTACATCCCCGGCCATCGCCGCCATGCTCAGGAGGTTCGCAACCCACGAAAGGAGGTGATCCAGTGTCTAACCTTACGAAGATCCTGGAAATTTGCGCTGGCTCAGCCAAGGTGGTCTCCGCCACTTGACGTTCCAGCTACCGAAAACCTGGATCATCCCCGGATGATAAGGTGAGCGCTTCGGTGCTCCCGTCATCCGCAAGAACCGGCCGGCGCGCGAAGCAATTCGCGCGCCGGTGCCGTTTCAGGGTCTCACGGCTCCCTTCGCTGGCAATCATAGGCAGGATTAAAGCTACTCCTTGAGATCGCGGGGCACGCAGCCACAATCTGGAAGCATCGCGTTTGTCGGGACGAGCCCCCGCCTCCACCTCTCGCACAGCACTCCCCCGGACGCATGGTCGCAGAGCGGTTCCTCGGCAGCACCGATCCTTTACAGAAGAAGGCGCCTTGGCTACGCAGGTTTCGCGGCCCCTGCCCCGCGCTTCTCAACGCAGCGTCGGCGACGCGCCTTTCCGAGGACCTCCCATTGAGCCCAGCCGTCACGACCTATGCCGCTTTGGTGATCGCAGTGGTCCTCGAAATCATCGCCACCTCGCTCCTCAAGGCTTCGGAGCAATTCACCCGGCTGTGGCCGACGGTGATGATGGGGCTGTGCTATATGGCCGCCTTCTATTTCCTCTCCTATACGCTGCGCACCATGCCGGTCGGCATTGCCTACGCGCTATGGAGCGGCATCGGCATCGTGCTGATCTCGCTGGTCGGTCTCGTCATCTTCAACCAGTCACTCGACTTGCCGGCCGTCATCGGCATCGGCCTGATTCTCGCCGGTGTGGTGATCATCAACCTGATGTCGAAATCGATCAGCCACTGAAGCGTTTGCGATTTGGCGGAATCGCCAGGAATCGCAAAGACGCGTCGAACCAAAGAGTGAGAGCAAACAAGCGTTTCCGTCTAAACGCGCTTTGCTCGCGGCAGGCTCAAGCGCCCCAACGCGCAGGACGCTTCTCCAGGAAGGCCTCGACGCCCTCGGCGGCATCCTCCTCCATCATGTTCTGTGCCATCACCTCGCCGGCAAAGGCATAGGCCTCGCTGAGCGCCATCTGGTGCTGGCGATAGAACATCTGCTTGCCATAGCGCACGGCCGTGGGGCTCTTGGCCAGAATGTCCGCCGCCTTGGCCGCAATGGCGGCATCAAGATCGGTTTCGGCCACCGCCTGGTTGATCAGGCCCCAATCCGCCGCCGTTTCAGCATCGACGAAGCGACCGGTCACCAGCATGTCGAAGGCGCGCTTGGCCGAGACATTGCGCGACAGGGCGACCGTCGGCGTTGAGCAGAACAGTCCGACATTGATGCCGGAAACGGCGAAGCGAGCCCCCTGCGAAGCGATGGCGAGATCGCAGCTCGCCACCAGTTGGCAGCCGGCGGCCGTGGCGATGCCGTGTACCCGGGCGATCACCGGCACCGGCAGCGCCTGGATTGCCTGCATCACCCGGCTGCATTGGGCGAACAGCCCCTGATAATAATCGAGCCGGCGATTGGCGTGCATCTGGCGCAGATCATGCCCCGCACAGAAGGCCTTGCCGCTCGCCGCAAGGACGACGCAACGTACCGTGCGGTCGCCGGCGATCGCGTCGAGCGCCTGCTGCAGCGCCTCCAGCATGCCCTCCGAGAGCGCATTGAACTGCTGCGGCCGATTGAGAGTGAGAGTCGTCACGCCAGCCTTGTCCTGACGCAGCAGGATCGGCTCGGAGGGACGCTCCAACGGCGCGTTCTGGATCGAGACGGCGACAGTCATGGCAACACTCCGCAGCAGACTGGCCAGTCTACGCGCCTTGCCGTCACGCTCGCAATGTCAGACTGTTTTTCTCAGGCCGGCTTGCGAATACGCAGAACAGTGAACAGACGCACAGGCGCTACTTCACGGCGCTCGAGCAGCTGCGCCTCGGGGCGGCTGGCCAGCCAGTCGGTGATCACGGCATAGGGGAAATAGGGCCGCCAGCCGAGCCAACCACCCGCGCCGATCAGCGCCTTTTCCGCCCGCACGCGCCAACCGTCTTCGGCCGAGAAATGGTTGAGAATGATCATCTCGCCGCCCGGCCGGGTTACCCGCCACATTTCCTCGAGGACTTGCTGGGGCGAAGGCGCCACGCTGAGAAGATAAGGCGCCAGCACCACGTCGAAGCGGCCTTCCTGGAATTCAAGGGCCTGCGCGTCCATCACCCGGAGCGCCTTGACCTGGTCGAGCCCCTTGCGTTTGACCCGTTCGCGGGCGATGTCGAGCATGGGGCGGGCGAGATCGATGCCGAGGATGCGCAGATTATCCGGCATCAGCGCAAGCTCGAGGCCCGTGCCGACACCGGCGACCAGCACCTCGCCATTGTTGCCGGCTGCCTGGGCGACGGCCCGCGCCGCCGCCAGGCGCCCGGGATGGAACGGCCAATCAAAGAAAAGGTCGTAGAAGCGGGCCCAACGATAATAGGTGCGCGCATAGGACGGCTCCGCAGCCGTATTGCTATCTCTCCCAGCCCATTCCATCGGGAAAAGCCCTTTCACCTTGCCGACCACGGCACCACCCGGCCCAGCCGAAAGGTGTTCATGATCTTTGGCGCAAAACGTGCTTCGTTGAAAACGACGCCTTGCCGCCCCCTTGTTTCAACGCCCCGCCGATTAAGCCAAATCGCAAGACGCTTTCGCGGGTGATGGCCGGTTCCGTCCGGCGCCCGCCTCCCGAGCCGAATGCCGATTTCCAAGGCATCCGAATGGTGCCTCCTGCGCGACGGCATGGCACCTAGTCTGTTTACGCCTCTTTCTTTTCAAAATATGCCGTGAAGAGTCAAGGATTCGAATGCTCGTCTTCCCGATGCAATGTCGCAGCCGAGCCGATTACTGAAAAACTCGCAGAGTCATCCGCAGTTCCCTATCGAGGCTGCACCACTCGCCTTCCGGTTCAGCGCAGGAGCTTCAGCGATCCGGTCAGTGAGCGGATCCATTTCGTAGGGCCGGCAAGGCCGAGGCCGTCGACCTCCTCCTCGGCGAGATCTCGCTCGGGCATGGAGACGCCATACTCGGCGAACACATGCAGACTGCGGGCAAAGGCGGGAAACGGCACCACAGCCCGTTCATCGGCGGCAGGCAATGCCTTGAGCATGATCGCGCGGATGGTTTCACCATCCGCCTGCAGCACGGGCACGGGCCGGTTGGCGCTGACGTCGATGCGTCGCGCCCGACAGTCGACGAGCTGGGTCGCTCCCAATCCCGGCATCCGGGCACCGAGACCAACACAGACAGCGCCGACCGTATTGGCCACCAAGCCAATCGGCAGAGCGGGGTTGACGATGATGGCCAGGCGGATGTCGTCGCTCACGGAGGTCTCCTCGCTGCTATCGAAGAGGTAGGGATAGCGCAATTCCACCGGCCAGTCTTGCCTTTCTGTTCTGTTCTTTTAGAAATCCTGGTAGATTATACCTAATTTGTCATATCATAAGGTAGATCATGCCTCATCCTGATCTCGAACCCGCCGATACGCGAATCCTGACAGCGTTGCAGGAGGACGGGCGCCTCACCAATCAAGACCTGGCCGACAAGGTCGGGCTCTCGACCTCGCCCTGCTGGCGGCGCGTACGAAAATTGGAAGAGGATGGCGTCATCCAGGGCTACAAGGCCGTGCTGGACCGCCGGAGGCTTGGGCTCGGCGTGCTCGCCTTCATTCGCGTGAAGATCGACAGCCACAGCGAGGCGGAAGCCGAGGCCTTCTCCAACGAGGTCCTGCGGCTCGAGGAGGTCGTAGCCTGCTATTCGATCGCCGGCGATGCCGACTTCCTGCTCCAGGTCGTGGCGACAGATCTCGATGCCTATGCGCAATTCGCCATGGCTACCGTGCGCCGCCTGCCCCGCATCAAGGAAATGCAGACGACCTTCGTGCTCAAGGAAATCAAGCCGCTCCGTTCCCTGCCGGTCGAGCTGGCGGCACCCTGAAGCCTGCTCCTCTCATCCGGCTTGCAAGCCTCCCGCCGATGCCGAGCAAAGGCGGGAGGAACCGCTTCAGACGACAGCGCTGACCTGGATCTCGACCAGCAACTCGGGCGCGGCCAGGCGCGCTTCCACGGTGGCGCGCACCGGCAAATTGTCCTTGTCGACCCACTGGTCCCAGACTTCGTTCATCTGGTCGAAATGGGCGATGTCCCGCAACCAGATGCTGGCGCTGATCAATTTGGACTTGGAAGTGCCAGCCTCGGCCAGCAGCGCGTCGATCTGGGCAAGAATGTCGCGGGTCTGGCCGACAGTATCGGCGGTCTCGTCGCGGCCAGTGATGCCGGCGGTGGTGATGATGCCGTTGACGATGACGGCCTCGCAAAACCGCTTGCCTGGGTGCAGACGCTTGATCATGGAAGTCTCCTGTTGGAACGGGGTGTCAGAGAATGGTCTTACCGAAAGCCGAGAGGATGAAATTGGCGCATTCGGCACCAATGGTGGGGGGCAGATCGCGATCGATGCCCGAGACACTGAGTGAACGCAGTCGGCCACTGAGCGCCGCCATTTCCATGGCCGAATGGGTCTCGCGCACGGTGATGCCGCCGATACCTCCGCTCCAGTCCGACATGTCGGTGGCAGTCGGCGAATAGCAAAGATGGAAGCCACGCGTGCCGGCGCAGGCGATGGCGATCGCCTCGCGCATGGCATGGCGCAGCCCCACCGCGTCGATCTCCGCCATGGTGAAGATACGCATGCGCGAGGCCTTCAGTGCCTCGACCTCGCCCGGATCGGCCTCCCGCAAGCCGAGCAGCACGACATTCTCCGCCGCGATATGAGGCGGCAGGCGCGTGAGCAGGCGGCGCAGCACGGCATTTTCCGCAGGCCTCCCCTCGCTTTCGTCGGGCATCATCGCTGCCTCGGAGTCGATCCAGATCAGCCCGAGCGCATCGTGGCGCCGCCCCGCAGCCTCGACGAAGGGGATGAGATCGGCCCGCCCGGCAGCGGTGGAAAGCACGATCGAGGCGCCGGCCACGGCCGGCTCGAAACCGAGGCGCTCGATCCGCGCGCCAACATTGTGGGCGGAAAGCAGCGCATCGCCAACCTCGTCGGTTTCGACCGCATAGCCCCTGCTCTGCCCTTGCTCCATCACGTCCCGCATCGGAACTTTCTCCACATATTCCGACGTCATCACCGTCAGCAGCGCGCCGTAGTTCAGGCGGAAGCTGACATCCTCGCCCACCTTGAGCGGCGGGTCGGCCTCGGTGAGGTCGAGCACCAGATGGTCGCTGGAGGCACCCAGCACCCGGACGCCCGGCCGGGTCGGCATCAGGCCTTCGGCGATGACGTCCTCTCGCCCGATATTGGCAATGCCCCTGAGGCGATCGCCCTCGTCGATGAAGACGGGCACATTGCCGAAAGCATCGATGCCGGACTTGCCGATCGGCATGGAGGGTTTCACCTTCACCTCCAGCAATTCGCCCGTCAGCTCGAAGGCATCGCGGTCGAGCGCCTCCCAGGGCTGTTCCAGGAAGGTGTCGCGTCCGCCCTGCAGGATGGCTTCGCCGATCCTGAGATTGTTGACCCCGGCCGGCATGCCCCCCGCCAGCAGCAGTGGCAGCGAGGAGGAATTACCGCCCGAGACCCAGTCGAGATGTCGCCCGGTGACGCTTTCGACCTTGTAAGCGTGGGCGACGAGCTGGTCGAGATTCTCCCTGGTAGGGATGATGGCACCGAAACAGGTGAGATTGGTGCCGACGCCGGCGATGCGCACGCCGGGCAGTTCCATCACCGCTTCCACGGTCGGGATCAGGTCGTTCGGCCAGATCCCTTCCCTGAGATCGCCGAGATCCACCATCAGGATGACGTCGTGCACCCGCCCAAGCCGCTCGGCCACGCGCGAGACCTCGCGCATGAGTTGAAGCTCGGACTGTAGGCTGACGTCGACCGTGCGCACCAGTTCCTCGACACGTGAGGATGGCGGACTGCGCAGCAGCATGATCGGGCAGTCGATGCCGGCATCCCGCAGTCGGCGGATATTCTCGAAACGCGACTCGGCGATGCCGGCGACGCCCCCTCGCAGCATCGCCCGCGCCACCTGCGGCATGCCGCAGGTGCCCTTGGTCACGCCGAAGGGCGTGATGCCTGCCTTGGCACAGGTTGCCACGATGGTGCGGGCATTGTGTTCGATCCGGGCGAGATCGATGGCAATCTGGGGATCCGGCATGGCGTCAATTCCGGTAGAGCAGGCCTGCAGTGTCAATCTCCGGGCTGCGCCCGGCAACGAGATCGGCGGTGAGCTTTCCCGAGCCGCAAGCCATGGTCCAGCCGACATGGCCGTGACCGGTGTCGAGATAGAGATTGGCGTAGCGCGCCCGGCCATGCACCGGCACCGAGCCCGGCATCATCGGCCTGAGGCCGGCCCAGAGCACGGCCTTGCTCTCGTCGATCGCACCGGGGAACAGATCGTGCGCCGTCTTGAACATGGTGGTGAAATCGGCCGGCTTGTAGCTGCGGTCATAGCCGGCGAATTCGGCTGTGGAGGCGATGCGCAGCCGGTTGCCGAGGCGCGAATAGGCGATCAGCCGGTCCTCGTCGACCCCGCCCATGGTCGGGCCCTTCTCGTCGTCGACGGGAATTGTGGCGGTATAGCCCTTCACCGGATAGACGGGCACGTCGATGCCGATCTTGCGGGCGAGCAGCGAACTTTCGGGCCCGAGCGACACCACCACCGCATCGCAGGCCACCGGCCCCTGGTCGGTCAGCACGGCCTTGACCCTGTCGCCTTCGGCATCGAGGCCGGTCACATTGGTCTTGAAGCGGAATTGCACGCCATGGCGCTCGCGAGCGAGCTCGGCAAGGCCGCGGGTGAACAGGCAGGAATCGCCGGTCTGGTCCATCGGCGAGTAGACGCCGCCGGCAATCTGCTGCTTGACCGCGGCGAGCCCTGGCTCCAGCGCAACAAGGCGCTCGCGGTCGACGACCTCGATCTTGAGGCCACGCTCGGCGATGTAGCCCATATGCTTGGCGCCGGCTTCCAGGCTTTGCTGGGAGCGGTAGAAGTAGAGGATGCCCCTGCGCTTGTCGTCATAGGCAAGGCCGGTCTCCTCCTGCAATGCGTTGATGCATTGGCGCGCATAGAAGGCGAGCCGCAGCTTGACCTCTGTGTTGGCATTGGCACGGGCCTGCGTACATTGCAGCAGGAAGCGCCAGGTCCAGGCCAGGAAATTCGGGTCGAGGGTGAAGCGGACCTTGATGCCCATGTCGGGCTTGTAGAGGGATTTGATGAAGGTCACGAGCGCCGCCGGCGATGCCCAGGCGGTCGAGTCGCCCGGCGATACCAGGCCGGCATTGCTCTGGCTGGTACCGCAGGCAACATCGGCATGCCGCTCGATCAGCGTGACCTCGTGGCCATCCTTTGCCAGATACCAGGCCGCCGCCGTACCGACGACACCGCCCCCCAGAACGACAACCCTCATTACGCCTCCCTTACGGAGTTTTCCCCCGTATTATCAACTTATTATCGTACCAAGCGGATCTTCTTCCTTATCCTTGGCAAGAGAGGCGCTCAGCTCACCGTCCCTTGCTTGAAGGTCGGCGCAAAGCCACCGGAATCGCCGTCGTTGAAGCGAATGACACGCGCCTCCTCCTGAAACTCCGCACAGGACTGCCGCCAGATCACCCCGGGCCAGACCAGTTCGACCGAGGCGTCCTGTGGCCGGTAGAGCGCCGTATAGAGCGTGCCGTAGCCCCTGCCATAGGAGGTCTGGTAGACGGGCGGCCGCAGGAAGCCGGCCAGGACGTTCTCGGTGCTCTGATGTAGGGCCAGCGCCTTCTCCAGGGCTGCCTCCCTCTCCACCGATTTGGTGGTCTGGGCATGGCGCGCCCATTCGACGCCGTGCTGATGGTTGGTGCTGACGAGCTTGGCCACCACCTCGGCGGGACGGTCGGGATTGACATAGACGGTGGCGTGATGTCCTTGGCGATCGATCAGTGCCACCGAATAGGACATGTGCACCGGAATGCGCCGCAGCATCTCGATCGCCTCGGCGGTATCAGAGGCGAATTCCAGCACATAGCGCAACACGATCGGAATGCCGAAGCCAGGCCCCGCCGCTGTCCGCCCGCCGAAGGAGAGCGAGACGGCAAGGCCGTCCTCGTTGATGCCGTCGAGCACGCCCCACAGGCAATCGACCACCGCCACCACCCGCTTGCCGTTGAGGCGGGTGGCGAGCCAGGAGCCCTCCAGGAGACGCGGGCTGTAGTCGTAATTGCGGATGAGGGCCGGCTCGGGACTGGTGATGAGCGCCTGCGAGCAGCCGCCGACATAGACCGGCGGACACCACATCGACAGGAAGCGGGCTTCCAGGTCGCCATCGCCCGCTGCCGACACGATCGCTTCATAGGCCGGCAGCAATTCCGGCATATGGGCACGCATCGCCTTCAGGCTCGACAGATAGGTCGGGCGGGCCCTGATGCCGTCCCGCATGAACCAGCGGCTATAGGCATGCCAGTGACGATCGAACAGCTGGCGCCATTTGGCACCGGGCTGGTCCTCGTCCACGGCTTCGAACAGGAGATCCATGATCGCACTTACAGGATCTTGAAGGAGCTGGCCGATGGCGTGTCGTCGCGCTGGACTTCCGTCAGCGGCTTGGTGGCATAGAGCCGCTTGATGCCCTTGATCCAGTTCAGCGCACGCTCGTTCAGGTCGAACTCGTCGTTCATCACCCGGCCTCGCGTGATCAGGATGCCGAGATCAGCCCCCTCATAGCGATAGTCGCCGGGGCCTGTGATGCGCAGGAAGAAAGCCTCCTGTTCGTTCTCGATGGCCTGGCGGTGATAGTCGAAGCGGTCATAGGACACGCTGCCGTCGGGCGCCATGTGATAGATGCCCGACGAAGGCGCGTGGGTGACGATGTCGACGATGTCGTCGGTCGCCTTGATCACCACCTGCGACCAACTGTCGATGAATTCCTTCTGGGCCCAGCGATTGTTCAGTTCCTCAACATCGATCTTGTACTTGATGCCGGAGAATTCCATCAGGTGGAACATGAAGAGCGGCGCATCGGCATAAGCGAAAGCCGCATGATTGGTCATCGACGAGGCGCCGCAGATGCGCGGGTTGAGCTCGCCCAGATAGACTTCGTTGTCCTTGACGTCGATCAGGAAGTCGAGGTCGAAATAGCCGCGGTACCCCTCTTTCACCAACTGGTTGCCGAAGCGATAGGCCATGTCGCGCGCCTTGGCGCGGATGGTCTCGGAGAAGGCGCCGGGAAAGATCTCGTTACCGCACCAGCCGCCCTTATAGGGCGTCAACTCGGGCTGACCGACGACTTCGGTGAGCAGCGGACCGACCAGCGTGCCGGATTTGGTGGCGCAGGCTTCCATGGTGGCGCCCCGGCACTTGATCCGCTTCATGATCTTGACCTCGTCCTCGGCCGAGATCTCCTTGGCGTATTTGTTGTAGTCGTCCTCGCTGGCGATGAAGAAGGTGGTGTGGCCGCTGTCA
The DNA here is from genome assembly GCF_001676615.1 of Labrys sp. WJW. Lineage (GTDB taxonomy): Bacteria > Pseudomonadota > Alphaproteobacteria > Rhizobiales > Labraceae > Labrys > Labrys sedimenti. The sequence goes on along the minus strand of NZ_LYXZ01000056.1, from coordinate 102,156 downwards.
CCGAAGGCAGTCTGCACCACGAGATCGGTGCCGATACCGGCCTTCTTGGCGGCGGCCAGCAGTTCCTCATAGCTCTTGGCGCCGGCCAGCGTATTGGGCACGGATGGCACCTTGGCCTTGTTGCCTATGCGCACCGTTTCCATCTTGTTGTCGCAGCGCTGGCGCAGCGACGCCTTGGGGAACCATACCTCGATGCCGAGATCGTTGCAGATCTCCTCGGTCGTCTCGTCGAACATCAGGAAGGTCGCCACCGCCCTCCCGCCGCGGCGCTTGATGTAGTCGATCACTTCCTTGTGCTGGAGAAGATAGTTGTTGATGTCCTCGATACTTTCGAATTCAGCGTGAGGGATCTCGCTGGGAACGAAGACATTGGGGTGCCGGCCGTCGAAGCAGTCGATATAGCTGATGAATTTGAAGTTCCTCACCCATTCATCAATGCCGATCAGGTTGAAATTCGTCGCCGATATGAAATAGATCGGCTGCTCGTTGCGATGCATGACAACGCGCAGATCGGCAACATTACGAATGGTCTTCATTGCGAACCCCTTATGCTTTCCTGATCTTATCTTGTGCTTCTTCTTATACTTTTTCTTGGGCATACAGTCAGAACCTAGCAAATTTGCTCGCTACCGTGTCAAGCGTGTCGTGACGTGCTTGACCTCGAGATAGGAAGACATCCCCCACGGCCCGAGCTCGCGCCCGATGCCGCTTGCCTTGAAACCACCCCAGGACGTCTGGACGAAGATCGCCTGCGGGCTGTTGATCCAGACATGGCCCGATTCCAGCGCATCGGCGACGCGATTGGCCTTGTCGAGATCTTCGCTGACCACGGTGGCGACCAGGCCGAAATCGCTGTCATTGGCGAGTGCAACGGCTTCGCTTTCACTGCCGAAGCTGCGCACGCAGAGGATGGGGCCGAAGATCTCCTCGCGCCAGAGCGAGCTATCGGCGGGAACATCGCCGAAGATGGTCGGCTCGACGAACCAGCCCTGGTCGAGCCCGGCCGGCTTGCCGCCGCCGGTCAGCAGCTTCAGGCCGTCGGCCTTGCCGCGCTCGATATAGGACAGCACCTTGTCGTGCTGGGTCTTCATGGTGATCGGGCCGATCTGCGTCGTCTCATCGAGAGGGTCGCCCGGCTTGAGAGCTCGCGCCGCGGCCACGACCGCCTCGATAAGGCGCGGTGCGATCGAGCGTTCCACCAGCAGACGGGAGGTGGCCGAGCACATCTGGCCGGCATTGAAGAAGATGCCGCCCAGCACGCATTCCACCGCCTGGTCGAAATCGGCATCGTCGAAGACCACGATGGGCGATTTGCCGCCGAGTTCCAGGCTGACCGATTTGGTACCGGGCGCACCAGCTGCCATCACCCGGGCGCCAACCGCATTGGAACCGGTGAAGGAAATCTTCGCCACGTCCGGGTGCACCGTCATCGGCGCCCCCACCCGCTCGCCCGTCCCCGTCACGATGTTGAGCACGCCGGGCGGCAGGCCGATCTCCGCGGCGATCACGCCGAGTTCGAGCTCGACCACCGGTGTGATCTCGGACGGCTTCAGCACCACGGTGCAGCCGGCCGCCAGCGCCGGCGCCACCTTCCAGGACGTGGTCACCAGCGGGAAATTCCAGGGCACGATCAGGCTGGCGATACCGGCCGGCTCGCGGCGCAGGCGCGCGCCGAAGGCCGCATCCGGCACAGGCACGGTTCTATTCTGGCTGGCTTCGAGATCGGCGGCCAGTTCGGCATAATAAGCGAAGGATGCGGCCGCATCCGCCATATCGATGCGCGCCTCGCCGAGCGGCTTGCCATTGTTGCGCGAGGAGATGCGAGCCAGTTCCTCCGCCCGTTCGGTCAATCGATCGGCGATGGCCTTGAGATAGTGCCCGCGCTCGCGCCCACCGGCAGCGCGCCAGGTCGGGAAAGCCGCCTTGGCCGCCTCGACGGCCTTGGCAACATCGGCGGGGCCGGCCGCCGCGACCTGATGATAGGCAGTGCCGCAATAGGGATCGAACACCGGGATCTGCCCAGGCTCGACCGGATCCTGCCAGCGCCCGTCGATGAAGAGCTGGTGCTGCATGGCCGGCCTCACGCGTTGAGGGCTTGAGCCAGCGACGAACCGGCCCGGATCTCGATCACAGTGGGCACGTTGCGCGTGGCAGAGGCGGCAAGTTCCTGCGTCAGTTCCTCGATGGTGTCAGGCAGTGCCGCCGCACATCCAAGTGCACGCGACAGGCCGACAAAGTCCGGCGTGAAGATGTCGACGCCGATCTGCGGGATGTCCCTGTCCGCCATGAAGGCCTTGATCTCACCATAAGAGGTGTTGTTCCAGATGATCACCGCCGTGGCGATCTTCGCTTCGACGGCGCTCGCCATCTCCTGCAGCGAGAATTGCAGGCCGCCATCGCCGATCAGGCAGACGGAGGGCCGGTTCGGGGCACCAAGCTTGGCGCCGAAGGCTGCCGGCAGGCCGTAGCCGAGCGTGCCGTAGCCGGTGGAGGAGTTGAAATAGGATCGCGGTTGCGGTGCCTGATAGAACTGGTTGACGGCGTAGACGGGCTCGGTCTGGTCGCCGGCCACCACCGCGTCCGGCAGCGTCCTGGTCACGATTTCCATCAGCTTGCCGTGAACGCGGCAGGCCGGCCACAGACCCGCCTCGACCTTCGCTCGCACGGCCTTCGCACGTGCTTCGCCATCCCCCGCCGGGCGTCCTTCGCCAAGCGCGGCCAAAAGCGCTGCCGAGGCCAGCTTGGCATCGGCCGCGATCGGCAGGTCGCAGCGCAGGCCGGCCGCGAGCTGGAGCGGATCGATGTCGATGCGGATCAGCGGCCCGCCGAATGTCAGCGGTTTGGGCTCGGGATACATTTCCGTCTCGCCGAACTCGGTACCGATGGCAAGGATCGCGTCGCTGGCCGCCAGTTCCGCCAGCAGCGGCTCCATGCCGAGATTGCCGTTGAGGGCGAGAGGATGGCCGGGTTTCAGGATGCCGCGGCCATTGATGGTGGTGAAGACAGGCGCATCGAGCCTGCCGGCGATGGCGGTGATCTCGGCCGTCGCATCGGCCGCGCCGCCTCCAGCCACGATAAGCGGGCGCCTGGCGGCTTTGAGGATGGCGGCGGCCTTCTCGACATCGGCGGCGGCGGCAGAGGCCTTGGCCGGCAATGGCCAGGCCTGTGTCGACAGATGGCCGGCGGGCGCAACGATGACATCGAGCGGGATCTCGATATGCACCGGGCGCGGGCGCTGCGAATTGAACACGGTGAAGGCACGCGCCATCACCTCGGGAAGCTGGGTGGGATCGAGCAACGTATGGCTGAAGGCAGCGACCCCGGCCACCAGGTTGCGCTGGGAGGGCAGCTCATGCAGCCGCCCCTGCCCCATCGCCAGTTGATCCCGTGCATTCACTGCCGAGATGACCAGCATCGGCACCGAATCCGCATAGGCCTGGCCCATGGCGGTGGCGATGTTGGTCATGCCGGGACCGGTCACGATGAAACACACGCCGGGCTTGCCCGTCACCCTGGCATAGCCGTCGGCCATGAAGCCGGCGCCCTGCTCGTGGCGCGGCGTGACATGGCGGATCTTCGTGGCCGGCAGGCCCCGATAGAGCTCCACCGTGTGCACGCCTGGAATGCCGAAGATCAGATCGACGCCGTAGGACTCCAGCAGCCTGACAAGGTATTCGCCGGTGGTGAGGGACGAGCCTGACATGTGATGCACCGATTTTTGAGATCTATCGCCGCTGCACGCCGGGAAGCACGCAGAGCATTTCGAACAGGAGATTGGCCGCGGTGATCGCGGTATTGCCGGCCGGATCATAGGGCGGCGATACCTCGACGAGATCGCAGCCGACCAGGTTGAGGCCCCAGCAGCCGCGGATGATCTCGAGCGCCTGTATGGTGGTGAGGCCGCCGATTTCCGGCGTGCCGGTGCCGGGGGCGATGCTGGGATCGAGGCTGTCGATATCGTAGGTCAGATAGACGGGCCCGTTGCCGACCTGGGCGCGAACCTCTTCCATCAGCGGCGTCAGTGACTTGTGCCAGCACTCCTCGGCCTGCACCACGCGGAAGCCCTGCTCGCGCGGCCAGTCGAAATCGTCGGCCGCATAGCCGGTGCCGCGCACGCCGATCTGCACACAGCGCTTGGTGTCGAGCACGCCGGCCTCCACCGCCCGGCGGAAGGGCGTGCCGTGGGCGATCGGCTCGCCGAACATGTGCTCGTTGATGTCGGCATGGGCATCGATATGGATCAGGCCGACGGGACCGTATTTTTCGGCCATGGCGCGCAGGATCGGATAGCTCAGCGTGTGGTCACCGCCGAGCGTCAGCGGCCGGCAGCCGTTCTTGATGATGTCGCGATAGGCGTTGGTGATGATGTCGACGCATTTGGGCAGGTTGAAGGTGTCGATGGCGACATCACCGATATCGGCGACCTGCAGGCTGTCGAACGGAGCGGCACGGGTGGCCATGTTGTAGGGACGGATCATGCAGGATTCGGTGCGGATCTGTCGCGGTCCGAAGCGCGTGCCCGGCCGGTTCGAGGTGCCGATATCCATGGGAATGCCGACGAAACAAGCGTCCAGCCCTTCCGTGGTCGGCTGCGTCGGCAGCCGCATCATGGTGGCGGGGCCGCCGAAACGCGGCATCTCGTTTCCACCGAGCGGCTGGTTGAAGGATTTGGCTGTCATGACTTCCTCCGATGGAGCCGGCGCTCGCCACCCCCGCGACCGCCCGCATCCTGAACTTCGAGTAACTGGGAACAAGGCCCCCAGTTTCTGGTAGCCGGTAATCCCCTACTCGTCCACGCGCGGCAGGATGAGGCAGGGCACCGGGGAATTATGCGCGATCTTGCTGGAATTGGAGCCGAGGAACACCCGCATCACAGGTCCGAGGCTGCTCGATCCCACCACCAGCAATTCGGCATTTGCCCAGAGCAGCGAATCGAAGGCGGCTTTCCAATTCTTGCCGTCACCGATCTCCCCTGAGATCGCGACCGGGCCGTCCCAATGATCAAGAACGGCGGCCTGTGCGGCGCTCGCCTGTTCGCGCAGGGTGTTGGAGACGATATTCTCGGCATCATAGCCTGCGCCAGTCGGATACATCTGCTTGTCGCGCACCACCAAAGTCACCAGGCGCAGGGGAACGCCGAGCAACTGGGCAAGCTCAGCACTGCGCCGGGCCAGCCCCGGCGAGGTGGCGCTGCCGGCAAAGGCGCAGCTCAGCCGCCGTACCTGTGTCCTCGCATCAGCCGAATACCCCCTCGGCGCCACGGCAACCGGCAGATGAGCCGAGCGCAGCACATCGGTGGTGACATGCCCTTCCCCGAAACGGCCGAGCGGAGCGGCACGGGTCGACCCCAATACCAAGCAATCCGCATCGATGTCGGAGGCGACCTGCAGCAGACCGTCACGCGCCGATGGGGCGGAGACGATGACAAATTCGGCCTGGACGTCGGCAGGCAGGCTCGCTCTGGCTTTCTCCTGCGCCTTGGTGGCGTGCTGGTGCAGGAAGTTGCCGTATTCGCCATCGACACGAGCCGGCGAAGGCGGCCCCCAGGTATCGGGTGTGACGGTGCATACGACCAGGGAGGCGCCGCAGGAACGCGACAGTACCGCGCCGAGGGCGAGCGCCTCGCGCCCGCCCTGATCGGCGGAAAGGCCAACCAGATATTTCATTGGGCTGCCTCGCCGACTGCATTGTCAGGGGCCTCCAGCCGCGAATGGCGGGCCGAATAGGTAAAATAGAGCAGAGCGGCGATGGCGATCCACACGCCTGTAATGGCGAAGACGATGCCGCTCAGCCTCAGGATGAGATAGATGCAGGCGACGATCGAGAGGATCGGCAGGACAGGACCGAACGGAACCCGGTAGCCGCGCTGCATGTCCGGCTGGGTATAGCGCAGGATGAGCACGCCGGCTGAGACCACGGTGAAGGCCACCAGCGTGCCCATGCTGGTGAGATCCCACAGCAGCCCGGCCGGAACGAAGGCGGCGATCAGCGCGACGAAGACCGAGACGATGACGGTGCAGGCGACCGGGGTCATGGTGCGCGGGTTCACATCATGGAAGATGGCCGGCAGCATACCATCGCGGGACACCGCGAACAGGATGCGCGACTGGCCATAGAGCACGATCAGCGTCACCGAGAAGATCGAGATCACCGCACCGGCCGCCAGAAGATTGGCGGGCCAGCTCTGGCCCGTAATGTTCTGCAGGATGGTGGCAAGGCCGGCTTCCTGCCCGCCGAACTGGCTGGCCGGCTGCACGCCGAGGGCCGCGACGGCCACCAGCACATAGAAACTCGTGACGATCACCAGGGCGGAAATGATGGCCAGCGGCAGGTTGCGCTTGGGATTGATCACTTCCTCGCCCGCCGTCGACACCGCGTCGAGGCCCACGAAGGTGAAGAAGATCGAGGCCGCAGCCGCCTGCACGCCGTTGAAGCCCTTCTCGCCGAAGAAGGGCGTGAAATTGGTGGCGTTGAAGGCACTGCCGGCAATCACGATGAACAGCGTCAGCACCGCCAGCTTGATCAGTACCATGATGGCATTGGTGCGCGCCGATTCCTTGGAACCGCGCAGCAGCAGCAGGCAGCACAGCGCCACCAGGATCACGGCGGGCAGGTTGATCAGGCCGGAACCATCGGCGAAGAAGGCCATGGCAAAGGGGTTGTCGCTATCGGGAAGCGTGATCGGTCCCTTGGTCATCCAGCCCGGCAGCACGATGCCCGTCAGGTTGCTCAAGAGCTTTTCGACATATTCGGCCCAGCCGACCGCGACCGCTGCGGCGGAGATGCCATATTCGAGCACCAGGCAGGCGGCCACGAAGAAGGCGACGCCCTCGCCCAGCGTGGCGTAGGCGTAGGAATAGGAGGACCCGGAGACCGGGATCATCGAGCTCATCTCGGCATAGCACAGCGCCGACAACCCTGCCGTGACGGCCGCGATGACGAAGGAGATCACCACCGCCGGGCCGGCAACGGGCACCTGCTCGCTCAGCACGAAGAAGATGCCGGTACCGATCGTGGCGCCCACGCCGAACATGGTCAGCTGGAACAAGGTAATGGAGCGACCGAGATGACCGTGGCCATCACCGCTGTCGGCAGTATCGGCGACCAGTCGGCTGACCGGCTTCTTGCGGGTGAGCCGCTCGATGAGGGATGACGCCATGCTTTCACTTCCCCTGGATTGCCCTTGCAGGTGCCTTCTTATTGTGCGCCAGTGTAGCTCCGGGCCCAGCAAAAGTGCTGCCAAATTTCCGTCACATTTCAACACTTGCTGCTGCCGGAGCATGGCGGCACGCAAGTTTGTGCCGCTCGGGGGCCGTGCTCCGTCTTGACGAGATCACCCGCAAGGTATCCTCATGCCGCCTTGAAAGTGGGCCCGCTGGAATCGCGGCGGGCGGTCGAGCGGCAGGGAGCGAAGCATATGAAAGACGACGATGGCTCGATCCGGCTCGACCAGGTCGACCTGCGCATCCTGGCGCGTCTGCAATCGGATGCCCGCGCCACCAACCAGGAACTTGCCGACGCGGTTGGCCTGTCGCCCAGCCCCTGCCTGCAGCGTGTCAAACGTCTCGAAAAGGCAGGCGTGATCTCCAGTTATCACGCCAGCATCGACATCGCCAAAGTCTGCCGCCATGTCGACGTCATCGCCGCCGTGACCTTGAACAGCCATGGCCTCGACGACTTTCTCACCTTCGAAAAGATGGTGATGGGCATGCGCTATGTGGTGGAATGCACCAAGGTCAGCGGGCCGATCGACTATCTGGTGCGCTTCGTCTGCCCCGATATCGGCTCCTATCAGATGCTGTCGGACGAATTGCTGAAGCTCGGCCCCAAGATCGGCAATCTATCGAGCTATATCGTGCTGAAATCGACCAAGCCGTTCAAAGGCGTGGCGCTCGACGACCTCGTCGCTCCACAGCCTCGCACGACGCCCCGCTTGGATTTCTCGGCGAAAACCGCTACCCGGCAAGCGGAGTGAACCGATGAGAGCTGGAAAATCATGTCAGGCCTTCACCCCGAGGTGAACGATCTCTCGCCTTCTGCCCCGCGGCGCGACAATTCCCGTTTCCTGATCGCCGGCATCCAGATGCCGGTGCCCGTCACCGGCCAGAACATCGCGGCAATGGCTGCACAACTGGAAAAGGCGATGGCGCTTTATCCCGGGGTCGACATGGTGGTGTTCAGCGAACTCGCCGCCCACGGCCCGCTGCATGCCTGTGCCTCCCCCGACCCGCAGGCCGACGAGGCCATCTTCCAGGCCCTGGCCGCCAAGCACCGTATCTGGATCATTCCGGGCAGCGTCTTCGTCGAGCGCGAGGGCAAGACCTTCAACCATGCCGTGGTGATCAATCCCGCCGGCGAAATCGTCGGGCGCTATGACAAGATGTTCCCCTTCATGCCCTTCGAGGCGGGGGTGACCGGCGGCAGCGAGTTCCTGATCTTCGACGTACCTGGCGTCGGCCGCTTCGGCTTGTCGATCTGCTACGACATCTGGTTCCCGGAAACCACGCGCTCGCTGACCTCAGCCGGCGTCGAGGTGCTGATCCATCCCGTGCTGACAGGCACCACCGATCGCCAGGCCGAGCTCGCCATCGTGCAGGCCACGGCGGTGATGTTCTCCTGCTACGTCTTCGACGTGAACGGCCTGGATGGCGGCGGCATCGGCCGCTCGCTCGTCGTCGATCCAACCGGCGTGGTGCTGCATCAATGCGGCCAGGCCACCGAGATCTTCCCGATCAACATCGACCTCGGCCTTGTCAGGCAGGTCCGCAATGAAGGCGCCAATGGCCTCGGGCAGGTGCTGAAGTCCTTCCGCGACAAGAATGTCGTGCTGTCGACCTACGCCGACAACGGTGCCTCAGCCTATCTCGACAGCCTGGGGCCGCTGGTCCCGATGCGCAAGCGCGACTGGGCCTGAGCGGTTCAGAGCATCTCCAATCCCTGCTTGCGGCGTGGCGGCGCAAAGGCAGCGTCGAGGCTGGCGCGATCGGCATCGCTGAGCTTGATCGTCAGCGATCCCAGATTCTCCTTCACCCGTTCGGGATGGCGGCTCTTGGGGATGGCGACGATCCCGGGCTTGTCGAGCACCCAGGCGAGCGCGATCTGTGCGGGGGTCGCCCCATGGTCTCGCGCGATCGCGTCCAGCACCCGGTTCCTGGCCAGCGCTCCCTGCTCGATGGGGGAATAGGCCATGATCGGCATGGAGCGCTCGCGGCAATAGCCGATCAGGTCGTACTCGATCCCGCGTCGCGTCAGATTGTAGAGCACCTGGTTGGCTTGGCAGTCCGGGCTGATTGCCTCGACCTCCTGCATGTCGTCGACGTCGAAATTGGAAACGCCCCAGCGCAGGATCTTGCCGGCCCGCTTCAGTTCGTCGAAGGCCGCGATCGTCTCTTCGAGCGGTGTCGAGCTGCGCCAATGCAGGAGATAGAGGTCGATGCGGTCGGTGCCCAACCGCTTAAGGCTCTCCTCGCAGGCGCGAACCGCCTGGCGGCGACCAGCATTCGAAGGCAGGACCTTGGAGACGAGATAGACTTGGTCGCGCCGTCCCGCGATCGCCTGTCCGACGACCTGCTCGGCACCGCCGCTGCCATACATCTCGGCGGTATCGATCAGGCCGATGCCGAGGTCGAGCCCGGCGCGCAAGGCGGCGACCTCGGCTCCGGCCTCCCGCCTCGCCTCGCCCATGCCCCAGGTGCCGAGCCCGAATACGGGCATAGCGGAACCATCCGGCAGCCGGGTGGTGGAAATCGTCATGGTCTTACTCCCCGTATCGGCGCCCGGGATACTGCGATCCTTGCCGCAGCGACGATCCTACCGCCCGCTCCGCCGGATTTCGACCCCTATCCGCCGGTCACGCGCGACCAACTGCCAAAAGAGAGTAACCGGCATGGAAAGCGGCAATTACCCTCGCTTCTTGCCTCGATACCGCCGATTTTCCCTACCTCTTTGCGGTAGATGAAGAAGAAAAAAGGAGTGACGGAAAGGCCATGCCGGCGATCGGAACCGACAGGCTGCGGCGGTCGCTAACCCCCTCAAGGCCTCTCCTCACGTCATCCGGCACTATGACGGCGGCATGACAGCTACGTCTCCTAGCCGCATGGTGGAATGGATTGCTACTTTCGGCCGAGGCGAAAACCGTTTTTCCCACACCACCCCAAAAATACCCCGCAAATTTGCCGGTCTGCATTTTGAGATCGATTTCATTAAGTTGTGTGAGAGCAATCTACCTTCCATTCGCACGACCCCAGTGAGCTAGGCATCCATGAAAGAGCCGAAAGACCCGGCCATCGCAGCGGCACTCGAATATGAGTTCGCGACGCATGACGCGATGGCCAATCTCAGGGACCGTAGATCCCCGGCAAAGGTCAAGGCCTGCCTCCGCTGGGCCGACGCCCTGCTGCAACTCGAAGCCCTGCCCGAATCCGACCATCGCCGCGCCGGCGATTTTCTGGCCATGCGCGGCAAGATTCCGATCGAGGCCCGCAGGATCATCACCGATGCCATGGTGCGCCTGGATGCCGCTGCCATGGCGGCCGAGTGCCGCTTCGCCAAGACGCAGACCAAGCACTGATCCCGATACATTTGAACCGTCTCCGAACCGCACCGCGCGCCCTCGCACGCGGTGTCGTCGTGTTTGACGGCCTATGGTGGGGTGTCGAGGCAGGCAGCAGAGATCGGAATGTCGGCTCGGCCGGGCGGACCTAAAGTCATCGTGAACCCATCATGATGACGAAAGGACGAGCCTATGTCCGGCCTGCCACGCCCCCAGCCTGCTTCCTTGCCTGTTCCAGACGACTATGGCGCCGACCGGATCGCCTCCTATGATTGGCAGGGGCTGACCCGCCAACTCGACGATTATGGTTGCGCCGTGTTGGATGGCCTGCTCTCGCCGGAAGAATGCCGGGGCATCGCCGATCTCTATACGCAGGAGGCGCATTTCCGCAGCCATATCCATATGGCAAGGCATGGCTTTGGCCGCGGCGAATATCGCTACTTCGCCTATCCCCTACCAGCGCTGATCGGTCAGCTCAGAACCGCGCTCTATCCCCGCCTTGCTGCCACCGCCAACGCCTGGAACCGGCGCATGGGCATCGAGACAGCCTATCCGGCGGCCCATGCCGATTTTCTGGAGGCCTGCCATGCGGCCGGCCAGAACCGGCCGACTCCCCTGCTGCTGCAATACGGGCCCGGAGACTTCAACTGCCTCCACCAGGATCTCTATGGCGACCTCGCTTTTCCGATCCAGGTCGCCATTCTGCTTTCGCAACCCGGCCTGGATTTCACCGGCGGCGAGTTCGTGCTTACCGAACAGCGTCCCCGCATGCAGAGCCGGGTCGAGGTCGTGCCCTTGCGCCAGGGCGATGCCGTCGCCTTCGCCGTGCACAACCGGCCAGTCCAGGGCAGCAGAGGGTCCTATCGCGTCAATCTACGCCACGGTGTCAGCCGCGTTCGCTCGGGACAGAGGCACACATTGGGCCTCATTTTCCACGACGCCCGATAAGGCGGCACCGGGAAGGCGGCATGCTCCGCCTTCCCGGTGCCTGGCGATCAAGGTTGCGCCGAGGCAGAAGAACGCGGCACGATCTCCTGGCCATTGGGCGTTGCGCCGACGCGATCCACTCTCACCACGTCGCCGGGATAAACCGGGTCCGCTTCGTTCGCCTCGATGGTCTGCGTCTTGTCCCCGACCCGCCGGATGATGGCAAAGGTCAGCTTGCTGTTGATGTTGCCGATCTGGGAGACAACGGCCTGCGGCGCCTGCACCTCGGCGTTGTAGATGAGTCCCTGCGTCGTCGTCGTCTTCTCGGCATTCACCGAGATCTTGCTGCGGACGTCCGATATCTCGGTCAGAATGTCGTTGCGCCGCTTGTTGTGCAGGTCGACGACATCGCGTTCGGCCTTCGAGATATCCTGCTGCGCACGCAGGATCAGCAGATCGATATCCAGGCGGTTGCTTTCGAATTGCGAGACGTTCTGATCCAGCGCCAGTTTGCGCGAGGCGACGGCCAGCCCCTTGGACACCAGGCCGTTGACGTTATCCAGTTCCTGCTTGGCCAGGTCGAGCTGGCGCTCCAGGGATTGGCTCTTGGCCTTGAGGGATTCGACCTCGGAACCGAGCAGCTTCTTGGTCTGGTTGATCGCATCCTCCTGCGAGCGCAATGCCTGCTTGCGCGCCTCGAACAGGAGCTGCTCCTCCTTCATCATCTGGGCGATCTGCGGCGTGTCGGCCTGGCTCATCAGCTCCTTGGGGAAGGTAATGGTGTCGCTATCCCGCAATTCAGCGTCGAGGCGCGCTTCGCGCGCCAGCAGCCCCAGCCGTTCCACCGCCAGGGTCCGTAGATCGCCGCGATTGACCAGGCTCTCGCGCTGGAAGCTGAGAAGTCCGAAATCGGAGACACGCAGCACGCCCCCCGCCGTACTGATGGCCTGGAGTACGGTGAGGCCGGGCTTGTAGGGATACTGGCCAGGCGTTGTCACCATGCCCAATATGTAGAAAGGCCGGTAGGTCGACACCTCCACCGAGGCATCCGGCCGGTTGGAGAGGCCGATGCTGGCCTGCAGCTTCTCGCCGATCAGGACAGACAGGTCGCCCGTGCTCTTGCCCGCCGCCGGGACCTCGCCGATGAGCGGCAGGGATACGTTGCCGGACGCGCCCACGACGAATTCGCCTGTCAACGCCGCCCATTCATGCACCTCGCTCGAGGAGGCGCGCCAGTCATAGACCCTGATCTTGAGCTTGTCTTCCGGCCCAAGCAGATAGGGCTCGGCCAGCGCCGTCGTCGCAACACCCATCGTGGCAACCACTGCGGTCAACAAGCCTGTCACCAGGCGACGCAGGCTTGCGCGTCGTGTTTTGCGGCAAAACGAGGCCCTGTGAAATGCTGAGAAACTCATGAGGTTCAATACCGTCCTTCAATGAACAGGCCTTACGGGAAGGCCTGATCCGGTCTGCTTTGAAATAACGCAGTGATGCAGTCACATCGACTATGCCTGCATGCTTTTTTCATGCACGCGCCGCTCGACATAGGCTCGCATTTTCTCAGTGAAGACTTCCTTGCCGAAACCCGCCGCATGGGCCGTAATCGCCGAGGGGTCGATATCCGTCTTTTCCAGGCGCTCGATCGCATCGATGATGGCTTCCACGCTCTGAGTTTGAAAGAACACCCCGGTCCTGTCGGCAATCACGGTTTCCGTCGCCCCTCCCCGCCCATAGGCGATCACGGGACGCCCGCTGGCCATCGCTTCCACCGGCACTATGCCGAAATCCTCCTCGCCGGGAAACACCAGCGCCCGGCAGCGGGCATAATGGTGCTGCAGCGCGCTGAAGGGCTGCGGTCCCAGGACCGAGACGGTCGGCCCGGCCATGGCCTTGACCTTGGCGAACATCTCGCCGCCGCCGATGATGACGAGTTTCCTGCCGGTTCGGTTGAAGGCCTCCACCGCCAGGTCCGGCCGCTTGTAGCTGACCAGTTCACCCACCATCAGATAATAGTCTTCGAGTTCGGACGTCTCGACGGGGCGAAACGCCGCTGTATCGACGGGTGGGAATATGACATCTGAATCGCGTCGATAATAAGACTGGACGCGGCGAGCCACGGTCTTCGAATTCGACACGAAATGATCGACGCGTGACGCAGAGGCTGCATCCCAGTTGCGAATATAATGCGCGATCGGGGGCATCATCATGCGAGTCAGGAAGCCGCTACGCTCACGGTAGTCGTGGAACATGTTCCAGATATAGCGCATGGGCGAATGACAATAGCAGATATGGACTGCATCCGCCGGCGGAACGATACCCTTGGCCGGTCCGGATTCGCTGCTGATCACCAGATCGTAACCGCGAAGGTCGAGATTCTCGAGAGCCATCGGCATCAGGGGCAAATAGGATTTGTAGAGGCGATGGGCAGCCGGCAGACGGCCGATGAAGGATGTCGACACCTTATGGCGGCGGATCACCGGCGATACGGCATCGGGCCGATAGACATGGGTGAAGATGTCGGCCTGCGGAAAAAGCTCGCAAAGCGCTTCGATGACCTTTTCGCCGCCGCGCATGCCGACGAACCAGTAGTGTACGATTGCAACTCGCATTGCACCAATTCTTCCTGCGGGCCCCAAGTCGAATGCCCAATTCAAAGCACAAATACAGTTTTCGCAGCTGGCACCAAAGCATTCGGGCGTACGACGAAGGGGGTAATCCGCCCCATCCCGCCGGAGCACGAAACGCCCGGCAAACTGTGACGGGGTGACCGCAAGCCTTGCGGATTAGCACATGCGCGCCGGCCACGATGTGCGTTCTAGCACACATCCCGCCTGGGTGGGCTATTCGGCCATTTTTGGCCTGAAACCCGCCAAATTCCTAGCGAGTCCCCGCAAGACTGCGCTTTCGATACTATCCTTTCTCTCCCTTTGAAGGCACCCTCCGCGACCATGATGCGCTCGCGGCGGTTCCGAAAGCGGGGCGATCCTATTCGAGAGGCTAGGATAGGCTACCTATACACTCCCCCGGGATAGGGAAAAATACGGCGGAGAAGCAGAAAATTAGGCCAGCCTACCTTCCAAAGAGATAGGCCTAACTCGTTTCTGCGACGCAACATCACCCTTCACCTACCTCCTAAACAGTATGGATTTAATCAAACTCTATCCTTTTTGGATAGGGGTATGCCTCCAACTCAACGCAACGGTAGGTACTAACCCCCCCAAATTCCAATAGCCCTAATCCTTGATTTCCAACACGAAATTCAGCAATTCAGGATCAATAAATTCATCCAAATCAAAACACGCTTCGGCTTGTGTTTACAAACGTCGGCAAAAACTTCCAAACGCCGCACCAAGCCCGATTTTGTTTTGGTTGCCGCAGCGCAACATGCTGAACGGCAACTCCACCCGGGATGAATAACATAGCGTAACGCAGCACTCTGACCGAGGCGAGAGATGGAAAACTTGGCTAGCTCGAACAGTCTTAGCCGTATACCCGGCAAGGACGATGCTTCCTTGTTCAAATCAAACAAGCAAAGAAGCGGCCTATCCCTTGAATTGGCAAAGGGAGGCAAGCGCGTGCTCGACATTGTCACTGCCTCAGCTGCACTCGTCTTCCTGCTGCCACTTTTCATGCTGCTGCTTGGTGTGCTGCTCGTCCTTCAGGGCCGGCCGATCTTCATTCGACACAACCGTGTTGGTCGTGGCGGCGCACTCTTTCCGTGTCTCAAGTTCCGCTCGATGGTGACGAACTCGGACGAGGTGCTGCGCGAGCATCTGGCCGCCAACAGTGCGGCCCGCCAGGAATGGGAAGAGACCCACAAGCTCAAGAACGATCCGCGCATCACGCCGCTCGGCCAGTTCCTGCGGAAGTCCAGCATCGATGAGCTGCCCCAGCTCCTCAACGTTATCCGTGGCGACATGAGCCTCGTTGGTCCCCGGCCGATCGTCCGCGACGAAATGGTGCGCTATGGCGCCCATATCGAGGACTATCTGAAGGTACGGCCCGGTCTCACCGGCTTGTGGCAGGTCAGCGGCCGCAGCGACGTGTCCTATCAGCACCGTGTCAGCCTCGATGTCCGCTATGTGCGGGAATGGAGCCTGTGGAGCGACATCGTCATCATCCTGAAGACGATTCCCGCCGTGTTGCGTCCCTCCGGCTCCTATTGAGCTTGGTCCAAGAGTCGGCCGCAGTTCAAGCGATCGAATAACTGTCAGCCTTGCGCCCGAAGCACCACCGACTTCGGGCGTCTTTTTTTGACCGCAGCGGCTGGCTCAGCCACCGTCCCGCGCGCTGGTCCTCAGGTCGCTTGCATCGAAAGGGAAGGCCTGCGATGAACGTCGACACATTGCCGCAACCGAGCGCCATTGACCCGGCCTTCGCCTCACGAACTCCTTCGGCAACCATGATCGAGCCTCTTTCCTTTGCGATCAACGGGCGCTTCCTCACCCAACCGGTCACCGGCGTGCAGCGCTATGCGCGGGAAATCACCGCCCATCTCGACGAACTCCTGCATCAGCAAGGAGCCCGGGCCAGCCTCTATCTGCCTGGCAGCAGTGACGTTCCCGCCTATCGAACCATCCAGACCAGACGGTCCCAGCGCTTGCGCGGGCATTTTTGGGAACAGATGACACTGCCCCTGCTCGATCGCCGCTTCCTGCTGAATTTATGCAATCTGGGACCGGTTGCTCGTAGCAAGCAGATCGTCTGCATCCATGATGCCAATGTCGCCAACATGCCGACGAGCTACAGCCGGGCCTTTCGCGCCGTTTACGGGACGCTCCTGCCCCTGCTCGTCCGGCGCGCCGCCGCGATCACCACGGTCTCGCATTTCTCGGCAGGAGAGCTTGCCCGCCATTTGCCGATCGCTCGCGAAGACATCGTCGTTCTGCCCAATGGTCACGAGCATGTCTTTCGCTGGAACGCATCCCGCTCCTCGATTCGCACCAAGCACCGGTTCGAACGGCCCTACGTCTTCATCATCGGCAGCCGCGCCCGCCACAAGAATGTCGCGATGGTGCTCGATCTCGCACAGGCTCTCGACGAGCGCGGCATCGACATTGTCTTGACTGGCGGCCAATCCAGCATTTTTGCCGCGGAGACACACCAGACTCTTGCGCCGAACGTACGTTTCATGGGTTTCGTCGACGATGACGACCTGGCAGCCTTGCTGCAAGGCGCATTGTGCCTGCTGTTCCCCTCCTTCACCGAGGGATTCGGCCTGCCGATCGTCGAAGCAATGGCGCTGGGCTGCCCCGTGATCTCATCCGATCGAGCCAGCATGCCGGAAGTGTGCGGCGATGCGGCATTGCTGGCGCCGCCCGACCAACCCGCCGCCTGGCTGCGGCATATCGAGAATCTGGCCGCGTCCGAAACCCTGCGTTCGACGTTCGCCGAACGAGGGCGCAAGCGCATCGAAGCCTATTCGTGGCGGAAATCGGCCCAAGGCTATCTCGACCTCATCCGCGAGAGGCAGTCCGGAAAAGCATGACGTATTCCAGGAAGTCATGCCGTCGCCACAACATGTTTTCAGCGTATGATTTGAGCTTGGCCTGCCCCGAACGGGCGTGAGCCAAACCTTCCACCATCATGACCAATAGTATTGCGAGCCAAGCATTGCGACTTGCCTTCCCTAACTCTATAAGCGCGACATTCGACCTGAACTCTGCATTGCCTGCGCGGAACCACCCGCGCGGCAGCGCTCTGCCTCCAGGCTTTCCGCAATGTGACATGTTCGAGCGCGCTCGAACCGGATCGTTGGGATTGCCCGCGATCCCGTCGTTCCAATGTCGCCCTGTTCATGGATTTTGTTGAAGGTTCGAGGCCGCTGACATGCTCTATCTCAGGCCGCTGAATGATCAGCCCACGAGTTTCGGCTTGCGCGACATCCTTGTCGAGATCATGCGCTATGCCCGCGGCCTGGTGCTGTGGTTCATCCTCTGCGTTGTCGCCGCGATCATCTACATCGTCAGCACCCCGCCGGAATATTACGCAGCTTCCTTCGTGATTCTGGAGCCCAGAAGCTCGTTCTCGAGTTCCCAGGGGGTGGATCCGGGCCTTCTGCAGACCAATCTCGATAATTCGCAGATCGAGAGCCAGATCCAGATCGTGAAGTCCGAACGGGTTCTGCGCCTGGTGTTCCAGACGCTGAATCTGCAGAACGATCCCGAATTTGTCGGCCCGCTGCCGGCGCAGGGCGTGACGCCGGATCTGGTCAAGCGCCACGATGCAGCCGCCTTCACCACGTTCAGCGACCGCGTCACGGTACGTCGAATCGGGCAATCCCTGGTGCTTGAGATCGGCTATCGCTCAAAATCCGCCGCCAAGGCCGCTTCGATCGCCAATTCGATTACCGCAGCCTTCATCCGCGACCAGATCGATGCCAGGTCGCTATCCATGCAACGCAACAATGAATGGCTGCAAGGGCGCATCGACGAGATCAAGGGACAGCAACAGGCCATCGAGGAAGCGGTGCGCAAGGGCGTCCTGCCTGATCGCCAGTTCTCTGCCTCCGACGCCCGCATCATCAGTTCTGCCGCAGAACCCCTTTCGAAGGCTTATCCGCAAACGAAACTGATTCTGCTGCTGGCGGCTTCCTTCTCCCTGCTGACGGGTCTCGGCGCGGTCAGTATTTTTCACACGCTCAACCGCACGCTGCGCGCCAAGCGGCACGTGCAGCGCGAGCTCGGTCTCAATTGTATCGGCATCATCCCCTTTGCGACCGACGAGCGCGGCTCCGGCCTGCCGCACAGCCTTGCCGACCTTCGCCGGGATCTGGCCAAGCTGCCGAAAACATTGATTGCCGCGATCAAATCGCTGCGGCTACTCAGGCGGCGCCAAACCGATTCGGGCGACAACTACTTCGCCTATGCCACCTCGAAAGCCGGCACGCTTTCCCCTTTCGCCGAAAGCCTGAGAGCCGTGCGCACGGCGGTCATGGGCAAGGAACAGAGTTCCGGCGCGCGTGTGATCGGCATCGCATCGTGTCTGCCCCATGAAGGCAAATCCACCATCGCTGCCAACCTGGCCCATCTGTTTGCCGCGAGCGGCCGCCACACCATGCTGATCGACTGCGATCTGCGCGACGACGCGCTAAGCCGTCACTACGCGCCGGATGCCCGTTATGGCCTGAGCGAAGTCCTGCAACAGCGCGGCAAGCAGATCACCGCCTCCGCGATCAATCTGGTTCCTCGTCTCGACTTCATTCCCGCGAACAGGGCTGGCGGCTCGGTCGATATCGATCTCTTCATCGGTTCATCCGTCATGCAGGAACAACTCAACGCGCTGAACGCCTATGATTGCGTCATTGTCGATCTGCCTGCGATGAGCCTGTCTTCCGACGTCAAGGCGGTGGCACCGCTCCTTGATACGATGATCTTCGTCATCGAAGCGGGCCGTACCACCAGTGACGACGTAACCGAGGCTCTCGATACCTTGCAGCAGGCCAATGGCAAGGTGATGGGCGCCGTGCTCAACAAGGTGCCGAGGCGCGATTGGCCGGTACTCCTGCGCCGCCCGCGCGCCTGAGCTGGCACACCGGGTCTATCGGGGTCGTTCCCTCAGCGTTGCGTCTTTCGTCAATTCAGAATCGCTACTTTGTCATCCTGCGATCCGGGCCAGCATCCCTCTCGGGGATCCTGCTCGCACGGCCGCAGCAGCAAGAAACGAACTCGCTTGCCGTTTGGCCGATGGATGCCAGTAGCGACGCCATTTGCCATCGCAACCAAGCCAATCGGCTTGCCTATTTACCCCAACGTTCGCCTCCGCCTATTTCGGGGTACCGCCTTCGAGTTAGAGAGTACCTAAATCGGTCCCGACTTTCACTCGCTTCCTATCAACATTGCTAGATTGAATCAGAGCAGGGCTTGCAACATTCTGCAGATGCTCATGATGGCATTGCAGTGCTCTAGACCAAGGAAATACCAGACTGAATCGTCGAGGTGGCGGCAATTCACAAGTCTTTCCTTCGCGGAACATCCTGGTTTTGTCAGGCATGACCAACGGACATCGGTCGAATTCATGATCCCAGGGACGTGCTCTTCATTCTGTCATCCCTGACAGTAGCTGCCTGAATCTTGGACAGAATTCAGTCATACCCTATCCGTTCATACGTTGTGTGAAGTGTACGAATTGAAGCCTACAAATCTATCTCCCTCGGTGCCCTTGAGGCAGCTTGGTCAATCATATGGCCCCACCATGGTAGTAAACAGTCCACCAGGACAAATCGCTCTTATAAACCATAGGACATTACAGCGCGACTGCATCAGCCGTGTCCTGGCGGTAGAGTTTCCTGAACGAAAAATCTTACCATTCGCGCGCCTGGACGAATGGAATGCCGTTGCGGATGCACATGAGGAGGTCTCGCTCGTCATCATCTGTGAAGGCGAAGCTCCGAGTGATCTGACCTCGCTGGCTGCAGCAACCGCGCATATGCCCTCAGCCGCGATCATCATCCTATCGGACTCCGAGGACCCAGCCAGTATTTTCAGGGCTCTCGACCTCGGTGTGAAAGGCTATATTCCCAGCACGCTCGGTGCCGAGGTCGCCATCGAGGCAACGCGCCTGGTCATCGCCGGGGGTGTTTTCGTGCCTGCCGCCAGTCTGATCCGCGCTGCGGCCGAGCCGGCTCTCGCCCGTCAGGAGCAGCCTGGCCGAAACTATCCGCGCATTTCCCCCCGCCAATTGTCGATCATCGCTGCGGTCAGTCGCGGCAAGTCCAACGCCGCCATTGCGACTGAGCTCAACCTGCGCGAAAGCACGGTCAAGGTCCATATCCGCAACATCATGAAGAAGTTGAAGGTGAAGAGCCGGACGGCAATTGCGCACAAATCCCGCGATATCCTGCGCGCCGAAGGTTATGAGCTCAACAGCGCATCGGACATGCAGCGCCTCACCTTGGATATCGCCCGGTCTTCCTGACAGGCAGCCATCTTTCTTCACTCCGTCGGAACTGAGAAGGGAATCGGCAGCAGACCCCGATGGCGGCTGTCCGCCTTCAGACGTCAGAGCCGCAGCCTATCGGCAACCGGCTCTGTCCTGCTCTTGCCGTGCTGGTGGCGTCGGTCTGCCAGCACGGCCTCATATCGGTTTTCCCGGCAGCTTGCCTGCCCCGCCCTGTCCCAGCGGAAGGAAGAGGCCTTCCTTTTGTCCCTGCCAGACCAGCACCCGGTTGCGTCCCTGCTGCTTGGCCCGATACAGCAACTTGTCGGCCCAGCCCAGCAATGCAGTAGGCTTGTCCGTCTGTGACACGAACGCCACCACCCCGCCGCAGCTGATGGTTACCGCTTCGGCAGTCCGTGACCTGGCATGCGGCAGATCGAGATCGAGCACCGCCTGCCTCAATCTCTCCAGCAGTGGCTCCAGTTCATGGAAACCCGGCAGCAGCATCACGAATTCCTCGCCACCATAACGGGCGACGACGTCGTAGGGGCGGCCGACGGCCCGCGCGAGCGCCTGGGCAATCTGCCGCAGCGCTTCGTCGCCAGCGCCATGACCGTAATGGTCGTTATATTCCTTGAAATGATCGACATCGATCATGGCAACGCTGAGCGGATCGCCGGAACGGACGGCATGCCGCCAGGCCAACTCGAAAGCCTTGTCGAAATAGCGCCGGTTGGCGATCCCGGTCAGGCCGTCTCTTTCGGACAGGCGCTCCAGCTCATTGCGTTGCGCTACCAATTTGAGATGGTTGCGCACGCGGGCCCTGACGATGGCGGGACTGATCGGTTTGAAGACATAGTCGGCGGCGCCCAGCGAAAGCCCACGTTCCTCGTCCTGTTCATCCGTGAGGGCGGTGATGAAGATCACTGCGATATTGGCGGTCCGAGGCTCGGAACGCAGTCGGCGCAGTACCTCGTAACCATCCATGCCGGGCATCGAGACATCGAGCAGGATCAAGTCGATGCTTCGTTCGTCCTGCGCACGCTGCAGAGCGGTTGGCCCATCCTTCGCCAGGAGTATTCGACATTCACGCTGCAGCAGCTCTGCCAGTATCGTCCGATTGATCCGGTCATCGTCGACGATCAGCACCGTCTGCGGAAAAACATCACTCACTCTTGAGATCTTTCAAACACCCGTTGTTCCAGATCGGCGTTCAATTGCCGCAATAGGGTTTCCGCTTCAACCAGTTCAAGTTCCTCGAAATGGCTCAGGATCGCTCTTGCTCTTTCGACTTCGATGGTTCCGGAGAGCTCGGCGATAACCTCATCCAGAATGGCATATGCGGCATAGTCACCGCTTTGCAACAAAGGTTTTGCGGCTGCGATGAGGTCAAGAACCTTGCGCAGACCGCCGCACACCGGCCCTGACCTCCCGGCTGTAGTTTGTGCTGCAATACGATCGATCTGACTGAGCAGCAATGCCAGATCGTTCCGGAACGCGGGAAGAAGAAGCCGGACCTCATCGAGGTCCCCATCGCGAGAAATCTCCTCGATCTTAGCTGCGGCCGCACACAATTCATGGGCATCCAGATAGGAGGCAGCCCCTCTGACGGCATGCGCCAGTGCCGCAACGGCTGCGACATCCCCTCGCAATGCCGCCTGATCAAGCTGCGTGGGAGCTTCTTTGAAATCGCGAACGAACCCTTGGAGCAGGCGTTGCAATCGCTCGCGGCTATTGCCCAGGCGTTTCTGAGCCGCAGATAGATCCACGCCGCTCATTGACGCGAAAATATCCCCCGAAACAGGCCCTTCCGTCATGTCGGGTGTCTCGTTTCCGGAATCCTGTGCGAAGGATGACGCAGGAAGCAATTCCATCAATGTCCGGTAGAGGGCCAATTCGTCGATCGGCTTGGTCAGATGCGCGTTCATGCCTGCCGCGAGACTGGCTTCACGATCCTTCGTGAGGGCCTGAGCGGTCAAGGCAATCAGGGGCAGACAAGCCCAGCGCTCTTGTGCGCGAATCCTGCGTGTGGCGGTCAGGCCGTCCATTTCAGGCATGTGGACGTCCATCAGGACGGCGTCGTAGGCCGCCGTTTCCAGCTTGTCCAGGGCGTCGCGACCATTCACTGCGGTGTCCACGTGCATGCCGGCCAATTGCAGGAAGTCGCCGACGACCTCCCGATTGAAGGCATTGTCGTCCACGACCAGAATGCGCCGGCCCGCGAGTGCCACCCGGATCTCGTCTTGCGCCTGCGGCGGCAAGATCTCGCCCGTCTCCTCGCCAAGAACGCCAGAGGTCCCGTTCGCGGCATCGTGAAAGACCCCGACGATGGTGTTGAACATCACCGACACGGTGACCGGCTTGACCAGCACGCCGTGCAGACCGAGCTGCTCGGCTCGTCGAAGCACCTCTTCACGACCATAGGCCGTCACCATCAGAACGGCCGGCGTGCTCTTGAGCCTTGCATCGGTCTTGATCCGCGCCGCGGTTTCCAGGCCATCCATGCCGGGCATGCGCCAATCCATCAGAACGACTTCGAAGGGCCGTCTCTCCTCGCGGGCCTGGCTCAGCGCCGCCAATGCGGCCTTGCCGGAATCGACGACATGGCTCTCCATGCCGAAATCATGCACCATCCCTGCCAATGTTTCGCGTGCACTGGCATTGTCATCGACGATCAGGACTCTTTTGCCCTTCAATTCCCCCGAACGCAGAGTCCCCTCATAGGGGGCGGCGCTACGGGGTGACCTGAGCTCGACCGTGAAATAAAAGGTGCTGCCCTTGCCCAGAGTGCTCGACACCCAGATTTGCCCGTCCATGCCTTCGACGAGGCGCTTGCAGATGGCCAGCCCGAGGCCCGTGCCGCCATATTTGCGCGAGACATGCCTCTCCGCCTGAGCAAAAGCCTGGAACAGGCCGGAGACCTGATCGGTACCGAGGCCGATCCCGGTATCCTGCACGGCAAATTGTAGCCGTACGGCGTGTGAGGCATCCGCCTGGCTGGCGTCGACCGACACCACGATTTCACCCTTATGGGTGAATTTGACGGCATTGTTTACCAGATTGATCAGCACCTGCCCGAGCCGGAGCGAGTCGCCGACAAGGCGGGAAGGCACATCCGGCGCCACGGCATAGATGATCTCAATGCCCTTCTCCTCGGCTTTCATGGCGGTCACGGCGGAGACTGATTCAAGCACGGCCTCCAGTCTGAATTCGCTTTCCTCCAGCTCGAGCTTGCCCGCTTCGATCTTTGAGTAGTCGAGAATATCGTTGAGGATGGAGGTCAGCGTTTGTGCCGATGCGCTGATCTTGTCGAGATAGTTGCGCTGCTTGGGGTCCCGCTCGGCCTGGAGTGCCAGCCGGGTCATGCCGAGCACCGTGTTCATGGGCGTGCGGATTTCGTGGCTCATTACTGCCAGGAACTCACCCTTGGCTGCCTGGGCAGCTTCTGCGGCCTTGCGAGCCTGGATCAGAGCCTGGGCCGTGCGCCGCTCCTCGGTGACATCCTGGTTGATGCCCAGCGCGCGCAATACCGAGCCGTCATCGGCACGAAAGACTTCGGCCTGGCCTCGAATGTGCCGGATGGCGCCATCGGGAAGCACGATCCTGAATTCGCTCTCGAATGTGCCCGTCCTGGCGATGGCCTCCTGCCATTGTGTCAGCACCCGGTCGACGTCGTCGGGATGGAGCAACGAAAGCCAGCGCTCGAGGCTGCCGTCGAAAGCGTCGTGCTCCAGCCCGTAGAGCACATACATCTGGTCATCCCAGATATATTTCTGTTCCCGGGCATTCATGTCCCATATGCCCACGCCGCCGACCTTGATCGCAAGCTCCATACGCTCCTTGAGGGCAACGATGAGATCCTCGGCCTGCTTGCGCGCGGTGATGTCCTGCATGACACCGTCCCAGATCACCGTGCCATCGGCCTGGTAGCGGGGAGCGGAACGGCAGTGGAGCCAGAGAATTCTGCCATCGCGCGTGCGGGATCTGAACTGGCAGTCGAAGACGTTGCCGCGCGAGAGCGAATCTTCGAGCAATGCGTTGTAGCGAGGCAGGTCGTTTTCATGGATCGTTTGAACGAAAGCCCCTCGCCGTTCCATGATCTCGCTGGCCGGCACGCCGGTCAGCGCCAGGATGCCGGCGCTCACATAGGGCAGTGACAATTTTCCGTCGGGCGTCTGCACCAGGCGATAGACGGCCCCATGCGGCAGGTTGTCGACAAGGGAGCTGAGCTGGGCTTCCAGTTCCTTGCTTTCCGTGATGTCGCGCATGAGCCAGATGGCATGATCGCCAACCTGGGTTGCCGCCACTTCCGCCAGGCGCGGCGCTCCGTCCTTGCGGAAAAAGCCGGACTGACCGGTGCGATAGGTCCGGCCGGCCCGATCACCGCTCGAATCGGAGACAAGAGCATCCAATAGATCGCGACCGAAAAGCCGCGACCACGCATCAGGAATCGATAGCTCTTCCCTATGGTACCCGGTGAGTTCTTCGGCAGCACGGTTGACCAGGATCCCGTCACCGGTCACGAAAGCGGCCCCGATCGGCAGGTTTTCCATCATCTCTGACAACCACCGGACGCGCGCCGACAATTCCATTTCGATCTGCTTGCGCGCGGTAATGTCGGTGTGGGTTCCGATGATGCGCAGAGGCGAACCATCCTCGTCGCGCTCGATGGCCTTGCCGCGATCGAGAATCGTGCGCCAGGATCCGTCCTTGGCCCGCATGCGCAACTCAATGACGAAGTCCGGAGCTTCGCCGCTTATGTGCCGTTCCACCGCCGCCCAGCTCGCCTGCAGGTCGTCCGGATGGATGCGATCGACGAATTCCTTGAGCGTGGGCCCGATTTCGTTCTCGGCATGCCCCAGTATTGCCTTCCACTGCCGAGAATAGAAGACATTCCCGGTACGCAGATCCCAATCCCACAATCCGTCGCCCGCACCATTGAGCGCAAATTCCCAGCGCGCCTCGCTATGGCGCAAAGCCGTCTCCGTGGCGCGGACATCCGTCATGTCGCGAGAAACGCCGATCAAGCCGATCACGTCGCCATTCTCGTCGCGCCTTGGAACCTTGGTCACGAAGAAATGGCGCCTGGCGCCGTTGACGACGAAGGTTTCCTCCATGGTCACGACCTTGCCGCGCGCCATGATCTCCCGATCGGTCTGCAGGATCCGGGCCGCATTTTCCGGATCGATAACGGCCGTGAGATCCTGCCCCAGGATCTCGGGCGCCGGCCGCCCCAGGAAACGGGCCGTCGCCTGGTTGAGCATCACGAAGCGGCCTTCGAGATCCTTCAGGAAAATGGCATCCGTGGTGCCATCGAAAACCGTCTGCAGCAGATCGGTGGTCTTGCGCAGCTCGGCCGTGCGCTCAGCGACTCTGACTTCGAGCTCGGCATTGTGCCGGCGATTGGCATTCTCGGCCTCGACCCGCTCGCTGATGTCGCGCACGGTGGCAAAGAAGGTCTTCCGAGCCTGATAGAGATGGCAGGAAAGCCGAACCTCGACTGGGAAAACCGAACCATCCTTGCGGCGATGCCTGGCATAAAGTGTCGTCGCAACGCCCGGCTCGGCCTCGGCCCACACGCGCCTCGCCCATGCCAGGTCGAAATCCTCGACGATGTCCGGCACCGACATCCGCAGGAGTTCCTCCCTGGTGAAACCAGTGCTGAGGGTTACGTGATGGTTGACGTCGAGGAATCTTCCCTGATCGTCGTGGACGAAGAAATCGTCAGCCACGTGCTCCAGCAGCAAGCTGAAACGATTGTCGCCAAGGCGCTTTTCGGTTTCGATCCGTTTGCCGTCGCGCTGCACCTCACTCCCGCTGAGGAAGAGCAGCCTTACATCATGCTCGATCTCGTTCCGGAAACGGATGAGCAGGCGCTGATAGGTTGAGGAGAACCCCGCCTCACCCTGTTTTTGAACCATCAGCGTGCCGAAGACCTCTCCCTTCGGCCCTCGGATCGACGCGCCGAGGAAAGCCTGTCCCGCCGCGATTTCGACGACAGTCCCTGCCCGTCGGCTTTCCAGATCGGAAGCGTTTGCTCCATGTTCGCCGGTTTCGCGTGCAATCGCCGTGCTGAAACGCTGGAGAGCGACCTCGCTTGCCGTCGAAGCGGCTCGATGTGCTTGACCTGGCCCATGGCTGACGGCGATGATCTCGCCGCCTTCGCCGAGCCCTCGCATGACAAAGGCAGTCGCGTGCTCCAGGAGACCGACCAAGATATCGGCGGCGGCGACCCATCCCTCGAGAACAGCGGCAGGAATGGCCAGCTTGCTCCTGTCCGCGATATTCCCTTGCCGATCGTTGCTTCGCCTGTTCGAAGACATGCCTGCTTCCCTTTGAAACGCGCTGCGCAGAGAAGCTGCCCATCACGCAAGGCACGGCGCCAGGGCCAATCGATCACGACATCGAGCCATCGCCATCCGGAGCAAAACGCCTTCAAGCCTGAATGCGCCTTGCTCCAGCTTCCTTGTGTGGCCGCATCCTTTTCCAGGCGGCTACATCAACTCGCAAAACGTTTCAGCTTCCCAGGGCCCTGAGCCAACGCTCGAACGACGGCAGGCTGTCTGCGTCCCGGGTCCCCTCCTTCATCAGGCGGCTCGGCGCAGGCGCGCTGCGAGCCTGACGTGGACTGTAGCTGAACTCCCGGCTGAAAGCGCGGCTGAAATCGGCTGCGGAGGCAAATCCGAAACTCTCGGCAATTTCAGCGATCAGGCGGCGGTCCGAGGGATCACTGAGTGCGGCATGGGCAGCAAGCAGGCGTTGCTTCTGGATATAGTGAACCACGCCGCCGCTCGGCTCGAACAACTGGTAGAGATGGGTGCGTGATATGCCGAGCTCCCGGCACAGCAGCTCAGGGGTAATGGCGGTCGTCTGCAGATTGCTGCGAATGAAGCGGCGGGCACGTTCCATGGGTGCCACCGTTCCTTGCTTGCTGGCCACCACCGCCCGCTCTTCGGTGGAAGCCACGCAAGCCAGGATCATATCCCTGGTGGCATTGACCACACCGAGTAGGTCATCCTTGCTGAACTCGCTCAGCCGTGCCTCCACGCTGTCAACATGACTGACCAGCAGGCCAGCAAGGTTGCGCGACAAAATCCGGTTGTTGTTGGCATCGAGAATCGCAGTGGAATCGGCAAAAAGATCGCGTGGCAAATACAGGGCCAGGCTCTGCGATTCGAGCATCCTGCCCCGGAAAGCATGGCCCAGAGAACGGATCTCTACCGTTCCCGGCTGGCTCTCGGCGACACGCCCACCGACTTCGGTCCAGGCTTTTCCCTCGCGCCGGAAGGTAATCACCCAGTGGTCGACGAGACTGGAACGAAGCTTGGCCGCGGAGCGGTGGTAGCTGTGGGCAGCTGCCTTCTGCTGCACAACCAGCATGCCGCCGAGATTCCATGCGACCTGACGCGCAGCAAATCCCTCTTGCGCCGTTACGCCATCGGGCAATGTCAGATCGGCGAGCGGCGCATTGAGCATCTGCCAAGCATCGAACTGCTCGCCAGGCGGGAATTCGTCGGTCGAAAAAATCAAGGGCGTCAGTGCAGGCGGCGGCGGGCTGTCATTTTGCTGCGCACTGGGTTGCCGCGACCAACGACGGCGTTCCTTGCCGGAACGCGACGCCTGGGCTCCTGAAGCCGGCCGCTGATCGTTGCGGGACGCGCCATCGTCCATTCTGCTTTTCTCGCTTTCGCGGCAGGCTCACGCAAAAGCGGGAGCTCACATATTTGCCGACGGCGCCTCGCGGTGGCGGCCGCACTCGTTATTATGAACAACAACGGAAATCTTCAAAAGAGACTTTTCAGCACGCCTCGCCCACCCTCCTTTATCTTATGCACAAGTGAACTGCCGCATCCTGCCTGTTGCCGAAGGCGGCATGTCGCACGGTAAGGTTGCGTCTCGCCCAGGGGATATTTCATAAAATCATACCGCTCTGACTGCCAGATCATAGAAATTCTTTTCGATTATACAGAAGCGCAATTCCGTCGCAAATTCCCCCTGCCCCCTCGCCGCAGCCACTGCTGGCGCACGCGAACAGGAGGTAGATATACGGCAAAAGGGCTCGAATCCTCGATCTCCTATCCCACACCGGAACTGGCAAGGCGTAGGGGGGCCCTACGCCGTTGGAGTCACTTCTCTACCAAGTCCGAGCCTGACTGCCTCGGAATTTGTACTCACTGCTATGTCTGCGGACTCCAAGCTAACGACCAAATCATCGATCTCGCATAACTTGCCCCTTAGTCAGCATAGTACCAACACGTTGCGGATTGAACATGAACATCGCCCTCACAAACGCTTCCACCATCCTCGACAGGCGGCGGCCCCTGCAGTACCAGCGCGACAGGCGGGTCTTCGATGAGGGCGGTGTCGAAGCTTCTTCCGTCCGCAAGGACAAGGACGCCGCGGCTGAGAAGGCCACGATCAGCATTATCAACGACAACACCTTCACGCGCGACTGCCTGACCCGCTGCCTAGGCGACGCCGTCAGCGAATTTCAAGTCCGTGCCTATGGAAGCATTCGCGAATGGCAGGATGCAGCGGCCAAAACCGCTACACCGATCATCCTGCTGTGCGCCACTGGGCGCCAGGCAACCGAAGCCGCGCTTCACCAGGGCCTGGATAGCATTCTGCAGGCAGCGGCCGACGCCAGGGTGATCGTGATCTCCGATGTCGAGGATCCAGCCGGCATGGTCGCTGCGTTGGAACGTGGCGCCAAGGGCTATGTCCCGATGAGCCTTGATCTAGACGTGACCGTCGGTGCCGTCAATCTCGTCAATGTCGGCGGTACGTTCATTCCCGCCAGCAGCCTGCTTTCCGCGCGGAGCGCCAGTTCGCCTGCTGCGGAAGCCAAACCGCAGAGGCGAGCCTCTGCCTTGCTGA
Source organism: Labrys sp. WJW (assembly GCF_001676615.1). GTDB lineage: Bacteria > Pseudomonadota > Alphaproteobacteria > Rhizobiales > Labraceae > Labrys > Labrys sedimenti. Next base: position 72,923 of record NZ_LYXZ01000056.1, on the reverse strand, counting down.
CTGAACGGCAGCTGACCGTACTTGAAAATCTTCGCAAGGGTGACCCGAACAAAGTCATCGCTCACAAACTCAACATGAGCGAATGCACTGTGAAAGTTCACGTACGGAACATGATGAAGAAGATACAGGCTCGCAACAGAACCGAACTCGTCTGCATGACCAGCGAGCTCTTTCAGTCTTGAAATCACGATAAAACGCGATCGAAACCTGGAAACTACCGACACGGAAAGTCTCGAATAGCCTGACAAACACTGCCCCGACCTCGGATCCCGATGTGCCCAATGCCGATCACCGATGAAGTCTTAACAAGACCACTGACGTGCTATAGCATTATTGGCGACCTCGATTTCGTAGTCTGCTGCACCGAGGTGCGCCAATGATTGTCAGGCACGACAAGGGTACATTGGGAAGAAGCATGCCGCTTACGCGTGACAGAGGCATTCATCTCCTCGGGCGTTCTGTTCAGGAGAGCGACAAGGCAGTGGCAGTTCTCAATGCCAGGCGCGAAATCGTCTGGATCAATCCCAGCTTCAAAAAGATGCTCGGATATCAATCCGAGGACGTGATCGGCCGCCCGCTGATTTCAGTGCTCGTCAGCAAGGCCACCCCTTCGGCGACTCGTCTCAGCCTCGAACGACTCGTCAATGCCAAGCGTGGTGGCCTGGAGGAAATCAACGGTCACGACAAGTTCGGCAACGAAATCACGCTTCTGATCTATACCGATCATATTCGCGATATCGACGAGAACGTCTCGGAGACAATCGTCACCATTCACAGCAATACCCCTGCACGCATGATCCAGACACTCCAGAACACGGTGTTGGAAGAGCTGGTTTCCGGCGCTTCGCTGGAGAATGTATCGGAATTCATCTGCAAGAAAGCCGAATTCATCACGCGGGACGTCATCTCGACCATTCTGAGGGTGGATCAGAACGGCCTGCTGCATCCCCTCGCTGCCCCGAGCCTGCCCCAATATTATTCAGACGCTCTGGATGGGATCGCGATCGGTCCCAGCGTCGGCTCGTGCGGGACGGCGGCCTATTTCGGCGAACCCGTGCTCGTCGACGATATCGAAACCAATCCGCTTTGGGCGCCTTACAAGGGCCTGGCGTTGCCCTTGGGCCTTCGAGCCTGCTGGTCCGTCCCGATCAAGCTGCGGGATGGCCGCGTTGCCGGCACTTTCGCCTTCTACTTCCGGGAAAAGCGAGGGCCCAGCTATCTGCACGAGGAGATAGTCTCGGCCTGCGTCCATCTCTGCGCCCTGGCGATCGAGCAACATGAGGCCAAGGAGCACATCAATCGCCTTGCCTATTTCGATATGCTGACGGGCCTGCCCAATCGCCGTCAGATCTATCAAAAGGCCAGCCAGACGATCGCAGAAGCCAGCGAGAAGCAAGGCAAGATGGCGCTGCTGCGCCTCGACATCAAGCGCTTCAAGGACATCAACGATACCTTCGGCCATTCCACGGCCGACCAGATCCTCGGCCAGATCGCCACCCGCCTGCAGAACCAGCTTCGGCCCATCGATATTGTCGGACGCTTTGGCGGCGATGTCTTCGTGATTATCCTGCCCGACGCGGACAGCGCCTACGCCACAATGGTCGCCAGGAAGCTCGTTGACGCTGTCGCCAAACCCTTTGCGATTGCGGATCTGCTGCTGCCGATCTCCATCAGCATCGGCATCAGCCTTTATCCCGACAACGGCACCGATGTCGAGACACTGCTGAAACGAGCCGATTCCGCCGCCTGCAAGGGCAAGGCAGCCGGGCACGAAGCCATTTTCCTGTACGAGCACGAGGTTGTCGACGGCGCGCAGGAGCGGGTGATCCTGGGCGCTGCCTTGCGCGAAGCTGTCTCGCAGGAGCAATTGCGCTTGCTCTATCAGCCCCAAATCAATCTCGCGGACGGCACTCTACACGGTGTCGAAGCTCTCATACGTTGGGCACATCCCGTCCTGGGCGACATTTCCACCAGCCGTTTCATCATGATCGCCGAGCAGATCGGCCTGATCGATGAAATCGGGATCTGGGCTCTCAGCGAGGCCTGCCGCCAGATGGCTGTCTGGCGCGCTGCCGGCCACCACATCCCGGCGATTTCCGTGAATCTGTCCCCCTTGCATTTCCGCAACAGAAATCTGCCGGACGTGGTGGCTCATCTGATGCGCCAATACGATATTCCCAAGCACACCTTGATGCTTGAGATCACCGAGGGCGTGATGATGGACGATCATCCGACCACTCTGGCAACCATCGCTGCCATCCAGGCGCTCGGTGTCGGGTTGTCGATGGATGATTTCGGCACCGGCTATTCAAGCTTGAGCCGCTTGACGCATGTCCCTTTCTCCGAGTTGAAGATCGATCGCAGCTTCATCGAGGGAATGGTAACCGACCCCAGCGCGCGTGCCGTGGTGACGGCAATCAACAGCATTGGCCGGAGCCTCAACATCGCGGTCGTCGCCGAAGGCGTGGAAACCGAAATGCAGCAGCAAATGCTGCGGGAGCTGGGCTGCGAGATCGCCCAGGGATATTTGCTGAGCCATCCCTTGAAAGCCGCCGATCTCGAAGCCTGGCTGCAGGAGAAGCAAGGCGGCGCACTGCCGCCTGCTTCGCGACGGATGAAAACAGAGACCCTGCCCGCCTAACTCAGCTCGCACAACTTGGCCGCCCTGACTTGTTTAGCCGCGGAAAGCCGAACCTTCATGTCGACGGTCGATGCGGGACTGCTCCGCCCCCTGCTGCCCGCAAGTATTCCCGATCCGAATTGCTGCACCGCGCACGCCTCTCATCAAGGTCGGCAACCCGACCGCCAAAACAACACCGCCCCGATGCCATTACGGCATCGGGGCGGTGTATCGACGTCGGCGACTAGAGCAAAGCGAGTTCATGACTGAACGCTAATCGGCTCTAACTCTTTAGTTTGACGCGCCTTTGCGATTCTTGACGACTCCGTCAAATTACAAAATGCTATAGGCGCGGCGTCTTAGAACAACTCATTGGTCAAGAAGGCAATCTCGGTGCGATTGCGCGCCTTGATCTTACGCATGATATTACGAACGTGCACCTTGACGGTGCACTCTCCCATGTTGAGCTTGTAGGCAATGAGTTTGTTCGACTCGCCTTGGCGCAAGCGGTCGATCACCTCGAGCTGCCTCTGCGTAAAGACAGTCTGGCGAGAACGACCGCTGGTTTCGCCTTCCTCATTCACCTGGGCGCCTTGAGACCGCGACGACAGCAGACCGCTCGCCGGAACGAAAGTACCGCCGGCACGCACCAGTCGAATAGCAGCAATCGCAACATCGAGATTGGAACTCATCGCGATGTAGCCTTTCGCGCCCCGTTCCAAGGCAGCCACGATCTCCGTCGGTTCCTCATAATCGGAAACGAGGATGACCCGGGCTTCCGGTGCCGTCTGGATGACAAGATCCAGATCGCGCCGTATGGCCGTGTCAGTGGCCTTCCGTCCCGTCGCGCAGAGAAGGACGATCGGCATGGTCACAGCTACACCAGCCTCTTCCCAATCCGCGATACGCGAATATCCTTCCGTAAAGAAATTTCCTTCACTCGCAGCAAGACAACGCATCAGGCAGCTGCGCGAGAGAGCATTCTCATCAATGATGACAATCCGGGTTTGCAAATCCTGGTCGAGTTTGCCAGAAGCGGAGTCATCTTGAAGGCTGTCTTCCATACGTCCCTCCCTCCTAAGCTCAACAACAGAGGAAGATGACTTCAACGGCAGCACTGAACCTACCGCAAATGGCATCAAAGCTTGGCTACTCGCGGAATAATCAGTCACAGTCTCAATCTCCAAACAAGTCATCCGACAAATACCACGCGCATGCTTGAAAAAGCGGCACCATGGCAGTCAATATTCTGGCAACCAGCACGCTCAATTCTGAGCATTTTTTGTTCTATGCTTGGATTAAAATACCCATATGCCGCCAATCGACGCAGCAACAGTCAAGCATAGTTTTTCAAGCTACTTACTACTATGTATCGGCCTCTTTGTAAACTCCGTAAGAATGCCAAGTAGCACATGGAGTTTTGTATGATGCGTTACGTTAGACCCCAGGCTCCGTGACACCGACGTGATACTTTTAGGAGGCCAATCCGTCCAAAGTACGGCGTCGACGTATTAGCTCGCCTTATGCCGTTAGGGAAGCATTGTGTTACCTGTCGAACAGGTAAAATTGCACTTCCCGCCAACAAGATATTCCTGTTTGTCGAAGGCACAGCACCAAGCATGCGAACAGCAGCGACCTATTGACCCGTCTCGCATGCGTTCAAGAAACACTCTTTCCTTTCAACAGGTTAGAAGAAAAACCTTCCGGAATCACAGTGGGAGCTTCCAGGCTTTGCCCGTTTGATTGCCCCAGCCAACCGCAGACTTTGAGGAAAACCATATCCTCCATTTCCGACATCGACGCGCCTGCCGTCGACGGCGAAGGCGCCGTCGGACCGAAACATGTCGCTTCGTGGCGATTTCGTGACCCTCGAATGCGAGTTGCGAATCACATCCACGCATCGATCGTGACTCCGGCGCGATACGGCTGGCCGCTCTCTCATTGCGTCGCCTCCATCACCGGTGACTTGGCGAATACGATCTTGACGCGATCATCCCGCGAAGCGATCAGCTTGCCGAGATCGGATTTTTCACCGGCGACATACTGGTCCAGAAAGGCGCCGGCATAGGTATTCACCGCCTCGACCGTGTTTCTGGCGCTCGGCAACAGGGACGCAATCCGCGCCAGGAACGATCGTTGGGAGACATCGACGAAGCTCTGGTGCCGGCTCCCCGCCATGACGAGGAAATATCCGCCATATCGCTCCATATTGGCCAGAACATGCGTGTAGTCTTCGTCGGTCAATTTGGACGTCATGCGCAGCACGGTATCGCCTGAATTGAGATCGGCTGCCGTCGGCAACGGGCTATCGTCGCTGATTTCGAGAAAAGGACGACTCAAGCCGAGCCTGCCGACATCCCCGAACAGCCAGCCATCGAGGTTGACTGCCGCCTTGAAACGCGGGTCCTGCCTGCTGGTTTCCGCAGCGACCGCACCACCAAACGAATACCCCATGATGCCGACCCGCTCGAAATCGAGCCTCCTCAGCACGAAGGCGACATCGCCGTCTTCAGCACAGGGTGCAGCTGCCCGCAAAATATCGAGGACGACGCTATTGTCCCTGGCAAAAGCACCGGCTTTGAGGTTGACGGCTGCCCGGGTGCGCACGAACGCTTCCTCGCCCGAAAAGTCGACGAACTGCCTGTAGGCTTCGGGATCTATCTGATCGACTCCGATCACCACATAGCCGCGGTGAACGAGGGCGTCGATCTGGTTCATATGACCTTCGACACTGCCGCCCCAGCCGGCATTGAAGAATATGACGGGCGATCGGGACGTGGCCCCAACGCCGGCGGCTTGCTTGGCATACCAGGCTCTGACAGCAAGGCGACCAGCGACCTCGCGCGGCAGAGCGTCGGATTTGTCGCCACACAACCCAGACAATGGCACCAGCGTAGCTGCAACCTCGGGGTCGCCGGCCCGAGCGAGGTTGGCGACACCGAGACCGACTGCGAGCAATGCAGCCCCGAGGCAAAGCACTCCCACGAGCCCCTTTCTTCTGCTCGACCATACCGGCGATCGGATGAGAGAGGCTGGCATGGAGATCCTCAGCGGCCGGGGAGCTGTTTGAGTGTTGCGTTGATGACGTCGCCGATCGTCCTCGACGCCGTGCGGCGAATAAGCTCCTCATGGGTCGCTGCCACCGAAGCCATGGTGACGCCCTTCGATGTCAGGGCATTCCAGCCCATGGTTCTGTCAAGGAAGTAGCCGAGCGGCATGTTCTCGTTGTGGAAGGCGAGGATCGGCATGGGAAGCGGCGTGCCGCCTTCGTCCCGGCCGGCCTCGACCACCCAATGGCCGATTCGTGCGTCGTCATCCGGCCCATCCTCGAATGATTTCCGGCCGAACACCGCTTTCAGGAAGAGGCGAATGCGCCTCAAGGCGTGTCGGCGCTGTTCTGGGCCGCCGACGAGGCAACGGGCATAATAAAGCCCCGACTGGATCTGGTAGGAATATCGTCCCAGCATTCCCTTCAGCCGCGACTGACGCTTCGAATAGCCAGGAGCCCAGGCATCGAGCGTCACGAATAGCTCGATTGCGTGCCCCCTCTCGATCAAGCGGCGGGCGACGGCGACATTGAGCCGAGCCGCAGCGCAAAAGCCGAGCAGGACATAGGGGCCGTGCGGGCGCACTTCCTCGATGATGCGCACGCAGTGCTCCACCATCTCCGCCCGGCTGGTTTCCGCGCCTCCCTCGACGAAAGCCGGCAACGGAACCGAAATGAAGGGCTGATCCTCTCCCAGATGGTTGACCAGTTCCTGGTAAATGAAGGTGTCGTGCAAAGCGAAGATGGGCGTACTCGCGCCATGCGGCTGCATGACCACGGCCCCCCTCGCCTCGGTAACAACAGGTCCGCCCAGAAGTTTGGCCAACTCGCCAATGGTGGGATGGCTATGCAATTCGTCAAAGGAAATGCGTTTGCCGAAGACCTTCTCGACCCGCGAAAGCATGCGGAACGCCGATAGTGAATGCCCGCCAAGCGCGAAGAAATTGTCCTTCAGATTCAGGATCGGCACCTTGAGGATGTTGACCCAGATGTCCGCAAGCTCGGCTTCCACGCGCACATGGCCATCGGGAAGCCCGGATACGTGCGCAGATGCCAACTGCGGGGCAGTCGCGCGAACGGGCGTGGGGCTGGCTCCCTCACCCACCGGCCGATCCAGATCGGCAACGAGGCTGCCGAGCAGGTCCTGCAACTGGGCAAGAAATCCCTCCACCGTCTCCTTGTTATAGAGCGAGGCGTCGTATTCGCAGGACATGCGCCAGCCATCGGGGCGCTCGACGAAGAAGAAATTCAGATCATAAAGCGCGCCCGGCGAAACGGACGGCATGTCGATCAGGCTGAGTTCCGGGCGCTCATCGGTGGGTATGAACGAGCGCTGGCAGATCAGGTTGACGGAGAACAGCGGATTGCGGCCGGGCTCGCGCGCCGGTTTGGCAATGGCGATGATGTCTTCGATCGGCATATGCTGGTTGAGCAGCGCGCCCTCGATGACGTCATGCATCTGGGCCAGCAATTGCCGGAAGCTGGGATTTCCGGAGATCCTGGTGCGCAGGGGCACGGTATTGATGAAGGGTCCGACAATGTTGTTGAGCTCGACCCGGTCTCGCCCGGCGATCTGCGTACCGACCGTAATGTCCTCGGAGCCGCTGTGGCGATGCAGGAGACACATCAGCGCGGCTGCCCCGACCATGAAGAACGTGCAGCCTTCCGCCGTTGCCAGGGCCGACATCGCATCGGTCAGCGTGCGGGGCAACTGGCGCCCCACAATGAGCGCCGGCGCAGCCCCTGCTCCCCCGCGTGGCTTGTCGGCAGGTAGATCGAAGCGCTTGAACCCGGCCAGTTGCGAGGTCCAATAAGCCCGCTCGCTTTTGAGCGTGTCCGCTTTCATCCATTCGCTCTGCCACGCCGCGAAGTCGGCATATTGCAAAGGAAGATCGGCCAGGTTGGGCGCGCGCAGCCGCAGCCGGGCCTGGTAGAACTCCATCATGTCACGCGCGATGATCCCCACCGACCAGCCGTCACAGGCAATGTGGTGGACGGTAACCAGGATGATGTACTCCTCGGCCCCGACTTTTAGCAGGGTCGCACGAAGATTGGGCACCCGCGTAAGATCGAAAGGCTTGCGCGCCTCGATCTGGCTGATGCGCTCTCCTTCCTCGTGACGGCTCGCTTCCGGCAGCAAGGTCAGGTCGATGACCGGAAGCTGGATCGATGCGTCGGGATGAACGAGTTGCTCGGGCTCGCCATCGACGTCGCGATAGCTGGTGCGCAGGATCTCGTGACGGTCGATCACCGCATTCAGTGCTTGCTGGAGCACGGCGACATCAAGCCGGCCACGCAGGCGCCAACGCACGGCAACATTCAGCGCCGGGTCTTCCGGGGTGATCTGGTCCAGGATCCAGAAGCGTGCCTGGGCCAGCGAACAAGGAAAGGCATAGAGGTCCGTGTCGGCCTCCTGGGGGCCGATACCGATGTCGTTGCCTGTTTCAGAACCTGCCATCGGCGTCACCGTTCCGGAGATTGCAGAGCGCTGGCGGCAACACGACGGCTGCTCCTGGCTACGCGAACGAGTTGCGGGAGCTCCGAAGTCTCCGCGGCCGGCGACACCCCGGCGAGCGTGGCTGCTGCCTTGGCGATATTGCGCTGCTGCAGCAGGGTCTTGGCCGACAGGGCCAGCCCGGCCTGGTTCGCCCGCGCCACGATCTGGAAGATATGGATCGAATCCGCGCCAAGCATGAGCAGGTCATCCGCCACGCTGATTCTCCCTTGTCCAAGGACCTCGGCACAAATGTCCGCCAGGATCGTTTCGGCTTGATTGCCGGGGGCGACATAAGTGCTCGACAGCTCGTTCGCGGATGCCTCGCTCGGCTTGGGCAAGGAACGGCGGTCGAGCTTGCCGCTCGACCCACGCGGCATGGCATCAAGGCGAACCCACTGGCTGGGTATCATATAATCAGGCAGGTCCCGGCCGAGGGCATTGCGAAGAGCCTCGATGCTGGGTGCGCTGGAGGCTGGCGCCTCGTAATAGGCCACAAGCCTGGGATCCCCCGGATTGTCTTCGCGCAGGATCACCGCATTGACGCCGAGACCAGCCTTGCCGATCGCGGCCTCGATCTCGCCGAGTTCGATGCGAAAGCCCCGCAACTTCACCTGATGGTCGTTCCGCCCCAGGAGTTGAAGGCGGCCACCCGGCATGAGGCGGGCGAGGTCGCCCGTACGATAGAGCCGCGCCCCAGGCGTGCCTGAAACACCGTCTGCAATGAACTTTTCGGCAGTCAGGTCGGGGCGGTGGAAATAGCCGCGGGCGACGCCATCACCACCGATATGGAGTTCGCCCACCACGCCGAGCGGCTGCACGCGATCGAACTTGTCGAGCACGTGGAATTGCGTGTTGGCGATAGGATGGCCGACCGTGATCGGATCCGGGCCCGGACGGATATGGGCGACCGAGGACCAGATCGTCGTCTCGGTCGGGCCGTACATGTTCCAAAGCTCGCCGCCGTTCTGGACCAATTGATCTGCCAAGCTGCGCGGCATTGCTTCGCCGCCGCAGAGCATCTTCAGTTTCGGCGAGGGCTTGAAGCCGGATTCCAGCAGGATCACCCAGGTGATCGGGGTTGCCTGCATCACGGTGGCACCGCAGCTTTCCAGACGCTTGAGCAAGGCCTGGCCGTCGGCCGTCTCGCTTTGGGGCGCGATGACCACGCTGCCCCCGCAAGCCAGCGGCAGATAAAGCTCGAGCGCCGCGATGTCGAAGGAGATCGTGGTAACGGCCAGCAGCCGGTCCTCGGCGGTGAACCCTGGCACCTGACGCATCGAGGCCAGGAAATTGGCGACGCAAGCATGCGTCACTTCGACCCCTTTGGGCTTGCCCGTCGAGCCGGAGGTGAAGATGACATAGGCAAGATCCTCGCCGGTCGTCCTGGCGCCCGACACCGGCAAGGGTTGGCGTGCGGCAATCGCGTCGCGATCGCGATCGACCAGGACCGTTACGGCGGCAACCGAAGCAATGTCTTCATAGGCTGCCTGGGTCACCACGGCGGCAACCTCGGCCTCGGCCAGGATGCCGTTGAGCCGGGCTGCCGGATGATTGGTGGCGAGCGGAACATAGGCACAGCCGGCCTTCAGCACGGCCAGCAGGGAAACAAGCATATCCAGCGAGCGATCAACCAATACGGCGACACGCGCGCCCCTGCCGAGGCCGCGATCGTGCAAATGCGCCGCGAGCTGGCCGGCCCGCCGGTCGAGTTCGCCATAGGTGAGTTGCTGGTCCTCGAAAAGCGCAGCCAGGGCCTCCGGATTGGCCGCCGCCTGGGCTTCGATCAGCCCATGAACGGTGAGCAGGCTCGGATCGGACGGCGCGGGCAGAGAGGGGCCAGCCAGGGAGGCCGGCACATCGCCGGCAGCCAGCAACGGCAAACGCTCGATCGGGGTCGTGACGTCGTCGGCGATCGCTTGCAGCAAGGTGCGGTAATGCCCCAGCCAGCGGCGGACCGTCGCCTCGTCGAAGAGATCGGCGTTATAGTCGCAATCGATGCGCAAGCCGTTGGCCGACTCCGTCACATTCGCGAAGAGATCGAAGGTGGAGAAGCGCTTGGGGTTGGGAACGACCTCGGTCGTCAGGCCCGGAAAAGCCAGATCTCCGCCCAGGCGTTCCAGATTGAACTGAACTTCGGCGAGCGGCAGCCTGCTGGCGTCGCGCGGGAGCGTCAGCTTGCGCAGGACGGTGCCGAGCGTGCAACTGCGATGGTCATAGGCCTCCAGCACGCTCTGCTTGGTGGCAGCCAGAAAATCGGCAAAGCTCGTGCCATCCTGCCAGCTCGCACGCAGCGGCAGCAGATTAACGCAATGTCCGACCAGAGCCCTGTCGTCCTCGACCAGCGACTGGCCGGCCGCCGGTATGCCGACCACCACTTCATTCTGGCCGGCAAGGCGGCCCATCAGGATCTCGAACGCGGCAAGCAGCGTGGCAAACAAGGTGCTGCCGCGCTTGGCCCCGGCCTTGCGAACCGCCTCATAGAGCGGCCTTTCGATGGCGAACTGGACCGACCCGCCATTGAAGGTCTTGATCGGCGGCCGCGCGCGATCGCTCGGCAGTTCGAGGGGCGGCGGCGCGGTGCGAAACTGCGCGACCCAATAGTCTTCATCGTCAGCCACTTCCTTCACGGTCTGGGCGTAGCTGCTGAAGGGGAGCGGTTCGGCCAGCACGGGCTGGCTGTTCTCGACCCGGGCGCGATAGAACTCCGAGAGTTCGCCGATCAGCACGTTGATCGACCAGCCATCACAGACGATGTGATGGGCGGTGAAGACGAGGACATGCCGATCCGGCGAGAGCCGAACCAGTTGGCCACGCACCAGCGGGCCGCCGACGAGGTCGAAGGCTGTCCTGGCATCCTGTTCGATCCGCGCCTTCAGAGCCTGTTGTGGCGAGGCCTCTCCGGAAACATCCACGAGGGGCAGTTCCAGACGGAGCTCGGGCGCGAAGCTCATGCGGGTACCGGTCGCATCGAAATGGATGCGCAGTGCATCGTGACGCGCGATGACGTCGTTGAGCGATGCGCGCAGGGCTTCCGTGTCGAGAGGCCCTTCGAAACTCAGGCTGATGGACTCGTTGAAACCACAGGAGGCCTCGTCGCCAAGCTGCGCCGAGAGCCAGACCTCGGTCTGGGAAGCGGTCGGTGCAATGGGGCCCGTAGGCGTGGCCGTTTTGGCTGCCATTCCGGTCTTGCCGTCACCGCCCGCAAGCGGAGGGCCGCCGGGCAACATGCCGTCGGCCTGCATGGCCTCGATGCTCTCGCGGAAAGCCTGCACGATCCGCGCGACATCCTCGTCCGTATGCTCCGTGGTCAGGAAGCAGGGGAAACCCTCATGCACATAGATGCCGCGGGCACGCAGATGATAGTAGAGCAGGCTGCCAAAGCGATAGTCATGGCTCGGATTGATGTAGAACAGGCTGCCATAGCTCGGGACCGGCAGGGACAGGCCGCACTCGGCGAAGCAGGCTGAAAGCTGCTCGGCCAGGCGTCCCATGCGGGCCGAAACCTCCTCCTGCAAGGCCGGTCCCCTGGATTTCAGATGCTCGAGCACGGCCTCGAGCGCAGCCAGAACCAGCGGATGGCGGACGAAAGTGCCGGCGAAGAAGGTGACTCCGACCTCCGGGTACGAATCGTCGCCGTAGCGCCAGTCGCCACCGTCGAGCGCATCCATGAAGCTTGCCTTGCCGGCCAGCACGCCGACCGGCAGCCCGCCGCCGACCACCTTGCCGTAACAGGCGAGGTCGGCCTTGATGTCGAACAGGTGCTGCATACCCGCAGGATGCATGCGGAAGCCCGTGACCACCTCGTCGAACACCAGCGCGGTGCCGGACGCTTCGGTGACGGCGCGAACCTGCTTGAGGAATTCGACCGGGCGCAGGTCCGGGCGGCGGCTCTGCACCGGCTCGACCACCACGGCGGCGAGTTCATCCGCATGCCCGTGGATCCAGGTGAGCGCTTCGTCCGAACCATATTCCAGTACCGTGACGTTCTCCACCGACTGCGGCGGGATACCCGGTGCCACCGGCAGCGAGCGATGTTCGCCCTGGCGGACCTGCCCCCTGACCAGCACTTCGTCGAACTGGCCGTGATAGTCGCCGGCAAACATGACGACGCGCTTGCGTCCGGTGACCGTACGCGCCACGCGCATGGCGGCCATCACGGCTTCCGAACCGGTATTGCAGAAGGTGGCGCGCTCATTGCCGGTCATCTCGCAGAAGAGAGCCGCAACCTTGCCCGCCCTGGCGGATTGTGGGCCGATGGCGAAGCCTTCCTGCAACTGCCGGTCGACCGCCTCGACCACGAAATCGGGGGCATGGCCGAACATCGTCTGGCCATAGCCGTTGACCAGGTCGATATATTCGTTGCCGTCGACATCCCAGATCCGCGAGCCCTTCGAGCGGGCTGCAATCACCGGATAGACCATCTCCTTCCAGTCCGGATTGAAGCCGGAGGCGGCGCGTGGGTCGGCCAGGACGTTGCGATAGTCCTGCGTCAGCTGCTTGGAACCCGGGCTGCGGGCATTCCAGAGCGAGGTGAGCGCCTCGATATGGCTGCGCTGGCGGGCATCGAGCCCCTGGTCCTGCGACTTCTGGGTGTTCTTGTAGACGGCGAAGCGCGAAGGCAGTTCCTTGACCGGAGCCGCATCGGCCTGGGGCGCCGCGGCAGGCTGCGGGGTGTCCGCGGCCTGAAGCGCTGGCGCGGGAGAAGGAGCTGCGGGCGGCGCCATCACGGCCTGGACGGCAGGAGCCTGCAATACTGCCCCACCGCGCAGCACCTCGAGCTGCTGCTGCATCAGATGCGCCATGACCTGAAGCTGGTCGCGCATCAAGCCCTCCACGCCAGCTCCCGTACCGGCAAGCGGCAATGCTGTCGAAAGGAGAGGCGCAGGTTGGCCGATCGGCGAAACAGCGCTGGGAGACGGTGCCGCGTCCGGCGCTACCGCAATTGGGGCTGGTGCAGGTGCAGGTGCGAATTTCTCGGGCGGCAACGCCGCTGCAACATGCTCCGTCAGGGCCTCGATACTGCCGAGATCCCCCAGAAGGGCACGGAAGGTGATCTTGAGGCCGAACTTGTTCAGGAGCTCCTGGGCAGCCTGGGTCAGGAACAGGGAGTCGAAGCCCATTTCCAGGAAGGTCGTGCCGGGTTCGGCAGAAGCCACATCCTCGCCGGACAGATCGGCGAAAATCGAGATGATGGCGGCTTTGATGGTCTCGGTGCGGGCGGTCATGTCGGACATCACGGTTTGCTCGGGGAGCGGCATTGCGAGGATTTCGGCAGGCGGCGAACCAGCGGGAAGCGCCGGTTCGGATCGTGGAGCGGCCGGCGGGTTGGCCGCAGGCACGGAAGCCGTCTGGCGGGCGGGCGGCTCGATCCAGTGGCGCGTGCGCTCGAAGGGATAGGTCGGCAGAGGCACTCTGCGCCGCGTCGTCTCGGCCGACTGCAAGGCCCAGTCGACGGCCACGCCGGCGGTCCACAATCGACCCAGGGCCTCGGCCATGACGTCCTGGTCGCGCCGCTCACGCGCAGCGTCCGGCAGGCAGGAAACCACCACCCTGCCCCTCGCCGCGCCCTGCAGCGACAGCGTGGTCAAGGTGTTGCCGGCACCGACTTCGAGCAGGACCGCCGCCGTATCGCCGAGCAGGAGCGACAGGCCGTCGGCGAAGCGTACCGGCTCGCGGAAATGCCGGGCCCAATAGTCGGGCGACGTGGCGGCCTCGGCCGTGATCCACTGGCCCGTCACGCCGGAGACGTAGGGAATGGTAGGCGCCCTCAGTCCGATCTTGCGCACCTCCTCGGTGAAGGGCCCGATGATCGGATCCATCATGGGGGAGTGGAAGGCGTGCGAGGTGTGAAGCCGCCGGCTGACGACTCCGCGCGCCTTCAATCGCGCTTCCAGCGCATCGATGGCATCGTCCGGCCCGGACGCGACGCATAAAGCGGGACCGTTGATCGCAGCGATGGCGAGATCGGCCCCGAGCAAGGGCGCAAGTTCCGCCTCGGCAAGCCTGACCGCCAGCATGCCCCCCGAGGGAAGGTCCTGCATCATGCGACCACGGGCGGCGACGAGCGGCAGCACCTCTTCGAGCGTAAAGACGCCGGCAAGGCAAGCCGCGACGAATTCACCAACGCTGTGCCCGATCATCGCGCGCGGCACGATCCCCCGGCTGATCCACAGCCGTGCCAAAGCATACTCGACCGCGAAGATCGCAGGCTGGGCATAGCAGGTGGCTGCCAGGCGCTTGTGATCATCGGCTTCGCGCCTGGCCGGATAGAGCAGCTCCTTGAGATCGCGTTCCAGATGAGGGCGCAGGATCGCCGCACAACGGTCGATGTCGGCCCGGAAGCCCGGCTCGGCTTCGTAGAGGCCCCGTCCCATGTCGGGATATTGCGATCCCTGTCCGGGGAACATGAACACCACGCCGGGATCGCCGGCGGCTTTGAAGGTGCGGGCCGCCGGGTCGTTCAAGGCGGCGACGGCTGCCGGACTATCGCTGGCAGCGGTCGACCAGCGATAGTCGAAGGCTTTGCGGCCGAGCTGCAGCGTATGCGCAACGTCCGCGAGTTCCAGCCCGGGGTTGGCAGCCAGATGCCCGGCCAGGGCCGAGCGGGCCTTGCCCAGAGCTGCTTCGCTGCGGGCCGACAAAGTGAGAATCTCGACTCCCTTGCTCGCCAGGCGCGGCGCCGGCATCGGCGCCTCTTCCAGCACCACATGCACATTGGTGCCGCCGACCCCGAAGGCGCTGACCCCCGCACGGCGCGGCTCCGGCCCCTCCTGCCAGTCGCTCAGGGCCGCATTGACGAAGAACGGGCTGTTTTCGATGCCGAGACGCGGATTGGGCTTCTTGAAGTGCAGGGTCGCCGGCAATTGGCGGTTCTCGAGGCTGAGCGCCGTCTTGATGAAGCCGACCACGCCAGCCGCCGCATCGAGATGGCCGATATTGCTCTTGACCGAGCCGATCGCGCAATACTGTCTGCCCTCGTCGCCCGTGGCGCGGAAGGCCTTGGTCAGCCCGGCAATCTCGATCGGGTCTCCGAGCGGCGTTGCGGTGCCATGGCACTCGACATAGCTGATCGAGCGAGGATCGACGCCGGCATTGGCATGCGCCATCATGATGGCGGCAGCCTGGCCGTCGGAGCTCGGCGCGGTATAGCCGACCTTGGCCGAACCGTCATTGTTGACGCCGCTGCCACGTACCACGGCGTAGATATGATCGCCGTCGGCAAGCGCATCCTCGAGCCGCTTCAACAGCACGGCGCCGGCACCGCTCCCGAAGACGGTACCCCTGGCGTCGGCGTCGAAGGTACGGCAATGCCCATCCTCCGACACCATGCCGCCTTCCTGGGTCAGATAGCCGCGCTTTTGCGGGAAGGTGATCGAAACGCCGCCGGCAATGACCATGTCGCTCTGGAACAGCAGCAATTGCTGGCAAGCCTGCGCGATCGCCATCAGCGAGGTCGAGCAAGCCGTGTTCAGGCTGAAGCTTGGTCCGTTCAGGTTGAACTTGTAGGACACCCGCGTCGCCAGAAATTCGCGGCTGGCGCCGAGCAGCATCGGATATTGCCCGACCTGGAAGGCATTGGTGAAATCCTCCGACACGTTGCGATTGCCGACGACGTGGTGGAGGAAATAGGTGTTCATGCTGCAGCCGGCGATGACGCCGATGCTGCCGGGATAGCTCGCCGGATCGTAGCCACCGTCCTCGAGTGCTTCCCAGGCGCATTCGAGAAAGATGCGGTGCTGCGGGTCGGTCAGTTCCGCCTCGCGCGGATACATGCCGAAGAACTCCGCGTCGAAATACTCGACATCGGACAGGATCGGCCGGGCCCGGACGAAATTGGGCGCGCGCCGAACGTCTGGCCCGAACGTGTCTTCGAGTTCGCTGTCCTCGAAACGGGTGATCGATTCCACGCCATTGCGTAGATTCTGCCAGAACTCGCCGACGGAGCGGGCACCGGGAAAGCGGCCCGCCATGCCGATCACCGCGATGGCGTTGAGGGGAGGATCGGAGATGGAGCTCACCTTGCCGCTCCCATCTGGCGCTGGCGCATGCGCTGGAGCGCCTCGGCCTGCTGGCGGGCGCGCAGATTCTCCGGCCTGGCGGCCGGGCTCGCGGCAGGCTCGGAACTCGAGCGGATGAAATTGGCGAGAGCCGTGATGGTGGGACGCTCGAAGACATCGCTCAGGCGAAGCTCGGGATGAATGCTCTCCTGGATTTCGCTGAGAACGGTCAGGATCTGCAGCGAACTCCCGCCCTGGTCGAAGAAATTGACCTTGGTGCTGACGTCGGGCACGGACAGAACACGCGACCAGATGACCGCGATCTTCTGTTCGAGTTCGTCGCGCGCCTCCGGAACGATCGGGCTGGCCGCGAAAGTCGGGCTGGGCAGCGCTTTGCGGTCGAGCTTGCCATTCTCGGTCATCGGCAATTCGCTGAGATCGACGAAGGCGAAGGGAAGCATGTAGTCCGGCAAGGTCTGGGCCAGATGCGCCTTCAGGATGGCAGCTTCCGCCGGTGTCGTCGAAGGCACGATATAGGCGACCAGCTTCGCCTCGCCGGGGCCATCCGTGCGAGCGATCACGGCACAAGCCGTCACGGCAGGATGGCGCATGAGCTGGTTTTCGATTTCACCCGTCTCGATGCGGAAGCCGCGGATCTTCACTTGGTGATCGCTGCGCCCGAGATATTCAAGATCACCATCCGCCGTACGCCGGACGAGGTCGCCGGTCTTGTACAGCTTCTCGGCGGCCCGATCTTCCGAGGGCTGCCAGTCGATGAAACGTTCCGCCGTCAGCTCCGGACGGTTCAGATAGCCCAGGCACACACCCTCCCCGCCGACATAGATCTCGCCTTCCTCCCCCACCGGGACAGGCTTGCGGTTCTCGTCGAGGACATGGATGGTCAGATCGGGGATCGGCACGCCAATCAGGCTTGCCCGGTTGCTGTCGAGCTCGGCTGCAGACACGGGACGATAGGTGACGAACACAGTGGTTTCCGTGATGCCGTACATATTGATGATGCGTGGCTTGGCATCGCCATAGCGGTTGAACCACGGCCGCAGCATCTGGAACTCCAAGGCTTCGCCGCCGAGGATCACATAGCGCAGGGCCAGGGCCGAGGCCTCCGGGCGGCGGCGCTCCACCTCGATCAAAGTGCGGAAAGCGGATGGCGTCTGGTTGAGAACGGTCACCTGCTCGCGAATGAGCAGGTCCAAGAAGTCCTCGGGCGAGCGGCTGACGCGATGAGGCACCACCACCACGCGGCCCCCATAGACCAACGCTCCCCAGATTTCCCACACGGAAAAGTCGAAGGCGTGCGAATGGAAGAAGGTCCACACATCCTGTGGGCCGAAGCCGAACCAGTGGTCGGTCGCGTGGAACAGCCGGACGACATTGTGGTGCGTCAGCCGGCATCCCTTCGGCCGGCCGGTGGAGCCCGACGTATAGATGACATAGATGAGCGACTGGGGATCGATGGCGATGTCAGGATTCGTGACCGGCTCGGCACTGAGGCTATTGGCGTCCTGGTCCAGCAGAATCATCGGCAGATCGCTCGGCGGCAGCGTCGCGCGGCTGCTGGCCGTGGTCACGAATGCCAGCGGCCGGGCATCTTCCAGCGTGAAGGCCAGGCGCTCGCGCGGATAGCTCGGATCGAGCGGCAGATAGGCAGCACCCGACTTCATGATGCCCAGCATACCCACGATCATGTCGATCGATCGCTCGAGGCCGATGGCGACCAGAGTGTTGGGCTTCACGCCCATCTTGAGCAGGCGATGAGCGAGCTGGTTGGCGCGCGCGTTCAATTCCCCGAAGGTGATCGAAACGCCGTCGCAGGTCACCGCAAGGCTATCGGAGCGAAGCGCAGCCTGCTCGCTGATCAATTGATGGACGGAAAGGTCGGTTTGAAACGTACTCACGGAGCCCCCATGCAAAATCGTGTATAGTGCCTCGGAGGATCGTTCCGCCGCAGGCCGTGCCACCAGGCCGCCGCCTGCAGCACCGATGTGATATCCATTGCTTTCCTTCGGCCCGTCGGGGCGGCCAGAGGTGCCGGGCTTACGATTGCGTGTGAACCGGAATATCCCGGCTTTCGGACGCTTCGTGTGTGTTTTCACACATTCCCCAGCAAACCAGCCCCATAATTGCGCCGAACATTCCCAGATCAGCTATTGCCTTTCTCGCTCCAGATATTCGTGAAAAATACTTCAATATCCAGATAAACTTATGTTTCGAAAACATGCGTGAATTTACCGTGAAACGAAAAAATCTTCACGCATAGATTTCAAAAACTATAAGGCACGTTACATTCTACGAAGGAATTATTAGAGTGGTATACCTCTTTCGCCTTCCTGACGCCGAAAAGCCAAAATGACCTTTGCGGCAACCAAGAAAACAGGTGGAGCTCAATGCAGACTCAAAGAACCCATC
This sequence comes from Labrys sp. WJW, assembly GCF_001676615.1. Classification (GTDB taxonomy): domain Bacteria; phylum Pseudomonadota; class Alphaproteobacteria; order Rhizobiales; family Labraceae; genus Labrys; species Labrys sedimenti. Next base: position 54,336 of record NZ_LYXZ01000056.1, on the reverse strand, counting down.
CAACGAAACACTGCGATTATTGTAGAGTTCGAAGATCACGGTCTCAATTCGGGAAATTGAATGCCCTCCCCCCACCCGATAGGCAAAATCGGACCAAAAGGAGTAGGCTCCATCCATCCCGGAGACTCCCGCCTCTACCCCGATAGCCGTAAGACACAGCGCTGAAGGTGGGAGTGACGGCCCAAACGCCTCTGCCATCGCTCGACCCTGGAGGAGGTTGCGCGACGGTCTCGATCCTGATCGAGTGGAATCAGTCAATCGCCACACCAGTTGAATCCAAGCTTTCGATGCCGTTTCGCCTGCTCACACCACCCACCCCTCACGAGGTTCACGTCTGGCAATGGGACCTTGACGCCGGCGAAGACGACTTCGAGCGCTACTGGCAGGTCTTGTCGGGGGAGGAGCGCGGTCGCGCTGATAAATTCCGCTTCGAGCGGCATCGCCGCCGCTTCGTGGCGGCGCGCGGAAGGCTAAGGCAAATTCTCGCCGATTATCTCGCGGTTTCGCCACAAGCGGTTGGCTTCGGCTATGGCGCCGCAGGCAAGCCCTTCTGCACGACCCAGCCTTCGGGATGGCGGATCCGCTTCAATCTAAGCCATAGCGAAGACGCGGCAGCCCTTGCCGTCGCGAACGGCTTCGAAATCGGCATCGACATCGAGCATATCCGCCCGATCGAGGACAGCATCACGGCGCAGGTATTTTCACCTGCCGAGCACACACAATTCGAGGCACTGCCATCCGGCACGCGGCAGAACGTCTTCTTCGAAAACTGGGCGCGCAAGGAAGCGTGCTTGAAGGCGCTCGGCACGGGCTTTGCACACCCGCCAACCCATTTCGAATTCGATCTTGCCATCCGGGGTGACACGGCACCCCGCTTCGTCGGTGGCGATGCCGACGAAGCGAAATGTTGGCGCATTCGCGCTCTGAGATCCGCTATGAACCGCACTGGCTCGGTGGCAGCACGGCACCTCGACTGGTCGATCGTCGAAATGACTTGACGGACAGCATCAGCCACTCTGCCGATACGCCAGACAAGAAATATGCCGAGGGCTTGTGGCCCTTGGGCGCCCTATGACACCTCAGAATGTGACGCCGGTTCCTGGCGACGGCATCCGGCCCACATTCACGAGGCGACTAGGATGAACCCGAAGCCTCGACTGGCCTCAGGCATCGAAATTGCGTTGCTCCAGCCAATTGGCTCGCAAACACAACATCTGCGGCTTAAGCTGCAGCCGCGTGGACTTGCGTCTCGGAGCGCAGGACCGAACCAGTGATCTGGCCGGCTGCAGCGATCCCGGCGCGCATCTCCTCGCTGATCTCGAAGAGACCGGCATAAGTCATCACGCGGCCGATTCTGGTGGGCACGCCAATGACATCCGCCGGGCAGTTGGCCAGCTTGAAGATGCGGGCCATGCGGGCATCGTAGACAGACACCACGAAATCGATGCCAGCAAGCATGCCGACCTCGACGATGCCGCACAGCAGCTCCGTCGTCACCGAATGCAGGCGGCGGTTGCCGTCATTGGCCAGATCCGGGTCGATCGCGAAGCGGGAGCTTTCCCAAATGAGCGGGCTCTCCACAATTTCGCCATCCGGCAACAGGACTGAGAAGACATCGCGCAGCATATTCGGGCCGGTCGTCGGCAACAGGCGCAGACCACCTTCCACACGACCCGTGTATTGATTTCGCGATATCAAGTAGACAGGATCGCAATCGTCAAAGTAGTCTATCTCGCGACCATTGGAAACATTAACGTCCCAATCAAGCCTGTCTTTAAAGACCCTCGCACGCATCTGGTAAAGTGCATCCAGGGTTTCAGTATGTAAATGACGTTCGTAACTTTGAATGACTTCAATCATCGAACAGACCCTCCGTCGGAATCTGCTCGAATTTATTGGTCACTTATTCCCTTAGAAATACGGCGTATTTGACGGGTTACCTCGATCCGAAAAAAATGCTCATATTCATTGCCTTGGCGACGGCATGAGTAACATTGGTTGCATTCAGTTTTGCTCGAGCCAGGTCGAGGTAGAACCGCACCGTGCGGTCCGAAAGGGAGAGTATCGTCGCAGTTTCCGAGACCGTCTTGCCGCGGGCAACCCACTTCAGGCATTCGATCTCACGCGGAGAAAGATGGACTTCCTCTTCTTCAACCGCTTCCGTACGCAGGATGGCATTGTGGATGTGGTAGGCCAAGACCTGGAAGTCGCGCTGGAACGCCCCCAACGTCTGATCCCATTCCTGATCGGAGACGTCGCTGGTGATGGTGAAGAGGGCGCGTTCGCCATGGCGGCCGCGGATAGGGAAAGTCAGGCCCTGGCGCCCCAGCCCGAATTCGGCAGCCTCGCCGAAAAAGGCCCGGAGCTTCGACCCCTTCAGGTCGAATTTGCGCCAATCAATGGGCAAGACGGCCGAAAATCCCTCTCTTAGAACAGGATCTATTCTAACATAATTCTCGCTCTTGTAGTGCTCAACCCAATCATCGGAGTAAGTAACAGCCAAATAGGGATCGTCACCATTAGAGCTAGGAATATTTACAGCAAAATAGGCCGCTGTACGCAGCCCGTAACTCTGAACAACGCGATTCAACATCCCTTTTACGTCACGGGACGTCGGTACACTGCCAATTTCATCGACAATATCATAATATATCTTGTCGAGCGCTCTCATATGCCGCCCCCTAAACCTCGGGGCGGTATGATAGTGCAAAACGTAGCGGGATGCTAGTTCCTAGATTACTTCATGGGCGCTCGGCTCGATAGAATGAAGACTTGGATTATATACTTCGATGTCTCTTTAAATCTCAAAAGAATAATGGCAGCACCCTGAGTTCATTCCAGTCTGATGCCAGTTAGTAGCCAACCAACCAAGGTTGATCGGTTGAATATCTGTCAAGAAACGACGACCGTTCCAACCTTCGATACGACAATGTTTCGCCATTCCCGCGAACGGTGGGGTCGAACCGATGATAAACAAGGGTCACGACGCAATGCCTAAAGTTCAACAAGGTCAATCGATGGTCACCATCGATGACGACACCGGCACGATCACCATCGATCTGGTGGCTTATGGGCCGGTGCGAATCGTGATGACGGCCGATGGCGACATTGAGGTCGAGGGACGTAGCATCCTGAACACGGCTCATTGGACGAGTTTTGGCAACGAGCTTCCCAAGCGAGCCTGAAAGTCGCCGCCAGAAAGCTGGCTGAGATCGACACACTATGACATGAAGCCCGGGCGGTCATGCTGCCGCGGGTTTCCGTCGTGCGTTGATTTACAGGGCGCCGCCAAGGATGCCCATGTAGCAGGTCCCTCCTTTAGGTATCGGCAAGGCCGCCATGCACGGATATGTGTGGCCCGCCTCGCTCCCTGACGATTTCCAAGGGCAGGCTACTTCATCGTCTTTCCGCAGACATCCAATCCCACCGGCACTCTATCCGCGAGGACGCTCCGAACCGGGCTCTCGCGCTTGGTTCGGAGCGCTTAGTTGCTCCTGCCCCGCCCGCTGTCACATACCCCGCATGGGCGCAATGCTATCGACAGATGCAGGCCTCATGGCTTCCATGTCGCGAATACGGCACCACCATGTTTGCAGTTTCTAGAGACTTCCCTGGCATGGCCGCGCCGACTTGCCGGTCGCGCGCATGGGCGGTAGGGCCTGAAGGCAATGTGCGAAATCGCACATCGCAACCCTGCGCCATGGTGTTTCTCACTTGGAGGGTGGGTGTCTACCCATGGTGTTGAGGAAGCGTGTCGAATCCAAGTCATGCCGCGTCGTTTCCATGCGCCACGACGATGGCATGTTTAAATATTTCCCCAAAAAGGAAACTGACCTCGCCTTGGATTGCGAGAATATGGAAGTTTGACATTTCGCTGAAAGTCCTTGCCTATTTCGCGATTGAAGGAGGGGAAGCAGGTGAGATCGATCGGTGAAAGTGGCCTGACACACGAGGGAGAGCGTTACTTGAAGATCCCCGTTTGTGTAATCGACAAGCGAGCCTTCTGGCGCGATTGTCTGACGATGTGCTTGACGGCCTCTTCCGCAAACCTTGCTGCCGTCGGCTACGACACTATCGACGATTGGCTGACAGCCTCCACGCATGCCCCTTCGACGATCATCCTGCTATGTGCCACCGGTGAGGAGGGTACGGCCCGGGCCATACAGTCCGGGCTCGATCGCATCCTCTCCAGCGTGCCGGGCGCGCGCGTGGTCGTCCTATCCGACATCGACAACCCCGCGACGATGGTCTCCGCCCTGGAACGCGGCGCACGCGGCTTCGTAACCATGAGCCTCAGCCTGGAGGTGGCGATCGAAGCAATCCGCATCGTGAATGTCGGCGGCACCTTCGTTCCCGCCAGTGGCCTGTTGTCGGCACGCCAGGGCTTTACGGCCCCGCTCGATGGCCAACCGCCAGCCGTGGAGGGGCGGCCGCATTTCACCGAACGGCAGTTGGCAATCATCGCGTGCGTACGCAGGGGCGAGCCGAACAAGATCATCGCCCATAAGCTCAACATGACCGAAAGCACGGTCAAGGTTCACATCCGCAACATCATGCGCAAGATCAAGGCCAAGAACCGCACCGAAGTTGCGTTTCTGACCAACGAACTGCTGCTTCCCAACGAAACCTCGAGCGACTGAGACAGACCAGCAGATGTGGAATGGGCCGGAACAGGATCGCTTCCTGGCGACGCCGGCGCCCCGTCTTGCAAACGCAACTCCCCTGCTCCGCTTCTTCGGTAACGCCTTGTTCTCCTGCTCGAGGATGGCTACTGGCTTGTCCATCATCGTTGGAGTACGTGACATGCCCGGAACCATCCGGATCCTCGACGGCGGCATGAGCCGGGAACTGCTTCGCCTCGGCGCCGAGTTGCGCCAACCCGAATGGTCGGCCCTCGCTTTGATGGAGGCCCCCGACATCGTCCGCCGGGTTCATGCCGAGTTCATCGAGGCTGGAGCCGAGGTGATCACCACCAACAGCTACGCCCTGGTCCCCTTCCATATCGGCGAGCAGCGCTTCCGCGAGCAGGGACCTGCCCTGATCGACCTCGCCGGCCGCCTCGCCCGGCAGGCCGCCGACAGCCACTTCGACCGCAAGGTACTGGTGGCAGGATCGCTGCCGCCGATCTTCGGCTCCTACGAACCCGAACGCTTCGATCCTTCCCGCGTCCAGGACTATCTGGAAGTGCTGGTCGCCGGCCTTACACCCCACGCCGATGTCTGGCTCGGCGAAACCCTCAGCCTGATCGCCGAAGGCGAGGCCGTGCGCCAAGCCGTGGCCGCCACCGGCAAGCCATTCTGGGTCTCCTTCACCCTGTCCGACGAGGTAGGCGCCGAGGACGGCGAGCCGCGGTTGCGCTCCGGTGAAAGCGTGGCCGATGCTGCTGCCTGGGCGGCCGGGTCAGGGGCCGAAGCGCTGCTCTTCAATTGCAGCCGGCCCGAAGTGATGGGGAAGGCCGTGCGCGTAGCCGGCAAGATGCTGCGCGACCGGCAATCAGATCTCGAAATCGGCGTCTATGCCAATGCCTTCGAGGAGCAGGACGGGGACGGCGCCGCCAACGAGACCCTGCACGGCACGCGCGAGGACCTGACGGCCATGGCCTATTCCCGCTTTGCCTGTGACTGGGCCGAAGCGGGCGCCACCCTGATCGGCGGCTGCTGTGGCATCGGCGCGCGGCATATTCACAGCCTCGCAACCGCCTTGAGACGCTGAACCTGGCACCCGGGGCGGCGGACCATGCTGGCCTCCGGTGGAGAGGTTCGCCGCAACATCCTCGGCTTATCCGGCTCGCCCCAAGGCAATGGCCGATCCGGTAAAGGGCAGTACGAGATCGTAACCGGTCGGGGGCGGCGAGATCGGCGTAGTCGCCGCGGTACCGAACTGGGTGATGCCGGCCCCAACAGCCTCGGCGAGATCGTAGTGCTTTCCCGCAAATTCGAATGCACGGCTCGCGATCAGGCGCGCCGAGAACATGTTGGTGCCTATGATGGCTCCGCTTGTTTGCGCGAGGGAAGCGTCAACCGTGGTGCCGACCACCAGGCTGGTGCGGCGGAAGGTGGCAATGCACTCGCCCTGGGCGAAGGAGGCTGGATCGGCAAAGGTCGCCCCTGGCCGGCGCTGCAGATACAGCGAGAATTCGCCGACCGGATCGAGGCCAAGCGAAAGTGCACCATTGTCGATCCCGTTCGCCTTGAACGGCGTGGCGGCGAAGGTGAAATACGCCGTCGTCTCTGCCGGCTTGCCATCGAACAGCGGCGCATCTGCAAACGGCAAATGCAGGAAGTAGCCGTAGTCGGCCAGTGAGCCATCATTGGCGCGGTAGAAGCGCCCGGAGGCGTACCAGGCAAGTTCGGCTGTCATCAAGGCGGTCATGAAGAGTCCTCTGCAGGAAAGGGACGTTACTTCATAGACCGGGAGCAAAGCGCATTCACGACCATATGCTTGTTTGCTCTGAATTTGGGAACTTGAAAGATCGGGGCGGCACCTCCGTAGCCGATGCCGCTTCGTCGTCTCTCCTCAGGACCTGGTCGTTCCGGCCGATCCGCCCGCGCTGGCCTGCGGCGGCTTCGACTTGACGGTGACGGTTGCCGTCTGTCCCGCCACCAGGTGGAAGCCTTCCGGCAGCTTGTCGAGTGCCACGCGGATCGGCACGCGTTGGGCCAGGCGCACCCAGGAGAAGGTCGGGTTGATGTTGGCCAGGAGGTTCGAACCATCGCTGCGTTCGCGATCCTCGATGCCGCCGGCAATGCTCTCGACATGGCCGGTGATGACGGCCGGCTGGCCCATCAGATGGATGTCGACCGGATCTCCCACCGCGATCCGGGGCAGCTTGGTCTCCTCGAAATAGCCTTCGACCCGTAATGAATCGGTATCGAGCAGCGCCGTCACCGCCTTGCCGGCCGAGACATAGTCGCCGGGATTGAGGTTGAAATTGGTGATCACGCCATTGACCGGCGCCTTGATCTCCGAGCGTTCGAGATTGAGCTTGGCCACGGCCTGATTGGCGAGGGCCTGCTGGTAATTGGCGCTCGCAACATCCTGGCTTGCCAGGGCCTGCTCGATCTTCTGGGCCGAGGCCACGTCCTTGCCCAGTTCGCTGTAGCGCACATAGTCGCGCTTCGCCTGTTCCAGCGTCGCCTTGGTGCCGGAGACGGCCGCATCGGCCTGCTGCAGGGCAAGCTCGAAGCGTTTGGGATCGATGCGGATCAGGACGTCGCCGCGATGGACTTCCTGGTTGTCGCGCACCAGCACTTCACTGACCAGGCCGGACACGTCCGGCGTGATGCCGACGATATCGGCGCGGACATGACCATCCCGGGTCCAAGGGTCGTTCATGTAATAGTCCCACAACCGCCAGCCGAAGCCGGCAGCGATGACGACGACAATGAGGGTGATGAGGACTCGCCCCAGCGAGGCAAAAAAGCGTTTCACGACACGAACCGTTGAAAGATGGAAAACAACCCGCTCAGCACGATCACGAACAGTGCGAGATCGAACAGGGAGCGGTGCCAGACCAGGCGATAGACGCCAGCCCTGGCCAATACAGAACGAAGCAGAAGATTGGCGATGATGGCGACGAGCGCGAGGATCATCAGGCTCGGTACATAGACGCCAAAGATATCGATGTCGGCGTTCACGATGCGAGCTCCAGTTTAGGAAGGATGGGCATGGCCACGGGCGCGGCGAGGTTCACGGGCGCCGGCGAGGCGGGAAAGAGGGCGCGCCGCAGGCCGACGAGCGCCTGCACCGCATTCCGCCGCACGCCCGGCTCGACTCCCTGGGCGAAATCCGACAGGGCCTCGTCGATGGCGCCCAGCAGCGAAGACGGCGGATCGACCGCCCTGCCCGTCGCGGCCCGCGTACCATAGAAGCGGGCGATGGCGTCCAGCACTTGCTGCAGGCGCCGACGCTGCGCCGATGACAGCTTGCCGCGCAGCCTCTGCAGGTCGAGCACGTTGATGCCGACACGCAGTTCCACCAGGAGGTCGGCCGCCGCCACGTCCTCGCTGACGCCCTGTGCCAGTCGTGGCACCAGTTGACCAAGCCGGTCGAAGACGCGCCCGGCAAAGGCCTCGGCATCGGCGTTGCGCCCGCTGCGAGAGGTCGCGGCAATGTCCGCCCAGCCGGCCCTGACCAGGCGCTTGGCGACCAGGGCCGCACCGAAGGGCCTGGTCGCCAGGGTCCAGACCAGGGCAAAGCCACCGCCGAGGATCGAGGCGACGGACGAGTTCATGAAAGCCGCGAATTCGGCGCTGTAATTGGCCTGCAGCCCTACGAAGGACGCGGTGTTCACCGCCAGCAGCATGGCGATCATGTTGAATTGCGGGCGCGAAACCAAGGTTCCGACGAGGATGAAGGGCACGGCAAACATCACCACCAGCCCGACATAGTCATGGGCGAGCGGCAGGAGGGCGAAGAGATACACGGCCGACAAGCCGACGCTGACGGTCATCCACACCGTGAAGCTGCGGATCTGGCTGACGGGATTGTCGATGGCGGCAAAGAAGGAACAGCCGACCGCCGTCATGATCACGCAGCCCGCCCCCTCGCTCCAGCCGGTCCATATCCACATCAGGCCGGACAGAATGGTGGCGAGCACCACCGAGCCGACCTGGAAGGCCAGCAGCGCATAGTCGTAGTGGCTGACCTTGCCGACGGTCCGGCGCATACGGAAGGTCGGGCGCCAGCGGCTGATGCGATCGCCGAGCTCGATCTGCCGCTGCAACTGGCGGCAGTCCTCCCACAGATCGACCAGTTCCTTCATGCGCTCCAGCGTGCTCGACAGCACCAGGGCCGGCCATTGCGCCTCCTCGGCGCTTCCCTGGCCGGTCTTCGGCTCCAGCGCGGCGATATCGGCGAGCAATTGATCGGCTTCGCCGCGTTCATTGCCCTCGCCCGAGCGCATCCATGCAAGGAGGCGGGTGCGCAAGGCATCGATGCCGGCAATCTCGCCGCCTGCCTCGCGCAAGGCCGCAAGGCGGTCGTCCAGGGAAGACAGCAGCGGCAGCAGCAGCGCCATGCGTCCCCGCAATTCATGGGCGACGCGCACGGTCGTCTGGTTCGCCGTGTCGTAGCCGAGCTGGCTGATCAGCATGTCCATCGCGCGAATGTCGGTGGCAAGGCGCTGGCGCTCGCGCGTGGCCCCGGTTCCGGTGCCATCGGTGAGCACGGCGCTCGCCCAGGCTCCGGCATCGCGCAGCCAGCCCTTGATCTGCTGCCCGAGCACCGGGCCGATCCGGGCCGGAAAGAACAGGGAATTCACCAGGGCGGCACAGACGATGCCGAGCGTGATCTCTTCGGCGCGCGAGACGGCAACGTCGAAGATCGTGTCGGGTGCGCTGACGGTCGGCAATGCGATCAAGGGGAGCGTGTAGCCTGCGAGCATGAAGACATAGCTGCGCGGCGTGCGGTCCAGCAGGGAGACGAACAGAAAGACGCCCGTCCACAGGCCGACCACGATGATGAACAACTCGGGCGCCGACGAAAAAATGGGCAGCAGCAGGATCGATCCTGAAGCGCCGATGAAGGTGCCAAGAGCCCGATAGAGCGCTTTCGACGTTGTGGCGCCGGCCAGAGGATTGGCAACGACATAAACGGCCGCCATCGCCCAATAGGGCCGCTCCAGCCCGGCGGCCAGCGCGATGTAAAGCGCCAGCATCGAGGCCGAGAAAGCCTTGAGAGAAAAGACCCAGTCCCGGACGGTGGGCAGGGCGAAACCTGCGGTCATGTCGCCGCCTCCGCCTGCTGGCGGGCCGACGCCTCTTCGATGGCGCGGAAAACGCGCAGCGTGGCCTCGATATCGTCCTGCGAAAGATGACCGAGAATGCGGGTACGCAAGCCGACGAGTTCCTGCTCGATCACGCTTGTCACCCGTTCGCCCTCGGCCGTGAGCCAGAGTGTCTTGGCCCGGCGATCCGCACCTTCGCGCCTCTCGATCAGGCCGCTGGCGCAAAGCTGGTCGAGTAGGCGCACCAAGGAGGCTCCTTCGATGCCGATGGCATCGGCAACCTCGGTCTGATTCACGCCGCCGCCCATACGCTCGATCTGGATGAGCGGCACCGCCGCGGCGTCGGAGACGCCATGGGTCGCGACAATGTCATGCACCAGGCGGCGCCAATGGCGGCCGATCTGCTGGGTTTTGCCGGTCAATGCGAAACGCAAGGTGTCAATCTTTTCCATGTCTAATAATTAGCATCCTAATTAAAAGCATGCAAATTATTTATTGCAACGGATATCATCAACCGGCAGAAAGCCTCCTGACAGGATCTGTCAGCCAGGCGTATAGAATGATGGCTCGATATCAGATGAGACGCCATGGCCCGAACGAGCCGCCTCCTCTCGCTCCTGCAGATCCTGCGCGGCAAGCGCCGCCCGGTGACGGCCGCCGCCTTGGCGCAGGAACTCGCCGTCTCCGAACGCACGCTCTATCGCGACATCGCCGAACTGGTTGCCCAGGGCGCGCCCATCCAGGGTGAGGCCGGCATCGGCTACATCCTGCGCCCCGGCCTGTTCCTGCCACCACTGATGCTCTCCGAGGACGAGACCGAAGCCATCGTGCTCGGCCTGCGCTATGTCGAGCAACGCGGCGACGACACGCTCGGCCGCTCAGCCCGCGAGGCTCTCGCCAAGATCGAGGCGGTCCTGCCGCCGGCCGCGCAGGAAATCGCCCGCAATCCGGTCGCCCTGCCAGGCCCCAGCCATAAGGGCTTTCCCGACAACAGAGTCGCGATCGAGGTGTTTCGCAGCGCGATCCGCGCCCAGGCCAAACTGCGCATCGACTATGGCGACCTCAACGGCCAGGCGACCACCCGTGTGATCTGGCCGATCGCCATCGGCTTCATGAACGAGGCTCGCATGCTGGCCGCCTGGTGCGAGTTGCGTGAAGACTTCCGTCATTTCCGCACCGACCGCATCGCGGCCGCCAGCGAGATCGGCGAGCGCTATCCCGGACGGCGCAGTCAATTGGTAAAATCCTGGCGTGCCGTGATGGACGAAATCGCCAGGCGCTAACGCCCTACTCCGTACCAGCCCTTCTTCTTCCTTGCCTCGCCACGGCAAACCGGGCAAACGGCCCTCATGCGCATTCTCGTTCCCGGCGGTTACGGTCTGATCGGCTCGGCCATCGTTTCGGCCCTGCTGGCGGCCGGTCACGAGGTCACGGGTCTCGGTCGTTCCGTGCATCAGGCCCGTCTGCGCGAACCTCGTGTGCGCTGGCTTCAGCATGACCTCGGGGATCTCGTCAGTGCCGAGGCCTGGCGCCCGCTCCTCAAAGACATCGACGCTGTGATCAATGCCGCCGGCGTGCTGCAGGGCGGCCCCGGCGACGACGTCATGGTGACCCAATCGCTCGCCATGGTCGCCCTTTTCGAGGCCTGCGAGCAGGCCGGCGTGAAACGCTTCGTCCAGATCTCCGCTGTCGGCGCCTCGCCGGATGCCGCCACCGTGTTCATGCGCAGCAAGGGCATTGCCGACGAGGCGCTGGAGGGCTCGTCGCTCGACTGGACCATCCTGCGCCCCGGCCTGGTGCTGGGCTCTTCGGTCTATGGCGGCAGCGCCCTGCTGCATGCGCTCGCCAGCCTACCGGGCTTCATTCCGCTGCCGCCGGCGCCGTCGATCCGTAGCGTGGCGCTGGATGACGTCGCCGCGACGGCGCTGGCCGTGGTCGAAGGACGGCTGCCACATCGGCGTATCTATGATGTCGTCGAGGACAGGGCGCACAGCCTCCGGGAGATCGTCGCCGCGCTACGAGCCAGGCTTGGCCTGCCGCCCGCCCGTTTCGCCTGCTGGCCCCTATGGATCTTTCGCCTCGGCTTTTGGCTTGGCGACCTCGCGGGCCTGCTCGGTTGGCGCCCGCCCATGCGCACCACCTCGCTCGACCAGATCCTGACCGGCATCGATGGCGACCCGACACCGCTTGGCGCCGCCAATGGCCGTTCCCTCAAGGCCCTTCCGGAAATCCTAGAAGCCGTCGGCGGCACCGTGCGCGAACGCTGGTTCGCGCACCTCTTCCTGCTCAAGCCGGTGATCGTCGCGACGCTGGGCCTGTTCTGGCTGCTTTCGGGCCTGATCGGGCTCATCGCCGCGGACCAGGCCGAAGCAGTGCTGACGGCGCGGGGCTTTTCGCCGGCACTTGCGGCCCTCTTCGTGCATAGCGGCGCCATCGTCGACATCCTGCTCGGCGCGGCCATGCTCCGGCGACGAACCATGCCAGCCGCTGCATCAGGCATGATCGGCGTTACCCTTGCCTATCTCCTCGCCGGCAGCCTGTTCACGCCCGACCTTTGGCTCGACCCGCTCGGGCCCTTCCTCAAGACGCTACCGGCAGCTGTTCTCGCTCTGGTCGCGCTCGCCATCAAGGATGCGCGATGACCTATGCCAACCTGCTGCTCTGGCTCCATGTGATCGGCGCCACCGTGCTGCTAGGCACGGGAGCGGGAATCGCCTTCTTCATGCTCGTCGCCCATCGCACCAACGACGCCAGGCTGATCGCCCATGTCGCCGGCACCGTTGTTACGGCAGACCTCCTGTTCACAGCCACTGCCGTGGTGCTGCAACCCGTCACCGGAGCCCTGCTGGCCCACGAGATCGGCTGGCCATTGAGCTCACCCTGGATCGTGCTGTCGCTCGGTCTCTATGTCTTCACAGGGCTTTTCTGGCTGCCCGTCGTCGTCATTCAGGTCAGGATGCGGGATCTCGCCAGGAAGGCCGTGCAGGAGAATTCCGCCCTTCCGCCAAGCTATTACAGGCTTTTCCGCATCTGGTTTTCCTGCGGTTTTCCGGCCTTCATCGCCGTGCTCGCCATTCTCTGGCTGATGCTGGCCAAGCCACAATTCGGATAGGACAGGCGCAGCTTGCTTGTCCGCAATCCAGCGCCGACCTATACCTCCTCAAGCTCGAACACAGCCATCCAATGGCGGAGGAACCATGCGCATCCTGGTTGTCGGCGCTGGCGCGACAGGCGGCTATTTTGGCGGCCGGCTGATGCAGGCGGGCCGTGACGTCACCTTCCTGGTTCGGCCTGCGCGAGCAGAAAAACTGCGGGCGGAAGGCCTCAGGATCGTCAGCCCCTTCGGCGATGCCGAGCTGGCGCCAAAGCTCGTCACCACCGGCAGCATCACAAGCGCCTACGACCTCGTGCTGCTCACCGTGAAAGCCTACGGGCTCGAGGCCGCGCTTGACGATATCGCCCCCGCTATCGCTCCCGGAACGATGATCCTGCCGGTGCTCAACGGCATGCGACATGTCGACGTCATCAAGGCCCGCTTCGGCGAGAAGGCCCTCGTCGGTGGCGTCTGCCTGATCGCCGCCGCCATCGACGACCAGGACCGCATCGTGCAGCTCACGCCCATACACAACCTCATCTATGGCGAGATGAACGGCGAACGCTCCGAGCGCATCGAGGCGGTCGATGCGGCCATGCAAGGGGCCGGCTTCAACGCCAAGCTTTCCGACGACATCGAGCGCGACATGTGGGGCAAATGGATCACGCTCGCCAGCCTTGGCGGCATCTGCTGCCTGATGCGCGGCTCGGTGGGCGAGATAGAGGCGGCACCGGGCGGCCTGGCCTTCGTGCTGCGCTTCTTCGACGAGGTTGTCGGCGTGGTGAAAGCCGTGGGCAAGCTACCAGGCGAGCCCGTCCTGAACATGGCACGCTCGATGCTGACCCAGAAGGGCTCGGCCATGGCTTCCTCCATGTATCGCGATCTGCAGAAGGGCGCGCCGATCGAGGCAGACCAGATCATCGGGGACCTGCTGGCCCGCGCGCAGAAGGCGGGCATGGAAACACCCCTGTTGTCAGCGGCCTATGCAAATCTGGCGATCTACCAGAACAGATAGTTGAGATCGAATATCTGCCGCCTTCCGCCCGGATAGTGACCGCAGGCACATGGCGGATCGCGCCGCCTCCCGCCTAGCCTGTTCCCCGACATCATCCGGGACGGGAATAGCGATGACAACGGCAGGCGCGCAGACAATCGGCAATCCCATCGTCGTCGGCATCGATGCCGGCGGCACCATGACCGACACGATCCTGGTCGACGGCGATGGCCGCTTCAAGATCGGCAAGGCGGCGACCACGCCGCGCGATGAATCGGAAGGCTTCATCGCCTCCGCCGCCGATGCGGCCGAGGCTTGGGGCATCTCGCTGGAGAGCCTGTTCTCCGGCATCGACGTGGTGCTGTATTCCGGCACCGGCATGCTCAATACCCTGCTCTCGCGCACGGGACGCAAGCTCGGCCTGATCACCACCAAGGGCCTGGAGGACATGATCCTGATGGGTCGCGGGCTGCAGGCCTGGGCGGATTATTCCTATGCCGACCGCCTGCATGCGATCACCCACCACCATCCGGATCCCCTGGTGCCGCGCCGGCGCACCCATGGCGTCACCGAGCGCATCGACCAGTTCGGCGATGTCATCATCCCGCTTTACGAGCACGAAGTCGTGGCGGCGGTGTGCAAGCTGATCGCCGACCAGGTCGAGGCCATCTGCATCATGACGGTGTTCTCCCACGTCAATCCGGCGCATGAGAAGCGCATCGCCGAGATCGCCAGGGAAGAGATCATCAGGGCGAATGCCGAGATCCTGGTCTATACCAGCCACGAGGTGCGCCCGGTCATTCGCGAGCAGTCGCGCCTCAACTCCGTGCTGATCGAGGCCTATGCCACCTCGCGCGGGCGCAGGCAGCTCAAGGGCATCGAGGACATTTCGAAGAAGCACGGCTATCGTTATCGCGTGCAGACCCTGCTCTCCTTCGGCGGCCTCACCTCGATCGACCATCCCCGCCTGCACGAGACCATGATCTCCGGCCCGATCGGTGGCATTCTCGGCGCGGCCTATGTCGGCAAGCTGATCGGCAACGACTCGCTGATCTGCTCGGACATGGGCGGCACCTCCTTCGACATGGGCGTGATCACCCGCGGCCAAACCCGCATCGAGAACGAACCGATCATGGACCGGTTCAAGCTCAACGTGCCAACCCTGCATCTCGACACCATCGGCGCCGGCGCCGGCATGATCCTCAAGGTCGATCCGCTGACCCGGAAGATCAGCCTCGGCCCGGAGAGCGCCGGCTCGGACCCCGGACCGATCTGCTTCAACCGGGGCGGCACCCGCCCGACCATTGCCGATTGCGACGCCATCCTCGGCCGTCTCAACCCCGATTACTTCCTCGGCGGCAAGGTCAAGCTCGACGTGGAGAAGGCGACCAGGGCCTTCAAGGAGCAATGCGCCGATGTCCTCGGCGTGCCCATGCATGAAGCCGCCGAGGGCATGATCCACATGCTGGAGGATGACGCCAACAATGCGTTGCGCCGCGTGATCTCCGGCCAGGGCATCCACCCCTCCGAGTTCACCTTGCTCTCCTATGGCGGTTCCGGACCGCTGCATCTGGCCGGCTGCAGCCGCGGCATCGGTTTCCGCGACATCATCACCTTCCAGTTCGCCGCCGCTTTCTCGGCCTTTGGCTGCACCACGGCCGACTATATGCGCCGTCACTCGATCTCAACCCAGATCGATATTCCCAGTGCCGCCGGCGAGGATGAACTGGCCGCTCATGCCACGCGCATATCGGGAGTCTGGAAGGAACTTCGTGAAGCCGCGATCGCGGAGATGGTGGCCGATGGCCATCCGCGCGAGAAGGTCCGCACCGTTCCCTTCCTGATGATGCGCTACACCGGCCAGCTCGAGGACGTCGAGGTCGCCGCCCCGCTCGACCAGGCTCAAACAGCCGACGACATGCGCCGGATCATCGAGGCCTTCGAAATAGTCTACGGCAAGATCAACCACCGGGTCTCGCGCTACGGCGCCGTCGGCTATTCGGTGATGGAACTCGGCCTGATCGCCACCGCCGACAAGGTCAAGCCGGTGCTGATCAAGCGCCCGCTCGGCGCTACCGATCCGGCCATCGCCCATAAGGGCCGGCGCGAAGCCTATATGGGCGGGCGCTGGCACAAGGCCGATCTCTACGAGATGGACGATCTGCAGCCCGGCCATGAGGTGACAGGCCCGGCAATCATCGAACACCCCGCCACGACGCTGGTGGTCCATCCCGGTGACAGCGTCTTCGTCGACGAATGGACCCTCCTGCATTACCGCCACGCTTGAGCGAAGAGGAACCACACCATGCTGGATCACGTGAAAGCCCACATGCCGCTTCGCGAGAGGATGCTCGAATCCGAGCGGCTGATGGAGGAGACCGGCTGCTATGACGGCATCACCTCACTGCAGCTGCGCAGGCAGGACCCGCTGAAATTCGAGACCCTGCATACCAAGCTGCGCGCCTTCTGCGTCTCCGCCCGTGAAATGGCGCGCCGCATCTCCGCCTCGCCCGGCGTGCGCGAGGTCGGCGAGATGGTGGTGGCCATCTACACCCCGGAGGGCGACGCGATCGCTCTCTCCAACGGCATCATGGTGCATGTCCACACCATGAGCCGCTTCATCAAATGGATGATCCGCGAGGGCTACGAGGCCAATCCCGGCATTCGCCCGGGCGACATCTTCGCCAACAACGACGCCTTCATCGGCACGGTCCAGGTGCCCGACGTGATGGACGTGGTGCCGATCTTCCACTCGGGCGAACTGATCGGCTGGGCCGGCGCCGTCTGCCACGAGCTCGAGGCCGGCGGCATCACCCCCGGCGGCGACGTCTGCCTCGCGCAGGAGCGCTTCACCGAGGGCCTGTTCGTCTGTGCCGAGAAGATCGGCGAGAACGACGAGATCCGCCGCGACTACGTCATCCGCTGCGAGCGCAATCTGCGCATGCCGATCTACTGGGTGCTCGACGAGAAGGCCAAGGTCGCCTCCTGCATCGACATGCGCGAAAACCTCATCGCCCTCGTCGACGAGATCGGCCTCGACTACTGGAAACAGGTCTCCAAGGAATTCATCGAGGAAGGCCGCATCAGCCAACTCGCCCGCACCCGCCAGCTGACCGTGCCCGGCATCTATCGCGGCCACACCTTCTACGGCCACGTCACCGAGGGCAAGCCGGGCTTCCAGCCGCTGGCCGATCCCAACTGGCTCTACAACATCCCGGTGGAGATGGAGATCACCACCGAGGGCAAGATCAAGCTCGACTTCGAGGGCACCCAGCCCTGGGGCTATCATTCGATGAACTGCACGCCCGCCGGCATGGATGGCGGCATGTTCGTCACCCTCACCCAGCACATGAATTTCGAGGGGCTGGTGAATGACGGCGCCTGGCTCGCCACCGAGCTGAAGATCCCCAAGGGCACCTGGACCAATCCCGACAATGAGATGGTGGCGACCGCGACTTCCTGGGCCCTGCTGCTGCCCGCCTATGGCGTGTTCCAGCGCCTGCTCTCGCGCGGCTTCCTCGCCCGGGGCTTCATCGAGGAGGTCTTCGTCGGCCAGGTCAACTCCCCGATGATCGAGATGGGCGGCGAAAGCCAATATGGCACTTTGTTCGGCATGGCCCATTTCGAATGCGCCGCCGCCGGCTCCGGCGCTCTCGCCATCAAGGACGGGCTCGACACCGCCTATGTCGGCTGGAACCCCGAATCCGACATGGGCAATATCGAGATCTGGGAACAGAACATGCCGATGCTCTATATCGGCCGTTCGATCCTGCCCAACTCCGGAGGCGCCGGCAAATATCGCGGCGGCTGCGCCTTCATCTCGACCTGGCTGGTGAGCAAGTCCAACCATCTGCGCCTGGTCACCTCCGAGCATTCCTCCCGCGTGTTCGACAATGGCGGGCTGTGCGGCGGCTATCCCGCACCGACCTGCCAGATGCACCGGGCCGTGCGCGATACCAATCTCGCGGAGATCATCGCCGAGAAGCGCCCCCTGCCCCATACCATCGGCACCGACCCGGCCCATTCCGATCT
This sequence comes from Labrys sp. WJW, assembly GCF_001676615.1. GTDB lineage: Bacteria > Pseudomonadota > Alphaproteobacteria > Rhizobiales > Labraceae > Labrys > Labrys sedimenti. The sequence goes on along the minus strand of NZ_LYXZ01000056.1, from coordinate 36,489 downwards.
GGAGAAGCTGGTCGAGGGCCGGCACGTCACCGAGGAAGGCCCCTACATCACCGCGCCGCACAAGTCCGGCGATATCTTCACCCACTCCTACAATGGCGGCGGCGGTTACGGCGACGTACTGGAGCGCGATCCGATCAAGACCGCACAGGATGTGGAAAACGGCTTCCTCACCCCGGAGGCGGCCGAGCAGGTATTCGGCATCGTCATCCGAGAAGTCCCGCAGACGGATCGGCTGGAGGCCGATCTCGCCGCCACCGCCGCCTTGCGCGAGAAGAAGCGGGCCGAACGCATCGCGACGTCCGTGCCTGTCTCGGCCTGGATCGCCGAGGAGGCCAGGCGCGTCGCCGCCAGCGACTTCGCGCCCGAGGTCGCCAAGATGCACGCCAATGCGATGAAGCTCTCGCCGCGCTTTGCCGCCGACTTCCGCAAGTTCTGGGGCCTCGACGCCTCCTTCACGGTTCACTACTGAGGTCAGCATGTCCAGCTATCCCAAGGAAACCATTCGCGAACTCGTTGCAGGCACCCTGCCCTGGCACCAGACCCGGCAGATCATGAGCGCCTATAAGGACGACGACCGTTTCCAGACCTATGTCCAGGTCCTGCAGGAGCGGATGGCCTGGAAGGACCCGATCCTGCTGCCGGTCGGTGACCACCTCTTCATCGCCGACACGCCGAATGGCCGCGTCACCAAATGCGAATGCGGCCAGGAGTTCGGGCACTACAGGAAGAACTGGAAGCTCGGCGCCCATATCCGCGTGCGCCGGACCAGGGAGGCCCTGCGCGAGATCTACCCCAACTCCGATATTCCCGATCCGGAATGGATGGAGATCCGCGAGTTCCTCTGCCAGTCCTGCGGCACGCTGCACGAGGTCGAGGCGGCTGCCCCGGGCTATCCCATCGTGCACGATTTCGAGCCGGACCTCGAAGGCTTCTATCGCGATTGGCTCAAGCAGCCCCTCGAACCGGAGGGAGGGAACCGGTGAGCAGGCGGCCCAACATTCTCATTCTGATGGCCGACCAGCTGGGCGCTCCGGCGCTCGGCGTCTACGGCCACCCGATCGTCAAGACCCCCAACCTTGACCGCATTGCCAAGGGCGGTGCGGTCTTCGACAATTTCTACTCCAGCTTTCCCCTCTGTGCCCCCGCCCGCCTGGCCTTGATGACCGGACGGCTATGCTCGAACATCCAGGCCTGGGACAATGCCGCGCAGATCCCATCCGATGTTCCCACCTTCACCCATTATCTGCGCGTGCTCGGCTACCGGACCTGCCTGTCGGGCAAGATGCATTTCATCGGGCCCGACCAGCTCCACGGTTTCGAGGAGCGGGTGACCACCGATATCTGTCCGTCCGACTTCAACTGGACCGCCGACTGGGACGATCCGTGGCGGACCATGGACTGGTTCCACAACATGAAGAACGTCAGTGACGCTGGCGTCGCCGAACGTGCCCTGCAACAGGACTATGACGAGGAAGTCGCCCACAATGCCCGGCGCTGGCTGTTCGACCAGGCTCGCGACAGCGACGACAGGCCGTTCCTGCTCGTGGCCTCCTTCACCCATCCGCACGACCCCTATGTGACGCCGAAGCGCTTCTGGGATCTCTACGATCACGACAAGATCGACATGCCGCGCGTGCCCTTCATTCCCCCGGCCCAGCGGGACGCCCATTCCCGGCGCCTGTGGGAGCAATATGACCGCGGCGAATTCGGTGTGGGGGACGAACATGTACGCACCGCTCGCCACGCTTATTACGGCAGCGTGTCCTATCTCGACGAGCGCGTCGGCGAGGTGCTCGATGCGCTCGACCGCTCCGGGCATGGCAAGGACACCATCGTGATCTTCCTCGCCGATCACGGCGACATGCTGGGGGAGCGCGGGCTCTGGTACAAGATGAGCTTCTATGACTGGTCGTCGCGCGTCCCCCTGCTCATGTCGGGGCCCAACGTCCCGGCGGGCGCTCGTATCAAGGCGAATGCTTCGCTCGTCGATATCCTACCGACCCTGGTCGAGATCGCTGCCGGTCCGCAGTGGAACGACTATCCCGAGCGACCGGATGGCCGGAGCCTCATGCCGCTCCTGGGCAAGGATGCCGACGATCGCATCGCCGTCAGCGAACTGATGTCGGAAGGCGTGGCCGCCCCCTATGTGATGCTGCGCAAGGGGCGCTACAAATTCACCTTTGTCGAGCATGATCCGCCCCAGCTCTTCGACATGGAAGCCGATCCGGACGAGGTGCATGACCTGGCGAATGATCCAGGCCATGCGGACCAGGTGCAAGACATGCTCGCCGAGGTCGAACGCCGGTGGGACATGCCCAGGCTCAAGCAGGAAATCATCGCCAGCCAACGCCGGCGCCGCCTCGTCTACAAGGCGCTGAGCACCGGCAAGGTCACGCCGTGGGATTATCAGCCCTGGAGCGACGCATCCTTGCAATATTATCGCGGGACGAAGTCGTATCACGAGGCAGAGGCCCGTGAATTCATCCGGCCATAAGGGAAGACCATGACCAGCTTGAAAGGCCGTGCCGCGCTCATCACCGGCGGCCTCACCGGCCAGGGCCTCGCCATCGCCCAGGCTCTGGCGAGCGCCGGCGCCAATGTGGCAGTCGGCTCCTATATCGGCGAAGGCGCGCGGCTGGGCGATGCCGCCGCCTATCCCGTTGAGGCCGAACTGCAGCGCGTACGCGCCATGCTCGAGGCAGAGGGCGTCAAGGTGCATGCCGGCCATCTCGACGTGCGCTCCAGCGAAGTCATCGACACCTTCATCCAGGCCGCACAAGCCGCCTGCGGCCCCATCGACATCCTGGTCAACGCGGCCGGCACCACGGCCGAGCAGCCGGTCAGCGGTCATTCGGACGCGCTCTGGGAGAAGATCCTCGACACCAACCTCACCGGCGCCTTTCGCACCACACGCAGCCTCCTGCCCGGCATGATCGCGCGGGGCTGGGGACGCATCATCAATATCGGCTCGACGGCCGCCAGCGTCGGCTGGAAGGACAACCCGGCCTATTGCGCCTCCAAATCCGGCCTGCTGGGCCTGACGCGCTGCGTCGCCCTGGAAGGGGCGCCCCATGGCGTCGCGGCCGTGATGATCTCGCCGACCTGGGTCGAGACAGAGCTGATGCGCCGCAACGTCGCCCAGGTCGCCGAGCGCGACGGCAAAGGCGAAAGCCTTCAAAGCGCCATGGCCCGGATTGCCGCACAGAACCCGCAGCAGCGCATCATCCAGCCCGGCGAAGTGGCTGGCCTCGCCGTCTTTCTGTGCAGCGAAGCCGCGAAGGGCATCACGGCCGAAAACATCCAGATCACCGGAGGGGCACTCTGGTAGAAAGCTTCAGGGAACGCTACCCTGTCTTCACGCCAAGGGTGCGTCGGTCAAAAAACGCATCGAATTGGCTCGACCTTTATCATTGCCGGGCTTCACCCGGCAATCCAGGCCCCTTCCGCTTATCGAAACCGGGGGCGCTGGATTCCCGGGTCAAGCCCGGGCATGACAAGTGCAGAGTCTCACTTATTGTCAGACAACGCCTGCGGCCATGCGTCACTTCGGCGTGGAATGTTGCGGATGAAATCGACCCTGATCGCCTCCGGCCTTCCGCTTGCCACCGTCAATGCCGCCATCGGCGAGGCCGCCCGCCTGGTGGGAACGTCTGATTTCTATGCCGCCCTGCTCGCGGCCTTCCGGTCCCTGGTCTCGCACGATATCGCCACCATGGTGCGTTATTCGGCGGTGGGGCGGCCAAATTTCCTCATGCATCACGGTTTCTCGGATGCGCTGGCCCGCCAATATGAGACGACCTTCCACGTCTTCGATCCCTTCCATCGCTATTGGGCACAAACGGAACGGCCTGGTGTCGTAAGCCTCGACATGTTCCCGGCCACCGCGACCCGGCAGAGCCGCTATGTCCGCGAATTCCTGCAGGAATCCAGCATCACCGACGAGCTCGGCTACTTCCTGCCCGCCATGGGGCGGGCCAGCGTCGCTTTGTTCCTGGAACGCCGCATCGGCCGCTTCCTCGACAGCGAGCGCACGGCGATGGAGGATTTCTATCCCCTGTTCGCTGGTCTTGAGAGCGCGCATGTCAGCGCCGTCCTGGCGGCGGCGATCGGGCGTGGCACGAGCGGCGCCTCCCTGCCGCAAGCCATCATGCTGCGCGATCTCGAAGGCTGCGTCATCCACGCATCCGAGACCTGGCGGGCGATGGAAGACAGGGATGCCAGCCTGCCGCGGGCCGTCGAAAGGCTGACGGCCCAGAATGCCGGCGAAGCCGTGCTGGATGACACGACCGTCCTGCACCGGACCCGGATCTCGCCGGCCCACGGCTCCGCACCGGAAGGCTGGCTCTTCACGGTGGAGAAATCATCCTCCTCTTCAATGGATTACGATCAGGCGATCATCTCCGAGCTCAACCCGGCCCTCACGCCCCGGGAGATCGACATCGTCAAGCTGGTGCTCGAGGGCCACCCCACCGCCACCATCGCCCAGCGTCTTAATCTCCAGCGCGGCACGGTGAAGAACCACCGGCTGCGCATCTATGAAAAACTGGATATCACGTCGGAGCGCGAACTCTTCCTCACCTACATCCAGGCCCTGCAGAGGCACCGGGGGAGCGGATAGGCTCGGCAGGTAATAAAAAACAGAATTTACAGAATGATAACCATAAATCTGGAACCAGATCATTCGCTTACACGGGAAGAATGAGACGGAGCGAGACGGCTATTGGAAAACAACCATCGGCTGTGGAAGTCAGATGAAAAAAATAAATAATATCAACACGCTACATCGATATTCGAAACACTCTTCCCATCGAGGCACAAGTCGACACCTCCAGCCGCACTCACCAGCGCAGCAGACGACGGCCGGCAAGATATCCCACGACCGTGACGATGCCCGTCGCCAGACTGTACCAGGTGGCGACGAAAAGCGGGCTGTCGTCCACGCAATGGCTGGCATAAAGGGTTGCCGCAATGCCGCTGGCGGCGAGGCCCGCCACCGCCCCGGCCCGGCCGGGATTTGCGGGCGCGCCCTGGCGCAAGGCATAGAGAATGCAAGCCAGAGGCCCCAGTGCCAGCAAGGGTATCAGCATCAGGCAATAACGGGCATTCACGCCGATCCAGCGCGTTCCCCAGCTGGCGGACGGCATCACCATCATTTCCACTGCGACCGCGCCAATCAAAAGCAAGGGTGCAACGACCAAAGCAAGGCGCCATCCTCCTGATTGCGCACCCGGCCTGACCAGACGCAGGATCAGGCCGCAGGCCGAAACAGCCAGTGACACCGTCACCACGAATTTGAACAGGAAGCGCCATGTCTCGGCTGCCGCCGCGATATCGGGACGAGGCCGGAATCCCACGAAGAAAAGCACGGCCGAAAAAGCCGTACCGACGATCACCGCCAGCGCAAAAACCCTGCCGAGGGACCATTTGACCGGCGCGTCTTCGGAAATGGCGTTGATGAGATCGTCGGTCTTCACGACTGGTCACTCCGGTAGAGCGCTGCGAGCTTCTTGAGGCCCCGATGCAGGGCGACGCGAACGGCCACCTCCGTCATCGCCAGCCGACCTGCCATCTCCCGGATGCTGACGCCGCCGAGCGAGATGCCTTCCACGATGTCCCGCTGCGGCGGTTTCAGATGCGCCAGCATTTTCTCAGCCTCATGCTGCGACAGTCCGGATGCCGGCTCCTCTGCCTCGAGAACCTCGATCACGTCCTCGATCGGCACCATCACCTGCCGTCCCCGGCGGCGCATGGTATCGATCATCTTGTTGCGCACGATCGCCGACAGCCAGGGACCGAGCGGGCGCGAAGAATCCCAGGTTCCGCGCTTGAGGTGAATGGCGAGCAGCACTTCCTGAACGACATCCTCGACCTCCGCCGGCGGCGCGCCGAAGCGCTCGCAATAACGGCGCGCCGTGCCGCGCAGATAAGGGGTCACCGCCTGCAGGAACCGCCGATAGGCCGGTGCATCCCCGGCGATCGACTGCCGCAACCATGCCGCCCACTCCTCTTCGCGCATGGGATTATGCACGAGCCATCCTCTCTACGGTCGGTTTCACGGCTTTGTTACCAGTTGCCGGCACCGACTCACTACACCGCTGTCGCCTCGGCATAATCGTCCAGCACCGCGCGTATGGCCAGAGAGAGGCAGGCCTTCATGTCCAGCGGGCCGACATGTCCCGCCGCGACCGGCACGAACTGGTGCACCAAGGTCGGCGGCAAGACGCGTCCCGCCAGCGCCTGCGACAGGCGCGCCACGGCAGCGGCGGCAGCCGGATGCGGCCAGTAATAGCGGATGCGGTCGCTGTAGCTGTAATGGCGCAGCACATGCCGGCTGGCGGCGTCGCCCTGGTAATAGCGCTGCCAGTAGCCGGGCTCGTCCAGCATCAGGGCCTCCATCGCCTTTGCCAGCGAGCGTTCGCCATAGGAGGCATCAAGCTCCCCGGCGATGAGATCGAGCCCATAGAGCGCCTCGCGCCAGGCGAAGGTCAGGCCGGGCCCAACCTTGAGGATGGCAAAGCCGTCGGCCACCAACCGAGCCAGCTTCTCCCGCGGCTGGTAGTCGGTGGAATGGGCCTCGAACACGAGGGACGGCTCGGTATCCAGCACGCCGACGAGATCACGGGCCTTGTCGGGCTGGTAGACCACCACGTCCTCATGCCCGAACTCGACACCGGGCTGCACCACCAGACCGATCACGCGTTCCAGCGCCGCCTCGACGCCTTGCTGGCGAAAGATGGTCCGGTGCGTCTCGATGGTCTGGCGCGCAGCGCCCGCCGCGGTCGGCTGCAGGCCGTCGAGCGCGTGCCAGGCGCCACCAGGCACCGGCACCTCGGTGCCGATGATATAGACCGGCAAGGGCAGGCCGTTGTCGCGCGCCGTCTGCTCCGCCACCCGGGTCAGACGAGCGGCACGCCTAGCGGTGGTTTCGTCATCGAGCGCTTCTGGCTCACCCTTACAACCCATGCTGGCATCGAGATGGATCTTGCCAAACCCCGCCGCAACATAGGCCGCCATCATCGCCTCGGCCTTGGCCATAGCCTCTTCCGCCTCGAGTTGGCGCCAGGGATTGGGACCGAGATGATCGCCACCAAGGATCAGCTTGGCGGTGTCATAGCCGGAGGCTTTCGCCTTCTCGAACACGAAACGCCTGAAATCGGCTGGCGTCATGCCGGTATAGCCCCCCTCCTGGTTCACCTGGTTGCAGGTCGCCTCGATCAAGACCTTCCGCCCGCGCTCGCGGCCATGCGCCAGCGTCGTCCCGATCACGTCCGGATGGGCCGAGCAGATCGAGGCGATGCCTCGCGGCTTTCCGGAGCGCCGTGCGGGGGCGAGGTCGAGAAGGGTGGTCATGTCGAGTCTCCGTGAACGATGGATCGCGATCAGGCCGAAGCCCGCATCATCAGTTGGGCTTCGAGCCGCAATTGCTGCTGGCCTTGTGAAGGTTCCTCGCCCTCGACCTGGGCGAGCAGCAACTCGACACCGAGATTGCCGAGGCGGAAGAAGTCCTGCGCCACCGTGGTCAGGGGCGGGCAGCCGAAGCGGCTATAGGGCTGGTCGTCATGGCCGGCGACGCGCAGCCGGCAATCGGCTTCGCGCCCGACCTTCAGGCCGCGCTGGAAGGCCGCCGCCATCACCCCCACGGCAATGCGATCATTGGCGCACAGTACCGTCGAGGTCGGAAACCCCGCCCCGTCGATCACCCGCAGGGCTTCGGCATAGGCGATTTCCTCGAAACGCCAATCCGGCTTGCCTACCACGGTGATGATCTCCGGCTGGAAGCCGAGCCGCTCCATGGCCTGGACATAGGCATTGCTGCGCTCGGCGGCATTGTGATTGACCGCCGGCATTTCAAAGAAGCTGGGCGGCGTCCCCGTGCGGCAGAGATAATCGGTGATCAGGCCGATGCTCTGCTCATTGTCGGTGCCGACGAAGGGCGAGCCGTCCTGCAGCGAGGAATCGAGATAGACCACTGGAATATGGGCGCGCAGGGTCTCCATGCGCGTCGCATCGGTATAGGCGCCGAGGGGGGCGATGATCGCGCCCGCGATCTTAAGCGACAGCAGCGTCTCCACCGAGCGCGCCTCATGCAGGGCATCCCCGCGCGAGGAAAGCACCAGCACGAAATAACCGTCCTGCGCGCAGCGCCGCTCGATGTGGCGCACCATCTCCGAATAGAACATGTCCGAGGTGTCGGGCACGATCACGCCGATGATCTTGGGGCGCTTGCGGTTGAGGTTCACCGCGAACAGGTTCGGCCGATAGTCATATTTGGCCAACGCCCTCTCGATGCGGAGGCGGATCGACTTGCGGACGCTGCCGGGGTCGTTGAAATATTTCGAGACCGTCGGCCGCGAGATCCCGCTGAGTTCGGCGAACTCGGCCATGTTCCTGATCTTTCGCACCGCCCTGATGCTCCCTCACCCGCCCGATCGGCTCCTAATTTTTACACGAGTAAACAATATTGTTTTTTACATGCCGTAAAAATCCGTTTGATGAATTCGTTTTCAGATAATCCGAAATAAAAATTTATCTTTATTTTTCAATGCATTACTCCCTATTTCCTTCAATTAAAGGAAGCGCATTTTGTCAATCTTATCACGCGCAATATCTTTAATTGACGCCTACGGCACGAAACCATAGTCTGACAATTCATAAAAGACAAAAATAAATTCAGGGAGGGAGACGGCCCGCAGGCGCAACCGCACCTGTAGAGCCCGGCCACTATTGGCACCCTTTCCTCAACTCGATCGGCGGCCCTGCCCGCCGTAGCCGGCTGGATACCTCGCGCTAGAGGAGGATCCGTGCCGGAGGGATCGACCACTTCGTCAAACCGAGGAAACGACATGAGGAAACTGCTTACGGCCCTCGCGGCTCTCGCCATCGGGGCCAGCGTGCTTGCCGCTCCGGCACAGGCCCAGGACAAGAAATACACCATCGCCCTCATTCCGGGCCTGACCACAGACGCCTTCTACATCTCGATGCGCAAGGGCGCCGAGGCCGCCGCCAAGGTGGTGGGAGCCGAGCTCGTGTTCCAGGGCGCGCCCGATTTCAATCCGGTGACGCAGACGCCTGTGCTCGACGCCGTCATCGCGCGCAAGCCCGACGCCATCCTGATCGCGCCGACCGACAAGGTTCAGCTCGTTCAGCCCCTGAAGAAGGCCGCCGATGCCGGCATTCCGGTGATCACCGTCGATACCTTCATCGGCACCGGCAAGTACCAGACCGGCGCGGGTGATGCCGACTTCCCGCTCTCCTATGTCGCCTCGGACAACATCCTGGGCGGCCGCATCGCGGCCCGCGCCCTCGCCAAGGCCATCGACGAGAAGGGCAAGGTCTATGTCTCCAACGTGAAGCCTGGCATCTCGACCACGGACCAGCGCGAGGAAGGCTTCAAGGATGAGATGAAGAACTACCCCAACATCACTGTCCTTGAAACGCAATTCAACGACAATGATGCCAACAAGGCTGCCTCGCAGATGCAGTCGGTCTTCGCACGCAATCCCGACCTTGCCGGCGTGTTCGGCGCCAATCTGTTCTCCGCGCTCGGTGCCGCCAACGGCGTGCAGCAGGCAGGCCAGAGCGGCAAAGTCCGCGTCGCCGCCTTCGACGCCCCGGCGACGATCGTCGACAACATCAAGTCCGGCCTGGTCGATATCGCCATCGCCCAGCACCCGGCGGAGATCGGCTATTTCGGCGTGCTTTCCGCCTATGCCCATCTCACCGGCCAGTCGATCCCTGCCTCGATCGGCACCGGCTTCACCGTGATGGACAAGTCCAACGTCGACAAGCCGGAAGTCGCCGCCTTCATCTACAAGGAATGAGGCCTTCCTCGCTTCTGCGCCGCCGGAGCTATCGGCCCGGCGGCAACCCTTTCTGTCCCGAACGGAGCGCCTGATGTCGGCAGCCCAAACTTCCCTCAGCCGGGCGCAGCCCGCGGCAGGCCCCCATCCCATCCTTCTGCGCATCGCGGAGCTCAGGGCCTGGCTCTTCCTGGTCCTGCTCCTGGTCTTCTTCGAGTGCTGGGCCCGGATCGCCTATGGCTCGACCTTCGTATTCTCGGTCCCCACTTTGCAGTCGATCTCGATCTATGCGGTGGCACCGCTGCTGCTGGCACTCGGCTCCACCTTCGTGATCATCTCGGGCGGCATCGACCTGTCGATCGGCTTCATCATGGGGCTGTCGGCGGTGGTGGCAGCCCACACGGCCAATCTCATGGGCGCCTCCATGCCGCCCTTCCCGGCCATGCTGGTCGGCATCGTGGTCGGCGTCGCCGTGGCCACCATCCCCGGCTACATCAACGGCCTCCTGATTTCGAAACTCCGGGTTCCCCCCTTCATCGGCACGCTCGGCATGTATGGCGTGGCACGCGGCATCGCCTATCTGCTCGCCGGCGGCACCACGGTTCCGGTTTCGAACGCCTGGTTCGCGGCGCTCGGCAATGGCCGCTTCTACGGCGTGCCCGTCGTGGTGATCGTGGCCGCCCTCTTCCTGATCGCCATGCACTATCTGCTTTCGCAGACGCGCTTCGGCCAGCACACCTACGCCATCGGCGCCAGCGAACAGGCGGCGCTTCGAGCCGGCATCAATGTCTCCAGGCACACCCGCAAGCTCTATGTGCTGTCGGCCGTGTGCGCCGGCATCGGCGGCGTGCTCTATGCGGCCCGCTTCACCGCCGGCGCCGCCCAGGCCGGCGAGCCCCTCCTGCTCGATTCGATCGCGGCCGTGGTGATCGGCGGCGCCAGCCTGTTCGGCGGCTCGGGCTCGATCTCGGGCACGCTGGCCGGGGCGCTCGTCATCGCCGTGATCCAGTTCGGCCTCGTCTACATCAATGTCGAGCCGTTCTGGCAATTCGTCTCGGTCGGCGTCGTCATCATCGTTTCCGTGCTGGTCGACCAGGCCCAGCGCAGCATCGCCGGAGGCCGCCGTTCATGAGCACCCAGCCGCTCCTCGACATCCGCGACGTCTCCAAGCATTTCGGCGGCGTCACCGCACTCAACGGCGTCTCGCTCCAGCTCAATGCCGGCGAGGTCGTGGCTCTCGCCGGCGACAACGGCGCCGGCAAGTCGACACTGATCAAGACCATCTCGGGCGTCTACCAGGCCGATGGCGGCGAGATTCGCCTGAAGGGCGAGGTCGTGAAATTCGCGACGCCCGAAGCCGCACGCGGCCATGGCATCGAGACGATCTACCAGGACCTCGCACTGGCCGACAATCTGTCGATCGGCGCCAACATCTTCCTGGGGCGCGAGCCGATGACCAAGGCCTTCGGCTTCCTGCCCGTGCTCGACCGCCAGAAGATGGCCAAGGCGGCGCAGGAGACCATGGCGCAACTCGATTTCCACGTGACGCGCCTCGATGCTCCCGTCGGCAATTTCTCCGGCGGCCAGCGCCAGGCGGTTGCCATCGGCCGTGCCGTCTACTGGAACGCGCAGGTGCTGATCATGGACGAGCCTACAGCTGCCCTCGGCGTACCCGAGCAGCGCAAGGTCGTCTCCCTGATCCAGACCCTCAAGGCCCAGGGGCGCGGCATCATCTTCATCTCGCATAATCTGCAGGACATCTTTGCGGTCTCAGACCGCATCGTGGTGCTGCGCCGCGGAACCCTGGCGGGCGAGCGCAAGATCGCCGAGACCAATCATGACGAGATCGTCAAGCTGATGGTGGGCGGTTGAACGTCTGTCGGAGCGGGCGTCTCGCCCGCTCCACACCCCGCGCGACCCGACGAGAATGTGAACACAGCAGGCCTTCTCAATTCCTGCGACGCGTGACATGGTCCCGCGGTGATCGTTCGACTTCTCCTTTCCCGCTTGCTCTCGATCCTCATGGTCGTAGGCTTGCTGACAGCTCCCATGGCGCCATTCTCCAATGCGATGGCTGCCGTGCCGATGAAGGCTGCGGATCACGCGGCCATGGCCTCGGACATGTCCTGCTGCCCGGAGCAGAATTCGCCGCAACCCGGTAGCCAGAAGCCCTGCCCGGTGACGATCGTCTGCATGGCCAAATGCACGCCAGGTGCCCCGATCGTCGCAATGGCGAAGTCTTTTGCCCTTGCCATGAGCACGCTCTCCCCACTGGGCAATGATCGGGACAAAGTGCCTTTCATCACCGCACCGCCGGACCGCCCTCCCCGCATCTGAATTCGTCTGCGGCCCCCATTGGGAGCCACGCTGCACCGTGTCTCGGAGACGGGACACAAGCACGGGCCATTGGCACGCCCTCGCGGCCTTCGCCCGGCCATGGATGAATTTGGGATATTCACAACATGACATCTTCCACCATCAGCCGCGCCGTCGTCGCGGCAGTCATTGGATTCGCCTGGACAGGCGCGATGCCGGCCTGGGCCGGTATCGAGGATTACGAATTCCAGCTCCTCCAACCGGAGATCAGGCAGAACGAGAGCGCCGAAATCGCCGTCCGCCTCGTCGACAAACGTTCCGGCAAGCCAGTCCCCGGCGCGGTCATCTTCGCCTCTCGCCTCGACATGGCGCCGGATGGCATGGAAACCATGAAGGCGCCGATCGAGCCCGTCGCTTCCGCCGAGGCCGGCATCTACCTCTTCAAGGCCAGGCTGGGCATGGAAGGCGGCTGGCGCCTGTCGCTCGCCGCCAAGCTGCAAGGCGAGACCGGCACGCTCCAGACCAGGCTCATCTTCAGGGCCGTGCCATGACGCGGTCCCGCACAACCATCCTCTTCCTCGCCGCGATCCTCGCGGCGGGAGCAGGAGGCTATTGGGCCGGGCAGCAGGGCCTCGCTCATCCCATGCTTCGGCAGATCCTGCCCCGGCTCGACGAAGCTTTGCTTCCGGCGAGCGCCAGGCCGGCGCCTTCCGGACCGGTGATCTATTATCGCTCCCCCGATGGCTTGCCGGCCTATTCGGCCATCCCCGTCAAAACCGCTGACGGCCGTGATTTCCTCGCCGTCCACGCCAGTGAGGATGTGGGTTTCGACGAGCCCTCGGCCGAGGCCGCCACGGCACCCGCACCGTCTAGGCAGATCCTCTATTACCGCAACCCCATGGGCCTGCCGGATACCTCGCCGGTGCCGAAGAAGGATTCGATGGGGATGGATTACATCCCCGTCCATGCCGACGAAGGCGAGGATACGGGAACGGTCAAGGTCGCCTTGGGCAAGCTGCAGCAGACCGGCGTCCGCACCGAGATCGCCGCCAGGCGCTCGCTCGTTCGTCCGTTGAGGATCCCTGGCAGCGTGCAGCTCGATGAACGCCGCATCAGCGTGGTGACGACCCGCGCCGATGGCTTCATCAACCAGGTCGCCACCGTGACAACCGGCGAGCGGATCGTGAAGGGCCAGGCGCTCTTCCAGCTCTATTCGCCCGAGATCACCGCCGCCAGCGCGCAATTCCTGACCGACCTTGGCAGCGGCGGACGGGGAGGCCTCACCGGCGGTGGGCGCCAGAGACTGGAGAATCTCGGTGTCCCTGCCGAGGCCATCGCCGAGCTCGAACACAGCCGGAAGGTGCCGCTGTCTATGACGTGGCGCTCTCCCCGCGACGGCATCGTGCTGCAGCGCAGCGCCAGTGAAGGCATGAAGGCGGCAGCCGGCGACATCCTTTTCCGCCTCGCCGACATCTCGACCGTCTGGGTGCTCGCCGACGTGCCCGAATATGAACTCGGTGGCATCCAGCCGGGCGCCTTGGCGACGATCCGCATGCGCAGCCTGCCGGGCCGAAGCTTCGAGGGGCGCGTCTCCCTGCTCTACCCCGAGGTGGCCAGGGAGACCCGCACCATCCGGGTCAGGATCGAATTGGCCAATCCCGACGGCCTGCTGCGGCCGGACATGTATGCCGATGTCGAGATCGCGGCCGGCGATGCCAATGAGGTGGTGGCGGTTCCCGACAGCGCCGTGATCGACACCGGTACCCGCCAGCTCGTCATTCTCGCCAAGGGAGGCGGACGCTTCGAGCCCCGAACCGTCGAGACCGGCGACCGAGGCGGCGGCTTCACCGAGATCCGCAACGGGATCACGGAAGGCGAGCGGGTGGTGGTTACAGCCAATTTCCTCATCGATGCCGAAAGCAACCTCAAGGCCGCGCTGAGCGGCATGACCAGCCCGGAGGTAACGCCATGATCGCCCGGCTCATCGCCTGGTCGGCACGCAACCTCGTGCTGATCTTCGTCGGCACCGTCTTTGCGGTGGCAGCCGGCCTCTATGCCTTGAAGACGCTCCCGCTCGATGCCATTCCCGACCTCTCGGACGTCCAGGTCATCGTCTATACCGACTATGCCGGCCAGGCCCCGCAGGTCGTCGAAGACCAGGTCACCTATCCCCTCACCACCGCGATGCTGACGGTGCCGAAATCCAAGGTGGTGCGCGGCTTTTCCTTCTTCGGCGTCTCTTTCGTCTATGTGATCTTCGAGGACGGCACGGACCCCTACTGGGCTCGCAGCCGTGTGCTCGAATATCTCAACGCCGCCGCCCAGCGCCTGCCGGCCGGCGTCACTCCGAGCCTCGGCCCCGATGCGACCGGAGTCGGCTGGGTTTACCAATATGCCGTCGTCGCCAAGGAGATGTCGCTCGCCGAGCTGCGCTCGCTGCAGGATTGGAAGCTGCGCTACGCCGGCTCCAAGGCGGAGGGCGTGGCCGAGGTCGCCAGCGTCGGCGGCTTCGTCAAGCAATACAGCATCGTGGTGGACCCGCTGCGGCTGCGAGCCCAGGGCATCTCCTTGTCGACGGTGCGCGATGCGGTCAGAGCCAGCAATCGCGACGTGGGTGGGCGCACGCTGGAACTCTCCGAATTCGAGTTCATGGTGCGCGGTCGCGGCTATGTCAGATCGCCGGCCGATCTCGAAAATATCGTGCTCAAGACCGTGCAGGGCGTGCCGTTACGCCTGAAGGACGTCGCTCGTGTCGAGATCGGGCCGGACGAGCGCCGCGGCATCACCGAGCTCAATGGCGAAGGCGAGGTGGCTGGTGGCATCGTCTTGCAACGCTTCGGCGCCAACGCGCTCACGGTCATCGACAATGTCAAGCAGCGCCTGGCCGATATCGCGGCAAGCCTGCCCAAGGGAACCGAAATCGTACCGGTCTATGATCGCTCCCACCTGATCGAGGCGGCGATCGAGACCCTCAAGGGCACGCTGTTCGAGGAGAGCGTGATCGTCGCCCTCGTCTGCATCGTGTTTCTTCTTCATCTGCGCAGCGCGCTCGTCGCCATCCTGATGCTGCCCGTCGGCATTCTCATGGCCTTCGCCGCCATGAAACTGATCGGGCTCGGCTCCAACATCATGAGTCTGGGCGGTATCGCCATCGCCGTCGGCGCGATGATCGACGCCGCCATCGTGATGATCGAGAATGCCCACAAGCATCTCGAACGCGCCGCGCCCGGCCAGTCACGCATTCAGATCCTGATCGATGCCGCCAGCGAGGTCGGTCCGGCCCTGTTCTTCAGCCTGCTCATCATCACCGTATCCTTCCTGCCGATCTTCACGCTTGAATCGCAGGAAGGGCGGCTGTTCGGGCCGCTCGCCTTCACCAAGACCTTCGCGATGGCGGCCGCCGCCCTGTTGTCGGTCACCCTGGTGCCGGCCCTGATGGTGGTGTTCGTGCGCGGCAGGATCATTCCCGAGCACAAGAACCCGATCAACCGGCTGTTGATCTGGCTCTACCGGCCCATCATTCGCGGGGTCCTGAAAGCCAAGACCCTCACCATCATCCTTGCCCTGGCGGCGCTTGCCGTCACGGTCTGGCCGGCGCGCCAGCTCGGTTCGGAATTCATGCCGACGCTGGACGAGGGCACGCTGATGTATATGCCGACAACCCTGCCCGGCATCTCGATCACCAAGGCCGGTGAATTGCTGCAGATGCAGGACCGCATCATCAAGTCGTTTCCCGAGGTCGCCTCGGTCTATGGCAAGGCGGGTCGCGCCATGACGGCAACCGATCCCGCGCCCACCGAAATGTTCGAGACCATCATCAACCTCAAGCCCAGGGAACAATGGCGGCCGGGAGTCACCCTCGACAGCCTCAAGACGGAGATGGACAAGGCACTGCAATTTCCGGGCGTGTCGAATGCCTGGACCATGCCGATCCGTGCCCGCATCGACATGCTCTCGACCGGTATTCGAACACCGGTCGGCGTCAAGGTGTTCGGCACGGACCTCGCCGAGATGGAAAAGGTCGCCCGCCAGATCGAGAAGGTCCTCAAGACGGTACCGGGCACCTCCAGCGCCTATGCCGAGCGGGTCATCGGCGGCTACTATCTCGACATCGTGCCGGACAGGGATGCGCTCGGCCGCTACGGGCTCGCCATCGGCGATGTTCAGGACGTCATCGCCACCGCACTCGGCGGCGAGACTGTGACCACGACGATCGAGGGCCGGGAGCGCTATGGCGTGAACATCCGCTACCCGCGCGATCTGCGTTCCAGCCGCCAGGCCATCGCCGCAGACGTGCAGGTTCCCCTGCCGGGTGGCGGCACGATACCGCTGGGCGAGGTGGCGAAGGTCGAACTGACACGCGGTGCCACCTCCATCCGCACGGAGAACGGCCAGCTCGCAACCTATATCTATGTCGACATCGCAGGCCGGGACCTCGGCGGCTATGTTGCTGAGGCGCAAAAGGCCGTGACCGCGAAGGTCGTGCTGCCGCCGGGCACTTCGATCGGCTGGAGCGGCCAATACGAATATCTCCAGCGGGCAGAAGCCAGGATGAAGATCGTCGTGCCCGTCACGCTGCTGATCATCTTCCTGCTGCTCTATCTCAACTTCCGCAGCCTGACGGAAACGCTGATCGTCATGCTGTCGCTGCCTTTCGCCCTGGTCGGCGGCATCTGGCTGATGTGGTGGCTCGGCTTCAACCTGTCCGTTGCCGTCGCCGTCGGTTTCATCGCGCTGGCCGGCGTCGCGGCGGAAACCGGCGTCGTCATGCTGATCTACCTGCAGCAGGCCTTGACCGAGGTGAAGGCGGCGCGATCCAGCGGGGATCAGCCCTTTACCAGGGTCGACCTTCGCGAGGCGGTCATGCTGGGCGCCGTGGAACGGGTCCGCCCCAAGATGATGACGGTCATCGCCATCATGGCCGGGCTCATCCCCATCCTGTGGAGCACAGGGGCCGGATCGGAGGTGATGCAGCGCATCGCGGTTCCCATGATCGGCGGCATGGTGTCCTCGACCCTGCTGACCCTGGTGGTCATTCCCGCCATCTACGGCATCATCAAGGGATGGCACCTACCCGCCGGTCTGCACCAGGAGGCGAACACACCGAAGGCGGCCCAGACAACCGAGGTCCGGGCGGCCTGACGCCTCCGCCAGCCTCATTCAAATGCGCTCAGCGCAGATCCATGCTCGCCTCGAGCTTGTCGAGGCCCCGCAAGAGCGCCTCGGCCTCCGGGCCGAGGGCTGCCAGCAAGGCCGCCTCGAAGGCCAGGGCCCGCGGCACGATCTCGGCATAGACACGCCGTCCCAGCGGCGTGAGGCCGAGGATTTCCTCGCGGCGGTCCTGCGCGCTCTCGCGGCGCTTCAGCCAGCGGCGCTCCTCCAGCGCCCGTACGGCTCGGCTGACCTTGGTCTTGTGCATGGAGGAATGGGCGCCGATCGCCTTGGCGCCCATTTCGTCGAATTCGCCCAAGGTGGCGAGTACCCGCCATTCGGGTACGGTCAGGTCGTGTTCCGGACCATAGACGGTGCGGAAATCGCGCGACACCACGGCACCGATGCGGTTGAGCCGATAGGGAAGGAAGTTCTCGAGCGTGAGCTTGGCCATGTTTTGATAGTTACATTATCGACAGTTACAATTGCAACTTCATAAACGAACGGCCGCCAGTTCCAGGCAGGTCGCATAACCAACGATCCACGATCGGGAGGAAGATGATGACTTCGATGGCGTCCCGCCTGAAGGTGATGCTTGCCGCCACATTGGGCTCGACCCTGGAATGGTATGATTTCTTCATCTTCGCCGCGAGCACCGTGCTCGTCTTCAACAAGGTGTTCTTTCCCGCCGACGATCCCTTCGTCGGCACCATGCTCGGCCTCGGCACCTTCGCCGCCGGCTTCCTGGCCCGCCCCTTCGGCGGCATCGTCTTCGGCGTGATCGGCGACCGGCTCGGCCGCAAGAACACGCTGATCGTCAGCCTGCTGATGATGGGGGTGGCCACCGTCGCCATCGGCCTCCTGCCGACCTACGACACCATCGGCATCGCAGCCCCGCTCCTGCTTCTGCTCATCCGTATCTTCCAGGGCGTCGCCGTCGGCGGCGAGGCAACCGGCGCCCTAACCATCGTGGCCGAATCCATGCCGGCCCGAAATCGTGGCTTCTGGACCAGCTTTCCAATGGCGAGCGGCCCGGCCGCCAACGTCCTCGCCCTTGGTATCCTCGGTCTCGTGCAGCTCTGGCTTGGCGAGGAAGCTTTCCTGGCCTGGGGTTGGCGCATCCCCTTCCTGCTGTCGATCGTGCTGATTGCTCTCGGTTTCTGGGCCCGTCGGCAGGTGGATGAATCGCCGGCCTTCCTCGAGATCAAGGCGGAAACCGAAATCGCCCATGCGCCGCTGGCCGAAGCCTTCGCCACGCAGAGGATTTCGATGGCCAAGGTCTTCTTCGTCAAGGCGGCCGAGAACACCCTGCTTTATCTGTTCTCGACCTTCGTCCTGTTGCTCGCGACAACCAGGCTCGGACTCAACCGTGCCCAGGCCATCGATGTCGTGCTCGTCGCCTCGCTGGCCTCGCTCCCGGTCATCCTCGGCTCGGGCTGGCTCGGCGACCGCATAGGGCGCCGACCCGTGATGATCGCAGGCTTCATCGGGGCCACGATCGCCGCCTTCGCCCTGTTCACCCTGGCGCAGGGTGGCTCGCCGTCAGCTCTTTATCTGCGCGCGGTCTTTGCCTTGTGCGCCCATGGTTTCCTGCTCGGTGGTCTTGCGCCCTATGTCACCGAGATGTTCCCGACGCGCGTGCGCTACACGGCTCTTTCCGCGTCCTACCAGGCCGCTTCCGTGCTCGGCGGCTCGGTCGCCCCGCTGATCGGTGCTCTCCTGATCGAGCGCACGGGCACACCGATGTCGGTCGCCATCTACGCTGCGCTGATGGTGGTGCCGGCCTTGCTCGTGCTCATATTGACGCCGGAGACCCGTGGTAGAGCCGTGGATGGGGACGTCTCCGGCGATCCAATCGCCGGTATCGTCGGGCGAGGCGATCCGCGACAGCGGCCACAGCTTTGATGGTTACAAACGCAACGATTATATCAGCATTCGTCGAATTCAGGAGGCGATCATGAATCTCCAGTCTCCCAAACCGGGTTCCGATCGAGGCGGCGAGGTCGTCAGTGCCATCCAGGCCGGCTACATGTCGGGCTTCGGCAATGGTTTCGAGACCGAGGCCCTGCCCGGCGCCCTGCCCCTGGGCCGCAATTCCCCGCAGCGCTGCGCCTATGGCCTTTATGCCGAACAATTGAGCGGCTCGCCTTTCACGGCGCCGCGCACCACCAATGAGCGCTCCTGGCTCTACCGCATCCGCCCGACGGTGAGCCATTGGGGAGAGTTCGCCAAGGCCGATATCGGGCTCTGGCGCACGGCGCCTGCCCCCGAGGTCGAGGTCCCGATCGCGCCGCTGCGCTGGGATCCGCTCCCGATTCCAGCCGAGCCGGTTTCCTTCCTCGAAGGCGTGCGCACCCTGACCACGGCCGGCGACGCCGCCACCCATGCCGGCATGGGCGCGCATGTCTACCTGATCACCCGCTCGATGGTGGACGAATATTTCTACAATGCCGATGGCGAATTGCTCTTCGTGCCGCAGCAAGGATCTCTGCGCCTGTGGACCGAATTCGGCATCATCGACATCGAGCCGGGCGAGATCGCCGTCATCCCTCGTGGCGTCAAGATCCGCGTCGAGCTCAAGGACGGCCCGGCCCGCGGCTATCTGTGCGAGAATTACGGCGGCGCCCTCACACTGCCCGAGCGCGGTCCGATCGGCGCCAATTGCCTGGCCAATCCGCGCGACTTCCTCACCCCGGTCGCCGCCTATGAGGATCGGGAAGTGCCCTCGCGCCTCCATGTCAAATGGGGCGGCACCCTCTGGTCCGCCGCGATCAACCAGTCGCCTCTCGACGTGGTGGCCTGGCATGGCAATTATGCACCCTACAAATATGATCTCAGGCGCTATTCGCCGGTCGGGCCGGTGCTCTACGACCACGCCGATCCGTCGATCTTCACCGTGTTGACCTCGCCATCGGAAACGCCCGGCACCGCCAATATCGATTTCGTGATCTTCCCGGATCGCTGGCTGGTGGCCGAAAACACCTTCCGCCCGCCCTGGTACCACATGAACGTGATGAGCGAATTCATGGGCCTGATCTACGGCCAGTACGACGCCAAGACCGGCGGCGGCTTCGTGCCCGGTGGGGCCTCGCTGCATAATATGATGCTGCCGCACGGGCCCGATCTCGACGCCTTCGAGAAGGCCAGCCATGTCGAGCTCAAGCCCCACCGGCTGGAAAACACTTTGGCCTTCATGTTCGAGAGCCGCTTCCCGCAGCGTGTGTCCGCCTATGCGGCCGGCTCCGAGGCGCTGCAGAAGGACTATGGCGGCTACGGCCACAAGATGACCAAGCATTTCGATCCGAGCAGGCCGTGATGATGGAACTCGACCAGACGCATGATCCCAAGCTGACCAGCTGGGTCGCTTCGGCGAACGGCCATGCCGATTTCCCGATCCAGAACCTGCCGCTCGGCATCTTCAGCCCGGGAGGCGCGACACCGCGCGCCGGCATCGCCATCGGCAACGCCATCCTCGACCTGCGTGCCGTCCTCGACGGTGGCCTGCTCAGCGGCGCCGCCGAGCGAGCTGCGGAAGCAGCGCGGGGGAACGATCTCAACAGCCTGCTGGCGCTGGGCCCCGGCCCGCGGCGCGCCCTGCGGCAGGCGCTCTCCAATATCCTGGCCGAGGCGAGCTCCCTGCGTCCGAGAGTGGAGCCCTTACTCTACAGGGCATCCGACTGCCTGCTCCATTTGCCGGCCCGGATCGGCGACTACACCGATTTCTATGTCGGCATCCACCACGCCACTGCCGTCGGCAAGCTGTTCCGGCCGGATAATCCGCTGCTGCCCAACTACAAATATGTGCCGATCGGCTATCATGGCCGTGCTTCCTCGGTCCTTCCCTCGGGTATCCCGGTCACACGGCCACTCGGCCAGTCGAAACGGCCGGAGGTCGAGAGCCCAGTCTTCGGCCCCAGTGCGCGGCTGGACTACGAGCTCGAGCTCGGCGTCTGGGTGGGCCCCGGCAACGACCTCGGCACCCCGATCGGGATATCAGCCGCAGGCGACCAGATCGCCGGCCTCTGCCTTCTCAACGACTGGTCGGCCCGCGACATCCAGGCCTGGGAGTATCAGCCACTCGGCCCCTTCCTCGCCAAGAGCTTCGCGACGACCATATCCCCCTGGATCGTCACGGCCGAGGCGCTCGCTCCCTTCCGCATCGCGCAGCCGCCGCGCCCGGAAAGCGATCCGACGCCGCTGCCCTATCTCACCGATGCAGGCGATCAGGCCGAGGGCGCCTTCGACATCGGGCTCGAAGTGCTGCTGACGACGGCCGAAATGCGTACCCGCGGATTGGCGGCCCATTCGCTCGCCCGCTCCAATGCCCGGCACATGTATTGGACCGTCGCGCAGATGCTGGCCCATCATGCCTCCAATGGCTGCAACCTGCGCCCAGGCGATCTCATCGGCACGGGCACCCTTTCCGGACCGGACCAGGATGGCTGTGGCAGCCTGCTCGAGGCGAGCCAGGGTGGCAGGAATCCCATCCGCCTCGAAACGGGCGAGGAGCGCCGTTTCCTCGAGGATGGCGACGAGGTCATCCTCAAGGGCCGTTGCCGGCGCGAGGGCTTCGCCTCGATCGGCTTCGGGGAATGCCGTGCAATGATCCTGCCGGCACCATAAGGTTGGCTCGATATATCGCCATTGCAGGGAGGCGGCACGACCATGAAACTCTACACCTATTGGCGCTCCACCTCCTCCTACCGGGTCCGGATCGCGCTCGCCCTCAAGAATCTCGAGGTCGAGCAGGCGACCATCCATCTCGTGCGCAATGGCGGCGAACAGCATGGCGAGGCCTATCGGGCACTCAATCCGCAGGAACGCGTGCCGACCCTCGTGCTCGACGACGGCACGGCCCTGACCCAATCCCCCGCCATCATCGAATATCTCGAGGAAACATATCCCGCGCCGCCGTTGCTGCCCTCAGACCTCACGCAACGCGCCAAGGTTAGGGCCGTTGCTGCTATCATCGGCTGCGACATCCAGCCTCTGCACAATCTCAGCCCGCTGACCTATCTGCGCCGGACGCTCGGCCAGGCCGAGCCGAAGGTCAGCGCCTGGATCGCAACCTGGGCAGGCTCGGGACTGAAGGCGGTCGAGGCGCTGATCGGCGACGGCCCCTATTGCTTCGGCGACGCACCGGGCCTGGCCGACGTCTACCTCATCCCGCAGCTCTATGCCGCCCGCCGCTTCGGCGTGCCGCTCGATGCCTATCCCCGCATCCGCCGCGTCGAGGCCGAGGCCGAAGGGCATCCGGCCTTCGTCAAGGCACATCCGGCAAACCAGCCGGACAGCGAGTGAGCGGGGCGGCGAGCTGGCAATGCCTTAGATCTTCACCCCCTCGGTGATCAGCCCGCGCGTGATACTGCCGGTGGCGGGCAGCAATGGAATGAGACAGGCCTGCAAGGCGTGATAGATGTCGACCTTGCCGTAGAATGGGCCGGTATTGGGCTGGAGATCATCACCGAGTTGGGGGAACCAGCCGCCATGCACCTTGTCGATGAAGCGGGCGGCGCTGAAGTTCCAGATGGTGCGATACCATTCCTCGTAGAAGCGGTCGCCATCGCTGGCGTTGAGGAAAGCCGCTGCGCCGATGCCCTCGCAGCAGGGCCACCAATAGCGGTCGCGAATGCGCGCCGCACCGGTCCAGTCGAGCGTATAGTAGAAGCCGCCCTTATCGTGGTCCCAGCCATCCTTGACGGCTTGGCGGAACAGGTTGGCGGCAGCGTCAGGCAGCCAGGTGAGCTTGCGCCCACCCAGTTCCCAGAGCTGCAGCAGCAACCGCGCCCATTCCAGCCAGTGACCCGGCGTGGTGCCATAGGGTCGGAAGACCGGGCTGCCGGAATAGTCCTTGTTGAGCTGCCAATCCTGGCTGAAATGCTCGGGCAGATGCCAGCCATTCTCGGCAGCGTGGCGCCGCACGATCAGGTCGGCGATGCGCTCGGCCTTGTTGAGATAGGTGTTGTCGCCGGTCGCCTCGAAGGCCGCCATCAGGGCTTCGGTCAGATGCATGTTGGAATTCTGGCCGCGATAGGTGTCGAAGGGCTGCCAATCCCGCGTGAACTCCTCGGCCGTGGCGCCGGGGCCCTCCTCCCAGAAACGCTCCTCCAGCACGGTGGAAATGTCGGCCAGCAGGCGGTCGGCATCGGGATGGCCGGCAACCTTGGCGCTGGAAGCCGCCAGCAGCACGAAGGCGTGACCATAGGCCTGCTTGGTATCGTCGGTCGGCCCCTCATAGCCGACGCCCCAGAAATAGCCGCCCTTGTCCTTGTCGCGATGGCCGTTCCAGATGAAGTCCATGCCGTGATCGATCATCACGTCGGCGCCGGGACGCCCCATCAGATGGGCGATGGCAAAGCAATGCACCATGCGCGTGGTCGCGTGAATCTGCCGTGTCGGCCGGCTGCCGGGCGGCTGTCCCGGCACGAACGGCTTGCAGGCCATGTCGAGATCGTAGAAGCCGCCGAGGGGATTGAGGCTGTTCTGCTCGAACACGGAAAACAGCGCTTCGGCCTGCTGCAGCAGCCAGGCCCGATGGCTCGACAACGTCACCCATTTCGGCGTGGTGGGAGCGGAAGCGGCTGATGTCATCGGAAGTCTCCTCGATACGGTACGAATTGGGGCCCTGACCCAGCCTTTGCTTAGAGCAGCTCGTTTGCTCGCGCCACTGATTGGTATGAAGAAACCCGCTTTCGTCACCAGGGTTGACGCGCAGACCGCCTCCCTTATGCTCTGGTTCGTCATGATGATGCACACGCTCAATATCGCCACCATCTTCTTCCTCGCCAACTGACGGCTGACGGAAGACCAGGAGCCTGTCCGGCCTTCGTGCCGGGTTCTTTTCATGGACGGCACTGGCTTGCGCCCCCAAGAGCAAAGCGCGTTTGGACGAAAAACCCATTCGCCCCCACTCTTTGGTTCGACGCGTCTTTGCGATCCCTGGCGATTCCGCCAAATCGCAAAACGCTTTAGCGGGCGAAGCCATGCGACGATTGTGAGCCATCATGCCCCGACATCCCGACTATCGCGCGCTCGACGCCGCGCAGATCGAACGCTTCATCGAAGACGGCTTCGTGCGCGTGGACGACGCCTTCCCCCGCGAATTGGCCGAGCAGGCGCGGGCCATCATGTGGCGCGACCTCCCTTGCGACCCGAACGATCCCGCTACCTGGACAAAACCGGTGATCCGGCTTGCCGGCTATGGCGGAGGTCCGTTCGAGAAGGCCGTCAATACACCGGTCTTGCTGAACGCCTTCGACCAACTCGTCGGCCAGGGACGCTGGCATCCACGCGACGGCCTCGGTTCGTTCCCGATACGCTTTCCCCATCCCGACGATCCCGGCGATGTGGGCTGGCATGTCGACCTCTCCTTTCCGGGCGAGGGTTGCGATCCCGATGAGCGCAGCGACTTTTCGGCCTGGCGCGTGAACGTCACCTCGCGGGGACGTGCTTTGCTGATGCTGTTCCTGTTCTCCGATGTCGGGCCGGAGGATGCGCCGACCCGCATCCGCGTCGGCTCGCACCTGGACATGGCCCGTTACCTCGCTCCGGCGGGCGAGGCCGGCCGTTCGCACATGGATCTGGAGCAGATGGGGGCCCAGCGGCCTCAGAGCCTGGCCACCGGCAAAGCTGGCACTGT
This sequence comes from Labrys sp. WJW, assembly GCF_001676615.1. Taxonomy (GTDB): domain Bacteria; phylum Pseudomonadota; class Alphaproteobacteria; order Rhizobiales; family Labraceae; genus Labrys; species Labrys sedimenti. Next base: position 11,583 of record NZ_LYXZ01000056.1, on the reverse strand, counting down.
CTATCTTTGCCATCCCTTCCTGGTGCATGCTGCCCAGAAGCATCGGGGCTCGACGCCGCGCTTTCTAGCGCAACCTCCGCTGATGCCGAAGGAGCCTTTCCGGCTGCAACGTGACGATGGAGACTACTCGCCGGTCGAGATTGCCATCCGGCGCGCCCTCACGGAGACCGAGCGAACCTGACGACAACCGCTTTCCCCGGCCTACCGAGGAAAGCGGCCACACAGCCGCCCCTTCAGGAGGACATCATGGTCCAAGCCTTGCGTCGCGCGACCGCCGCCGATCTTCCGGCCATCGAACGCATCGTCGAGGCTGCCTATACGCCCTATGTCACGCGCATAGGGCGCAAGCCCGGGCCGATGCTCGACGACTACACAGCGCTGGTGCGCGCAGGACATCTGTTTGTGATCGCCCTCGACAGCGACATCCAGGGCATCCTCGTCCTGATCCCGCAGGACGATGCGATGCTCCTGGACAATATTGCCGTGGCGCCCGCGGCCCAGGGGCAGGGATTGGGCCGCCGCCTGCTTCAGATCGCCGAAAGGCGCGCTCGTGAAGCGGCCTATCGTCGGATCAGGCTCTACACCAATGAGGCGATGACGGAGAATATCGCGCTCTACACCCGCTGCGGCTATGCCGAAACCCATCGCGCCGAAGAAAGGGGCTTGCGCAGGGTCTATATGGAGAAAGATCTGGCCTGATGCAGGTGCCTCCTGGTCAGCCTGCTTCGCCACTTTCCAGCCTGGCCTCGAGGGCATTGATTTCCGATGGTGTGAAAACTTCGATGCCTCCTGTCCGAAGGAGCGCAGCCGTTACACCGGCACCGGCATGTTTCCGCCCTGCAAATGCTCCATCATAGATGAAGGCACTTCCGCAGGAGGGGCTGCCATCGATCAAGAGGGCGAAGCGGCAGCCCTGGGACTGTGCCAAAACCAGAGCGCTCCTCGCTCCGTCGAGATAGAGCGCAGTCACGTCGGCGCCTGTAACATCGACCACACGAGCAGTGCCTGCCAGGACGTCGCTACCCGACAGTCCCTCGGCGATCTCGGCCGGCGGCCGGGGTACGCTGAAGCCTCCGGCGAGCTCGGGGCAGACCACGACAAGGCGTCCTTCATCGCGCCAGCGCGTGAGAGCCGGGTGATCGAGCGTTTTCGCCATCCCGTCATAACGCACCGGCCGCCCGACGAGGCAGGCGCTCACCAGGATCTTGGCCGTCATCGCTGCCCCGCATCGCTCTTGCGCATCAACGCTGTGATAGGGCCAAGCACGCGCCGCGACAACCGCCAGCCCCGATTTGGGCCTCGCCGGCTGCCAATGCCTCCAGCCTGCGGCCGAACAGTCGTCTTGGTATCACCCTGGTATCAGTCCAGTCACATTCTGGTTCTATTCTTGGAGAGTTCGCGACGGGATTCGGGGATGCAGACCGGCCCCGAATAGCACGAATTGTCTTAGGATTCTCATATATCCGCGCGTTCATGTCAGACAATTTTTGATCACCCAAGCAGTTAATCGATTTATCCGATGACAGCATCCGGCATGGCTATTTTTTGTATTGATGAGCATAGCCAGCTTTGTTAGGGGATGGTGCAAGCTTGCAATGAAGTTATGGAGTTGCAGACGCTTTATTTGCCAAGAGATGCTTAACTTTAGTATCCAAGCGCAGATCTCGATTGCGAAAACTTAACGTCATGCAAGTAAATGCATGCCGGAGGAGGAAGACAGGCGCTCCCTTCTCCGGCCTTTCTTTGCGTGGCGCCCCAGGACTTGGCGCCCCAGGACTCGGCGCCCCAGGACTCGGCGCCCCATCGGCCGCGCAACCACCTCAATGCCCGCCCTGCCCCTATCCGCGAGGCGTTTTGATACCGCCTCTCAGGCGGCGCGCTGTCGACGCTTGAAGGGCAGACCGTCGACCCCCGCAAAGCGGGCCTGGGATCCCAGGGCCTCTTCAATGCGCAAGGCTTCGTTCCATTTGGCCATGCGTTCGGAACGGGCGAAGGATCCCACCTTGAGCTGTTCCGCATGCCAGCCGATGGCGAGATGCACGATGGCGACATCCTCGGTCTCGCCGGAGCGGGCCGATACGATCGTGCCGAAACCGGCACGCCTCCCCGCCTCGCAGGCAGCCTTGGCCTCGCTGACCGTGCCGGCCTGGTTGACCTTCACCAGCACCGCATTGACGGTCTCGTTCCTCGCCGCCTGTTCGACCAAACCGGCATTGGTGACCAGGAAATCATCGCCGATGACCTGGATGCGATGGCCCACCGCCGCGGTGAAGCGGGCGAGGCCTTCGACATCGTCCTCGGCGAAGGGATCTTCGATCGAAAGGATGGGATAGCGCTCACACCAGCCCAGGAGATAATCCGCCATGCCGTCCCGATCGAGTTCGCGTCCCTCCAGGCCGAGCCGATAGCGCCCGCCGCGGCCGAATTCGGAGGCGGCAATATCGAGCGAGATCGCAACGTCGTCACCCGGTGTGAAGCCGGCCCGCTCAATGGCCAGCACCAGCGTATCGAGCGCCTCTTCGTTGGAACCGAATGCGGGCCACCAGCCGCCTTCATCCGCAACGCCCTGCAGCAGGCCGCGCTCGGCCATGATCCTTCCGGCCGCCAGATAGACCTCGGCCGTGATCTCGAGCGCCTCGGCAAAGCTTGCCGCCTTCGGCGCCATCACCATGAAATCCTGGATGTCGGTGCGGCGGCCGGCATGGGCGCCTCCACCGAAGACCTGGATTTCCGGCAAGGGAAGGCTGACTGGCCCCTCCCCGGCCAGATATCGCCATAGCGGTTGGCGACGGCTGGCTGCGGCCGCGTGCAACACCGCAAGCGAAACCGCGACGGTGGCATTGCCGCCGAGTCTTTGCTTGGTCGGCGTGCCGTCCAGTGCAATCAGTGCCGCATCCAGCCCCACCTGGTCGAACGGATCGCGACCGATCAGAAGCGGTGCGATCTCCTCGCGCATCCCGGCGAGGGCTCCCTGGACGTCGAGGCCGCCCAGCTTCCCGCCGCCATCCCTGCGCTCGAGCGCCTCGCGGCTGCCCCGGGAAGCGCCGGCTGGGGCAATGCCTCGCGCGATTGTGCCATCGCTGAGTTCGATTTCGGCTTCGACGGTCGGGCGGCCGCGGGAATCCCAGATGCGGCGCGCATCAAGTCTACGAATGGATATATCGGTCATTGGCGGGTCCAGGCATTGGCGATGGCGATCAGGTCCTGCTGCGGGTCGGCGATCAGCGGTCTGGCAAAGCGTCGCACGGCTTCCTGTTCGTCCTCATGCGTCAGATATTCGACAGGCGACTTGCCATCCACCCGCGCCAGGAACAGCACCGGCAACAGGGCGGCCGTCCTGGCTTCGAGATCGGCGCGATCTTCCCAGTCGATCCTGGCGAAATAGGCGTTGACCAGGGCTTCGAAGGCATCCCGATAGGCCTTGCGCGGGACACCTCGCCGTGCGCCCTTTAACAGGAGATGATTGAGGCAGAAGGCGAGATCGAAAGCCGGATCGCCAAAGCAGGCACATTCGGCATCGAGAAAGATTGGCCCCTTCTCGCCGCACAGGATGTTCTTGGGGCTGACATCACCATGAATCAGCGCCTTCTTGGTGGCCAGCGTGCGGGCGGCGATAGCCTCGATCCGTCCTACCAGGTCGGGATGGGCGCGGGCCGTGGCGATGAGATAAGGCTCGATGCGGATCGCCTCGAACGTCGCATCATTGGCAAAGCGCTCCGCCAGTCCGGCCTCTCGCGCACTGGCCGCGTGCAGGAGGCCAAGGTCGGCACCGACGCGCGCCGCAAAAGCCGCATCGACGATCCGATCCAGCAACAGGGCCTTCCACACCGGATTGCGCTCCGGCGGCAGGAAGCTCATCGCAAACAGGCCTCGTTCCTCATCTTCGCCGAGAATGACCGGGACGCCGTCGGGCAGCCAATGCGCAACCTGGCGCATCCAGGCCGCCTCCGCGGCATTGCGGCCCGTCGGGACTTCCCAGACCGCCGCCACCTTCAGACGGGCCAGAGCCCGCTTGACGCAAAGACGCCGGTCCGATGTCTCGACCAGGTGGATATCCGACGACACGCCGCCCGTCAGGGGTGTCAAGCGCGCCCCTTCTCCGGGGCCAAGCAGCCCCATATGGCGCAACGCGACGAGGATTGCCGTTACGCCATCATCTTGTTCGGGATCGAGTTGGGTCATGTCGCTTCTCAACCGTTTCGCTGGCGCAAGCCGTCGAGCACGGCGCGGATAAGCAGCCGCCATTCCCCCGCCAGCCCACCGGCCGCGATCGAAAGCGCTGCTCTTTCATAGACGGCCGAGAGCAAGAGCGCCCCGGCGTCGATTGGCACGACCCGCAGCGCATCGGCCGCGATGGCGGCTGCAAGGCCTTCACGCAATGTGCGTCCGCCATGATCGGCATCGATGGCATCCACGACCTCGCGTCCCAGCACGGCCGGTGCCTCGATCAGCAACAGCCTGGTCCGGCCCGGCAGCGACATCGCGGCCAGAAAAGCCTCACCGCCTGCGGCCAGCGCCTCGATAGGGCCAAGCTCTCCGGGAGCCGCCCTTTCGATCTCGGAGGCCAAAGCGGCATTCTCGGCTTCGACGACGGCTCGGAACAGGGCCTGCTTGTCGGCAAAATGATGATAGAGCGCGCCGCGCGTCACGCCGGCTTCCGCCACCAGTTCGGGTGTTCCGGTCTCGGCATAGCCTTTTTCCACAAACAGCCTGCGCGCCGCCGCGATCAGGGCGGCCCTCGTTCTCAGCGTGCGATCCTGATTGGAACGTCGGCCTTCCTCTTGCATACATGCAGCCTGTATGTTACTTGAAAACATTCAGTGTGTATGTTTATAGAGGGAATGCCAAAATGTCCATGAAGGTCGCCAGCTACTACCCTGTCATCATGACCAGGCAGGTCGCCGCCACCGCGGCCTTCTATGTCGAGCATCTCGGTTTCCGGAAGCTGTTCGAGGCCGACTGGTATGTGCATCTGCAGTCCATGGCGGACGCGAATGTCAATCTCGCTGTCCTCGACGGCGATCACGATACCATTCCGGCCCCGGCACGCGGTGGGCAAGTCGGCGGCCTCCTGCTCAATTTCGAGGTCGACGACGTGGATGCCGAATATGCAAGGCTGAAGCGCGCCGGGCTGCCGATCCTGCTGGATTTGCGCGACGAGGCTTTCGGGCAGCGCCATTTCATCACGGCCGACCCGAACGGCGTGCTGATCGATGTCATCAAGCCCATCCCGCCGTCACCGGAATTCGCCGACGGCTATGCCGCCGCCCCGCCTCAGTGAGACCGGCAGGCAAGCCATCCGGGCCGCAACCCGTTCAGGAAGGGAACAATCCGGCCCGGCAATGGTCATATGGATTCAACAAGCTTGCTGGATAAGCAGCTTTCACGGCGCCCAATACGCGTCATCACAGGTGACCACAGGAGCTTTTGATGTCCGATCTCATCGTCGTCGGCTTTGATTCCATCGATGAAGCCGACAAGGTTCTGCTCAAGCTGGACGCACTCAAGAAGGAATATCTGGTCGACCTCGAGGATGCGGTGGTGGTCACCCGCAATGGAGAAGGCAAGGTTCATCTCAAGCAGAGCATCAACCTGACCGGCATCGGCGCAAGCTCCGGGCTGCTCTCCGGTGCACTCTGGGGCGGCCTGGTTGGGCTGCTCTTCCTCAATCCGCTCGCCGGTTTCGCCATCGGTGGCGCGGTCGGTGCGGGCGTGGGGGCCCTCTCCGGTTCCCTGGCCGACTATGGCATCGACGACGACTTCATCAAGTCGCTCGGCCAGACCATTCCCAACAATTCGTCGGCCCTGTTCGTGCTGGTCCGCAAGGTCCAGCCCGAAAAGGTCCTGGCCGAGTTCCACGGCCTCAAGGGGCGAGTGATCAAGACCTCGCTGTCACCGGAACAGGAGCAGAAGTTGCAGGAAGCCCTGTCGGCAACGCCCGCTCCGACCAACGGCTAGAGCAAAGTGCGATTTCTCCGAAACGCACTTTCTCTCTATCTCTTTGTTTTGACGCGTTTTCTAAATCGAAAAGTCTATCAACTTTTCTGGAAAACGCTCTAAGCCCCGCCTTCTCCCCTGCAACGGCCAACCCGACAGGTGGCCGTTGCACACCCTGGGCTCCGTTTCGTAACCGGCACCGGCCGCCTCAACGCCCTGCGGCTTCAAGCGAGGCGAAATCGCTTCGCGTTATCTGGAAGCGTCTCCAGATCGCGCCTTGATCATGGTGCATGCCGGCATCGGTGAGGCCCAGCTTCTGAGCAACGCGCAACGAAGCAGCGTTGCGGGGAGCGATCTCGGCCACGATCCTGTCCGCCTTAAGCGTAACAAAAGCGTGCCGAACCACCGGTATCGCCGCTTCGGTCGCATAGCCCCTGCCCCAGGCCTCCCGTACCAGCCGCCAGCCGATTTCGATCTCGGGGCCGGTACCGTCAGCGGGAATGAGCAGGATCCACCCCAGGAAGCGACCGGAGTGAAGCTTGTCGACGACGGTGCCATAGCCCAGCCCCGGTCCGTAATCGGCCTGCATGCGCTGCCTGACGAAGGCCTCGTGCTGTTCCGGATCATGCCAAGGCCCCGGGATATGCTTGGTAACCTCGATATCCCGATCCATGGCAAGGCAGGCTTCGAAATCGGCCATGGTGCGCGGCCGCACCAGCAGGCGCTGCGTTTCTAAATTCGGCAGCACGACATTTCTCCCCTACGCCGATGCGATTGGCAGGCCCTTCGTCCACTCCCCCGCCACGCGACAAACGGCAAATCTCATCCATGCAAATTTGCATCACGCCGCGCAAGGATTGCTGCCCCGCGGATACGAGCAACAATCCTCGCGAACGGAAAACTTTGCACTGGTTTGAAAGATTTTGATCGTATATGAGTGTCATTGAAATGAATGCGACTCGCCGCAGCGAGGAAGCGGCGGCATTCATCGCCAGTCCAAGGAGCATGTGCGATGGCCTACCCCCAAACCCGACTCGACCAGAAACTGCGCAATATCCGAGCGGGCAACTACAAGCGTTCCGACTTCATCATCGCCGATGCCAAGGACGGCGACATGGGCTCGGGCCTCGCGGCAACCGGCTTTGCCCGCAGCGCCGATGGCGGCCAGGGCCGCGTGCGCACGCGCGCCGAATTCATCGACCAGATCCAGACCATCGTCGAGCAGGACATCGTCGATATCATGCTGGTGTCGGCCTCCAATCTCGAACTGCTGCATGAGCGCGGCGTCTTCCGCAATTCGGCGGTCAAGCCCGCCATCCGCGCCAACGACACCACCGATTGCTGGGGCGGCGTGCGCCACCAGGCCTACACCAAGCATCCCTCCCGTCATTTCCGGACCGCCAACATCTCGCGCGCCATGTACGGGACCAACGAGCCCGCCATCGGCGCGCCGGTGAGAGGGACCGACCTCGGCCTCTATTCGGTGACCTTCCTCAACGACATCGATCATGACTATGAGGCGCTCGACGCCTTCGCCGCCTTCCGCGAAGAGGCCGCCGACAACGATTTCAAGTATTTCTTCGAAGTCTTCAATCCCAATGTGGATTGCGGCCTCGACCGGGCCCAGATCGGCGAGTACATCAATGACAGCATCCTGCGCTGCCTCGCCGGCGTGACCAAGGCGGATCGCCCCGAATTCCTCAAGATCGTTTATAACGGGCCGAAGGCGCTCGAAGAACTGTCGAGCTTCGATCCCGATCTGGTGGTCGGCGTGCTCGGCGGCGGCGCCGGTACCACCCGCGACACCTTCGAACTGCTCCACCAGGCCGAGAAGTATGGCGGCCGTGTCGCCCTGTTCGGCCGCAAGATCAACCTGGCCGAAGATCCGCTTGCGCTGCTGGTGCTCATGCGCCAGGTCGCCGACGGCACCATCGCACCGGACGAAGCCGTCAAGGCCTATCATGGCGAACTCTCCAAGAGCGGCCTCAAGGCCAAGCGCAGCCTTGAGGACGATCTGGCGATCACCGAGGACGTGCTCAAGCCGGCAGCCCTGAAGAAGGTCGCCTGACGATCCTCAGCGTTCGGCCTGCCAAGTCGATCTGGCAGGCCGGCCTGGCAAGGCGGATCCCATTGATCCGCCTTTTGTCCATCTGGGAAGCAACGCGCTTCGATGGCAGAATCTGCAAGATTGTGCCTAAGTCCGGCCTGTATCGTCGGTCAGCGCCGAGGTGGTCTATCCGCCCCAAGGCCGTATCGATGATCCACACGCCCAAAGGAGCCCGCTTTATATGGAAGCCCCCACAAAACGCGTCGAGATCATCCCCGCCAAGAGGCGGGCGCTCATTCTGGAGCATCTGCGCATCAACGGGGCGGCCTCCATCCAGGAACTGGCCGACTCGATCGGCGGCTCGCAATCGACCATCCGTCGCGACCTCGAACATCTGATGGAAGGCGGCTATCTCGAGCGCACCCATGGTGGCGCCCTGCTGGTGCCGCCCTTGCAGGCAACGTTCGAACGTGAATCCCAGATCAACGCGCATATGCAGCGCGCCCAGAAGATTGCCATCGGCGCCGAAGCGGCCTTGCGCATCAACAATCGTGAAAGCGTGATCTTCGAGGCGAGTTCCACCGTGATGGAAGTGGTACGGGCCGCGGCCCTGCGCGATCTTTCCCTCACCGTTGTCACCAACAGCCTGGAGATTGCCCAGGTCAGTTCCGACGTGCCGAGCTGGCGGGTGATCATGCCGGGCGGCACCATCCGGCCCGGCGGCTGGCGCTCGCTCTGGGGCGAGCCGGGCGAGAGCTTCTTCAACACCGTGCATGCCGATGTCTGCGTCACCGGCGCCTATGCCGTCAGCGGCAATGTCCTCACCGATGCCGCGCTCGAGGTCGCTTCGCTCAAGCGCAAGATGATCCAGTCATCCCGTCGCACCATCGTGGTGGTCGATAGCTCGAAATTCTCGGCACCGTCCTTCTCGACCTTCTGCGAGCTCTCCGCCATCGACGAACTGATCACCGATGACGGCATCAAGCCCGAATATCTGGACGCGCTGAACAACTATGGCACCAAGGTCACGGTCGTGCCGATGAAGGGTGCGGCACAGCGATAGGCCGCCTTCATCCGCGCTCTTGGTGCCCCGTAAGCCCGGCCGGCTTCCTGGCGGCGCCTATGCCGCGCTGCGTGCAGCGGCGAGTGCCTCGCCGGTCTCGTCCAGCGCCGCCTTCAGCCTGGCAAGCAGCCAGCTCGCAGCGGGGCCGAGGGCGGTGTCCGTGCGCCGGATGCTCTGCAGGGGATAGAGATTGCGGTCCCAGCCCGTCATGGCCAGGCGCACCAGCCGGCCCGCGGCGATATCGTCATTCACCATGTCCTCCGGCATGCTGCCCCAGCCTATGCCGGAGCGGAGCAGCATGAACTTGGCGCCGAGATCGGCAATGCGCCAGGTCTTCGAGCTGACCACGCCGAATTCCTGACCTTCGGTGAATTTGGAGCGATCGGTCAGGACGAGTTGGACATGTTCCTGGGCCCTGACATCGGCCTCCTCGCTGCCGAGCCCGGCCAGAGGATGGGAGGGAGAGGCCACCGGAATCAAGCGGATCGAGCCGATGCCGCGGCGCTCGATGCCGATGATGTCCCGCGAGAGCGGACCGCCGACACCGAGATCGGCAATACCGTCGAGCACATGCTGGGTGACCGCCCCGAGCGCCTCGACATGCAGGCGCAATGACACCGTGGGAAACTCCGCCTGGAAGGCGTTGAGCACCCGCACCAGGGCGCAGGGCGGCAGCATGACATCGACCGTCAGCGTGACCTCGGCCTCCAGGCCCGAGGTCAACCCCTTGGCCTTGGCGATCAGGCTGCCGATGCCGCGCGCCACGACGCGTGCCTCGGCCAGCATGGCCTTACCCCCTTCGGTGAGCTGGGGCTTGCGGGTGGACTGGCGATCGAAGAGCTCCAGGCCAAGCTGGGCTTCCAGATTGGCGATGGTGTAGCTGACGACGGAGGTGGCACGCCCGAGTTGGCGGGCCGCGCCGGCAAAGCTGCCGGCCTCGACGATGGCAAGGAAGACCTGGAGCTGGTCAAGCGTGGGACGCGGATCAGACATATCAATTTTCTCGAACCTAATTGTCTATATTATCCATATTTTCTTGAACATCAATCTCTGAGATAACAGCGCCAAGTTCAGATGAGGTGCTCGCCATGTTCATCGCCACCCTGTTCGATCGCATCCTCGGCCGAAAAGCCAACCCAGCCTTGGCGGCTCTGCTGCTCAAGGAGCAGGCCCAACCGCTGCCGAGAATCCATATCGTGGCTCTCGCCCCCTCGGGTGCCACGGATGCGTTGGCCAAGGCTCTGGAAACCGCACACTTCACCGACATCAAGGCCTGAGCGGACAAAGCCGCTCATCGCCCTCAAACAAAAAGAGAAACTGTCATGTCCTCAGACGTTCGCTATACCCCCTCGCTCGGCCGCATCCTGATTGCGGCGATCTTTCTTCTCAGCGGCTTCGGCAAGTTGACGGCGCCCGCCGCCACTGCCGGCTATATTGCGGCCGCTGGCCTGCCGCTGCCTTACCTCGGCGTCATCATCGCCATCCTGGTCGAACTCGTCGGCGGCATCCTGCTGATCCTCGGTTACCAGACCCGCCTCGTCGCCCTCGCCATGGCGGTGTTCTCCGTCGCCGCCGCCGCATTCTTCCACAGCAATCTGGGCGACCAGAACCAGTTCATCCACTTCTTCAAGAACATCGCCATGGCAGGCGGCCTGCTCCAGGTGGTGGCCTTCGGTGCCGGCAGCCTCAGCGTCGACGCCGCTCTCAACCGGAAAAACGTTGCGACCGCCTGAGGAGGAAGGCCGGGCCAGCCCGGCCTTGCGTCGCCAACTGCCAGACGGATCGAAAAGATCCGTCTGGCCTTTTGGCAAAACCGACCGAAGCGCTACGACATCTCAACCTTTTCGCATCTAACCATCGAAATTATCCAGATTTCCATCCCGTCACATTCGAGGCATGGAGGACTGCGATAAAAGTGCCGCAAGCGACGGCCCTCCTCGACGTCACACAGATAGAGAAGACCCCTCATGTCCAAGACCTTTATCGATCATATCAAGACCCGCCGCACGCAATATGCCCTGGGCAAGAAGCTGCCCAAGAGCGAGGAAGAGATCAGCAGATTGATCCAGGACGTGATCAAGCATGTGCCTTCCTCCTTCAATTCGCAGAGTTCGCGCGCCGTGATCCTGTTCGGCAAGCAGAGCGACAAGTTCTGGCACCTGACCAAGGAAATCCTGCGCAAGATCGTGCCCGCCGACAGCTTCGCCTCGACCGAGGCCAAGATGGATTCCTTCGCCGCCGGCGCCGGTACCGTGCTGTTCTTCGAAGACCAGGACGTGGTGAAGAGCCTGCAGGATAAATTCCCGCTCTATGCCGACAACTTCCCGATCTGGTCCGAGCAGTCCGGCGGCATGGCCCAGTTTGCCGTGTGGACGGCCCTGGCCGAGCATGGCGTCGGCGCCAGCCTGCAGCATTATGCGCCGCTGGTCGACGAGGCCGTGCAGAAGGAATGGCATGTGCCCAAGTCCTGGAAGCTGCGCGCCCAGATGCCCTTCGGCTCCAATGAGCAGCCCTTCCCCGAGAAGAGCTTCATGAA
>NZ_LYXZ01000055.1 GCF_001676615.1 Labrys sp. WJW | reverse complement strand
CGCCGCAGGTGCCGGCGTGGGCTTGGGCGCCTCGGGTGCGGCTGCGGCCGGCGCAGGGGCAGGAGCCTCGGCCTGTGCCGGAGCGGCCGGCTTGGCGGTTGCCGGCGTCTCGGCGGCCGCAGGAGCGGCACTGTTCTGGGTGCTGGTCTGGGCAAATGCCTGCGAGGTCGAGGCCGCCAGCCCCACCGTCAGCAGGGCGCCCGCGACCATCAGGCCGGCGATGCGCAAGGGATTGCGGTAAAACATGACGGTCTCCTCACGGGACGATTTGGCGGAAGGGAGCGGCGAAGCCGCGCCCTCCGAATTGCTTGTTGGCCTCGGCGCCTGCCGCCTGCCCGGCAAGGGCGGGCCAGCGGCCCGGCCCGGGCAGGACACTGCCGGCGGTGAGGCCTTTCGACGGTTTCGGCGGCATGATCGCTACCATCGGACCGGCGGTAAAGTCGTTCTGGCTGCAGGTCATGGCGAGCTCCTCACGGCACGATTTCATAGCGCATGGTCGCGACGGAGCGTCCAACCGCCTTGGCATTGGCCTTGACACTGTCCGCATTGGCGGGCCTGGCAAGGCTGTCGGCAAGTTCGGGCAGGACCTGCTCATTGACCTCATCCTGCGGGATCACATCGATCTTGCGCGTGACGAAGCCCTTCGACAGCTTCAGAGGATCGATCGCAACCAGCGCCAGGACTGTACCTTTTGTCACAGAGGTCGCATCGAAGCGCATGCCGTAGCTGGCATCCGGCACCATGATCGGGCTGCCGGCACGGATGCGGCCATCCTTGCCGTGGGCGGCGGCGATCGCATTGGGGAAGAGCTGCACCACCTCGCCCTCGTCGGAGACCGACAGCAGGATCAGGAAGCCGTCCTGCGACGAGGTCACCTTGAAGCGCATGTCCTTGGTGCCCAAACGCACGGGTGAAGGTGGAAACTGCTCGACGGTGACACTGTCCGACAGCTTGGCGCCCAGGAGATCGAGGATCTTGTCCGCCGTCGGCTTGCCCTGGTTGAGCGCCTCGCCGTTGCCTGTCTTGTCGGCAGCGACCTTGAGGGCAGCCCCCTCCCCCGACAGCATCGGCGTCAGGCCCATCTCGCAACGGTCGCGATGACGTCCGCAATAGGCCGATGACTGCGCCCTGACATAATCGAGCAGTTCCTGGTTCGAGACGGTGCCATTGCCATTGGCGTCGGCCAGCCCCTTCTCGATGCCATCGGCGAAGGCAGTGGTGAAGACGCCGCGATAGGCGGGCGCGGCTTCCTCGTCGACCAGGGCCGTCTGAGCGGGAGAGACCGCATGCCACTTGACGAAATCCAGGCCCGCCGGTTCGGGCGCTGCTACCGGATCCTCGCCGAGCGTGGGCTCGACCACGATCGAGCGGGTGGAGCCGTCGAGTTGCGGCGAGCGGGCCGCCGGGTTGCCGCCGCCGCTGGCTTCGACGCTGATCGCCCGCGTCACCGTGCCGGCATGGCTGGAATCGATCACTTCCGTGATCCGCCGGCCGGCAAGCCTGCCGAGTTGCCGGTCGATCTCGTTGCGGCTCAGCGCATTGCCGAAACCGCCGGGCTTGGTGGTGGCATCGAACGGCAGAAGGATGTCCTCACGCCCACCGCCGGTCTTGGCAGACTGGCCCTGGCCGGCGAAATAGAAGAACACCCTTTCGCCCGGCTTGCTGCGGCCGAGCCAGTCCTGCAGGCCGGTGCGAATGGCCGCCGTGGTGGCCTGATCGTCGACGAGGAGCTGGATATCGTCCTGGCCGTAGCCGAGCGTACCCGTCAGCAGGGCCTGCATACGCAGGGCATCGGCGCGAGCCCCGCCTCCGAGCTCGGCCGAAAACTTGCTTTCCCGATAGGTGTCGATGCCGACGATCAGGGCCTTGTCGGCCAGGGCCGGACCGGCGGTCACCAGGGCCGCCAAGCACACGGTGATCTGGCACACGGTGATCTGGCCCGCAGCGATCCGGAGGTGCCGCATGAAGCGCATCATGGCGTCCCCGCACTGGTGAAGACATTGGCGATGCCGACCGTGACCGACTGGCCGCTCAGGGCGTTCTTCAGCGTATCGGGCAGGTCCTGGGCGGCCTGCGGGCTCGACAATTTCTGCAGGGCGGTGTGCAGTTGGTCCAGCGGCTGGTCGGACAGGATGGCGACCAGGTGCTCGGCACCGAAAGGCGGATCGCGCACCTGCAGCGGCAGGGTGAAGGGCTTGCCGCTCCAATCCTCGTCGCGCTCGGCCTGGGAGGTCGGATAGAGGAATTCGACCTTGCCGTTGGGCGGCAGGTTGAACAGCGTCATGAAACGGTGGCTGGAGGCGGCGAGGCCCACGGTCAGCTTTTCGCCGCGATTGAAGGTACGCGAGCCGCCCGCCACTTCGAAAGGCTGGATCGAGCCGCCGGCCATGGCCTGCAGGAAGGCGATCGCCCGCCATTTTGCAACGATGCCGCCGAGACCGGAGGGCTGCACGCCTTCGGCCACGACGCCGGCCACGCGCTTTTCCACGGTGCCGGCGGCCGCGTCATAGACGAGATCGGCCCCGGCCTCGTCGCTCACCAAGGCCGCGCCGGGGGGCGCTTCGGCGAGGTTGCCATTGCGCACGGCAAGCTTGAGCTGGGTATTGGCCGCAACCTGTTCGGCAACGGCGATCGCCTTGACGATGTCGTCCTGGCTCCCGGCCGGGCCGGCCGCAACGGAGCGGAAAACGGGAATGTCGCGGCTGATATCGGGGAAGGACTGTGAGACCTGCTGGCTCTGCGTCGCCTGCAGCACGAAGGCGCGCACGAAGGCGACGAGCTCCTTCTCGGTGGTCACGCCGTCATGATCGGCATCCGCCTTGCCCTCCAGCGCACGCGAAAAGGCATAGGACAGGGCGCCGCGCGGCTGGCCATCGATCGCCACCTCCGGCACCAGCTTGTCGTCGGCAACCCCCGCCAGGAAGGTGAAGGGATCGTTGGCGGCGATCTTGGTCGAGACGTCGGGCACGGGCGGGGCGAATTCCAGCAATTCCTCGCGCGAGATCTTGGCCTGAGGCGTCGCCCGGTAGGTCAGGCCCAAGGTGACCGAGCGATACATCGTGCCGGAGTTGCAGGCATCGATGACGACGATGGGATAGACCTGCCTGGCCGCGGCCTGCTTGAGCAGCACGGCCATTTCCTTGTCGACGATGCGGTTGAGGGCGCCCGGCAGCTTGGGGGCGAAGTCCGTCATCACCAGGATGTTGTTCAAGCCGTCCGGCGAATCGGGATCGTTCGGCTTGCCGGGCTCGCGCGAACCATGGCCGGCATAGGTGAAGTAGAAGGTGTCGCCTGGCTGGGCCTGATCCATCAGCTCCTTCCAGGCAGCGAGGATATTGGGCTTGGTCGCCTGCTTGTCGGTGATCAGGGTCAGCTTCTTGACGCCGGCCTTGGTCAGGGCCTGGGCAATGTCCTTGGCGTCGTTGACGGCGCCGTGCAGCGAGTTGATCGGCGCATCATAGGCGTCGATACCCACCACCAGCGCATAAGAATCGGCAGCCAGCACCGGTGAAGCAAGAACCAGCCCCACCCCGGTCAGAACCGCCCTGATCGACGTCAGAATTCTCGGCGCTCGCACCACGTATCGTCCCTACCTGCAGCAAAGCGCGCTTGTAAAAAAACGCTGCTTGGCTCTCGCTCCTTGTTTTGACGCGCTCTGCGTGATTCCTCCGGGACAGGAGCGCCCCGCCCCGGAAAACCTGCCCGGGGCGTGGTCCTGTCAATTGATCGGACCGCCCCCCGGGCCTTTGTTTCAACGCATAACCCTGTCCAAAAAAGCCATGCGGCTTTTTTGGATCGTGTCCTAGGGCTTCTTCGGCGCCTTGCCCGGAATCGCCGGCAGCGTCACCAGGAAGGCCGCCATCGCCTTGCGGTCGTCGTCGCTGAGATGGCCCGTATTCTGGATCACCTCCGCCATGCTGCCACCGGCCGAATCGTAGTCAGGCGTGAAGCCATCCTTCAGGAAACTCGCGACCTGTGCCTCGGTCCAGCTGCCGATGCCGTCGGCATGGGGGGTGATGTTGGGCACCCAGCCCTTGCCTTCCGGATCGGGCCCGCCCGAGAAGCGTTTATCTGCTTCAATACCGCCAAAGGCGTTGCGCGGGCTGTGACATTCGGAACAGTGCCCCGGACCGAGCACCAGATAGGCGCCACGATTCCACTCGGCGCTCTTGGACGGATCGGGCTTGAAGGGCTTGTCGTCGAAGAACAGGAACTTCCAGCCGCCGAGCAGCCGGCGGATATTGAAGGGAAAGCCGATCGCATGCGGCTTGTCGGCGGTATCGACCGCCGGCAGCGTCTTCATATAGGCATAGAGATCGCGGACATCCTCCAGCTTCAGCTTGGCATAGGAGGTGAAGGGAAGAGCCGGATAAAGGTGCTCGCCCTCGCGCCCGACGCCGCGCTGCAGGGCGTTGACGAATTCCAGCTCGCTCCAGGCGCCAATGCCTTGCTTGGCGTCGGGGGAAATGTTGGGGGCGTAGAAAGTGCCGAAAGGCGAGCCCAGAGCCAGGCCGCCGCCGAGCTTGAGCCGCTCTTCCTGGCCGGGGGACTTGTGGCAGGAGACGCAGCCGCCGACATTGAAGATGGTCTCGCCATTGGCGAGATTCGGCTTGTAATCCGCCGTGAGAACGGAGGCTGGCAAGGGCGAGGGTTGCGTGACGAACCAGAACACGCCCAGCCCGATCAGGCCAAGCACCACCAACCCGCCGAGTATTCGCTTGAGTGACATCCGGGAAAGCCCCCTTTTCCGGCTTGAACGCCATTGTCCAGGCCTGTCTCGCCCGACAGCCGCCGCCCCGGTTTTATTCCCGGTCCGCACCCGCCGCCGGATTCCCGGCCCTTATCGTCTTTTGACCCGGCCGTCCCGTCACCAGGGCGTTTTGTAATTTGAATCACCGGTTCAAATTACAAAACGCCCTGGATGTCCCCGGGTCATCGAGGCGTGGTGCGATGTGGCGAAACCGCCAGGCACCGCAGGGACGCCTTGAAAACGACATTACCGGGACGAGCCCGGCAATGTCAGCTTGAGATCAATTTTGAGTGAAGCATCCCGGCAGGTCTGCTCGAACCTCAGTTCTTCTTGATGCGGTAGGTGCCGTGGCAGGCATTGCAGTTGGAAGCGACCGTGCCGAAAGCCTTGGCGAAGCTGGCCTGATCGGCGGCGGCGAGAGCAGCGGTTGCATCGGTGCCGAGCTTGGTGGCTGCGGTCTTGAAGCCGGCCTGGTCTTCCCAGATCTTCGGCGCGGCGGTGGTCGGATCGGTGCCGCCGGTCTTGCTGTCGTCGGGGAACAGCGTGGGCAGCTTGGCCGAGTCGTCGATGTAGACCTGCAGCAACGCCTTGACCTTGGCCGCGTCGAACGGCGTCTCGCCCTTGGCGACCGCCGCCAGTTCCTTGGTGTTCTTGGCCATGGTCTTCATCAAGGCCTGACGATCCTCGATCGGGCCGGCGAAAGCCGAGGCGGCGGTGGCGGCAACCAGAGCGGCGGCAATAACGAAACGTTTCATACAGTTCTCCCTCACATGGGCAAAACGACGCGGTGGCGAATAGCACCTTTTTTTTGTTTCAATCGCAAGTGGGTAGCTTTGAATTATTTCAAATCATACGGCGGATTTTGCGCTTGACCTTCGCGGATGTCATCGCCGCGTCATGCCGGAAGATGGAAGCCCGTAGCGGTACAGGCCCGGTTGGCGCCCGACAATTGGCCGGCACTGTCGATCAAAAAAGTATCGGTCTTCACATCGATGGCTGGTAGCTGGCACCGCCGCCTTGCAGTAGGCTTCCTGGCACCGGGCAAACCTCGACAAGAAGATGCCAAGCTCCGGCGGCCTATAGCGTTTTGCGATTGGACGGGGGCGCCTGGAATCGCAAAGACGCATCGAACCAAAGAGGCGGAGCAAACGAGCGTTCAGCCATGAACGCGCCTTGCTCTTGGATATGGGAGGCGAAAGGGATGGAGCCACAGCTCGAACTGGTGCAGATCCATAGCGGCGAATCCTTCATCGTCTGGGCGCATGGCTATCCCTTCCGCACGGTTCGCTGGCATTTTCATCCCGAATACGAGATTCACCTGATCACCGATACGAACGGGCACTATTTCGTCGGCGACTTCATCGGCGACTTCGTGCCCGGCAACCTGGTGATGACGGGCCCCAACCTGCCGCACAACTGGATCAGCGACGTTCCCGAGGGCACCACCATCCCGCGCCGCTGCATCGTGCTGCAATTCACCCAGACCTTCATCGAATCCTGCATCGGCGTATTCCCGGAGCTCGAGCCGGTCGCCACCCTGCTGGACGAAAGCCGGCGCGGCCTCCTGTTCCGGCCGGAGACCGGCGAAACCGCCCGCAAGCTCCAGACCGCGCTCCTCAGCGCCCATGGTGCCGAGCGCATCGCCCTGTTCGTGCAGTTGCTCGGCCTGCTCACCGCCGACAGGGGCCGCAAGAACCTCACCAGCGCGGGCTACCTGCCCGACCCCTCGGCCTATATGTCCGGCGGCATGAACCGGGCGCTCGCTTATGTCGGCGAGCATCTGGAGGGCAATATGAGCGAAAGCGCGATCGCCGCCATCGCCGGCATGACGCCGGGCGGCTTCTCGCGCGCCTTCAAGCGCCATACCGGCATGACCTTCGTACACTATGTCAACCGCATGCGCATCAACCTGGCCTGCCAGCTGCTGATGAGCGAGAAGAGCCCGGTGACGGACATCTGCTTCCGGATCGGCTTCAACAACCTGTCGAATTTCAACCGGCACTTCGCCCTGCAGAAAGGCATGTCGCCGAGCCGCTTCCGCGCCCTGTTCAACGAAAACCGTACCGCCACTTTCGCGGCGTGACGGCGATTTCGTCGAGCAGACCGCAACAACGAACAATCGATACCCCAGCCCAGAGGAACGCCATGCCTGCCAGCAATTCGAGAATGACGGCCATCGTCTGCCACGGCCCCGAGGACTATCGCGTCGAGGACGTCAGCCGTCCGGTGGCCGGCCAGAACGAGCTGGTCGTGAAGATCGGCGCCTGCGGCATCTGCGCCAGCGACTGCAAATGCTGGTCGGGCGCCGCCATGTTCTGGGGCGGCAAGAACCCCTATGTGAAACCACCCGTCATCCCCGGCCATGAATTCTTCGGCTATGTCGAGGAATTGGGCGCAGGAGCCGCCGAGCATTTCGGCGTGAAGGCCGGCGACATGGTGATCGCCGAGCAGATCGTGCCCTGCGACCGCTGCCGCTATTGCCGCTCGGGCAGCTACTGGATGTGCGAGGTGCACAACATCTTCGGCTTCCAGCGCGAAGTCGCCGATGGCGGCATGAGCGAATATATGAAGTTCCCGTCCACGGCACGCGTGCACAAGATCCCGGCGGAGATGCCGCTGGCCGATGCCGCGGTGATCGAGCCCTTGTCCTGCGCCATCCACACGGTGCAGCGCGGCGACATCCAGCTTGCCGATGTGGTGGTGATCGCCGGCGCTGGCCCGCTCGGCCTGCTGATGACGCAGGTCGCCCGGCTGAAGACGCCCAAAAAGCTGGTGGTGGTCGACCTGATGGAAGACCGGCTGGAACTCGCCCGTGGCTTTGGCGCCGACGTCACCATCAACCCCAAGACGCAGGATGTCGACGAGGTCGTGCGCTCCCTCACCGACGGCTATGGCTGCGACGTCTATATCGAGACCACCGGCCATCCCTCGGGCGTCACCCAGGGCCTGCAGATCATCCGCAAGCTCGGGCGCTTCGTGGAATTCTCGGTGTTCGGCAAGGAAACCTCGGCGGACTGGTCGATCATCGGCGACCGCAAGGAACTCGACATCCGCGGTGCCCATCTCGGTCCCTATTGCTATCCGATCGCCATCGACCTGCTGACGCGCGGGCTGGTGACCTCGAAGGGCATCGTCACCCATCAATATGACCTGGCCGACTGGGACGAGGCCCTCAAGCTCGCCAATTCCACCGACTCAATCAAGGTGCTGCTGACGCCGGGATATCGCCGCTAGGCCCTTCCAGCGGCACGTCCGGCTCGGCAGCATCCACCCTTCCGCCCGGCGGGTCAAAGCATCGGCAGGGATCGTCCCCCGTCTTCTCTCCCAAGCAGAGGGACGACCCCTGCCCGAGGGCCGGTGCTTCTTGCGTCCCAGCGCGCCGGCCCTCATATCTTGCCGAAACGGGCACCTGTCTCGCCCCCGGATCCGCATGAACTATCTCGCCCATCTCCTGCTCTCGCCGCCCGATGCGGCGTTCCGGGTCGGCAATCTCCTGCCCGACCTGCTGCGATTGCCGCAACTCGAACAGTTCGACGGCCGCTATCGCGACGGCATTGCGCTGCATCGGCGCATCGATGCCTTCACCGATGCCCACCCCCTCACGCAACGCAGCCGACAACGCCTCTGGCCGACCTTCCGGCGTTTTTCCGGCGTGATCGTGGACGTCGTCTACGACCATTGCCTGATCCAGCGCTGGGAGCGCTATCACCAACAGCCGCTGCCGCTCTTCCTGGCCGAGATCCGGGCATCCCTGCCCGCGCTGCGCGAGGATTTGCCGGACAAGGCCTACCGGCGCATCGACTCCCTCACGCAATGGCTCGGAGACTATGAGACCATGGCAGGCGTCAGCACCGCCATGAGCGAACTCGGCAAGCGCCTGCGCCGGCCGGTGGAATTCGTCGGGCTCCAAGCCGTACTGGAACGCCAGCAGCAGGGATTTCTCGACGATTTCGACGCCTTCTTCCCGGATCTCCTTGCCATGGCCGAGACAGCCATGAATGGCGACGTTCAAAAGTAATCTAATTGTAATGATACCTTAGCTCCTCGTTAACGCCTGTGCCCAAAAATTGTCGTGCGGGGGCAAGAAACGAGGAATTCATGCAAACATGACTCAACTATCGATTTTCGCACTGGTCATTTTCGTTCTTTCGACCACGGGTGTACTTGCGTCATCACCAAAATCTTTAGGTGTATTCGGCAAATGGAGCACATGGTCCTATACTGATAACTCTGGGAACCACTGTTTCATCTATTCGAGTCCGATCAGCAAGGAGCCTGCATCGCTCAATCATGGCGATGTTTCCTTCTTCATTCGTGCCGCCAGGCAGACGGAGGCCCGCAGCGAGGCAAGCCTGCAGACCGGCTATGGCCTTGCCGGCAATGCCGACATCGTGGTCAATGTGGGGGCCCAGCCCTTCCACATGATCTCGTCCGGCAATGGCGCCTGGCTGCGGCGGACGGGTACGCGGGAGATGGAATTCCTCACCGCGCTGAAGCAGGAGCGCACCATGACCGTCGACGCGGTCTCGGGCCGGGGCAACAAGACCCACTACGTCTTTTCGCTCGACGGCGTGACCAAGGCGATGGCCCGCCTGCGCCAGGCCTGTCCCTGAAGCGTTCTCCAGAAGAGTTGATAGACTTTTCGATTAAGAAAACACGTCGAAACAAAGAGTTAGAGAAAAATACGATTCGGGGAAATCGCATTTTTCTCTACGGGCTCCCGTTGGACGCGGCCTCGGCGCAAGGTCTGATTGGGAAGCCCCTGATTTTGTCATGCCCGGGCTTCATCCCGGGCATCCAGATACCACGTCGACTCCAGCAAGCCCCTGGATTGCCGGGACAAGGCCCGGCAATGACGAGAGTCGAGCCTGCCAATCTTTCGCCGGTCTCCAAAGACAATCCGATCATCGTTAACGGCCACGGGAGGTCCCGTAAGGAAAGATTCACTATCCGCACGATAGTCTGGGGCCCTGTAAGTGTCTCCAGTTGCGTTTGAGTGATTTCATGACCTCCTCCTGGCTTTCCTTTTCGTTTCAGAACCGGGAGACTTCGTCCCGCCGCACTTCTTCACGAGTTGGAGGTTCGAGAACTGGATGGTCCGGCGCCCCGTTGCGTGGCCTGATCGCCATTCGGCGCCTGGGTGCCCTCACCTCCGCCCTCGTCGTCGCCTTCGCCGTCCCGGCTTTCGCCAACGAGGAGCCCAATTATTCCCCGCGCACCTACGAGCTGACGCTCAGGGCCATCTCCGCCTATGAGGAGATCGCCGACAATGGCGGCTGGCAGGCCTTGCCGCCGGCGGCCGCCGGCCTGAGGATCGGCGCCAAGGGCAAATTCGCCAAGGCCCTGCGCGACCGGCTCACCGCCACCCGCGACCTCGACCCGTCCCTGCCCGCCAGCAGCGAGTTCGACCAGGCTACGCAGGATGCGCTCAAGCGCTTCCAGGCCCGGCACGGCCTGAGCGAAACCGGCTCGGTCGGCCGCCTCACCATGCTGGCGCTCAACGTGCCGGTGGAGCAGCGGCTGCGCGAGCTCGACGCCTCCGCCAACCGCCTGGCCGCCCTCAAATTCAAGTTCGGCGAGCGCTACATCGTCTCCAACATTCCCGCCGCAGCCCTGGAGGCGGTCGACAATGGCGTGGTGGCGCGCACCTATACCACCGTGGTCGGCCGCCCCGACCGTGCCTCGCCGACGCTGCAGACCAAGGTCATCGCCGTCAACATCCTGCCCTACTGGAACGCGCCGCAGTCGATCTTCAAGGCCGACATCATGCCGAAACTCCAGAAGGACCCGGGCTATCTCAAGGCCAACCATCTCAGGCTCTATCGCGGCCGCCAGGAGATTGATCCGGCCACCGTGGACTGGAGCAAGGCGCGCGCCTCCGATTTCCTCGCCAAGCAGGATCCCGGGGTGTGGAACTCGCTCGGCTTCCTGCGCATCGACATGCCCAACTCCGATGCCGTCTACATGCACGACACCTCCCACCGCGAGCTCTTCCGCAACGATGTGCGCTTCCAGTCCTCCGGCTGCATCCGCGTCGCCGGCGCGCAGGATCTCGCCGCCTGGATCATGGAAGGTTCCGACTGGAGCGGTCAGGCCATCCAGGACCAGATCGATTCCGGCGAGCCCAAGACCATCAAGCCGTCCAAGCCCATTCCCGTGGCCTGGGTCTATCTGACCGGCTGGGGCGGCCCCGACGGCAGCGTGCAGTTCCGCCCGGACGTCTACAATTTCGACACGCCGGCCGATCAGCTTCTGGCCAAGGACGCCAGTGCCCAGCCCACCCCGGTGGACCGCACCGGCTCGGTGCCGGTTGCACCGCCCAAGGCGGCGAAGCCGGCGGCACCCAAGCCCGCCGCAGCCAAACCGATTTCCGCCTCCAAGCCCGCTATCTCCTCCACACCTGCCACCCCGGCCAAGCCGGTCACCGTCAAGCCTGCGAGCCCCAAGGCTGTGGCCGTAAAGGCGACCGCCACCAAGACGGTAACGGTCAAGACCATTCCCGTCTCGGTCAGCCTGCCGGCGAACTGATCGCACGCGGCGCCTCACCGCCCTTCCGCTCAACGCCCCGGCTCCAACGCCGGGGCGTTGCGCATTTCAGGCCATAGTTTTTGGATGCACATATAGTCATAAATTGACTAGCTATATCAAAGCTAGTAATAATATGACTATGGCAAATTTCAAACGTTCCCCCCTTGCCCTCGCCGTGCTCGCGCTTCTGATCGAGGCGCCCATGCATCCCTACCGCATGCAGCAATTGCTGAAATCGCGCGGCAAGGAGGAGGTCATCAATATCCGCCAGCGCGGTTCGCTCTATCAGACCATCGAGCGGCTCGAACGCGAAGGCTTGATCGCCCCGGCCGGCACCGAGAAGAGCGAGGGCCGGCCGGAGCGCACCATTTATGAGGCAACCCCGCTCGGGCGAACGGTTGCCGTCGATTGGCTGCGCACCATGCTGGCCGAACCTCACAACGAGTTCCCGGAATTCCCGGTCGCCATGTCCTTCCTCCCACTGCTTTCGCCGGAGGAAGTCGTCCCGCTGCTCGAAACCCGATTGGCCGCCCTGCGCAGGCGTGAATTCGAGCTTGCAGCGGAGCTGGAGACCTATCTCGCTATGCTGCCGCGCGTCGTGCTGCTGGAAAGCCAGTACATGCTGGCCGTCGTGAGCGCGGAGCGAAACTGGATCGAAGGGGTGGTCGCCGATCTCCGCTCGGGCCGGCTTGCCTGGTCGATCGAGGAACTCGAGAAGGTTGCCGCCCAGTTCGAGGGCGAACAGCCGCCCCGCCCCGGATAGAGGAAGTGCGATTTCTCAAAATCGCACTTCCTCTCTAATTCTTTGTTTTGACGCGTTTTCTTAATCGAAAAGTCTATCAACTTTTCTCGAAAACGCTTCGGGCCCTCTCCCCGGCATTCCAACCGCAACTGCCAGCAAGACCGCGACCAACCTCGTCCGAGGCGGATGTCGCACGGCCTTCGTCGACTGTCGCCACCCGCCGGGACGCCCCGCGCGGGCAAGGAGGAACCATGTCCAATGCCCCCGAAAACCGAAATCTGAGCGTCATCATCGTCGGTGCCGGCACCGGCGGCCTCTGTCTTGCCCACGGCCTCAAGCGAGCCGGCATCGCCGTCAGCGTGTTCGAACGCGACCGCACCCGCAAGGACGGGCTGCAGGGCTTCCGGGTCGGCATTGATCCCGATGGCTGCCGCGCTCTCGACGCCAATTTGCCGCCGGCCCTGTACGAGACCTTTCTGGCGACCTGCGCCGTCTCCCCGCAATGGTTCAACATGCTGAGCGAGCACTATGGCGAATTGCTGAGCCTGAAGCCCAGCCCGCCGAGGGATCCGCGCCATGGCGAACGCTCCGTCAGCCGCATGACGCTCCGCCAGGTCCTGCTGACGGGTCTGGAAGACGTCACCCATTTCGACAAGGTGTTTTCCCGCTACGAACAGCGGACAGACGGCAAGGTCGAGGCTTTCTTCGAGGACGGTTCGAGTGCGGTGGCCGACCTGCTGGTCGCGGCCGACGGTTCGAATTCGCGCATCCGCCGGCAATACCTGCCGCAGGCCGGCATGGACGACACGCTGATCCGCTCGATCGGCGGAAAGGTGCCCGCCACGCCGGAAACCCTGGCGCTTCTCACCCCCAAGATCCATCGCGGCGTGACGGTCATCCTGGCTCCCGGGGGTTTCGGCGCCATCCTCCATGTCATGGAGTTTCCCTGGGACGAGGCCGGCGCGCCCAAGCAGGGCATCGGCGCGACGGACGCCGACCTGATCGCCCAATGGCCCGGCCTGCGCTTCGACAACAGCCGCGACTATATCAGCTGGGGCATCTGGGCGGCGGCCGACAAGTTTCCCGAGGACCTGCGCGCGATGAGCGGGGACGCTCTGCTGGCCCTGAGCCAGCGCCTCACCGCCACATGGCACCTGGACTGGCGCAAGCTGCTGGCTGCGTCCGATCCGAATTCCCTGTTTCCGGTGGTCATCCGCACCTCGGTGCCCATCGAGGCCTGGACGCCTTCCAGCGTCACCTTGCTGGGCGATGCCATCCACACCATGACCCCGGGACGCGGGGTCGGCGCCAATACGGCACTGCGCGATGCCGCGCTGCTGACCCGCCATCTGCAGGCGGTGCAGGAGGGCCGTTCGGGCCTGGTGGCGGCGATCGGCGCCTATGAGGCCGAGATGCGGCGATACAGCGCCGAAGCGGTCGAACGGTCACGCCAGCAGATGGACGGGCGCTCGGCGATCCACAAGCCGGTGATCGGACGCATCCTGCTGGCCTGCCAGCGCACCGCCATGCGCCTCGTCAACATCACGCCGCCGCTGAAGCGAAAGATGCTGCGCTCGCTGGAGGGCCTTCGCGGCGGCGAACGCGAGGTGGAGGGACAGGTGTAGTGAGCAATGCCGCCCGGTCGCAACCGCGCAGGAACACACCATCTATGCTAATCTCGCAGGCTACCGAACCGATGGTGGGTGATCGCCATGTTGGAAACGGACAAGCTGTTCACGGGCTCCATCCCGGAAAATTACGACCGCTATATGGTGCCGCTGATTTTCGAGGCGTTCGCCGCGGACCTGGCGCGACGGGCCGCGTCCCTGGCGCCCATCTCAGTCCTGGAAGTCGCCGCGGGCACCGGGGTCGTCACCCGCGCACTCGCACCGAAACTGTCTCCCGATGCGCGCTATGTCGTCACCGACCTCAACCAGCCGATGCTCGACCATGCCGCTTCGCGGCAGGGCCCCGACAGCCGTATCACCTGGCGCCAGGCCGATGCTGTGGCGCTGCCCTTCGACGATGCCGCCTTCGATCTCGTCTGCTGCCAGTTCGGCGCCATGTTCTTTCCCGATCGGCCGGCCGCCTATCGCGAGGCAAGGCGGGTGCTCAAACCCGGCGGCCATTTCCTGTTCAACGTCTGGGATCGGATCGAGGAGAATGTCTTTGCCGATGAGGTGACAAAGGCACTCGCGGAGATCTTCCCGGACGATTCGCCGCGCTTCCTGGCGCGCACACCGCATGGCTATCACGACACCGGGCTGATCCGCAGCGATCTGGAGGGGGCCGGCTTCGCCCGCGTGCTGATCGAGACGAGAGCCGAGCAAAGCCACGCCTCCTCGCCTCGCCTTCCTGCCATTGCCTATTGCCAGGGAACCCTGCTTCGCACCGAAATCGAGGCCAGGTCTCCAGGAAGCCTCGACGCAGCAACCGATCACGCCGCATCCGCGATTGCAGGCCGGCACGGCCCTGGCGAAGTTGCCGCCAAGATCCAGGCGCATGTCATCGTGGCCGCGGTCTAGCTCCCTTGAGATGAAAACGCGCCAATTTGTCATAGCCGGGCTTGATCCGGCTATGGCAAAGCCCTGCATATTTGCCCAATGCCCAAGTGACTGGCACTCGCAGGACAGCGGGCACGGCAAACCGGCAAGAACGGACTTGCCGCGCGCGACAAACTCCTGTTTGGTCCGCGCATGCCCGACCCACGAAATTCCGCTTCCCAGACCCTGCCGCAATTGCTGGTGACCCCCGGCTTCGCCGATTATCGCCTGGTCGATTGCGGCGAAGGCCGCAAGCTCGAACGCTTCGGCAAGCTCCTCGTCGACCGTCCCGAGCCGCAGGCCATGGGCCTGCGCTTGAAGCCCGAGGCCTGGGACAAGGCCGATGCCGTCTTCCTGGGCATGAATGCCGAGGACGAGGGCTCCGACGGGCGCTGGAAGTTCGCCGGCAGGCCGGTCGAGACCTTCCCGGTCTCCTATCGCGGCGTCGCCTTCCACGGCCGCTTCACGCCCTTCCGCCATCTCGGCTTCTTTCCCGAGCAGGCCCCGCATTGGGACTACATGATCGACGCGTTGAAGGCCCTGAAGCGGCCGGCACGGGTGCTCAATCTGTTCGGCTATACCGGCGTCGCCTCCCTGCTCGCGGCCAAGCACGGCGCCCAGGTCACCCATGTCGACGCCTCGAAGAAATCGATCGGCTTCGCGCGCGAGAACCAGGCCCTGGCCGGCCTCGCCGACGCGCCGATCCGTTGGATCGTCGACGACGCGATGAAGTTCACCGCGCGGGAACAGCGCCGCGGCTCCCAATACGACATCGTACTGCTCGACCCGCCCAAATATGGCCGCGGCCCCGGCGGCGAGGTCTGGGACCTCTTCCGCGACCTGCCCAAGATGCTCGACCTCTGCCGGGCCGTGCTCACCGACAAGCCGGCCTTCGTGATCGTCACCGCCTATGCCATCCGCGCCTCCTTCGTGGCGGTGCACGAGCTCACCCGCGAAGTGTTCGGCGAACTCGGCGGCGACATCACCTCCGGCGAGCTCGTCGTCTCCGAGGAAGGCTCGGGGCGCCTGCTCTCCACCTCGCTCTATTCGCGCTGGAGCGCCGGCGGAGGCGCCGCATGAAGCCCCGCTTTCAACGTCCCCGCCCGGCAGCGCCTGCTGCGCCCGTCTCCCGTGTCGTGACCAGCCTGACCAATCCGCTGATCAAGGACATCCGCGCGCTCGAGATGCGCAAGGTCCGCCAGGAGGCCGGCCTCTTCATCGCCGAAGGGCTGAAGCTGGTGGCCGATGCCATCGAGGCCGGCTGGCCGATCCGTATCCTGGTGCATCGCTCGGGTGAAGAAAAACCGATGCTCGCCCGCGCCATCAACGCCACCCGGCAGGCCGGCGGCGAGGTGCTCGAGGTCACCGGCGAAATCCTGGAAAAGCTGTCGCGTCGCGACAATCCGCAGACGGTGATCGGCGTCTTCGAGCAGCGCCTGGAGAAGATCGACAGCGTCAAGATCGCGCGCGATCAGATCTGGATCGGGCTCGACCGGGTCCGCGATCCCGGCAATCTCGGCACCATCATCCGTACCGCCGACGCGGTCGGCGCCGAGGGTATCGTGCTGATCGGCGACACCACCGATCCCTTCGGCATCGAGGCCGTCAGGGCCACCATGGGC
Source organism: Labrys sp. WJW (assembly GCF_001676615.1). GTDB lineage: Bacteria > Pseudomonadota > Alphaproteobacteria > Rhizobiales > Labraceae > Labrys > Labrys sedimenti. The sequence continues at coordinate 22,713 of NZ_LYXZ01000055.1, read as the reverse complement.
TCGATCTTCAACGTCCGCCTGGCGACGGCGACGCCGCAGGCCTTCCTCGCCTGGCGCAGAAGTTTCGACGGCCTGGTGGTCGGCACCCATCTGTCCGGCACACATGACTATCGCGAGGTTACCTATGCCGGCAGCCCCTGCCTCCTCCTGATGGGCAACGAGCAGCAGGGCCTGCCCGACGATCTGGCGGCAGCCTGCAGCCATCTCGTCAAGATCCCGATGCGAGGCCAGGCCGATTCGCTCAATCTGGCGGTGGCGACCGGCGTGATGCTGTTCGAGATCGCGCGCGGGCAGCTGAAGCTGGGATGAGAAAGCGCCGATGATCGCAAGGCTTCTCAGCATCGCCGGCCGCCTCGTCCTGGTGCTGGCGGCGGCGCTCGCGACGCTGTGGGGCACGCTGGCGCTGTGGTATCGCCTGCCTCTCGGCGAGTTTGGCCGCTATGCCGCACCGGCCCTGTGGCTCATCCTCGCCTTCCTGGCTTTGGCCGGCCTCCTCGCGGCACGCTGGCGGCTCGCTTTGCCTTTCGTCGCTGCCTTCGCCGCCCTGCTGGTGTGGTGGGCCACCATCCAGCCGACCGGCAAGGGCGATTGGGCTGATGACGTAAGCCGCCAGTTTACCGCCACGATGGAAGGGTCCACGGCGAGGCTGACCAATGTGCGTGATTTCGAGTGGCGCTCGGACAACGACTTCACGCCGCGCTGGGACGATCGCAGCTACGATCTCGACACCATCACCGGCGTCGACCTCTTCACCTCCACCTGGGCCGGGCCCGCCATCGCCCATACCATGCTGGGCTTCGGCTTTGCCGACGGGCGCCACCTCGTCTTCTCGGTGGAGGTCAGGCGCCGGAAAAGCGAGGTCTATTCGGCGATCTCCGGCTTCTTCAAGAATGATGAGCTCATCGTCATCGCGGCCGACGAGCGCGATGTCATCCGCGTGCGCTCCAATGTCAGGGGCGAGGACGTGCAGCTCTTCCGGCTGCGCACCGGCCGGGCCGAGGCCAAGGAACTGTTCCTCTATCTGCTCTCGGAGGCCAACGACCTCGTCGTCAAGCCGCGTTTCTACAACACGGCCACCACCAACTGCACCACGGTGCCCTTCCACCTCGCCCGCAAGCTCGACCCCGGCCTGCCACTGGATTGGCGCGTGCTCGTCAGCGGCTATCTGCCCGATTATCTCTACGACATCGGCGCCCTGGACCAGCGGGTGCCGCTGAGCGAACTGCGCCAGCGCGGCCGCATCGACGCACGCGCCAAGGCGGCCGGGGACAGTCCCGACTTCTCCGCGCTCATCCGGGCGGGCGTGCCTGGGCCCTGACGGTGCAGCGGGGTCTCGGGCGAGCGATGACCCGGGGCACCGGGAAGAATATCGGCGCAACCGTCAATTGTCGTATCGTTGAGGACCTGAGATTGCCGCCGGCTCGAAAGGTCCGGCGGCCGAACGGAAAGAGCCGCATGCCGACAGTGGTGCCCGGGATCCTCGCCGACCAGATCAAGGCCATTTCCAAGACGGCCTTGCCCCCCAGCCTCGCCGGCTATGCGCAGATGTGGTCCGTCGGCGTTGCCGGGCCGCTCTACGACATCTATTTCGTCGAAACCCTCGGCGGGCCGCGCACGATCGCTTTCATGAAGCTCTATTTCCGCTTCTCCTCCGAGGGCAAGGAAGGCTGGCCGGATCGCTCGGAGGCGATTGCCTTCGCCCGGCGGTGGCAGGCCGACATCCAGAAGAAATTCAATGTCAAATCCCTGACCACCACGCCGAGCGGCCGCATCGTCGGGCTCGAGTTCCATTTCGCCCAGGGGCTGTTCAGCTTCGATCCGGGTGATCATTGGCTGATCGACGTGGTGAAGGTTCCACAGGGCCAGTTCTATTCCAGCCAGGTCAAGCGGGCCCATGGCACCACCATCGGGCACACGACGCTCTCCAGCAACGACCTCGCCCCGATCACCCGGCAAAAGGACGGCCATCCCTACAAGCAGCGGCCCGCCATCCACGAATTCGCCCATATGATCGATCTGCGCGACGAATATCTGGACATTTGCGATGCCAACGGCCTGCGCGCGGACGGCCTCAAATGCAACGCGGTGCCTCGCGATCCCCGCTACATCAAGGATTACCCATCCGTCGCCAATAGCGGCGAGCAGATACGTCCTCGCCATCTGGAGGCGATCAAGAACTGGACGGCCATGGCCGCGCCGCTGTCGCCCCTGGAGCTGGGCCGCCCCTCCTTCAAGGATACGTTCGACGCACTGCTCTTCCTGAAGGAGGTGCCACGCAGCACTTTGGCGCCCCCGCTGAAGCTCGCGGGATTGTCATAGCCCGCTTCCGGGAACCGCCCCAAGCGACCGCACCCACTCCCTTCTTGCTATAGCGTTTTGCGATTTGACGGCGTCACCAAGAATCGCAAAGACGCGTCGAAACAAGGAGTTAGAGCAAATGGGCGTTCACGCTTGAACGCACTTTGCTCTAGCGTTGATGAAGTGAAAAACAGTGTGATACACTGTTGCATCATCCAAATGGGAAACCACGATGAAACCGGCTGGACAGATGACGCTGACATTGACCGACGAGCTTGAGCAGTTCGTACGCGAAGAAGTGCGCCGAGGGGCTTTTGCCTCCAGTAGCGAATACGTACGCTCACTGATCCGCGAGAGCTACCTCAAGCAGCGGGATCAGGAACAGAAGCTGAAGGCGTTGGACATGGCGCTGGCTCGCGGCATCGCAGATGCCGAAGCTGGCCGAACCATGCCGCTGGATGAGGCTTTCCGGAAATTGCGCAAGGAATTGAAGCTTCCCGGCGCCAGCTCGACTAAATGAAGGTCGTCGTCACCGAACAGGCATGGAGCGACATGCTGGCGATCGGGCGGACAATTGCCAATGACAATCCGACACGAGCTGACAGCTTCTTGAATGAACTGTATGAACGATGCTTGAAACTCGGCGCGATGCCGAAAGCTTATCCGCTCATACCAAATAGAGAAGAAGAAGGTATTCGCCGCCGCCCTTACGGAAACTATCTGATTTTCTATAGAATCAGCATCGATAACGTGGAAATCTTACACGCGCTCCACGGGGCGCGGGATTACGAGAAAATATTGTTTCCCGGCGACTGATCCGTCCCTCAATCGGCTCACCCCTTCAGCGTCCATACGCTGGTCTTCTTGATCTCCAGGTCCTCGAGATCGCGCGAAACCGGCACCTGATAGGTCGCCAGCAGGCTGAGTTCGTCCCTGGGCAGATAGGTCCGGCCGGGATCGCCCACCAGGATGGTGGCTCCCCGTTCACGCCAACCCTTGAGCCACGTCAGCACTTCGGCCGAGATTTCGCGATCGTAGAAGATGTCGCCCGCCAGGACGATGTCGGCGGGACAATCATGGCGGCCGAGGACGTTCTCGCCCGAAGGCTCGATCGCCACGCCGTTGAGATCGGCATTGAGCCGGATGGCTTCCACGGCGAATTCGTCGATATCGGCAGCGAGGGCCTGCGCCGCCCCCGCCTTCATCGCCGCGATCGCCACCAGGCCGGAACCCGAGGCGAAATCGAGCACGCGGCGGCCGGCGACATGCTCCGGATGGTCGAGGATATAGCGCGCCAGGGCCTGGCCGCCGGCCCAGGCAAAGGCCCAGAAGGGCGGCGGCAGCCCCATTTCGCCGAGCTCCTCCTCGGTCTTCAGCCAGAGCGGCGTGACCTCGTCGGCAAGATAGAGGCTGATCTCCGGCGCATGCGGCACAGGCAGCGGGCGCGTATTGGCGGCGATGAAGGCTCTGCGGTCTCCAATCGTATCTTTGCGATTGCCGGTCACAGCCGCAACTGGCGCTCATAGAGGTCAGGCAGGTCGTTCTCGAGCAGCACGACGTCCCCAGCCTTGAGATTGGTGCCCATCCACGTCTGCGCCGCGGTAAAGCTGGCGCATTCCACCACCTGCCCATCGGGTTTCGCCGCCTTATAGGCGTTGATGAGGTCGCGGATACGGTCAGGCGCCACGGCCAAAAGGATGTCGACGGTATCGCCGGCCTTGGCGCCGATCTTGCGATGCTCCTCGGCATGGGCGGCGCCGAGTTCGACCATGCCCGGTGTCACCAGGATGCGCCGGCCCTCGCCGGAAACCAGCAAGGGCAGGATCTCCAGGGCCGAGGCAAAGCCCGCGGGATTGGAATTATAGGCATCGTCGACGATGACCGTGCCGTCGGCCTGGCGCTTGACCTCGAGGCGATGGCTGATTTGCGGCGTCGAGCGCATGGCGATCTCGGCCGTCTCGGCGTCGATGTCCATGGCCAGCGCGGTGACGAAGGCAATCGCCATGTTGCTGCCGTGGTGCAGGCCGTAGAGTGGGGCGGAGAGCCGGTAGTCCTTGCCCAGATAGGTCAGCGAAACCTTCAGTCCGTCCTTTTCCTGGATGACCTCGTTGATGCGGGCCTCGCTACCCTCGCCATTGCCGACCAGCACCATCGAGGCGCGGTGCGCGTCGGTGAAATCCTTGGCGTCCTTGAAGGCGAGCACGGCATCGTTGATGATCGCCTTGCCGTTGCGGGCGATCGCCGCGGTCGGCAGCTCGAACTTGGTCTTGGCCACGGTATCGAGCGACTTGAAGCGCTCGTAATGGGCAGCGCCGACTGCCGTCACCACCGCGATGTCGGGCGGGGCGAGACGACAGAGGCGCTCGATCGAGCCTGGCCCATAGGCACCCATCTCCACCACGAAATGGCGGTGATAGGGCTCCAGGCGCTCGCGCACGATGCGGGCGATGCCCATCGGCGTGTTGACCGAGCCGGGTGTGATCAGCGCCGACCCGGCGCTCTCGAGCAGATGGCCGAGAATGTGCTTGGTCGACGTCTTGCCGTAGGAGCCGGTGACGCCGACGATCACCGGCGACAGGCGCTTGAGCTTTTCATGCGCCTCGTTCCAGAAGCCCTGCTGGATGCGGTTCTCACCGGGCTGCAGGATCATCACCGCCGCGACCAGGGCGAAGGGGATCAGCTGGATCAGGAGCACGACCCAGACCGGCGCCACGCCGAAGCCGACCCCGACGAGGCCGATCACCAGCACCAGGGCGAAGGCGACGCGCAGGATGCGGGTGGCGCGCTGCGTCATCGCCAGCTTCTTCTTGCCCGTCTGGCGCGGATCGCGCTCCCGCCGTGCCACGACCAGCAGGATCACCGCGATGAACAGCGCAAGCACCAGCACCGGCGAGGGGTAGAGCTTGGCCATCACCGACAGGAGGACGATGGCAAGGCTCGCCTTGGTGTCGACGACCACATTGTAGAAGAGCCAGTGCAGGAAGCGCCTGCCGTCATATTCCTCCTGCTGGAAGATATGCAGATAGGTCAGGAAGCGCTTCCAGGCGAAGGGGACGAAGGCCACCAGCACCAAAGCGGCGGCGAGATAGGGCGAGTTCAGCACGGGGGCGAGCGTTTCGAGCATCAAGCCTCCAGCAGCTTGGCAACCGTATGGGCGATCTGGGGGCCGCCATCGGACAGAACGGTGTAGTGGTCGAGGCCCGGCAGGATGCTGACGCTGGCACCCGGGATGAGCCGGCCCATGCGTTCGCTCATCTCCGGCGGAGCCTGGTCGTCGAGCGCCCCGCAGATGATACGGACGGGAATGCGGATGGCCTTGATCGCCTCGCTCTGGTCCTCGCCGATCACCTTGACGAAAACAGGGCGCATCGCACCGGCATTGCGGTAATCGGCGGAGCCGAACTTGGCCTTGCGGGCAGAGACGTCGACGCCGAGCTTTTCGAGAAGCTTGAGCGCCTTGAAGGTACGCACGCGCAGAAAGATCTTCAACCGGGTCATCAGGCTGCGGATGGGCTTGAGGCCATGCGAGCCCACCAGCACCATGCCGTCCAGGATATCGGGATGGCGGGCCGCCAGGCGCAGGCCGACACGCCCGCCGAAGGAATGCCCGACCCAGATGCGTTTGCCGCGCGGCAGGGTCGCAAGCCATTCGGCCACCGCATCGGCATAGTCGGCCGTATCCCAGATGCCGCCATGGCCGGTCTCCGGCGGCGCCGGGCTCTGGCCGAAACCGGGAAAATCGATCAGCGTGTGATGCGCGGCCCGCTCCAGCGATCCGGCCAGGGCCTGGAAAGCCCGGTGATCCTGGCCCCAGCCATGGGCCCAGATGACGTGCGGAGCCCCGGCCTCGAGAGGCTTGCCCAGCGAGACGATGGCATGGGAGGCACCCTTGGCAGTGAAAGTCGAATGGGTCAGCATAGTCCTTCCGGCAGGTCCGTGGTTCCGTACCACGCAGCTTTGGGGGCGCCGGCCTGTCCTTCATCCTGCAGGGTCAGGATATGGGCCTGCGTTCCATAGTCGAAGTGCCAGAATTCGTACGCGTAGTTGGTAAAGCCCACGTTAACCATCGCATTGACCAGGATGCGGCGATTGACCAGGCGCGTATCGTCGGCAGCGATTTCGCCCCGCTGCAACAGGCGCTCATAGTGATCGGTATAGGAGCGCTCATGGGCCTCGTCGAAGCCGGCACCGTGATCGAGCATGGTACCGGTGGACGCGTCCACCAGCACGACATCGACCGAGCCTCCGGTGGAATGGATCGGCCAGGTCGTTTCGTCCTCGCGGTCGAAGCGGCGTGGATCGGAGACGAAGGTACGGACGATTCCCTCCTGCTCGGCCGCGGAAAGCTCAGGACGCTCGGCCGCCACCTGCTTTTCGAAGAAGGTCCACAGGCCGGCCTGGGTCTCGATCGGCCTGTAGGCGTCGAGCACCTTGAGCCGCAGGCCGAGGCCGGAGACAGCGGCATCGACCTCGCGCACCAGGCGCGCCACGCTGGCGCGGGCCGCCACCGTCTTCACTGCACCCGCGATCGGCATGAAATAAGGCGCATTGCCGCCGTCGGTCCGGGCATACCAGGCCTCGGTGAGCAGCCCTTCCGCCGCCAGGTCGACCAGCGGCTCGTTCCAGCGCGGATCGGCACGGTCGAAGGGGATCCATCTGTATTCGACCGGCGTGCCGTTCGGATCGGGGCGGAGACGGAGGGGGGCGTGGAGATCGGGCATGGCCTGCCGATAGCAGAACGGCATGCCCAGGTCGAGGCAAAGGAAACACTGCGGCTGGGACCTCGGACGTCTCGTCCGCATCTTGGAAGCTTTGCGTGAACGAGATAGGAAGGAGGCGGACGGGATGTCCGCGGGCCCAGCCGCAACGCCCCTCAAGGATGGCATCATGCCGGACGAGACGCCTTCCTCGCCCCTGAAGCCGACGGCGGAATGGCACTCACGCGGCTATGTCCCGCATTGGGAAGCTGGCGAAGAACCGCAGGCGGTTACATTCCGGCTTGCAGCCTCCCTTCCCGTCAAGCTGCGCATGCAGTGGCAAGCAGAATTGTCTCATCTTCCAAAAGAGCAATGGCCCGACGAGGAGCGCAAACTGATCGAGCGAGCTCTTGATGCTGGCCATGGGGAAGCGGTGCTGGCACGAGCAGAGATCGCTGCACTTGTCGAAAACGCTCTGTTGTTCTTCGACGGCGAGCGCTATCGGCAGCATGCTTGGGTCATCATGCCCACACATGTGCATGTTCTCAGCACACCTGTGGTCAGCAGCTCCCTTTCAAGCATCGTGCATAGCTGGAAGTCGTTCACGGCCAAGGCGATCAACCAGCAGCTCGGCCGAACCGGCAAAGTATGGTTCGAAGAATATTACGATCGCAAGATCCGATCGGAACGGCATTTCGAAGCCGTCCGCTTCTACATCGAGCAGAACCCGGTGAAGGCGAACCTATGCGTCGAGGCAGAAGACCGGCGCTTTTCAAGCGCATCGCGAGGTTGAGAAGGCACCGCGGCTGGGACCGCGGACGTCTCGTCCGCATCTTCCCATCCTGCAGCCTCGGTGTTTCCAAGAGCGGACGGGACGTCCGCGGTCCCAGCCGCGGCGTTTCCCGGAGATCAAAGAAACTTCGCGGCCACCTTGCCATGGGCCTCGCGCAGGGCGCCGAGGTCCACACCCACGGGCAGGCCGTCCTCAACGCGCCATTGGCCGGCCACCATCACGCGGTCGGCGCGATGGGCGCCGCAATGGACCAAAGCGGCGATGGGATGATGCGCGCCGGAAAAGCGCAGTTCGTCGAGGGTGTAGAGCGCCAGATCGGCCTCCAGGCCGGGCCGGATGGCGCCGATGTCGTCGCGGCCGAGGCAACGGGCCGAGCCCTCGCTGGCCCAGCGCAGGCAGTCGCGCCAGGAGACGGCCTCGGCCCCATGGGAGAGGCGGTTGATCATCAAGGCGTGGCGCACGCCTTCCATCAGGTTCGACGAATCGTTGGAGGCCGAGCCGTCGACGCCGAGGCCGACAGGCGCGCCGGCCTTTTCCAGAAGGCCGGTATGGCAGAAACCGGAGGCGAGCACGGCGTTGGAGGTCGGGCAATGGCAGACGCCGACGCCGTGGCGGCCGAGCGTGGTGCAATCGTCGGCGCTGAAATGGATGCCGTGGGCGAGCCAGGTGCGCGGCGACATCCAGCCCACCTCATCGAGGAGTTCGATCGGCCGGCACCTGTAGGTGGCGAGGCAGAAATCGTCCTCGTCATGGGTTTCGGCCAGATGGGTATGCAGGCGGCAGTCGAAGCGCTCGGCGAGGTCGGCCGTCTTGCGCATCAGCTCCTTGGTCACCGAGAAGGGCGAACAGGGCGAGAAGGCGATTTGCGTCATCGCCCCCGGACGGGTGTCGTGATAGGCGCTCGCCACGCGCTCGCAATCGGACAGGATGGTGTCCTCGTCCTGCACGACGGAATCGGGCGGCAAGCCGCCATCCTTCTGCGACAGGTTCATCGAGCCGCGCGACACCGTCATGCGGATGCCGAGCTTGCGGGCCTCCTCGACCTCGATGTCGACGGCGTTTTCCAGGCCCTTCGGGAAGACATAATGATGGTCGGCCGCCGTGGTGCAGCCGGACATCAGGAGCTCCACCAGCGCGAGGCGCACCGACAGGCGGAAGCTGTCGGGATCGAGGCGCGACCAGATCGGATAGAGCGTTTTCAGCCAGGGAAACAGCGGCTGGTCGCAGGCATCGGGATGGGCGCGGGTGAGCGTCTGGTAGAAATGATGATGGGTGTTGACCAGGCCGGGCAGCACGACATGCCTGGACGCATCGAAGACCTTGTCGACGGGCGAGACCGGCTCGCGCCCGGCCGGTACCAGCTCGACGATATGGCTGCCCTCGACGACGATGCCGCGCTCGGCGCCCTCGGCGAGGACGGCAAGTGGATCCTTGAGCCACAGGCGCATGAGGTTTCCTCGAAGCTGGTCTTGGTTGCGCGCATAAGAGCGCGCCCGGCAGGCGAGGCCAAGCGGTATTAAATTGGAAGATGTTTCGCAGAAAACCGGGGTGAGGCGTTTCGATAGTCCCCGCGGGGGCAGCAAATCAACAGGCGAACTGACTCCACCTTTGTCATTGCCGGGCTTGACCCGGCAACCCAGCACCCGCCGGCATGCTGGATGCCCGGGACAAGCCCGGGCATGACAAGGATTGCGCTCTTTTCGCTATATCAAGAACGCCGAACGCTCATCCTCAGAAGAAGGCCTGGATGCCGGTCTGGGCGCGGCCGAGGATGAGGGCGTGCACGTCATGCGTGCCCTCATAGGTGTTCACCGTCTCCAGGTTCTGCGCCACGCGCAGCACGTGGAACTCGTCGGCGATGCCGTTGCCGCCATGCATATCGCGGGCGACGCGGGCGATGTCGAGGGCCTTGCCGCAATTGTTGCGCTTCATCAGGCTGATCGCCGGCGGAGCGGCGGTGTGGGCGTCGAGCAGGCGCCCGAGCTGCAGCGCCCCGAGCAGGCCGAGGGCGATCTCGGTCTGCATGTCGGCAAGCTTCTTCTGCACGAGCTGCGTCGCCGCCAGCGGCCGGCCGAACTGCTTGCGGTCGAGCGTGTATTGGCGGGCACGATGCCAGCAGAACTCGGCCGCACCCATGGCGCCCCAGGCGATGCCGTAGCGCGCCTTGTTGAGGCAGCCGAACGGGCCGGACAGGCCCTTGGCGTTGGGCAGCAGGTTTTCTTCCGGCACCACGGCGTCCTCGAGCACGATCTCGCCGGTGATCGAGGCGCGCAGCGAGAGCTTGCCCTCGATCTTGGGCGTAGAGAAGCCCTTGGTGCCGCGCTCGACGATGAAGCCGCGGATCACGTCGTCCAGCTTGGCCCAGACAACTGCGATGTCGGCGATCGGCGAATTGGTGATCCACATCTTGGTGCCGTTGAGCTGGTAGCCGCCGGCGACCTTGACCGCGCGGGTCTTCATCGAGCCGGGATCGGAGCCGGCGTCAGGCTCGGTGAGGCCGAAGCAACCGACGAGTTCGCCGCGGGCGAGCTTGGGCAGGTACTTCTTGCGCTGCTCCTCGCTGCCATAGGCATGGATCGGGTGCATCACCAGCGAGGATTGCACCGACATGGCCGAGCGATAGCCCGAATCAACCCGTTCCACCTCGCGGGCGACCAGGCCATAGGCGACATGGCCGAGGCCGGCGCCGCCATAGGTTTCCGGAATCGTGGCGCCAAGCAGGCCCAGTTCGCCCATCTCCGACATGATTGCGCGATCGAAATCCTCGTCGCGATAAGCCTGGAGCACGCGCGGCATCAGCCTGTCCTGCGCATAGTCGCGCGCGGTGTCGCGGACCAGCCGCTCCTCCTCCGTGAGCAGCGATTCGAGATCGAGCGGATCCGACCAGTCGAAGGCGTCGCTCGCCTTTTTGATCGCTTCGCTGGCGTCATGAAGCTTGATCGCAGCGTCCACCATGGCCATACCCTCCAATGAATAAATTTGGCGCGACATTGGTCGCGCCGGTTTCAGGCGTCAAGACAAGAGTGGCAGGCGAATGAGCGCAGTGGAGCATGGCGGCAATCTCGGCGAGGCACAACGCCTCTTCCCGCAGGCCTCCGGGCACTGGATCGATCTTTCCACCGGCATCAACCCCTGGCCCTATCCCATTCCGGCGATTCCGGCCGAATCCTGGGCTGCCCTGCCCTCTCCCGACGAAGCACGCGAACTGGAGGCCGTGGCGGCGCAGTGCTACGGTGTGCCCTTCGATGCCTGCGTCGTTGCGACGCCGGGTACGCAGGCCGCCATCCAGTGGCTGCCGCATCTGTTTGCGGCCGGCACGGTGAGCGTGCTGGGCCCGACCTATGCCGAACATGCCCGCAGCTGGGCGCTCGGCGGCCATCACGTGCGGGAGGCCCGCCGCTTCGAGGAACTGGCCGGCTCGGAGATCGCCGTCGTCGTCAATCCGAACAATCCCGACGGCAATTTCTTCGGCCGCGAGGAGTTGCTGGCGCTCGCCGCCGAGAAATATGCCAGGGGCGGCGCCCTCATCGTCGACGAGGCCTTTGCCGATGTGATGCCGCAGGTGAGCCTGGCCCCCATGGCCGGCACGCAAGGCCTGGTGATGCTGCGCTCCTTCGGCAAATTCTTCGGCCTGGCCGGCATCCGGCTCGGCTTCGTGCTGGCCGAGCCTTCACTGACCGGCAAATTGCGCCAGGCCATGGGTGCCTGGGCGGTTTCGGGCGAGGCCATCGCCATCGGCCGCGCCGCGCTCGCCGACATCCTCTGGCAGAACGGCACGCGCACCTCGCTGCGCACGGCGCGCCAGAATCTCGACGAGGATCTGACCAAGGCCGGCGCAGTGATCGGCGGCACCGATCTCTATCGCCTGCTGCAGACCGCGCATGCTCCGGCCCTGTTCCGCCAGCTCGGCCAGGCCGGCATCTGGGTGCGCCGTTTCTCCGCCAATCCGCGCTGGCTGCGCTTCGGCCTGCCGCCCCATGCGGAAGCCGAGGCGCGCCTGCGCGCCGTGCTGGCCCGCTACCACAAGAACGGCACACGGGCGATGTGAGGGACCCCTGGAATCGCCGTCGCCCCTGCCGGCTCTTTCTTCCGGCAAGCGAGGTGTTGCCAAGAGCCGGCAAGGATGCCGGCTATCCCAGAAACGAGCGCCTCAAGCCGCGAGCCTGGCGCCTATCTCACCCAACACCTCCTCCAGCGGCAGCAGGCCGCGCATGGCCCCGCTGCCGGCGGCGGGGACGCCGTCCTCTATCGCATCGGCGAAGCACACGGCCGGATCGGCCTCCAGCCTGGCCTTCAGCGCCTGGATCTTCGGGAAGGGCGTGAGATCTACCGCCTGATGGAACTCGGCCCAGCGCGCCACGCCGACAAAGACCGCATCGGCCAGGCTCGGCCGGTCACCGATCAGATAGGGCGCACCGCCGATCATCGCCTCGAGCTGACGATGGCGGTGGGCAACCAGGCCGCGACCGAAGGTTCGCAGCGCCTGCCTGTAATCCTCGCTGCCATCCTGCATTTCCAGCGCCACCCAGAGCGGCGTGAAGGCGCCGGTGAAGCCGGTGTTCAGGAAGCCGATGAACTGGTGCATGCGATGCGCTTCGGCGCTGCCCGGCTCGAAGCTGATGCGGCGCTCGTCGTCGCGCAGTTCGAGCCAGCGGGCGATCGCCATCGTCTCGGTCAGCACGCTGCCGTCCTCTCGGATCAGCACTGGCGTTTCCTGGCGGCCGTTCACCCTGGTATAGGCCTCGGTGAGCATGTCGTCGGGCATGTGAACACGAGTGAGGCGATAGGGCTTGCCGAGCCATTCGAAGGCGGCGACGAGGCCGAGGGAACTGCCGGCGGGATGGCCGGCGAAAAGGATCGGTTTCATTGTCATATCTCCTGGTGGGTTGATGATGACAATATGCCGGCATGGACTTTGGAGCTGTAGACTGCCATTCATGGATCTAAAGTCCATATTTGGAGACTTTGAATGTCGAACCTCAACGACTTCATCCTCTTTGCCCAGGCTGTCGAGCATGCCGGCTTTGCCGCTGCGGCCCGGCAGCTCGGCATCCCCAAATCGACGGTGAGCAAGCGCGTGGCCGAGTTGGAGGCGCGGCTCGGCGCCCGCCTCCTGAACCGTACCTCCCGCAGCTTCGTGCTGACGGACGCCGGCCGCGAGGTGTTCGAACATGCCCGGGCGGCGATGATCGAGGTCGAGGCGGCCGAAAGCGCCGTGCTGGCCCGGCGGGCCGAGCCGAGCGGCATCGTCCGCATCACCGCTTCGGTTCCCACCGCGCAATTCCACCTCGCCGCCCAACTGCCCAGGCTTGCCGCCGCGCTACCCAAGCTGCAGGTCCAGCTCCATGTCACCGACCGTTTCGTCGACCTCATCCAGGAAGGCTTCGACATCGCGCTCCGGAGCCATTTCGGACCGCTCCCCGATTCCGACCTGATGGCCCGTCCCATTCACCGGGAAGCGATCGGCCTGGTGGCGGCGCCCGCCTATCTCGCCGCCGCGGGAACACCGCCCATGCCGGAAGGCCTCGCCGGCCATGACGGCCTCCTCACCAAGCCAAGGGCCCCGACATGGCAGTTGACGGCGGGCGGCCGCAGGGTCGAAGTCGCTCCTCGCGCCCGCTTCTTCGCCGACGAATCCATCGCCTTGCTCGAAGCGGCCAAGGCCGGCCTCGGCATCACCGCCCTGCCCCGCTCGATCAGCGCGGCAGCCGTCGCCGATGGCTCCGTCGTGCCCGTGCTGCCGGACTGGCAGGCGGGCGAGGTCACCACTACGGTGCTGACGACCCATCGGCGCGGGCAATTGCCTGCCGTGCGCGCCGTGGTCGATTTCCTGGCCGGTTCGCTGCGGCCGGCCGGCCCAGGCGATTGACGCAGGTTCGGGTACCTTGCGAAACAGCACGACAAGAGGGCATCCTCCCGCCACGCAACGATATCAGGAGGAAGGCATGGCTGGGCGCGAACACCGCTACAAGGTCACGGTCGTCTGGACGGGCAATGAGGGCGAGGGCACCTCGACCTATCGGGGCTATAGCCGCGCCCACCAGATCCTGGCCGAAGGCAAGCCCGTCATCGAGGGGTCGTCCGATCCGAGCTTTCGTGGCGACGCCACGCGCTGGAACCCCGAGGACCTCTTGGTCGCCTCGCTCTCGGCCTGCCACAAGCTCTGGTATCTCGGCCTGTGCTCGCAGATGGGCGTCAACGTGCTCTCCTACGAGGATGAGGCCGAAGGCGTGATGGTCGAGGTGGCCGGCGGCGCCGGCCAGTTCGAGAAGGTCACCTTGCGCCCGCATATCGTGGTCGCCGCCGGCTCGGACCTCCAGAAGGCCCATGACCTGCACGAGAAGGCGCATGAGATGTGCTTCATCGCCCGCTCGGTGAATTTTCCGGTCGAGCATGAGGCGGAGATCGTCCTGGCGGGGACGTAGAGCGGTTTTCTTTTTGGGCGTGCCGGTCGGTGGGACGATAGAGCGGACGGGACGTCCGCGGTCCCAGCCTTCGAGGTTCCGACGCGAACCTTGTCAGCGTCACGCGGGAAACGGCGCGGCTGGGACCGCGGACGTCCCGTCCGCCCCCCATGCCCCATGATGGCGTATCTCCCCTTGACTTCCGCAATTTGTGATCACAAAATTGGGATCACATTTTTCGGGAAAGCACGCATCATGACCTTGCACCAGACCAATCTCACCACAGCGGAACTGCGTGCGATCGATGCCGCGCATCATTTGCATCCCTTCACCGACACCAAGGGCCTGAATGCCGAGGGCGCGCGCGTCATCGTCAAGGCCAAGGGCGTGCATCTGTGGGATTCGGAAGGCAACCAGATCATCGACGGCATGTCGGGTCTGTGGAACGTCAATATCGGCTATGGCCGCGAGGAAATCGTCGACGTCGTGGCGCAGCAGATGCGCGAACTGCCCTTCTACAACACCTTCTTCAAGACCACCCATTTGCCGGCCATCGAGCTGTCGCGCCTGCTGGCGGAGGTGACGCCGCCGCAGTTCAGCCGGGTGTTCTTCACCGGCTCGGGCTCGGAATCCAACGACACCATCATCCGCATGGTGCGCCATTACTGGGCGGCCCAGGACAAGCCGGGCAAATCGACCATCATCGCCCGCAAGAACGGCTATCACGGCTCGACCATTGGCGGCGCCTCGCTCGGCGGCATGACGCCGATGCACGCCCAGGGCGGCCTGCCGATTCCCGGCATCGTCCATATCGCCCAGCCCTATTGGTATGCCGAGGGCGGCGACCGCAGCCCGGAGGAATTCGGCCTGTGGGCGGCGCGTGAACTCGAGCGCACCATCGACGAGCTCGGCGCCGACAATATCGCCGCCTTCATCGCCGAACCGATCCAGGGTGCCGGCGCCGTGGTGATCCCGCCCGCCACCTACTGGCCGGAAATCCAGCGCATCTGCCGCGAGCGCGACATCCTTTTGGTCTCGGACGAGGTGATCTGCGGCTTTGGTCGCACCGGCGAGTGGTTCGGCAGCGAATATTTCGGCTTCGAGCCCGACATCATGGCCATGGCCAAGGGCATCTCCTCCGGCTATCTGCCGATCGGCGGCGTGATGGTGACGGAGAAGGTGGCCGAGGTGATCGCCAATGCCGGCGACTTCAACCACGGCTACACCTATTCGGGCCATCCGGCCTGCGCCGCGGCGGCCATCGCCAACATCAAGATCCTGCGCGAAGAGAAGATCATCGAGCGCGTCAAGGACGATATCGGCCCCTATATGCAGAAGCAGTGGCTGGCGCTGGGCGACCATCCCATGGTCGGCGAAGCGCGCATGATCGGCCTGATCGGCGCTCTCGAACTGACGCCGAACAAGAAGACCCGCGCCTCCTGGCCGGTGGAGACGGGCACGGTCGGCCTGATCGCCCGCGACTTCTCCTTCCAGCACGGCCTCGTGATGCGCGCCACCCGCGACACGCTGATCATCGCCCCGCCGCTGGTGATCAGCCATGAGGAAGTCGACGCCCTGATCGCCGCCGCCAAGAAGACGCTCGACGACAGCTGGGCCGAGGTGAAGCGCCGGGGTTATGTGTGAGGAGTGAGAAGTCACCCCTCATCCCCCGACCGGGACCTCTCGTCAACTCAAGAGAGTTGACGATACCCGCAAGGGGAGAAGGGAATTTGTATGGCTCGGGACGCGGTACTCGAGGCCGAGCCGTTGAACTTGACCTAACCGACTAAAACCCCTTCTCCCCTTGCGGGACCAGGCACTTCCAGAGGAAGTGCCTTGGGTGGCGACAGCCGGATGAGGGGTGGTGGCACCGCCCTCACCGATACCGCCGCGGCCGCGTCGAGACGGCCAGCGAGGCGACCGCCACGCCGTTCGCCACCGCCCGCCCGAGGTCGTCTCTCCCAGCCAGGCTGGCGAAATAGCCGGCCGAGAAGGTGTCGCCGGCTCCGATCGTATCGACGACCTTCACCGGCGGCGCTTCGACAGCCACATGTTCGTCGCCGCGCCAGGCGAGGGCGCCTTTGGGCCCGCATTTGATCACCAGACTGGCACCGGCGGGCATCAGAGGCCTTATCCTATCGGCGGCCGCTTCGACGGTTTCGGCGCCGGTGAGCCCTTTGGCCTCGATGTCGTTGATCAGGACATGCTCGCAATGGCCGATCCAGGCGTTCACCCGCGCACACACCCCATCCGTCCAGCCACCATCCGGCCAGCCCGTATCGAGGGCGATGCGATAGTTCCGGCGGCGCAGGATGGCGATCAGCTCCTCATAATCCGCGAGCAGGGCCGGTATTACGAAAGGACCGACCAGCAGGGCCACGCATCCCTGCCCTGCCTCGTCGAGCTGCGCCAGCACGTCCTCGAGCCCGAAGGCATGCAGATGGCCGGTGGTGGTAAAAAAGGTGCGGTCCCCGTCGGGATGGCCGATGCCGACCGAAACCGTGGTCGCCCCCTCGGCCACCGTCCAGCCTTCGGCCCGCGCCCCGAAAGGCTCGGCCAGCCAGCGGCCAAGCATGTCGTTGCCGCGGCTGGTGATCAGCCTGTAGTCGACACCGAGGGCATCGAGGGCCAGGGCCGTGTTGCCGGCGGCGCCGCCGACGCGGAATTCGCTCTCGGGCACGATCACTTCCGTGCCCGGTTGCGGCCAGGGCGCCTGCGGGCCCATCACGAGATCGACATTGACGTTGCCGATCAGAAACAGCGGTTCCCTCATAGCTCCGTCGTCACCTTGGTCGAGCGCAGGGGCTCGCCGACTTGGCTGACCCGGCCGGCCGCGAAGGTCACCAGGAAGGCCTGCAGCGCCGGCAGCAGCGCGAAGATGGCCGCCATGCCCTCCTCGCGCGGCAGGCGGATAGTGACGGCATCGGCGATATCGGCCTCGCCGGACAGGTCGAACACCACCACCGGCGATCCGGCCGCGCGGCAGGCCGCCGCAAGCCCGGGGGCGAGGCTGGCCGAAGGGCCGGCGGCGCGCAGCAGCACGATACCGCTCATCGGCGACAACATCTCCATCGGCCCATGCCGCAGTTGGCCGCCTTCCAGCGCCAGGGCCGGCAGGCGGGCGAGTTCCATCACGCAGAGCGCGCCGGATTCGGCCACGCCCTGCAGCTCGGCCCGGCCGCTGAGGATGAGGGAGGTGCTGGCGCTCAGAGCCGACAGCGCCGCGCCGAGATCGGGCCGGACGGGCGCGTCGAGCATGCCGAGCGCCCTTTGCGCCGGCAGGCCCAGTGCGGCAAGCACTGCCAGGTGCAGCGCGTGGCTGACCAGGAGGCTGCGGGTGGCGGCGAAGGCCTTTTCCGATCCGCCGACACCGACGAGGGCCGGCACGCCGCGACCGAGCGCGCTGTCGGCGTCGAGGGTGAGCCCGAAACGTTCCTGCCGCCCGGCTGGCCGTTCGAGAAAGGCGACGATCTCACCGGAATTGCCGGATTGCGACACCAGCAGCACCGTGCGCTCGCGGTCGGGCTGGGGCGTGATCAGAAGCTCGGAGACCACTTCGGTCTCGACCTCGATGCCGAGCCGGCGATAGAGCACCGCCGCCGCCCGGTTGACCCAATGCGAGCCGCCCATGGCGGCAAGCGTCAGCCGTCCCGTGCGGCGGATGCTGTCCGCCAGCCGCGCCGCCAGCGGCCCGGCGCCGTGAAAGGAGGCCAGTGCGTCGGCATGCTGGCGGGCCATCTCGGCCTCGATCATCGCCAGGCCCGTGCCCGGCACGATTGTACTCATGATATCAACCCTTGACGCTGCCGGCGGTGAGCCCGGCAACCAGTGACTTTTGCAGGATGAAGGCGATCAGAACCGGCGGCAGCGCCGTCAGCAGGCCCGCGGCCGAGACCAGGCCGAAATCGGTGGCGCGGCCGGCGGCGAAATCGGCGATGGTGACGGTGAGGGTCTTGGCGTTCTGGTTGGAGGTGAAGAGCAGGGCGTAGAAGAATTCGTCCCAGGCCAGCAGGATGGCGAACAGGGCGGCGGTGGCGACGCCGGCCCGGGCATAGGGCAGCGTGACCCACCACAGGGTCTGCAGCGTCGAGGCGCCGTCGATCGCCGCCGCGCTCTCGAGCTCGCCGGGCACCGCATCGAAGGAGGATTTGATGAACCAGGCGGTGAAGGGAGTCAGGATCGAGCAATAGACGATGATCAGGCCGAATACATTGTTGAGCAGCCCGAGCATCGACAAGAGGAAATAGAGCGGCAGGATCAGCGCCACGGCCGGCGTCATATAGGTGGCAAGGATGGAGTAGAGCACCACCGAGACGCCGCGATTGCGGTAGCGCGAAAAGGCCCAGCCCGCCGGCACCGCCACCAACAGCGACAGTACCGTCGCACCGAGCGAACTGACGAGGCTGTTGCGCAGCGCCATCAGGAAGGCCTCGCCCGGGCTGTTGGCCTCGAAGGTCAGCAGCCGGGCGTAGCGGCTGAAATCGAGATGATGCGGGATGAGCGACAGGGGCTTGGCGGTGAGATCCGCTGGCAGCGAGATGCTCATCACGCCGAGCCAGGCCACCGGCGCCAGCGTCACCACCAGGAACAGGGCGACGCCGCAATACAGGAAGAAGGTTGCTACAGCGCTACGTTGCACGATCAAGCCTCCTGCCTGCGCATCAGCCGGACATAGAAGCCGACGAAGACCATGCAGATCAGCACCACGATGAGGGCATAGGAGGCACCCGATCCCACCCGCATGAAGCGGAAGGATTCCTCATAGACGAAGAAGCTCATGGTCTTGGTCGAGCTCGCCGGCCCGCCCCGGGTCATCACATAGAAGATGTCGAAGACTTTCAGCGCCTCGATCGAGCGCAGCACCAGCGCCACCAGCAGAGGCGGCGCGATCACCGGCCAGGTCACTGCCTTGAAGCGCTGCCAGGCATTGGCACCGTCGAGCGTGGCCGCGCCATAGAGTTCCAGCGGCGCCGACTGCAGCGCGGCCAGCACGATCAGCGCCACCAGCGGATAGTTCTTCCAGACATCGGCCAGGATCACCGCATTCATGGCGCTGCCTTCGCTGCCGAGCCAGCTGCGATAGCTCTCCATCAGCCCGCTCTGGGTCAGCACCGCATTGAGCACGCCGAAGTCGGGCTGGTAGATCAGGCGCCACATCAGGGCATTGACGATGGTGGGCACGGCCCAGGGCAGCACCAGCAGCGCCCGACAGAAGGTGCGGCCGCGAAATTTCTCGTTCAGCAGCAGCGCGACCGCGATGCCGAGCAAAGCCTCGGCGCTGATCGAGACCACGGTGAAATAGATCGTCCGCCCCGCCGCGGCGAGGAATTCGGAATCGCTCAGGGCATAGGCGAAATTTTCCAGCCCGATGAAATGCGCCGCCCCCGGCCCCGCCGTCAGGCGGGTGTCGGTGAAGGCCAGCCACAGGGTCATCAGCACGGGATAGCCGACCGCCGCGAACACGATGACCAGCATCGGGCCGAGCAGAAGCCATGGTGAGGGCATGCCGACACGGCCGCTCATCATCGGGCAGATTCCTTCCAGCAAGACGGGAGGGCGTATCCGCCTCCCTAAGTCGGTATTTGGCGCTTGGGCACCGAGACGAGCGCAACTTTTGTCATTGCCGGGACTGACCCGGCAATCCAGCTCCTCGTTCGAGGCGAAGTCTGGATGCCCGGGTCAAGCCCGGGCATGACAAAGCTCGGCGCCCACCAATCCCTTACCGGATACGCGCGGCTTTCTGGGCAGCCTCCGCCAGGGCATCGGCGGGCGAAGCCTTGCCGGCCAGTGCGTTCTGGATCTGCGCCTGCAGGATGGTCGAGAGCTCCTGGTAGGAGGCGACCGTCGGCCGCGGCGTCATCAGGCCGATGGAGACGTCGGCGGCCTTGACCAGGCTCTCCTGGCCCTTGGTGACGGCCGGATCGGTGTAGGACGCCTTCCAGATCGGCAGGCTGAGCTTGGCATACTGGTCCTGCACCGGCTTGGAGGTGAGGTAGGCGATATATTTCCAGGCCAGATCCGGCTTGGTCGAACCGGCCGTGATGCCGAGCGCCATCGAGCCGTTCACACCCGAAGCCGTGCTCTTGCCCTCGACGCCGGGCGCCGGCACCACGCCGACCTTGCCCACCACCTTGCTTTCCGCCGGATCGTTGGCCTTGGCATACATATAGGTCCAGTTGAGCGCGAAGGCCGCGTCGCCCGCCGAGAACACCTTGCGGACGTCCTCTTCCAGATATTCCTTGGAATTGGGGTTGGAGAGGCCGTTCTTGAGGCTGTCAGCCATGTAGGTGACGGCGTCGAGCGAACCGCCCTTGTCGAAGACCGGCTTGTCCCCGTCGAAGAACTTGCCGCCATAGGCCGCCGTCAGGGTCACGTAATCACAGATGACCGCCTCGGCCTGCGACCAGCTCCAGACGATGGGATATTGCACCAGGCCCTTGTCCTTGATGATCTTGGCGTCCTTGGCCAGTTCATCCCAGGTCTTGGGCGGCTCCTTGATGCCGGCCTTTTCGAGGATCTCGGTGTTGTAGAACAGATATTTGGTGTCGAGGATCCACGGCATGCCATAGGTCTTGCCGTCATAGTTCACGGTGGCCCAGGCCCCGTCGAACACCTTGGAGCGATCGAGATCCTTCAATCGATCGGTGACGTCGACCAGCACGCCGTCCCGCGCGAACGCCGCCGGCCAGATCACGTCGTAGAGCACCACGTCATAGCCGGCGCCGCCGGCGGCCTTGGAAGCCACGATCTTGTCGTAGAGGGCTTCATAGGGCACGAATTCGGCATTGACGGTGACGCCGGGGTTGTCCTTCTCGAAGGCTGCCGTCATCGCCTTGACGTCGGCGTCGCTATAGGCAGCCTGCGCCATGAACAGGGCATTGAGCGTCTCGGCCGAGGCCGGCGACAATCCCGCCAGGGCCGTCATCGCCAGCCCGGCCAGCACAGACTTGTGAATTCCAGACATTGCAATCATCTCCCGCTTGCAATTCGATCGGCGGCTCATGGCCGCCCTGCATGGTTCAAGGGCGCGGAGAGTTCTCGATGGCTCTCGATCGTTTTCTGCGGCCCCGAAAATTATTAACTCAATTTGTTTGAATGTAAACATGCTGCCATAGTTGCCCGTGGAATGGTGAACCGGGTGGGTGACATGGCGAGGCGCGAGGCGGACAGGACACCCCAACCAAGCCGAAGCGTTGCGGGGACCAATCTCGAATTCACCCGCTCCCACAACCGGCGCGTCGTGCTCGACACGATCCGCCGGCTGGGACCGGTCTCGCGGGCCGAGATCGCCCGTGAGACCGCCCTCACCAACCAGACGATCTCCAACATCGTCGAGGAACTGGAGCAGGCCGGCTTCGTCCTGGCCGGCGAGCCCAAGCGCGAAGGGCGGGGCCAGCCTTCCATACCCTATGCCATCAATCCCGAGGGGGCCTGGTCGCTCGGCTTCCATGTCGACCACAGCGCCATCATTGCGGCCCTCGTCGACCTCACCGGCAAGCCTGTCGCCATCCGCGAGATCCCCGCCCAGCGCCCCTCGCCCCACAGCGCGGCGCCCGCCTTGCGGCAGCTCGCCGACGAACTGATCGAGGAAGCAGGCATCCCCGCCTCGCGCCTGCTCGGCGCCGGGGTTGCCCTGCCCGTGCGCTTCGGGGTCGGCGCCATCACCACCGCCGGTCCGACCACCCTGCCCGGATGGGACGATCCCGATGCCAGGCAGCATATCGCCGAAGCGCTCGAACAGCCCGTGCAGATCGAGAACGACGCCATGGCGGCGGCGATCGGCGAGCGGCTGCACGGCGTCGCCCGGGCGATCGACAGTTTCGTCTTTCTCTTCCTGGACGAGGGGCTCGGCGCCGGCGTCTTCCTCGGTGGGCAGCCCTGGCGCGGCGCCTCGCTCAATGCCGGCGAGATCGGCCACATGATCGTTGTGCCCAACGGCAAGCCCTGTCCCTGCGGCAATCGCGGCTGCCTGGAACGCTATCTCTCGCTCAGCGCCGCCCAGGAGTTCCTCGCCAAGAAGGAGTTCCTCGCCGATCAGCCTGGCGCTTCAGTCTTCTCTGAACCGGACGGCGCGCTATCAGCCCCCGTCGAGCGCTGGGTGGCGGACGCCGCTCCGTATCTGGCCGGCGCCGTCAACATCCTCGAATCGACCCTGGATCCTGAAACCATCCTGCTCGGCGGACTGGTCCCGGCCGGCGTGCTAGCCAGCCTGATCGAAAAGGCCATGCCGTTGCCGATGTCGGTGGGTTCGCGCAGCGGCCGCAGCCTGCCCCGCCTGATGGCCGGCTCGGTGGGCCATCATACCGTCGTGCTCGGCGCCGCCTCGCTGCCGATCTTCGACGAGATCAATCCCCGCTTCGACGTGCTGCTGAAGCATTGAGCTTGGGGATCACGGATGCACCTGAGTTTTCCGAGGTAGTGCTGCCCCTCACCTCTATCCTTGTAACTTCTCACCTATCGCATCTGCTATGATTGGCGGTGCGGCGTGGGACGGAAGACCGATTATCCTCAGGAAGGCAAA
>NZ_LYXZ01000054.1 GCF_001676615.1 Labrys sp. WJW | reverse complement strand
TTTGCCTTCCTGAGGATAATCGGTCTTCCGTCCCACGCCGCACCGCCAATCATAGCAGATGCGATAGGTGAGAAGTTACAAGGATAGAGGTGAGGGGCTGCGCGACCTCGGCGACAGGGAGTGATCCATTCCCCATTGGCTTTTCCGGAGAACGCCCGAGCACTCTTATGGCCGATCGGCGGCGACCTCGCCGGGTTGCTTGGGCTTGTAGGCGCCCTTGGTGATCACCTCTTCGCCGACCTCGACCAGATGGTGCCCGACGGTGCGCAGGAGATGCAGCGCGACGGTGATGTCGCTCTCCACGATGTCGAGGAATTCGCGCGTGCCGATGCGCAGGCCGGTCAGATCTGCCGTCGCGACCATCGACACCATGCGCGTCTGGCCGAGGATGACGGCAAGGTCGCCGATCAGCCGCCCGGGCAGGATGGTATCGATCAATTCCTCCTCGCCCAGCGAATTGAGCCAGCGCAGCTCGGCACTGCCGGAGGCGACGACATAGGCGCCATCGGGCACCTCGCCGGTGCGGAAGACATAGTCGCCGGCTTTCGTCGACATCCAGCGCGAGGCATAGGCGAGCAGCTCGATCTGGCTGCGCTTGAGGCCACGGAAGCTCTCGACGGCCGAGAGCACCTCGACCTTGGCCTGCAGGTCGCCCGAGATCGAGGCGTGATAGGCCGGCGCCGGCGGGCGGATCGCCCCGTTGATCGGGCGGCCGTCGCGGATGGTGACCACCAGGTCGAAATCCTCGCTCTGGGCGATTTGCGGCTCCAGCACGATGATGGTGCTCTCAGGCAGCAAGGCCCGCAGTCTGAGCCAAATGGCACGGCGATCCGCCTCCGAAGCGCTCGCCATGGCGTGATCGAGCAGCACGAGATCGGGCCGGCGGATCAGGGCCCGGCCGAGGCCGATGCGCTCGCGCACCGCCGGCGAGAGGTTGGTGCCGGCGATCGCGGTGCGCACCTCCCCCACCAGCAGGCGCAGGGCGCCGGCAAGGCCTTGCGCCTCCACCACGTCCATCAGCACGTGATGGATCTGCCGGCGGGTCGCCTCCGACGGCGCCACAGACAGGCCGAACACCAGGTTCTCCAGCACGGTCAGGTCGTAATTATAGGCGCCCGCCTCGATCGGCGAAAAAGTGTCGCCTGCCAGCTCCCTCAGGCGCGCACCATGACGGGCACGCGCCGATACGATGGCGGACGCAAGCCCGGCGGGAAAATCGGTGCCGAGATCACTCGGCGCGATGTTGAAGAGCAATGACAGCAGCGTGGCACGCTCGGCAGCGCTCATGCCGGCGACGTCGTGGGCCTGCTCCTTGGACGCGACCGACCGCAAGCGCTCGAACAGCTCCGGGCCGATGGTGGTGAAACGACGCAGCAGCGGATGCCGAGGCCCGACTTCGCCAAAGGCCCTGACGAGCGTCGAGGCAAGGTCGATCGAGAAGGCCAGCAATTGCTCGGCAATGTCGAGCCGGGCGATCTCGGCCAGGAGGCGTTCCCCCGGATGGCTCGATTCGGTATCGCCGTGATGGTGGACGGCATAGAGCAGGTTCTCGCCGATGGTCAGGCCGGGATTGACGGCGCCGGGGTCGAACCGATCGATCTGCCCGGCCAATCCATCGGCCTCCAGGCGACGCGCCACCCGCTCCCGGAGAGCGAGGACGCGGCCGGCGAGATCGTCGTGCTGGCCCGGAACCAGATAGCCGTCGAGAGCGCGATCGAGCAGCATTTCCGAGCGGCCGATCACCTCGATGACAGCAAGCCACCAGGCGTCGACCTCGCTTTCGTCCTTGAACCCGACGAATCCGCCATCATTCCAGGCACTATCGAGCCGATCGGGGCTGTTGGCGGTCTCCACGGCTTCGGCCAGAGCCTTGGCCTCCTCGCCTGACGGTTCGCCCGACGGCACGGGCTCCAGATAGAGGGGCATCCTGGTGTTCTGGGCGATGGTGCCGCGGAAGAGGTAGGGCGTGCTGGTGGCGACGCCGATACGCGCCGCCAGAACGGTCGGACTGACTCCGGCGAGGTCGAGGTCGGATATCGTCACCTGCCCGGTACTCGGCGCCGAGGCGCCCGAGAAGAGGTCGCACAAGGCCCGGCGCACCAGCATGTCCGCGCTCTGAATGGCGACGAGCGCCCCGCCGGGGATGGTCAGATCGACCTGATCGAGCAGCGGCACGCCACCAAGACCCGGCACGGTGACGTCGCGCAGATGAATGGTGCCGTTCAGGCGCGGTACATCGGCATCCGCCACCGCCGGGGCCGGAGCCTCCGGCACTTCGAACTGTTCCAGGAGGGCGTCATAGCGAGAGGATGCTTCCTGGGCCTGGTTCCAATAGGTCAGCAATTCGCGCCAGGGATCGGCGATGTCGCGGGAGGCGGCAAGCGCCGCGATCAGGGCACCGACGCTGAGCTGGCCATGGATGACCAGATAGCCGCCGATCAGGAAGAACAGGAAGGGGGTGAGCTGGGTGATCGAATTGTTGACGAATTTGATCAGGAATTTGCGCTCGAAAATGCGCAGTCGGATCGTATAGAGTTCGCCCAGCTGCCGGCTGAACTCGGCGAGGCGGTAGCGCAAGCCGCCATTCTGCCGGAGATCGGCGACACCGGCGACGCTTTCCCCGATGCGCTCCGACAGGGCCCGCACCCGGCTGACACGCTGATGATGCAGCCTGTTCACATAGCGCTGCATGCGCGGGATCAGATAGGCCTGCACCGGGATGAGGCCGATGCCGGCAACGCCGAGCCAGACATTCTGGAGAAAGAGAAAAGCGACGATGGTCAGGATCTGGCCAGCCTGGAACACCGGCTGGGCGAAGGCATCACCCATCACGCCGCTCAAGGGCTCCGCCTCGGCGGTGACCATCGAAACGACCTCGCCCTGCGAGACGGTGTCGAAGCGCTGCAGGGGAAAACGCAGCACCTGGGCGATCAGCTTGTAGCGCAGCCGCCGGATCAGCCTTTCGCCGATGACACCCCGATAGATGCCGAGCTGCATCTTGATGACGCCATTGGCCAAAGTGCAGACCAGGAAGGCCAGGCACAGCACCATGAGAAGCGTGGTCTGGTCGAGATGCAGGCCCAGGTGGTTGAGCGGCGTGACATGCCCCTGAAGAGCCCCGTTCAGGATATATTTCGGCAGTTCCAGCGACAGATAAAGGACTGGAAAGGACGCCACGGTGGCAGCCAGCAGCATGAGCTGATGTCGCCTACTATACCGCCAGACAAACGAAAACAGCCCGGATTTGTCCGGATCGCCATTGCTGGACAAAAGTCGCCTCCCGCCCGTTGCGAGATCCCCACATCTTCATGTGTGACTGCAACCCACAATAGCAAGCCGCTGGCGGCCGAAAAGCGCCTCCTTGTGCATACCGGCACACGATAAAGGCCCTTTTTTAGGCCTTCACCACATGTGCAGGGATGTCGTGCCCTGCGCCGTGCCATGCCAGGAGGCCGTCTCGATATTGAAGACGAGCGCACTGACGACTTGCCTGGCGACGTTCTGGTGGAAGGCCATGACGCTTTCGGCCTTGAGAAAGAAGGACTGCGTCAGCAGGCGGCGTCCCGACCGGGCATCGGACAGGGTCACGACGACATTGAGATGCGGCTCGCCGGCTACGACCTGGCCTTCGACCAGGTAGTCGACACCAGAGACGGTCTTGGGCGATGGCTTGCGCCTCGGCGGCGGCTGCACCACGATCACGCGCGAATTGGCGATCGCGCCCCTGATTTCCTGCATGATGGTCTCGAAGGCAGGCTTCATCCCGCCATCCACGCCACGCAGGCTGAACGGCAGCACGGCGACTTTGGGCTCCGCCGTGCCGGCATCGAGATCGGCATCGTCGGCAGCCTGCTCCAGCGCCTCTGGCACATCGGCAAGGCCTTCGGGCGGCATGTACATGTAGCCCCGCCCCGGCACGGTGTGGATGATGCGGTGCTGTTCGTCACCGACGCTCTGGCGTGCATCGCGAATGCAGCGCAGCAAAGCCCCTTCCGTGACCACGGCATGCGGCCAGACCGCTGCAAACAATTCGTCCTTGCGGACGACCCTCCCGGCATTGCGGGCAAGATAGCTCAGCAATTTGAACGTTCTGGAGCGCACCGGCACGCGTGCACCGGCCTTGCGCAATGTACCTCGGCTGAGATCCAGAACGGATTCGCCGAGCCTGTAAGTCAGCTCCTGATCCATGTCTCTACTCTCTCGGCAGTGGGGTCCGGGCGGGGTTTGTCCCCGCTCCATCTGTGGTGCCGCCGAAAAAGCGCAGGAGGATTTGCAGGAAGCCTCCGGCTGTCTCAGCCGCAGCTCCAGTTTCGCCATTCCTGCCAGAGAAACATCATCAAAACAGATGAGGCGCAGCCGGATTTCTTGCATCACGGTGCTCATCGAAAGCAAAGTGTCTATCAACATGACTGCACACGGGGGCGCTGCCCCTCACCCTTGCCCTCTCCCCGCAAGGAGCGGGGCGAGGGAGGCGCAAACGTCACGAATAATCCTCGGAGATTTCATCTCGCCCAACCGCTGGGCGAGATGAGACACTTTCGGCTTGAAGTACAAGGCTGGAGTCCCCCTCGCCCCGTCCTTACGGGGAGAGGGTTAGGGTGAGGGGCAACGCAACCGGAAAGATGGGGTGAGGAAGCACCTATCAACCCCGCCGGGATCACGCCATGCGAGGCAGCGGTGCCAGCCCGGCAAGCAGGGCGACCACCTCGGCCTGTCGGCTGCAGCCGGTCTTCTCAAGGACACCCCGCACCTGCGTGCGCACGGTGTTCGGCGTCACCCCGCTATGCTGGGCGATGTGCTCCACGCTGTCGCCCGTGGCGAGGCTGCGGGCGACCCGGGCCTCCGCCGGCGTGAGGTCGAAAAGGGACTGCACCAGTTCGACCGGCGGCGCCTGCGGCGCGGTCACCGGCGTCAGGATCAGGGCCGCCGCGCTGCTCACGAAAATGTCGCGCGCACTCAGGCGGATCGGAACGATATGGGCGACCATCGCCTCGGACTCCCCCCGCACCGGGAAGGAGCGCACGCTCGCGCCATGCGGCTGATCGATGGTGACGATGGCGTCACGCAGGAGCTTGTCGGCCGCCCGATCGACGAAGGAGACGCCGTCGAAGGCGCGCCAATGCACGAAAGCGCCGAGATCCTCGATCAGGCTGTTGGCAGCCAGCACCTTGCCCATCCGGTCGAGCACCAGCGCCGGCAGGCCGAGAGCAGCCAGGGTCTGGCTGGCGGCGCGTGCCCGCTCGAGCTGCAGGCGTGCGGTCATCAGGGCGCTGCGGGCCAGATGAGGGCGCAATATGTCGAAACGATCGACCAGGGCCCGTTCGGCCGGCCCCTGGGCAAGCCAGCGCGTGAACAGGAGCAGCAGCATTTCCCGTGTCGGCAATTCCACCGTGGTCACGATCATCGAGCCGATGCCCGAAGGGCGCCAGAAATCGCGATAGAGCGGCTCCTGTTCGAGCTCCATCTCGGTCATGATGTCCCGCTCGGTGATGAAGCCGGCCCGCGAGGACGCCAGCACACGCGAGAGGCCATGGCCGCGCTGGGCAAAACCACCAGCCAGCGCCGCCTTGGCCCTCTCCCGGGCGTCGGGAGAGGCCGTGAGCATGGTGGCGTCCTTGCCGAAGACATAGAGGCTGCCGCCTGCGCCCGCCGTCATGCGCGAAAGCGTGTCCAGCGTGTCCGGCCATTGCTCCGGCACGAAGGCACATTCGTAGATCCGATCGACCAGTTGCTGATCCATGACGGCTTCCTCTCGAAAGCAACGCTTGCATTATTCCAGATCACGCCGCCAATTCATCAAGAAAATATCGATTTCCTTCCCTCAATCCGCAAGTTTCAACTCAAAAAACACCTGATCACGTAAGAATATACCATCGATCATGATGCCGACGGGGTAGCCCGTCTCCGGCCGGAAGGCATCCGGCACGATCCGGGTCATGCGAAAGCCCCGGCGCTGGTAGAAGCGCAGATTGGCGATACCGGCCGTTGCCGTCGAAACGACCAGCGAGCGCGCGCGTCGTTCGCGGCTGAAGGCGATCGCCGCCTCGACCAGTTCGCGTCCGATCCCCGCACCGCGGTGCCCGGCCAGCACCGCCAGGCTCTTGAGCTCGAGCACGCCCGGCTCATCGGTCGCGATGATCTGGGCATGGCCGATGATGACGCCTTCCCGGCGGGCCACCAGCACGTCACCCAGCCCGGCATAGAGGGCGATCTGAACCGGTGAATCATCGGCCAGGGCGAACAGCCCCAGCAAGGCTTCGCGCGGGCCGTCATATCGTTCTATCGGCATGGGCTTATCCGCAGGCGGAGATCGGACATCATCGCACGGGTCCGCGCAGCCAGTCCGGGACCTCGCCGAAGCCCTCGACCAGATGATCGACGATGGCCCGCAGCTTGCGCGGCATCGGCTTGACCGGAGGCCAGACCGCGGCGATCGGCAGGGGCTGCGGCGGGTTGTCCGGCAGCAGGGCGACCAGGCGGCCATCGGCCAGGGCCTCATGGGCAATGAACATCGGCAGCAGGGCCAGCCCCAGGCCGGCAATGGCCATGTCGCGCATCACCTCGCCATTGTTGGCGGCGATGCGCCCGCGCATCGGCACGCCGACGACACCGCCGGCGCCGTCGGCCAATTGCCAGACCTGCGTGGCCTGCAGATTGCGATAGCCGATCGCGGGGTGATCGGGCAGGCTGGCGAGATCCTTCGGCGCACCCCGGCGCTCCAGATAGTCGGGGCTGGCGCAGACCACACGCGGGTCATCACAGAGTTTGCGGGCAATGAGGCCGGAATCCGACATCTGGCCGATGCGCACCGCAAGGTCGAAGCCGCCGCGCACCAGATCGACGAAGCGATCCTCATAGTCGATCACCAGCTCGAGCTCGGGGTGCCGCAGGGCGAAGGCTGCCAGCAAGGGACTGAGATGACGGATGCCGAAGCTCATCGGTGCGGAGATCGCGAGAGAACCGCGCAGCCCCGCCATGCCCCAGGCCACGCTTTCGACCGCGTTGGTCATCTCGGCGAGGGCCGGCCGCAACCGAACGGCCAGTTCGCCCGCCGTCTCGTTGGGCAGGATGCGCCCGGCATGGCGCTGGAACAACGGTGCGCCCAGGGCCAGTTCGAGATCCGCGATGCGCTTGCTGACCACCGATTTCGACAGGTTCGCCCGCGCCGCCGCGCCGGACACCGTGCCGCTCTCCATCACATCCAGGAAGGTCTTGATCTCGTCGATGGTCCATTTCATGGCGAGACTCTCGGTCGGCATACCCACTGCACTCTGCCTACCCCTTCGGCCCCGCCTTTCCAAGCTTTACCGTTCGAAATCTTCGAACGCAGCGTGTGCAAGGATCGCGCTACCCGGCCCGCCCGTTCGCGCCGATATTCCGGTCAACGCAACACGAAGGAGACTGCCATGCAGCTCACCGGCATTCATCACCTCACCGCGATCACCGCGAACGCCCCGGGCAACAAGCGGTTCTACACCGACACGCTCGGCCTGAGGCTGGTCAAGAAGACCGTCAACCAGGACGACACCAGCGCCTATCACCTGTTCTACGCCGATGGCGAAGCCACGCCCGGCAGCGACCTCACCTTCTTCGACTGGCCTGTAGCACCCGAACGCCGCGGCACCCATTCGATCAGCCGCACGGGCCTGCGCGTCTCCGGCGAAGACAGCCTGAACTATTGGGCGGCCCGCCTGAAGGATCTGGGCGTAACCGCCGGCGATGTCGGCCTGATCGACGGCCGCGCCAGCCTCGAATTCGAGGATCCGGAGGGCCAGCGCTTCCGGCTGGTGGACGATGGCGGCAATGGCGCGCTGCATCCCTGGAACCGCAGCCCCGTGCCATCGGAGCACCAGATCAGGGGCCTCGGCCCGATCACCATCTCGGTGCCGAAGAAGGAGCCCACCGATGCCGTGCTCACCCGCGTGCTCAACATGAAGGAGGAGCGCGACTACGCTTCGCCCGACGGCGAGGGCCGCGTGCATGTCTACCGCATGGGCGAAGGCGGTGCTGCCGCCGAGCTGCATGTCGCCGTGCAGCCGGGGCTCGGCACCGCCCGCCAGGGCGCCGGCGCCGTGCACCACGTCGCCTTCCGCACCCCTGACGTGGCGGGGATCCATGCCTGGACCGAACGCCTCGGCCAGTTCGGCATTCCGAGCTCGGGCGAGGTTGAGCGCTACTACTTCCGTTCGCTCTACTTCCGCGAACCCGGCGGCAATCTCTTCGAGATCGCCACCGACGGCCCCGGTTTCGCCGTCGACGAGCCGCTGGAAAGCCTGGGCGAGCGCCTGTCGCTGCCGCCCTTCCTCGAAGGCCGCCGCGCCGCCATCGAAGCCGGCCTGCAGCCCCTGTAATATCGTCGGGAAACGCAGAGCCTACCAACCCACAGCCAGCGCCGGGCATGTCCCGGCGCTGGTTTTTTGTTGGGGGCAAGCCAAAAGCGTTTTGCGATTTGGTGGAATCACCAGGAATCGCAAAGACGCGTCGGAACAAGGAGTTAGAGCAAATAAGCGTTCGCGCTTGAACGCACTTTGCTCTTGAAACCGCATCGCGGCGAAAGCGCACAATCGTTCAAGATCGCGGCCGCGGCAGGCTCCATAGATTGCGCCGTTCGAGAACGGAGCAAGGCACCATGGAAACCACGCCCAAGGCGATCAACTTCGCCGAGAAGATCTCAGCGATTAGCGACCTCTGGCAGCCCCGCGTGGTTGCCGAGATGAACGACTACCAGTTCAAGCTGGTGCGCATCGAGGGGGATTTCATCTGGCACGACCATCCCGAAACGGACGAGGCCTTCATCGTCCTCAGCGGCCGGCTGCGCATCGATTTTCGTCATGGCGCGGTCGTCATCGGCCCTGGCGAGATGGCCGTGGTGCCCAAGGGCCTGGAGCACAAGCCCTATGCGGAAAGCGAGGTTCATCTCATGCTGATCGAACCGCGCGGCACGCTCAACACCGGCCATGAAGGCGGCGAGCGCACGGCCCGGAACGACGTCTGGGCCTGAGATCGCCGGGCGAACGCTCTGCCTCAACTCTCGATCACGACATCAAGCAACTCGCCATCGAGCGAAAACTTGGCCGCGAACAATTCGTTGTCGTTGCGAGCCGGCAGGATCGAATAGTCGAGGGTCAGCGCGGCGCCGCCGCTTTTCTCGGGCGAAAGCGAAAAACACCCACGCTTGAGAACGAGCGCCGCGGCAAAGGCCTGCACTGAGACGGAGCCGGGATCCGTTGCATCGGGAAAGATCTGATCGAGAGCCCGGCGCAGGGTCGGAGTACCATATGTGAAACGCTCCTCCAGCCATTCCATGCGCATAGTCTCGGGAAAGCCCGACCGCACGCCGGCATCCAGCCTGTCCAATTTCTCGACCAGGGGCACGAACGGATCCAGATGCTCCGGTTCGAAGGCAGCCATGGTTTTCTTGGTCATGAAGAGATCGAACGGAACCTTGCGCCCCGCAACCATCGGCGTTGCCAAACGCGAAAAATCCGACAGCTTGCGGCGCCCGAAATAGGGATGGCGATATCCCGCCTCCCATCGAGACGGTGCGATTGAATCCGGCAGGTCGCGCATCGCCTGTTCGACCTGGTACTCGATTCCGGAAAAATTGCCGGCCGCATCGAAGAGAGCGGAGAAAACCGGCGGCCACCAGGGAATGCCGGCAAATTCCCACGCCGCTCGGTCCAGCGCGCGATATTGCAGGGCAAATGGCCGCTGATCATAGGGGTAAGGAGTAAGGGAAGATGGAAGTAGCTCATCGTCACCGCCCATCATGGCACAGACGAGCTCGAACGCTCCCGCGGAGGGTGGCCAAGAGCGAAAATGATCGCGAACGCGCCGGTCATTCTCTTCCAGATTGCGACAGAAGGCTTCGAAGGCCGGCAGGCGCGGCATGAGCGCCTCGTAGTGCTCGCGCATCGGATGGCACATATACCCCGCCCGATAGGCGATGTCGGAACGATTGTCAGGCGGATGGAAGACCAGATCCCATCCATCCGCCGTCACCTGCCCGAAATAGGCATGCGTAGCGAGTATTTCGGGAAACGGCATGACAACCTCGAGGTTCGATCCAAGCATAGCACTGCGATAGCAATTGAGAGGCCATCAGGCCAGATTCTGATCGCCTCTGCTCAACCAGCTCCATTTAACAAGATCTGCCTCCTGGATGAGAAGCCACAAGCTTACTTTGTGGCCGGCGGGTCCTCGCCCGGCGCCAACGTCATCACGTCGGCCCAGTCGGGGTGCTTGCGATATTGCGCCCGCACATAGGGGCAAAGCGGCAGGATGCGGAAGCCGTTCCGGCGCGCGTCCTCCACCATATAGGCCACCAGGGCGGCGGCAGCGCCGGTGCCGCGCATCGTCTCGGGAGCGCCGGTATGGTCGGCACTGATCAGGACGGGAGCATGCTTGGTGAAGACGATCTCGGCCTCCCCTTCCACGCCGTCGATACGGGCGACATAGCGCCCGCGTGGCTCGGCAAGTTCCTCGCGACGAATGTCGATCTCAGCCATTGCGGCCTCCTTCCGTGGTTTCGAACCATTGACGTGCCTCCGACAGGTCGGCGGGCGATAATTCGTGGCCTGCGTCGATATTGCGGGCGTTGACGTCTGCACCCTGCTCCCGCAGCCAGGCCTCGAGCCGCGGCGCCTCCTGCCCGAAGGGATCACGTGCACCGGTCAGCAACAAGGCCTGCGTTCCGGCCAGATCGGCCTGCGGCAAGGTCTCGAGCACCGGCATCGACCGCAGCAGAATGGCGCGGCGAATGACGCCGGGATGCAGCGCCATCACGGCGGCCATGAAATTGGCCCCGTTGGAATAGCCGAGGAAGGTCAGGCGGGCGGGATCGAGCCCATAGCCTGCGACGGCCCCTTCCACGAAAGCCGCAAAGGCCTTGGCTTCGAAGGCGATATCGGCCTGATCGAACTTCGTCATTCCTATGCGCCGAAACCAGCGGAGCACGCCTTCCTCATGGCTGCGCCCGCGCACGCCCAGCAAGGTCGCACGGGGCGCGATCCGACGGACCAGCGGCATCAGGTCGGCCTCGTTGCCGCCGGTGCCATGCAGCAGGACCAGGGTGCTGCCGTCGGGCTGGTCCGGCGTGAAGAAGCGATGCACGAAAGGCAGGTCCCGGTGCGGCAGGCGCGGCTCTCCCGGCAGGGCAAATTGCGGCAGCATGGCTTTCAGATCCTCGGCCCGCGCGGCATCGCCAGGCGGCACGAACAGGCGTTCGCCGAGACGGTCGGCCTCCTCGTCGATGGCAAAACCGGGACCATCCGTCGCCACTTCGATCAAGGTGCCGCCGGGTTCGCGCACATAGAGCGAGGTGAAGTAGTTGCGATCGTGGAAATTGGTCGGTGATGAATTGAGACGCGACAGCGCGGCCTCGTGCTTGCGCACATCTGCCACATCCGCAGCGCGAAAGGCGACATGATCGGCCGTGCCGGTACCCGGGATGCCCGGCACGTAGCCGGAGGCATCGCGGACATCGACGGCATCCGTATCCGATAGCAGGCGCTGGACATTGCCCTCGCGCGGGCCTGGCCGGTAGCCGAAGCGCGCGATGAAGGCCGCCGTCTCCTCCGGCTGGTCGGTCAGCAGGGTCACGGCGCGCAGGCGCCGCGGCGCGACCGCTTCGTTGCCCCAGGGCGCCGCAGCGGGCAGGTCGGCACCGACCAGCTTGACGATGACGCCGTCGGGATCCTTGAGCCTCAGCACGGATTCGCCGAATTCCTGCGAAGGTCCCGTCATCGGCACGCCATGGCTGAGGGCCCGCGTCATCCAGTCGCCGATACTGGCGGACGGCACGGCAAGGGCGATTTCCGAAACCTGGCCGTTGCCGACACGGCCCGGAGCGCCATCCTCCCAGACCAGGAAGGTCACGATGGAGCCGGGAGATCCGAGACGATCGCCATAGAGGAGATGGAGCTGCTGGGCGTCCTCGTAACCGCCCGTGCGCTTGATGAGGCGCAGGCCGAGGAAGCCGACATAGAAATCGACATTCGCCTGCACGTTGCGCGTCATCAAGGTGACGTGGTGGATGCCGCTCGCCGCAATTGCAGTCATGATCGCTTCTCGTCTCTCCGCCGGTCGGTAGTCCCAACCTCGCATGATCATTTCCATCAGTCCAAGCCGCTGATGCCGAATTCGGCGTTCTCGATTGCCGAACGGCAAAAGGGTTTTGGGCGGACGGCTCCGGACCTATGCTGAGTCATGGGCCGCCTGAGCAAAGTTCGAGATCTTGCGGCCGACAACGTCCGAAGCACCAAGTGGACTGGAGGATCGAATGAGCTGGAACCCTGCCCTGACACCCGGCTGCCCCGATGCTATCGGCATCGACGCGATCGAAACCCTGATCGTGCCGCGTTCGCGCGATCTCGGCGGCTTCGAGGTGCGCCGCGCCCTGCCCGCCCCCAAGCGCCAGATGGTGGGGCCCTTCATCTTCTTCGACCAGGCGGGACCGGCCGAGTTCCTGACTGGCCAGGGCGTCGATGTCCGCCCGCATCCCCATATCGGCCTGGGCACCGTCACCTATCTCTATCGCGGCGATTTCCACCATCGCGACAGCCTGGGCACCGACCAGGTCATCCACCCCGGCGCCCTGAACTGGATGGTGGCCGGGCGGGGGGTCACCCATTCGGAACGGACTTCGGCGCAAGCCCGTCGCGGCCCCAGCAGCCTGTTCGGCATCCAGACCTGGATCGCCCTGCCGGAAACCCATGAGGACATGGCGCCGATGTTCGAGCATCACGGCAAGGAGACCCTGCCGGTGATCGAAAGCGACGGCGTCAGCGTGAAGCTGATCCTCGGCAACGCCTATGGCGAGAAGGCGCCGGCGACAATGTTCTCGGAAACCTTCTACGGCGACGTCATCCTCTCTCCCGGCGCAAGACTCCCCATGCCGGACAATCATGAGGACCGCGGCCTCTACATCACGCAGGGCTCCGTCTCCATCGCCGGCCAGGATTTCGCGGCCGGGCAGATGATGGTCTTCCGCCCCGGCGACGCCATCACCGTGGCGGCCGGCGACCAGGGCGCCCGCCTGATGATCCTGGGCGGCGCCACGCTTGGCGGGCCGCGTTATATCTGGTGGAACTTCGTCGCCTCCTCGAAGGAGCGCATCGAGGAGGCCAAGGCGCAATGGCAGGCCCAGAACTGGGGCCAGGGCCTGTTCGATCTGCCACCGGACGATCGCGCCGAACACATCCCTCTGCCCGACTGAGGCCAGTGGCACCGCTCATTCGCCTCAGTGAGGAATCGCGACGAACCTTCTTCATAATATGGAGAAGGTTCATCATATTTTAGGGATGACTTTGCGCGAGATTCCTCATACAACTTGGCCTTGCGCGTGACCTTGCCCATTGACTCAGTTTGTGGAAATGCGCAACAAAATGAAGGGCGCCCCCAAGACGTGGCTCGGGCGCCTCCCCCGTCGCCACGCGGGCAATAAGAAACAAGCCATTTCCAGGGAGAAACCAGATGTACAGGAAGATAGGAGCCGGCCTCGCCGCACTGACGGTCAGCGTCCTGCTCGCCACCACCTCCGCCTACGCCGATTTCTGGTCCGACGCGTCCAAGGACCTCCAGGGCGTCACCATCCACGGCATTTCGGAGAGCACGCCGCCCTCCAACTATGTCAAGAACGTGCTGGGTCCCGCCTTCACCAAGGCCACCGGCATCAAGGTGGAGTTCGAAGCCACCTCCTGGGACCAGATGTACGACAAGGCGATCAAGGACATGGAGGCCAAGACCGGCGTCTATGACTTCGTCTATATCGAGCAGGACATCATCTACAGCTATCTGGCCCGCAACTTCCTGGTCGACATCACCAAGACCCTTGCCGACAAGCCGGCGCTGAAGGCACCCGACTATGATCCTGCGAAGTTCACCAGCTTCGCCAACTACTTCAAGGACGACAAGGGCGACCTCTACGGCGTGCCGATGGAAGCCTTCATCAAGATCTACCTCTATCGCAAGGATCTGTTCGACGATCCGGCGGTGAAGGAAGCCTACAAGAAGAAGACCGGCAAGGATCTCGCCCCCGCCAAGACCCATGAGGACTACAAGGCCATCGCCGACTTCTTCACCGAATGGGGCAAGGACAAGGGCGAGGAATTGTGGGGCTCGACGGTGCAGGCCAATACCGGCCATCCCGCCTCCTGGTACGAATTCTTCGAAAGCGTCGCACCGACCTTCGGCGTCTATAATTGGGGCATCGACGCTTCCAAGAACTATGCCGCCACCGTCGCCAATGGCGGCTCGATGAACAGCCCCGAGGCCAAGAAGGCCCTGGAATACTGGCTGAGCCTCTTACCGGACGCCCCGCCCGAATCCACCGCCAGCACCTGGGACGAAGTCGCGGCCACCTTCGCGGCCGGCCGTGCCGCCCAGGGTCTCGTCTATGGCGAGAATGCTGCCTGGATCGCCACCGATGCCTCCAAGTCCAAGGTGGTGGGCAAGGTGGGCGTCGCCCTGCCACCGACCTCTCCCGGCGTGATCGAGGCCGCGGAAGCCGGCAAGGGCTATATCGGCTATTATGACGGCGGCGCCTTCGGCATCTCCTATGCCTCCAAGAACAAGGAGGCCGCCCTGCTCTTCCTGCAATATATCGCCCAGGAGAGCGTCCAGGCCGATTGGGCCGTCGCCGGCTCGCGCATCACCCACACCGCGACCTATGACGACCCCAAGGTGAAGGCGCAGGACGAGAAAACCAACGGCTACTATTCGCTGATGAAGAAGGACGGCAAGCTCTTTGCCGGCGCCCCGCCCTATCCCTTCCACGCCCAGGTGCGTGAAGCGACCGCCTCGATCTTCTACAAGGCGATCACGGGCGACCTTTCGGCCTCCGACGCCCTCGACCAGATGGCCGCCACGACGGAAGCCGAACTCAAGAAGCTGGGCTATCGCAAGTAGCAGGCCAGCCGGAACCGCCCGAGGCGGTTCCGATCCACCATAGAGAGCGGCGGGGCTTCCGGCTCAGCGGAGGCCGCGCCGTCATCCTTTACTGCCTCGCGGGTGAAGGAACCCTCATGCGATCGTCGACAACCGGCTGGCTGCTGCTGGCACCCACCCTGTTCATCCTCGCTCTGTTCGGTATCGTGCCGTTCATCTACGTGATGGTGGTCTCCTTCACGCAGTGGAACAGCTTCGCTGCCGATCCGACCATGCATTTCAACGGGCTCGACAATTTCCGCGCCCTCGTCTTCGACACCGACTTTCTCAAGTCGATCTGGGGCACGTTGAAATTCGGCTTCTTCGCCGTGGTCAGCGAGATCGTGCTCGGCTACTTCCTCGCCCAGCTCTTCATGCGTGACTTTCCCGGCAAGGGCTTCTTCCGCACCATCCATACGTTGCCGCTGGTAATCGCACCGATCGCCGTAGGCGCGATCTGGCGCCTGCTACTGACGCCCGGCCTCGGCCCGGTACCGAGTTATCTGCGCAGCTGGTTTGGCTACGATCTCAACATCAGCCGCTTTTCCGACCAGGCCTTCACCGCCGTGGTGATCATGGACATCTGGCACTGGACGCCGCTGGTGACGCTGACCCTGCTCGCCGCCCTTTCGTCCCTGCCCAAGGATCCTTTCGAGCAGGCGCAGATCGACGGCGCCAGCCGCTTCCAGATCTTCTGGCACATCACCTTGCCGATGCTGAAGCCGGCGATCCTCGCCACCGTCTTCATCCGCCTGATGGATGCC
Organism: Labrys sp. WJW; assembly: GCF_001676615.1. Taxonomy (GTDB): domain Bacteria; phylum Pseudomonadota; class Alphaproteobacteria; order Rhizobiales; family Labraceae; genus Labrys; species Labrys sedimenti. The sequence continues at coordinate 21,512 of NZ_LYXZ01000054.1, read as the reverse complement.
CTGCGCACCTTCGACGAGATCTTCATGCTGACCTCGGGCGGCCCGGGCGATGCCACCCGCTTCGTCGGCCTCTATATCTACCGCGTGGTGTTTCCCAAGAAGGATTACGGCTATGGCGGCGCCATGTCCGTGCTGGTGCTCTACCTCACCATCGTGATGTGCTGGCTGCTCTATTCGGCCCTGGTGGCCCGCCGCGACCTCAGGAGGCCCGAGTGATGCGCAAGCCCAATGTCTTCGTCAGCCTGTTGCTCTGGATCGTGCTCAGCCTGATCACGCTCGCGCCGATCTACTGGCTGTTCGTGGTCTCGGCCAAGAGCCGCGTCGAGCTCTTCGGCAGGCCGAGCTTCCTGCTGACCTCCTTCTTCCCGGACAATTACGCCAACGCGCTGACCGATCCGAACCTGCAGAAATACATGCTGAATTCGGTCATCGTCGCCACCTCCAATGCCTTTCTGGTGACCCTGCTCGGCTTTCTCGCCACCTATGCGCTGACGCGCTACAAGCTGGTCGGCAAGGAGAACGTCTTCTTCTGGACCATCACCAACCGCATGGCCCCGCCCGCGGTGTTCCTGCTGCCCCTCTTCCTGCTCTATACGCAGGTCTTCGTCGTCGGCGACTGGAAGCTGTTCGACACCCGTATCGGCCTTGTGCTGCTTTATTGCGTGTTCAACCTGCCTTTCGCGGTGTGGACATTGCGCCCGGTGCTCGACTCCATCCCGCAGGAACTCGACGAGGCCGCCACCATCGACGGCGCCTCGACCTTCCAGCTCCTGGCCAAGGTGATCTACCCTCTCGCCAGGCCGGGCCTCGCCGTCACCATGATCCTCACCTGGATCTTCGCCTGGAACGAATATTTGCTGGCCGCCACCCTCACCAGCGTGGAGGCCCGCACCATCACCACGCTGCTCGCCGAATATGTCTCGGTCACCGGCACCAATTGGGGCCAGCTCGCCGCCACGGCCATGCTGACGCTGATCCCGGCTTTGGTGATCCTCGGCGTGGTGCAGCGCCATATCGTCGCCGGCCTGACCTTCGGCGCCGTGAAGGGATGAGGCCATGAACCAGTTCGTCAATCTCGACAAGCAGGATGAAGAGCTCGAAAAGCCCCCCGTCGAAAAGACTGGCTTCCTGCCGATCCACACCAATGGCTTCGACCGCGGCTTCATCGCCGTGGTCCTGCTGATCGCCATCCATCTGTTCTGGATGCGCTTCGTCGAGCAATCGCTGTCGATCTATTTTGCCACCGCGATCTCGCTGGTGCTCGGCTATGTGATCATCAAGAAGGGGTGATGCCGCTGGCGGTGATACTTGGCCCAGATACTTGGCTCAAGCGTCATTGCGAGCTCTGCCAATCCGCAGGATTGGCTTGGCGAAGCAATCCAGGTGCCGCCGCGGCCGCGTTTTCCAACTCTGGATTGCTTCGCTGCGCTCGCAATGACGGTGCTTGATCGGTCAAGCATCAAGACCGCTAGGATGACTCCCCTGCCGAGGCACAACCCCAAGGTAGCCCTTGCGCTTCAGGCTCCTCCCACTATTGTCATACAAAATACTATGACAGGATGAGAGGGAGCGGATAATGGCCAAGCGCATCATGTTCACCGGCGGCAGCGGCAAGGCCGGTCGCCATGTGGTGAAGGATCTCCTCGACCACGGCTATGAAGTGCTCAACATCGACACCAGGCCGCTGGACGATCCGCGCGTGCGCACGCTGATCGCCGACATCACCGATGCCGGCCAGGTCTTCAACGCCCTGTCGAGCTATATGGGCACGCACGAGTTCGACGCGTCCTTGCGCCCGCAAAAGGTCGATGCCGTCGTCCACTTCGCCGCCATTCCGCGTATCATGATCGTGCCTGACAACGAGGTGTTCCGCGTCAATGCGCTCGGCACCTACAACGTCATCGAAGCGGCGATCAAGCTCGGCATCCCCAAGGTCGTGATTGCCTCCAGCGAGACGACCTATGGCGTCGTCTTCGCCCATGAGCACCGCAATCCCGCCTATTTCCCGCTCGACGAGGACTATGACGTCGATCCGATGGACAGCTACGCCCTCTCCAAGGTCGTCAACGAGAAGACAGCCCGGGCCTTTGCCCTGCGCGAGGGCATCGACATCTACGCGCTGCGCATCGGCAACGTCATCATTCCCGAGGACTACACCGAGAACTTCCCCAAATGGTTCGCCGATCCCGGCTTCCGCAAGCGCATCGCCTGGAGCTATATCGATGCGCGCGACCTTGGCCAGATCACCCGGCTCGCCATCGAGAAGGACGGCCTCGGCTTCCAGGTCTTCAACGCCGTCAACGACGAGACCTCGTCCAATCTGCCGACCGCCGAGTTGCTCCAGCGTTTCTATCCCGGGGTACCGGTCAAGGGCACGCTCGGCGAATACGAGACGCTGTTGTCCAACAAGAAAGCCCGAGACTTGCTGGGCTTTCGCGAAGAGCATCCCTGGCGGCGCTATGTGAAGGGCTAGGATATTTGAAATTTGATTTCCAAGTGATTTCCAGCGTCATTGCGAGCGAAGCGAAGCAATCCAGAAGCCACTAATGTCTCGTTTTGGGCCTCTAGATTGCTTCGCTTCGCTCGCAATGACGGTCGAGCAATAGGATTGCGACTGTAGTTCCTGGGGTAAGGATGGCTTCAGCCGAAGCGGTCATCCACTTTGGTCATAGTGTGCGGCCAAGCCATCCCAGGCGGGACGCAACAGCGTTTGACAGCTTGGCCTATTCACCATACTTGTACGGACAGGATTACAAGATGCAGACCGGCTCGCTGCAGATCGGGCTGCCGACCGAACAGGAAACGCCATGAGTTTCGACGAACGCCCCGCTCCCTCTCAGCGCGACCTCGCCAACGCCATCCGCTTCCTGACCGTCGATACCATCGAGGCCGCCGGCACCGGTCACCCCGGCACCGCCATGGGAATGGCCGATATCGCCGAGGTGCTGTGGAACCGCTTCCTCAAGCACAATCCGGCCGACCCGGCCTGGATCGACCGCGACCGTTTCGTGCAGTCGAACGGCCATGGCGCGATGCTGATCTATTCCCTGCTGCATCTGTCGGGCTACGATCTCCCGCTCGAGGAGCTCAAGGCCCATCGCAAGCCCGGATCGAGGACGCCGGGCCATCCCGAATACGGCATCACGCCCGGCGTGGAGACGACCACCGGTCCGCTCGGCCAGGGCTTCGCCAATGCCGTCGGCATGGCGCTCGCCGAGCGCAAGCTCGCGGCCGAGTTCAACCGCGACGGCTTTCCCGTCATCGACCATCACACTTATGTCTTTGTCGGCGACGGCTGCCTGATGGAAGGGGTGGCACAGGAGGCGGCCTCGCTCGCCGGTGCACTCGGTCTCGGCCGGTTGATCGCCTTCTACGATGACAACGGCATCTCGATCGACGGCGACGTCAGAACCTGGTTCGCCGACGACACACCCGCCCGCTTCCGGGCTCTGGGCTGGCACGTGGTCGCTGATGTCGACGGCCATGACGCCGGCGCGGTCGAGGCGGCGATCGAGGAAGCACGTGGGGTCCACGACAAGCCGAGCCTGATCTGCTGCCGCACCATCATCGGTTTCGGTGCGCCCACCAAGCAGGGCAAGGAAGAAGTTCATGGCGCCCCGCTGGGCGCCGCCGAAGCGGCCGCCACCCGCAAAGCGCTGGGCTGGTCCTATCCGCCCCATGAAGTGCCCTCTCCCATCCGTGCCGGCTGGGATGCACGCGAGCGCGGAGCGGACAGGCAGGCAGCCTGGGAGGCTCTGTTCGCCCGCTACCGGGCAACCCATCCGGATCTTGCTGCCGAACTGCAGCGCCGCATGGCCGGCGAGGCGCCAGCCGCTCTTGCCCCAGCGGTGGCGGCCTATGCCGATGCCCTGCTGGCGGAACCGCCGGCCCGCCAGCCCCTGCGCAAGGCGTCCAGCAAGGTGCTTGCCCGTTTCACCGCCTTGCTGCCGGAGCTGATCGGCGGCTCGGCCGATCTCAGCCAGTCCACTCTGGCCTGGACCGCGGCATCCAAATCGATCCTGCCGGGGGATTTCGCCGGCAATTTCATCCATTATGGCGTGCGTGAATTCGGCATGTCCGCCGCGATGAACGGCATGGCGGCCCATGGTGGCCTGATCCCCTTCGGCTCGACCTATCTCGTTTTCAGCGACTATGCCCGTAACGCCGTGCGCCTCGCGGCCTTGATGAAGCTAAAGGCGATCTTTCTCTACACCCATGATTCCATCGGGGTCGGCGAGGACGGCCCGACCCACCAGCCGGCGGAACAGCTCCTCGCCCTGCGCGCTATTCCCGGCCTGTCGCTCTGGCGCCCCGGCAGCGAACTCGAAGCGCTGCTGGCCTGGGAAGAAGCCGTGGGTCGCCAGGGACCCAGCGTCATCGTCGCCGCGCGCCAGGACACTCCGGCCATCACGCACATCCAGGAGCACCGGCAGGCGATCCGGCGCGGCGGCTATGTGCTCTCGGAACCGGCACAGCGTCCCGATCTCGTCCTTGTCGGAACCGGCTCCGAACTCGGGCTCGTCGTCGAAGCGGCTGCGCATCTGGAGGCAGAGGGCATTCACGCACGGGTGGTGTCGATCCCCAACGCTGCTCTTTTTGCCGGCCAGCCCATGGCCTATCGCGACACCGTGCTGACGCCCGGCATTCCCACCCTGTTCGTCGAGGCCGCCTCGTCGATCTACTGGTACCAGTTCCTGCGCGGCCCCGGCGCGGTGATCGGCATCGACGCCTTCGGGGAAAGCGCGCCCGGCCCGCTGCTCTACCGGCATTTCGGTCTCACCGCCGAGGCCGTGGCGGCACGGGCCAGGACGCTGCTGCCGGTCGGCGCCTGAGCAGGACGTCAGCGCGCCCGATGCAGTTCGATGGTCAGGCGCGTGCGATCTGGATGGTGCCAGGATTCGTAGTATTCCACCGGCCTGCCTTCCTGGTCATAAGTCAGTTCGCGGTTGAACAGCACATGCGACCCCGGCTCGAGCCCGAGATGGCCGGCTATCTCGGCATCGGCCGTACCGATCTCCACGGTGCGCTGCCCGCTGGAGACGATGACGCCGAAATCCCGCTCAAGGCACTCGTAAAGCGAGACCTGGTCCAGGCCGGGATGGGTCAGCAACCCCGGCACCCGGCCATAGGGCAGATAGTTGCGCACCAGAAGCAGCACCTCGCCATCGGCATAGCGCAGGCGCTCGACCAGCACGGCCCTGGCATCGCCGATGCGTTCTGCGATGGCCGCAGGAGCCTCGATCAGGCGTTGCGCCAGGATCTTCGTGCTCAGCTTGAAACCGGCCCGCGCCAGATCCTCCCGCAGCGGGTCGAGGCGTTGGCTTAGATTGATCGGCACCTTGCGTTCGCGCACGAAAGCACCGCGGCCGCGCTCGGTCTCAATCAGCCCCTGCAACGCCAGCGACTGCAGGGCCTGGCGCACGACACTGCGCGAGATGTCGTAACGGGCACACAGCTCATGTTCGGAAGGAAGTCTCTCACCAGCGGCGTAGAGGCCTTGCGAGATTCCGGCCCTCAAGGTTTCGGCGAGTTGAAAATAGAGGGGAACCGGCGTGGAACGATCGAGCATGAAGCGGCAAATCGACGAAAGGGATGCGGGACCCTACCAGCTTTACCGCTCCAGCAACAGCGCATGCTTGGTCCTGCTTCCGCAGAACCTCAATCACGCTGCATCCGTCTCCTGTACGAGCACGCCGCTCACACTGGCATTGCTGCGGATCACATAGGCCAGGGGATCACGCCCCATCTCCACCGCCAGAGTCATGAAGGTCTCGGCGTTGCAGGGCAGGTAGGAGGATTCGAGACGCGCCAGCGTACTGAAGGTCACGCCCGTAAGCGCGCCGAACTGTCGATAGGTCAGCCCGCGCGCTGCGCGCACATTCCGCAAATCGTCACCAAATCGCTTCCAGTCGATCTGGAGCGATGTGGAGTTCTTCTGGAAGGGACGGCTCGCTCTTTCCTGCATTTCTTCACTCACTTCACGCCTTGTGAGATCGCGCTACATTGCCTGGAACTCTTTCAGCAAACATTCTCAAATATTTCATCGCGACTTCTCCAGAACCGGGGAGACTCCGCAAAATGCACTGGACTTCAACTTCTATACGTAAGGCACTCCAATATACGTTACCATACCGGAATGCATTCAGCGTTACAGATCAAAATCGTAACATCACAATTTCTTGAGGACGTTGCCAAAACGCACAGCACAACTTCAGGACTGCAAGCACAATAGGCCAAGCGGGACCCGGCTCGCGCCGGGCCCCGCTCTCAGATCGTCCGGTTTGGATCAGAAGGTGCGCTTCAGGCGAACTCCGCCCTGCCAAGAGTTAGCGGAGCCATCCGCAGATCCGAGCGGCCCGATGCCAACTTCCTGCTTGGTGTGGGTATAGGATACTTCGCCTGCCACTGAGAGGCCCTTGACGATCGTATAGGTCAGATTGCCCGCGATGGTGTATTCCTTGAGCGAAATATCGATACCCGGGGCAACGTTGCGCAGGATGCCATCGGCCTTCACGTCGATGTAGCTACCCACAAGATTAGCGTTGAGCTGCGGCGTGATATTGCCACCGAGTTCGGCTACGATCGACCAGCCCTTGGTTCTGTCATAGCCCGTAATACCGCCTGGCCCGATCGACGAGGGGAAGAGATCCGACAAGCCGATGAGCGTGCCGAGGCTGTTCTTGACACCGAGATATTCGGTGGCGCCATCAGCATACTGACCTTCAACGATAAAATGCCCACCATCGATGGCCGGTATCTTAATGAGAGCAGTACCGCCAACGGCAAAGCCGTACTTGTTGTCGTGAGTCGTCGGGATGGAAAGAGTGCCAGTGTTGCCGCCCGACGTCACCGTCACATCAACAGTTTCTGGTGAGCGCAGCTGGTGAAGAGCTCCTTGGAGGGCCAAGGATCCCCAAGTCGAGTCATAGCGCAATTGACCAACGACGTCCGGGATTTGCTGCCCGCCCTGCAGATTGATGTCCACGCCGGTAAGACCGAAGCCGAGGGCCGTGCCAGCGAAGCCAACGTCGTTAACACGGTGGTCACGACCGTCTTCGATCGACAGCGTGGCGCTGAAGCCACCACCGAACTGAGCGGTGTAGGCGATGAGGTTAACCGTGCTGGTTTCTGAGTAGTAGGGTGCCCAGATCGTATCGCCATACTCGTTATCGTAGAAGCCGAAGAACGAATGGGCATAACCAGCCGTCAAGCCACCGAACTGGATGAAGGCCTTGTCGATCGTGAAGGTATTGCCGTTATAAATGCCGCCACGTCCTTGAGCCGAAATCGGATGCGAGTCGGCATTGATCTGGAAGTAGGAGCGCAGCAGACCCCATTCGGTCTCGGTGCGGGCATCGAACCAGATGCGGGCCTGAGTGTTGAAGGCCGAGCGATCATCATTCCGGCTCTGCCCAACATTGGTCAAGACATTGTTGATTGATGTCGGAGCCGAATTGATGCCTACCCGGTCGCCACCAAACACGCGATAGTCGGCGCGGATCTCGCCGCCGATCTTCAGGCAGGTGTCGGAGCCGGGGATGTAGAAGAAGCCGGGACCGAAGGCGGAGCAGACCTTCACATATTCGACGGCCTCGCCCTTGGTCATGGGCAGGTCGGCAGCCTGGGCGGCGCCGATGGCGGCGATGCCTGCAGCAGCGCCGAGAAGTGCGGATTTAATCGTCATCAAAACCCCCTCCGGGACATTTTTTACTTGCGTGGATGGGGTTTCTCGTCATGTCACCCCATTCACAACGGCCGACCAAACTTGGCGCATGCTTGAGAAGCACTTGGCCGCCACGTGAATCGTCGCAGTGAAGGTGCGATATTCTAGAAAGCGCCACAATAGAGTTTCTCTACCTTGGTACCGACAGAAAACATTTTGGCGAATATGTGTCACTCAAAAGACACATCCGAAGCTTCATAGCTTACACAAAAGAATCGACTACCCATAAGGGTATAGTGAATTAACATACCAACAAAATAAAAGTCTATTTTGGTGTTTTATAATTGGAACACATAAAATTAATACGCGAAACCTCTATCTGTTAGCAAAAGGCCCCACACGCGTCTCTTCGCAGATAAAATAGTTTCCATGTGGCAATATAAGACTTACCGTTTCACCGCCTCCGCACATCGATGCCGGAACGAGTTCGGAAAAACTCCTATCCGGTATCCCGTTTTGCTTGCAGGTGGCATGCCATGCAACGAGACGAAAATCTCCCCAGACAAGACAAGCAGGCTCCGCCGGGCCAATGGTCCGGCGGAGCCTGCTTGTCTTGTCTGTAGTTGGAGCTGTCGGCCGTCAGGCCTTCTGTCGGGGCCAGGGCGTCTCGGACACCGGCGTCAGCGGCCCCTTGCCATCGCGCCAGGAGACGAGATTGTCGACCACCAGCTGGCCCATGGCGCGGCGGGTGTGAATGGTAGCCGAGCCGACATGCGGCAGCAGCACCGCATTGTCCAGCGCCACCAGCGCTTCGGGCACATGCGGTTCGCCGGCGAAGACGTCGAGCCCCGCCGCGAGAATGGTGCGATTGCGCAACGCCTCGATCAGGGCGCTCTCGTCGACGACGGAACCGCGGGCGACATTGATCAGCACGCCCTCGGGGCCGAGCGCCTTAAGCACCTCGGCATCGACCAGATGGCGCGTCTCCGCCCCTCCGGGGACGATGATCATCAGCGTATCCACCGCCTCCGCCAGCGCCTTCACGCTGGAGTGGTAGGCATAGGCCACATCCGCCTGGCGCCGGCGCCCGTAATAGGCGATCTTCAGGCCGAAGGCCTCGGCGCGGCGGGCGATCGCCTTGCCGATCCGTCCCAGGCCGACGATACCGAGTGTGCGCCCACGCAGCGTCGCCGGCGTCAGCGGATAGTTTTCGTTCAGCCATCGGCCCTGCCGCAGGAAGCGGTCGGCCTGCGGTACTTCGCGGATGGTCGCCAACAGCAAGGCCATGGCGAGATCAGCGACGTCTTCGTTGAGGACTTCGGGCGTGTTGGTGACCACGACGCCATGCCGTGCCGCCGCGGCGGCATCGACGGAATCATAGCCGACGCCGAAATTGGCGATGATTTCGAGCTTGGGTAAAGCGGCGATCAGCGCTTCGTCGACATGGGCATGGCCGCCGGCCGCAAGGAAGCGTACCCGGTCGGCAATCCTCGCCAGCACCGCGTCGGGATCATCCGCCAGCCAGAGCTTGTGCACGGTAAAGGCCTGGTCCAGGGCCTCGACCGTTTGGGCAAGCATGGGCTTGGGCATCAGAAGATCGGGTGCGGACATGCCGAGGGAACTCTCAGGGAATGGAATGGATCGAAGGGTAGCGCCAAGACCTAAAGCGTTTTGCGATCTGGCGAAATCACCAAATCGCAAAGACGTGTCGAACCAGGGAGTGAGAGCAAAGCGCATTCAAGCATGAACGCGCTTTGCTCCAGGCAAGCACCGGCTCAGAGGGTCGGCAGCTTGCCGCCGAGCTCGTCCTCGATATGGGCCTGCACGATGGCATCCATGTCGCGATCGGCGACAAAGCCGAGTTCGAGGGCACGCGCCGTGTCGAAATCGCGCGGCCAACCCGCCACGATCTTCTCGATCACGGGATCAGGCTGGTGCTTGATCAGCGCCACGGCCTTGTCGCCGGCCGCCCGGCGCAGGGCCTCGATCTCCTCGGACACCGTGGCGGAAAGGCCAGGCATGGAAAGGTTGCGGCGTGCGCCCAGGCGGGCCGTATCGATTGCAGCGGAATGGTGGAGGAAGCCGACCGCTGAACGCGGGCTGGCGAACCAATGACGCACGTCGTCCGAGACCGGCAGGATGGCTTCCTGCCCGTTCAGCGGCTCGCGCAGAATGCCCGAGAAAAACCCGGAGGCTGCCTTGTTGGGCTTGCCGGGGCGCACCGCAATGGTGGGCAGGCGGATGCCGATGCCGTCGAAGAAGCCGCGGCGGCTATAGTCGGCCAGCAGCAGCTCGCCGATCGCCTTCTGCGTGCCATAGGAGGTCAGGGGCGTGTTGAAGAACTCATCGCCGATGCGCTCCGGGAAGGGGGCCCCGAACACGGCGATGGAGGAGGAAAAGATCACGCGCGGATAATAGCCCTCGCCCGGCCTGGCATCACCATGAGCCTGGCGGATCGCCTCGAACAGGCGCTGGGTACCTTCCAGGTTGATGCGATAGCCCTTGTCGAAATCGGCTTCCGCCTCACCCGAGACGATCGCGGCGAGATGGACGATCACGTCGGGGCGCGCGCCGATCAGACGCTCGACCGTGCCCGGCACGGGCAGGTCATCCTGGCTGGCGCTGCAGGCGAACGGCAAACCGGCGGGAACCTGGGGCAGCACGACGTCGCTGAGCAAAGCCTCGCTGACGGCCCTGCCGCCAAGCTTGCCGTCGCGGCTCATGCTTTCCAGCAATTTGCGGCCAACCATACCTGCCGCACCCAGGATCAGGACTTTCATCGCCTCGCCTCGTCATTTCCCCGCGACCGAATAACGCCAGCCGAAGCCCTGCGCATCGCGCCGCACCTCTTGTCTCATGATGCCCGTTCCGGGCTCGAAGGACGGCTCGAATCCGCCGTTTCTCAGCCTAGCGATAAGGCCTTTGCCGAGGTGAGGCAAGTTCTTGTCTTACAAATTGAGGCAATTCTTGTCTTACAAATCGAGCAAGGACATGATGGCGCACGACAAAGGCCCCGTCATCGCTTCCGGGGCCTCGCCGTCATTCGCATTGGCTGGCACGGTCAGGAACGCGGCCCGACCATCGCCGTCAGGGCTCCTTGCGGATCACGGCATTGGATCACCCACATCTCGCCGGGCACTTCCATCGGCTCCATCAGGATCTTGCCGCCATTGTCGGTGACACGTTTGGCCGTCTCGTCGATATTGTCGACCTGGATGTAATAGATCCACATCGGCCCGCACATGTCCTTGGTGCGGGTCATCATGCCCCCATAATCAGTGCCGTTCTGGCCGTAGAGCTGATAGACACCCATCGGTCCCATATCGAGGCCCTGGTGCTTCTCCCAGCCGAACAGCCTGGAATAGAACTCGAAGGCGCCGGGGCCATCGCCGGCATGCAGTTCGCGCCAGGCGATATGGCCGGGCGTGCCCAGGCCCGGCATTTCCGGCGGATCCCCCTGCCCCTTGAACAGGCCGAACACGGCACCATAGGGATCGGCGGCAATGGCAAAGCGGCCGACGCCGGGAATGTCGTCCGGCGCACGATGAACCTGGCCTCCGAGCTTCACCACCTCGGCGGCTGAGGCATCGACGTCGTCAGCGGCGACGAAGCCGGTCCAGTTCGGCGGCACATTACGGGCGACGGCATCGGGCGGAATGTCCATCAGGCCGGCCACGAGCGCACCCTTGTTGGAGAACAGCGTGTAGGTGAGGCCCGGCATGCCGGAATCGGCTGCCTCCCAGCCCAGCACGGCGGTATAGAAGGTCGCCGCCGCCTTCACATCCGTCGTCATCAATTCGTACCAGACAAAGCTTCCATGTGTGACGGACATGACGGGCTCCCTTGGATGCCGGGTTTCGGATCAGGTTGCTGAATAGATTTCTTGGCAGAGGACGATAGGCCGAGACCATGGCGGGCCGATTACAGCCCCCTGGCGAAAGTCATCGAGAGGCGGCGTCAGCCGCAGCAGGCATGCGCGGCAGGCTTGTCCTGGTATTCGTCGTGCCGCCGCACGAAATCCATGGTCGAGGCTTCGTTCCGTCCCTTCGGCGCGCGGTCGAGGATCATCAAGGTGCCGATCAGTTCCTCGGGGCCGCGGGCATAGCTCGAATAGGTGTGAAACACCTCGCCCTGCTCGTCCTTGTAAAAGGCACTCAACCCAGGCAGTTCGTCGTGGCCCTGGGCGCTCGGCTGGCTGGTAAAATTATAGACGATCTCCTCACCGGCCAGGTCTTCCCGGCTGAAGGAGACGTGATAGTCGAAATTGAAATCGCTGCCGAAGGCAGACGCCCAGGGAAAACGCCAGCCCATGCGTGCCTTGTAGGCTTCGATCTTGGCAAGCGGGGCACGAGAGACGGCGGTGAGCGTGACGTCATGGTGGTTGAGATGAGCCAGCGCCCCGTCGAGATGGTCCGCCAGGAAGGAGCAGCCGGTGCAGCCGGCATCCCAGTCGGGACCCAGCATGAAATGGTAGACGATCAGCTGGCTGCGGCCCTCGAACAGTTCGGCGAGCGTGCGCCGCCCCTCCGGCGTGTCGAACAGATAGGCCTTGTCGACCTTGACCCAGGGCAACGCCATGCGTTCGGCATTCAACCGGTCGCGCGCCCGCGTCGCCTCCTTCTCCTTGATCAGCAGCGCCTTACGCGCCGTCAGCCATTCGTTCCGAGACACGACCTGGTGGGCTGACATGTCGACCTCCCTGCAGCAGTTCTTGGATAGCTTGACTAAATAAGTTGATATCAACATTATTAGCGCATGTCAAAACACACCGACCATCGGCGCTTGTCATCCCAGCCCGGCCTCGATGAGGCGGAGCCGCCGGACATGGCAGGCGAACAGGAGCCCCTCGTTCCGTTCGCGACGACCCTGCTCGTGCGCGACACCTGCCTGTGCCTGCACGTCCAGCGCGCGGCGCGGGCACTGGCTCGCCGTTTCGACGACGCCCTGCGCCCGGTCGGGCTGACCAACAGCCAGTTTTCGCTGATGATGGCGCTCAACCGCCCTGCCCCGCCGCCGATGGGGCCGGTAGCGGCGCTGCTGGCCATGGACCGCACCACCCTCACCGCTGCGCTCAAGCGCCTCGAGGCTCGCGGCCTGGTGCAGGTATTGCGCGACCCGGCGGACCGGCGCTCCCGCCTGCTCGCGCTCACAGAGGCGGGAGGCTCCCTCCTGGCGCGGGCCGTGCCGATCTGGCAGGAAAGCCATGCCGGGCTCGAAGCGAATCTGGCGGGCGGCCAGGTCATCCGCCTCAGGCAGGATCTCGCCGCCCTTTGCTGAACCCACACGGGACAAACGCCCCCGGTTTCTCGGAACTTCGCCTTGGCAAGGCTCGTCGCCGTCCCGTCAGCTGAAGGGGCAGGACAGGCCAGCCATCACGCCCCTCCACCGAGTAGGCCCTCTCGCCGCTCCCCGACGCTATCGTGCCGCATGCCGCCCCCGGCCATGCCGCCGCAACGAGCCTGGCAAGACAGGAAGGTCCTGCGTGACGGTTGCGTATGACGACAGGGAATGGCTTGATTCGCATTTCCAACCTGCTCTAATCGCCAAACGAGCCACTTCTCTCGCCATCAGGCGCCCCGCCCGGCCTTATTCGAAAAGCAGGTCATGCTCGATATTTCAGCCCTCCAGTCGATGAAGGTGTTGTTCGCAACGCCCTGCTATATCTCAGCCGTCAGCATGAACTATGTGGTCAGCATGTACGGCCTGGCCTGCGATGCCACGCAGCTCGGCCTGAAGACCGTGCTGCACATGCATTCGGAAAGCCTGATCACGCGCGGACGCAACATGGTCGTGCTGAAATTCATGCAGGACGAATCCTATACGCATCTGTTCTGGATCGATTCAGACATTTCCTTCACCACCCAGCAAGTGATCCGCCTGCTGCTCGCCGATCGTGATGTGGCCGGCGGGGTCTATCCGATCAAGTCGCTGGCCTGGCCGGAGCCGCTGCCTGGCGGCCTCAGCAAGGAAGAGGTGGAGATCCGCTATGCACGCTATGCCTTCAATCCCGTCGACCACGGCAAGTCGCCGATCGGCCAGCATGTCGACGATGAAGGCTTCATCGAGGTCTCGGAAGCGCCCACCGGCTTCATGGTGATCAAGCGCCATGTCTTCCCCAGGCTGATGCAGGCCTATCCCCATCTCAACTACACGCCGGACGGACCGCCCGACAATCCGCTCAAGCCGCTGCACTGGCTGTTCTTCGATTGCATGGTCGATCCCGATTCCGGGCGCTATCTGTCGGAGGACTACGCGTTCTGCCGGCGCTGGCGCGACATCGGCGGCAAGGTCTGGATCGATTCACAATCCAAGCTGCAGCATCTGGGCCAGTACAATTATGTCGGCGATGTCGAGACCAGCCTGAAGCAGCAGGGCCACTGGTAGAATTGAAGGCTTGGATCGCCGAGGTTCGCTGCAGCCTCATTCGAGTTCGCAGGGGCTTTGTCATTGCCGGGCTTGACCCGCAATCCAGCCTGGCGCCCGGTTATGCTCGTGGCTTCTGGATAAGCCGGCTCAAACCCGGCTATGAGCCATCTAGCCCACACCATCGGCAACGGCGGCGAGAACTACCTCGATCTCCGCGCCTATTCGGGCTGGAGCAGCCTGCTCACCCCGCGCTGGAGATGTTTTCCTATTTCATGCCCGATGCGAAGGTGGTCGGCCACGTCCCAGTGCGCACCAGCCGCCTCGACGACCTGACGGTGATCTCGGACATCGACATGCTGAAGGTCGACATGCAGGGCACCGAGCTCGCCGTTTTTCAGAATGCCCGCGAGAACTGCGCACGGCCGTCGACCGCAAGCTGAGGGGGCTTGACGGCGCAGCGGCGGGCGCGTTCTGTGGAACCCCATCGAGACCCCTCCCCATGTCCGCCGACACCAGCGCTTCCCGTCACCCCGAAGTCGCCGCCTTTCTTGCCGCCCACCCCGATACCCGTTTCATCGAAGCCTTTACCCCCGATTTGACCGGCTACGGCTTCGGCAAGCGCCTGCCGATCGAGGAAATCGACAGCCTCTACCGCTCCGGCATGGGCTTTTCCGCCGCTCCCTATGTGCTCGATGCGAGGCATGACGGCTACGGTTCCGGCGGCATCGGCTGGGACGACGGCGATCCCGATGCCAAGGGCGTGCCGATCCCCGGCACGCTGAAGCCGATGCCGTGGGCGGCCGTGCCGACGGCGCAGGTCATGCTCGACATCTCCTACGCCGTCACGGGCGAGCCGCTGTGGACCGACCCCCGCCATTTGCTCAAGACCATCCTCGCCCGGCTCGCCGCCGATGGGTTCCATCCCACCGTCGCCTGCGAATACGAGTTCTTCCTCACCGACGGTACGCGCGAGGCCGACGGCCGCATCCGCCCGCCGATCCTCAAGCGCACCGGCCGCCCGCTCGGCCCGCCGACCAATCTCTCCGTGCTGACACTGGAGGAAGTCGCGCTGTGGTCGGCCAGGGCGGACGATGCGGCACGGGCGCAGAACGTGCCGATGGGCAGCATCATCGCCGAGATGGGCGTCGCCCAGTTCGAGACCAACCTGCATCATACGGATGATGCGGTGCTCGCCGGCGATCACGCCGTGCTGCTCAAGCGCCTGATCCGCGGCACCGCGCGTGCCGAGGGCTGGGACGCCACCTTCATGGCCAAGCCTTATGAGGACGAGGCCGGGTCGGGCCTGCACGTGCATGTCAGCCTGTGCGACGCCGACGGCCGCAATCTCTTCGCCGATCCGGCGACCGGCGAGCAGATGATCCGCCATGCCATCGCCGGCATGCAGCGGCTGATGCCTGAGTCACTCGCCTTCTTCGCGCCCAACCACAACTCTTTCCGCCGCTTCGGCGGGCTGTTCGCACCGGTCAACCGCAAATGGGGCGAGGACAACCGCACCGTCGCCCTGCGCATCCCCACCGACAAGGGCCCGGGACGGCGCATCGAGCATCGCGTCGCGGGCGCCGATGCCAATCCCTATCTGGTGCTGGCGGCTATCCTTGCCGCCGCCCATTACGGCATCACGCGAAAGCTCGAACCGGATGCGCCCGTGGTCGGCAAGCATGCCGGCTTCACCCGCGATCCCGGCCTGCCCGGCGACGTCTTCGAGGCCGCTCGCCGGCTGGCGCGGGCCAGCCTGTTGAAGGAATATTTCTCCAAGCGCTATCTGGAGACCTACGCCCACCTGGTCCATGGCCAGCACGAGGATTTCCTCTCGGTGCTGAGTCCGCGCGAATACGACCTGTTCTTCTGACGGGCTTTCCGGGGAAGAGTCACAATCGGGTGTATATGGCTGCTCGTCATTGCGGGCGAAGTTGGTGTGTCAAACTTCAGGCAGGTTGGTATCAAATCCCCCGCTCGCCGCGCGCCCGCAGCCGGATCATCACGCCGCGGTCGTGCTCCTCCGCACGCCTGTGCGCCCTGACCTGCAGCAGGTCCTTGCGCGCGATCAGGCCGACCAGGCCGCCGCTCTGGCGATCGAGCACAGGCACCCGGCCGATATCGGCGATCGCCATGCGATCGGCGAGCGCACCGGCCAGCTCGTCGGCATAGCCGATCTCGAGGTCTTGCCCCTCCAAGATCTCCTGCAGCGACAGGGACTGGATGTCGTCGTCCTCCGAGGCATGCACCGACCAGTCGAGGATGTGGGCGCGCGAAACCATGCCGACCACGCGCCGCTCGGCATCGACGACCGGATAGCTCTTGTGGCAAGGCTCTCCACTGGTGAAGAAGGCGACGGCCCGCGCCACGGTCATCGCCGCCGGCAGCGTATCGACCTCGCGCACCATCAGATCGGCCACGCGGGCGAGGTCGAATGGATCGGTGTGATATTCACCCGAGATGTGGTGGCCGCGACGGGCGATCTTCTCGGTGAGGATGGAACGCTTCATGGTCAGCACGGTGGTGGCATAGGCCGTGCCGCAGGCGGTGAGCAGCGGCAGGAGCACGCCGAGATTGCCGGTGAGCTCCACCGCGAACAAGGTCGCCGTCAGCGGTGCGCGCATGGTGCCGCCCATCATCGCCGCCATGCCGAGCAGGGCCCAGAAGCCGGGATCGGCCTGCGGCAGGACCAGGCCCGCCAGGGTGCCGAGCGCACCGCCGAGCATCATCAGCGGCGCCAGCACGCCGCCGGAGGTGCCTGAGCCAAGCGAGATGGACCAGATCAGGGATTTGACCACCAGAAGCAGCAGCACGGCCTTGACGGCCATCTCGCCCGAGAGGAGATGGCGGATGTTGTCGTAGCCCACCCCGAGCGCGCTCGGGTCGAACAGCCCGCCAATACCGATGGCGAGGCCGCCGAACAGAGGCCACCACATCCAATGCAGCGGCAGGCGGTGGAAGAAATCCTCGCTGGCATAGACCATGGCGGTCAGGATGCCCGAGCCCAGTCCGGCAACAATGCCCATCACGACCCAGCCGAGAAAGCCCGGTAAGGTCAGCGCCATATGGCCGGTGAAGCCGAACAGGGGCGTGGGATCCAGCAGCAGGCCGCGCTCGGCCGCCGCCACCGACGCGGCGACCACCACCGGCAGGAAGCTGCGCGGCTTCCATTCGAACAGCAGCAGCTCGATCGCCAGCAGCACGGCGGCGATCGGGGTGCCGAACACCGCCGTCATGCCCGCCGCAGCGCCGGCGACCAGCAGGGCCTTGCGCTCATTGGCACTGAGATGGATCATCTGCGCGACGAGCGAGCCGATGGCTCCGCCGGTCATGATGATCGGGCCTTCGGCGCCGAAGGGGCCGCCCGAGCCGATCGAGATCGCCGAGGAGAGCGGCTTCAGCACCGCCACCTTGGGATTGATCCGGCTCTTGCCGATCAGGATCGCCTCCATCGCCTCGGGAATGCCGTGGCCGCGGATCTTCTCCGAGCCATAGCGCGCCATCAGGCCGATGATCAGGCAGCCGATCACCGGGACGAACACAGCGGTCCAGCCCAGCGGCGTGCCGGAGATCGGCAGGTTCTCCAGCGAGAACCGGCCGTAATAGGCGATGTTGGTGCACAGTGTGATCAGGCGCAGCAGCACGAAGGCCGCGCCCACGCCAGCCGTTCCGACGAAGACGGCGATCGCCATCAGGAGGATCACCCGCCGATCCGTGGTGAAGTCGCCCAGGCGCGCCGGCAATTCGCGGGTTCCCGCCTCGGCATCCTGCCCGGGCGTGCCCAGAGTCGAAGTCGTCATGTCGCTGATATCCATCTGTCGGGGGATAACCCGGCTGAATTTTGTATCGCAATACGATATATTTTGCGCAAGTCAACGGATTTTCGTAGAGAGTGCAGCAGACAGGAGAATCGCGGAACCATGGACACAATGCGGCAGCAAGATCCTGACTACGCCGCCCTGGCGCGATTCCGGCATGCCTTGCGCAAATTCCTGGTGTTCAGCGAAGCGGCAGCCGGCGCTGCCGGACTGACGGCCCAGCAGCACCAGGTCTTGCTCGCCATCGCCGGCCTGTCGCAGGACGGTGCGCTTTCGATCGGCGAACTGGCCGAGATCCTGATCCTGCGCCACCACAGCGTGGTCGAGCTGGTCGACCGGCTCGGCAAGCTCGGCCTGGTCGAACGCATGGCCGATCCGGCGGATGGCCGGCGCGTGCTGGTGCGGCTGAGCGAGGCCGGCCGTCAGAAGCTGCAGACCCTGTCGGAAACTCATCTGAAGGAACTGGCTGCCATCGGACCGGCGCTCTCCGAGCTCCTGCAGGCCTTCCGGGGCTGATCACGTCGCCGTCACGGGCACCCGCGCCTGCCTCAAATCGGCGTGAGGCGTAACGAAGCCTCCCCATCCGCTCGTATAATCACAGGCAATCCGATGGATGGAGGACGATGATGAAACGGCGCGGCATTCTGTTCATGGCGGCGGGCCTGGCGGCCAGCCTCGGCACCGGCTTGTGGTTTTCAGCCTCGAGCGCCGAGGAAGCGCCGCGCCTGGTATCGCCCCCCACCCTCGATAGCCGCCCGGGCGCGGCCTCGGAGATGGCAGTATTGGCGGGCGGCTGCTTCTGGGGCGTGCAGGGCGTGTTCCAACATGTGAAAGGCGTCAGCTCGGCGGTTTCGGGTTATGCCGGCGGCACGGCCGGCACCGCCAGATACGAAACTGTCTCGACCGGGTCCACCGGCCATGCCGAAGCAGTGCGCATCCGCTTCGATCCGCGCCAGATCTCCTATGGCCAGATCCTGCAGATCTATTTTTCGGTGGCGCATGATCCCACGCAGCTCAACCGCCAGGGCCCCGACAGCGGTACGCAATATCGCTCGCAGATCTTCACCACCAGCGCGGAACAGGCCCGTATCGCCGCCGCCTATGTCAGCCAGCTCGACGGCGCCCATTCCTTTGCCAGCCCGATCGTGACCCGCATCGCGCCACTGCAGGGCTTCTTTCCGGCGGAGGCCTATCACCAGGACTATCTGACGCGCCACCCCACCCAGCCCTATATCGCCATCAACGACCTGCCCAAGGTCGCCGCGCTGCGGCAGCTCTTCCCGGCAGTCTATCGCAACGATCCGGTCCTGGTGGCCGGCCGATGAGGCTGGACTAATATCGTCTCGCCAAATGACTGCCTCATCCCCGCGCGAGGACGTTGTCATCCCCGGCGGGGTCGAAGACCCCGGGAAGGGGATCCAGGGGCGACAAGTCGCGTCCAATGGCCCCTGGATTCCACTCACAAGCAAAGCTTGTGAGGAGACCTCGCCCTCTCTCGCTGCGCTCGCGAACAGTTCGGCCGGCAATGACGGTTAAGGATTTCGTCCCTTGGTATAAGCTGCGGCACCCGCGACGTCGCGGCTGAAGTGCACGATCCGGCGGTCGGGGCGCTCCTCGATCCGCTCGATGGCATAGCCGCGCCGCTGGTACCAGGCGACGTTCTCGGTGAAACGTTCATTGGTGTAGAGCCGCACGAGCCCATGGCCGTCATGCCGGGCACGCTCTTCGGCAAAATCGAGCAGGGTCGACCCCAGGCGATGGCCCTTGCGCGCCGGCGCCACGGCAAGGCTCCAGATCAGAAGGTGGTCGGGTTTCGGCTCGATGACGAGGGCCGTCTCCAGTGCCTCGGACGGGCCGGACACCCAGATCTCCATCGTCTCGAACAGGGCGGCGAAATCGGCATCATGCGGCGGCAGGGCCATGTCGATGCGCTGCTTCAAGGGAGCATAGGCGGCCTGCTGCAAGGTGGTGATAGCCGGGATCTCGGTTCTGGTGGCGCGGCGGAGATTCATGACGAGGCTCGCAAAAAGGCGTTAGGGAAGCAATCGCTCAATCGGCCGCGGCCGACAAGGCCTTCTCCTCGGCGCGCGGTCCTCTTGACACGATGGGCCTCAGCCCGCGCCGAGGCGTTCGAGATAGGCGCAGAACATATCGGCCATCGCCTCCGAATAGGCCTCGATCTCGGCCTGCGTCCGAGGGCTTTCCGAAAACTGCTTGCCTACCGCACTCAACGTCGCGCTGATGAGGTCGCCGGCCAGGGCTCGCACCGTTTCCGACGCCTTCGGCAGGACCTCCCGCATGAAGGCCTCGACGATGCCGTCTCCTGCCGCCCTGGCGGCCTCCGCTTCGGGGGCATCGCGGTAGAGCGGCGCGGCATCGTCGAGCGCCACCCGCACCGCGGCCTCGTCGCATTCCGAACGGATGAAGGCATGCACGAGGATGCGCAGCCTTTCGAACGGCGGCTTGCCGCCATCCTGCAGGATGCCGCGCAGCAACGCGCTGGTCTGCCGCCATTCGTCGCTCTGGAGCCGAAACAGGATCGACGCCTTGTTGGGGAAATACTGATAGAGCGAGCCGACGCTGACGCCGGCCTTTTCGGCCACCCGTGCGGTGGTGAAGCGCTGCGCACCCTCCTTGCGCAAAACCTGAATGGCAGCCTCCAATATCGCGGCAACCAGCTCGGTCGAGCGGGTCTGCCGGGGCTGCTTTCGTGAGGAAACAGAAGAACTTCGACGGTCTGTCATCGGAGTGCCGGGCAATGCGAATGGTGAATACGACGAATTAGTCGTATTTTTAGCCCAACGCAAGAACGCGCTCATCCCAGACCCGAGACTCCCATGACAACCCTTACCGCTGCACCGATCGGTCCTCTGCTGGACCGCCTGTTCGAAGAAGCCGATGCCGCTTCGCCGACAACGATCCCCGCTATGGCCGAACTCTCCCGCCCGGAACGCGAGCGGCTGATGCGCAGCAAGACCGAATATCTCGACCTCTACGGCCGCCTGAAGGACCTACCGCTCGCCGTCTCCCGCGAAACCGGCCTGCTGCTCTATATGCTGGCC
Organism: Labrys sp. WJW; assembly: GCF_001676615.1. Classification (GTDB taxonomy): domain Bacteria; phylum Pseudomonadota; class Alphaproteobacteria; order Rhizobiales; family Labraceae; genus Labrys; species Labrys sedimenti. The sequence continues at coordinate 606 of NZ_LYXZ01000054.1, read as the reverse complement.
CGCAGTTGCCGAGCCCGCACGATCGTCGAATTCGGGACCTCGTTCGGCATCTCGACCCTGCATCTGGCCGCGGCGCTGCGGGACAATGGCGGTGGGCGCCTGATCACCAGCGAGTTCGAGCCCTCCAAGCTGGAACGAGCCCGGCGGAACCTCGCCGCCGGTGGCGTGCTCGATCTCGTCGAGATCCGGGAGGGAGATGCACTGCGCACGCTGGGCATCGACCTGCCCGAGTCGATCGATCTGGTCCTGCTCGACGGCGCTAAGGCCCTCTATCCCGAGATCCTCGATCTGCTGGAGAGCCGGCTCAGGCCCGGCGCCCTCGTCGTCGCCGACAATGCCGACTACAGCCCCGACTATCTCGCCCGCGTACGCTCGCCGGCCCGGGGCTATCTGTCGACGCCCTTCGGCGAGGATGTCGAGCTCTCGATGCGGATCGGCTAAACCCATTCCATGTGCCGCAAGGCATCGGGAACACCCCAAGGGAGTCGGCGCGAACCTCCGGCCCCCTCTAGAGCAAAGCGCGTTTAGACGGAAACGCTGTTTTGCTCTCGCTCTTTGGTTCGACGCGTCTTTGCGATTCGAGATGATTCCGTCTAATCGCAAAAC
>NZ_LYXZ01000053.1 GCF_001676615.1 Labrys sp. WJW | reverse complement strand
CAGTTCGAGCGAGAGATGATGCTAGAGCGGCAGCGGGAAGGCATCGCCAAGGCCAAGGCTGAGGGGGTCTACAAAGGCCGGAAGCCCACCGCGAGAGCGAAGGCCGATGAGGTCCGCAAGATGCATGCCGAGGGCAAGACCCCTACGGAGATTGCAAAGGCCTTGGGGATAGGCAGGGGGAGCGTCTATAGGGCCATTGAGGCGGTGAGCCCGTAGGCCATCTCGTCTAGGTAGAGCCGTGGGGCCTCCTGGCTAGCGGGCTAGCGTAGCGTGATGGCTGCGGGTTGAGAGGAAACAGGGGCGTAGGGGCTTCTCGCACTACAGCGACAAGTCTATATGCTCAGTGGGAAGCACGGGGGTATTGCGAAATGGATGAGGAAGAACTCACACCGCGTCTGAAATGTGATGTTGAGCTGGAACTTGTGGGCCCGACAACATCTGTGTTGAACAAATGGGCCGCAAACGCACTGCGAGATTTGGCCGACCGAATCGAGAAAGACGAGTTCCAAGACGGTTTTCACGAGGTGGCGGATAAAGTGGGGAAGCGTGTTGGAACGATCTATGTTGATTATTCAGCGGGGACCTGAAGCCAGCGCATAGGCCACTGCCGTCTAGGTAGAAGCATGAGGACCCGTGGCGTGATGGCTGCGGGTCTTTCCATTTGGCGGATTAGCAACGGCCTTCGGGCTCAGCGTCTTCCAGCTCGATTTCCTTTCGGATGCCCACTAGGAGACGGAGGGTCTCGATGTCTTCCGCCGCTTCGAGCAATAGCGCCACCACCTCATCAATGGCCGTATCGTCAACCTCCGTCGCCACCATGCGGAGACGAGGAACGATATCGACAGCAGGGGGCGGGGGCTTAGCCATGGGGGCATTTTATCACGCCTCGGGCAGGCTCAAAAGGCGGGACCTCGGGGGCTGATTCGGGGAGCTGCCTGGGGCCGCAGAATGCCCTTAGAGTGCCCGCTAAGAGTCACTGACGGGCTTTCTCTTCGGCAGGACTCGGGAGTGCCTCGGGAGGAGGAGGGCGCCTAGGGAGTCTCTGCGGCTTCCTGCGCGGCAGTGGCTCCGTGACTTCCGCAGGTGTCGCCCTGGGCCTGCCCTTTCGCCACCACATTGACACGACCAGGGCCGCAAGAAGAGTCACGGCTACAACACCGAGCCAGCCGGAGGCGGAGGCCTCAAAGCCCACTAGGCCGATCTTCACGTTGATTGTGGGGTCCATCTCTGCCCGCAGCTCTCACCAAAAGAAAACATGCGATGCAGACAGGGAGTATGAGGGGGTGAAAGAGGACACTTGGAACTGGAGTAACCGGGAATAGCCGGGATCAGACGGGATGGGGTGGGAAAACGGCGGCGCCACAAGGGTTTAGAGCGGGATTGCGAAGTCTAAAAGCGATCGGCGGTTAGACACTTGAAATTGGAATGCAGGGCGGCAACAGACAGCCGGAACTGGAGTGCCCAACGATAGAACTCCTGGCTTTGAAGATCCTTCGAAAAGGCTTCAAAGCCTTGATAAATCGGGCACAAACCAAAAAGCAAGCGAGCCGCAGCGCCTTTGGGCAAGCATCGGGCAAACCGCAAGGGGAGCCAAAACCAGCGTCGTCGCCGGCAGATCCGCCGGAAAAATGCAAAAGCGGAAACAAAACAACGGGTTGGGCGGCAATTCCGTCTGGCGCGCCGTGCGGTGGACCTTAGCTTTTTGCAAGCGTAACTCCGGCAGTATGCGCCGGCATCTGAAGCCTGGAGCCCTTGTACCGCCTCTCGCCTTCTGGCAGCCTATAGCCGGGCTTGGGAGGAAAGTATGAAGTCGTTATTCATCGCGGTGTTGTTGATGTCCGCCGCCGGCGCAGCAACCGCGCAGACCGTTATGGATGGTTCCGAGCAGAGAATTGGTGAAAAGGGGCTTGCCGAGGTCAATGCGCTGATGGGACGAGCGCTTAAGGATCCTTACTCTGCCCAGCTGAAGCTGCTGTCGCTGCATCGATCAAAGGACGATGTCGACAGTTATTGTGGCGCTGTGAACGCCAAGAACGAAATGGGCGGCTATGTCGGCTTTCGGCTGTTTGTCGCGATCGACAAACAACGCCTGTTGATATCCCCCCGGCCGAACGAACCTGATTTTGCAGACATAGCGTCGGAGATCGGGAAACACTGCATCAACTAAGCGGCACTCACTGCCTGGCAGCGCTCTCCACTTCGCTGCCGGCTTGGCCGTGCCCCTTCCTGCCACGCTACCCAAGACTTGTGTCAAGGTGGGCCAGGATGCTGTCCAGAAGCCCTCGAATATCGTCTCTGTGCCCCGACGACGGCGCCACCTGATTGACCACGATAACTGAGTTCTGAATAACGGTTCCCCGGCCCTGGGCGACCGCGCTGCGTCGCCGCGTCCTATCTTTGTTCCTCTTAGCAATTTCGGCGGGTTTGTCTTTGCCGCCACTTCCACCGTTTAGAAGTTTCCTTCTAACCTTTTCGAACCTGTCTTGGTTCAAATCGTCGTCGTCTCTCAAAATCGATCCCCTAACAAGGCACACTCAACCCGCAAGTCGCAGGATCCTATTGATCTGCTGGGGCAAGGGCGTGTTGCCCTGATCGTTTTCGAGCAGCAATGTATAAATTTCCGTGACTATTTTGGCTTTGTGTTTGGACTCGACGTCTTTGTTTGCGTCACGAAGCCAGCCGTCCACGATTTCAATCGCAGTTGCCAATGCCTGCGGATCGAGACGAGTATTCACATAAGGTATTACTGCACCGCTCGGGCGCATCTCGCCAATGCCGAGGACGAGCCACGTAACGTCGACGCCAAGCGCAATCGCAATTCTGCAAGCGGCATCGGCGGCCGGCATGAGGCCTTTCTTCCGATAGTTCGACAGCGTCGACGCGGGAATGCCCGTCTGCTCGTGCAGCCAGAGGGCCGTGCGCGTGCCAAGAGCCAGCGAAAACCGCTCTGCAAACTTGACATTCGATGAGTCGAATTCTAGCATTCGATAAATCGAATTATTCGGTTAGTTGGATTCGACATGGACCGTCACGATATCCTTGCTGCAGTGAGGCGCACGGGTCAGACGCTCCGCACGGTTGCGACCGCTGCGGGGCTCTCCCCAGGGGCGTGCTCAAAGGCGCTTTCAACGCCATTTCCTGCGGCCGAACGCGCCATCGCTGAGTGCATCGGCAAACCTCTCCACCTCCTTTTTCCCGAGCGGTACCGCCGTGGGCCGGCTGGCACGTCAATTCGACTTGTCGAACGCAGCGAACCTAGCACGGCCCAGCTGCGCAGGAACAGTCCAAACCGCAAAGCCGCTTAGACCGCGCCTAGTCCCTCGCCCTGAACCACCTAGAAAGCCCCGGAATGCCTGAAACTGTCGTCCAGAAGATCCCGCTCAAACTGATCGACGCGAGCGACCGCCTGCGCCCTATCGACGAAAGCTGGGCGCTCGCCATCTCGGAATCGATGGCTGAACGTGGCCTGCTCGAACCCGTCATCCTCCGGACGGATGGAGCCTCCTACATCTTGATCGCCGGAGGGCATCGCTATCGTGCCGCCGAGCTGCTCGGCTGGGACACTATTGACGCGATCGTGGTGGAGATGAGCCCAAACGAGGCGCGTCTGGCCGAGATCGACGAGAACCTGATGCGCCGAGAGCTGGATCCCCTCGACAAGGCCATGTTCCTGGCCGAGCGCAAGGAGATCTACCTGAAGCTGCACCCGGAAACCGGCCACGGCAAGAAAAAAGACAAGTTAAATCAGCACTCTAGTAAAGTGGCAGAATCTGCCACTTTCCTTCCCTTCACCGAGGAGGTTGCAGAAAAGGTCGGGATGTCCCCGCGCAATGTGCGTCTCTACTGCCAGATCGCCGCCGGCCTCTCCCCCGACATCGTTGCCCTCATTCGCAACACGCCCTTGGCGACCAACCTGGGCATGCTGAAGACCTTTTCAGCGTATCCACAGGCGCAGCAAATTGCTGCGGCTTCACGGTTCGCCACAGGCGAGGTCAGGACGCTGGCCGGCGCCAATGGCCGCACCGAGCGCACCGACTGGGAGAAGACCCTCCAGCAATGGACGGACACCTGGTCGAACCGCATGCCGCCCGACATCAGGCGCCGCTTCCTGGCCTTTGTCGGCGTGTCTCCGGACGAAGTTGAGCTGATCGTCAATCCGCGTGGCGCCAAGGCAAAGGCTGCCTGACCATGGCGCGCGGGGCGAAGAAATACAGCGACGATCGGCAGGGAGATCTGTTCTCCCAGGCCGAGCAGCTGTTTCCAGTGCGGCGCCCCGCAGGCGTGCGCGGCCTCGACATTTCTCTGCGCATCAAGAGCGCCCTGGGCGTCGCCATGAAGGAATCCGAGAAGAGCGCCGCTGTCATCGCTGCCGAGATCTCCGAAATGACCGGCCGCGACCTCACGACAGACGCCCTCTACGCCTACACCGCCGCGTCCAAACCCGAGCATGAGATCGGCCTCACTCGTTTTGTCGCCTTCGTGGAGGCGACCGGGGCGAACTGGCTGATCGACGTCCTGGCCGAGCCCTTCGGCCTCACCGTCATGGAGGGGCGGGAAGCGCATTTCGCGCAGCTCGGCCTCATGAAGCAGCAGCACCAAAAAATGTCTGAGAAGATCAAGGATATGGAGCGTTTGCTCCGCGTCGATCCCGTGCAGCCTTCGACGAGGAGGCGCCGTTGACCGAGTTCTTCCGCCCTTCGGACTTCGTTGCCGCCTCGGCCGGTGAACTCCCCACCGACGTCCCGTCCTTCTCCCGGTATGCCTTAAAGAATGGCTGGCGAGCCGATCGTCGCCGCGCCCGGATCGCTGTCGATCAACATGGGGGCGGTTGGGTCTATCACTATTCGCTCGCCCCGATCGAGGTGCAGAACCGGCTGCTGGCGCTGAGCCAGCCAGAAGCCGCGCCGACGCCCGCCAAACCCGTCGACGCCCCTTCAAAGCCTCTTTGGCAGCTCTTCGAAGGCCTGCCGGACAAAGCCAAGGCCGAGGCCACTCGCCGCCTTGCCGCCGTCGACCGCATCGAGACCCTGTCCCGTGCCAGCATCCTCGGCGCAGCTGTCGCCATCGTCTCGCAGGAGACCGATGTCTCGCCCTCGACACTGTACAATTGGCTTGCTGCCGCCAGGGGCGTGCCACGCGCTGATCGGCTTGCTGCCCTCGCGCCTCGGCGCCAGGGCCGCACATCGACTGCCGAGTGCGATCCGCGTGCCTGGGATTTCATCGTGGCGGATTATCTCCGGGCGGAAAAGACAGCCTTCGAACCCTGCTACCGCCGCATGCAGGAAGTCGCCAAGCGCGAAGGCTGGTCGCCGATCCCTCATCCCAAAACCCTGAAACGTCGCCTGGAGAAGGAGATCCCGGTTTCGGCCCGGATCGCCGTTCGCCAAGGCCCCGAGGCATTGAAGCGCATGTATCCCGCCCAGAAACGCGACCGCACCCATTTCGGACCGCTCCAGTCGGTGAACATCGACGGGCACAAGCTCGATGTCTTCGTCAAGCTGCCGAATGCGGACACTCCCGTGCGCGTCATCCTGGTCGCGATTCAGGATCTCGGCACCGGCCTCTATGTCGGCTGGAACTTGGACCTGGCCGAAACCTTCGAGTCGGTCCGGCTGGCCGTCGCCGACATGGTCGAGAACTACGGGATCCCCGAGTCCATTTACCTCGACAACGGCAAGGCCTTTGCCTCCAAGCTGATCTCTGGCCAGCAAAAGACCCGCTTCCGCTTCCGCATCAAGGAAGATGAGCCGCTCGGCGTGCTCACGCAGCTCGGCATCGAGACACATTGGACAACGCCCTATAGCGGCCAGTCCAAGCCGATCGAGCGGTCTTTCCGCGACCTCTGCGAAGAGATTGCCAAGCACCCCCTCTGCGCCGGCGCCTACACGGGCAACAGCCCGACCAACAAGCCGCACAACTACGGCAAGGCCGCGATCCCGCTGGCCGACCTGGAAGCGCTGGTCGAGCACGAGATCGACCGACACAACGCCCGTGAAGGGCGCCGAGGCTTCGGCATGAACGGGCGTTCCTTCCTCCAGGTGTGGAACGACAAGATCGCGGCCGGCGCCATGGTCAGGCGCGGCACGGAAGAGCAGCGCCGCATGCTGCTGCTGGCGTCGAAGGACGTCATGGTTCGTCGGGATCAGCCGGCCATCCACTTCTATGAAAACCGGTACTGGGCCGAGGAACTGATCCAGTACGCCGGCAAGAAGGTGATGGTGAAGTTCGATCCGCGCCAGCTCTGGGCGCCGCTCGCCGTCTACAGCCTGGATGGGCGTTTCGTCTGCTCGGCCGATTGCATCGAAATGACCGGCTTCGACGACACGGATGCGGCCCGCTCCCACACGAAGCTCCGCACCGGCTGGATGAAGGCCCAGAAGCGTGCCGCCGAGCTGCAGCAGCGTCTTTCCCTGCGCGAGCTGCAGGCCCTGGTCACTCCGTCCAAGCCCTCCTCGATCGAGCCCGACCAGCCCAAGGTGGTCCGCCTGGTCGCGGCCGCCGGCGGCATGCGCGGGCCGATTCCAGAGATGACCGATTTCGATGCCGCCTTCTCGGCCGGCGTGGCCGCGCTCGATCGCGACGCGGACGTCCTGCCATTCCGGCGGGACGGAAACGAATGAAGGCGTTCCGGTTGCCCCCGGAACGCCCTCGTAAGCGGGCCGCAAGGCCCATAGCAAGCAAGGAGACTGTCTCATGTCAGAGACAAACGGGCAAGAGCCCGGCAACGAAGTCGAAAAGATCAGGCAGCGCGTCGTCGAGGAGATGAACCGGCAGGGCCTCAACCGCGCCGATGTCGCCAGGGCCGCTGACGTTGCCTCTTCCACCACTTCGTTGTGGCTGGATGGCAAATACGCCGGCAAGAACGAGAACGTTGCCGAGAAGTTCAAGCGCTGGCTGCAGGTTTGTGACGACACCCGCGCGGCAGCCGTCGCACAGGCCGAGTCCGTTCCGAAGTTCGTGGAAACGCCGACTTCGACCCTGATCATCCAGACTCTGGCCTATGCCCAATCCACCCCGGAAATGGTGGTCGTCACGGCGGCTGCCGGCCTCGGCAAGACGACCTCCATCAAATACTTCGTGTCGACCCGCCGCAATGTCTATCGCGCCACCATGCGCCCACGGACCAGCGGAATGTGGTCCATGCTGCAGGATCTGGCCATCACGGTCGGCGCGCCGGACCTTTCCGGCAAGGCGCTCGATCGGGCGATCGGAGAGAAACTGCGCCGTAATGGCCGCCACACTCTCTTGATCATCGACGAGGCGCAGGAACTGTCCGACCAGGCCGTCAATCAACTGCGCCATTTCCTTGACGAATATGAGTGCGGCATCGCCCTGGTCGGCAATGACGAGGTCTATAAGCGGTTTGGCGCCACCGAGCCCAAAGAGGGATATGGCCAGCTTCATCGACGCATCGGCCTCAAGCGGCGGATTCTCCAGCCGCAGCCGGGCGACATCGACGCCATGCTTGACGCCTGGAAAATCGAGGACCCCAAACAGCGCGAGCTGTTGACCTATATCGGCCGCAAGCCGGGCACTCTTGGCCAGATCGACAAGACGATGCGCTTGGCCACGATCCTTGCTGCCGGGCAGAGCCGTCCCGTCGATATCGCCGACATCCGGGCCGCCTGGATCAACCGCAGCGGCGAGGTGCGCTCATGAGCACCCTCCAACACCTGGCCGACCTCGAAACCTTGTTTGCGCATCCGGCCCCCGAAGGCGTCCACCTCAATGCGGAACTTTGCACGGAGCTGGCCGAGGATATCGCCAGGATCCGATTCAGCTATGTGAGTGCCCTCAACCTCCTGGCTGCCGAAGTCGCCAAGAACCGCGTTTTCCTCCTCGAACAGGCGGACGCGTCATCGCCTGGCCGCGTCGTCGCCTTTCCCGAGCGGCGGGAATATTTCCGGGTGCAAGGGGAAACCATCCCGCTGCCACCGCGCACGGAGATCCTCGCACCCGGTCCGGCTGGAGGCGCGGCATGAGCATCCAGCCCACCATGTCGCAGATCATCGCCACCGTTGCCACTGGGGTCGGCGTCACGAGCACTGACCTCAAATATGGCCGGTATCTGGGGGGCTTCACGCTCGCCGGCGAGATCGCCGCCTATCTGGCGTTCACGCTGACCGATTTGCCTGCGTCCGAAGTCGCCGCCGCCCTTGGCGCCTGCGAGGAAGCCGACGTCCTCAAGGCCCACGACGATGTGCAGAAGCGTTGCCCTGCAGATCGGTCGTTCTTCGAGCTTCTCAAAAACCTCAGCATCACAGCACTGGCGGAAGCAAAGGCGCTCCACGCTCTAGGCATCCCGCCACTGCGCGAGTTCGACCCCGTCGCCCTTGCCGTCGAGGTCAGCGCCGGCCGCATGCGTCCGACAGATCTTTCCACCCGCGAAATCCTCGCCATCGCCTCCGGCCTCGCCAGCCTGAGCCGTGATGCCATGCACCACAAAGGAGCTTCAAATGAGCGTTGAGACCATTTCAAACCCGGCGGCGGCCTTGCCGGAAGGCGCGACCATGATTGGCGACAAGCCGTTTATGCGCGATGCCCGAGGGGCATGGGTTCCGCTCGACCTGGTGAAGCCCGTCGACATGCTGATGGATGACACCGTGCGCAAGATGTTCGGCCATGCCGAGCCGTTGAACGCGCAGATCGCCCGTTTCAAGGCCCACTGCTTCGATGATTTTGGAGCCTTCCAGGCCCTCATCGCGGAGAAATACGGCGCGAAGGTTGGCGGTGAAAAGGGCAACACCACGCTCACCACGATCGATGGGACACTCAAGGTCACAATCCAGGTCGCCGATCGGATCGAGTTTGGTCCGGAGCTGCAGGCAGCAAAAACCCTTATCGACGAATGCCTGACCGAATGGAGCGAGGGATCACGGGACGAACTGCGCGCCATCGTCAACCGTGCTTTCCAGGTCGACAAGGAGGGTCAGATCAATCGGGCAGAGCTGTTCATGCTCATGCGCACCGACATCCGCGACGAACGCTGGCTTCGCGCCATGGAGGCGATCCGCGACAGCATCCGCATCATCGGTTCGAAGACGTATATCCGCTTTCACCGGCGCGATAGCGCCAAGGGGAAGTGGCAGCCCGTCACCATCGATATCGCGGCCGTGGATTGAGGGGCGGACATGGCCAAGATCGAACGATTCGACGGGGCCGCCGCCTGGCGCGGCCTCAGCACCGAGGAGAGGGACGATATCGGCGCCCTTACGCTCGAACTGTTCTGCGCGTGGTTCGCCTCTGAGCGTGTCGAGGAACAGCCACTCTTTGAGTGCGTCACCCCGACCGAGCGCGCGGCCCTCGTGGCAACCAACATCTTGTTGCCGCGTCTGCAGGTGGCGGTCGTCGACGCCCTGCCGCGTCATCTCCTACAGGCCGATGACGGAACGCCACGAATTCCTTCGCAGATGGGTCCGGTCTGCGACGATTGCGGTTGCAGCGATCGAGACGGCTGTTTTCCGCCTTGCGCCTGGGTTCGTCCGGACCTTTGCACGGCCTGCGCGGCAAAGAAGGAGGTGGCTTAGATGGTCGCCTATTCCTTCCACAAGCGTTTCGCCCCGGCGATCGAGCGCGGTACCAAGGACGGCACAATCCGGGCCGACCGCAAGCGCCATGCTCGCCCCGGTGAGGCCATGCAGCTCTTTACCAGCATGCGGACTCGGTACTGCCGCCTGCTCGGAGCGCCACGCTGTGTCTCCGTCAATCCTATCAGGCTCGACTTTCCGAATGGTCGGATCGAGATCGGCGATGCCGCATTGCCCGGCTGGTACCAGAATCCCTCCTACCAGCTCGACAGTTTCGCCCAGCGCGATGGCTTCGACGATTGGGCCGATATGCGCGCCTTTTGGGCCGAGCACCACCCGGCCACGCCGATTTTCAGCGGCTTCCAGATCCGTTGGGATGCCGATCATTTCCTTCGGAGGGCGGCGGTATGAAAAAATTCAGGGTCGAAGTCAGCCAGACCGTCGAGGTGGAGCTGGATGAGTCGAAGTTCACGGACGCCTTTATGGAAGAGTTCCGGCGGAGCTTTTTCCCGTTCTTCGAGATCGGGGAGCATGCTGAGCACATAGCGCAAATGGTTGCGCGTGGCGTGATCGACGTTTCGCCCTCCTACTTCATTGAGGGCTACGGACCGGCCAGGGATATGGGGATTAAGGCCGAAATCACGGGCACCGAGATCGATGGGTGGCCGGCATGAGCGCGATTGCCCAGCTTTCACTCGACCTCCCGCCGACGGCGCTCCAATGGACCACGCCGAAAGGCAGGGGGAAATGCAGCCGCGATCCGGCCGCCGGCCCCGGCACGTGCTGGCTCTGGTGGGAAGGGTGCCCGAAGGCAGAGAAGCGCGATTGCTTTCTCTTGGCTAAGCAGCGCGCCGCAGCAAAAGCGAAGATCGGGTCGGAGCAACAGTCATGAGCGCTATCGCCCGCATCCACATGCTGAAATCCCGCGCCGGCCTGGACGATGCCGCCTATCGGGATCTCCTCCAGGCCGCGACCGGCCAGCGCTCTTCCAAGGGCCTCAGCCCTGACCAGGAGCTGCGCGTCATCGCGCAGCTCGAAGGCCTTTCGAAGGGAGCGCCAGCCCGGTCGGGGAGCGCGCAGCGCGCGACCGGCGATTATGCTCCCAAGCTCCAGGCGCTCTGGATGGCCTTGCACGATCTCGGCATGGTCGAGAACCGCACCGACAAGGCGATGATGGCCTTTGTCGAGCGTCAGACGGGCCTCAGCCACACCCGGTTCCTCACAGACCCGGTCGACTCCAGGAAGGCGATCGAGGCGCTGAAGAAGATGGCGCAGCGCGCCGGCGCCGAGTGGAAGCCGGAACGCGTCGCCAAGGATATGGGCCTGACCCAGCTCCAGGCCGACCGGTGGGCAATCCTGATCGCCCAGGCGAAGATCCTCCGCGATCGCGGCGCGGACGCCACCGTCCAGCGCATCGCCTTCGCCGACATCAACAAACCCCTGTCGCCGGAGCAGTTGCTGGAGCGCCAGATCCTGCTCGGCCGTCATATCCGAGAACTGATCGGGGGGGAGGCATGAGGAAGATTTCACTCCATGCCCAGCGTCAGGCGCTCGGCCGCGCCATCGACATCCAGAACCGCATTGCGAATGGACAGGCGGTGCGGGCGGGCATGACCAGGTCGCATGAAGGTCTGCAGCTCGAGCATCTCAAGCACATCGACAGCACGCTCGCCTGGCTCGAGGAAAATCGCGAGGCTCTCATTGCCTTACAGGCTGCCCAGAACAAGGGAGGCCCGGTGCGATGAGCTTCTGTTTTGCCCCGCTGCTTCGGGAGCACTATGGAGTGATCCATATCGACCCGCCCTGGCCCTACGACATGCGCAGCGAGGCCGGCTACGCCAAGTCGCCGGAGAGCTACTACGACACGATGCCCGTGGATCGCATCGCGGCCCTGCCGGTCGGCGAGTTGGCGGGGCCGAATTGCCTGCTGGTGATGTGGTCGACCTGGCCGCACCTAGCCTACGCCATGGAGATCATGCGCGTTTGGGGCTTCACCTACAAAACAGGCGGCGCCTGGCACAAAAAAACCCGAAACGGAAAGAGCGGCTTTGGCACCGGCTTCATCGTTCGATCGGCGACGGAACCCTATCTGATCGGCACCATCGGGAAACCGCGGATTGTCTCCAAGTCCGTGCGCAACGTCATCGAGACCGTCGAGGACGTCGACGATGTCGAGGATTTTCCGTCCGCCATCGAAGCCACCCTCCGCGAATATTCCCGCAAGCCAGGGGAAATGCGGGAGATGCTGGAACGCCTCTGCCCCTGGGCTCGCATGGTCGACGTTTTCGCCCGCGAGCCATGGGCCGGTCACACCGTCTGGGGCAAGGAAGCCCACCTTTTCGGAGGGGCGTGATGGCCGGGAAAATCACGAAAATCGTGCGGGATGCTGTCGCCCAGGGCCTGACAAACGGGGAAATCATCGCCGCCCATCCCGAGCTGAACCCATCCTCGATCCGAGCCCTGGCGGCTCGGGTGCGGAACAGGCCAGAGAGCTTCCGCGTCATCCATGTTCGGTCCGGGCCGGGTGTGAAGCTTCCTGTCCATCTCGCCCAGGCCCTGGACGTCGAAGCGTCGGGGCGGCCGGATTGCCGTGGTGGCAATGACCTTCTGCGAAAACTGGTCGACGTGATCGTTCGTGATGACCTCTTCGACGCCGTGTTGGGGGAGCAATAAGCCGTGGCGGAAAACACCAAGATCGAGTGGGCGGACCACACCTTCAATCCCTGGCTGGGATGCACGGCCCTCAGCCCGGCTTGCGACCATTGCTATGCCGAGGGGTGGGCGAGGCGCGCCGGCAAGCCCGAGCTTTGGGAAGGCGAGCGGCGCCGGACTTCGGCGAGCAACTGGCAACAGCCGCTGAAATGGAACCGGCAGGCCGAAGCCGAGGGCCGACGCTTCCGGGTGTTTTGCGCGTCCCTTGCCGATGTCTTCGACAACCAGGTGCCCAGCCGGTGGCGGGACGATCTCTGGCACTGGATCGAGATGACACCGCACCTTGATTGGCTTCTCCTGACCAAGCGCCCTCAGAACATCGCCAAGATGCTGCCCACGGCGGATATCGGCTGCCGGCCCTGGGGCGATGGCTGGTCGAATGTTTGGCTTGGCACCACGGCCGAGGACGGCGAGCGCTACCGGCGCAACTGGCCGGCACTGGCCAAGGTGCCGGCGCGGACCCGTTTCGTCAGCTATGAACCGGCGCTCGGCCCACTCGGGCAGCTCTGCATCGACGGCCAGGTACCCGATTGGATCATCTGCGGCGGAGAAAGCGGCCCCAATGCGAGGCCGATGCATCCGGATTGGGCGCGCAGGGTCCGCGACGACTGCGAGATCATGGGCATTCCCTTCCTGTTCAAACAGTGGGGCGAATTTTTGCCGCAGGACATGCGGGACGCCACCGGCTTCGAATGGGTGCTGGGGCACAGTGATCCGCGCGTCCATGACTGGCCGGACGGTACCGGCAGTCTACGCCTGGGCAAAAAGCGCGCTGGCCGGTCGCTCGATGGCATCCAGCACGATGGATTTCCGGTGGCGGCATGAAACACGCTTCCTCGCTCGCTCCCGCTCCGCTTTTCATCTGGCCTGAAGCCAGCGAAGCCGCGCGCCTGGAGCTAGCGAGGAAGGCACTTGTTGGCCGCATCCAGGCGCTGCCCGTCTGCAGCCATCGCCGCATCATCCTGCAGCATCAGCTGACCATGCTCACCGCCCAGCTCCTGGAGCTGGAAACACGTTTGAAGAGCCAGCTATGACAAAGAGGATTCCAGCCCCGCATTTTGTCGAGACCTATATCGATGCGATCGGCGTCGAGCCGACCATTCAGTTTCTTTTGAAGTTCGGCGGAGGCACCATCCATCTGCATAGCGATCCCGGCCCAGAGGGAGCGCTCGCCCAGGCCATTGGGCTGGAGAACGCGCGCGCCCTGGGCCAGCATCTGCGGCGCGGCCATATCAAGGTTCCAGTTGCAAAGCAGTGGATTGCGCGTCAATTGTTCGCCTACGGGTGGAAGAAATCCAAGATCGCCCGCCGGTTGCACGTGACTGACGAAACTGTCAGGCTGTATCTCAAGGGCTTCGAGCAAGGCTCGGCCGAGCCAATTACTTCCCGCCAGCTCGATCTTTTCCGCTAAACCCCAGGCCTGGGGAACTCCCGCGACGCGCGCGCGGTGGCATTGCTGGCCCCATGGCACAGCTTGTTTCCGCGATCGCCGCCAATGCGGCCCTGAAAACCTCGACCCGTGGCAAGGGTGCGATTGCCTCGTTTGAAGGCGTCGTGCTGAAGGCCTATCCGGATCCCGGCACGGGCGGAAAACCGTGGACCATCGGCATCGGCCATACCGCGCTCGCGGGGCCGCCCACCGTTGTGCCCGGCATGGTCATCACGCGAGAGCGGGCTTTCGCCATCCTGGCCGATGACCTGGTCATCTTCGAAAACGCCGTCAAAGCCGCTGTAAAGGTGCCTGTTTCGCAGGGCGAGTTCGACGCCCTGGTCAGCTTGTGCCTCAATATTGGCGGCAAGAATTTCGCAGGATCGAGCGTCGTTCGGCGCTTGAATGCCGGGGACCGGGCCGGAGCTGCCGACGCCTTCCTCATGTGGGTCAAGGCAAATGGCCATGTCCTGGGCGGCCTCGTTACCAGGCGCAAGGCCGAACGCGAAACCTTCCTGGCCAACGCCTACGTCACCGGCTCCGCCACGGCCCACGCGAACGACAACGCGGCGGTCGCGATCGGTGTACTGCTCAAGCGTGGCTGTGCCTTCCCGGATGCCGTCCGCTCGCTGCAGACCGATTTGGCCGCCCTCGGCTACCGGATCGGCGTGGACGGCGACTTCGGCAGCGAAACGGAAAAGGCCGTGCTCGCCTTCCAGGGCAGCCATGCTCTGACCGCCGACGGCAAAGTCGGCCCTGCGACCAGGTCGGCGATCGCCGCTGCCCTCAAGGCCATCGGCAAAGGCCCCGTCATCGCCCTTCACCCGCTCCCTGGCGACGCCATCACGGCGATCGCCGCTTGAACCGAGGATCCACCATGCGTGCGAAAATGATCGGCCTCGTAGGCCACTACCTGCTGGGTCGCTATTTGATGCCGGTCTACACGGCGTTGATGATCGTTGCCCTGGCCGTCGCCGGCGTCTTTCTGACGGCCAGCGATCCCGGCCAGGCCATCTTCGCCTTCTTCGATCAGCCCCTCGCGATCGTGTTGGCGAGCGCGGTCGTGCTCTTTCTCCAGTACAAGCCCATCCAGGAGAAACTCCGCGATCTCTGGCTATCCGGGCTTGTCACGGTGCCTATCGCTTTGCTCGCCCTGTGCAGCCCCGCCTTAGCCCAGACCGCTACGGCGCCGGCGGCCTCGGGGTTTACCGAGATCCTGACCTCGGCGTTCACCGCCGCCGCGATGTCCCTCATCGGCTGGATCGCCTTCGTCTTCCAGAAGCGAACCGGCCTCCAGGTCGAAGCCTCCATCCGCTCGATCGAGATGGGGCACCGCGACGCGATCGAGAAAGCTGCAGGTACTGCCGCAACCCTGGTCATGAACGCGGTCGCCAAGGGCGTCGCCAAATCGGAGGCGCTCGCCAAGGCCGCCAGTTACGTTGAGGCCGTGGTGCCCGATGCCTTGAACTATTTCGGCCTGGCCGGCGATGCCCTCGAAGTCAAGATCGACGCCAAGCTTGCCGAACTGTTCGGCATCCAGCCGCTGAATCCCGCCAACCAGGTGCCGGCCGCCCCGGCGCCGGCCAACACCCAGTAAGGCGCGTCATGTCCTGGTCCGCCCTGTTCAGCTCCTTCCTCGCCGCGCTCGGCAACATGTTCCTCGCGGCCTGGAAGGATGACAGGGCGGACCAGGACATCAAACAGGGGGCGGTCGACAAGGCCGCCGCCGACACAAGCCAGGACATTGCGGAGACGGCCGATGCTCAGGCGGCGAACAATGCTCTCGATCGCGGTGGTGCTCGCGATGTCGCTGCAAGGTTGCGCAAGCGACTTGGCGACCAGACCAGTGGTCAGGGCGACGGCAGCGCAGGCCGCTGAAGCCAAGGCTCAGCGCCGGGCCGCCATGGCGCCGATCTGCCCGACGCCCACCAGCGACGGCAATGCAAGGCGGATCGCCGGCTATCTCGAATCCGCGCCGCCGGCCGCTGGCCTCGACGTGCTCGCAACCGAATGGGAGCGCCTGGACGATGGCGCCCGCATCTGCCGTGGAAAGGCGAATTGATGGATCTGGCTTCGACCCAGAGCGCAATCAGCATCGTCCTGGGCATCCTCACGATCATATCGCTGATCTACACTTGGGTGACTTCGCGTTCGCGGGCCTCAGCGGCCGAGATCGGTAAGATCCATGACCGCGTGGACCTGCTGGAAGTCCGCCTCACCAAGATCGAAACCGAGATGCTGCACCTCCCGAGTGCCTCCGGTTTCCACCGCATGGAACTGGCCATGACCCGCCTGCAAGGCGACATGGAAGTTCTAACAGAGCGCTTGAAGCCGATCGGTGCGGTGGGTGATCGGCTTCAGGAATTCCTCCTTGACCAGGCAAACAAACGATGAGCTTCGAGAAAAAACTCCAGGAAGAGGCGCGCCTTATTATCCTGCGTTCCCTGGCCGAGCAGATCGATGGGCATTTGAACTCATCCCTGCTCCACGATGAGCTCAAGACCTATGGCATCCCGCGCCGGCCGCGTGAGTGGGTGCACGATCAGCTGTCGTTCCTTGCCGCCATGGGCGCTGTGATCGTGAGGGAGGCGGGGTCGGTCCAGATCGCAACTTTGACCAAGAAGGGGCAAAGGCACGTAGATCGGGAAGAGATCATAGCCGGGGTCAAGGCACCTTCACGCGTGGAGCCTTGATATGGCCGGCCGGGGACGCCTGGGCTCGATTGACCTCCTGCCAGAAGAGGCAGAGGAAGACGTCATCTGGGTTTGCCAGCAGCTCGCCGAGCGCAAGCGCACCCAGGGCGAGATCCTGGAGGAATTCAACGGCAGGCTCGCTGACAAGGGCCTGCCCCTCATTTCCAAGTCGGCCTTCAATCGCAGGGCGATCTTCCTGGCGCGGACGCAAAGCCGCGTCCAGGAGGCGCGTGCCATGTTCAAGGGGCTCGCCACCCAGTTCGATGCAGAGGACGTCGACGAGAACAACATCATCCTGGGCGAGTTTTTGAAGACGCTGATCATCGAGCTGCTGCAAGACACCGGCGGAGATCGCACCCCAAAGCAGGCCATGGAACTGGCCCGCGCCTTCGCCTCGACCGTGTCGGCCCAGAAGGTTTCCAGCGAGCGGCGCCAGAAACTCAAACAGGAGTTCGATGCCAAGGCCAGCAAGGCGATCGCCATGGTGGCCAAGAAGCAGGGCCTGTCCCGTGAAACCGTCGACCGGCTGCGCCATGAGTTCCTCGGCATCGAGACATCGCCCAAGGGTGCGAAGGAATGAGCGCGCTTCCGGACGGAGAACTGTTCAAAGTCGGCCGGGCGGTGACGGCGGCGGAATGGGCCGAGCTGCGCCGAACCTCTCTCTTTGGCCTGCCGGACGCCTTGGCTGGGCTCGACCCCGATAGCATTCTTCTGGCTTATCAGAAGCGCGCCATCCGGGCGCGACTGCTCCACACTGTCACCTTCATCGAGAAATCCCGCCGCACTGGCCTGACCTGGGCCTTTGCATCCGACGCTGTACTTGTCTCGGCTTCCGAACATGCCGCCGGCGGAATGGATAGCTGGTACATCGGCTACAATCTCGAAATGGCCCGCGAGTTCATCGACGTCTGTGGGATGTGGGCCAAGCTGTTCGGCAAGGCCGCCAGCGAAATCGACGACGAGTATATCTTCGAGGACTTCGATCCGGAAACCGGCGAAACGCGGGAAATCAAGGCCTTCCGCATCACATTCGCATCGGGCTTTGCCATCGTTGCCCTACCGTCATCGCCTCGCTCCCTGCGCGGAAAGCAGGGCTATGTGCTTATCGACGAAGCGGCTTTCCACGACAATCTGGAAGCGCTTCTGAAGGCAGCTATGGCGTTGACGATTTGGGGCGGGATGATCGTCGTGATCTCCACCCATGACGGTGAACAGAACGCCTTCAACCAGAAGATCAAGGAGATCCGCAGCGGCCAGAAACGCTATGGCCTCGTCCGGATCGACTTTGATGAAGCCTTGCGAGAGGGCCTCTATCAGCGGATCTGCCTGCGCAAGGGGGCCGAATGGTCGCCCGAGGCCGAGGCGGAATGGCGCCAGGGCGTGATCGACGACTACGGCGACGGCGCCGACGAAGAGCTTTTCTGCATCCCGGCTGAGGGCTCCGGCGCCTGGATCCTTCCGGCGGTGATCGAGAAGTGCATGTCGAAAGACATTCCCGTGTTCCGCTGGGAGATGCCGGCCTCGTTCGCAGCTGCCTCCGAATTCGATCGAACCCTTGCAGCCAGGATGTGGTGCGAGACCAATCTGGTCGAGGCGATCGAGACGCTGGACAAGGAGCTACTAAGCTATGTCGGCGAAGACTTTGGCCGCGTCGCGGACCTGACGGTGTTGTGGCCACTTCAAATCACCAAGACTTTGTTCCGGCGCACGCCCTTCATCGTCGAGATGCGCAACATCCCGTTCCAGCAACAGGAGCAAGTCGTCTTCTGGGTCTGCGATCGCCTGCCACGCTTTCAGGGCGGTGTGTTCGACGCCGGCGGCAATGGCGCCGCCCTGGCCGAGGCCGTGGCACAGAAATACGGCATGGAGCGGATCCTCCAGCTCAAGTTCTCGGCCGACTGGTACCGGGACAACATGCCGAAGTTCAAGGCAACGCTGGAAGCTGAGGGCATGTCGTTGCCCAGGCATGCCGATATCGCCGGCGACTTCCAGCTGATCAAGATGATTGACGGCATCGCCCGTCCCAGCTCGATCCGCAGCACCGAAAAGGGCGAAGCGGCAGCGGATGGCAAGAAGAAGAAGCGCCACGCCGACGCCGCGATCGCGGCGGCCCTCGCTCATTTCGCCAGCTTCCAGCCCATCAAGCTTTACGAGTACCGATCGGCCGCGCCCACACAAATGGGGCACAACGGCGGCCCCCCGCTCGATGACAACAAACGCAATCCGTATCGGCAACCGCTCGGCGTCCGGATTCGCGGCTCCATGTTCTAGGAGGCACCATGGCTCCCGTTTCGAAGATCCTCGGCCCGGATGGTCAGCCGCTCCGGCGCGAGGTCCTGACGGCCGATATCGCTGGCCCTTCACTTGCAGGCGTGCGCTCGGTGCAGACCGGCCATCCCGCAGATGGCCTTGATCCTTACCGCCTTGCAAATATTCTGCGCGAGGCCGAAGCCGGCGATCCGATGCGTTACTTGGAGCTGGCCGAACAGATCGAGGAGCGCGATCTCCACTATGTCGGCGTGCTCGGCACCCGCCGTCGCTCGGTCTCCCAGCTCGCCATCAATGTCGACGCCGCCTCGGATTCCGCGAAGGATCTCGAAATCGCCGACATGGTGAAGACCTGGCTGTTGCGTGACGAGCTGCAGGACGAGCTGTTCGATATCCTTGACGCGATCGGCAAGGGCGTCAGCTTTACGGAGATCATCTGGGACACGTCCGAAGGGCAGTGGCAGCCGGCGCGGCTGGAATGGCGCGACCCGAGGTGGTTTCAGTTCGATCGCGTCGACGGGCGCACGCCGCTCCTGCGGACCGAGCAAGGCTGGACACCGCTGCCGGCGGCCAAGTTCATCCAGGCGTCGATCAAGGCCAAATCCGGCCTGCCGATCCGCTCCGGCATCGCGCGCATTGCGGCCTGGTGCTGGATGTTCAAAGCGTTCACCGTCCGCGACTGGACGATCTTCACCCAGACCTATGGCCAACCGATCCGCATAGGTAAATACGACGCCAGCGCCACCGACGATCAAAAGGATGTCCTTTGGCGGGCAGTGGCGAATATCGCCGGCGATTGCGCCGCCATCGTTCCCGAGTCGATGGGGATCGAGCTGATCTCGGCACCGGCCGGCCAGAGCAGCGCACTCTACAAGGAGCGGGCGGACTGGATGGACCAGCAGATCTCCAAGGGCGTGCTGGGCCAGACGGCAACCACGGATGCGATCGCCGGCGGTCACGCGGTCGGTCAGGAGCACCGCCAGGTGCAGGAGGATATCGAGGCGGCCGACGCCAAGGCTCTCTCGGCTATCATCAATCGCGACCTGATCCGCATCTGGGTCGATCTCGAATATGGGCCGCAGAAGGCTTATCCGCGTGCCCGCATCGGCGACGAAGAGGCCGAGGACCTCAATGCCATGGCAACGCGGCTCTCGCAGCTCGTGCCGATCGGCCTCAAGGTCCAGATGAGCGAGGTCCGCGACAGGCTGGGTTTCAGCGAGCCGGAGAAGGACGCCGAGCTGCTCGGCGCTCCAGCATTGCCGGCGCCGGCGGCATCGGGGGCTCAATCGATCGCTACCCAGGCAGCGCAGACGCCGATCAGTGCGACACATGGGCAGGACGCGGTCGATAGCTCGATCGAGGAAACCCTTGCCGACATGGGTTGGGAGCCGTTGGTGGCGCCGATGATCGAAGGGCTGGCCGAGCAGCTCGCCGATGCGACGTCGCTGGAGGATGCCCAGTTGATCCTGGCCCGGCACCTTGCCGGCATGAATGTCGACGCCATGGCCGAAAAGCTGGCGCGGAGCATCTTTGCGGCACGGCTCGCTGGCGAGGGCAACCAGTCCCTGATCCCGCCGGCGGCGAGCTGACATGGCGGAGGCCGATCTCACCCCATTGCCGCCACGCGAGGCGATCGCCGCTTTCAAGGCACGCGGCGGCCAACTCGCGCCGACCTTCTCCTGGGAGGATGCTTGGCAGGAAGATCACGCACGCTCTTTCACCGTCGCGAAATCGGCCGGCTTCGACATTTTGAACGATATTTATTCGTCGCTCGAAGAGGCATTGAAGGAGGGAAAAACCTTCCGCGACTTCGCCAAGGATCTGACGCCGGTGCTCCAGGCCAAGGGATGGTGGGGCAAGAAGGCGGTCGCCGATCCACTCACAGGCGCGATCGATGAAGTCCAGCTTGGTTCCACCAGGCGCCTTCAGACGATCTTCGACGCGAACATGCGCGTCTCCTATGCCGCCGGCCATTGGGCACAGTTCGAGCGCAATAAGGCCCTGCGCCCCTATCTTCGCTATGTCGCCATCATGGACGGCAGGACCCGGCCGGCTCATGCGGCCAGGCACAATGTCTGCCTTCCGATCGATCATCCGTTCTGGAACTATTGGGCACCGCCCTGCGGCTGGCGCTGCCGCTGCACGCTGCAAAGTCTCTCCGAACGCGATGTGCAACGCCTTCGCGGCCAGCTCAAGCTGGAGCCGCCAACCCTGGATATGCGACCGTATGTGAACAAGAGAACCGGCGAGATCCTATATGTGCCGGAAGGGATTGATCCTGGTTGGGGCTATAATCCTGGCAAAGTCGGCTGGCAGGCCTCGCCTGTTGCTGACGCGCTGGCGGGGGCGCCGGCACAACTGACCGCGCAACGGGTCGCCGACAAGGTCTGGCCGGTTCGTGCCCTCGCTACCGAGTTCAGCCAGTGGTTCGACCAGGCCGCCGCCGGCGCGCCCCTGTCGCGCTCGATGTGGACGGTCGGCGCCATCGACCAGGCCACGCTCGACGGGCTCACCGCGCGCGGCGTTGCCCCGAGGACAGGCGCCATCACGATCCAGATGCAGGTTGTCCAGCACATGATGCGCGCGGCCAAGGCGGCGGCGGGGAAGACTGTCCCCACAGATTTCCTGCGCGAGCTGCCCCTGACGCTCAGCCAGGCAAAGGCGGTGCTCCTCGACAAGCAGGATCCGGCGCTCGTCTATGTGTTCGACGTGCCGGGCGATCCCCGCCTCGGCAAGCTGGTGGTGCGCGTGAATTTCCAGAGCGGCTCGCGCGACGGCGCCGGCATCAAGCGCCAGGTGGTTTCCAACGAAGTGCGGACGGCCGGCATGGTGCAACAGGCGGATCTCGCCAATCCGGGCGCTTACGAAGTTCTATCGGGAAGCTTGTGATTGTGGCCGCCGGGGGGTACGCCATCTTCCCCGTAGCAGACGATCGCTTCGGACGATCCTCCAAACCGGACCGGCGATTTCCCGGTTGTCGCGGCGGCCACGAAGGGCATTATGCGCCTCACCGCCAATGACCGCAAGCGGGCGCGCAGGAGGCCTCTGGACGGCCGGGGGCGCGTCAGTGTAGCGTCGGAGCGGTCGAGGGGCTTTTAGAGGCTTTGAGGAGCCTTTAAAATCGATCCTGCCGGGCAGGCCTCCCCTCCGATCCGCGCCTCGCGCGAACTCCAGCACATTTCCCGCTTTCTACCCAGGCCTGGGGAACTCCCAAGGGTTTTGCGCTCAGCCATGGTGCGGTCATGTCCAAGACCGCCGCCTCCTCCACAATCGCCCTATGCGCCGCCTCCCCATCATTGGCGGCCGGCAGCATCGCCATGTGCGGCGCCCTGCCTCTGCCGGCAGGCGACGGCGATGTGCCGGAGTGGATCCACCTGCTGCCGGCCGGCGAGATCGAGACGAACGATGGCCGTGGGCCTTATCGCGTCCCGAACCCCGCTCGCCTGATCGCGCTCAGCATGAGCGACGACGCCCGACTGCCAGTAGATGAAAACCATTCCATCGATCTTGCCGCGCCCAATGGCGAGGCATCGCCGGCCCGTGGCTGGATCGTCGAGATGCAGCCTCGCAGCGACGGCATCTGGGGCAAGGTCGAGTGGAACGGCTCGGGCAAAGCGCTCCTCTCCGACAAGGCGTACCGGAACATCTCGCCGGTCATCGTCCATGACGCCAAGGGCAACATTCTCGGCGTGCTGCGAGCTTCGCTCGTCAATCGCCCCAACCTGCGCGGGCTGACCGCGCTTCACCAGGAAAGAAGCATGGATTTCCTCGCTCAGCTCCGGAAGCTCTTGGGCTTGCCGGAAACCGCTGACGAGGCGGCTGTGGTCGCCTCCGTCACGGAACTTCACGCCGCCAAGGACACGGTGTCGCCCGCGGCCTTGCAGGCTGCGCTGGCGCCGATCGCCAAGGCCGCCGGCGCTGCGGATGGCGCCGACAGCGCCGCCATCGTCACGGCGATCCAGGCGATGGGGGACACCACCAACATGGTGCCGAAGGCCACCGTGACGGCGCTTCAGGCCGAACTCACGGCGGTGAGCAAGGATCTGAAGGAGCTTCGGGAGACCGGCGCGCGTGACCGCGCAACCGCCTTCGTCGACGGCGCCATCAAGGCCCAGAAGGTCGGCGTGAAGCCGCTGCGCGACCATTACATCGCCCGCCACATGGTGGATCCGGCAGCCGTCGAGAAGGAAATCGGTGCGTTTCCGGCTCTCCACGCCAGCGGCGCGACCATCGTCCCGCCGGGCGACGTTCGGCCAGGCGAGCTTGCACCGGACGAGGCTGCAGTGGTCGCGATGATGGGCATCGATCCCGAGGCCTTCAAAAAGACGAAGGCCGCCCAGGCAGCTAAGCAGGAGGCGCTCTGATGCCGCTCACCTCAGAACTGAATACGCCCGAGCGGGCAGCGAAAGCCCGCTCGATCGGAGTCTTCGCCGGCGTCAAGATATTCAAGGGCGCCATGGTCATCAACGCCGGCGGCTTCGCCGCTCCTGTGGGCACCGGCGGAGCCCAGGCGATCAACTATCGCTGTCTGGGGCGCGCCGCCGAGACCGTTGATGCGACGGCCTCCACCGTCAATGGCGAACTGAAGATCACCGTCGAGGCCGGCGTGTTCCGTTATGCCAACAAGGCGGACGATGCTCTGACCCAAGCCGACATCAATGGGCTGGCGTACGCCAAGGATGACGCAACCGTTGGCAAGAGTCAGGGGGCCGACGGCTCGATGGCTGGCCTGGTCTTCGACGTCGACGAAAGCGGGGCTTGGATCCGCTTCGACTAACTCACGCCTGGCGCCCGCCGGCGCCGGTCCCCCCGATCCTCAATTCAGGGCCTTCCCCGTGATCATCAACTCCGCCAATCTCCGTACCCTGTACACCGGGTTCAGCACCGCCTTTCAGGGCGGCTTCACCGGTGTGACGCCGCAGTACACCCAGATCAGCCAGACCGTGCCTTCGACCACCAAATCGCAGGAATATGGCTGGCTGGGTGAGATGCCGAAGATCCGCGAATGGATCGGCGATCGTGTCGTCAACAACATCCAGACGCACGGCTACACCATCAGGAACCGTAAATTCGAGTCGACGATCGGCGTCGAGGTCGACGACATCGAAGATGACAACCTGGGCATGTACGGCACGATGTTCACCGAGTTCGGTCGCAGCGCCGCGACCTTCCCGGATGAACTGGTCTGGCCCTTCCTGCTCGATGGCTGGAATGGCAAGGGCTACGACAACGTGCCCTTCTTCTCCGACCAGCATCCGGTTATCGACAAGAAGGGCAAGACCGTACTGCAGTCCAATGACCAGGGCGGCAACAAGACGGCCTGGTTCCTGATCGACGCGACCAGGGCGATCAAGCCGATCATTTGGCAGACCCGCAAACCTTTCGACATGGTGCGCATGGACGCCGCCAATGACGAGGTCGTGTTCAACACCGACAAGTATCGGTACGGCACCAAGGGCCGCTGCAATGTCGGCTATGGCTTCTGGCAGCTGGCCTATGGCTCGAAACAGGACTTGACGCCGGAGAACTACGCGGCCGCCCGCGCCGCCATGCGCAGCCGCACCGGTGACAACGGCCGCCCGCTCGGCGTCAAACCCACTCTGCTCGTGGTTCCGCCGACGCTGGAAGGCGCAGCCCGCAAGATCGTCGCCAGCCAGCTCGTCAATGGCGGCGAAACCAACGAATGGGCCGGCACGGCTACGGTGCTCGATACCGAATGGCTTGCCGCCGCGTGATGCCCGCGCGCTGATTTCAGCGCCCTCGGCTGCTCGTCGGACACGAGCAGCGACAGCGCCGGCCGCTCCTCCCAGGACCCGGCGCATACTCGGGGCGGCTTCGATGCCGCCCCACCTTTCTTTCCCTCGGGTGCGTCATGAGCTACGCGACACAACAGGATCTTGTCGATCGGTTCGGCGCCACCGAGATCATCCAGCGCACCGATCGCCTTCACCGTCCGCCAACCACCATCGATCCCGTTGTTGTGGAACGCGCGCTCGATGACGCTGCGGCTTTGATCGACGGCTACCTCAAGGCGCTCTATGCCCTGCCGCTCTCGGCGGTGCCGCCGGTACTGGTAAAGGTCAGCGCCGATATCGCCCGTTACAATCTGTGGGGCGAGGCCGTGAATAAGGACGGCCCCGTTGCCCTTGCCTATCGCGACGCCTTGGCCTGGCTGCGGGATGTGGCTGCCGGCAGGGTACAGCTCGATGCCGACGGGATATCGCCCGCCGCTTCTCCCACCGGCGCCCGGATGAGCGCCTCCAAGCCGGACTTCACCCGCCAGAACCTCAAGGGGTTCATCTGATGGCCGGCACCAGCATCACGATCGACGTCGATAGCAAGCCTGTTCGCGACGGGCTCAAGGCGGCCGCCGATACCGGCCGCGATCTCTCACCGCTGATGGACGCGATCGGTCAGGCTATGCTGACCTCGACGCAAATGCGCTTCGAGGCCCAGGCCGGACCGGGACGCGCGAAGTGGGCTCCGTTTGCGGCTTCCACCTTGAAGCGCATGCCCAAGCGCCGCACGCCGGCGCAGCTCCTGCGCGATAGCGGCCGGCTCTATTCCTCGCTCACTTTCGAGGCCGGAACCGACCAGGTCGTTGTCGGCACCAATGTGGTTTATGCCGGCATCCACCAGCTGGGCGGCGATGTCGTGAAGCCGGAGCGCGAAGGTAGCGCCACCTTCATCTATGCCAAGGAGGGCGCCGGCAGGACGAAGGACGGGAAGCGCGTCGGCTCGAAGCTGCGCTTTGCCAAGGCCAGCACCCGCGCCAAGTCCAAGCACACCCGCGATTTCACGGTGCCCGAGCACACCATCCACATTCCGGCCAGGCCCTATCTCGGCGTCGACAAGGATGACGAGCTGGAGATCCTCGGCACCATCACGGACTTCCTCAAAGGGAAGGCGGGCTTTGAGGGCACGCCATGATCGTTGACGAATTCATCGAGCAGCTCCTGGCTCTTGATCCGCCGGTCTTCTCGCTCGTCGAGGGCATCGCCGAACTGGCGTCTCTCCAGGACGCGCCGGCCGCAACACCCGCCGGCTATGTCTTCATCAAGGAGGAGGCCGGCGGCGAGAACAGGCGCCTCACTGGGCTGCTGCAGCGCGTCGAGGCCGATATCGGCGTTGTCATCGTCATGCAGAACGTTTCCGACAACGCCGGCGGCGCCGCCATGGCCGACATCGAGGCGATCAAGCTGAAGGCGATCAGCGCGATCGCCGGCACCCAGCCGGCCAGCGCGGCCGACACGGTCGAGTATGCCGGCGGCCAGCTCGTGCGCGCCCGCAATGGCTACGTCTGGTGGGAGCTGACCTTTTCTGCCCCTTACTACCTGGAGAGCAAGCCATGAACCGCACCGGCGGCCGCTACTACGAGGACCCGAAAACCGGCGTCGTCACCCGCGCCGAGCCCCAGACAGATGCGCCGGCGCCGGCCGAGCCCGCGCCGCCCGTGTCCGAACCTTCCACCGATCCCGAAACCGTCGCCTCCAAGGCCGGCAAGAAAGGCTGATCCATGGCAACGAACACTCGCTTTTACCGCAAGCTCGCCGTCCTCGCTAAGCTGGAGACGGTTTATGGCACCGATCCAACCCCGACCGGCGCGCTCAACGCCCTGATGCTCTCCAATGTCACGCAGACGCCACTCGATGGCGAGAAGGTCTCGCGTGATGTGATCCTCCCGTTCTTCGGAGACCAGGGTTTCGTGCTGGCGGGCGTCAGCACCAAGCTCGAATTCGAAGTGGAGATCGCCGGCGCCGGCGCTGCCGGAGACATCCCGGCTTATGGCGTGCTCTTGCGTGCCTGCTCGATGACGGAAACCGTCGTCGCCACCACGTCCGTCAAGTACCAGCCGGTGACCGATCAGCCGGAAAGCGTCTGCCTCTATGCCAACATGGATGGCGTCAACCACATCATGGTGGGGGCGCGCGGCACCTTCACCGTGGATCTGGCGATCAAGAAGATCCCGAAGTTCAAATTCACGATGACGGGGCTGTTGGGTCCGGTGGCGGATCTGGCGCGCCCGGTGATCGACGTCAGCAAGTGGCAGAGCCCCGTCGTTCCTTCCAAGCTGAACACGCCGATCTTCTCGCTGCATGGCACCACCGCAGCAGACGTGCCGGCGGAGAGCCTGGCGCTCGATTTCGGCGGCCAGGTGGAAGGCCGCTTCCTGATCGGCGCAGAGAGCGTCGAAGTCACGGACCGCAAGATCTCGGGCACGGCAGTCCTCGAAGCCCGGTCGCTGGCGACCAAGAATTGGTTCGACATCGCCAAGAACAACGTGAAGGGGCCGCTTCACGTTCAGCACGGCACCGTTGCCGGCAACATCGTCGAGTTCGAGGCACCGAAGGTTCAGATCGGCTCTCCAGCGCAAGGCAACAGCCAGGGCGTGCTGACCTATTCGCTGCCACTGACCCTGACGCCGGACGTCGCCGACGACGAACTGGTGATCACGGTTCGCTGATCTCCTCGAGGAGCGGCGCCGGCCGCCCTCGAAGCTTTCTCTCGAGACAACTTTGAAGGGGCGTCGAAGGCGCCTCAAGGATGGAGGATTCCATGTTCGTGGTGACGAAGGAGCACACTTTCTGGTGGCCGGTGAAAGTTCGCCAACCGGATCCGGACAAGGCAGGAGCGATCCGGGAGGAGACCTTCAAGATGCGGTTCAAGGCCCTGCCCAAGGATAGGGGCGATGAGGTCAACACCATCCTGGCCGAACTGCCCGCCGTGGATCAGGCGATCGGTTTCATCACCGAGGTTGCCCTCGACTGGGGCGATGTCGTCGACAGCGACAAGAACGCCGTTGCCTTCTCCAAGGAGGCCCTGACCGACGCGCTGCTCTATCCCTGGGTGCGTCAGGGCATTCTGGACGCCTACACCGCCGCGATCTCTGGGCAGGCGGCACGCCTGGGAAACTGAAGGAGGCGGCCGAGGCGCTCGCCTATCGGTGGACCGGCCGAGCCGATCCGCGCCAGGCCGGCAAACTGGACGCCGAAACGATCGAGCAATTCAAGGCCTTGGGCGACGTCGTCGGCCTGCCTGACCAAGCGGTGGCTGATGGCTCGTTCGAGATCTGGGATGTGAACTGGCAGGTGTTCCAGCTCTTCCAGCGCCTCGGCACACAGTTCCGCGTCGTCGTTGTCCCCCACGGCCTCTTTCACCTGGGGCTCGACTACCAGGCCGCCGACATCGTGTTGCGGCACCTGGCGCCAAAGGAAGCGGATCCGGCGACCCTGTTTGCGGACCTGCAGGAGATGGAAGCGGCGGCAGTGCCGATCTTGAACGAGGCGATGACATGACTTTGCAGCTCGGCGTCAAGGTCGCGGTAGACGCGAAGGAACTGGTCAACCTCGGCGCCGCCGGCGACGCCGCCATGGACAGGATCGACGCTTCCGCCAAGAAGGCCGAGCAGAGCGTCAACAATGTCGCCAACGCGGCGCAGAATGCGGCAGCCTCGCCGGCGCCGGCGCCGGCAACGCCCCCGGCTTCTCCGCAACCTCCCGTCCGCCCAACGCCGGCGAACAACAATCGTCCGGTGCCCACCAGCCAGGGGGAGGCCGCCGGCGTCAGCCGACTTCAGATGATGATGTTCGGCAGTGCTGCCCAGAACACCCTCAGCTCCCTGTCGGCCGGCGCATCCCCGATGCAGGTGCTGGTACAGCAAGGGTCCGAAGTTGCGCAGGCCTTCACCATGGGAACGGCCAGCCCTCTCCAGGTGCTGAAATCTCTAGGGTCGACGGTGGCCGGCCTGGTGAGCCCGACCGTGTTGGCAGTAGCAGGATTGGGCGGCTTGACTGCGGCGCTCGTTCTCGCCGGCACCACCTTCGCCGGCCAGCAAAAGCAGATCAATGACCTGATCTCTCGCGGCGTCGGACGCGGTTCGGGCGCCAGGCTCAGCCAGATCAACGCCGTCGCAGACGAGGCAACCATCCCTGGTTTCTCGCGCAGCTCCGCGCGGGATATTGCGGCCGGGCTTGCTGGAACTGGCAGGATCTCCGGCGGCATGATCAGCAGCATAACCGGTCTCGCGCCAGGGCTGGCATCGCTGATGGGGGGCGATCTCGAAGCGGCAGGTCAGCGCCTGGCGCAAGCCTTCGCCGATCCCACCAAGGGCGCCGAGGATCTTGAAAAGGCTCTCGGCCCGCTCGATGACAAGACGAAGCAGGCCGTCCGATCGCTGCAGGCCATGGGCGACGTCGCAGGCGCACAGCGGGCCTTGCTCGAAGGAATTCGGGACGGCGTCCAGCAGGCCGCCGAGCAGACCGGCATCTGGGCGCGCATCGTCACGAATCTCAGCAATGCCTGGGACGATCTTGGCAACAAGGTCAACCGCACCGTCACCGGCGGCACTCTGGAAGAGCAGCTCGGCGATGCTCAGATGAAATACATCGAGCTGGAAAAGCAGCTTTCGGATTCGCGCCAGGGTACCGATCCGAACAGTCCACTCGCCGGCATCCTGGGGCAGCTCGACAGCGGCCTGCAAAAGCAGGTCCAGGACGCCTTGGTGGAGGTCAATCGTCTCCAGACGTTGGTCGACCAGGCCCGAGCCACAGCCGCCGCGAACAGGAAAACGGCCGAGGACAAGGCAGCTGCCTCCCAGGCGGGCGAGTATGTCCGGTCCGTTCAGCCTGATATCCAGAAGCTCCAGACGTTGCGGGACATGCTCGCGAGCATGAGCAATGCGGCAG
This sequence comes from Labrys sp. WJW, assembly GCF_001676615.1. Taxonomy (GTDB): domain Bacteria; phylum Pseudomonadota; class Alphaproteobacteria; order Rhizobiales; family Labraceae; genus Labrys; species Labrys sedimenti. Next base: position 80,314 of record NZ_LYXZ01000053.1, on the reverse strand, counting down.
CCTCGCCCGATATCATGGGACGCATGGGCGTGTCGGGCGAGCAGACGCGCCAAGCCATCGATGCGGTCACTGGCGCCCTGCAGAGCTACATGTCGGCCGACGAAAAGGCCCGCGCCAGCGAGCAGCTCACCATAGCCGCCATCAACGCGCGTACTGTTGCCGAGAAGGCCAACATCGCATCCCAGCGCGAACGCCTGGCGCTGGCCGGCCAGAGCGTCTCGGTTGCCGAACAGCAGCGCCGGGCCGAGGCGGCAGCTGCCGCCGTCATGGCGCAGGCCAATCGCGATTCCGTCGACAAGCTGAAGGCAGCCAACGACAATGCGGCCCTGACCGGCCTATCCGACTACCAGCGCCAGCTCGCTTCGATCGACCAGAAGTATCGGGACCTCCTGACGGAAAACCAGGGCGCCAGCCCCGACACGCTCGCCAATATCCAGAATGCGCGGTCAGCGGAGATCTCCACCGCCCAGCAAACAGCGATCGGCGGCCCGCTGCGCGACGCGAACCGGAGCCTGCAAGAGCAGGTAGCCGCCCTGAAACTCCAGCAAGAAGCCTTCGGAAAGAGTGCCGGCGAAGCGGCCAAGCTGGCGGCGGCCCAGGAGATGATCAACCGCTACAACGCCGCCGGCGTCCCGATCACCGACGGCCTGCGCGCGGCGATCGACGCCTATGCGGCCTCGGCGGGCAAGGTGGCGCAAGCCTCCCATGATCTCACTCAGAAGCAGAACCAGGTCATTGCCTCCCTCGACCAGGTGCGCGACACGAGCCGCAATGTCTTGGGCGGCCTGTTCTCCGATCTCATGCACGGAACGTCGGCGGCCGATGCCCTGGCGAATGCCGCTGGCAAGATCGGTGATCAGCTCATCAGCAACGCCACGAACAACATCGTGGACAGCCTTCTCGGCAAGAACGGCCAGATAGGTGGCGGCCTGTTCGGCGACTTCCTGGGAGGCCTGTTTGGCAAACAGGTGGGCTTGTCGACAGCGGACATCACGGCCGGCATCGTCAACGTCAATGGCGGCTTCGGCGGCGACATCACCCGCCTTCTGGGCGGCGCGCTTCCCACTGCCGCCGCAAACTCCAATGTCGCAGGTGCGGGGCTCGCGCCGCTCAAGGGCCTCGGTCCGACCGCGTCCATTACATCTTCGCCCTTGCCATCGGTTGGCAGCGCAGTGGCGGCTCTCGCTGGGCTCACGCCGGGCGGCGGGACGTTCTCGACGGTCGGCAATTACCGCAGCGGCGTGAACGCCCAGCTCACCGACATTCTGCGCACGGCCGCCGAACGCTCCGGGTTGCAGGTGCAGGCTATCTCCGGCCTGCGGCCCGGCGATCCGCGGTTTCATGGCCAGGGCCTGGCCACGGACGTCAGCATCATCGACCCGGCGACTGGGAGGGCGCTGCCGAACTATCAGAATGGCGCGGCCTTCCGGCAATACGAGTCGTTCGCTCAAGTCGCCCGCCAAGTGCAGATGGAGCGCTATCCCGAGCTGTCGGATCAGTTCCGCTGGGGCGGGTATTTCTCGGGTGGCAAAGGCAAGTACGGCGCTGCCGATCTCATGCATTTTGACCTGGGCGGGCGCCGTGTTGGGATGGGCGGTGGATCTTGGGCCAACGGCTTGACGCCCGCCCAGCGCGCCTTGTTCCCGGATGCGACGTCGATCGGCATGGGTAGCGGCCAGGGCCAACTGCCCGGTCTCCAGCAGCTGCAGAGCAGTCTCAGCCAGCTGGGCACTGCCGCACAAAGTGCCACGCCCAGCCTGAGCAATGTGATTTCCGGCATGAGCGGCTTGCCTTCGCCGCTCGCCATGGTCGCGACGAATGCCAACCAGGCCGGGTCAGCAATCGGCCAGGGCGGCGGCGGCCTGGTGGGCGCCCTGCAATCGCTCCTCAGCAGCCTGTTCAGTGGCATGGGTATCGGCGCACACGCCGATGGCACGTCCGAGCCGATCGGCACCGGCAGGATCTCGGGGCCTGGTACCAGCCGTTCCGACTCCATCCTGGCGCGCGTCAGCAATGGCGAATTCATCGTCAACGCTGCGGCAACCCGTCGAAACCTGCCGCTCCTGCAGGCGATCAATACGAACCGGTTGCCTGCTTTCGCGGATGGCGGGGCCGTTGCTTCGGGCAGCCCGGCCAGCGCCGGCGCGTGGCGGCACTTGAACGACAACGCCGTGAGCGGCCAGCAGCCGGGCATCACGATGAATCTCTACAACCAGGCCGGCGTTGAGATCGAACAGAAGTCCAGCACCGACGCCAAGGGCCGGCGCCAGCTCGATGTCTATATCGGCAAGAAGACGGCCGACCAGGTCAAGAAGCCCGGAAGCGACACGAGCCGTGCCATGCAGGCCCAGTTCGGTCTCACACGCCAGGTGACCCGCCGATGATCCCGTCATGGCCTGCAACGCTCCCCCAGCTCTTCAATCGCCAGGGCTTTGCCTACGCCGAGGGCGACGGCCGGCTGATGTCCGACACGGATACCGGCCCGGGCAAGGTCCGCCGGCGTACCACCGCCGCCGTCGACATCATGAAGGGGCAGATGACGGTCACCCTCGACCAGCTCCAGACCATGCGCGACTTCATCCGCAACGACCTGGTCGGTGGATCTCTGCCTTTCCAGATCGCCGATCCGCTGGGCGGCGCGGCACCATTGCTGGTGCGCTTTTCCAAAGACGGCATGCCGCAATATCAAAACATCGCCGGGGCTTTGTGGACGGCGGCCTTCCAGGTCGATGTGCTGCCATGAGGACGCTCTCCGCTCGCTTCCGCGCCGCCCTCTATCGGGAGAACATGGAAGAGGTACCGGCGATGCTGATCACTATCACGCATCCGGACCTCACCACGCCGCTCCACTTTTCTTCTGACCCGACCGAACGCATTTCCACGGAGCCCTTGCTCTACGGGACGGTTTCGCGCGGCACGCAATACAACTTCGTGCCGTTCCAGGTGACTTTGCCAGCCGACCAGGACGATGCGCCGCCGACGATCGACATCACCTTGTCAGTGGTCGGCCGCGAGGCGGTACCGCTCCTGCGCTCGGCGATAGAGCCCCCCTCGGTCACCCTTGAGATCATCCTGGCGCAGTATCCCGACGATGTCGAAGCCGTGTTTCCGGACTTCGACCTGGTCAGCGCCAGCTATGGCGGCGACAGCGCCACGATATCGCTGGCGATCGACAGCATGGCCTCCGAACCGTTCCCGGCCGGCAGCTTCACGCCCTCCTATTTCCCTGGAATGTTCTGATGGCGAACCTGTTTGACCGCTATGTGGGATTGCCTTTCCGCGATCGGGGCCGGGATGAGCGCGGCTATGATTGCTGGGGGCTGGCGCAGCTCATCTATCGCGAGCAGCTGGGGATCGAGCTTCCCTCCTATGTCGAAGAGTACACTTCAACGGCCGATCGAACGGCCCTCAATGCCCTGATAAAGGGCGAGCGGGCGCCCTGGTCGCCCGTCACCCAGGAAAAGGCGCGCACGTTCGACCTTGTGCTGCTGCGCGAGCGGCCCTGGCATATCGGGATCGTGGTCGGCTCGGGCCTGATGATCCATATGCCGCTCTACCAGACGTCGACGGTGGAGCCCTATCGGACCGGCCGCAACTTCATTCGCTTGGAAGGGCTCTACCGTCATGAGGACCGGCAATGACACTGCCTGTCATCCTGCCGGCGCAGCCGCTCGAAGGCGAGATCCTCAGCGCCGAGGACAGCGTCACCGTCATCGTCGCGCCAAACCCGCTCCGCCAGGAAAGGCACATCCTGCAGTTGCCTGCCGGCACCAGCGTGACGGAGATCCTGCGCCTGGTCGAAACCTCGATCGAGAAGGCGAGCCGGATCCGGGCGAGCTGGCATGTCTCGATCGAGGGCGAACCGGTACCGGCCCAATGGCACAGCCGGGTGCGGATCAAACCCGGCAAGATCGTGGTGCTGCGGGCGCGCGCCGCCGGCGGCGGCAACCTCCTCAAATCGCTGCTGATGCTGGTCGTGGCGGTGATCACCGCCTTTATCGCTCCCTACCTTGCCCCGATCTTCGGCACGCTTGGCGCCAGCTTGATCACCGCCGCCATAACGATCGGCGCCAGCCTGCTGATCAACGCCCTGTTCCCTGTCTCCCTCAAGGACGAAAAGGGCGGCCAAGTCTATTCGATCTCCGGCAACCAGAACCTCGCCGCCAAATACGAGCCCGTTCCCGTCATCCTCGGCCGGATGCGCGTCTTTCCGCGCTATGGGGCCTCGGCCTATACCGAGTTCGAAGGCAACGACCAGGTGCTGCGCCTGCTCTATGTCTGGGGCTATGGCCCGCTCGATATCACCGACCTGAAGATCGCCGACACGCCATTGGCGGGATACAAGGGCGTTGAGATCGAGCACGGCTATGGCTATCCGGGAGACGGCCAGCCGACGATCTATCCCGGCGAAGTCATCCAGCAAGACTTCTCGATCGACGTGAAGAAGATCGACGGCTGGATTGTTCGCACCACCTCGGAGGATATCACCGAGTGGGCGATCGACATCGTCGCGCCGGCGGGCCTCAACCGATCGGACAACAGCAAGGGCAAGGTCCAGGCCGCCTCCTTCGCCGTCCAGATCCAGTATTCCGAGGCCTATGCCGAGAACTGGATCTCGTTGCCGAACCTGGTCGTCTCCGGTCGTACGAGCGACCCGGTGCGCAAGACCGTTCGCCAGACCGTTCCGCTCGGACAATATGACATCCGGATTCAGCGGCTCACGCCAGACGACAATGGCGCCGTGAAAGTCCACACGTCGTCGAGTTGGACGGCGCTTCGCTCCTACCGACCAGGCGCGCCGCTACAGTTTCCGTTCCCCGTCGCCTGGACGGCCCTGAAAATCCGGGCAACCGCTCAGCTCAATGGCGTGGTCGACAACTTCAACGGCGTCGTCACCAGCCGCGTGAAGGCATGGGATGGGGCGAGCTGGGCGCCAGACACGCCGAGCCAAAACCCGGCTGACCTCTTGCCCTACGTCCTGCAGTGCAATGCCAATGCCCGGCCTCTGGCAAATTCGCGTATCGATTGGCCGACCTTCCAGGCCTGGCACGCCTACAATGTGGCCCAGGGCTGGAAGTTCAACGCGCCCTTCGATCAGTCCGGCAAGAGCGTCTATGAGACCGCCAAATCGATCGCCTCGGCCGGCCGTGCTGCCGTGGTATTTCGGGATGGTCTCTGGAGCGTGGTGTGGGACGATCCGGACGCGCCGATCACGCAGCATTACACGCCGCGAAATTCGTCGGGATTCCAGGGCAAGCGCGACTATCGCCGGCTTCCGCATGGTCTGCGCGTACAGTTCAAGAACGAGGGCCGGCGCTGGCAGGATGACGAGATCCTGGTGTTCCGCGACGGCTACGACAAGACGAACGCCACGCTGTTCGAGCAGTTTCCGCTGGTCGGCATCACCGATCACATACTCGGCTGGCGCATGGGGCGCTATCACCTGGCCCAGCTGGAGCTGCGGCCGGAAACCTACACCCTCAATGTCGACATCGAGAGCTTCATCAACACCAGAGGCGACCGTGTCCGCGTCTCCTATGACGCGCCGATGTTCGGCATCAGTGCAGGGCGCGTGAAGGCGGTCGAGGCAAATCTTGTCACCCTGGACGAGGAGATGCTCCTGGAAGCCGGCAAGAACTATGCCGTCCGTTTCCGCACCTCCGATGGCGGCTCGCTCTACCGCACCGTGGCGCCCGCGATCGGGCCGACCTATACGCTTGCCCTTTCCGGCACCGGCGGCATGCCGGCGGTCGGCGATCTCGCCATGTTCGGCGAGGCCGGCACCGAAACCGTGGTGCTGCGCGTCTTCGAGATCCGCGCCGGCGACGACATGACGGCCGAGATCGACTTTGTGGATGACGCGCCCGCCATCCTGCAGGCCGACCAGGGCGAGATCCCGCCTTTCGACAGCCAGATTACGGATCCGCCCGACCCCGCGACCCTGCAGCCGCTCAACCTGTCCTTGATCGAGGGCTATGCCGACGCCAGCCAAAATTATGCCCCGACCGCCACGCTCATGTGGCAGACAAACCCTGGCAATGCCGCCGTCAGTTTCGAGATCATCGGCACGCCGCCTGGGGATCTGGCAAACACGCTTACCGCCAGCGTCGACGGGTCGACCAGGTCGATCACCTGGCAGAACCTTGATTCCGGAACTTGGATTTTTGAGGTGCGGGCGATCTTTCGGGATGGCAGCACGTCGCAGTGGTCGAGCCTGACGCAGAACGTCATGGGGGCCTCGCAGCCGCCGCCGGATGTCGCCGACTTCGCCGTCAATGTCCTCGATACCAGTGCCACCTTCTCCTGGGCACCGTCGCAGTCTCCCGTCGCCTACGCCGAGATCCGCTATTCTCCGGCCCTTGTCGATGCGAACTGGGCAGCGGCCACCGTTCTCGTCCAGCGCACGAATGGTCTGTCGGCAACCGTGCCCTATGCATCGGGCTCCTACCTCATCAAATGGGTGACCTATAACGGCATCTACAGCGCCAATGCGGCTCTGATCGTCGCGGAAGGGGCTGCCATCACCGCACTGAACGTGGTGGAAGAAATCTTCGACATGTCGCCCTTCACCGGGACGATGACGGACGTGGTCGAGGACAATGGCGTGCTGCGCCTGGCCGTGGCCACGCCCGGCATCGAGGGACGGTATGAGCTGCCGCAAACCCTGGATCTGGGCGCCGTCTACACGAGCCGCGTCTCCGGCGAGGTTGTGGCGGCCGGCATCAACCTCGACAGCGACTTCTTCGCTTCAACCGACTTCTTCGGCCCGCCCGACTTCTTCGGCGTCACCACCGACGACTGGCGGGTGCTCTTCTACTATCGAGCGACCAACGATGATCCCAGCGCCGGGACCTGGGGGCCTTGGACGCCCTTCGTCATCGGCGATTACACGTTCCGTGCGGCCCAGTTCGCGCTCGGCCTCAGCACGGAAGTCGAGGGCATCACCGCAGCCGTGTCCCTTGCCCACATCAGCGTCGACATGCCCGATCGCGATGAAGTCGGGCGTGACGTGCCCGTGCTGACATCCGGCCTGAGGGTCAACTTCACGCCGCCGTACCGGGTGCTCAAGGGCATTGCCGTGACGGGCCAGGGCATGGCCACCGGCGACTATCTCGAAATCTCCAATAAGGCCGAGAGCGGCTTTGACGTGGTCATCAAGAACGCGGCGGGCAATCCCGTGGCGCGGACCATCGACTACATCGCCAAAGGATATGGAAAGGCGTCATGAGCCAGCCCGAAAGCATCACAATTCCAGAGGCCGGACCGAAACAGCCGACCGCGATGGCGCAGGCCATCAATTCCAGCATCAAGGCGCTGCTCAACTCGCATTTCGGTGCGACTGCGCCGGCCTATGCGGAGTCCGGCACATTCTTCGTGAAGAACGATGCCACCCCCTGGGGCTGGTGGTTCTATGACGGCAGCCAGTGGATCAAAATTGGCGATATCGACCCGACCAAGCATAGTTTCCAGGTCGCGTTGCGAGGTGTGGAGCCCTCGATCAACATCGCGTCCTCTGCGACAACCGATCTGGGCAGCACCGCCGTCACGTCAGCGAGCGTTGCCATCCAGGGCACCACCCAGATTTCGTCATTCGGCTTTGGCGCAAATCTGGTCAGGTTCATCCAGTTCGCCGGCAGCCTGACGCTCAAGAACAGTGCCAATCTCCTGCTTCCGGGTAGTGCGGACATCGTCACGCAGGCGGGCGACACGGCGCTTGCCCTCAGCGATCGGGCCGGCAAGTGGCGGGTCTACCACTACCAGCGGGCGGACGGCCGGGCCCTGGTCTCCGGCCCCAAGATCATGAAGATATCGGCGGACAAGGCGCTGGCCATCGCCGACAGCGGCACGATCGTGCGCTTTGACGGCGCGTCGCCGGCGACGTTGACGATGCCCGACAACTCCACCGCGAAGCAGCCCCTGGAATTCTCGATCGTCAAAGCCACGGATGCGGATCTGCGCGTGAAAGTGGCGGCCAACAACTTCCTGTACACGGCTGACGGCACGATCAGTTCGACCGGCGAGTTCGTGATGCGGGGCAAATCGAGTGTCGTCGTCATGGCCGCCGATTCGGATTTCTACATCCTCGGCGACATGGAGACCAACAGCGGCAATGCTCCGCGCACCCTCGCCATCAACGCCAACACGACGCTGAAGCCGAGCGATCGGGGCACTTTCCTCCAGTTCACCGGCTCCGCCTCGATCGCGGCCCAGCTGCCTTCACCTGCGGGCCTGCGCGGGATCTTCTACGTGTGGAACAACACCAGCGTGTCGCAGACGCTGGGCATCAATGGAGCCGGTACGTTCTATTGGCCCAATGGCAGCGGAACGACCTATCAGTTGCGCCCTGGCGAGCGGTTCTTGGTCCTTTCCGACACATACAACTACATCGTCGTGACTACTGGCGGTGCTCAAAACGTCGCGCGCACGGTCTACACGGCATCGGCCACCTGGACGAACCCGACAGCCAATGGTGCCAGCCCCGATGCCGAAGCGACCATCGTTGGTTGGGGCGGCGGCGGTGGCGGCGGTGGCGTTGGCGCGACCTGGGGTGGTGGCGGCGGTGGTGGTGGCTGCTCGGATCCTCTTATCATCCGCCTGGGCGATCTTCCGGCCTCTGTGCCCATTGTCATCGGGGCTGGCGGAGATCCAGGAAACCCCGGCGGCGACACGACCTTCGGCGACTACCTGACAGCCAAAGGGGGCAGCACCGGCAATTCAGGAGCGCTCAATTCCGGCGCGGCTGGCGGTGCAGGTGGGGGATCCGGGCGCTACGCCACGGATGGCGGTGCCGGCGCGACCACAAGCCTTTCAGGCAGAAACTCCGAACGGGGCGGCGGCGGTGGCGGTGGCGGCGGCAACAACTTCAATAACAACGGCGGCAATTCAGTCTGGGGCGGCGGCGGCGGCGCCGGCGTGAACACCAGCACGGGGGGCGTTGCAGGAACTTCCACATTCGGCGGCGCCGGGGGAACGGCTGGCGCGTCGCCGACAGCGGGTGCGGCACGTGGAGGGGGCGGCGCTGGCCATTATGGCTCGGGCGTGCCGACGGCGGGCGGCCGCGGCGAGTTGTGGATCACAATCAAGGGGGCATGACCATGCATTTGCTCGTGCGGGACGGCTACGTCGTCAATGTAATTGAGCCGCCGGAAAGCTCGGATTGGGCGCCGCCGGCGGGCTGCATTCTCGTGGAAGCCAATGGCGCGATCGGCGACCACTGGAATGGGTCGGCCTGCACGCCGCCCAGCCAGGTGCCCATCTCAGCTCCGGAGCTGCTCGCCTATGCCGCCGATCGCCGCTTTGCCATCGAGACGGGCGGCATCACGCTGCCCAATGGCGCGCCGATCGCCACCGACCGCGACAGTCAGGGCCTCATCACCGGTGCCTGGAACTATGTGCTGAACAGCGGGATCGCCACGGTTTCCTTCAAGACGGCGATTGGTTTCGTGTCCATGGACGCCGATACGCTCAAGCAACTGGCGCTCGCAGTGGGCGACCATGTGCAGAAGTGTTTCGCGGCCGAGGGGACAATCGCCCTCGCCATTGCAGCCGGCACCATCACAACTCAAGCGGACGTCGATGCCGCTTTCGCCTCGATCATGGAGAGCGCGTGATGCTTATCCCTGTCCTGGTCCTGCAGTACCTCATCGTTCCGCTCTGCGCGGCGCTCAACCACATGCGCGGCGGCGGCGCCTGGCTGGGCCTGTCGGCCGAGATCGGCAAGCTGCCCGGCCGGCCCATCTTCTATGCCGCTCCGCTTCTCGGGGGCCTCGCCGGCCCGCTGATCGGCTGGATTCATGCCCTGGTGCTCGCCGGCTGCTACCTGCTCTGGGGCATCCCCGAGTGGGGCCGCTGGTACAGCCTCAATCGCGAGTCCCGTTCGATCAGCGGGAAACCCGGCTGGTGGGCGGCGATCTTGGAACGCTACGCCGACCGCATCCCATTGGGGCAGATCATTGACGCCGAAACAGGTGCCGCGCGGAACGACTATGCCTGCTTCACGATCCGGAACACCGCGCTGTTGCTGCCACTGATCGCGATCTCCCCCTGGTTGATCTTGCTCGGTCCGCTGCAGACCGCCGTCTACGAGCTGGGCCACCGCCTTCGCCATCCAGGCGGCATTGCGCCGTCAGAACTGATGTTCGGGGCCGTCATCGGCGCCGCCGTCCTTTTTCTCAGCCTCTAGATCAGGAGCACATCCATGACCGACGCGACCAGCGTGGCGGCCGACCAGCTCAAGTCCATCATCGAGCGGATCGAGCGCCTGGAAGAAGACAGGAAAGCCATCGCCGATGACATCAAGGAGGTCTACGGCGAGGCAAAGGCCAACGGGTTCGACGCAGCGATCCTGCGCAAGATCGTGTCGCTGCGCAAAAAACCAGCGGCGGAGCGGGCCGAGGAAGACTCGATCCTGGAGCTGTATCTCCAGGCGCTGGGCATGGAAGCCTGAGGAGGATCCCGTGACAGAGACAACACCTGCATTCAGCAGCTGGGCCAAGCTCGAATTGATGGGCCATCGCACGCGCGTGGGTTTCGTCCAGGAGGTCGAGATGTTCGGCGGCAAACTGCTGCGCATCGATATCCCGGCCAATGGCGGCGACGTCACAGAGTTCTATGGCTGCTCTTCCGTCTACGCGCTCTCACCGGTCTCCGAAGAAATCGCGCGAGACTACATGAAGCGCTGCAGCGATCCCCGGCCCGTGAGGCCGATGGAATATCGTCTCGAAGCGCCGAGGGATGAGTTCGGCGGCGACGAAGAGTGACGGAGTCCGGCTCGCGCCGGCTGCGGGTCTAGATTGGCGTCATGACCGCAGGACGATCGAATGGCTTCACCGTCACCCCGCCGCTTTGCTCACGACGAGCGCGGCCGAGGTAGGCGATTTTCAGGCCTTCTTCTATGCATTCATCCGATCATGGTTATAGGACCGTGAACCCCACTCAGCCTGTCGCCGGCTATGTCGGCGGCAAGCGCCAGTTGGCCCGTCGCATCATCGCAGCGATCGAGACGGTGCCGCATGGCCTCTATGCCGAACCCTTCGTTGGGATGGGCGGCGTCTTTCTACGCCGCACCTCCGCGCCCAAGGCCGAGGCGATCAACGATATGAGCAAGGATGTCGCCGGGCTCTTCCGGATCTTGCAGCGCCACTATCAGGCCTTCATGGACACCTTGAAATGGCAGATCACGAGCCGGGCTGACTTCGAGCGCCTGGTGGCCACGGATCCCGAAACGCTCACCGATCTCGAACGTGCGGCGCGCTTCCTCTATCTGCAGCGGCTTTCCTTCGGCGGGAAGGTGGTCGGCCGCACTTTCGGCATCGATACGAACGGGCCTGCCAGGTTCGACATCACCAAGCTGGGCTCGATGCTGGAAGCTGTTCACGATCGACTCGCCGGCGTCGTGGTCGATTGCCTGCCCTGGGAGAAGTTCATTGCCCGGTGGGACCGCCCACACACATTATTTTATGTGGATCCGCCCTATTGGGGGACGGAGCATTACTATGGTCGAGGGATGTTCGAACCCGCCGATCACGAGCGGCTCGCGGCGATGTTGAAGAGCCTTCAAGGCCGCTTCATACTGTCTTTGAACGACTGCCAAGAGGTGCGTGATCTCTACGCCTGGGCCTCGATCCAGGAGGAGGATCTCTCGTACACGATGGCTGGCGCCGGGAAGGCGCGCCAGGTGAGCGAGCTGATTATTTGCGGGGGTGGTATGGCGTGATAAATCTCGTGTGCCTGCCCGTGGTCGGAGGAAGAAACATGCCGGTTTTTGATGAGCCGATCACTGTTAGGCAGTTGATTGAGGTGCTGCAGAAGCAGGATCCCGACGCCTTGGTTGTTGTAGGTCGGACCAGCTTCGGGCCTGACGGAGTCGGTGGAGTATTCACCGGCTTCGTGGATCCCAATCCCACCATGGTCAATCTACCATGGCTGGTGGATGAGGCTGCGGGTTTCAAGAAGGCGGTGCAATTGACCCCCTTCAAAGCAAAACGCTGAAGGGCAAGGATGCAAATGCGGTTGTCGAATGTGCGGAGTATCTTCTGGGGCGTAGCGTTTTCGGCCGCGCTGGTTAGCTATGCCCAGGCAGGAAAGAGCGCCACCGATCGGTGGGTCTCCTGCATGTTGGGAGAGGTGCTCGTCCAGAAGCACCACGGTGCCCGCCAGGAGGCCGCCAGCGCAGCAGCCTACAAGAGGTGCAAGGGCATCAAGCTGCCCGACGACAATGAGAGCGAGGGAGCGAGCGACTACGTGAATTCCCAGATTGATCGGATCTATGCTGAATAGGTGTGAGTTCGATGAGCGTCTTTGACGATATTGTTCGACATGACGTTGCCCCTCATTCAGCAGATGAAGCAGCTTTCGCGTATCTAAACCGATCTAACCGCGCTGAAGCAGTGCGCGTGCGAGCCCTGGTGGATAGCTGGTTTGAGCAATATCCGGCGGAGCATCGGTCTGGTCTCATCGAGCGCTTCAGGGCCTCAAGGGATCAGCACCACAAGAGTGCATTTTTTGAGTTACTTCTTCACCAGCTCGCACTGGCGACAGGCCACCGAGTCATCGCCGTCGAACCACTGCTTCCACATAGCAGGTGTCGGCCGGACTTCCTTCTTGAGGCGCCCGATGGCGGACGCTTCTACCTAGAGGCCGTTTTGGCTACCGGACAGTCTGGGCCCGAGATGGCCGCTCAAGCGAGGCTTGATACAGCCCTTGCACGCATCGATAGAGTGGAGTCACCCGACCATTTCTTGGACGTGACGACACGTGGCCTGCCTACCGACCCCATCTCGGGCAACGAACTGATGAAGGACCTGAAAAGGTGGATAGCCGGCCTTCCCAAAGGCGAAGGTGCATTTGATGTTGCGCCATTCTGTTGGGAGGAGCACGGCGCCCGGATTGAATTGAAAGCCTGGCCCCGCCATAGACCAGGCGCGCCCGGCGGTGCCATTGGGGTGAGGCACTTTCCGTTTCGTGCCGCGAGGGGGCAGTCAGACATCCGTGAAGCGGTTGCTTGGAAGGCGAGAAAATATGGTGTTCTCGATCACCCCTTGGTCGTGGCTGTGAACTCGTTCGAACGCTTCCTGACGGAGAGCACCGTTCTTGACGCTCTATTTGGGAGCCCCGAACTTGCCATACGAGACGAGAACGGCCGGCATCGGGCTGAGGAGGTACGGGCGTCAGATGGCGTTTGGTGGGGCAAAAACGGTGCCAGAAAGAGGGTCTTGAGCGCGGTACTCTCAGTGGCTCACGTGGATCCCTGGAATTTTGCGCGCCGGGTAGGCTGCTTGGTGAGAAACCCGTGGGCGGCTCTAGAATTGGCACCAGTACATTTTGGCTTGGATGAGATCTCTCTCAAAGACGGAGCTTTTCAAAAGACCAAAGGAGCGACGCTCGGCCATCGTCTAGGATTGCCGGATAGGTGGCCCGAGGCCTAGGACTCATGTCCAGCAGTGGTTACGTCGCGGTTTGAAAATGCTCCAGTTTCATGTGTCCGCGACTCCAGTTCCATGTGTCCGGCTTCAGGGGGGAAAATCGCTGCCGTTGCAAGTGGATTCAGCCCCAGGTTCACCTATATTATGTTCCTTCTCTGTTCTTTTGTGTAGCGTTGCTGGCGGCGCTCACTTCCACCTAATGTCCACATAGCGCGGATCATAGGTCCGGTTGTTGCCCCATATGGTCCCGGCATAGGACGGGTCCGCGAGGATAATCGAGGTGAGCTTGGCGGTGCTTCCAAGCTTTGACGCCGGGGAGGGTAGCTTCTTGAGAGCCTGTATCTCGGTGGCCGTCACTTTGGTAACGAAGGTGACAATGACGGACGGGTTCTCCTCGAAGGCATAGGAGTTAAACAGCGCGATCCCGCCGTCTCCTGTCGGAGTGCCGGCCTTCAGGTTTTCAAACGCAAATCCATTGCTACGGAGATGCTGCCTTATCTCATCCAGCGTTGTCCTGCCGTAGTAGAATGAGGGGAAGTCGCTGAAGCTGCCGGCGTTCGAGCCGTTCCAGTCACACTCGATGTAGACGATTTTCCCCGTGCTCGCTCGGGACGTCACCGACAGGCTATTTTCATCCGGTAGGGTCCACTTGTTTATTGCAAATGGCCCGAGGTTAGTCATGTCGGACGGCTCGGTGTTCAATAGCGTTGTAGTCGATAGGTCGTCTCCCACCTTGAGGCCGGAGAGGGACTGTGCCTCTGCCCGGCAGAAAGCGGTGGCTGAAAGTAAAATGCTGGCGAGGACTGCGGATTTCCAGAAGTGAACCATAGGTGGTGCTCAAAGAACTCGGGTTGGCTCCGCATTGAGTAGTTTTCACCGAGGAAAATGCAACTGCCAGCTGATGAGAAGACCGGGGGCACCGCCATTGGGAGTAGCAGTTTTATGACCCACTAATATAACGATTTTATCGGGTATGCCCCCCTCGTTTCTCACGTTCTCCGGCTAACTCCCCATTATTAGAGTAGGGTTAGGAGAGCTTGCATCCGATATTTCCCCAATTTTAGATGTCTTTCGATAATTAGGGGGTTGATAAGAGGCCTTTCAAGATTCATTTGTAGGGAGCCGTGCAGTGGAACGCATGCCGTGCCGCCGCCATAGGAGCCCAGATGGTTACACTTTGGATCGCAGGTAGTGGGGAAGCTTTCGACAAGCGGTTCTCTCCGGCCCCTGTCATCGCTTGGCAGTCGGCGTGGGCGGGGGTGCAGGGCCAGCCGGCAACCACGACGTACAATCGAAGCGGCGGATGCACGCTGGAACGGGCTTATCTCCTTCACCTCATCGCCTCCCTTGCGGACATGCCGGAGGGGAGCCGGGTTGCCCTCATCGCGGACTATAACAACATCGTGGACGCCTTCCGCCTAGGCCGGCTGGCCGGCTGGGCAAGTAAAGGGTTCCGTAAAAGACCTGCTGCGAACCGCGAGGAATGGCGGCAACTATGGGAGGTGCTTAAGGCACGAAGGCTCACGCTAGAGGCGGTCCGCCCCAAGAAGGGCAGCCCCGACGCTGGCAGGCTACTTGAACTGAGTGGCCTTGCCGCCCGTAAGCGCCGTGGCATCTCGGAGCCGAGCATGGATGACCTCGCGCTTAATGAAAATCCGTGGGCTAAACCTGAGGACCCGGACGCACTGAGGCACCGTGCTGCGGATAAGGACCCCTGGTGATGAGTAAGCAGAAGAGCGCCGCCAAGTGGCAACGTGACCGCGCCAAGGTGAAGGCCAAGGCGGCCCGAGTGGACCCCTACGCCTTTCCTCACTGCGCTATCCCCGGCTGCGGGAAGCCGACCCAGGCCCTACAGGGCAAAGGGTTTTCTGCCTCGCACTGTCGCTATCACATCCAGTGGAACGCCCGCCACGGAAGCTTCTGGAAGGGCACCTATAGGGCCTCCGAGTTGCTCCCCTACAAGAAGGCAGCCGAGCGCTATCTTCGGGACCACCGGGCGGACAAGGGGGTCCAAGAGGCTCTTGTCTCGGTGGCCACCATGTATCGGCGGGCCGGTAGCGTGGAACGCATAGTGGATGTCCTGGTGATGAAGCCTGCCGACAAGGCCAAGGCGGCCATAGCGAGGCTTAGGGCTGCTGAGGTGGCACCAGAACGCCTCCTTGCGATCTATCTCACCATCGCCGCCGCCATCGCGGAAGACCCTGTGGGCCCCGGTGGAGAGCCTCGGGTCTACCTAAGGACCCAGGTGGGCAAGGCAGCCCATCGGCTGGCCTCAGGTTACCACACGGACTACGGGTACCATCGCTACCCGAGGTCCTCGGGGCTTGCTCTGCGGCACATTGGCGGGATGGTCGAGAAGGCCTGTGAGTGGCTTCCCGATAATTGTGTGCAGGCGGTGCTGGACTTGAAGATCGCCGCAGTGGGTCCCAGGCCTCCGGGTCCTCCACACAAGTTCCCTAGGTCCCGCTTTGCTGCCGGGGAGGCCCGCCGTGGATGGTGAGAGCAACAAACACGTGAGTGGTCTGAAGGGTGGGGATGGGGACGCGCATGTCGAGCGGGCGCCATTCATGTTCGACCCGTGGCTTACCTGCGTTCCGCTCCCTGGGAAAAAGAACACACTCGTGCGAGTCTTAGCGGAGAATGTTGCCCTTAATTTCCATAGGCTTGAGAAGCGGCAGCGGCGCCGGAAGGAGCGCGACCAGGAGAACTTGGAGCGCATCCTTCTCGCTCTTTTCTCGAATCTGGCCTTCGCAGCGGCGTGTTGGGGTGAGAATGCCCCCGTGGCTGTCAGTCTTAGGTCTGCAAAGCAGAAACTCAGCAGGTACGACGCTCGGGGGTTTGGCTATCTGCCGGCAGTGCTAGAGCAGCTTTCCCAACACGGGACGGGCGGAGTCGAGCGCCTGCTCACGCTTCAGAAGTCCAATAGACGCGGCGTGGCCAGTACGGTTTCGGCGGGAGATATTTTTGGAGGCGGGGAGAGCGGCCTCAGGCTTCAACCCGAAAACTTCGCGAGGCAGCCGGGGGCAGAAACAATCCGCCTCAGTCGCACCACACGCGACTATGTTGCCGACACCCGGGACATTGAGCCCATCGAATATGACGACACCCCCGAGACCCTCCGGTATCGCGAGGAGATGGGCAGGATTAACGCCTACCTTGCTGCCGCGAGTATCGACCTTCAAGCCCCGCGAGAACAAAGAATGGGGGTCTTCGTCCAGCGCGAACTGCGGCGCCATTTCAAGCTGCCCGAGGGAGCGGAGGCGCCACGTTTCGATCTTGGGGGGCGACTGTTCGGCGGGTGGTGGCAAAACCTGTCCAGCGCCCAACGGGCGGCTATCCGCATCGATGGGGAACAGATAACAGACCTCGATTTCAACAGCATGTTTCTACGCCTCGCCTACATAGAGGTGGGCCTCACGCCGCCCACCGCTGGTGACCTCTATGGCGAAGTCCTTGGGGGAGCGGGAACCAGCATGGCGCGGACTGGGGTCAAAAAGGTCGCCAATGCGATGCTTTTTCGCTCCTCCCGGCTAACGAGAATGCCGGCTGATGCCGTCGATTATTTCGGGCCGGGGGCTACAGGAGCGTGGATCAGAGGCAGAATATTAGACGCTCATCGCCCAATTGCGGATGTTTTCGAACAAGGGCTCGGCTTGAAGTTCATGTTCATAGAAAGCCAAATCCTGGTTTCCGCCCTGCTGCGTCTTAGTGATGCCGGGGTAACGGCGCTGCCGATGCATGACGGCCTGATGGTGGCGGAATCCAAAATGGACGTAGCGGTGAAAGCTATGTGGGATGCGTCTCAATCCATCACGGGCCACCGCCTGACAGTGTCGCGCAAGGAGCCGAAAACCTTATGACCCACATAAAGGCGTGGGGTGGCCCTCTGGTGCCCCTTCGTCGCCCACATGGAGCACATCTTAGATGAGTTAGAGACCCGCACTCCTCAATCCCACATCGCCAGCTCGCTATGAGCCCCCATTGCGTCAAGCATTGAGGAAGGCATTTCGTAGTCTTTGAGTCGCACGTCTCGTGCTTCTCTCAGCAACTTCGCGCCTTCTTATCATGTCTCTTGAGGTCATCACTGTGTCTACCGGAGGATGATCATGCCCTAGATCACTAGAACCACTCATCACTACACCACCAAGTGACCACCTAGGTATGCCCCATGATGAGGAGGCATGTCAAGTACACTCTAAGGCATCCCTACGGATACTTAGAGGTGCCTCCCTACGTGGTCCCACCTTCACACCCCAGGTACCCCGAGAGGTTCCACCCCATGCCGGACCCCAAGACCCCAACCCCAAGCACCCCAGCAGCATCACCCCAGGTCACTCCCAGCTCTCCCGCGATGACTGAGGAGGAAGCCCTACAACTTGCCCTCGTGCAGCAAGCCATGGAGGAGCAGCAGCAGGAGGAGGCCCAGCAGGGCACTCCCCAGGGTGGTCCACCCGTACCCCAGGCACCACAGCAAGACCCCATGCGAGGTCTGTACGGCGGCTCCTCGGGTCCCACCCTGTCTCCCTCCGAGATGTATGGGGGAGGAGGCGAAGCGGGGTCCTACTCCTCAGGTGCCGCCGCAGGTCCCGTAGCGCCTTACCCGGAGTGGATGGGCAATCCGACCCCCTTTGGTCCCGATGGGCAGGGACCCGGGCAGGCAGGCGTAGCGGGCACCATAGGCAATGCGGCTGCACGGTTCGGCCAAGGGATTGCCCATGGTGTCAGCAAGCTCCCCGATGTGGGTAGCGCACTGGGCGGAGGTGCCACCGAGTCCGGCTTCCAACTCTATGACTTCTTCGCGGGTCCCACCCCGGAAGACCAGAGGTCCGACTTCCGCAAGGGCCATGACGCCGAGCTATCGAGAGCCACTGAGAGCCTTGGTATTGGTGGTCCCTTCATTGCCAGCATCGGGCAGTTCACCGGGGGCATGGTGGGTCTCGGGAAGTTCACCGAGGGGCTCAAGGTCCTTCCTTGGGTGGGGAGGGGACTTGAAGCGCTAGAGGGTCTAGCCCAAGGCTCCAAGGCGGTGAAGGTTGGGGTGGAGGCTGCCAAAGCTACCGTTGTCAACACCACCATGTTCGATCCGCATCAAGAGCGCCTATCGAACGTCATTGAGCAGTTCCCCCAACTCCGTAACCCCATCACCGGATACCTCGCGGCCCAGCCCGGGGACACGGATGCACAGGGCCGCCTGAAGAATGCCCTTGAGAACCTCGGCATAGAGGCGGCTACTGGTGCTCTCCTCATGGGCGGCATGCGGCTCTACAAGGCGTTGTCCTCGGGTGACCGGGAGGGCATCACCAGGGCATCGGATGAGGTCCTGAAGACCCAAAGCACCATAGAGGCCGAGGCGTCCGCCCCACAGTTGGGACCGGATGAGCATTACCTTGTCAGGAATGGCGAGGTGGTCGGCGGGGAGAACGCGGCGGGGTCCCAAGGTTCGAGCCCTAGTGCGCCCACCACCGAGGCACAAGCAGCAAGCCCGGAGACCGTCCAGTCCAATACTCTGGCAGCTCCCGAGGCGAGCCCCCCTGCCGGCACCTTCGAACTAGGCGTGGCGGACCGTGAGGCAGCCGGATTGCCTCCCGCCAAGGAGCCCGGAGACGTGGTCTATTCCATCATGCGGGATGGTCAGCCGGCTGGTTACGTCCATGCCACCATCAAAGGGAACACCGCGAGGATCGAGGACATTTGGAGCACTACCGGGGAGACCCGAGGCTCCCTAGGTCCCGGTGTTGCCTCGCAGCTTCTCAAGCAGTTCCAGCGTGCCCACCCCGAGGTAGTCAACCTCACCGGGCGCAGAACCACGGGTGCCCGCAACGGGGGCCGGGAGCACGGCTATGCGGATGAGGGCGGAGTGGAGGTCTCCGTGGACATTCCCAAGGCCCGCACGATGGCCGCCCGCAGTTACCTCGATGCCGCCTCGGGAGACCGAGTGAGCAGCAGCGAGGGTGGGGGCCGTAGCACCCAGGCCGCCACCGCAGGGCAACCGCACGCCGCTCCCGGAGGGTTCGACCCGGCGCTTACCGGCAGCATCATGAAGGCTATCCGCGAGGACTGGGACGCTACGGACGGCGCTGGGAAGGACTGGCTGGGAGCCGTGCAGAGCGGTGAGAAGATGGCCTCTCCGCCGAACAGCTTGCCGTACCACAAGATGGCTACCCCGGAGGAGGTGGTGAACTTCATCAATCACGCGGTGGAAGCGGTGAACAAGGAGGGCATCCTAGACAACCTCAAGGGCGGCGCAGTGCTCACCGATGCGAAGGCCCGGGAGCGCATCAGCCAGTATGCCGCCATCTTCAATACGGACCCCAATGCGATGATGAGCGAACTCGCCAAGGCCGGCGAAGCTGCTCACGACATGTTCGCCCATATGGAGATGGGCTACCTCATCGCCAACAAGATGTTCAAGGACGCCTATGTAAACTCCCTGGCCATCCAGCAGGGCCGCCTAGGGCAGTGGGGTGGCAATGCGGTGGCGGCTGCGGAGGAGGTCCAGGCGCAGCTTGCGCGGGCTCTTCAGGCCTTGGGCCATGCGAATTCCATCCGGGCATCTGGTGGCCGTGTGGTCCGCAGGAATCGCGCTGAGTTCGCCCCGGATCAAGCCACGATAGACAGCCTCAAGACCGTCAACCCGGACATGTTGGTCCAACTTATGGTGGACAGCGCGGGCGACGTTCGGAATCTCCGCAAGGTCACCCAACCAAGCTTCCTCAGGCGCATTCAGGACTTCGCCAGCTACTACTACGCGAGCAACCTGCTGTGGGGCTGGAAGACCCAGGTCAACAACCTTGTGTCCAACACGGTGACCGCCTTGGTGCGGCCTGCCGAAAGGGTCATCGGGTCCTACAGCATGGGCGAAGCCGGAGCGTCCATCCGGCAGCAGGCCGTGAAACAATACCTCTACATGGCAAGCTCTCTGCCGGACGCTTGGAATGCCGCAGTAGAGGCCTTCCGGCTAGGGGACAGCCGCCTCGCTATGCACAATCTGGACCTCTACGGGACACCCACCCAGGGTAACCGGGCGCTCTACCGGTGGAAGCCCTGGGACAGCATGGCGAACGTCTCGTACAACACCATGGCCTCCTTCGGGAACATGGGGAAGATGGCCGTGGGCGGGTCCCTCCGCTTCCTCGCGGCTGCCGATGAGGCGGCCAAGGTGATTACCTATAGGTCCATTGTGGGAGCCAAGGCACACCTGGAAGCGGCGGACCTCGGGCTCTCCGGTAAGGAGCTTGCCGAGCACGTCAACGGCCGCCTCACGGCTGCCTTTGATGACGCGGGCCGGGCCACCGACATGGACGCGAAGAGGGAGGCACAGATTGCCACGCTCTCGCAGGACCTCGATACGGGTGTCCTTGCGGCGGGCGCTAGGTCCTTCCAGTCCTTCGCCGCGCAGTTCCCCCCGGCGCGGCTCTTCGTCCCCTTCGTGAAGACCCCCGTGAATCTGGTGCGGTATGGAATCAACCTCACACCGGGGCTCAATGCCCTCAGCAAGGATTTCCGGGAGGCATTCCAAGGGCGGAAGGGCGACACTCCGGAAATGCGTAAGGTCTTCATGGCCCAAGCCCGGGGGCAGGCTTCGCTGGGTCTCACCTTTAGCTTGCTCACGGGGGTCATGGCCTACAACGGCATGATCACCGGCCCGGGACCCGGAGATTCCGAGACCCGCAGGAACCTCATGGCCACCGGCTGGAAACCCTTTGCCTATCGCCGGGAGAATGCTGATGGGAGCGTGACCTACACGCCCTTGAAGGACATGCTGGGTCCGTTCGCCATCCCCTTCACCATCGCGGCGGCTGTCGGGGAAGCCTCGCAGCATGAGGGCGTTGACCAGGGGGTCATAGAGCGCACGGCGGCGGCCCTGTCTCTGGCGCTCACCAAGGGGCTAGCCGACCAGACCTATCTGAAGAACCTCCACCAGGCCATGGACATGCTGATGAGCGGCGAGGGGCGGCAGGTGGAGAGGCAGGCGGGCAACATCGCGTCCAACTTCGTGCCGGCCTCGTCGCTCCTCAGGAACGCCAACGCGGCCTTTATGGACGATGAGATGCGGGACGCTGTCTCCATCATGGACCAGATGATTGCCACCATTCCGGGCTTGTCATCGGCGTTGCCTCCGAGGCGGGACATATGGGGAGACCCTATTCACGCCAAGTTGGGTCTGTCCTCCACCGCAGACGGCATCGTGGATCTCGAAATGGAACGGCTCGCGATGGACACGGCGGACGGTAAGTCTATCGCCGGCATCACGCCCACGGGCACCGGGTATGACCTCCGGGATGTCACTATGGAGGACGGCAGGAATGCCTATGACCGCCTTCAGGAACTCTCCGGTCATCTCCCCGGTGCTCCCTCGCTGAAGTCCCAGGTTGCCAAGGTGATGCAATCCGAGGCCTACCTCAAGGCCCCCGATGGCTCATCCTCGGTGAAGGGCTCCAAGCTCTATATGCTGGGGTCCGTCATCAACCCCTACCATGAGAAGGCCAAGAAGGTCCTCATGAAGGACCGCAATGTACGCAAGGCGATGTACACGGCGAACGAGCAGGTCCGTGCGGCCTACGCTCTGAAGCAGCGGGACCCTAATGGGGCCCTTCAGCAGCGGGACGCTCTTGGCAGAATCCTTGAGAAGTTCGGACTTGGCGGCGGTGACGGCTCCTAGCGCCGTGCCCGACCGACTACCACAACAGTAGCTTTGAGAATCTCTGAGGGAGCTGCCCCCGAAACGGCACCCTCAGTGAGCCTCTGTGGATTATCGCTAACCGGTTGAAAAGCCACAGAGCGACTGCCCGTCGAAAGACGATTTCCCGCCACTACTCAAACCAAGGACCAACCAACATGACCCGCTTTGCAGCGGCTCTGCTCGCTATCCTATTGGCAGGGCCGGCCCTCGCACAGGTACAGACCAAGGGCACCCCAACGCTCCAAATTGACAAAGCCGGTTCCACACGGTGTCTCTACCTGTGGGACCTCAACAATGCTTCTCCCACTGACAAAAGCCTCCCCTTCGGCTGTATCGACAGCAAGGGCGCATGGAACCTCCCGGACCGTCTCCGCAACAAGCAGGATATCGATGAGGTAACCCTGCGTGGCTTCGGGTATGTCGGGGATGGCACCAGCCACCCACTCTCCGGGGTGACCAGCCTGAACGGCAGGAGTACCGCAGGGTGGACCCTGAGCCAGTGGCAGGCCCTACTGCCGGCTGCCGGTGCGTTGTCCGATGAGATCGATGGGGCGGTGATCAACTCGGTGATTCAATCGACCACCGGGGCGATTACTCTTAGGCTTGGCCCCGGGACGGCTCGTTTCTCCCAGCCGATTGCGTCGAGTTGTGGGAGAAGCATTAGCTTCGTTGGGGCCGGATCGGACCTCACAGTGTTTCAGTTCGGAACCACCAACGGGTGGAACCATTGCGCCACGGGGACCGTGAAGCCCGACAAGCTGGAACTGCACGGTATCACCTTCAAGTCTACGGACACCGCGTCAACAAGTACCATCGGGGTGAACGCAAGGTTCCAGCCCCAGGTCAACGGCTTCTACGACAACTTCGCTGTCAATGGCTTCAATACCGGCATGGTGCTGGATGGCTCCGCAGGGACCACCATCAACAAGGGGATGCTTGAGGCCGGTCCCTCTCGCAAAGGTCTGGCAACCACGGGTGTGGGCATTTGGTTCAAGGGAGTCTCGACCTTCGTCAACCATGTACAGAATACCCGCGTCCAGCACTTCAAGCTAGGCTACCGCTTCCAGTCCACCATCACGGGTCCCGGCCTGGGCCTTGAGGACCAAAGCCTCATCAACTCGGCTGCCGGTGAGGTGGACACCTGCGTCCAGATAGATAGCGACTGGGACGGCTATTCGCCCATCCAATATGCCATCGACAACATGTCGTGCGATGCGTTCGGCCAGGGTCTCGTAGCCAAGCAGGCAGGGCAGCTCACAATCAAGGGCGGCAACTGGCTGGTGCACCCCGCGACAGGCTCATGGACACCAGCAGGACGCGACTTCTTCAACTTCTGCCGGGTCACATCGGCCCGCTTAGAGAACGCTTGGATTTCGAACAACGGCGAAGCCCTCAGCCTCCGTTCCTACATCAACCTTGCGGACGCATCGTGCGGCAACGGCGCCCCCTCGGACGTGAAGATCACCAACAACAAGCTTGAATACGTCAACCTCACGACCACAGGCGCGATGATCGTGAAGAACTCGGCAGCCACCGGCATCCGGGCCCAGGGGAACACCTTCACGAACTTCTTCACCCCCCAGGCCACCCCGCCGTCCAACGCGTTCTCCTGGGGCGGCACCGATGGGGCATCCGCCCTCGTAGCCAACACGCCCGGCCAGATGATCAGCATTTCGCCCGGTGCGGTACCCATCTCGAATGTCACCCAGACCACACTCGGCACCCTGTCGATACCTCCGGGCATGTGGTCCTGCCACGCCACCGTACAGGTCTTGCCTGCTAGTGGCGCCCTGGTTGCCGTGATGCAGGCAGCATTCAACAACGGCTCGGCAACCCTGCCGCTGGCGCCGGGAGGTGGCATGATGAAGTTCACCGGGTCCTTCTCTAACGAGGAGATCCGCCCCATAGGCCCCTGGGTGTTCGACTTCACGACCGCCACGGGGAACACGAGTGTTTATGTGGTGGGCGTGGCGTCCTATTCGGGCGGCTCGCTACAGATGAACACCGTGGCCCAGTGCGTTCGCCTTAGGTGATCGTCCTGCTTCACAGCAGGCCCCGTCGGTAAGGCGGCAGTTCTCTCGGAGAACCCATCAGCATTGTGAATCGATAGGGGTCCTCATGGCTCACATCGATTCACTCTTTGAATTGGACCGCCCCGGCCCCTCTGCGGGACATAATGGGCAGTTTTACCCGAGCACATAGAAAGGCTCCCTTCGATGCCTACCCCCGAACTTCCGACCACTGCCGGCACCGCCAAGAAGGTCTATGACTTCACCACCCAGGTCTTCGAGACCGTGCCCACGGACGCTCTCAGGTCTCGCATTTCGTCGCTCCCTTTCCGGGCCCGCTGGACGGCCCTCTCCGTTGAGGTCGAAAAGGATGGCAAGCCTCGGGGCTTCTTTGTGCCTGCCGCCTATTTCGTTGAGGTGCGGGGCGCGGCCCCCGACAAGGTCCACCATGCGTATATCAAACAGAAGCTCTCGGATGAGTGGAACAAATGGCTGAAGGAGCTTCCCGCCGCTCGAAGGTCTGACCGTTTCGCGCTGGTGAAGACCAAGCGGACCGGGGAGGAGCCCGACTACAAAGGGCAGGGCCTCGGAGTCATCGCGGTACTGACGGTGAAAGGGTAGGGCGATGGACAACGTTATCCCATTTCCGGGGACCTCAGAGGTTCGGCCCAGCCGGGGAACGGCCCCAGGCAAGACCACCTTGGTGGCCGCTCTGGCCACGGCGGCAACCGCTTGGCGTGACCTCAGGTCCGCCGAAACGATGGTGTGCCAGGGGCGTATGATCATCCAAGATCTCACCGAGGACCTTGCCGTCCGCCATGTCGCGGAGGTCACCCGGGAGCACATCAGGGCTATGGTCTCGAAGTGGAAAGAGCAGGGCTATTCTGCCAGCACCATCCGCAAGCGCCTGATCGTGCTCAAGACTATGGGGTGTGACACGGCGGGGATTACCAGCGGCGTCAAGAAGGCCCCCAAGTGGTGGCTCAATGACGACCACAGGTCCCGCCTCCTCACGTGGCTCCGTACGCCTGTGCCCGAAGGTACCTCGCTGGCTGCCACAAGGCCGGAACTCGCGGACCACATCGAGTGGACCCACTTCACCGGGCTCCGCATTGAGGAGACCCTGCGGGTCAAGTGGTCCGGCGTGAGCTTCAGCAGGGGTCCCGAGGTCGGCCCGCCGTCTCCCTTTGGTATGGACCTCTTTGTCCCAGGCACCAAGACCGAAGGGTCCGAGGCGACCATCCCATTGAGTGGCGAGGCGGGAGGCCTGTTGCTCCGCAGGTGGTTCGCGGCTGGGTGTCCTAAGGGTGACAGCAAGGTCTTCCCGGAGCGCTACGACAACCTTCAGCGCCTGTGGAAGCTCTGCCGGGACCACCTTGGGCTCACCAAGTCCACCACATGCACCCTTAAGGCTATTCGCAGGTCCGCCGCACGGTACCTGCACTACGACAGGGCCATGCCCCTGGACCTCACCCGGCAATACCTCAGGCACAGCAACATCCAGACCACGATGGAATACCTGCGGCTGACTGGTGGTGCCAGCACCGAGGAAATGCGGAGGTTCCTATGATGGGCGGACAGAAGGCACGCTATCGCCTCTCGTGGGGCGCCGATGGTAAGCCGGTCTATACATTGATGGCCGCCGAGCCGCCCCGTGTCCCAGGCAAGACGCTGCTTATGGACCAGTTGGACGCACTCTGTGAGAACCAATGGAAGGGCCGGCGCTCTATGGACTCAATGCGCGGGCAGGGGAAGACCACTATTGTGGCCCTCAGCGAGCGTTTCGCCGTCCACTACGCTGAGGATGTCACCAAGGAGCATATCAAGGCCCTGGTGTCCAAGTGGGAAGCCGAGGGCATCGCCAAGAGCACCGTAACGAAACGCCTCATCGTCCTGAAACAGATGGGCATTGATCGGTCTGGCGTTAAGGCCAAGGGCAAGGTGACCCCGAAGTGGGCCCTCAATGAGAGCACCACCGTTCTCATCCTTGCATGGCTGCGGGACCCCAAGAAGGCCCTGGCTAGTCACCGCTGGTCCCGCCACGAGGACTATCGCCTCCGGTGCGAACTCGCGGACCACATCGAGTGGACCTGCCTTACGGGCCTGAGGGTCGAGGAGAGCCTCCGTCAGGTCTGGGGGGACATCACCTTCAAGCACGACCCCGAGACCAACGAGCTGTCCCCCAAGGGCATGGTGATCATGGTGGATGGCACCAAGACCCAGGCCAGCCGTGCCCCGCTGCCGCTCAGTGAGGATGCCGGGAGGTTGCTCATCAAGAGGCACCAGCGGGCCCTGGACCAGGGTTTGGACTCCAAGATATTCCCACAGAGCTACCGAGATCTAGCGGACCTCTGGCGTGAGTGCCGGAAGTTCCTTGGGGTCACCAACCCGACATGCACCCTGAAAGCCCTCCGCAGGTCCGCCGCTCGCTACCTGCACACCGAGAAGGGCATGCCTCTGGACATCCTGCGGCAGTACCTCAGGCATGAGAACGTTGAGACCACCATGGGGTACCTGAAGATCGCGGGCGGCTACAACACGGAGCAGATTGCGAGGTTCCTGTGATGAGTACCCGCCGCCTCTAGCTGCTGATTCCATTCAATTCCCTACGTAGCCCGGAGCCCCCGAAGGAGCCCGGAAGCGCTTCCCCTATGTCCATTCCAAAACTCACCCGAGGAGCCGAACCCCATGGCTAAGACCCACGGACCCATGACCACCATCGCCTTCCACGACTTTGTGGGGTGGCTTGAAATGCGCCTTCACGGAGGCCTACCGGACCCGAAGTTTCTCTGCCAGCATCTCCCCCAGGGCGTCCTTGCCCGTGCCGTTCCTGTCGTGGACCCGGTGGACGGGTCGGCGGCCATCGCGCTATCAGTGCAGCCCATAAGGCCCGAGCGTCTCCACCTTGCTGACCGCGAGGGGGACAACAGCCCAGCCCGCCCCAGGACACGCTACTGGGAACCCGAGGCCGTCCTCTTGCTCCGCATGGCCCTCGCCAATGGGGGCACGATGTTCGTGGATGACGACTGCACCGGGAAGACTGAAAGCAACCCCGAGGGCAAATGGCACTACCCTGAGATATTCGGGGAGGGCATCTCCCTCAACAGGGTCTTCATGGATGCTGCCCCGGGTGACCGCGTGAGGGTCCACGTAGACCGCAGCCATCCCTTTGGGCACCACGATTGCCGCAGGCGGCTCCTCTACATCGAGACCAGCAGCCCGGTCACCGCACGGGGCGTTTCGGACTTCCTCGATATCGCCGTGCGGACCTACGAGAAGCCCAACCCACAAGACGGACTCACGGGCCCCCAGCGCTTCCACGCGACCACCGAGCAGTACCGGCAGGTTCTCACGGATGCCCTAGCTGCCCACGCCGCTTTCAACCCCTCTGCCTCCTCCGAGCAGGTTGCCCGGTGGCATCGGGAGAGACACCCGGTCTAGGGCAATGCCTCGCCTACGGCAGGTGGTGACACCGAGTTTCCCCGAGGCGGGAACGCCGTGCCGTACATTCGGTGCGGCCATACAGAGCGGGCTTCCTCGGCTTGCGTCCTGCGGGGAGCGGGGGAGGGATATCAATGTTCGAAGGGGTTCGGCCAATGTCTCTCCCCCGTAGCCGCCTAGCGGAAATCTTTGGGGACTTCATTACGCCCGATGGGGTCCGCTTGGCCCTCGGGTACCTTGGGTTCCTGGTGGTCCTCTTCGCTGTCCTTAGCGGGGCGGCACGGGTCTTGGATGGGCTCATGAAGGAGCCGCCCGGGGCACATGCGGACAGACTCAGTGCCTATTGCGTGGACCACGGGATAGGGTCCTGGGAGCGGTGTGTCTCGCTGTATGAGGCCGGCAAGATTCGCGATGAGGAGCTTGAGGGGTACCGCTAGGGCGTTGTAAGGCGCTTAGCTCTCTTGACCACTGTCCGCACTTGCTCATCACCGAGGTCGCATGTTCGGCGACGTGGCGCAGGGTCACCCATGAAAAGGGCCTCTCCGACGACGAGATACCGCCCCGGAACCTCGGGCACGGTCAGCACTTCCCACCCTTCTATTATTCCCACAACCGATCGGTCAGTCGAACCGCCCAAAGCATTGATCAGATCCTTATCATAAGGGTCTTCGGGCAGGTGCACGCTAGTGACCACTCCCGTATCGTCCAGCAGTCTGCCAACTATGGTCACTTAAGTTGCCTCCCCCTGCTCGGGCCTGAGCCCCTAACTCAATCTGAAACAGCCATCAGCATACACAATTCGCCCGTATTGCAGCAGGCATCAGAACTCGCATTATACCGCTATCGCTACGCAACTACGAACCTCGGGAACCGCTCAAAGGCCTTCGCCTTGGCCGCCACGGTCACCTCGCCATAGTCGGCACCTATCGTTCCCGGGGCGTGGCCGCAGATGGCATCCAATACGCTATCCTCTATGCCGGCTTGCCGCCCGATGGTCTTGAAGGTGTGCCGCCAAGCGTGGTTGGGGCGAACACGGGGGTCCGTCACGGCCTTCCGCACCGACTCCGTAACGCGGTTCTTCATGGTCCGCCATGAGCCCCGGAGTTCCCCCTTGGCGTCCGGTGTGATGAAGAGATGTCCGGCCTTAGCGCTTGCCACAAAGTCAGGGAACCCGAGGTCCACTAAGTGGCTGTGAAGCACGACCTCACGGAACTCCTTGTCCTTCACGGTGTAGGCCTCTGGCGTGATGGTGAGGACCCACACCTCTCCGTTGCCAGCTCGGTCCTCGGGCGTTCGCCCTGCGGGAACACTCACCTTCCTCAGGTCCGTCTTGCGGAGTTGCACGATTTCACCGACCCGGGCGCCCGTGTAGGCACACAGCCAGGGGACCCAGCGTTTAGCCGCTGCGGTCTTGGCGTCTTCCCTGGGGCCTTTGCGGTAGTCGGCGGCGTGCTTTAGGATCGCTAGGGCCTCCTCCTCCGTGAAATCCCTGGCTCGCGTTCGGACCGTCTTGGCGGGGCGCAGCGTGATGCCCACCGCAGGATTGACCTGAAGTTTGCGATTGGTGACCGCCCAACCGAATAGGGCGCGGAGGGCACTGAGGTCATTGTCTTTCACGGTTCGAGCATTGATGCCGTCCGCTAACCGCTTGTTCTTGAAGCCCACGATATTGTCAGCCGTGACGCGGGCCGCATCGTCATGCCCAAGGAATTCCTTCAGCCGTTCCATCTTGCGGCTGTAAGCCTCATAGGTTGATTGCGTGACCCCCACTGCCTTGGCCTCTGCCCACCATCCCTCTACGATGTCTCCGAGTGTCAACTTGCCGTTGGCGCTCGTGGTGGCCGGCTTGGCGGGCTCCCCAGGCGGTTGCCACGCGGGAAACCTTTGGGCCTTGGGGTCTGGCGAATAGTCCCCCTCTGCCTGCCTTTGGCGGCTCGCAGCGGCGTCCCGTAGCGCATCCCGGAAAGCTCCCAGGAGAATGAGCCGACTATGGCTGTCCACCCTGCGGATGCCGTGAGCAAGCAAGAGGCGGTCCACTATGGCGCCGAGGACGGCTTCCAGAGCCTCCGTGTCATCAGCGGGCAGGGCGCTCAGTTTCTCCCGGAGGTTCTCCCAGGCGGCGGCCATCTCGTGAGGCAGCGGGGGAGGCTCAGGGGTCCACGTCCCGTCGAATCCGATGGTGCCCGAGACGGTGCGTTCACTCTCCCCTTCGTTCGCCCAGGCGTGATAGAGGAACCCAGCCAGAGCGGTGGCCTGCTTGGCAGTGAGGGAAACCGGAGCGTCCTCTCGAAGGCTGCGCCAGATGGCTTCCAGATACGCCACGATTTCGGCATGCCGTATCTTGGCGGTCACCGGGTCATCCGTGCGGAGCGAGATGCGAAGGGACCCCTTGATCATCGCAGGCGTGATGGTGACTGATTGCGTGGTGCCCCCAATGGGAACGCTGAGCTTCATGCCGAGGGCCTGAGGCTGCACGTCCTTGGGAACTCGCTGAATGAAATAGCGACTGCGGGAGCCTTTCCGCTGCATGGACATGACCATCCGATAACGCATTGTGTGCCACTTTTGTTGTACAGTGGCGCAATCCTAACTGTCTGACAACACGTAACTTATTGGCTTCAATGGCTAAAGTCGTGGTGCTGGTGCGGACGGCGGGACTCGAACCCGCACCCGGTTTCCCGAAGCAGATTTTAAGTCTGCTGCGTCTACCATTTCGCCACGTCCGCAGCGCCGGCCTTGCTTAGGGCCGGAATCGTGTGGGCTCAAGTCGTTTCTGTCGGCTTCCAGCCATAGAGCCAGTCATAGCGCTCCAGGAGACGCCGGCCGCCGAGGGCCGACAGCCCGAGGTCGCGGGCGCTCGCGAGAGGCCAGCGCCAGTGATAGCGCTCGCCATTGCTGTGCGCCTCGGCCTGGATCCGGCGAACGCGCGGCAGGCGCAGGCGGGACCATTCCTGCATGCGGGCGGGAACATCATTGTCGTCGGCGCCACTGAGTTGGGCAGCCAGTTCGGCCGCATCCTCGATGGCCGCCGCGCCGCCCTGGGCGATGAACGGCAGCATGGGATGGGCGGCGTCGCCGATCAGGGCGATGCGGCCGGTCGCGATCCGGTTGTCGGCGCGGCCCTCGAACAGGGGCCAGGTTCGCCATTGCGGCACGGTGGCGAGCAAGGCCCGCAAGCGTCCGTCCCAGCCGGCATAATGCGGCAGCAGCGCCGCCAAAGGCTGCGGCGCGGACCAGCCGGGGCCTGCATCCACGTCATGCGTCACCGCTACGAGATTGAGCGCCTGCCCCGATCGCACGGGGTAATGCACGAAATGGGCGTTGCCGCCGAGCCAGAGCCCGGTCTTCAGGCCCTGGAACAGGGCCGGGGCATCCTGCATCGGGATCACCGCCCGCCAGGCCCGCCGCCCGGCGAAACGGGGCGGCTCGAGCCCGAGCTGGAGCCGCAGCTTCGACCAGAGGCCGTCGGCGCCGATCAACATGCGAGCGGAAACATCGGGATCTGTGCCCGCAAAGGACAGGGTAACCTGCTGCCCATCCTGCCGGGCTGTACGGATCTCTCGCCCCAGCTTCAGCGGGATGCCGTGCCGCCGCACCGCTTCCACCAGCACGGCCTGCAGGTCGGCGCGATGGATCACGCCATAGGGGGCGCCCCAGCGCGCCGGGCAGGCATCGAGCGGCAATTCCTGAATGAGGGCGCCGGTGGCACCCTTGCGGATCCGTACCGCTTCCAGCCGCACCATATGCGCTTCGAGCGCGGCAGCGAGGCCGAGGCCGAACAGGACGTTGAGCGCATTGGGGGTGAGCTGGATGCCGGCCCCAGCTTCCTCGAGCGTCGCGGCGCGCTCGTAGATCTCGACGGCAAAGCCGCGCCGGGCCAGGGCCAGGGCAGCCGCCAGCCCGCCGATGCCGGCGCCGGCGATCGCGATATCCATGGCCGGTTCAGGCGGCCTGGGCGTTCACCGTGCAGGCCGCCGGCTCCGACATGCCCTCGGGCAGCTTGGGATCATATTTGAAGAGCGTGGAGCAGTAGGAGCACACCGCCTCGTCATCCGAACCGAGGTCGATGAAGATGTGGGGATGGTCGAAAGGCACGCTCGCGCCCTGGCACATGAATTCCTTCGAGCCGACGCGAATGACCTTCAAGCCGAGGTCATTTTGGAAATGGGGAATGGAATGGCCTGCCATTGATCTTCAGTCCGCGATGGGGACTTGCGGTCCACGATGTGGACTTAGGGTCCGTAATTTTCTCTCGCGCGGACCATAGCGGTGCCGCACGGGATGCGATAGGGGCTATTGGGAGCAAGAGCAAAGGAAAACCGCGCCGATGCAGCGTTTTGATCATGACGGCGTCGAAATCGCCTATATCGACGAAGGAGAGGGCGAGCCCATCCTTCTCATCCACGGCTTCGGTTCGAATCATCAGGTCAACTGGGTCGGCACCGGCTGGGTCGACCTGCTCACCAGGCAGGGAAGGCGGGTGATCGCCTTCGACAATCGCGGCCATGGCGACTCCTCGAAACTCTACGATCCCGCCGCTTACCACCCCGCCGTGATGGCAGGCGACGCCGTCGCACTGCTCGACCATCTGCGCATCGGCTCGGCGACGGTGATGGGCTATTCCATGGGCGCCCGCATCACGGCTTTCCTGGCGCTTGAGCATTCCCAGCGCGTGGATGCGGTTGTATTCGGCGGCCTGGGCGTGCGCCTCGTGCATGGCGAGGCCTTGCCGCCCACCATCGCAGCGGCGATGGTGGCGCCTTCGCTCGAAGACGTGCCGGATCCGATCGGCCGGATGTTCCGGGCCTTTGCCGACAAGAGCGGCGCGGACCGGCGGGCCCTGGCCGCGTGCATCCGCGGCTCGCGGGTCCAGCTCAATCCGGCCGAGGTCGCCAGGATCCTGCAGCCCACCTTGATCGCCGTGGGTACGCGCGATCCGATTGCGGGCTCGGCGCAGGAACTGGCCGCGATGATGCCCAATGCCGCCGTGCTCGACATTCCCAATCGCGATCACAACCCCGCCGTCGGCGACAAGGTCTACAAGCAAGGCGTCTTGGCATTCCTCGCAGAGCAGGGCGTCTAAATGAACATTGGCACTGCCGGCACCACTGCGCTAAAAAGGAAGGAGATACCTTCCATTCAGCGGATAGGCAGATGAATCAGTCGAAGCGCCTGGTTTCCCATGGGCTTGAAATCGTCGACCCGGTCTGGAGCCGCGTGCGGGCCGAGGCTGAAGCGGTGACCCATGCCGAGCCGCAGCTTTCCAGCTTCATCTTCGCCAATATCCTGCAGCTCAGTTCGCTGGAAAGCGCCGTGGTGCAGCGCATCGCTTCGCGCCTGGATCATTCGGACATGCCGGCGACCCTGATCGCCCAGGCCTTCGGCAAGGCGCTCGAAGCCGATCCGAGCATTGCTTCGGCCATCCGCGCCGACATTGCGGCGGTGATCGATCGCGACCCGGCCGCCAATCGCTATATCGAGCCGATCCTCTACTTCAAGGGCTTCCACGCCTTGCAGACCCATCGCCTGGCTCACTGGCTCTGGAAGGCGGGGCGCAAGGATTTCGCGCTCTATCTGCAGAGCCGTTCCTCGGCCGTGTTCCAGTGCGACATCAATCCGAACGTGCCGATCGGGCGCGGCGTCTTCCTCGACCATGCCACCGGCCTGGTGGTCGGCGAGACGGCGGTGATCGGCGATGACGTCTCCATCCTGCAGGACGTGACGCTGGGCGGCACCGGCAAGGAGACCGGCGACCGCCATCCCAAGATCGCCCGCGGCGTGATGATCGGGGCGGGTGCCAAGATCCTCGGCAATATCGAGATCGGCCAATGCGCCCGCGTCGCGGCTGGCTCCGTGGTGCTCAAGGCGGTGCCGCGCAACACCACGGTGGCAGGCGTGCCGGCCCGCGTGGTCGGGGAGGCGGGCTGCGCCGAACCGTCGCGCAGCATGGACCAGATCCTGCATGGTCCGCTCCCGGACGACATCTTCTGGCACGACGTCGGGCTCTAGAGCAAAGCGCGTTTAGACGGAAACGCTGTTTTGCCCTAACTCTTCGGTTCGACGCGTCTTTGCGATTCTTGGCGATTCCGCCAAATCGCAAAACGCTATAGCGCGCGTCATCTGCGACAACAGGTAAGGACAGGCGATCCCGCTCCATTCTCGATGGAGGTGAGGATGATGGTCCTCTCTGCTTCGCGCCCTTCGGTTCGTAAAACCGACCCTTCACTTCGTTGCCACCGAGATCTGCAGGATCTCTACGCCTCTCAAGCCAGGCCCGGCAACATCACCTTGGCTCCCTCGATGACCATTTCGACCGCGATCGCAGCAAGTATGATGCCCATGATCCGCGTCATGATGACCCTCACCTTGGCGGAGAGGAGTTCGCCGATGTCGGCGGCGAAGAACAGGACGATGAATAGTGCGAGCAGGACGCTCGCAAGCACGAGGGCAAACGATACATATTGCGCGGTACTGTGGGTTTGCGCCGCATAGACGATCAGCGTGGCCATGGTGCCCGGCCCCACGACCATCGGAAATGTCATCGGATAGAACGCCAGATCACCGTCCGTATCGCTTCCCGCTGTCCTGTCGGCCTGTTTTTCCTGCTCGTCCCTTTCGTGTGAGGTGACAGGCTTGCCGTTCAGCATGGACAAGGCGATGCCAAGGAGCACCAGGCCGCCGGCGACGCGGAAGGAGGCAATGGTGACTCCAAAAAAAGCGATGATGTACCCGCCAAACAATGAAATGACGATGCACATCGCTGCCGTATAGAGCAGTATCGTCACCGCCATGCCGCGCTGTTGAGCGACGGGTTTGGTACCCACCATGCTGAGAAAGATCGGCAGGTTGATAAAGGGATTCATGATGGCGAACAGCGCGCCCAGGAACTTCGCAGCGAAAGTCACGTCCATCTGACCGCAATCCTTTTCAGGGCTTCAGGCGCACCTCATTGAGTCCATATCGCCTTCGCGCGGGTGCTTTCCGGGACAGGATATATCATGTGGCATCACCTCATAGTCCTGGCGCTCGTCCTTGTCGTGCATGTGGCAGTACTCTGCCGGGTACTGCTCAACGACGACATGAATTCGGAGGCACGCGCGGCGTGGTTCTTCGTGCTCATCGGCTTCCCGATCATCGGAATTGCGGTTTATCTTTTTCTGGGTGAGCCCTGGATGGCCCGCAGGTTCCGCCAACGGGCTTCCGCCGTGTGGGAGCGGCCTGTATCGAACGCGTCCACCATGCCGGGCGGCCTTTCCTCCGGCGTCATTCCCGATCGCTACAGGCCGGTGTTCGAGACCTGCGCGTCCTTGAACGGATGCGGGGCTGCGATCGGAAACCTGGCGAGCCTGGCGGCCGATTCCAACGCCGCGATCCGCGACATGGCCCGCGATTTCGATCTTGCGCGGGAGACGATCCACGTTTCGTTCTATATTTGGCTGACGGACAATAATGGCAGGCTCGTCGTCGAGGCCCTGCAGCGGGCGGCGGCGCGTGGCGTCACCTGCCGCGTGGTGGTGGATGCGTTCGGATCGCGCGATCTCATCCGCTCCGCCCATTGGGCTGCGATGGAGCAATCGGGCATCAAGCTCTGCACCTCGCTGGTATCCTCGCTCGGTGTTTCGCTGGCGTCGATCAGCCGTCCGGATCTGCGCAACCATCGAAAGATCGTCGTCGTCGACAACAGCATCACCTATTGCGGCAGCCAGAACTGTGCGGACCCGGAGTTCCGCATCAAGCCGAGGTTCGCTCCCTGGGTCGACATCATGCTTCGATTTGAAGGTCCGGTGGCTCGTCAGAACCAGCTCGTCTTCGCGAATGATTGGGCGATCGAATATGGCGAAGACCTGTCGAACCTGCTCAGCGAGCCCTTCCGGGGGGAATTGAAGGGGAGCTGCGCGGCGGCAGCTTTTGGGACGGGGCCGATGTCTCCGAAGGGATCGATGTCCGACGTGTTCGTCTCGTTGCTCCAGAGCGCCCAGCAGGAGGTGGTGATCTCGACGCCCTATTTTGTCCCTGATTCACAGCTTCTCGCCAGCCTCATGGCGTCGGCGCGCCGTAAGGTGGCAACCATCCTTGTTCTTCCGGCCCGGAATGACTCACATGTCGTGAGTGCAATCAGCAGGGCTTACTATGCACAGCTTCTCGCAGCGGGCGTGAGGATCTACGAATATCATGGCGGCCTGCTTCACGCGAAAACCGTGGTCGTGGATGGTCAACTCACGTTGGTGGGCTCGGCCAACATGGACTTTCGCAGCCTCTATCTCAATTTCGAAAACAACATCCTTTTCTATTCGGACAGGGACTCTTCCAACGTCCGGGCCCGACAGGACACCTATATTTCATCATCGACGCCGGTCGATGAACGAGACGTCAGGAAACGCCCGAGGCTTCGTCGAATATACGACAATCTGCTCACCATCGTCGGGCCGGTATTCTAGTGCGGGTGGGATAACCGCGTCAGGGGAAGCCGTTCCGGAAACGGATCCGATGCAGCAGGATTTCATTGCCGCATCGTTTGTGCCGAAAACGGGTACACCTTCTTCTGCACGATGATCCCGTCCCATCCCATCATCTTTCGCCGTTGCAGCAGCTTTCGATCGATCCGACGATCCCGGCAGATTCGGCCATTCCCGTCCTCGCCAGGCCTTAACTTGCTCGATTGCACAGGCCCTCGGCCCGCATTCTCTTGCGAAGCAGGCCTCGGCGTGGCAAAGCCCGGGGATGGCGGGGCGGCAAGGTCGCCCGGCGCATTCAACCGAGGAAGTCTAGTGGACAAGAAAGACATGCAGCGCGTCGAAGCCTATCTTCGTCGCACCTTCGGCAATGCCACCATTCGCGTCGTGCCTCGTGCCCGCAAGACCGACAGCGCGGAAGTCTATATCGGCGAGGAGTCGATCGGCGTGGTCTCAGAGGACAAGGAAGACGGAGAGACGTCCTACGATTTCCATATGGCGATCCTCGACATCGACCTCGAGGACTGATCGGCTATTTCCGGGATTGCAGGCGGCCTCGCCTGCATCTTCCCATCCAGCAGCCGCAGCATGTCCAAGGGCAGGCAATCGCGACACGGGAACATGTCGCTGAGACGCCTGCGATCCCAGGAACGGAGCTCTGCCATGCCCCTTTACGCGCTCGACGATATCGCGCCGTCGGTGCCGGCTGACGGCCGCTATTGGCTCGCACCCGATGCGCAGGTGGTCGGCCGCGTGATTTTGGCAGAGGACGCCAATATCTGGTTCGGCGCAGTGTTGCGCGGCGACAACGAGCCGATGACCATCGGCGCGCGCTCCAATATCCAGGACGGCGCCGTGCTGCATTCCGATCCGGGCTTCCCCCTGACCGTCGGGGAGGATTGCACGATCGGCCATTCCGCCATCCTGCATGGCTGCACCATCGGTGCCGGCAGCCTGATCGGCATGGGGGCCACCATCCTGAACGGCGCGCGCATCGGCAAGGGCTGCCTGGTCGGCGCCAATGCGCTGATCACCGAAGGCAAGGAATTTCCGGATCATTCGCTGATCGTCGGCTCGCCGGCACGAGTGCTCCGCGCCCTCGACGAGGAAACCGTCGCCAAGCTCAGGCAATCGTCGGCGCATTATGTCGCCAACGCCAAGCGCTTCGCCAAGGGATTGAAGAGGGTGGATTAGGTCGCGGGGAGCGTATTTCCGGGTGCACGGACGTCTCGTCCGTTCTTGGAAACATGACACGCGCCGTGGGGAAGAGGCGGACGAGACGTCCGCGCACCCGGAAAAAACTCAATTGCCCTTCGCCGACACGATGGCCGTGGTCTGCGTGTCGCCGAGCGAGACCCAGGCGTTCTGGTCGGATTGCGACTGGCGCTTGACGTAGCGATAGCCGGTGGCGCGCCAGGACAGGATCTTGGCCTCCTGGTTGTCGAGCACGAACTCGCCGCGATCGGTCTTCACCATCAGAACGGCGTGCCCTTCGTTCTTCTTGTCACGCACCACGGTGATCAGCAGGGCCGAGCGCGGCCACCCGGCGTCGATCAGCAATTTACGCTTGAGCAGGACATAGTCCTCGCAGTCGCCCTTGCCATTGGTAGGGTAGGCCCACCATTCGACCTTGCCGTAATTGTCGAGGTCGGTAACCGGCTTGACCGACTTGTTGACCTGGTCGTTCAGGGCGATGAGATCCTTCCAGGCCTGGCGCGAGAGCACGATATCGCGTGCTTCCTGCGAGCCCGATTTGCAATCCGCCGGATTGTCCTTGCAGAACTGCAGATAGCCGGAGGGCGGGGTGGTGACATCGCCCACGGGAGCATAGATCGGCATGGCGCTGTGGCCAGCGGCGGCAGCCTGCGAATGCGGCAGCAAAACCGTTGCGAGCGCCACGGCGGCCAAGGCGGCTTTAGGGGCCATTCGGCTCAAATTCGACCTGATCCTGATCCCGAAGCGCATCACAATCTTCAGACCCGTTTTGCCCGCCACCGGATGTTTACCCAGAGAGCAGGGCCAATTACCCGTTCCCGAAGCCAACTTCGCACAAGGGCAGGGGGCGCACAACGCTCTTGCCGCAGAAAAAACAAGATCCGCACGGGGTATGAAGTATCGTAACTCTTTGAAAAGATTCATGTTAACGGTGGATTAACCACGATTTCCCGTTTTCCCTCGACCGTGGGCAACAAGGGGAGGCGTGGCACGATTGCCACGCTTTCGTCACCTTTTCCGGCGGCGATTTGGTTAATGTCGGGGCGCCTCGACACCGATATTGTCGATGAGGCGGGTTGCACCCAGCCGGGCTGCCACCAGCAATCGCACCGGCCCCTCC
Source organism: Labrys sp. WJW (assembly GCF_001676615.1). GTDB lineage: Bacteria > Pseudomonadota > Alphaproteobacteria > Rhizobiales > Labraceae > Labrys > Labrys sedimenti. The sequence goes on along the minus strand of NZ_LYXZ01000053.1, from coordinate 41,969 downwards.
GCAAGTCCGGTGATCGGAGCGAGGCTCGCCGCCTGCCGAGCTTCCAGATAGTCGAGCTCGAAGCCTCCGGCCGTGATGGCGCTGCGCCCGGATGCCAGGGCGGCCTCGATGTCGGCGCCCTTGATCAGGGCGTCGGCGACCTGCCGGAGGGTGCGATGCAGGAGAGGGGCCTTGGCCCGCTGTTCCGGCGCGAGATAGCGGTTGCGCGACGACATCGCCAATCCGTCGGCTTCTCGCACGGTCGGAATGCCGACGACCGTGATCGGCAAATCGAGGTCGCGCGCCATCTGGGTAACGACGCAAAGCTGCTGATAGTCCTTCTCGCCGAACAGGGCGAAGTCCGCGCCGCTTTGGCAGAACAGCTTGGCCACCACTGTCGCCACGCCGGCGAAATGGCCGGGACGGAAGCGATCCTCCAGGCCGGCCTGCGCCGGCCCGGCAACCGAGACCGTGGTGGCGAAGCCGTGCGGATAGATCTGGCTGGCGTCAGGAGCGAACAGGAGGTCGCAGCCGACATCCCTGAGACGGGCAAGATCCGCCGCTTCCGTTCGCGGATATTTGGCGAGATCTTCGGTTGGCGCGAACTGGGTCGGATTGACGAAGATCGTGGCCACCACCCGGCTTGCCCGTTGGCGGGCCTGGCGCACCAAGGTGATATGGCCGTCATGCAGGGCGCCCATGGTTGGCACCAGGGCGACCGTCTCCTGCACCTCGCGAAAACGCTTCACGGCCTGGCGCAACTCCGCCACGGTTCGAACGACCAGGGTTTGGCGCGCCATTCCTTACTCCGCAGGTGCATAGTGTCGCATTTGCCTGACCAGCGTTCCAAAGCGTTTTGCGATTTGGCGGTCACACCGAGAATTGCAAAGACGCGCCGAACCAAAGAGTTTGAGCAAAGCCGCGTTTGCGTTTAAACGCGCTTTGCCCGGGGAACGCTGAACTGGCAAGACTCGGATTCCAAGATTTGAATCGATGGCTGTTTCGCAGATCGGATAGAAGTGGGCCAGCTTATTTTCGCATGCGTGGTGCTGTTCTGCCTGTGGCCGTTTCTCAAGCCGGGCATGCTGTCGAAGACGCCGGTCCTGGACAGCCTGCTGCGGCGCGGCGGCAGTTTCCTCGCCTTTGCTTTCGGCCTCTATCTGCTGACGCGCGGCGCCTGGGGCATGGGGTTGCCATTGCTGCTTCTGGCGGCAGGCATGCGGGGCTGGCTGCCGCAATTGCCGGATGGCGTCATTCCGGGCTCGACGACGAGGCCGAGTTCGGTACGCACCGCGGATCTGGTGATCATGCTCGATGCCAACAGGCAGCCGATAGACGGGCAGGTCATTCGCGGGCGGTTTTCGGGCCGGCGCCTTTCGGCCATGCCGGCAGCGGAGCTGATGCAACTGCGTGCGGAGATCGCCGCCGACTTCGTCGGCCGTTCAATCCTTGAAGCTTATCTGGACCGCAGGCTTGCCGGATGGCGTGAACACTTCAAGGACGATGCGCACGCGCGGGGCTTCGGAGCGGCGGCGTCCGACGCGATGACGAAGCAGGAAGCTTACCAGATCCTTGGGGTGCAGCCGGGGGCGAGCGCCGAGGAAATTCGTCGAGCGCACCGGGCGCTCATGAAGAAAATCCATCCCGACAAGGGGGGCACGACGCAGATGGCTGCTCGTGTCAACCGGGCCAGGGACATGCTTCTTGAAGGCCATTGACGCAACTCCACCGAACTTGCTCGGTTCCGACGATGCTTGAGCGTCGCAGAACATGGTTACGCAACGATTAAGCTTGCGACGTTTTCCCGGAGCAAAGTGCGTTCCGGTGAAAGCCGCTTTTATCCTCGGGCAAGCTGCGTCCATGACTGAATGCTTGCTTGCTCCCACGCATTGGCTCGACATGCCTTTGCGTTTGCCCGCGATGCCGTGAATCGCAGGGCGTCTTGTTTATCGCTCCCTTGCCTTCCGCCTTCTGTGTGAAAGCGCAATTCCCGCAAAACAAAGGCGCGGCCTATCCGAGGAAGGCCGCGCCCGAATGGGGAGAACGTGTTCTTGCCGAGGGATCAGAGCTTCACGGCGACGCAGGCGAAGGAAGCCGCCTTGAGGGCGCTGCAGGCCGACTGGGCCTGGTTCTGATCGCTGAAGCCGGCGAAGCGTGCCCGCCACAGTGTCGAACCGTTGCGGCTGACCGTCTCGGTGAAGGGGCGGGCGGAGGAGAGCGCCTTGTTGCCGGCTGCCTTGGCGCTGGACAGCAGTTGCCGGGCGGCTCCTTCGCTGTCGGTCGCGCCGATCTGGATGATCCAGCCGCTGCGCTGCGGCGCGGCGAGGGCGACCGAATCCCGGGTGATGGCAACGGTGCGGACGTTCTGCACCGTGGCGGTGGTGTCGGGGCTGGCCTCGCTGCTCTGGCCGGCGCGAACGGGCGGCGTGGCCGGCGCGGTCGTGACCGGCTGGAGGCCCTGTACCCAACGCATGCTCGGGGTGCTGGGTGCCGCAAAGGCCATGACCGGCTTGGCGGGAACGGGCTGGGGCCGGGCCTGCGGCGCAGAGGCGGGCACCGCGTCCCCGACGATTTCGGGCGGCATCGGTGCCGCCACCGGCGCGGCCTGGCGGGCCTTCGCCGCTTCAGCGACGACGGCCGGCCGGACAACCGGCGGACGGGGCGGCGCTGCCATGGGCTCGGCATCGTTTGGGAGTTCGGCCCGGGCAACCTGCGTGGCGGAGCGGTCGACGGCGTTGCCGGCATAGGCGACGGGCAAATAGGCGTCGATCAGGCGGCGCATCACGACGTCGCGCGAAGCAGCGCTGCGGCCGCCCATCACCACGGCGACCAATTGCCTGTCGTTGCGCTTGACCGAGGTCAGGAGGTTGAAGCCGCTGGCATTGGTGTAGCCGGTCTTGATGCCGTCGACGCCTTCCACCGAACCCAGCAGGCGGTTGTGGCCCGGGATCGGGCGTCCGCGATAGACGAAGCTGCGGGTCGAGAACAGGCGATAATAGTTCGGGAAGCGCTTCTGAATGGCCATGCCGAGGATGGCGAGGTCATGTGCGCTGGTGATCTGCCGGTTGTCGGGCAGGCCGGAGGCGTTGACGAAGGTGGTGCGCGACATGCCGAGGGCACGGGCCTTGCGCGTCATGTAGTTGGCGAAATTGCCTTCCGAGCCGCCGAGGGCCTCGGCCACCACCACGGCGGCGTCATTGGCCGAGCGCGTCACCATGCCTTTGATAGCATCGTCGACGCGAATGGTCTGGCCGGCGCGCAGGCCGAGCTTGGTGGGGGACTGGGAGGCGGCATGGGCGGAGACGGGAAGTTCGGTCGCCATCGAAAGGCGGCCGGCCTGCAACTGTTCGAACAGGAGATAGAGCGTCATCACCTTGGTGATGGAGGCCGGATGCCTCAAGGCTTCGGGGGAGGCTTCGTAAAGCGTGCGGCCAGTCTTCACGTCGACCACGATGGCGGCATAGCGCGGATTGTTGCGCATGTCGGCGGGAATGGCCGAGGCGGCCGATTCCGTGCGGACGCGCTTGCTGCGCGCATGCTTCATCGTTTTCTGCGCCGGGGCGGCATGATGGCCGCGACGGCGCGCATCCGCTTCATCCGGATGAAAGGCCAGGGTTGTCGTGAACACTACCAAGCCGGCTGCAACCATTGTGGTGGTCCGGGCCAGTCCGCCCCCGATCCAACGCGATAGCATGCAAAGTCCCCAATACTCACCGGCGCGACAGCACCGTCCATTACATGTCCCTGCGAGACCGGTGGTCTCATTCGCCCTTCGTCCGGGGCTCACCCCGCCCCTTTGCCGGAGGGAGGCTGTCTCACCGTGCCGCTGCAGGGACGACACAGTCAATGAACCTAGGCGGACGCGGTTACGGATCGGTTAAGTGCCCAGCCAGCGCGGCATTTTGGTCGCATGATTGTCTGATTGGTTGAGAATGAATGAAAAAGAGGCACTTCACCCACTGTTCGGAACGTGGAACCCATTATTGCGCGTTGTCGCACTAGCGGAAAGTCGGGGGCGATCATAAATTCAGTTCGTGGAAGCCTTTTTCCTCGTCGAGATCATGTTAGGCTGCAGGCGATTGCAGTTGTCGAAATGGAAGATTCAACGATTCTGGATATTGCATTGAGCGCCGCGCACAAGCCGTTTCCCCTGATCGGCATGGCCCGCGAGCCCCGCGCTCCAGGTGGCGGTGAGGGCACTAACGCGGCCGTGATTACCAAGACGCGGCCGGCGACCAAACGCCCCAAACTCTACCGGGTCCTGTTGCTGAATGACGATTATACCCCGATGGAATTCGTCATCGAGGTGCTGGAGCGCTTCTTCAACAAGGACCGCGACGGTGCCACCCACATCATGCTGCATGTTCACCACAATGGCGTGGGAGAATGCGGCATCTACACCTACGAGGTCGCTGAGACCAAGGTGACTCAAGTCATGGATTTTGCCCGTAAGCATCAGCATCCGCTGCAATGCGTCATGGAAGAAAAGTGAGGAACTGATCGTGCCATCCTTTTCAAGACACCTCGAACAGTCCCTCCATCGCGCTCTGGCCGCTGCCAATCAGCGCCATCACGAATATGCGACTCTCGAACATCTGCTGCTCTCCCTGATCGAGGACCAGGACGCGGCGGCTGTGATGCGGGCCTGCAATGTCGATCTCGACATCCTCAGGCGCAACCTGGTCGAATATATCGACACCGAACTGGAGAACCTGGTCTCCGACGGCCGCGACGACGCCAAGCCGACGGCAGGGTTCCAGCGCGTCATCCAGCGCGCCGTCATCCACGTGCAGTCCTCGGGCCGCGAGGAAGTCACCGGCGCCAATGTGCTGGTGGCGATCTTCGCCGAACGCGAGAGCCACGCCGCCTATTTCCTGCAGGAGCAGGACATGACGCGCTATGACGCCGTGAACTACATCTCGCACGGCATCGCCAAGCGCCCCGGCCTGTCGGAAGCCAAGGCTCCGCGCGGCGTCGACGAGACCGATGGCGACAGCCCGAAGACCACGGCCAATGGCGAGGATGCGTCCAAGAAGAAGCAGGACGCCATCGACGCCTATTGCGTCAACCTCAACAAGAAGGCGAGGGACGGCAAGATCGACCCGCTGATCGGGCGCGACAGCGAGATTACGCGCACCATCCAGGTGCTCTGCCGCCGCCAGAAGAACAATCCGCTTTTCGTCGGCGATCCCGGCGTCGGCAAGACCGCGATCGCCGAGGGCCTTGCGCGCCGCATCATCGAGGGCGACGTGCCGGAAGTGCTGCGCGGCGCCACCGTGTTCGCGCTCGACATGGGCACGCTGCTCGCCGGCACGCGCTATCGCGGTGATTTCGAGGAGCGCCTGAAGCAGGTTGTGAAGGAGATCGAGGCCTATCCGGGCGCGATCCTGTTCATCGACGAGATCCATACGGTGATCGGCGCCGGCGCCACCTCGGGCGGCGCCATGGATGCCTCCAACCTGCTGAAGCCGGCCCTGGCCGCCGGCCTGCTGCGCTGCATCGGCTCGACCACCTACAAGGAATACCGCCAGTATTTCGAGAAGGACCGCGCCTTGGTGCGCCGATTCCAGAAGATCGACGTGGCGGAACCCTCCATCCCCGACACGATCGAGATCCTCAAGGGCCTCAAGCCCTATTACGAGGAATATCACAAGCTGCGCTACACCAACGACGCCATCAAGGCGGCGGTGGAGCTGTCGGCCAAATACATCAATGACCGCAAGCTGCCGGACAAGGCGATCGACGTCATCGATGAAACCGGCGCTTCGCAGATGCTGGTGACCGAGAGCCGGCGCAAGAAGACGATCGGCGTCAAGGAGATCGAGGCGACCATCGCCACCATGGCCCGCATCCCGCCCAAGACCGTGTCGAAGGACGATACGGAGACGCTGCGGAATCTGGAGACGAACCTGAAGAGGGTGGTCTACGGGCAGGACAAGGCGATCAAGCAGCTCTCGGCCGCCATCAAGCTGGCCCGTGCCGGCCTGCGCGACCCGGAGAAGCCGATCGGCAACTATCTGTTCTCGGGGCCGACCGGTGTCGGCAAGACCGAAGTCGCCCGCCAGCTCGCCTCCGTGCTCGGCATCAACCTCCTGCGCTTCGACATGTCGGAATATATGGAGCGCCATACGGTGTCGCGCCTGATCGGTGCGCCTCCCGGCTATGTCGGCTTCGACCAGGGCGGCCTGCTCACCGACGGCATCGACCAGAACCCGCATTGCGTGCTGCTGCTGGACGAGATCGAGAAGGCCCATCCGGACCTGTTCAACATCCTGTTGCAGGTGATGGATCACGGCAAGCTCACCGATCACAACGGCAAGAGCGTCGACTTCCGCAATGTGATCCTGATCATGACCACCAATGCCGGTGCGGCTGACCTGGCCAAGGCGGCCTTCGGCTTCACCAAGAACAAGCGCGAGGGCGACGACACCGAGGCGATCAACCGCCTGTTCACGCCGGAGTTCCGCAACCGCCTGGATGCGACCATCGGTTTCGACCACCTGTCGCAGGAGATCGTCAGCCAGGTCGTCGACAAGTTCATCGCGCAGCTCGAAGTGCAGCTTGCCGATCGCCATGTCGCGGTGGAGCTCTCCAACGACGCCCGTACCTGGTTGGTGGCAAATGGCTATGACGAGTTCATGGGCGCCCGGCCGATGGCTCGCCTGATCCAGCAGGCCATCAAGACGCCGCTGGCCGACGAGGTGCTGTTCGGTCGGCTGAAATCGGGCGGCGCCGTGCGGGTGACGGTCGTCACCAACGAAGAGGGCAAGCAGGAACTGGGCTTCGAATATCCCGCAGGCCCGGCCAAGCCCAAGCCCGAACCGGTGGTGGCCGACAACAGCCAGGCCTCGGCCAAGAAGCCCAAGGCCAAGCCGAAGGGGCCGCCGCAGCGCGAGCCCGACGCACCGGCCGGCGCGGAATAGCCTGCCTCGCAAGGACGGCTACCGAACATCCGAGGGGGTGAAACGCACCGGCGTTTCACCCCCTCGTCGTTTGGCCGGTTGAAAGAGCGATCAGCGTGTGAAGGTCGATCGCAAGGCCAGGACGGCTCCACGCCCAAAGCCATAGCTGGTGATCAAGAAGCTCAACAGATTGAGGCCGATGAAAATCGTGCTGGCAAATCCCGTGACGGGCGACGGGCCGGTCGGGTCCAGGGCAGGAAAGATGGCCATCAGCAGGAAGAGCATCGAATTTGTGAACGCACCGATGACCATGGCCCAGCGGACATGCCATGGCAGCGCGATCCTGGTGCCGTAGAAGCCCAAAAGCAGCGCGCTCATCAAGAGAAAGTCGATATGCGCCTGCAGGACACGCTGATATTTTCCGGGGAAGACAGCACCGAATCCCGGGAGTTGCAAGGCCAGTCCCACCAGGCACCAGGCAAGGACAAGGGCAACGATGAGCCAAAGGGCTCCGCCCCTCAGAAGAAGTTTGCCCTGGACATTGTCGTCCTTCGTGTCCGGCATGTCCCATTTCCAATTCTGTTGAAGACCGCATGGTTCAGATCATGGAAGGCAGCGTCGCTGCCGCGATGAACGGCAAGGCAGTGTCAGGGCATGTCCTTCGGCGGCAACGCCGGTTTCGGTAGCGGCACGAGATCGACGTTGCGCGATTGCCCGCCGAGAAAAGCCGGGTCGAACAGGCCGCCGCCGGAAGGATCCCCTCCGGGCGGTGCTCCGGTTTGCAGCGGGCCGGTGGGGACGCTTTGCGATGCTCCCGTTCCGAAAAATTCCGCGCGTCCCCCCTGCAGATTGCCCTTCTCGATCTCCTTTTGCGCCTTGGCCACCCGGCCGGCGAGGTTCGTCGTATAAGGCAGGCGATAGGCGCGCGGCTCGCCGGTCGGCAGGTTGGCCGCATCCAGCTCCTCGAGCCAGAGATGGATGGCACCGGTTTCGCCCTGGACGACATTGGGTTCGACGATCCTCGTCCACAGCACCTGAAAGCGGGCCGGCACGCCGACGGGGGCCGACCAGCCCAGCAAGCCTTGCATCGAGAAGAACACGACGACATAGAACAGGCTCGCCACGACGATCGCGCCGATCTTGACCAGACGCGGCAATGCCAGCCCGATCAGCACGGTGAGCATCAGGAGGCTGAGAAAGACATAGGCGAGCACCAGGCAGAGCAGGTTGGTCTCAAGCATGATCGCCGCCCACCGTCATTGCCGCGGTCATAGATTCTTGCTCCAGGCATTGTGCATGCTGCGCAAGATCGACTTGGCCTCCCGGCTGGTGCCGGTGACCTCGCCCTGCGCGTCCATGGTGAAGCGTATGGCGGTCTGCTCGCTTCCCCCGTCAGCCGTTTCAATCGTCTCCCGGGCGACGATCTTGGCGACCGGATTGAGCTTTTGCACCGTTACCGTCACCGGCACCGGCTGCTTGGTCAGGGCGGTGAAGTGATAGACGTTCACGGTGTATTCGCCGGCGACGAAACCGCGAATGCTGACGAGCTCCTCGCGCACCTTGGTCTGTTGCTTGCGCCCGTTGACCATGACGAAATCGTTGAGGCCGCCGCGATCGTCGCGGTCGAGCACCAGGAAACCCGCTTCGCGCCGGCGGTACCAGGCGATGTTGCCGAGCGGATCCTGGACGAAGATGTCCATGTCGTCGGGATGATTGTCGGGCCAATCCATGGTGATGATGAACTCGGCCTTGCTGTCGACCTTGCCCTCATTGGCCTTGGGGGAAATGATGATGAACACCACGAAGAACAGGAAGGCGATGACCTGCAGGGCCTTGAACAGCACCACGCTGAACGGGTCGAAGGCTTCTTCCCGTCCGTGGAGATCGAAGTCATCGATCATCCCGGCGCCCTTTGCGCTTCCAGCGCCGAAATCACATGGACTTCGGTGAGATCGACCGCGAAGGAGAAGATGCGCGAGGTGGCGCCGTCGAGGAAATGATATTGCACCTTGATCATGATCGAACCGATCAGGCCTACCAGCGTGGTGTACATGGCGACCGCCATGCCCCCGCTCATCAGCGACATCGAACTGCGCACGGCTTCCTTGCTGTCGGTGTCGAGCCCGGCGATCGGAGCCAGCATCATGATGAAGCCGACGATGGTGCCGAGCAGCCCGAGCTTCATCAACGTATCGCTGGCAAAGGCACCATAGCGGTTGGAACCCCGCAGCCGGTCGGCGAGGACACGCAACAGCAAGGTCTGGTCGAGGCGGGCCGAGCCTTGCAGGTCGGCCTTGGTGACGAGGTCGCGTATGTGGCCGGCGACCAGGCCTTGCCCAAGCTTTCCGTCGGGCACCGAACCCAAGGTCGCCAGGGCGGACTTGCCACCTCGAATGACCCACTGGGCCGTGCGGCGGGCAGCCTCCCCCTCGCGCCCGATGAAAACGATGCGCCACAGGCAATGCAGACTGCTTGCGATATAGAGGAGGACGATGACAACGGAGATATAGGTCCTGTCCTCGTCGATCATCTTGGCGATGAAGCCAAAATACCAGAGTACGAGGAAGGCGAAGATGCTGACGCCGGTAAAGATGAGCCAGGGCAGCAGGGGATCTCCACCGGAAAGGCGCGGTTGACGCTCGCTCATGGGACGGTCGGACTCATTGGACGTTTGGATTCACGGGACTTGCTGACGGTTGCTATGGATCGATGGATCATGTTCCAGGCTAGCAACGGTGAAAGCCGACAGCCTGGGTAGAGGTCCCGATCTCATTTGGGCATTTTGCCCGACATTGGCTTCCGGGCGTCGTCTCGCCGCCTTTGTGCTTGCCAGCCCTGTGGGCCATGCTCACTATTCGAGGGGGTCGATCCAGCAAGAGTGAGCCATGAACCTCTTCGGTCATCTGGTTTTGCGGCTCGCAGCCGCCATCGTTCTCTGCCTCGCCTGTGCCATCGGCTGGGTCTTGCACGATACGCGCCATGCCACCGAAACGGAGACACGCGCCTCGGCCGAGCGGGTCTCCAAAGCGCTGGAAGCTCTCTATTGGCGCGAGCTGCTCTGGCGCGGCGGACTTTCGCGCAACCTCATCCTGCCCTTGCCCGATTGGAACACCATCGTGACGATGAAGGTGATTTCGCCGGGCATATGCATAACCGTCACGCTCGGCCAGGAAGCCCCCCGGCGCCTGTGCAGCCAGCTCGAGACGATCGGCCGTCCCGCGCCGGCCTGGTTCGAAACGTCCTATGACTGGCTGTTCGGGCCCAACCAGGCCGTCGAGCGCCCCCTCAGTGACCGCCAGCGTCAGGCCGGCACGATCGAGGCCGTGCCCGACCACGGTGCCGCCGTGCGGCTGGCCTGGGACCGCATCACCATCGTGCTCAGCGTGGCGGGCCTGCTGGCGGTCGCCATCGGCGTGCTCGCCGGGCTTTTTATCGGCCAGTCCCTTCTGCCGGCGCGTGCCATCGTCGCCGGCCTGCGCCGCCTCGAACGCGGGGATTACGGCTATCGTCTGCCGGGCTACCGGACGGCGGAATTCGATCGCATCGCCGGCGCCTTGAACGATCTCACTTGCCGTTTGGCCGAAACCACGGCCCAGCGCGTCGCCCTCACCAACCGCCTGTTCCAGGTGCAAGAGGAGGAACGACGCACGCTGGCGCGCGATCTCCATGACGAATTCGGCCAGTGTCTGGCGGCCGTCAATGCCCTTGCGGGCGCCATCGAATTGGAGGCTGAGGACCGGCCGGAGATTGCCAAGGACGCTCGATCCATCGCCGAAGTGACCCGGCGGATGAATGCGACCTTGCGCGGCACCCTGCAACGGTTGCGTTCGCAGGAACTCGAGGAACTGGGCCTGGAGGCCAGTCTGGCCCAACTCGTGGCTGGCTGGAATGTAGGCAACACCACGCGCGCCCGATTCCACCTTGATATCGCCGGCAATCTCACCGGCCTTCCGCACGCCATCGCCCTCAGCATCTATCGCATTGCACAGGAATGCCTGACCAATGCCGCGCGCCACGGCAAGCCGCGCGATATCCGCCTGTTCGTCAAGCGAACAGGCCTGCAGGAGGGGGGCGCTGTCGAGCTCAGCGTCGAGGATGACGGCGGCGGCAATCCGCTACGGCTGACCATGGAGGCCGGGCATGGAATTCTCGGCATGCGGGAACGGGTGACGGCACTGGGCGGAAGCCTTTCCATCGGCCAGGCGCGACACGGCGTTCGCATCGCTGCAATCATTCCGTTGCTTGCGGATCGCGCCAATCGGATGCGCGGCCCGGCCCAGCCTGTCCCGGCATGAGCGATCTCAGCATCCTGCTGGTGGATGACCATCCCGTCGTCAGGGAGGGGTATCGGCGGCTGCTCGAAAAGGTGCCCGGCTATCGCGTGGTGGCCGAAGCCAGCGATGCCGTTTCGGCCTATGAGGCCTACCGGAAAGCCAAGCCCGACGTGGTGGTGATGGATCTTTCCCTGCCGGGCCTCAGCGGCATCGAAGCCTTGCGCCATATCCGCCAATGGGATCATGCCGCCCGGGTTCTCATCTTTACCATGCACAGCGGGGCCGCTTTCGCCCTCAAGGCGTTCGAGGCGGGGGCCGCCGGCTATGTCACCAAGGGCAGCGATGCCGCCGAGCTCGTCAATTCCGTTGCCCTGGTGGCCAAGGGCGAACGGGCGATGAGCAATGACGTGGCGCGCGAGATCGCGGCCGAACGCCTTACCCATGCCTCATCGCCGCTGGCCGAGCTCAGCCCGCGCGAGACCGAGATTCTGCGCCTGGTCGCATCGGGCTGGTCGGCCGAGGCGATCAGCACATCCATGCATCTCAGCCTCAAGACGGTTCGCAATTACCATTATCAGATCAAGACCAAGCTCGGTGCCCGCAACGATGCCCATCTCGTGTGGCTGGCCATCGATGCCAAGCTGGTCTGATGCAAGTCCCGGACCGAAACAACCAGAATTGGTGGTGCCCATGCGCTCGGTACGGCAGCCTGGCATCGCCGAGACGGGTGATGCCTCTTCCGGCGCCGCCGTGCTGATGTTCACAGACCACGGCATCAACGCTGCCGTCATGTCACGGTTATTGGCTGCGAGGCGACGCTGACCGCTACAATTCGAGAGGGGCTTCCTGCGCGTCCGCGACGGCGACACGGGTTTCCACGCCGCTTCGGTGCACCCTGTCGCGAAAGGGGGCGGGAATGTCGTCGCTGACCAGGATGTCGACATCTTCGAGCGAACCGAGCCTGACCAGCGCGCGCTTGCCGAATTTCGTGCTGTCCACGGCCAGGATGGTGCGCTCGGTCTGTGCCAGGGCGGCGGTGACGGCCGAGACCTCCGCAAGGTCGTCGTCGCAGATATCGCCGGCCTGGTCGATGCTGCTGACCGAGATCACGGCAAAGTCGAACTTGAAGCGGCGGATGTAGTCGGCCGTATCCTCGCGGAAGACGCCACCATCCACCGGTCGCACGAAGCCGCCGGGAATCGCCAGGGCGAAATTGGAATTCTCGCTGAAGATGGTGGCCACCCGCAGGCTGTAGGTGACGATCCGCAGGTCTCGCCGCTGCAGCAGCGCGTAGGCGATCGCCTCGCAGGTCGTTCCGGTGTCCATGAAGACGGCGGCTCCGTCCGGAATGACCTGGGCAACAAGGGTGGCGACCTGAGCTTTCTGCGAGGCATTCTCGATGCGGCGCTGGCGTCGCGTGATGGCATCCACCGGTGTGGCGATCGTGGCACCGCCGTGCAGGCGGCGCACCTGGCCGATGGCTTCCAGTGCGACGATATCCCGGCGGGCGGTCTGCGTCGTCACGGCAAAACGTTCGGCGATTTCCTCGATCGAGAGATAGTGGCTGCGCTCGAGCAGCCGCAGCAGTTCGGCCTGCCGGTTCGATTTCTTGGTGCCGTCGCCCAGCGCATGTTCGTCGAATTGCGTCATCTGGCCTGCTTCGTTTCGCCCCGGATTGCCAATGTCCATCCCCGCGGAAATGTTTCAAGGAAAATGTCGCCCCAAGGCCATGGCTACCAACTCGCCCGGTGCGATGTCGCGGAGCCCCGCCCGCCGACAGCTGGGGCGGATCTGGTGTGCGGTCAAAACGGCAATTCATCGTCTCCATATCGGATGTCACGGGATCGCGTGATGGCAGGTCGGCATCGACGCCGTGCAGATTCCATCTGCGCCGGGGGCCGCATTTCCATGGAATAATTCAATCGATTGACTTAAATGCTGTTTTCGTCTATGGGTTGCATCATGGTCAAGAAACAATCCTCCCCTCCGGCTTCGAACGGCCGTGGCGATGCCACCCGCGAGAAGCTGCTCGATGCCTCGATCGGCGTGTTTGGCCGTTATGGCTTCGACGGCGCTTCGACCCGCATGCTGGCGGATGCCGCCGGCGTCAATCTGCAGGCGATCACCTATTATTTCGGCTCCAAGGAGGGGCTCTATCTCGCCACCGCCGATCATATCGCCGGCCTGATTTCGTCGCATGTCGGTGGGCTGGGCGGACGTGTCCGGGCCCGACTTGCCGAAGCAGCGAGCGGTGGCGGGGCAATCGACCGGCAGGAGGCCCGGGCCTTCCTGACCGAGCTGACGCAGACCATGGCGACCCTGTTCATCGGGCCGATATCCGAGCCGTTGGCGCGCTTCCTCATCCGCGAGCAGATGGAACCGACGGAGGCTTTCGAGCGTATCTTTTCTCAGGTGATGAAGCCCATGCTCGAGGCGGCAACCATGCTGGTGGGCATCGTGCTCGGCGAGGACGGGGCTTCCCGCCACGTCAGATTGCGCACTCTCTCCCTGCTCGGCGGCCTGATGGTCTTCCGGGTCGCGCATGCGGCCGTGAAGCGCCATCTCGCCTGGGACACCATCGGCGCCGACGAGGTCGAAACCGTGCGGCGCCATGCGGGTGAACTCGTCGCCGCGCTGGCCGCGGAAGGAGGCCGCTCATGAAGAAGGCCGCCATTCCCGCCGTCTTGCTCGCAATTGCCGGTGCCGGCTTCGTCGGCTGGTGGTTCGATCTACCCCAGCGCATGGGCTGGGTCGAGCGTGCTGGGAAGGAATTGGTGCTCTATGGCAATGTCGACATCCGGCAGGTGCAGCTCGGTTTTCGTGTCAGCGGCAGGCTCGCCGAGACGCTGGTGGACGAGGGCGACAGCGTGAAGGCCGGCGATACGCTCGCCCGGCTGGATGTCAGGCCGTATCAGGACCTGGTCGAGGTGGCGCAGGCCCAGGCAGCCAGCCAGCGCGCCACGCTCGCCAAGCTCGAGGCCGGGCCGCGCGCCGCCGAGATCGCTCAGGCCAAGGCCGTCCTCGCCGAACGCCAGGCCGATCTCATCAATGCCGAACAGAGCTACACCCGCTCCTTCCAGCTTCGGCCGAGCGGCACCGTCTCCCAGGGCGGGCTCGACCAGGCGGTCGCCGCCCGCGACGCGGCGCGGGCCCGGGTCAACGCGGCCAGGGAAGCCTTGACCCTGCTGGAGCAGGGCACGCGCTCGGAGGACATCGCCGCCGCCAAGGCCAGCCTGGAGGCGGCCGAGGCCAATCTCGCTTCGGCCCGGACGACCGTTGGCGATGCCACCCTGGTCGCTCCGGCCGATGGTGTCATCCTTTCGCGCGTCCACGAGAAGGGCGCGATCCTTGCCCCCAACGACATCGCTTTCGTGCTGTCGCTCACCAAGCCGGTCTGGGTCCGGGCCTTCATCGCTGAAACCGATCTTGGACGTGTCCATACCGGCACAATGGTGGAGGTGCGCTCGGATACCGATCCGGCCAAGCGCTACAAGGGCCGCGTCGGCTTCATCTCGCCGGTGGCCGAGTTCACGCCGAAGACGGTGGAGACGCCGGAACTGCGCACCGATCTGGTCTATCGCCTGCGCATCGTGGTCGACGAGCCCGACAGCGCGCTCCTGCAGGGCATGCCGGTGACGGTACGCCTGTCCGATGGAGCGGCGGTGGATGGCGGCAAGCCCTGAAAGGCAACGCGCATGACCGATGCGGTCGTCCAGATTTCCGGTGTCAGCAAGCATTTCGGCGAGGCGATCCAGGCTCTCGACGGCATCGAGGCCTCGATCCGGCCGGGTGAGATCACCGGGCTGGTCGGCCCCGACGGCGCGGGCAAGACCACGCTGATCCGCCTGATGACCGGCCTGATGCTGCCCGATGAAGGCA
This sequence comes from Labrys sp. WJW, assembly GCF_001676615.1. GTDB lineage: Bacteria > Pseudomonadota > Alphaproteobacteria > Rhizobiales > Labraceae > Labrys > Labrys sedimenti. The sequence continues at coordinate 26,935 of NZ_LYXZ01000053.1, read as the reverse complement.
GCCTGACGGTGCTCGGCTTCGACACCGCCCGCGACGCGGCTTCGATCCAGGCTGCGATCGGCTACATGCCCCAGCGCTTCGGCCTCTACGAGGACCTTTCGGTTCAGGAAAACCTCGATCTCTACGCCGATCTGCGCGGGCTGCCGAAAAGCGAACGCGCCGCCATCTTCGACGAACTTCTCACCTTCACCGATCTGGCCGCCTTTACCACCCGCCTGGCAGGGCGGCTGTCCGGCGGCATGAAGCAGAAGCTGGGCCTGGCCTGTGCGCTTCTCAAGAAGCCGCGCCTGCTGCTGCTGGATGAGCCGGGCGTCGGCGTCGATCCGATCTCGCGGCGCGATCTGTGGAAGATGGTGGAGGACCTCACCCGCGAGGGCATCGGCGTGGTCTGGTCCACCGCCTATCTCGACGAGGCCCAGGCCTGCGACCGTGTCTTGTTGCTGAACCGGGGCAAGCTGCTGTTTGCCGGCGTGCCTTCCGAACTCACCGGCAAGGTCGAAGGCCGGGTGTTCCGGCTCGGCGATATCGAGGGCCGCCGCCGTCCGGCCCTGTCGCGGGCGCTTGCCGTGCCGGGGATCGTCGACGGTGTCATTCAGGGCCAGGCTATCCGGCTGGTGACCGGGGAGGGGGCAGGGCTCGCCGAGGAGGCGGCGCGCGCCGCGGGCGCCCGTGCAAAGCCCCAACCGATCCAGCCGCGCTTCGAGGATGCCTTCGTCGATCTGCTCGGTGGCGGCCCCGGCGGGCGCTCGCGGCTGGCCGAGGCGACCCAGGCACTGCCCGTCGAGGAGGGCAGGCCCGTGATCGAGGCGCGCGGCCTGACCAAGCATTTCGGCGATTTCGCCGCGGCGCAGGATATTTCCTTCGAGATCCCGCGCGGGCAGATCTTCGGGCTCTTGGGGCCGAACGGCGCCGGCAAGTCCACCACCTTCAAGATGCTGTGCGGCTTGCTCAAGCCCACCGGCGGCGAGGGGCGGGTCGCCGGCTTCGACCTCAGGCGGGACTCGGCCGAGGCGCGCAACCGCCTGGGCTACATGGCCCAGAAATTCTCGCTCTATGGCGATCTCAGCGTGGCGCAGAACCTCGCCTTCTTTGCCGGCGTCTACGGCCTGACCGGCGCGCGCAAGCGCCAGCGCATCGAGCTGATGACCGAGATCTTCGATTTCGGCCCACGAAGGGGCATGTCCGCCAAGGATCTGCCGCTCGGCCTCAAGCAGCGCCTGGCGCTGGCCTGCGCCGTCATGCATGAACCCAAGGCGCTCTTCCTCGACGAGCCCACCTCGGGGGTCGATCCGATCACGCGGCGCGAATTCTGGACCCATATCAACGCGCTGGTCGAAAAGGGCGTGACCGTGCTGGTCACCACCCATTTCATGGACGAGGCCGAATATTGCGACCGCATCTCGCTTATCTATCGCGGGCGCTCCATCGCGCTGGGCTCGCCCGATGAACTCAAAGCGCGGGTGGCCGATGCCGCCAATCCCGATCCGACCATGGAAGATGCCTTCGTCGCGCTGGTTCAGGGTTCGGAGGCCAAGGCGGCATGAGCGACCACAAACCGGTATCCTCCGTTGCCGGGCAAACCGCGTCGTCGCCCGTCGCAGCGGACCGCTCCGCCAGGCTGCGGCGCTTTTCAGCCCTGGTCCGCAAGGAAAGCTATCAGATCGTCCGCGATCCCAGCTCCATCCTGATCGCCTTCGTGCTGCCGCTGATCCTGCTTTTCATCTTCGGCTATGGCGTGTCGCTCGATGCCACCCGCACCCGGGTGGGGCTGGTCGTCGAGGATCCTTCGCCGCTCACCCGCGACATTGCCGCGAGTTTCCAGGCCTCGGGTTATTTCGAGGTCGAGCAGGGGCATGACCGGCGCGACTTCGAGGAGGCACTGATCCTCGGTCGGATCAAGGGTATCGTCGTCATTCCCTCAACCTTCGCCGCCGATTTCGCCTCCGCCGCCGGGCCGGCGATCCAGGTCCTGGTCGATGGCTCGGACCCGAACAATGCGAATTTCGTGCAGAACTATGCCCGCGGGGTCGTCGCCAGCTGGGCGGCGATCCGGGGTGGCGAGCGCGGTCTCGGCCAGCCGGCGATCGAGGTGGAGCAACGCTTCTGGTTCAACCCGGAGCTGACCAGTCGCAACTTCCTGGTTCCCGGCTCCATCGCCATCGTCATGGCGCTGATCGGCACGTTGTTGACCTCGCTGGTGGTGGCCCGCGAATGGGAACGCGGCACCATGGAGGCGATGATGGCGACGCCCGTCAGCGCCGCCGAACTGCTGGCCGGCAAGCTCATACCCTATTTCCTGCTCGGCCTGGCTTCGATGACCCTGTGCGTGCTGGTGGCGGTCCTGCTTTTCGGCGTGCCGTTCCGGGGCTCTGTGCTGGCGCTCTATGCCCTGTCGGCGAGCTTCCTGATCCCGGCGCTTGGACAAGGGCTCCTGATCTCGGCCGCCACCAAGAACCAGTTCCTGGCCTCGCAGCTCGCCCTGATTTCGGCCTTCCTGCCCGCCTTCCTGCTCTCCGGCTTCCTGTTCGAGATCAATTCGATGCCCCAGGTGATCCAGTGGCTCACCTTGATCCTGCCCGTGCGCTATTTGATCCCCAGCCTGCAGTCGGTGTTCCTGGCCGGCGACATCTGGCCGATGTTCCTCCAGGCCATCGCGGTGATGCTGTTCATCGGCTTCGTCTTCTTCCTGGCTGCGGCCCGCAGCACCCGCAAGAGGATCGGCTGAGATGGGACTGGCGCGCCTCAGGGCCCTGATCATCAAGGAGTTGCTGGGCATCCTGCGCGATCCCAAGAGCCGCATCATCCTGGTGGTGCCGCCCATCCTCCAGCTCCTGGTGTTTTCCTTCGCCGCTACGCTGGAGGTGAAGAATGTCGACATTCTCGTGCTCAACCGCGACAACGGCGCCTGGAGCCAGGAGCTGATCCGGCGCGTCGAGGGCTCGCCCACCTTCCGCTCCGTCCGACGGACGCAGGACCCAGCCGAACTGCGCACCGCCATCGACGGGCAGGAGGTGATTGCCGCCATCGAGATCGGCCCCGCCTTCTCGCGCGACATCGAGGCGCGCCGGCCGGCCGAGCTCGGGCTCGTGCTCGACGGCCGCAAGTCCAATGCCTCCCAGATCGTGGCGGGCTATCTCAACCAGATCGCCGCCGGCCTCGCTGCCGATACCGCCCTTGGCAAGGCAGCCGGCGGGCGGGCCATCGACGTGGTCGCGCGCAACTGGTTCAATTCGAACCTGATCTTCCAATGGTTCATGGTGCCCAACCTGGTGGCCGCCATCGCGCTGCTGATCGGGCTGATCGTCACGGCCTTGTCGATCGCGCGCGAGCGGGAGCTCGGCACCTTCGACCAGCTGATGGTCTCGCCCCTGCGCACGCATGAAATCCTGTTGGGCAAGGTGCTGCCACCCATGCTGATCGGCACCTTCCATCTTACCGTCTACATTGTGGCTGCCGTGCTGATCTTCGGGGTGCCGCTACGGGGCTCGCTGTTGCTGCTCTATGGCAGCGCCGTCTTCTATCTCCTGGCGGTGGCGGGCATCGGCCTGTTCATCTCGGCCCTGTCGACCACCCAGCAGCAGGCCATTCTCGGGGCCTTTCTCTTCCTGGTGCCGGCCATGCTGCTCTCCGGCTTCGCCACGCCGATCGAGAACATGCCGGCCTGGCTGCAGCCGGTGACGGTGATCAACCCGCTGCGCTATTTCCTGGTGATCGTGAAGGGCGTGTTCCTGCGCGACCTGCCTTTCGACGCCGTGCTCGCCAATACCTGGCCAATGGCGGTCATCGCGGCCGTTTCGCTGGGCACAGCGAGCTGGCTGTTCCGTCGCCGGCTGGAGTGAGGCTTTAAGGAGCGCGGATATCCTGTCCGCCCTTTTCCTCCCATCCGCGTGGGGTCTCCAAGAGCGGACAGGATGTCCGCGCTCCAAGATCTTGCCAATCACTCCCATCCGAGCCACTGCTTCTTCTTCGCTACCGCCAGGATCCCCCATCCCATGAAGATCACCGCCATCCGCGCCACGCCGATCAACCTGCCGATCGAGGCGCCATACTGGTGGTCCTTCGGCTGGCTGCCGGGCTCCTCGCGCTGCGTGGTCGAGGTGGAGACGGACGAGGGCATCATCGGGCTGGGGGAGGCGGCATCCTGGCACGCCTGCGCCATCGTCGACCGCCTGGCGCCCGGCCTGATCGGGCGCGATGCCCATGACATCGCCGGCGCCGAACTCGTCTGCCTGCCGAGCTGGCGCGGCGTGACCTCCAATGTCGACTTTGCCACCATCCGGGCCTTCGCCGCCATCGAGACGGCGCTGTGGGACATCAAGGGCAAGGCGACGGGACGCCCGCTCTACGACCTGCTCGGTGGGGCCGTGCGCAAGAAGATCGCCTTCGCCGATTATTTCGGCTTCCGCCAGGCCAGGAACGGCAAGGGCGGGGAACTCACGCCGGAAGCCGTGGCGGACTATTGCGTCGGCCTGAAGGAACGGTTCGGCACCACCGTCTTCGAGGGCAAGCTCTGCACTAGGGATCCCGAGCCGAGCATCGAGGCGCTCAGGCTGATGCGCCGGCAATTGGGGCCCGATGCGATCATCCGCATCGATTCCAACATGGCCTATTCGGTGACCGAGGCCAAGCGCATCGCCAGCCGTATCGAGGAGCTCGACATCCGCAACTGGGAAGAGCCCTGCGCCACCTTCGAGGAGATGGCGGCGCTGCGCCGGCACACCGCCATTCCGTTCTCCGGGCACAATGTCGATATCCAGAAGGCCGTGGCGCTCGGCGTGCCCGATGCCATCGTCACCGACGTCAACGTGCATGGCGGCATCGGCCGCACGGTGCGCTTCATCGGCGCCTGCGAGGCGATGGGCATCGATTTCTGGTGCTACAGCGCCAATACCGGCATCGGCAGTGCCGTCTATCTGCATCTGAGCGCCGCCTTCTCGCATCTGCGCGAGCCCAGCCAGTCGCTCTTCCGCATGCAGCCCTATGACGTGGTGGAGGAGGGCGTCTTCGCGCCCGTCGACAATCTCGTCGCCGTGCCGGAGGGACCCGGCCTCGGCGTCACCCTGTCGAAGGACAAGCTTGCCTTTTGCCACAGGCTATTCCTGGAGGAAGGGCCCTACAGCCAGCATCACGACCCGGAAGAACCGGGCCGCTACAAGCGACTGCCTCTGCGCTGAGGAGCCTCCCTGGCGACCATTCATAAGCAACTGACGTCATCGCCGGCGCCGCCGAAGGTGGCGGGAAGGGGATCCAGGGGCCGATAGGGGGCAGGTTGGTAGCCCCTGGATCCCCTTCCCTCGGCCTGCGGCCTCGCCGGGGATGACAATGTTAGTTTGCGCGGGGCTCCCTCACGCCACGCGGCCGTAGCGCCGCATCACCTCCAGTAGCGGCTCGTGCGGCAGGGCCTTGATCAGGAAACGGTCATGAGGCGTGCCGCCGGCGTCCTCGGCGGCGAGCATGGCGTTGACCACGGCCTCCTCGACGCTGTCGACCACGGCGAGATAGGCCGGATCGAGCCGCTCGTCGTTGAGGATTTCGATGGCGAAGCGCGGCGGGGCACGGTGCAGCATCGGCCTGGCATTGGCGGTGGAGAAGGCCAGGAAGATATCACCGGAATTGTTGCCGCCGGGCGTGCCGTTGCGGCCGATACCGATGGCGGCACGGCGCGCCAGGCGCTGCAGCTGGTGGGGGGCAAGCGGCAGGTCGGTGGCGATGACGACGATGATCGAGCCGCGCTCCTGCATCTGGCTCTGCGGGGTGCCGTCCCTGAGATGCTCGCCCACCGGCACGCCGCGGATGGTCAGCCAGTCGCGCTGGCCATGGTTGGCCTGCACCAGCGTACCGACGGTGTAGGATGCACCGTCGAGCTCGACGATGCGTGAGGCCGTGCCGGTGCCGCCCTTGAAGCCATAGGTAATCATGCCAGCGCCGCCGCCGCAATTGCCCTCGCGCACGGGGCCGCCGGTGGCGGTATCGAGGGCGGCGCGCACATCGGCTTCCGAGAGGGCCAGGGCGTTGATGTCGTTGAGCACGCCGTCATAGGTCTCGGCGATTACGGGCATGATCCAGAGGAAATCATCGCTGTCATAGGTGGAGGCGTAGCGCTCCAGCATCCATTTCACCGTGGCGTGATGCGCCATGCCGATGCCGTGGGTGTTGGTGATGACCACCGGCCCGATGAAGCTGCCGCCATCCTCGATCCAGTGGGTGCCGGTCATCTCGCCATTGCCGTTGAAGCGGTGCACGCCGGCATAGACAGGCACCGGCGTGGGCGAGGCGGCATGCGGCAGGATGGCGGTGACGCCGGTGCGCAGCGGGCGCTTGCGGCCGGGGCGGGGTTCGTTCTCGAGAATGGTGGTGAAGCCGACGGCAACGCCTTCGACGTCGGTGATGGCATTGTGCGGTCCCGTCCTGCCTGAAAAAGGCAGGCCGAGGTCGCGGGCGCGGGGCTTGCGCCCGGGAGGATTGGCTTGTGTCATGCTGGTCAATTCTGGCGGGAGCGAAGGTAGAGGCCGAGCGAGGCGACCACGAAGGAGAAGGCGAGCATCATCACGGCGATCGCGTTGATCTCCGGTTTGATGCCGCGGCGAAGCATGGAGAAGATGAACATCGGCAGGGTCGTCACATCCACGCCAGCGATGAAATAGGTGATGACGAGATCGTCCATCGAGATGATGAAGGCGAGCAGCGCTCCCCCGACGATGCCCGGCAGGAGCTGGGGAAACACCACCTTGCGGAAGGTCGTCCATTCATGGGCCCCCAGATCGGCCGAGGCATGTTCGAGCGTGCGATCCATGCCGGCAAGGCGGGCCGAGACCACGATGAACACGTAGGAGATCAGGAAGGTGCACTGGCCGATGATGATCGTCTTCAAGCCGAGTTCGATGCCGGCGTTGACGAAGAAGATCAGCAAGGCGATGCCGAGCACGATGTCGGGCATCAGCATGGGCATGAACAGCGAGGCCCGGTAGAAACGGGCGCCGAAGAAGGCGTAGCGATGCAGGGCGACGGCAAGCGCCGTGCCGAAGATGGTGGCGATCGCCGTGGTTGCCCCGGCGATGACGAGGCTGTTCCGGACGGCGCGCAGCAACTGGTCGGTCGATTCGATATAGAGTGCGCTCTCCGAGATCGCCGTCTTGAAACCGAGAACCTGGGCGTACCATTCGGTGGTGAAGCCGCTCCAGGTCATCATGTTCACCGGATTGGCATTGAACGAATAGACCGCGATCACCGCGAGCGGCACATAGATGAAGGCGAAGAATAGCGCGGTATAGGCGACGAGGCCGCCGCGAGCGAGGAAGCGGACGGCTTTCATGCCTTGCCTCCCTGAACCGCTGCGGCGCCGCGCCGGCTGGAGGCGAAGACATAGACCATCAGCAGCACGAGCATCACGCTCATCACCATCATGGCCAGCGCCGAGCCGAAGGGCCAGTTGCGGGCCGACAGGAACTGCTGCTCGATCAGGTTGCCGAGCATCATCACCTTGGCGCCGCCGAGAATGGCCGGCACCACGAAATTGCCGAGCGCCGGGATGAAGACGATGACGGCGCCGCCGGCGATGCCGGGCGCGGTCAGGGGCAGGATAATGCGCAAGAAGGTACGGACCGGCCCGGCGCCGAGATCGAGCGAGGCGCGCACCAGCGTCCAGTCGAGCTTCTCCACGCTGGCATAGACCGGCATGAACATGAAGGGGATGTAGACATAGACCATGCCCAGGATGATGGCGCCGTCGGTGTAGATGAGATCGAGCGGCCGGGCGATCAGGCCGCTCGACAGCAGTGCCTCATTGACCAGGCCCGTCTGGCGCAGGATCAGCACCCAGACGAACAGGCGCACGATCAAGCTGGTGAAGAAGGGCAGGGTGATCAGGAAGAGGCAGAAATTCTTCCAGCGTGCCGGCAGGCCGGCGATGCAGAAGGCGGCCGGGTAGCACACCACCAGCGAGGTCAGCACCGTGAAGGCGGCGATCTTCAGGGAACGCAGGAAGATCGCGATGTAGATCGGGTCGAATTCCTCGAAGGCCGGATCGGCAAAGCCGAGGATGCGCCCGAAATTATGCGGATAGAACGTCCATTCTACCCCGCCATAGAGGCCCGGCGCCAGGAAGCTGGTGACCATCATGATGGCAAGCGGCACCAGGAAGAAGAGCGCGAGAAAGGCACTGACGGGGCCGAGGAGCAGGGAAAGTTCGATACGGCGGCGGCTGGCGATGGACATCTCAGGCGCTCGCGCTCGGTTCGATGAGATGGACGGCGCCGGGATCGTAGGAGATCCGCGCCCGGCGGCTTTGCTCGATGGCTCCGATGGCCTCGCGGCGCGTGGCAGGGACCTCGACCGTGATCGGCCGGCCCTGGCCCGTCTGCCCGAACAATTCGAAGGACGAGCCGACGAAGACGATCTGCCTGAGCTCGATGTCGAGGCCGGGCAGGTTCGTATCGCCCTCCGCCAGGAAGAACTGCTCGGGACGGATCAGCGCGGTGGCGCTGGCCGATCCTGCTGGGCGCGCCGAGCGATGGCGGATCGTGGTGCCGTCCGACGTCACCAGGTCCTGGCCCCGGACCTCACCCTCGAACAGGTTGCTGGCGCCCACGAATGTGGCCACGAAGGTGCTGGCGGGATGGTCATAGACGTTTCGCGGCGTGTCGAGCTGCTGGATGCGCCCGCCCGACAGCACGGCCACCCGGTCCGACATGGTCAGGGCTTCCTGCTGGTCGTGGGTCACGAAGATGAAGGAAATGCCGAGTTCGTGCTGCAGCGTCTTCAGCTCGATCTGCATGGCCTGGCGGAGATTCTTGTCGAGCGCCGACAAGGGTTCGTCCAAGAGGACGAGCTTGGGCCGGGCGATGATGGCGCGTGCGAGGGCGACCCGCTGCTGCTGACCGCCGGATAGCTGGCGCGGTCGCCGGCTTTCGGTGCCTTCCAGGCCGACCATGCGCAATGCGGCGGCGACGCGCTGCAGGCGCTCGGCCCTGCCGATGCCGGCGATTTCGAGGGCATAGCCGGTGTTCTCGCCCACCGTCATATGCGGGAAAAGGGCGTAGTTCTGGAACACGGTATTGACGGGGCGCCGATAGGGAGGACGCTCGGTCATGTCCTCCCCGTCGATGAGAATCCGCCCCGAATCAAGCTCGACGAAACCGCTGATGGCATGGAGCAGCGTGGTCTTGCCACAGCCGGAGGGCCCGAGCAGCGTCAGGAATTCGTTGCGGCGCACATCGAGATCGATCGCGTCCAGTGCCGTCACGCTACGCCCTTCGGGGGTGGGAAAGGCCTTGGCCGCTCCCACCAGCCGGACGATCTGGTCCTGCATCTGTCTTCCCTCGAAATGTTATAAAAATAACTCTTGTTATGTTAAGATATTTGGATACCATTTATGGGGCGAAGTCAACGGCCGGCAGAAGCCGTGACCCGCAAAGCGCGAAGGAAAATCGGACCCTGGAGGTCCGTGCCCGGCGCAAGCCACCAGAGGAGAATTTCGATGACCAAGACCATTGACGCGGCCGGTCGCCGCCGGGCGAAGCGGCGCGCCTGGTGCGCGGGCCTGGCCCTGTCTCTCGCTGCGCTGCTGGCGGCGGGCAGCGTCCGGGCGGAGGAGCTTAACGTCTATAATTGGGGTGAGTACATCAATCCGGCGGTCCTGAAGAAGTTCGAGGAGGAGACCAAGATCAAGGTCAATCTCTCGACCTATTCTTCGAACGAGGAGATGCTCGCCAAGATTCAGGGTGGCGCGACGGGCTACGATATCGTGTTCCCGTCTGTGCACATGCAGGACATCATGGCCAAGCTCGGCCTGCTCGAGAAGACCGATATCGACGCCTATGAGGGCTTCAAGAACATCGACCCCAGCTTCCTCAGGGCCAAGAGCGATCCGAAGGGCGAATATTGCCTGCCCTATGCCTTCGGCTCCGTCGGCATCCTCTATAACCGTAAGGTGCTGGGCAAGGACGTCACCGGTTGGAAGGATCTCATCGCCACCGTGAAGGCGAAGAGCCTGAAATTCACCCTGCTCGACGACATGCGCGAAGTGCTCGCGGTGGGACTGATCCTCAACGGCCACAAGGTCAACTCGACCGATCCGGCCGAATTGCAGCAGGCGGCCGAGACGGTGATCGCCATGAAGCCGCAGGTTGCCGCCTTTACCTACGACGCCCGCCCGATGGTGGGGGCGGGCGATGTCGCCGCGGCGCATTTCTTCATCGGCGCGATGATCGATGTGTTTGGCAACCCCAAGGATCTCGGCTTCGTGATCCCGGAGGAGGGGGCCACGATGTATCAGGAGGATATCTGCGTCCTCAAATCGGCGCCGAACAAGCAGAATGCCATCAAGTTCCTGCAGTTCTATACCCGGCCCGAGGTCGCCGCTCTGAACGTCTCGCAGCAGACCAACGGCACGCCCAATCTGCCGGCCCGGCAATTGACCCCCGACAACATCAAGAATAGCAAGGAAATCAATCCGCCGCAGGAAACCATGCAGAGGCTGCAGATCTTCCAGGATCTCGGCCCGGGCATCCGCCAGCTGGACCGCGTCTGGACTAAGGTCAAGACGGCCCAGTGAGGCCGACGACACGCCCTGGGGAGGTGATGTGGCGCAGCGTATCCTCAAGCTCCTGCAAGACGAGGCCTTGCGGCGGTCGAAATCCGACAAGCTGATCGCCAATTATCTCGAACGGAACATCGCCGATCTTCCGTTCGAGACCGCCAAGTCGATCGCCGAACGCCTCGAGCTCTCGCCGATGACGGTGGGACGCTATCTCAGGCGCATGGGGTTCGACGGCCTCGACCAGCTCAAGCGCGAATTGCGGCGCGGCAGCTCCAATCCGGCCTGGCAGGTGAAGGGGCCTGTCGACCGACTGCGCGAGGATATCAGCGGCGGCAAGCTGCTGGCCGGCCTGATCCAGCAGCAGATCGACAATCTCGGCATGATCTATGGCCTGACGACCTCACCCGAATGGCACCAGACCATCGAGGCGCTGGTCGGCGCCAGCGAGGTCTATGTCGCGGCCTACCAGAATGTGCGGGGCATCGCTCAGTATTTCGCCAGCCAGCTTTCCTATACGCGTCCGCGCGTGCAGTTCGTGGATGGGTTGAACGGCACCTATGCCGAACTGCTCGATGGTTCGGTGAGCGGCAGGCTGCTCTTCCTGCATGATGTCCGTCGCTTCGCCTCCAAGGCACGGCCCCTGGCGATCGAGGCGCGCCGCGCGGGCGTGAAGGTGGTGCTGATCACGGACGAGTTCTGCCCCTGGGGTGCGGAGGTATCCGACATCTGCCTGGTGGTGCCCGGATCCCACGGCCCGCTCTGGGACGGGGCGGCGACGATCACGGCCGTGCTCGACCTGATGCTGAGCAATGTCATCGTCGTGCTGGGCGAGGAGGTCAGCGAACGCGTCGAGGCGCTGACCCGCCTCCAGGACGTCTTCGGCGATTTCGAGACCTGAGCTTCGCCGCGGCGAATGACCCGGTGCGCGGACCTCTCGTCCGCTCCTGGAAACGCCTCGTTTGCAGAGAAAAGGCGGACGGGACATCCGCGCACCCGGAGAAGTGCTCCCCTGCCGGGAGCACTCCAGTGCTACTCGGTCTCAGATATCCACCAGTTCGCCGGCGAAGGCGGCCTGTTCCTGGATGAAGGCAAAACGGGCTTCGGGCTTGTTGCCCATCAGCCGTTCGACGGAAATCGAGGTCTCCGCGCGTTCCTCGTCGATCACCGTGACCTTGAGAAGCGTGCGCTTCTTGGGGTCCATGGTGGTTTCCTTCAGCTGAGCCGGCATCATCTCGCCCAGGCCCTTGAAGCGGCCGATCTCGATCTTCTGATTGGGCTTGAAGGCCGATTTCACCAGCTCGTCCTTGTGGGCATCGTCACGCGCATAGAGCGATTTGGTGCCTTGGGTCAGGCGATAGAGGGGCGGGGCGGCGAGATAGAGGTGGCCCCGCTCGATCAGGCGCGGCATCTGGCGCCAGAAGAAGGTGATCAGCAGGGAGGCGATATGGGCGCCGTCGACGTCGGCGTCCGTCATGATGATGATCTTCTCGTAGCGCAGATCATCATCGCGGTACTGGGTGCCCATGCCGCAGCCGAGCGCCTGTCCCAGGTCCTGCAATTGCTGGTTCTGGGCGAGCTTGTCCTTGCCGGCATTGGCGACGTTGAGGATCTTGCCGCGCAAAGGCAGCACCGCCTGGTTGGAACGGTCGCGCGCCTGCTTGGCTGAGCCGCCGGCGGAATCGCCTTCGACGATAAACAATTCAGAGCCTTGCGCGGCGTTGTTCGAGCAATCTGCGAGCTTGCCTGGCAAGCGCAGTTTGCGCGTTGCGGTCTTGCGCGCCACGTCCTTCTCGGCCCGGCGACGCAGGCGCTCCTCGGCCCTTTCGACCACGAAATCGAGCAGTTTGGCGGCCTGGGACGGCATGGAAGCCAGCCAATGGTCGAAGGCATCCTTCAGGGCCTGCTCGACGATGCGGCTGGCCTCCGTGGTCACCAGCTTGGCCTTGGTCTGGGACGAGAATTCGGGTTCGCGGATGAACACTGAGAGCATGGCCGCCGTGCAGGCCATCACGTCTTCGGTGGTGAGCTGGTTGGCGCGCTTGATGCCGATACGCTCGGCGTGGTCCTTCAGGCCGCGCAGCAGGGCGATGCGCAGGCCCGCCTCATGGGTGCCGCCTTCGCGGGTGGGCACCGTGTTGCAATAGGAGGAGACATAGCCCTCGTCCTCGGCGAACCAGCCGATGGCCCATTCCACCGAACCATGTCCCTCCGGCTTGGGTACGCGGCCGGAGAACATCTGCTCGGTGACGAGTTCGAGGCCCTCGCTGGCCGAGCGCAGATAGTCCTCCAGGCCGCGCGGGAACTTGAAGCTCTCCTCGGCCGGCACGTCGCTATGGCCGATCAGCAGTTCGGCTGCGCATTTCCAGCGGATCTCGACGCCGCGGAAGAGATAGGCTTTCGAGCGCGCCATCTTGAACAGGCGCTTGGGATCGAAGGCGATACCGTGCTTGAAGATCTCGATGTCCGGCTTGAAACGCACCCGGGTGCCGCGGCGGTTGGGGGCGGCACCGATATGCTCGACGGGGCCGAGCGGCACGCCGCGGGCAAAACGCTGGCGGTGGAGTTCGCGCCCGCGCGCCACTTCCACCTCCATGAGTTCCGACAGGGCGGTCACCGCGGTGACGCCGATGCCGTGGAGACCGCCGGAGGTCTGGTAGGCGTCGGAGTTGAACTTGCCGCCCGAATGCGGCCTTGTCATCACGACCTGGAGGGTCGACTCGTCCGGAAATTGGGGATGGGGCTCGACCGGGATGCCGCGCCCATTGTCGGTGATCGAGACGAAGCCGTCGGCGGTGAGCTCGACATCGATGAAGGTGGCATGGCCGGCCACCGCTTCGTCCATCGAATTGTCGATCACTTCGGCGAACAAATGGTGCAGGCCGTCGCCTTCCGGCCCGGTCGAGCCGATATACATGCCGGGACGCATGCGAATGGCTTCGATGCCCTCGAGCACGCGGATGGAGGAGGCGCCATAGCCATCTTCGCCTTTCGTCGCGGCGGGCTTAGGAGCAAGTCCAGCCTTCAAGGCGGCGGCAATCGACTGGGTCGAGGGTCGCTTCGCATTATCGGCCTTGTCGGCGCTCGTCTTGGATTGGGCGGGCTTGTCGCTCCCGAACAGATCGGAGGTATCACTCATGCAGTCGGTATCTCGCACAATGCGTTTCGCTGAGCGGGTTATCCTTGATCGAATCGCAGGTTCGATCAGGGATAACCCGCAAGATTTCGGACATTTGCAGAGTTGTTGCGCGTCACTCACGAGTGGGCGAAGCGCAACAACTCTGCTTGGCGATTCGCAGTTCGGCTCATTATGGCATGTTCGTATCGCAGCCGCGAACGGATCGTAAACGGTGTTGTTGATGAATGTGGAATGGCACGTTTTTTGGGCCTAATTCCGTCATGATTGACAGGCTCTTTGAGCATTGTGGCATCAGGGTGTGCCACTTATGGTAATGCCGATTTTTGAAACGGAAATTTGCTTCATGCGGATGACACTTCCGGTCCATCCAAGGATCGTGCTTCTTCCGGCCGTGCTCTTCCTGGCTGTGCCGGGGATGGCCTCGGCGCAGGACGGCGTTGCGCCCCAGAAGGTGGCGGCGAGCGCTGCGATCCCCGCGGCGGCGACCGTTCCCTTCGTCGCGCACCGGGCCGTTTACGATCTCAATCTCGACCGCCGCAAGGACCAGTCGAGCGTCGACAGCATGCGCGGGCGCATCGTGTATGATTTCTCCGGCAATGCCTGCAGCGGCTACGCGCTCAATTTCCGGCAGGTCACCGAAATCGGCCTGAGCGGCGGCGGGGTCAACACTTCGGATCTGCGCTCCACCACGTTCGAGGACGAGAAGGGGCGCAATTTCCGCTTCAATTCGCAGAATTTTACCAACCAGAAGCTGGATGGCAGCGTCGATGGCCAAGCCAGCCGGGCCGAGAGCGGGGCGGTCGGTGTCGCGCTGAAGAAGCCCAAATCCACCAAATTCGATCTATCCGAGCGGGTTCTCTTCCCGACCGGCCAGATGAAGGCGATCGTCATGGCGGCGCGAGCCGGCGAGCACGTGTTCGAGAGCCAGGTCTATGACGGATCGGATGGCGGCCAGAAGATCTACAACACGCTTGCGGTGATCGGTGCAAAGATCGGCCCCGACAAGCCGCGCGAGGGCGTCGAGGCCAAGGCCAAGCAACTCGATGGCGTCGATCGCTGGCCGGTGACGATCTCCTATTTCGACCCGACCAAGAAGGCCGTCGGCGAGGAGACCCCCGTCTACACCATGTCCTTCGAGCTCTATGCCGATGGCATTTCAGGCAGCCTGACCCTGGATTATGGTGATTTTCGCCTGAAGGGAACGATGGTGTCGCTCGATTTCCTGCCGCAGACGGAATGCAAGTGAGTGACATGATGCGGTGGGCCGGTTTTCGGGACGGCGCCAGCCGCGCCAAGCCTACGTCTTCGCTCGATGGTGCTGCACAGACCGGCACTGCGTCATGAGAAACGCCATTCGTCAATGGTCGCATACGCACAATTGGCGCGCGCTCGGCCAGCGGCTGCGGGCGCCGGCGCGCCTGCCGGCACGGCCGCTGTTCGGACGGGTGGCGACGCCTGCCGCCATCGCCTTTGGCGGCGTGCTGGTCATCGCCCTGATGGTGCTCGCCGATCCGGCTTCCTTGCACATCTTGCCCGAATGGCCTCGCCTTGTGGTGCGGCTGGCACGTTTCGTTACCTATCTCGGTGATTCCGGCCTTTATCTCATTCCGCTCGGCCTGGCGCTTGTCCTGCTCGCCGTTGTCGATCTGGAGTTGCCGCCGCGGCTCGATGCCGCCCTGCGCCAGCTCTGGCTGCAGCTTGCCTTCGCCTTTGTCGCCATCGCCGGAACCGGGCTCGCCGTGAATGTCGTCAAGCGCGCGATCGGCCGCGTCAGGCCCCTGCATGTCGAGGCAGGCTCGAGCTGGAGTTTCGAGCCCTTTTCCTGGCGCGCCGCCAATGCAAGCTTCCCCTCCGGCCATGCCACCACGGCCTGGACGGTGGCTGCGGTAATCATCCTCCTCTGTGGGACGCGCTGGCGTCCCTGGCTGTTCGCGCTTGGCGGGCTGGTCTGTCTCAGCCGTGTGATCCTCGGCGCCCACTATCCCGCCGATGTGGTCGCCGGCGCCCTGTTCGGCTGGTTCGCCACCTTCTGGTTTGCCGACTTTCTGGGGCGCCGCGGTCTTGTTTTCCGGCAAAACCACGACGGTGCTCTTGCGTTGCGGGGGCAAGACGCGGCAAAGACGCTGATCGAGGCGTGGCGAGCGCGCCGCTGAGGTTCGACTCTTCATGTCATCACAAGACAATGCGCCTGAAATCAGCGTCATCGTTCCGGTCCGCAACGAGGCCGGAAATGTCGAGCCGCTGATCCGGGAGATCGCCGCGGCCCTGGCCGGGCGCCGTTTCGAGATCGTCTATGTCGACGATGGTTCGAGCGATGCGACTCCGACAGAATTGGCCAGGTTGAAGGGCGAACTGCCCTACCTGCGCAGCCTGCGCCACGAGGCATCCTGCGGCCAGTCCTGCGCCGTGCGCACGGGCATTCGCCATGCCCGCGGCGGCCTGATGGTCACCATCGATGGCGACGGCCAGAACAACCCGGCCTATATTCCCGCCTTGGTCGACGCCCTGATCGCCGGCGGCGCCGCGACCGGCATGGTTGCGGGGCAACGGCTCGGGCGCAAGGACACCGGCTTCAAGCGCTGGCAGTCGCGCACCGCCAACAAGGTGCGGGCCTCTGTTCTCAAGGACGGCACACGCGACACCGGTTGCGGCCTCAAGGCCATCCGCCGCGACGTCTATCTGGCCCTGCCTTATTTCGATGCGCTGCATCGCTTCATGCCGGCCCTGGTCAAGCGCGAGGGCTTCGAGGTCGGCCATGTCGACGTGGTCGACCGGCCCCGGCTGACCGGCGTTTCCAATTATGGTTTCTTCGACAGGCTGTGGGTCGGCATCCTCGATCTCGTCGGCGTGTGGTGGCTCATCCGCCGGCGCAAGCGCGTGCCTGATGTCAGCGGAGGGGGACAGAATGCTGATTGAGTTGTCGAACGCCCTCGGCGGCTATCTCCACAATGTCTTCTACACCAATTTCGACTTCTGGCTGATCCTCGGCCTGTTCGCGCAGGCCCTGTTCACTGCCCGCTTCGTCATCCAGTGGTGGGTGAGCGAGCGGGCGGGCAAGAGCGTCATCCCCTTCAGTTTCTGGATCCTGTCGATCGGCGGCGGCGGCCTGCTCTTCCTCTATGCCTTGGTCAGGGCCGACCTCGTCTATATCATCGGCCAGGGCTCGGGCCTGGCGATCTATATCCGCAACGTCTCGCTGGTGCTGAAGGAAAAGCGGGAGGCAAGGGAGCAGGGGCAAGGCGCCTCGAGCTAGGACGGCGGCCGTATCGGTGCCAGGACGTTATCGTCGCAGCAAAAGGCGCGGCAGTGCCGCAGTGCAATTCACTGAAGCGTCTATGTGGTTGCTCGACCTTTGTCATGGCCGGGCTTGACCTGGCAATCCGGTGCGAAAGCCAGCATTCCGCGTGCGGCTTCTGGATAGCCGAGCCAAGCCCGGCTATGACAATTCGGAGCGTTTCCTTCTTGAATGAACCGCAATGCAGCGGAGCTGCGTCCTATCCCCTTGCCGCCCTGAACCGCGCCAGGCCCGCGTCGAGATCGCCGATCAGGTCGGCGACGTCTTCCAGGCCGATATGAAGGCGCACGCAGGGGCCGCCCGGATCCCAGCTGGTGGCGCTGCGATAAGTCTTGCAGTCGAAGGGGAGGGCGAGGCTCTCATAGCCGCCCCAGGAATAGCCGAGCCCGAAGAATTTCAGATCGTCCAGGAAGGCGCCGATGGCCTCCATCGGAGCAGGCTGCAGCACGATGGAGAACAGGCCGGATGAGCCCTTGAAATCGCGCTTCCAGATGGCATGGCCCGGATCACCCTCCAGTGCAGGGTGCAGGACGCGCTGCACCTCGGGGCGCTTGGCCAGCCATTTCGCCACCCTGAGCGCGCTTTCCTGGTGTTGGCGCAGGCGCACGCCCATGGTGCGCAGCCCGCGCATCGCCAGGTAGATGTCGTCGGGCGCAACGCATTGGCCTGAATCGCCGTGGAAGCCCTTCAGCGTCGGCCAAGCCTTGCGCGAGGCCGAGACCACGCCGAACATCGCATCGGAATGGCCGACGATATATTTGGTGCCGGCCTGGATCGAAAGGTCGATGCCATGGCCGAAGGCGTCGAAGAACAGCGGCGTCGCCCAGGTGTTGTCGAGCAGTACGGTGGCACCGTGCCGGTGCGCGACCTCGGCGATCGCAGGCACGTCCTGCATCTCGAAGCTCTGCGATCCCGGGGCTTCCAGATAGACTGCCTTCGTATTCGGGCGGATGAGCGTTTCGATGCCGGCGCCGATCAGCGGATCATAATAGGTCGTCTCGATGCCGAAACGGGCGAGCACCTTGTCGCAAAGCTGCCGGGTGGGCTGATAGGTGGAATCGACCATCAGCAAATGGTCACCGGCCGAGAGGCAGGAGAGCAGGGCAGTCGACACGGCCGATAGGCCCGAGGGACACAGCACCACGCCGGCGCTGCCGTCGAGCGTCTTCAGCGCCTCTTCCAGGGCGTCGCTGGTCGGATTGCCGCGGCGACCATAGCTGTAGCGCGGCGTGTGGTTGATGAGATCCTTCGTCGTCGGGGCGAGAACGGTGGAGCCGTGATAGACGGGCGGATTGACGAAGCCGTGATATTCGGATGGTTCGCGCCCGCCGATAACCAGACGCGTATTTTCACCGAAGGTCGCGATCTCGTCCTTGCTGATCTTCTTCATGATAGATTCGATTGGGTCCTGAAACGGTTACATTCGACCCCGGCCGCCCCTGCGTCAATCTCGAAGGTCGCGACATCTTCCACAGACCAGTTTTGTGAATATTCGGCCGCTTTTCGCGAATTCCGCTTGACGTGGGCAGCCAAAGCGCTTGCAATCGGCGGCAAGGCACGGGTCGTAACTGGCGAGAACAAGCTGGGCGCTTTTGCCGCGGGACAGATCGATACGGGGGACCTTGCAATGACCGCTTCAGCACGCACGGCCGGCAGGTCGTTTCTCATCTCCGGCGAGGCATGTCCGGATCGTTGAGCTCGTCATCATACCTCCTCGACGGAACGCCCGTTCCTCCCGGCCATCGCCGGGAACGCTCGAAACATCCATTCGCGAACGCAGGAAGAGGTGGCGGCAGTTCAAAAAATCACGACGTTTAGCAGTCTGGCGATGGTTTCGGACCTCGCCCTGTCGTCGATAACAAAGATGTGGTTCAAAATGCGTTCCGTCTAGGCGTGTTTTGTCCTAAAGCGTTGAGGGATTTGGCGGATACGCCGAAGATCGCCACGACGCGTCGAAACAAAGAACCGAAGTCAGAGGGCGCTCGCGATAGAACGTGCTTTGAGCTTTGGAAACGTCAAACAAGCCCGGTGAGCTGGCCGGTTCTGACGCCGCAGCCAGCCGTCCAAGGGCATTCTCGTTACACTGACAACGAAGCGAACAGGGGCCTCCATCCATGAGAAAGACACTTCTTACAGCGGTAGCCGGTGCGGCGCTGGCGTTGAGCGGGTTCGGCGCGCACGCCGATACGCTCGATACCATCAAGCAGCGCGGCCAGGTGATCTGCGGCGTCAACACCGGACTGCCGGGCTTCGCCGCGCCCAATGAGAAGGGCGAATGGACCGGCCTCGACGTCGACTATTGCCGCGCGATCGCCGCAGCCGTGCTGGGCGATGCGACCAAGGCCAAATTCGTGCCGGTCTCCACCAAGGACCGCTTCACCGCGCTGCAGTCCGGCGAGATCGACGTGCTCAACCGCAACTCGACCTGGACGCTCGGCCGCGACACCGCCGGCATGCTCTTCGCTGGCGTGAATTTCTATGACGGCCAAGGCTTCCTGGTGAAGAAGTCACTCGGCGTCAAATCGGCGACCGAACTCTCGGGAGCCTCGATCTGCGCCCAGCAGGGCTCGACCGGCCAGCTCACGATCTCCGACTACATGCGGACCCACAATCTGCCCTACAACATCGTCAGCTTCGATACGCCGGAAGAAGCGGCCAGGGCCTATGAGGGCGGGCGTTGCGACGTCAACACCGACGACGCCTCCGGCCTCTATGCGGTGCGCGTCAAGATGGCCAATCCCGACGACCATGTCGTGCTTCCCGAAATCATCTCGAAGGAGCCCCTGGCCGCGGCCGTGCGCCAGGGCGACGATAAATGGTACAATGTGGTCAAATGGGTGCACTACGCCATGCTTTCGGCTGAAGAGGCCGGCGTGACCCAGGCCAATGTCGACGAGATGGTCAAGTCCGACAAGCCGGACATCAAGCGCCTGCTCGGCACCGAGGGTGACTTCGGCAAGCAGCTCGGCCTCGACAATCAGTGGGCCTACCGGATCGTCAAGCAGGTCGGCAATTATGGCGAGAGCTTCGACCGCAATCTCGGCCCCAAGACCGTGCTGAAGATCGATCGCGGCCTCAACAATCTGTGGACCAAGGGGGGCCTGCAATACGCCCCGCCGATCCGTTGAGAATTGCGGAATAAGTCCTGAGGGACCGTTGCGGAGCGGGATTCGGAGGGCGGTTGACAGCGCTCGTCCGGCCCCGCTCCAAATCAGCCACTGACGAAGGGATTTCATTCATGAAGAAGCAATTTTCTCTGGCGATTGCGGGTGCGTTTGTCGCCTTGGGTGTTGCGGCCGCGAATGCCGGTACGCTCGATACTATCAAGCAGCGCGGCCAGCTCATCTGCGGCTCGAATGCGGGCCTTGCCGGCTTCGGCATCCCCAATGAACAAGGCAAATGGGCGGGCTTCGACGTCGACTATTGCCGCGCTCTTGCGGCCGCCGTGTTGGGAGACGCCGAGAAGACCAAATATGTGCCGCTCTCGGCAAAGGACCGCTTCACGGCGTTGCAGTCCTCCGAAATCGACGTGCTGCCGCGCAACACGACCTGGACCCTGTCGCGCGAGACCGGCGGCTTCCTGTTCGCCGCCACCAATTACTATGACGGCCAGGCCTTCATGGTGAAGAAGTCGCTGGGCGTGGCGTCGGCCAAGGACCTCGACGGCGCTACGATCTGCGTGCAGCAGGGCACGACCCAGGAACTGAACCTCTCCGACTATTTCCGGAGCCTCGGAAAGAAGTATCAGATCCTGACAGTCGCCACGATCGGCGAGGCGCAAAACGCCTATGAAGGCGGTCGCTGCGATGCCTTCACGTCGGATTCGTCCCAGCTCTACGGCGTGCGCCTCGCCCTGAAGAACCCGGACGAGCATGTGGTGCTGCCGGAGATCATCTCCAAGGAGCCGCTGGCGATCGCGGTCCGCCAGGGCGACGACCAGTGGTTCAACATCGCCAAATGGGTCTACTATGCCCTGGTCCAGGCCGAGGAATCCGGCGTGACCCAGGCCAATGTCGACGAGATGCTCAAGTCGGACAAGCCGGACATCAAGCGCCTGCTCGGCACCGAGGGCGATTTCGGCAAGCAGCTGGGCCTCGACAACCAGTGGGCCTATCGCGCGATCAAGCAGGTCGGCAATTACGGCGAGATCTTCGATCGCAACCTCGGCTCCCAATCCAAGCTGAAGATCGAGCGCGGCCTCAACGCCTTGTGGACCAACAAGGGCCTGCAATACGCCCCGCCGATCCGTTGAGATCGACAAGATCTGCCCCGGAGATTTGTCTCCGGGGCGAAAACGCAGACATGGCGACACGGCACTTCGGTGGCGGCGCTGGTGAGCCGGACCAGGATCGAAGGGGGACATTGATGAGGCAACAACTCTGCGCGGCGACCGTTGGCGTCTTCGCCGCTTTGAGTGTTTCCATGGCAGGTGCGGCAACGCTCGATACGATCAAGCAGCGCGGCCAGTTGATCTGCGGCGCCCATCAGGGCCTGGCGGGCTTCAGCATCCCGAACGAGCAGGGCAAATGGGCGGGCTTCGACGTCGATTACTGCCGAGCCCTCGCGGCTGCCGTGCTGGGCGATGCCGACAAGACCAAGTTCGTGCCTCTGTCCGCCAAGGATCGCTTCACGGCCTTGCAGGCCTCCGAAATCGATGTCTTGCCGCGCAACACCACCTGGACCCTGACACGCGAGACCGGCGGCTTCCTGTTCGCCGCCACCAATTACTATGACGGCCAGGGCTTCATGGTGAAGAAGTCGCTAGGCGTGAAATCGACCAAGGAGCTCGACGGCGCCACCGTCTGCGTACAGCAGGGCACGTCGCACGAGCTCAATCTTTCCGACTATTTTCGCAGCATCGGCAAGCCCTACCAGATCCTGACGCTGGCCACGATCGGCGAGGCGCAGAACGCCTATGAGTCCGGCCGTTGCGATACCTTCACCACCGATGCCTCCGGGCTCTATGGCGTACGCCTGGCCCTGAAGAACCCGGACGAGCATGTGGTGCTGCCGGAGATCATCTCCAAGGAACCGCTGGGAATCGCGGTCCGCCAGGGCGATGATCAATGGTTCAACGTGGTCAAATGGGTCTATTTCGCGCTGCTTCAGGCCGAGGAGTCCGGCGTGACCCAGGCCAATGTCGACGAGATGCTGAAATCGGACAAGCCGGACATCAAGCGCCTGCTCGGCACCGAGGGCGATTTCGGCAAGCAGCTCGGCCTCGACAACCAGTGGGCTTATCGCGTCATCAAGCAGGTCGGCAATTATGGCGAGGTGTTCGATCGCAATCTCGGCGCGAAGTCGCCGCTGAAGATCGAGCGCGGGCTCAATGCCCTGTGGACGAACAAGGGGTTGCAATACGCGCCGCCGATCCGTTGAGGCGGAACGGTTCCGGCAGGACGTGTTCCGCGTTGGCCGGGTGGTTTTCCGAAGCGTTTGGCGATCGGGCGAAGGCAGCCAAGATCGCAACGACGCATCAAGGCAGAAGGTGGAGCAGATGAACATTCAGCCTTGAATGCACTCTGCTCCAGAGGAATCCGTAGAAAAAGGGTGAGGACTATCTGCGTGTTGGGGAGAATGAGACAATGACGTTGGCAGTCAACCGGGGAGACGGCGGCGGGCGTACCCACTGGTTCAACAATCCGAAGTTACGGGCGGTTGTCTTCCAGATCTTGCTGCTGGCAATCGTCTTGCTCATCATCTTGACGGGCGCTTGGAACGCCGTCGAAAACCTGGCCAGGCAGGGCCGTACTCTCGGCTTCGATTTCCTGGGACGCACGGCGAGCTTCGATATCGGCCAGACCCCGATCGAATATACCTCGCTGTCCACCAATGGCCGGGCGCTGCTGGTCGGCATCACCAACACGCTGATCGTCGCCGCCCTCGGGATCATCCTCGCGACGATCCTGGGCTTCATCATCGGCGTGGCCCGGCTCTCCAGCAACTGGATCGTCGCCAAGATCGCCATGGTCTATATCGAGGTCGTCCGCAACATCCCGCTGCTGCTGCAGCTGCTGTTCTGGTACGGCGCCGTGCTGAAACCCCTGCCGGGCGTGCGCCAGTCGATCACCTTCGGCGAGAGCATCTTTCTCAACAATCGCGGCATCTTCTTTCCGGCGGCCATGCCGCAGGCGGGTTCCGGCCTGGTCGGCGGTGCCTTCCTGGTCGGCGTTCTCGGGGCCATCGGCTTCGCCATCTGGGGCAAGCGCAAGCAGATGGAGACCGGCAAGCGGCCACCGGTGCTGCTGGTCAATCTGGCGCTGGTCGTCGGCCTGCCGCTGCTGGCCTTCCTCGCGGCCGGCATGCCCTTCACCATGGATTACCCCAAGGTCGGCGGCTTCAACGTTACCGGCGGCTTCCGGCTGCAGCCCGAATTCGTGGCGTTGCTCCTGGGCCTGACCATCTACACCGCGGCCTTCATCGCCGAGACGGTGCGCTCGGGCATCCGCGGCGTGCCGCATGGCCAGACGGAAGCGTCCGGTGCTCTCGGCCTGCGCTCGAGCCACAATCTGCGCCTGGTGGTGATCCCGCAGGCCATGCGCATCATCGTGCCGCCGCTCGCCAGCCAGTATCTCAACCTGACCAAGAACTCGTCACTGGCGGTGGCCATCGGCTATCCGGATCTGGTGCAGGTGTTTTCCGGCACGGTGCTCAACAATACCAACCAGGCGATCGAGTGCATCGGCATCACCATGGCGGTCTATCTGATCATCAGCCTGTCGATTGCGGGCTTCATGAATTGGTTCAACAAGCGCGTTGCGCTGGTGGAGAGGTAGGGCCATGAGCGACGCAACTTCCGCCGCCGGCAGCCCGGCCTTCGTCTCGACCAAGACCTTCGAGCCGCAGCCGCCGCCGGCTGCGACCACCGGCGTGGTCGGCTGGCTGAAAAAGAACCTGTTCTCGTCCGTCACCAACTCCATCCTCACCGTTCTGGCGGTGCTGCTGGTGATCTGGGTGCTGCCGGGCGTCCTGCGCTTCATGATCTTCGATGCCGTCTGGACCGGCACCGACCGCAATGCCTGCCTCGAGGCCGATGTCGGGCGGCATGTCGGTGCTTGCTGGCCCTTCGTCGAGACACGCCTGCAATATTTCATCTATGGCCAATATCCGGTCGACGAGCGCTGGCGCGTCAACCTCACGGGCCTGTTGGCTGCCATCGGCGTCCTCTGGCTGCTCTGGCCGAGGATCGGGGCGAAGGGCTGGGGCATCCTCTACTTCTTCGTCGTCTTCCCGCTGCTGGCCTTCTGGCTGCTGGTGGGGGGCTTCTTCGGGCTGGTGCATGTCCCCACCAATCTGTGGGGCGGCATTCTCGTGACGCTGGTGATCGCCGTCGTCGGCATCGTGGCGTCCCTGCCGCTCGGCGTACTCCTGGCACTCGGGCGGCGCTCGAGCATGCCGATCGCCCGTACCATCTCGGTGATGTATATCGAGTTCTGGCGCGGCGTGCCGCTGATCACGGTGCTGTTCATGGCCAACGTCATGCTGCCGCTGTTCCTGCCCGAAGGCTGGCGCCCGGATTCGCTGCTGCGCGTGCTTGTCGGCGTGGCGCTGTTCTGGTCGGCCTATATGGCGGAAGTGGTGCGCGGCGGCCTGCAGGCCATTCCCAAGGGCCAGTATGAAGGGGCCCAGGCCCTGGGCCTGAACTATTCCTACATGCTGATCTTCATCATCCTGCCGCAGGCCCTGCGCCTGGTGATCCCCAGCATCGTCAACACCTTCATCGCCCTGTTCAAGGACACCACGCTGGTGGCCATCGTGGGCATTTTCGACTTCCTGAAGACGATCGAGGCGTCCATTCCCGATCCGAACTGGGCGACGCCCGTGACCTACTATACGGGCTATGCATTCGCCGCTATCTTCTTCTGGATCTGCTGTTTCTCGATGTCGCGCTACTCGCAGGGCTTGGAGCGTCGTCTCGATACCGGTTACAAACGTTGAGGGGAAAAATGGCTAACGCCGCTCAAAACACTGCTGGAGAACTCAGCCCGATCGCCGTTCAGATCACCGATATGAACAAGTGGTATGGTGAGTTCAACGTTCTCAAGAACATCAACCTCACCGTGAAGCGGGGCGAGCGTATCGTGATCTGCGGGCCGTCGGGCTCGGGCAAATCGACGATGATCCGCTGCATCAATCGCCTGGAGGAACACCAGAAGGGCTCGATCGTCGTCGACGGCATCGAGCTCACCAACGACCTCAAGCGCATCGACGAGGTGCGCCGCGAGGTCGGCATGGTGTTCCAGCACTTCAACCTGTTCCCGCACCTGACCGTGCTGGAAAACTGCACGCTCGCCCCGATCTGGGTGCGCAAGATGTCGAAGGCCGACGCCACCGAAAAGGCGATGCACTTCCTCAAGCGCGTCAAGATTCCCGAGCAGGCCAACAAATATCCGGGCCAGCTTTCGGGCGGCCAGCAGCAGCGCGTGGCGATCGCCCGGGCCCTGTGCATGAATCCCAAGATCATGCTGTTCGACGAGCCGACCTCGGCCCTCGATCCGGAAATGGTGAAGGAAGTGCTCGACACCATGGTCGGTCTTGCCAATGACGGCATGACCATGCTGTGCGTCACCCATGAAATGGGCTTCGCCCGCCAGGTCGCCGATCGCGTGATCTTCATGGATGCCGGACAGATCGTCGAGAGCAACGAGCCCAACGCCTTCTTCTCCAATCCCCAGCACGAGCGCACCAAGCTCTTCCTCAGCCAGATTCTGCACTGAGGATCACAGCGCGGCCGGCTTCGCCGTCGGCCGCAGCCACTTCCGCAGGCTGGCTTCCCCGAAGCAAAGCGCGTTCAAGTGTAAACACCCCTTTGCTCCAACTGCTCGTTCCGACGCGTTTTTGCGATTCGAGGTGCCCCCGGGAAATCGCAAAACGCTACAGGAGCCAGCCATTTGCATTGTCGGGGCTTCTCCTCGACTATCGGCACAAACACTTCAGTACGCAGGAATTTCATCATGGCGTTTGATCGCTCGAGCGAGCCCGATGGCACGCCCAGGCGCGGGCTTTATCCCGAAATCGAGGCTTATCGCTCCGGCATGCTCGATGTCGGTGACGGCCATTCCATCTATTGGGAACTGGCCGGCAATCCGGAAGGCCTGCCGGTAGCCTTTCTGCATGGTGGCCCGGGCGCTGGCTGTTCGGCCAAGCACCGGCGCCTGTTCGATCCGCGCCATTGGAATATCCTGCTGTTCGATCAGCGCGGCTGCGGCCGCTCCCGCCCGCATGCCAATCTCGACGCCAACACCACCTGGCATCTCGTCGCCGACATGGAGCGCCTGCGCAAGGAGGTGCTGAAGGTCGAGCGTTGGAGCCTGTTCGGCGGCTCCTGGGGTTCGACCCTGGCGCTCGCCTATGCGCAGAGCCATCCTCAGACGGTGCAGGCACTCATGCTGCGCGGCATCTTCACCCTGCGCCGCATGGAACTCGACTGGTATTATCGGGAAGGGGCTTCCTATTTCTTCCCGGACAAGTGGGAAGCCTTCCGCAAGGACCTGCCGCAGGATGCCTGGGCCGATCCGATCCTGACCTATCACCGCCGCCTGACGGGCGACGACGCGGCAGCCCGCCTGGCCGCGGCCCGATCCTGGAGCGTGTGGGAGGGGGAGACCTCGACCCTGATGCCGGAAGGGCCGGCCACGGGACACGCCCAGGAACAGTTCGCCCTGGCCTTCGCGCGTATCGAAAACCATTATTTCGTGCATGGCGGCTGGATGGAGGAGGGCCAGTTGCTGCGCGACGCCGGCAAGCTCGCCGACATTCCCGGCACTATCGTGCAGGGGCGCTACGACGTGGTCTGTCCGCCGGTCACGGCCTGGGAGTTGGCCAAGCGCTGGCCCAAGGCGGAATTGCAGATGGTGGAGGATTCCGGCCATTCCTTCTCCGAGCCGGGCACGCTGCATCGCCTGGTCGAGGCCACAGACAAATATGCCCGCCTGCTGGGAGCGGCGGCGGGCTGAGGCTCCTCCCG
>NZ_LYXZ01000052.1 GCF_001676615.1 Labrys sp. WJW | reverse complement strand
CAGGCTGCTCCCGAACCCGCCGCTCCCGCACCGGCGGCGACGGTCGCAGCTCCCGATGCCTCGGCACCTGCCGCTCCCGCGGCTCCGACGGCCCCCGCAGCAGCCGACAATGCCGCACCCGCGGCGCCTGCCGCCGCGCCGGCCAAGCCCAAGGTCGCCAAGAAGCCGGTTCCGGCCGGGCCTTCCTATGCCGCCTCGACGCCGATCAAGATCCCGGCCACGCCCTGGTCTTCGATGCCGACCTTCGATGCCGGCTCGCTCGACCGTCTCAATGGCCTGTCGCAATATTATGCCCAGATCGCCCGCAATGGCGGGTTCCCCGCTGCCCCGCCCGCCGGCCTGTCCCAGGGCGCCACGGGCAGTGCCGTGCTGGCGTTGCGCCAGCGCCTGGTGATGGAGAAGGACCTGCCGGAATCCGAGCGTGACAATCCCAAATGGGATGCCAGGCTCACCACCGCCGTCAGCCGCTTCCAGCAGCGCTACGGCCTGCAGGCCACCGGCAAGATCGATGAGCGCACCCGCGCCCAGATGGCGGTTTCCGTGCAGCATCGCCTGGTCCAGATCGGCCACAACATGGAGCGCGTCGGCGCCCGCTTCATCGATTTCAACCGCCGCTATGTGGTGGTGAACATCCCGAGCGCCCAGGTCGAGGCCATCGAGAATGGCGAGGTGGCGCGCCGCTACATCGCCGTGGTCGGCCGCCCGCAGAACCCCTCGCCCGAGGTGGACGCCACCATCAGCGCCATCAATTTCAACCCGACCTGGACGGTGCCGCAATCCATCATCAAGAAGGAAATCGGCCCGCATATGGTGCGCGATCCTTCCTATCTCTCCCGCCAGAGGATGTCGGTGATCGACGGTTCGGGCCGCACCATCGATCCCAAGACGATTGACTGGTCGAGCGGCAAGGCCGCCAACTACACCATCCGTCAGGCCTATGGTGCCGGCAACTCGCTCGGCCAGCTGCGCATCCAGATGCCGAACTCGGATTCGGTCTATATGCACGACACGCCGTCCAAGCGTCTGTTCGGCTCGGTCGACCGCTTCTTCTCGCATGGCTGTGTGCGCGTGCAGGGCGTGAACGATCTCGCCGCCTGGCTGCTTGGCTCGGGCTGGGACGCCAAGCGTGTCGGCCAGGAGATCGCGACCGGTGCCCGCAAGGACCAGGCCATTCCGGACCGTGTGCCGGTGCATTGGGTCTACATGACCGCCTATGTCACGCCGGACGGCACCGCCCATTTCCGTCCCGATATCTATAATCTCGACTTCGGTTCGGCCGCGCGCATTGCCGATGCGCAGGTGGTCAATCCCTACTGATCGGGCCGATCTTCGGATCCATGAAAAGATACAGCCCGTCTTCGCCCGTGAGGGTGAAGACGGGCTGTATCTTTTTCTGCCTGTCTCAGTTCTTGTCTTCGACGGCCGCGCTTTCCGCATCCGTTTCGGAGCGGTCGAGCAGGGCGAGCATCGCCTTGCGCGCACCGTCGGCATCGCCGGCGAGGATCGGCTCGGCCACCGCACGGTGCATCGGCACCGTGTAGGGCAGCAGGACATTGCCGGCGCGCGAGACCTTGAACGACACGGCGAGCGAAGCCTCGATCGCCGGCTGGAAGGCGGCCAGCAGCACATTGTTGGTGGCCCGCACGATGGCGCGGTGGAAGGCGAGATCCGCGTCGATGGAAAGCTGGATGTCCTCGGCATTGGCCATCGCCTCGAAGGTTTCGGCGATGGAGGCCCGCTGCTCCGGCGTGGCGCGCAGCGCGGCGAGGGCCGCGGCCTCCGGCTCGATCATCCGGCGCAGCTCGAATAGGTCCTTGACGAAGCTCTTGGTGGCGCCGCCAGAGGTCTGCCAGACCAGCACGTCGACGTCGAGCCGGTTCCAATTGGCATGGGGCTGCACGATGGTGCCGCGGCGCGGGGTGGAGGAGAGCAGGCCCTTGCCGGCCAGGAGCTTGATGGCCTCGCGCAGCGAGGCGCGGGAGACGTCGAGCTCGCGCGAGAGGTCGGCCTCCGTCGGCAGTGCCATGCCGACCGCCCATTCCCCGGCAACGATGCGCTGGCCGATCAGCGCTGCCGCCTGGCTGTGGCGGGTTTGTGCTGCACCGGAACGAGAGCGGCTTGCGCTGCGTGCCATGGACGACCCCTTGTTTTATCCGAAACAGGCTTTGCGCGATCCGTTGGTTTGATTGTCCGCCAAAGCCGACGTTTCATGTTCCCTGATCTATTTGTTGCATTCCTCCTACCATACCGCCAAGCCCTAAGATCGCCCCGATGAGCTTAGCCACAAGATAGAGTCGCAAAGAATAGAAGGGTTCGGATCTGGGCTGCGATCGCGATTGCCACGCGCGAACACTCCGCTTAGCCATGTAGTGACGTTGTGTTCGGGGAGGCGACACCTATATGCTCGCCGCGCTTGTTTCATGTTGTTGTGAGGAGTCGTTCGTGCCCCGTTTCATCCCGGCCATTGCCGTTCTTGCCGCCCTGCTGGCATCGCCCGCGCGGGCCGACGACACCCTGGCCTCCCTCGATGCGGGCGGGCTCGTGCTCACCAAGACGGACAAGATCGCTCTCGTCTCGGAGGACCTTTATCTGTCCATCAAGGCAGTGAAGATCAGCTACCGTTTCCGCAATCTCACCAATGCCGACTACGAGGCCCTGGTGGCCTTTCCGATGCCCGATATCTCCGGGCAGGGACCGGCCGGCATTACCGACATTCCGGATCCTACCAGCGACAATTTCCTGAAATTCACCACCAAGGTCGACGGCAAGCCGGTCGACTCGCAGGTGGAGCAGCGTGTCTTCCTGCTGGAGGAAGGCAAGCCCGATGTCGAGATCACCGACAGGCTGAAGGCGCTCAAGCTTCCGCTGCTGCCGACCGTGGAGGCGACGGAGAAAGCCATCAATGCCCTCAGCGAAGCTGATCGCAAGGCGCTCGTCGATGCAGGCATCGTCTACAAAGACAGCTACAATGACGACAAGGGCGAGCGCCAAGTCTACTACCCATCCTGGACCCTGCGCTCGAAATTCTGGCGCAAGCAGGTGTTCCCGGCCGGCAAGGACGTGATCGTCCAGCAGGACTACGTGCCCAGCCATGGCGGCGTCTCGTCTCTGGTATTCGGCTCGCCGGATCTCGATGCCAAGCAGCGCAAGTCCTATGAGAAGGATTTCTGCACCGATGCGGCCTTCACAAAGGCGGCGGCGGCCTTGCGCAAGCGCGCTGCGGCCGATGAGGGCAAGACCTTCGTCAGCTACGAACAATATCTGGCCTATGTCATCACCTCGGGCGGCAACTGGGCTGGCCCGATCGGCGATTTCCGCCTGGTGGTCGACAAGGGCGATCCCAAGACGCTGGTGTCCTTCTGTGGCGAAGGCGTGAAGAAGATCGGCCCGACCACCTTCGAGATGGTGGTGAAGAACTACGTGCCCAAGACCGACATCAAGGTGCTGCTGCTGGTGAGCGAGGAGCAGAAGTGATGTGACCTGGCGGGACGGGCGCCAGCCGGGAACGCCCTGCCGGCTCCGATCTGCCACCGCTGCTTCGTGTTTGCGCTTGTCGAACGGCGTTGGCCGCATTAGGCCGTGTTGACCGGTACGATGGCCTTGCCACCGCGCCTCCCATCACGCTTCAGCTCCGTCTCGCCATGCCCGAACTCAGTTCCTTCCGTCGCATCGTCGTCAAGATCGGCTCCTCCCTGCTGGTCGACCAGGCCAAGGGGAAGTTGCGCCGCGACTGGCTGGCTTCCCTGGTCGCCGATCTCGCCCGTCACACCCAGCGCGGTGCCGAGGTGATCGTGGTCTCCTCAGGCGCTATCGCCTTGGGGCGCACGCTCCTGCACCTGCCCAAGGGCCCGTTGGCGCTGGAATCGAGCCAGGCGGCGGCGGCCGTCGGCCAGGTCGGCCTGGCGCAGGCCTGGGCCGAGACCTTGAGCGCGCAGGGCCTGACGGCGGCCCAGATCCTGGTCACGCTCGGCGATACCGAGGAGCGCAAGCGCTATCTCAACGCCCGGCGCACCATCGACAAGCTCCTGGAAATGAACTGCGTGCCGGTAGTGAACGAGAACGACACCGTCGCCACCACCGAGATCCGCTATGGCGATAATGACCGGCTGGCGGCCCGCGTCGCCACCATGGCCGGGGCGGATTGTCTGGTGCTGCTCTCCGACATCGACGGCCTCTATACCGCCCCGCCGCATCTCGACCCTGCCGCCACCCTGATCCCGGTGGTGCAGCGTATCACCGCCGCGATCGAGGGCGTGGCCGGCGATGCCGGCTCCGAGCTCTCGCGCGGGGGCATGCGCACCAAGGTCGAGGCGGCCAAGATCGCGGTCGGCGGCGGTACCACCATGGTGATCGCCTCGGGCAAGGTGGATTCGCCCCTGCTGCGCATCGAGGAAGGCGGGCCCTGCACCTGGTTCCTCACCCCTTCCAATCCGGTCACCGCCCGCAAGAAGTGGATCGTCGGTCATCTCGAACCGCGGGGCACGCTGCATGTGGATGCCGGCGCCGCCAAGGCGTTGCGAGGCGGCGCCAGCCTGCTGCCGGCAGGGGTGAAGCGTGTGGAGGGCACCTTCTCGCAGGGGGACGCGGTGATCATCCGCGATCCCTCCGGCGCCGAGATCGGCCGCGGCCTGGTGGCCTACGACATCGGCGAGGCGGCGCAGATTGCCGGCAAGAAGAGCCGCAGCATCGAGGACATTCTCGGCTGGGCCGGCCCCAGCGAGATGATCCACCGCGACGACTTGGCCCTGTTCAGCCGTTTCGAGGACCTCAGCACCGTGACGGTGGAATAGGCGGTGATCTCGCACGCTTTCATCGGCGTCGGCGATTTCGACAGGGCCTTCCGCTTCTACGAGGCTGTGTTCGGGGAACTCGGGCTGGTCCTGCGCTTTCGCGAGGATGAACGGCCGTGGGCGGGTTGGGTCAGGCCTGGTGTTCCACGCCCGATCTTCCTGATCGGCCGGCCCTTCGACGGGCAGGCTCCGACGCCCGGCAACGGTCCGATGATCGCCCTTTTGGCCGCCGACCGGTCCGCCGTGGCGCGAGCCTGGCAAGCAGCCCTTAACCATGGTGGTACGGACGAGGGTGCGCCTGGACTACGGCCCGAGTATCATGACCACTATTACGGCGCCTATTTCCGCGATCCCGACGGCAACAAGCTTTGCGTGTGTTGCCATGATGCGTTCGTGGAGTGATAGGCCTCCATTCGCTCAAGGATCTCCGATGCTCCGTCTGTGCACGCTCTTTGCCCCGCTCGCCATGCTGGGCGCCTGCTCCACCACGCCGCCGAAGGTGGAGTCG
Source organism: Labrys sp. WJW (assembly GCF_001676615.1). GTDB lineage: Bacteria > Pseudomonadota > Alphaproteobacteria > Rhizobiales > Labraceae > Labrys > Labrys sedimenti. The sequence continues at coordinate 10,887 of NZ_LYXZ01000052.1, read as the reverse complement.
GTGACACGGGCGCTGGAGCGGCCCATCGTGGCTTGCCGCACGCAGCAGCATGTCGGCGCGCTGCATGCCTCCGGTGAACAATTCCAGCGCGAGTTCGACAACCACATGGCGGATGGACGCTGCCGCCGCTTCACGGCGGGGCAGAAGGTGCGCGACCGCACCAGGACCAGCTTCGTCGATCCGGGCAACGGCGTACGCTACTATATCTACCAGGGCGGCTGAAGGGATGGCGCCTGCACCGGGCGGGCAGGGAGCAGGTGACCTCGCGGACCGTGTCGCGGGCCTCTATGAGGCCCATGCCGACGCCTGGGACGACCTGCGGCGCCGGCATTTCCTCGAGGCGACCTGGTTCGATCGATTCCTGGCGCTTCTGCCGGCCGGGCCGGCGTCGATCCTCGATATCGGCTGCGGAGCTGGTGAACCGGTCGCCCGCCATTGCATCGAACGAGGGCATCGGGTGACCGGCCTCGATGCCGCTCCCTCCCTGGTCGGGCTCTGCAAGGCGCGCTTTCCGGGCCATGACTGGCTGGTCGGGGACATGCGAACCCTGGCACTCGGGCAGACCTTCGACGGCATCATCGCCTGGAACAGCTTCTTCCATCTCCCGCCGGCAGACCAGCGAGGCATGTTCGCGACCTTCCGTCGGCATGCGAGACAGCATTCGGTGCTGATCTTCACCAGCGGCACGGAGCATGGCGAAGCAATCGGCTCCTTCCAGGGCGAGCCGCTCTACCACGGCAGCCTGGATCCCCAGGAATACCGCCGGCTGCTGGAAACCAACGGCTTTGATATCGTCTCGCATGTGGTGGAAGATCCCGATTGCGGAGGGGCGACGATTTGGGTCGCCCGGCTTGCCTGAAGTGGTGCTTGCCTTTCGCGGTAGCGCTCCCGGACAGTCGCCGCAGCTCTGATGCGAGGCCAAGAGGGTGAGCAAAAGCGATATCTCCACGGGCGATCTGACCTTGGGCCGGACGATCCGTTCGTGGCCGGGCATCGGCAGCGCGGCGGAGGTCGTGCAGCACGCCTCGCTGCTGTGCCGCAGGCTCGCTTCTGACGGCCCTGGCCTGGTACTTGTCGAAAGCGGACGCAAGATCATCCGCAACGAAGGTGTCGAACTGACGGCATCCGCCGGCCAGGTGGTGCTCGTGCCCGATGGCTGCGACTTCGACGTGATCAACCAGCCGGCGGCCGACGGCCCCTATCGCGCCGTCGCCCTGAATTTCGCACCGGCTCTCTTTCAGGACCTGCGGGTCGCCAATCTACCGCCCCTGCGCAGGATCGAGGTTCTTGTTGATCCATCGGTAGCGTTCCGGCACGCTTGCGATGTTGCGGCGCGGGCTATCGCGGAGCGGGAGACTTTGCCCGAAGCGGTGGCCGCGGCGCGTGTGCGCGAGATACTGCTCTGGCTGGATGGATTCGGGTATCGTTTCGAACTGCGCGGCGGCAACGATCTTGTGGCGCGCCTGCGCCGGATGCTGGTGGCCGAGCCAGGGGGCACCTGGCGTGCTGCTGCGGTTGCCGCGTCCATCGGCATGAGCGAGCCGAGCCTGCGTCGCCACCTCGCCTGGCGCGGCACCAGCTTCACCGACCTGCTGATTGATGTCCGCATGACCGCGGCGCTCTACAGGCTGCAATCGACGGATCAGCCGATCACACGGATTGCCCTCGATGTCGGCTATGACTCCGCCTCCCGCTTTTCCGTGCGGTTTCGTAGCCGCTTTGGTTTTGCACCCAGCGAAATCAGAGGTCATCATCGTGAGTTTGATCGAAATGGCACGAAAGATGACCTTTCGGGCGCTGCGCCGATGGTGGCGGGATGACAGGATGGCTTCCTTGAACGAAGGAAGCTCAACCATGAAATACATCCTGTCCGGCGCCGTGGCGCTGGGATTGACCGCAACTCAGCCTGTCGCAGCTTTTGAATTGACCAGCGCCGACATCGGCGAGGGGGCTGTACTCGCCAAGGCGCAGGTGGCAAACGTCTTCGGCTGTTCGGGCGGAAACGTTTCGCCCGCCTTGAGCTGGAAAGATCCGCCCGAGGGCACCAGGAGCTATGCGGTGACGCTCTACGATCCCGATGCACCGACGGGCTCGGGCTGGTGGCACTGGATCGTATACGACATCCCGGCCTCCGCGACATTGCTGCCATCCGGGGCAGGGGACGGCAAGGCGCTGCCATCGGGGACGGTCCAGGGGCGCAACGATGCGGGCATGCCCGCCTTCATGGGAGCCTGCCCACCGCCAGGCCCCGCCCATCGCTATGTCCTGACGATCACCGCGCTGAAGGTGCCCAGGCTCGACCTGCCTGCCGATGCCAGCGGCGCGATGATCGGCTTCACGATCCACGCCAATGCCCTGGCCTCGGCCACGATTACCGCAACCTACGGACAGTAGGGGCGCGCTGCTCAGCCGGCCTATCCCCTGTTCGCCACCGCCACGCCGAGCGCTGCTATAGCGAGGCCGGCGATCTGGATGGGGGTGAGCCCCTCGCCGAACATGCCCCAGGCCATCAGGGCGGAAACGCCCGGCACCAAATAGAGCAGGGCGGCGACCTGGGCCACCGCACCGCGCTTGATCAGCACCATCAGCAGCAGGATGGCACCGATCGACATGCCGAAGATGGACCAGGCAAGGCCCGTCCAGGCGGCGGCGGAGGCCCAATCGAAATGGCCGCTTTCGGTGAGGAGGCCGCCGATGAGGATCGGCACCATCGCACCAGCATATTGCACGGCTGTGTTGGTGGCGAGGTCGGCGCCGCGCCCGCGCCGCTTCTGCCAGATGGTGCCGAGCGTGATCGCCATCATGCCCGCCAGGCAGACCAGGAGAGGCACAAGCGGGATGCCGCCGTCCCCGGTCGCGCCGAGCTTGGGGATGAGGGTCAGCCCGGCGCCGGCCGCGCCGATGACGATGCCGAGTGCCCGCCGGCGCGAGACCTCCTCCCCGAGCAGCGGCTTGGAGAGGAGACCGGTGAGCAGGGGCTGCAGGCCGGCGATGAGCGCCGATATGCCCGAGGGCAGGCCATGTGAAACGGCCCAGAACACGCCGCCGAGATAGAGGCCGTGGATCAGCAGGCCGGCCACGAGCGCATCCAGCCAGGCCCGGCCGCTCTGGGGCCAGGAGGCGCCGCTCCAAAGCGCATAGAGCCCGAGCAGAACGCCGGCCGCCACGAAGCGCAGGCCGAGAAAGGTCAGCGGCTCGGCATGAGGGGCCACCAGCCGCGCCGTGACGAAGCCTGTCGACCACAAAGGCACGAACAGGGCCGCCAGCACGGAGGACGGCAGGGCGGGACGGTGAACGGCGGAATCGGCGCTGGACATGGGAGCTCAAAAGCGTTTTCCGAAAAAGTTGACAGACTTTTCGATCAAGAAAACGCGTCAAAATAAAAACGTAGAGAAGAAGTGCGATTCGGAGAAATCGCACTTTGCTCAAAAAACAAAAGCCGCCGTCCGGTTGCCCGAACGGCGGCTTTCAAACGTCAGACCTTCAGGCCGCCTTCTTCTTGGCTGGGAGAAGCTTGCGGTTGATCAGCACCTCGGCGATCTGGATGGCGTTGAGCGCGGCACCCTTGCGCAGATTGTCGGAGACAACCCACATGTCCAGGCCGTTCTCCACCGTGATGTCCTCGCGGATGCGGGAGATATAGGTGGCATCCTCGCCCGAAGCCTCGTAGGGCGTGATGTAGCCGCCGGGCTCGCGCTTGTCGATCACCAGGCAGCCCGGCGCCGAACGCAGGATCTCGCGGGCTTCGTCGGCCGTCACCGGCTTCTCGAACTCGATGTTCACCGCTTCCGAATGGGAAATGAACACCGGCACGCGCACGCAGGTCGCGGTCAGCTTGATCTTGGGGTCGAGGATCTTCTTGGTCTCGGCCACCATCTTCCACTCTTCCTTCGTGTACCCGTCCTCCATGAAGACATCGATGTGCGGGATCACGTTGAAGGCGATGCGCTTGGGAAACTTCTTCGGCTCGACCGCATCGTTGACATAGATGGCCTTGGTCTGGGCGAAGAGTTCGTCGAGGCCTTCCTTGCCCGCGCCGGAGACCGACTGGTAGGTGGCGACGACGACGCGCTTGATGCCGAAGCGCTCATGCAGCGGCTTCAGCGCCACCACGAGCTGGGCGGTGGAGCAGTTCGGGTTGGCGATGATGTTCTTCTTCGAGAAGCCGGCGACCGCATCGGCGTTCACTTCCGGAACGATCAGCGGCACGTCGGCGTCGTAGCGCCAGGCCGAGGAATTGTCGATGACGACGCAACCCTGAGCGCCGATCTTCGGCGACCATTCCTTGGATACGTCACCGCCGGCCGACATCAGCGCGATGTCGGTGTCGGAGAAGTCATAAGTGGCCAAGTCCCGCGTTTTCAGCGTTTTGTCGCCATACGAAACTTCCGTGCCCAGGCTGCGGCGCGAAGCCAGAGCAACCACTTCATCGGCGGGGAACGCCCGCTCGGCCAGAATGTTCAGCATCTCGCGGCCCACATTGCCTGTGGCGCCCACGACGGCGACCTTGTAACCCACTGTCTTAAGTCCTTCTCCGTGAATTGTCGGATGTACAACCGGTTCCCATATGGGGACGGCGCGCTGGAATATCATTGTGCGCCGCCGCATGCAATTGAACGTTTAGTGTTCCGGCCTGGTGGTTCGCAGCAAGATTGCGCCGAATATGGCCGAAAGGATGGAGCCGAGCAGCACGCCGATCTTGGTCTCGTCGAGCAAGTTCGGGGCATTGGCGTAGGCGAGGCCGCCGATGAACAGGCTCATGGTGAAGCCGATGCCGCAGAGCAGCGCCACGCCGTAGAGATGGCGCCAATTGGCATTGGCCGGCAATTCGGCCCAATTGGCTCGGATGGCGAGGGCCGCGAAGGCAAAGACGCCGATCTGCTTGCCGACGAACAGGCCGAGCGTCACCCCGAGCGTGACGGGGTCGACGAGATTGCCGAGCGACAGGCCGCCGAGGGCGACGCCGGCATTGGCGAAACCAAAGATCGGCACGACCAGATAGGTGACCCAGGGGTGGAGGCCGTGCTCGAGCTTGTGCAGCGGCGTGTGGTCATGCTCATGCCCGCCCTCGCGGCGCAGCGGGATGGTGAAGGCAAGCGCCACGCCGGCCAGCGTGGCATGCACGCCGGACAGATAGGTCAGCACCCACAACACCACGCCGAGTGCCAGATAGGCCGGCAGGAAGGTGACACCGCGCCGGTTCATGAGGGAAAGCACCACCAGGACGACGAACGCGCCGTTGAGCATCCAGATGTTCAGGGAGGCGGTATAGAACAGGGCAATGATCACCACCGCGCCGAGATCGTCGATGATGGCGAGAGCGGTGAGGAAGACTTTCAGCGAAGCCGGTACGCGTGGGCCGAGCAGGGCCAGCACGCCGAGGGCGAAGGCGATGTCGGTGGCCGAGGGAATGGCCCAGCCCTGCAGCGTGCCCTCCGTCCGCCAGTTGACCGCCACGAAGATCAGGGCCGGCACCACCATGCCGCCGACAGCGGCGATGCCCGGCAGGGCCCGGCGCGGCCAGCTCGACAACTGTCCGTCCAGCACCTCGCGCTTGATCTCCAGGCCGACCAGCAGGAAGAACAGCGCCATCAGCCCGTCATTGATCCAGTGCAGCAGGCTGAGACCACCGATGTAGAGGTGGAGCGTATGGAAATAGGCTTCGCCGAGCGGGGAATTGGCCACGATCAGGGCGAGCGCCGCCACCGCCATCAGGATGATGCCGCCGGCAGCCTCGGTGGCGAGGAAGCTCCTGAGAAAGGATGGGCGGCCGGTCTGAGACATGAATCGGGGTCCTTGCGGTTGGGGAAACCCGTCTCAGGCTGCGCATTTCCCAGGGATCGTCGGGGTGTCCTGGAAGGGTAGAAAAAACCCGCTGCAATTGACAGCGTTTTCGGGAAGGTTGGACATGCCGCTCTGAAGACCGGCACACCGCATCTCTGCGCCCTATTCGGCAAAGAATGCCTGTGATCCGCGGGGAACAGCACCCCCGCCACGTCATTTTTGCAACAAATTCCAGCCATTTTGGCAGGGCCCAATTGCCGCAACGTAAAATTGCGGACGCGAATGCCTTCGCTGGTGTTCCGGCCTTGAAATGGGAATGTTTTGACATGGATCTGACCAGACGTGCCGCCCTGCAACTGGCCGGAACGGCCTGTGCGAGCCTGGCGACCGGATGGGGTGGTGCCCTCGCGGCCACGGATACCTTCGGCCCGGAGACGGTGATCGCCAAGGCGAGAGAACTGGCGGCCAAGCCCTATGTCGGTCCCGGCGATGCCCTGCCCGAAAGCCTGAGCCAGCTCAGCTATGACGATTTCCGTCGCATCAATTTCCGCACCGATCGTACCCTGCTGCGCGACGGCGGCTCGAATTTCGGCCTGCAGCTCTTCCATCGCGGCAGCATCTTCAAGCACCAGGCCAAGGTGAATCTGGTGGCCGACGGCGCCGTCAAGCCGCTGTTCTATTCGCCCGATTTGTTCGATTTCGGCGACAGGGGCCCGCCGCAGGGCCTGCCGACCTCGCTGGGCTTTGCCGGCATACGCTTGCTCTATCCGCTCAATCACAGCGGCAAGATGGACGAGCTCGCCGCCTTCCTGGGGGCCAGCTATTTCCGCTTCCTTGGCAAGGGGCAGCATTACGGCCTCTCGGCGCGCGGGCTCTCGCTGGGGTCGGGCGGCCCGGGCGAGGAATTTCCCGACTTCGTCGAATTCTGGGTCGAGACACCGCAGGCCGGCCAGGGCAGCATCGCCGTGCACGCCCTGCTCGACGGCCCCTCCGTCACCGGCGCCTATCGTTTCGCGTTCGAGCCGGGCACGGGTGATGATGTCGCGGTGCAGGCCACGCTCTTCGCGCGCAAGGATCTCAAGGAGATGGGCCTGGCGCCGCTGACCTCGATGTTCCTCTATGGCGAGAATACCCTCAATCGCCCGCGGGACTTCCGTCCCGAAGTGCATGATTCCGACGGCCTGGCCATCCAGTCCGAAGGCGGGGAATGGCTGTGGCGCCCGTTGCGCAACCCCACGCGCAATTCCGTCGCCAATTTCTTTTCCAAGGACATCAAGGGTTTTGGTCTCCTCCAGCGCGACCGCGCCTTCGGCAGCTATCAGGATCTGGAGGCTCTCTACGACAAGCGCCCCGGTTATTGGGTCGAGATGAAGAGCCGACTCGGACAAGGGCGCGTGGTGCTGGTGGAACTGCATTCAAACGCCGAGACCGACGACAATGTCGTTGCCACCTGGGTGCCGGACATCCAGCCCAAGGCGGGCAGCGAGACGCAGATTTCCTATGTCATCCATGCCGTTGCTGGTCCGCTGCATCAGGGCGGCCAGGCCTATGCCACGTTCGAAACCCACAACGCCGCAGCCACCACTGCCGGCAAGCCCAGCGTCACCCGCTTCCTGATCGATTTCGTCGGCGACCGGCTGAAGGACGTCGCCCTCGACGTCAGCAAGATCGAACTGGTGATCTGGGGCTCGAACGGCACGGTGTCCGCTCCCTCGGTGGTGGCCAATCCGGCCATCAATGGGGTGCGGGCGAGTTTCGATGCCGAGCCGCCGCCCGGCGAGGACATCGACCTCAGGGCCTTCCTGCGCCTGGGCACGGAGACGCTGACGGAGACCTGGACCTACCGGCTCGACTCGGCCCAGCCGGTGTGAGGGATTGGAGCGCGGACATCGCAGCGACATGCCCGCGCTCCAGGGGAAGCGCGTCGAATTTACGGGGCATAAACCATCCCCGTAACTTCCGATCCCGAAGCTGCGAAGACGAGGCCATGTCCCGGGTGCGCGGACGTCTCGTCCGCTCCTGGAAACGCTGCGTATTGCCAGAAAAGCGACGGACGGGACGTCCGTGCACCCGGAAATCAGCTCTCGTCTGCCATAAACCGGCCCTTAACCCGCCTTGCCTAGCGTGAGCCTGGGCTATTGGTGTTGCGTTCCCGTCAGATTTCCGAAAGGACGTCTCGATCCGATCCGGATTGCCGCACCTTGCAACTTTGAGGTTTACGGCAATGCGGACCATGCGACGCGGCTTTGCACAAAGCTACGCTCTTCCCGACGAACTGAAGAGCATGCTGACGCGCAGGCTGAACGAACTGCTCGGCATGGCGCTGATCGGCTTCACGGGCCTGGCCGCCATCGCATTGGCGACCTGGTCGGTGCAGGATGCCAGCTACAACCATGTCGGCGGTGCCCTGCCGATCCGCAACTGGCTCGGCTTTTCCGGTGCCGTTACCGCCGATTTCCTTACCCAGATGTTCGGCATCGCCTCGATTGCGCTGCTGGCGCCGCTCGCCTTCCTGGGCTGGCGCCTGCTGGCACACAAGGCCTTCGATTCCCAGCGCATGCGCCTGATCTGCCTCGTCGTGGGCGTTCTCCTGGCGGCCGGCTGCTTGTCGGGCCTGCCGGTCACCGCGCATTGGCCGCTGCCCACGGGCCTGGGCGGTGCGGTCGGCGACTGGGTCTTCTATCTGTTCACGCCGCTGTTCTTCGCCGGCAAGTCGGTGATCGGCCAGGCCGTGCTGACGCTGGCACTTGGTTTCGGTGCTTTTTTCACCCTGGCCATCGCCTCCGGCTTCTTCTTCCAATATCGCGAAGAGGAGCGTCCGGCGCCTGAGATGCCGATGCGCATCCGCGGCCAGCCGCGCCGCATGAGCGAGGAGGAGGACGAGGAGGACGAGCGTTCCGCCGTGCTCGGCGCCCTGATGCATTGGGGGCTGATGGCCAAGAGCGCGCTCTTCCGCAAGCGCGTCAAGGTCACGCCGAGCCGGATCGAACGCCAGCGCTACGAACGCGACGGCCGCGAACCGCCGATGTACCGGCCCGGCGGCATCTCCGACCTCTTCGCCCGCGTCAAGGCGGCTGCCCATCTGATCGCCCGTCCCGTTTCGGCGCAGGCCGAGCCCGCCCGCCGCGAGCCGGCCTTCACGCCGCGCACCGCTCCGCGCGCCGACGCCCGGCGTCCGCATGAGGCGGTTTCACTCGACGGCGAGGAACTGCCGGAGGCCATCGATCAATATTCCGGCAGCCAGCCGGCCTATACGCCCTATGACGATGAGGACGAACTGCCGCCGATGCCACCGCCGCGCCGGCCGCTGATCAGCGCCGAGGAAGCCGCGCGCCGCGTCGAGCCCGCCATCACCACCACGCGGGTGGCCCAGCCGAGCGCGGCTGTGAAACCGGGCAAGCGCCTCCTGCGCGAGAGCGAGCCGGATTTCCCCTTCGAGCATCGCTACGAGCTGCCGCCGCTCTCCCTTTTGACCGAGCCGCGCAAGCAGGCTGGCATCGGTGTCTCCCAGGAGGCGCTCGAACAGAACGCCCGCCTGCTCGAAGGCGTGCTGGAAGATTTCGGCGTGCGCGGCGAGATCATCAATGTGCGCCCCGGCCCGGTGGTGACGCTCTACGAACTGGAGCCCGCCGCCGGTATCAAGGCCGCGCGCGTCATCGGCCTCGCCGACGACATCGCCCGCTCGATGTCGGCGCTGTCGGCCCGCGTCGCCGTGGTGCCCGGCCGCAACGTCATCGGCATCGAGCTGCCCAATTCCAAGCGCGAAATGGTGTATTTCCGCGAGCTTCTGGCCTCGGAGGATTTCGAGAAGTCGAAGTTCAAGCTGGCGCTGGCGCTGGGCAAGACCATCGGCGGCGAGCCGGTGATGGCACAGCTGGAGAAGATGCCGCATCTGCTCGTGGCCGGCACCACCGGCTCGGGCAAGTCGGTCGCCATCAACACCATGATCCTGTCGCTGCTCTACCGGCTGAGGCCGGAGGAGTGCCGCATGATCATGGTCGACCCCAAGATGCTCGAGCTCTCCATCTATGACGGCATCCCGCACCTTTTGGCGCCCGTCGTCACCGATATGAAGAAGGTGGTGCTCGCGCTCAAATGGGCGGTGCGCGAGATGGAAGAGCGCTACAAGAAGATGGCCAAGCTCGGCGTGCGCAACATCGACGGCTACAACCAGCGTGCCGCCGAGGCCATGGCCAAGGGCGAGACGGTGATGCGCACCGTGCAGACCGGCTTCGACAAGGAGACCGGCCAGGCCCTCTACGAGCAGGAGGAGATGGATCTCTCGCCGGTGCCCTACATCGTCATCATCGTCGACGAAATGGCCGACCTGATGATCCAGGAAGGCAAGAACGTCGAAGGGCCGATCCAGCGCCTGGCCCAGATGGCGCGTGCCGCCGGCATCCATCTGATCATGGCGACTCAGCGTCCCTCGGTCGACGTCATCACCGGCACGATCAAGGCCAACTTCCCCACCCGCATCTCGTTCCAGCTCACCACCAAGATCGACAGCCGCACCATCCTGGGCGAGCAGGGCGCCGAGCAGCTGCTCGGCCAGGGCGACATGCTGCACATGGCCGGCGGCGGGCGCATCTCGCGCGTGCACGGCCCCTTCGTCTCCGACGAGGAGGTGGAGAAGGTGGTCACCCATCTCAAGGCCCAGGGTCGGCCCGATTATCTCGACGCCATCACGGCGGATGAGGACGAGGGCGGCGACGACGAGGCCGCCGACGGCGCCGTGTTCGACAAGACGGCGATGGGCTCCGAGGATGGCGGCGACCTCTACGACCAGGCGCTCAAGGTGGTGATGCGCGACAAGAAGTGCTCGACCTCCTACATCCAGCGCCGCCTGCAGATCGGCTACAACCGCGCCGCCTCGCTGGTGGAGCGCATGGAGAAGGAAGGCATCGTCGGCCCGGCCAACCACGCCGGCAAGCGCGAGATCCTGGTCTACAGCCGCGACGTCAGGAATGGCGAGGAGGAAAGCCAGGAGGACGAGGAATAGGGGCCGGCAACTGTAGTTGAGCGAGTGTCAGGCCTTGAACGGGGCCTGATCGCGCAAGATTGCATTGAGAGTGATGAGGATCTTTCGGGCCAAGGCGATGA
>NZ_LYXZ01000051.1 GCF_001676615.1 Labrys sp. WJW | reverse complement strand
TCCACCCGCCGCTACTTGGAAAGCCGGCTCGCCTACCGCATCCAGGAACTCGCCTATGGCGGGTTGAATCCCGAAACCATCCGGCGGCTGGAACGGCTGGGCGAGGAATTGGACGGCGGCGACAGAAAGAAGCGGAGCATCCGCGCCGACCGCGACCGCCCCATCACGGGCACGCGCCTCCTGCGCGAATGGCAGGGCGTCGAGCAGATCGTCACCGTCACCGCCGACGGCTTCGAGTGGCAGGGACGGCCGTACAAGTCGCTGTCGGCGATCGCCCGTGCCATCACCGGGACGCGATGGAACGGCTGGGTGTTCTTCGGGCTCAAGAACCACAGGGGGCGGACATGACGAAGCCGCCTGAAAAATCGAAGGTCGTCCGGAAGCTGCGCTGCGCCGTCTACACCCGCAAATCGTCAGAGGAAGGGCTGGAGCAAGAGTTCAACTCGCTCCACGCCCAGCGCGAAGCCTGCGAGGCGTTCATCGCCAGCCAGCGGTCCGAGGGCTGGGTGCTGGTCCGCGATCAGTATGATGACGGCGGTATCTCGGGCGGCACGTTGGAACGCCCCGGCCTTCAGCTGCTGCTGGAGGACATCGAGGACGGGCTGGTCGATGTCGTCGTGGTCTACAAGATCGACCGCCTGTCGCGCTCGCTCGCCGACTTCGCCAAGCTGGTCGAGGTGTTCGACCGGAACGGCGTGACGTTCGTCTCCGTCACGCAGTCGTTCAACACGACCACGTCCATGGGGCGGCTGACGCTGAACATCCTGCTCAGCTTCGCCCAGTTCGAGCGCGAGGTGACGGCCGAACGCATCCGCGACAAGGTCGCCGCCAGTCGGAAGAAGGGCATGTGGATGGGCGGGGTGCCGCCCTACGGCTATCGGGTCGAGAACCGGAAGCTGGTGGTCGACAAAGAAACCTCTGCGCATGTGCGCTGGATGTTCGCGCGCTTCCTCGAGATCGGGTCCTGCACGGAACTGGCGCGGGAGGTTGGCACGCGCGGAATCCGGACGCCGCGAGGCAACCGCATCGACAAGAAATACATCTACCGGATGCTCAGTAACCGCGCGTACATCGGCGAGGCGGTCCACAAAGGCGAAAGCTATCCCGGCGAGCACGACGCGATAATTGACGGCGCGACGTGGGATCGCGTCCACGCCATCCTGCAGGAAAGCCCCCGCAAGCGTGCCGCCCGGACTCGCGCCGACACGCCCGCGCTGCTGAAGGGACTGCTCTTCGGTCCCGATGGTGCCGCGTTCTCGCCGACCCATACTCGCAAGGGCGACAGGCTCTACCGCTACTACGTCAGCCAGACAGTGCTGAAGCACGGTGCCGGGTCATGCCCCGTGGGCCGCGTGCCAGCAGGGGAGATCGAGGCCACGGTCATCGACCAACTCCGTGCCGTATTTCGCCAGCCGGAGATCGTGGCGGGGACGTGGAAAGCTGCACGCGTCCACGCCGGCGGCATCACCGAATCCGACGTCCGCGCGGCCCTGCAGCAGCTCGATCCGCTGTGGGACGAACTGTTCCCCGCCGAGCAGACACGCATCGTGACATTGCTGGTTGAGCGCGTCGACATGCGCACAGACGGGTTGAACGTCCGGCTGCGCGTCGATGGGCTGAGCGGCCTCGCGCGCGAGATGCTGTCCGGCGGGATCGGAGAAGCAGCATGACACGCGGCAGGCCGATCCCCGAGACTGTCACGCTCCACATACCGTTCCGCGTCGTGAAACGCGGCGGGCGGAAGGAGATGCAATTGCCGGACAGCGCCGCGCAACCGCGACGGACTGACAACACACTCGTCAAGGCACTGGCGCGCGCGTTCCGCTGGAAGCGGATGCTGGAGTCGGGCGAGTTCCCCACCATCGCCGAACTGGCCGAGCGTGAGGGCATCGCATCCTCCTACATGACACGCGTCCTGAGTCTAACCTTGCTCGCGCCCGACATTGTTGAGGCGATCCTGGACGGCAAGCAGGGGACGAGCGTGACGCTAGGGCGCGTTCTTAGGCCGTTCCCGCTTGACTGGAGCGGTCAGCATGAGGCGGTGGGAGCGGCCTCATCGAACCAGGACGACAAGCCTGTCCTTTCCTCGCGCTGTTCAATCGGCTAGTAAAATCGGAGGTTTGGGGCAACCAGCAAGGCGTGTGAAGCCCCTCACATTCATTCCATGACCGGGGCGACATTGGCAAAACTAACTCTCGAAAAACTTGAACGCCACTTGTTCGCGGCCGCCGACATCCTTCGCGGCAAGATGGATGCGTCGGAGTTCAAGGAGTACATTTTCGGAATACTGTTCCTTAAGCGATGCTCCGATGTGTTCGAGCAGCAGCGCGAGAAGATTCTGAAGGAACAGCGCGCGCTTGGACGGTCCGAAAAGGAAGCCCTGCAGCGCGCAGATCATCCGTCGTCCTACACCAAGACCTTCTTCGTGCCGCCAGTCGCCCGCTGGGATCGGCTCCTGAATGACGTCCACGCCAACGTCGCCAACGAGTTGAACTGGACCTGCACCGGTTCTGTTCCGGTCAGATACTCATGTTAGGTGGCCCTCTGTTCGAAGGCCACGGGTGATTTCCAGCCGAGGGCAGAGTGTTTGCGGCGGGGGTTGTAGAAGCCGTTGATGTATTCAAAGAGGGCGATCTCGACGTCGCGGCGGGTTTGCCAGTTCTGCCGCCAGACCAGTTCGGCCTTCAGCGACTTGAAGAAGCTTTCGACTGCGGAATTGTCATAACAATTCCCTTTCCCGCTCATCGAGACCTTGAACCCGTGCTTGCGCAGCAGCTTCTGGTAGTCGTGGGCACAGTATTGCGACCCGCGATCCGTGTGGTGAAGGCAGCACGCTGGCGGCTTTCGGATCGCGATGGCCATGTTCAGCGCCCGCAAAGCCAGATCCTGCTTCATTCGGTTGCTGATGGCCCAGCCGACGACGCGCCGCGAAAACAGATCAATGATTACAGCCAGATAAACCCAGCCTTCCCGTGTCCAGACATAGGTAATGTCGCCAGCCCACTTCTGGTTCGGTCCGCTCGCAGTGAAGTCCTGTGCCACGAGATTCGGCGCGATGTTGAACGCATGGTCCCTGTCGGTGGTGCGCTTGAACTTCCGGCTGCGGATGACCTGGATGCCGTTCTGGCGCATCAGGCGGCCGACCCTGCGCTGGCCGACGCGGATGCCCAACTCGTTCAATTCCGCGGTCATGCGAGGCCGACCGTAGCTGCCCAGGCTCAACCGGTGCTGATCGCGAATATGAGCGAGGAGCACCATGTCGCGCCGTTGCCGATGTGATGGAGGGCGGTGCTTCCAGGCATGGAGCCCACGCTCCGAAACGCCCATCAGGCGGCACAGATGGCTGCGGGTCAGGATACCGCGATACTCAGCAATGTATTGAAACCTCACGACTTTTGAGCCGCGAAGAATATTGCAGCCTTTTTTAATACTTCCCTCTCCTCCCGAAGGATGCGGTTCTCTTTGCGAAGCCGTTCGTTCTCGCGAAGCAGCTCGGCGTCCTGCACAGGCGACTTGGATTCTTCGGAAACCGCCCGAACCCATTTGCCGAGCGTCGAAAGACCGATCCCCAAATCAGATGCAACCTGACGCCGGGTCAGACCGCTGGTGAGCGCAATGCGAACCGCATCCCGCTTGAACTCGTCGCTGTGTATCGCTGCCATATCCGATCTCCTTTGAAGAGAGCATCGCTCTCAAAAGACCGGAACAGAACCGGTGCAGGTCCAAACAAGGCTCTCGAGGGGCTCGAGAACGAAAACCACAACGCGTTGAGGGGCGTGCTGGGGCACATCAATTTCGCCCGGAAGGTTGGCGAGTCGGAGATCCCCGACGAGCGGCTTCGCCGTCTCATCAGCCACTTCAACAAGTACCGGCTTCTGGACGAGGATTTCGAGTTTCCGGACCTCCTCGGCGCAGCGTACGAATACCTCATCAGCGAGTTCGCGGACTCAGCCGGCAAGAAGGCGGGAGAGTTCTATACGCCGCGGGGTGTGGTGCAGCTGATGGTCCGCATTCTCGATCCGCAGGGCGGCACATCGCTCTACGATCCCACTTGCGGCAGCGGCGGCATGCTGAACCAGGGTTACGAATACGCCCTGCAGCATGACGGCCGGCGGCTGAGTCTCTATGGCCAGGAAGACAACGGCGCGGTTTGGGCCATCTGCCGGATGAACCTGCTGCTCCATGGCATCCCCGACGCCGACATCCGGAACGGCGACACGCTCGTCGATCCGAAGCATATCGAGGACGGCCGCCTCATGCGGTTCGACCGGGTGATCGCCAATCCGCCATTCAGTCAGAACTACAGCAAGCGCGGGATCCAGTTTGGCGACCGCTTTCGCTTCGGCTGGTGCCCCACGACGGGCAAGAAGGCCGACCTGATGTTCGCCCAGCACATGCTGGCCAGCCTGAAGCAGACCGGGAAGATGGCTGTGGTGATGCCGCACGGCGTGCTGTTCCGTGGCGGCGAAGAGAAGAAAATCCGGATCGCTCTGCTCGAAGAGGACTGCATCGAGGCCGTGATCGGCCTGCCGCAGAACCTCTTCTACGGAACCGGTATCCCGGCCTGCATCCTTGTGATGCGCCACCCGGACGGGAAGCCGGAAGCGCGCAAGGGCAAGGTGCTCTTCATCAACGCGGACCGCGAGTATCGCGAAGGGCGCGCGCAGAACTTCATCGACCCGGAGCACATAGAGAAGATCGTCAGCGCTTACGACGCGTTCACTGACGTGCCCGGCTTCGCGACGGTCATCGACAACGCCGCCATCATCAAGGACGAAGCCGGCAACCTGAACATCCGGCGCTATGCCGACAGCAGCCCACCGCCCGAGCCCCACGATATGCGCGCCCACCTCCATGGCGGCGTGCCGAAGCGGGAGATCGAGAGCATCCGCCCGCATGCGCAGGCACAAGGCTTCGACGTCGACACGCCATTCGTCGGCCGCGATGCCGACTACGCCGAGTTCGCTGATGCCGTCGAGAAGCGTGCCGGTATCAGGGCCTTGGTTGAGTCAGACCCCGGCGTCGCGACCCGGCAGGGTGAGATGGTCGCGGCCTTCGATACCTGGTGGTCGTCGGCGCGGTCCGGGTTGGCGGAGCTTCCCGAAAGCAAGCGCCTGATGCCGCTACGCCGCGAGATGCTCGACAGCTTCGAGCCCGCCATGTTGCCGGTCGGCTGCCTCGACCGCTATGCGCTGATGGGTTCCATCGCGGGCTGGTGGGACGAAATCCGCTACGAGCTGCGCGTCATCGTCGAGAACGGGTTCGCCGAACTGGTCGACGGCTGGGTCGAGACATTGCGCTCGGCGCTGGAGGATGAAGACGCGGACGACGACGAGGATAGCGACGCCAAGAAGACCGTGAAGGTCACGCTGGAGGAGCTGCTCGCACATCCCTTCGTGCGCCATCGCATGGCGGACTACGTCACCGAACTGTCCGCCGCGCAGGCCGAGGTGGAGCGGGTCAAGGCCGAGAAGGAAGCCTGGGAGACGGGCGACGGGGTCGAGGGCGCCGAGGACTGGCTGGACGGGGCCGAGGAAGGCAGCAACCTCGCCAAGGAACTGGAAAAGCGGCGCAAGGAACTGCGCGCCGAAATGAAGGATGACGACAAGCGCCGGAAGGAGCTGGTGAAGACCACGGGCACCGGCAAGCCGTCCAAGGGCTCCATCGACTGGATGCGCGCGCAGGGCACGGATGTGCGGGAGTTCGAGGCCGAATTAGCAGCCATCGAGCGCCGCCTAGCGCCGCTGGTCGAGGGGGCTGAGACCATCGACGCCATGCTCGTACCCTATGAGGCGATCAAGGAAGAGTTGAAGGAGGCGCGCGCCACGCTGCGGCTGCTCAAGGCGGCGTTCGTCGAGCGACTGACGGCCGCGAGGGCCGAACTGGACGACGATGATTGCCGCGAACTGGTGCTCGACATTGACCGCGAGCGGCTGCTCGACCGGCTCGAGCGCGCCCGCGTCCGCCGTGTTGGCGCTCTGGTGGCCGACTTGGAGCGGCTCTGGGACAAGTATCGGGTCAGCCTCAAAAGGATCGAGAGCCGGAGGTCGGACGCGACGACGAGGCTCGACGGCTACCTGCTGGAGCTTGGGTATGCCTGACACAGCCAAGCTCTCCGATTTCGCATTCATCAATCCGGCTACTGACACCAACGGAACTGCTGCCGACGCTCCCGTTGCCTTCATCCCCATGGCCGCCGTTGCAGAAGGCGGAGGATGGCGCTCGACCGAGAACCGCCCGCTTTCTGATGGTCGCAGGGGATACACGTTGTTTCAGCGCGGCGACGTGATCGTCGCCAAAATCACACCCTGCTTCGAGAACGGGAAGGTCGCGCTGCTCTCCGAGCTCGAAACCGATTTTGGGCTCGGAAGCACCGAATTTCATGTGCTGCGGGCCAAGCCCGGGCATGATCCGCGGTTCATCTATCACTGGACGCGGCATCCAGCGTTCCTGCGTGCGGGCGAAGCGTCAATGACAGGGTCGGCCGGACAGCGCCGCGTGCCCGCCGGCTTCTTCGACCGGTTCGAGATCGCGGAGATTGAAGGTCCGCCTCAGCGGTTGATTTCGGACATCCTCGACGCCATCGACGACGCTGTTCAAGAAACCGACGCAGCAATTGAGAAACATCAAACGATACGGCTCGGTCTTCTCGATGACTTGATTACGGTGCCGGCGCAGATTGGACGGACGGATGCTCCTGCCACCCTTGCTGACGTTGTTGGATCGATCTCCTCTGGTTGCAGTGTAAATGCAGATGACCGGCCACCCGCTGCGGGAGAATTCGGAGTTCTGAAGACCAGCGCCGTCGGCGGTGGACGCTTTAGGCCGCTTGAGTCGAAGGCGGTATGGCCGCGCGAGGAAAGCCGTCTCAAATGCCCTGTCGAAGCTGGCCTGATCCTGTTCAGCCGGATGAACACGCCTCAACTGGTCGGCGAAAACGCTTTCGTAGTTCAGGATCATCCAGGCCTGTTCCTGCCAGATCGCCTCTGGGCGATCCGGGTTAAGGACTCCGAGGGAATACTGCCGGAATGGGTCGCCACCATCCTGCAGACGCGCCAGGCTCGCGCGTTCATCACAGGCGAAGCGACCGGGACGAGCGGCAGCATGAAGAACATCGCCCGCACGTCGCTTCTTCGGCTTCCCCTACGGAAGCTGCCCCATGCCGATCAGGTCGACGCGATGAAGGCGGTTCATGCGCTGCAGGCCGAGATAGATGCACTTATGTCGGAGCGCGAAAAGCTGGCGGCCCTCCGGGTTGGTCTGCGGGATGACCTCCTCACCGGCCGCAAGCCTGTGGTGGCCAAACTGGTCGCGAAGATCGGCGAGCGAAAGGCGTTCCCCGTCCTGAACGAGAGCGAGGACGTCCTCGTCCTCATCGACGAAGCGCACCGCTCGCACACCAGCGGGCTCCACCAGAACCTGCTCGACGCTCTGCCTAACGCCGCGCGCATTGGGTTCACCGGGACGCCGATCGAAGAGAAGAACAAAAAGAAGACTCGGGAGATCTTTGGCACCTACATCGACCGCTATCTCCTCCGGGACGCAGAGGCCGACGGCGCCATCGTGAAAATCCTCTACGAGGGGCGGGAGCTGAAGGCCGACGTCACGGACAAGGGCACACTGGACGGCTTGTTCGACGCCACCTTTGCCGGAAAGTCGGCCGACGAGCGCGAGGCGATCAAGGACCGCTATGCAACGCGTGCGCGTGTCCTCAACGCGGCTGACCCGCTGAAGGCCAAAGCGATCGATGTGCTCCGGCACTACATCGTCAACATTCTCCCCAACGACCTGAAAGCGCAGCTCGTCGCAGCGAGCAGGGAATTGGCGGTCCAGTACGTCGACGCCTTGAATGACGCCCGCGACGAGATCGTTGCCGCCGTCGAGGGCGCTGCGGACATCCTGAAGGATATTGCTCCGGAAGATGCGCAGGAGGCTGGCGGCGACGTGGCGTTCCTCTCCACGGCGCTGCCCTATCTGGACGCGATCAAGGCGCTCGAGTTCGCGGCGGTCATATCCGTGGACCACAACGACCTGCCACATCTGAAGGCCTGGGGCGGTGTTTCGGAGACAAAGCAGCGCATCGAACGCTTCAAGAAGCCGCTGTCCCAGGACGCGCTCGCGATCCTGGTGGTGAAAAGCAAGCTGCTCACCGGCTTTGACGCCAAGGTCGAACAGGCGATGTATCTCGATCGGGCGATATCGGGCGCCGAGCTACTGCAAGCCATCGCTCGCACCAACCGGACGGCAGGGGAGGCCAAGCGCTTCGGTATCGTGGTCGACTACTACGGTGTCGGAAAGAACCTCGCGGACGCTTTGGCGATCTACGACGCGGAAGACCAAAGCGATCTGACCGGCGGCATCGGAAAGCCTGAAGACCTCTTGCCGGAGCTGCGGCAAGCGCGTGACGCAGTGGTCAAACACTTCTCCGATGTCGGGATAACCCTCGGGTCCGACCTGCAAGCCTACGTCGACGCATGCGTAGCCAAGCTGAAGGACCAGAAGTTCCGGGCTAAGTTCCTCGTTCTCGTCAAGAAACTCGTCGGCTTGTTCGATGCCCTCATGCCGCGGCCGGAGGCACGACCATTTACGCGTGACGTGAAGATTTTTGCGTTCATCGCCAAGGCCGCGGCGAACCTTTACCGAGATCGTTCGCTCGACGTCCGGGGGGTCGCCCACAAGGTTCAAGCCATGCTTGATGCCTTCATCGAGGCGCAGGGCATCGATCCGAAAGTACCTCCAATCGAGATCCTGGACCCGAACTTTGCCGCCGAGGTGGCGTGTAAACCAAGCGGTCGGGCGAAGGCGGCGGAAATGGAAAACGCCTTGCGCCATCACATCTCGATTTCTTTCGAGAAGGACCCTGCGAAGTACAAAACGCTCAGCGATCGCCTTGAGGGCATTCTCACGAGCCACCACGAGGACTGGGATGAGATTGCCCGGCAACTTCAGGCGCTGATCGACGAAGCTACCGCTCGCTCCGGTGGCGGCTTCACGGTCCATGGTCTGGAACCTCACACGGAAGCTCCGATCTTCGGGATCCTCCGACTGCGCTATGGCAATGATGATCGAGATGCGGACTTGGCAGAGCTTTCCGCCAGGATCGTTCAGCACTTGCGAGAGGAAAGCGCTGTCTCAGGATTCTGGGACAATTCGGTAAGCCAAGAGGAGGCTAGGCGCTGGATTTTTCAGCATCTCGATAATAGCAGCATCTTCGATTTCGGTGACTTGGACGCGATTTCTTCTGACTGCATGGGGGTAGCGAGGGCAAACCGAGCCGCATTCACCTCATGAGCGAAACGATCGAGATTGACGAGCTCGTCTTCTCAGTGAAGCGAAGCACAAGGCGGAGAACGGTCGGCGTTACGGTTGAACGAGACAAATCTCTCGTTGCTCATCTCCCGCAGGAAGTAGCGCTAGATGAGGCGACAAAGCTTATAGCCTCAAAGCTACTATGGGTTCACCAAAAGCTCGCTGAGCAGGCCGAAAGTGCGCGCGAGGACGTTTTTCGGATCGCAGAGTTTGTGGATGGCGAAGGCTTCCATCTGCTTGGGAAGCACTATCGCCTCAAACTCGTCGATGTTCCCAAGAATGCGACCGGTGTGCCGAGCGTCAGGTTCGAGGGC
This sequence comes from Labrys sp. WJW, assembly GCF_001676615.1. Lineage (GTDB taxonomy): Bacteria > Pseudomonadota > Alphaproteobacteria > Rhizobiales > Labraceae > Labrys > Labrys sedimenti. The sequence continues at coordinate 108,324 of NZ_LYXZ01000051.1, read as the reverse complement.
GATCGGCTTCTGTTGCGGCGAGAGCAAGCTGCCTCGGGGGGCAAGCGGATTGAAGAATACTATACTAGGGCGGCACATCCCTACCTGAATGAGACTGTTCAGAGGTGGAAGAGAATCGTTGGTGTGGAGCCCGGGCGCTTCGTCCATGTAATGGATCTTGGATACAGGTGGGGCTCATGCAGCGCAGATGGGACATTGAACTTCCACTGGCGGACAATGCAGCTGCCACCCAGGATCATCGAATATGTTGTCGTGCACGAGCTAGTGCACATAAAGGTTCCAAACCATTCAGAAAAATTCTGGAAAATGCTCGGTTCGGTCATGCCAGACTATGAAAGTCGTAAAGGTTGGCTGAAGAAAAAAGGTGGCGAGCTTTGAAGGCATTGGCACAAAATCGTGTGTTCTTTGACGCCCCTTCTAAATTGGCGGCATAATTCAATCATTCGGTCACCTTCATGAAGCCCCGCTCGATCAACATCTTCCTTCTCGACGGCGATCCGAACGGCATTCGGGTGGCACAGATCTCGATGTCAACTATCCAAGCCATTGCCTTTCGACGCAATCAGCTACGTCGGGTTCGGGAAGCTTTCCCTGAGATCGAACGGCCAGGCGTCTACATCCTCATCGGTGCCGATGAAGACGCGCAGGACAGGCAGCTTGCGTATATCGGCGAGTCCGAAGGCGTCGGCGCACGACTATCGTATCACAACTCGAATGAGGCCGGTCGCGATGCCAAAGGATTCTGGACCGACACGGTCGTGCTAATCAGCAAGGACGAGAACCTGACGAAGAGCCACGCGCGTTATGTCGAAGCCTGCCTGATCCGGGGCGTCGTTAGCAATCCCCGCTGGACCCTGCCCAACACGCGCACGCCGTCTGACGACGCGGGCAAGCTACCACTCCCCGACCGCGCAGCCATGGACGAGTTCGTGGATCAGACAAAAACGCTGGTTGGAGCCCTGGGCTGGGATCTCTTCCGAGAAGTCCGCGGTCGTGCGCCGGAGCAGATCGCAGGGCGAGAACTGCCAGAGGCTGAAATCCATGAAAGCCCTCGGTTCTTCTTCCGAGGCGAGGGCTTCGCGGCAGAGATGGGAATTGGGCCCTCCGGGGATTTCGTCGTCGCAGCAGGTTCGAGGGCAAGGGTCCGGACGACGCGAACAATACCGAGAGGGACGGTCACGCTCCGGAACACCCTTGTCGAGAAGGGTGTCCTCCGCGAGGAAGGCGATTTTCTTGTCTTCACAAGCGCCTACAGCTTCACGTCTGCCTCTGCCGCAGCTGCGGCGGTAATTGGTGCGAGCGCCAATGGCCGGATCCTCTGGAAGCTTCCGGACGGACGCAATTACGCCGACTGGGAAGCCTCTCAAGGCATGTCAGACTGCGCCTCCGAGTGAGGCCGCCAAGGCGGTAGCAAGTTGGATTTCTGTTCCATCTCGCTAAAGCCACCCAAGTCGAACCGCTTAGCGGACGCTCTCAAAAAGTTCTCCGCTTTCAGTTACTTGCAAGCATTTCACCAAACTGGCGCAGTCATCAGGTCCGGAGAATATCGGCCCGGAGAGACCACTTCCGGGCCGCCTGGCGCCGACGCCGGTGCTCAGCCCATCCCGCATAACCCTCGAAAACAACGGAAAAATCCGGCCGCGGCCGGATCGGGAGAACGCTTTCGCAGAGGCAAGTGGCGGAAGGGGTGGGATTCGAACCCACGGTAGACTTGCGCCTACGACGGTTTTCAAGACCGTTGCCTTAAACCACTCGGCCACCCTTCCGCATCTTCGCACCACTGCCACCGCATGGCTGCGTGCGATTACGGGCGGTCTAGCAGAGTAGGGGGCTTCGTCAAGACCTTCTGCGTCGAGAAAGGCTATGATCCCCCGCGTCGCCGGCGACGCGGGGGCGATCGCTATGGCTGGTTCGCAACCAAAATCAATCCAGACAATCGATCGGCAATGCGTCTGGCGCGCCCCCGGCGTCATCCGACCGGCGAGCTCCGCATCTCCAGGGCAGAAACAGGCTTGACTCACTTAAATTCATCAATTTAATTAAAGATCGACGGCGCGAAACATAAGCATGAAAAGCCGTCTCTCGAACAACGAGATCCGAGGAGGAATAGTCCAATGGCTTCTGCCCTTGATTTCATCGAGGCGGCGCTGATCGAACGTCGCCGCTTCCTGATCGGCTCGGCCCTTGCGGCCGGGTCGCTGTTGCTGCCCGCCGGGGCAAGGCGCGCCTTCGCGGCTTCCGACCTTCAGCTCGCCAGCTCGATCCGTTCGCTGTCGAACGCCTTTCACGTCGCCTGGGACAAGGGTTCGAAGGCCTATGCCGATACGGTGAGCGCGCCCTATGCGGCCCTGGTGACGGAGGGCAACAGCGAAAAGGGGATTGCCGATATCAAGGCCATGCTCGCCAAGGTCGGCAACAAGCTGGTGCTCGGTGTCGACCCCAACGATGTTCCCGATGCCCGGCCGATCGTGGAAGCCGTCGCCAAGGCGGGCGCCCATGTCGTGACGGTCTGGAACAAGCCGGACGATCTGCATCCCTGGGATTTCGGTGACAACTACGTCGCGCACATGTCGTTCAACGGCGTGCCGGCCGGCGAGCAGACGGCCAAGGCCCTGTTCGACAGTTTCGGCGGCGAGGGTGGCATCGTGGCGCTCGGCGGCATTGCCTCCAACGCGCCGGCCATCCAGCGCAAGCAGGGCCTGATGAATGCCATCAAGGCCAATGGCAAGGTGGAACTCCTCGATTTCCAGGATGCCGACTGGGATTCCACCAAGGCCAACAACGTCGTCGCCGCCTGGATCACCCGCTTCGGCGACAAGATCAAGGGCATCTGGGCCGCCAATGACGGCATGGCCGTCGGCGCGCTCGAGGCGCTGCGCGCCGAGGGCCTTGCCGGCAAGGTCCTGGTCACCGGCATCGACGGCACCAAGGATGCCGTCACGGCGATCCGTAACAAGGAGATGGCCGCAACCGTCGACTGGAATCCCTATTGGATCGGCGGCATCGCCCTTTCCCTCGGCTATCATGCGGCAACCGGCGCGTTCTCTCCCTCCAAGGAGCCCAAGGAACATCGCGAATTCTACGGCACCGGCGTCCTGATCACGCAAGCGGATGTCGAGGCCTATTGGAAGGCCAATATCGACACGACACCCAAGGTCGACTGGAACGATCTGTGGGGCAAGGTTACGGGCCAGATCACCTATTGAGATCGCGCCCGTCGGCGATGCGCGGCACGCGGGGCAAGGTCTCTCCCAGCCTTTCCCCACCGGCGTCCGCGCATCGCCCCTCTCGCAAGGATCCGTGCGGAATTCTCGAACCGAGACAGTCGAAATGGTGATCACCAGACAATCCCTCGCGCGTGCCGCGCCGGTCCTGGTCCTGCTCGGCCTGTGCCTCGGCATTTCGCTGCTGGATGCGCATTTTCTCTCGCTCGGCAATCTCATCCGCGTGGCCGCATCGGCAGCTGCCCCCCTGACCCTGGCTCTGGGCGTGACCTTCATCATCCTGATGGGATCCATCGATCTGTCGATCGAGGGGTCGATGGCCGTGACGGCGGCGGCGCTCTGCGCCTTCGTGGCCAATTCCGCCGGCACCGGCTTCGATCTCGGCCTGCTCGCACTGCCGCTGGCACTGGCGACGGCAGCCGTCTTCGGTTGCATCGTCGGGACCATCCACGTGGCCATGAAGGTACCCTCCTTCATGGTCAGCCTCGGCATGGGTTTCGTCGGCACCGGCCTCGCCACCGTCCTGCTTGGCGGTGAAAGGGTGCAGATTCTCGATCCGTCGATCCGGGCTCTTGCGCTCTCTCGCCTGGGCGGCGTGCCCCTGGCCGTCTATGTCGCGGCCTTCATGCTGCTCGTCGCCTGGTATGTGCAGGATCATACGCGCCTCGGCCGCCACATCATGGCGCTGGGCGGCGGCGAGGACCTCGCCAGGGCGTCCGGCGTCGCCGCCGGGCGCGTCCGCATCCTCGCCTTCACGCTGGCTGGGGGCTTCTTCGGCGTCGGAGCCGTCCTCGCCTGCGCACGGCTGGGCGCCGGCAGCGCCTTGATCGGCAGCGGACAGCTATTCACCGCGGTCAGTGCCGTCGTGGTGGGCGGAACGGCGCTGACCGGCGGCAAGGGCGGGGTATTCAATACCCTCGTCGGCGTGCTGATCGTGATGGTGCTCAACAACGGCATGATCATCATCGGCCTGCCCACTTTCGTGCAGCAGGGCGTGCTCGGCGTGGTGATCATCGGCGCGGTGCTCTTGAATACGCCCCTGCGCGCGCTCTCCGTGGTGAAGTGAGGGCCGGCGCCATGCTCGAACTTCTCGACATCACCAAGCGCTTCGGCAGGGTCGAGGCCCTCAAGAATGTCTCGATCACCGTCAAGGCCGGCGAGGTCGTCGGCCTGGTCGGCGAGAACGGGGCCGGCAAATCGACGCTAATGAAGGTGCTCAACGGCATCAATCAACCCGATGCCGGCGAGATCCGCATTCACGGCAAGGCGACCTCGATCTCCGGTCCCAAGGATGCGGCAGCGCGCGGCATCGGCATGGTGTTCCAGGAGCAATCCCTGATCACCAATTTGTCGGTGGCGGAGAACATCTTCCTGGGCAACGAAACCCCGTTCATCCGCCTCGGCCGCATCGATTGGCGGCGCATGGCCGCCGCCGCCAGGCATCAGCTTGCCAAGGTTGGCCTGGACATCGATCCCCTGACCGTCACCTCGGAACTGAGCTTCGTACAACGCCAGATGGTCGAACTCGCCAAGGTCCTGACCCTGGAGGAGGCGGTGGAAGGAAGCCTATGCATCCTGCTCGACGAACCGACATCGGTACTGGAGCAGGCGGAGATCGACATTCTCTTCGATGTCATCCGCAAGCTGAAGCAGCGTGCCGGCATCATCTTCGTCTCGCATCGTCTCGACGAGGTCATCGACATTTCCGATCGGGTCTACGTTCTCAAGGATGGCGTCGTCGTCAGCCGGATGGCCAAGGGAGAGGCAAGTCCGGAACGCATCCATCACCTGATGGTCGGGCGTGCCGCCACCGGCTCCTACTACAAGGAGGACGGAAGGGCGCCATTTGGAGAGGAAATAGCCCTGAAGGCCAGGGGACTGGCGCGGGCGCGGGCCTATGCCGACATCGATCTCGATCTTCATGTCGGTGAAGTTCTCGCCCTCGTCGGGACCGAGGGAGCCGGCAGCGAAGCCCTGATCCGAAGCCTGTTCGGCCTGGAGAAGATCCACCTGGGCAGCGCCCACTATCGCGGCCGCAATCTGCGTTTCGTCTCCCCGAGCCAGGCGGTGTCCCTGGGCCTCGGCTATGTCCCGCGCGAGCGCAAATTCGAAGGCATCGTCGAGGAAATGTCGGTCGAGGAGAATATCAGCCTCGCTCATCTCAAGGGCATGAGCCGCTTCGGCATCCTGAAATTCGGCGAGATCGGCCGCGCGACGCGCAGCCTCATCGAGCGCATGCGGATCAAGACGCCCAGCGCCGATACGCTTTGCGCCAATCTGTCGGGCGGCAATCAGCAAAAGGTGGTGCTGGCGAAATGGTACAATGCCGGTGCTCGCGTCTTCCTGCTCGATCATCCCACCCGTGGCCTCGATGTCGGCGCCAAGGAGGATGTCTATGGCCTGATCCGCGAGCTTTGCGCCAATGGCTGTTCCGTCATCCTGATCGGCGACACCCTCGAAGAGGCGCTGGGGCTCGCACATACCATCATCGTGATGAAGGACGGGCGCCAGACGGCACGCTTCGACACGCTGGCGGTACCGCCGCCTGAACCGCTCGACCTCATCCGGCACATGGTGTGAGCATGGTGCGCCTGCGTTTCCTCACCCCCTATCTGCCCTGGATCGCGCTGGTCCTCGCCATCCTCGCCGTGGGCCTGTTCGACACCCGCTTTCTCGATCCCATGACCCTGGTCGGCCTGATGGCCGACAACGCCACGCTGTTCGTGATGGCTCTGGGCATGACCTTCGTGATCTTTGTCGGCTCGGTCGATCTGTCGATGCAATCGGTGGCGGCCGTCGCCTCCATCGTGCTCGCGCTTCTGCTGCCGGGATACGGCCTGGCCGCCATTCCGGCCGCCATTGTCGTCGGCGGACTGTTCGGCCTGCTTTCGGGCTTCGTGCATGGCAAGCTGCGCATCCCCAGTTTCGTCGCCACCCTTGCGACCGGCGGCATCGCGGCGACGGCCGCCCTATGGATTTCGGGCCAGCGGGCGATCGGCATCTCCGGCGAAATCCGCAGCGACACGCTGGGCTGGATTATCGGCTCCACGCTCGGCCTGCCCAATGAAATCTGGGTCAGTCTGGCCGTCTTTGTCCTGGCCTTCGTGCTGGAACAGGCGATGCCCTTCGGCAAGATGATGAAGGCCGTGGGTTGCAGCGAACCGGCCGCGACCGTATCCGGTATCCGCGTCATCAGGATCAAGCTTGCCGTCTTTGCCCTGGCCGGCGCCTTTGCCGCCCTGTCCGGGATCATGCTCGCGGGCCGTCTGTCGAGTGGAACGCCCACCATCGCCAACGAATTCCTGCTCCCGGCCATTGCCGCTGTCGTGCTGGGCGGTACTTCGCTGACCGGCGGCAATGGCGGCGTCCTGCGCACGCTGGCGGGTACCATGCTGATCGCCGTCTTCCGCACGGGCATGACCTTCGTCGGGGTCAACGCCCTCGCACAACAGATCGTCTTCGGCACGATCCTGATCCTTGCCGTCTGCCTCAACAGCGGCCATGCGCCCAAGGGCGTGATGAAATGACCACCACCACACAGGAAAAACGAATGCTCGAGAAATTTCGTCTGGACGGCAAGACCGCCCTCATCACCGGCGGCAATCGCGGCATTGGGCTGGCCGTCGCGCACGCCCTGGGCGAGGCCGGCGCGAAGCTCCTGATCTCGGGGCGGAGCAAGGTCGAGGAAGCTGAAAAGAGCCTGGCCGAGGCCGGCTATGACGTCGCCTTCGTCCAGGCCGACATTCGCGACCCGGCCGCGCCGCAGCAATTGGTCGATGCCGCCGTCGCTCGCTGGGGGCGGCTCGATATCCTCGTCAACAATGCCGGCATTGCCAGCCACGGCGACACCCCGGATTTCGACGAGGAACGCTGGCGCCAGGTGATGGACACCAATGTCGATGCTGTCTTTCGCGGCTGCCGTGCCGCCCTCGTGCCGATGCGCAAGCAAGGCAGCGGCGCGATCGTGAATGTCGGCTCGATTTCCGGCTTCATTTCCAACGTGCCGCAGAACCAGGTCGCCTATAACGCCTCCAAGGCCGCGGTTCACATGATGACGAAGAGCCTGGCCAGCGAGTTCGCCGCCGAGAACATCCGCGTCAACGCAGTGGCGCCCGGCTATATCGACACCAACATGTCGCGCGGCGGCATCGAAAACCCGGAGTGGTTCCCGATCTGGCGCGACATGACCCCGATGGCCAGGGTGGGACAGCCGGAGGAAGTTGCCGCCTGCGTGCTGTTCCTGTGTGCGCCGGCATCGAGCTATGTCACCGGTGAGGTCCTGGTCGTGGACGGCGGCTATCTCACCCGTTGATCCCGCTCGTTCCGGCTCCGGATGGGCCGGGCTGTCGCGGCTGGAGCAAGGTGCGTTCTGACGTCAGCGCCTGTGTGCTCCAGCCCGTTGTTTCCGGGCCGCTTCAGGGGCTCGGCGAAAGGGGCTTTGCGATTCTTGGTGATTCCGCCTAATCGCAAAGCGCTTTAGGGTGAACAACCTATGTTTCTCAAGGTAGGGCCGAAAGCCCTGCCGGTTTTGGTCGCGTCATGAATGAGTCCAACCGGGAAAGACCGGCCCCATCGTCCGCCGGGCGGCGCAGGCAGCGAGGCTATAATGCCTCGCGGGTCGGCGATCTCAATCGCGGCCTGGTGATCGAGGGCATTCGGCAATCGCCCGGAATCGGGCGCACGCATCTCGCTGCCGAAACGGGCCTGACCCCTTCCGCCATCACCCAGATCGTCGCGGCGCTGATGGAAGAAGGACTGGTGGCGGAAGTCGCGGCCGCGCCCGCGGCGGATCGAGCCGGGCGCCCCCGCCTGGGACAGCCCATCCGCGGGTTGCGCCTGATCTCGGGCTACGCCGCCACGATCGGCCTGCATTTCGATCATGAATTTGCCCGCGCCGTGCTCGTCGATGTCGCCGGCAACATCATCGCGCATGAAAAGGAGCAGTTGCGGATCGAGGAACCCGAAGCTTCGACGCATCTGCTCGCCACGCTGTTCTCCCGGCTCGACGCCCATCCCCTGAGGCCGAAGCGCCTGTTGGGCGTCGGCGTTTCCGTCATGGGGCCGGTCGATCACGACAGAGGGGCCGTAGGGCAATCAAGCCAGTACCCCGCCTGGCGCAATTATCCCTTCGAAAAGGCGCTGTCGGACCTGATCGGCCACGATGTCTTCATCGCCATAAACGGAGCCGCGGCCGGCCTGGGGGAATACTGGTTCGGCGGCGGCCATCATCTGCCGAGCTATATCTATGCCTTTGTCGGCTATGGCCTCGGCGGCGCCCTGATCTTCAACCGCCGCGCCGTGCGCGGCTCCTATGGCAATGCCGGCGAGATCGGCCATATCCATACCTATCCCGACGGCGAGATCTGCTATTGCGGCGCCCGCGGCTGCCTGGAAACGGTGGTGTCTCTGCGCGGGTTGGCGCGTTTCCTGGGCAAGCCCACTGTCGAGGCCCTCGATTTCACCGCGCCGGGCTTTTGCGACGATCCCGATCTCGGCCGCTGGGTCGAGCAGGCGGGGACCGATCTCGGCCGCGCGCTAACCAGCGTCTCCAACATCGTCGACATCTCCAGCATCCTGATGAGCGGCCTGCTGCCCGAGCCCGTGCTGGGGCGCCTCGTCGAGCGCACCCGCCGAACCGTTGCGGCCTATCAGATGAATGCACGGCCCAAGCCGATCGTGCTGGAACGGGCACAGGCGCCGAGCGACCTCGTCGCAGCTCTCGGTGCCGCCGCCATGCCGCTCTACGGCAATCTGTTCTGACGCCGCCCATTTTCTTTAGGTCAAGCGTCATTGCGAGCGAAGCGAAGCAATCCAGCTCAGCGCGGCGAGCCCCCCCATGGATTGCTTGGCTTCGCTCGCAATGACGAGTTTCGATCAGCGGGAAGCTTCGAGTCGATGCCGGAAAACCGTGCTTCCCGGCATCGGCGCCGTGCTTCAGTTCTGCATGGCTTCCTGCTGGGCCTGGATCACGGTCGTCTTGGCCAGGGTCCGTTCTTCGGTGCGCGCCAGGGCCTCCTCGCTGAAGATGCGGAAGCCGAGATCGGGGCGATAGCCGTGGATCTCGTGCACGTCGAGGGCCGACATGAATTGCAGGATCTCCATGCTGATCACCTGCCCGGGCACCAGGATGGGGAAGCCGGGTGGGTAGGGGATCACGAACAGGGCGGAGACCAGTTCGCGCCCGGCCTGGATCGCCCGGGAGGCCTCCATCATGTTCACATATTCGCAGTTGCTGTCATCATAGGACAGGAAGAAGGCGCTGCGGATGTCGCCATTGCGGGTTTGCGTATTGCTGGTGAGATTGTCGCCGCGGAAGGCCCGATGGAAACTGGAGAAGTCGGGCAGGGGCGGATGCTCCAGCGTCAGCGACCGTACCTTCTTGGCATGGATGCGCCGCTCGATGCTGCTCATGTCGGCGGCACGGCGGTCGAGGTCCCGGGCGATCTTGACCAGCACCTCGATCAGATAGGCCACCGCCGAGCGTGTCGAACCGATATTGGTCATGAACAACACGGTGTTGCGTGAGGTCTTGTTGATCTGGATGCCGTATTTGTCCATCAGTTCCTTGTTCTTGAAGGTGTCGCCGTCGAGCCCGGTGGCTCCGATCGCCAGCGTCGCCCGGGTCGGGTCGAGCGCGAACTCGTCGGTGCGCCAGGCGAGCTCGAAATTGTTCCAGCCCGTCTCCTCGTTGAAATAGCTCTCGACGCCGGATTCTCGGTGCTGCAGCGGCACGAGGTCCCCGACCGCCAGGAAACGGAAATAGCGCTTGAGCAAAGGATGGGCTTGCACCTGGTCGCGTAGGTTCATCGCCAGTTCGAGCTGGCGCTGCACCAGTTCGTAGCCCTCGAGCTCAACCTGCCGCCGCCCGACATCGAGGGACGCCAGGATCTGGTAGTTGGGCGAGGTCGAGGTGTGGGTCATGTAGGCTTCATGGAAAGCCTCTTCCGCCTTGTCGCGGAAATCCTGGTCCCAGACATGGATCATCGAGCCCTGGCGCAGAGCCGTCAGCGTCTTGTGCGTGGAATGGGTGGCATAGGCCCGTATGCGCACCTTGTCGGGATCCGGGATCAACTGCCGTTCGAGCAGGGCTTCTTCGTCGTCCCAATCGACGCTGGCCGCGAACTCCTCATAGCGCTTGGCATAGGCCGGATTCTTGAACATCTCGGCAAGGCGCGCCGCCGTGGCCATCGCCGTCCTTGGACGGTAGACGGGATGGCAGCGCGCGAAGGCGAACCAGGCCTCGTCCCAGAGGAAGACCAGATCCGGTTTGATCGCCAGGCATTCCAGCATGACGCGCTCGACGTCATAGACGATGCCGTCGAAAGTGCAGTTGGTCAAAAGCACCATGCGGACGCGATCGAGCGTGCCGGCGCGCTTGAAGGTCAGCAACTGCTCCTTGATGTGGCGGATCGGCACCGCGCCATACATCGAATATTGGTCGAGCGGATAGGAATCGAGATAGGCGACCTGCGCTCCCGCCAGCACCAGGCCGTAATGGTGCGATTTGTGGCAGTTGCGATCGACCAGCACGATGTCGTCGGGCCTCACCAGGGCCTGCACCACGATCTTGTTGCAGGTCGAGGTGCCGTTGGTGGCGAAATAGGTGCGGCGGGCGCCGAAGGCACGGGCTGCATGTTCCTGGGCGACTTTCAAGGGCCCGACGGGATCGAGCAGGGAATCCAGGCCGCCTGAGGTCGCCGAGGTCTCGGCCATGAACAGGTTCATGCCGTAGAATTGCGAGAGATCGCCGATCCAGCTCGAATTGAGGATCGCCTTGCCGCGGGCGAGCGGCAGGGCATGGAACACGCCCGTCGGCTGCTTGGCATAGTCGCGCAGGGCATCGAAGAAGGGCGTGTGGTAGCGCTCGCCGACGCCCTGCATGATGGCGCCATAGAGTTCGACATGGTCCTCTTCGCCGAAGAAGATGCGCTTGAACACTTCGCCGGCGGTTGCCGCGATATCCTCCACCTTCATGTCGGTGACGAGATAGAGATCGAGCTCCGGACGCAAGCGCGCGATCTGGCGGCCGAGCAGCGGCCCGCGCTCGAATTCGGGTATGGTCTCGATGCCATCCTGGACGCCGTCGAGGAAGCGGCGCAGCATGTCGTCGCTATAGATCGAGCGGAAGGGAAAGCCGTGGCGGATCACCACCGCCTGCAGATTGAAGTTCACCAGGGTCGCGATCAGGGCGTCTTCGAAACTGGGGACGATCACGATGTCGAAGATGAACTCGTCTTCGGCATGGCGCTTGCGCTGAACGCGCCTGCGTAGCGCTGCCTCCTCGCTCGCCGACATCTCGTCGACGATGAGCACCTCGAAATAGGGGCGCGACAATTGCGCCTGACGTTCGCTTTCGGTCTCGATCTGCGAGGGCAGTTCGCCCTCTCCATCGAGCGAGCTTGCTTCATGCCGATAGGTCCGGGCTACCAGCACGCGATGGATGCGGCGCGCGGTCTGGTGCGCACGTGCCAGTTCTCCCCGTTCGATCCAGCTGCAGAGATCCGCGAAAACCCTGCCGCCCGGAAAGGCCCAATAGCTTTCGATCGGCACCAGGGCGGCGATCAGCTCGTTGATATGGGCAAGCCGGGACTGGCGTTCGGGATGGTCAGGCGGGAGGGCGACCAATCGGCTCAGATCGTCGACAAGGCCGATCCAACTTTCAGAGCGCATTTCCCATACGCTGCGATGACGGCTCAGCGAGTTCTTGCTTTTGTCGAACGAGACCCCGGCACTCATATGTTCCTCCAACGCTTATCGTTATACTTTGTGATTTCTTCCGTGAGAGGTGGTAGCGGACATCACAGGTTGGTTTTTCAGGACTATGCTTTGGACTAGCCCCAGGCACATTCCCTTATGCAAACGCTCCGTCCGTCACGCATCGTCGAAGATACTGATCGGCTCAATGTCGAATCTGTCGGCCAATCCTCCCTGGATCTCTTGATATTGGCAGTCAGATTACAGTCACCGGGGTGTCGCACAAGCGGATTTCAGTGCGTATCCGAGCTATTTCGCAGGAGGTGGCCCGTTATTCATTCATCTTCCGCACAGGCAGGTACCATAGGGATGACGGGAGACCGGCCGGCGCTGGACCATGTGAGAAGAGCAAGGAAAACGGGTGACGCCATGGCATCGACGATTGCGCGAACTGCCGGCAGGGCGCTTTTCGGGGAAAATGCCCTCGCTTATGCCGCGTTCCGCCCTGCCTATCCCGAACGGGTGTTCGATATCCTCAGGACCCGCTGCGGAGCTGGCGAGGGCAAGACGGTTTTCGAGGTCGGGGCAGGAACCGGCCTGGCCACCGCTCCCTTGCTTGCCATGGGTTGCCGGGTGACGGCTGTCGAACCGGATGCGAGGCTGGCAGCCTTTCTCGCCGACAGCCAAGCCGTCCATGCATCGCGGCTGGCCGTGCAGATTGCACCGTTCGAAGAAGCCGTCATGCCGCCCGGCTCCTTCGATCTCGGCATTGCCGCAACCTCCCTGCACTGGATCGACCCCGGCCTCGCCTTGACCAGGGCATTCCGTCTCCTGCGCCCTGGCGGGCACTGGGCGATGTGGTGGAACATCTTCGGGGACCCGGACGAGACCGACACTTTCCAGCGCCGCACACATGGGCTGTTCGAGCGCTTATCGAAAAGTCCCTCGCATGGCGATGGGCCGAAGGGGCATTTCGGCCTCGACACCAAGCGCCGTGTCGTGGAGCTCGAGCAGGCAGGGTTCGGGTCCATCCTAGCCGAGGAAGTGCGCTGGCGTCCCGTTTTGAGCAGGCCGCAAATCCTGGGTCTGACGGCGACCTTTTCTCCCGTCGCCCGCCTGCCCGAAATCGAGCGCAGGGAGTTTCTCGATCGCCTCGGAGCCATCGTCGACGAGGAATTCGGCGGCAGCGTCTCGCGGCATTTCATGACGGCGATCTATACGGCGAGGCGGCCTTGAGAGGCCGGTTGTCCGCCGTCATCATTCAGCGATTGCCGCGCTGCGACGGCAATCTTTATCCGCAGCGGCGCCACGTCGGTACGACCAATATTATGAAAAGGTAACGCGGAGCTTCCCTATGACCACGCCACTTCCTTTTTCAGCCATTTTATTCGATGCTTACGGCACATTGCTCGACCTTTCTTTCATTGCCGAAAAGGCGGATTCGGCTTTTCCAGGGCACGGTGCCCCGCTCTCCACCCTCTGGCGCGACAAGCAGCTCAACTACACGTGGCTGCGTACGATCAGCAGAAATTATGCCGATTTTGCCACGGTCACGGGCGAGGCCCTGGACTATTCGATCGAGCGGCTCGGCCTGACAGCGCCTCGGCAAAAGCGGGATGAATTGCTGGCCGCCTACTGGTCCTTGCCGAGCTTTCCGGAAGTGCCTGCGACCCTGGCGCATCTCAGGCAGAAGGGGGTACGGCTCGGCATCCTCTCGAATGGCACACCGGCCATGCTCGAAGCCGCGATTCAATCATCGGGCCTCGATGGCCTCTTCGACGATGTCCTCAGTGTCGACGCGGCCGGCTGCTACAAGACGGCAAGTGCCGCTTACCAGCTGGGCCCGGACCGCCTGAACCTGGCACCCGAACGCATTCTCTTCGTCTCGTCGAATGGCTGGGATATCTGTGGCGCAACCTGGTTCGGCTATCGTACCTTTTGGGTGAACCGTGCCGGGCACCCTCCTGAAAGACTGGGTGTTTCTCCCGATGGCACGGGAGCAAGCCTGGCGGATCTCATGCCCCTGTTCGTTTAACCCGGATTCGAGGCGGGCCTAGTGTCTCCTGCCGGCCGCTGGGGCTTGACGCTCCAGCGGCGGTGAAGGCGCGACAGCATCAGATAGATCACCGGCGTGGTGTAGAGCGTGAGGATCTGGCTGACGATCAGGCCCCCGACGATGGTGACGCCGAGCGGCCGGCGCAATTCCGTGCCGGGGCCGGTCGCCAGGATCAGGGGCAGGGCGCCCAGAATGGCGGCCAGCGTTGTCATCAGGATCGGCCGGAATCGCACCAGGCAGGCCTCGAAGATAGCCTCCCTGGCGCTGAGATTGCGGTCGCGTTCGGCTTCCAGGGCGAAATCCACCAGCATGATGCCATTCTTCTTGACGATGCCGATCAGCAGGATGATGCCGATGAAGGCGACGATCGTCAGTTCCATATTGGCGAAATGCAGGGCGAGCAGCCCCCCCAAACCGGCTGAAGGCAGGGTCGAGAGAATGGTGAGCGGATGCGCCAGGCTCTCATAGAGAACGCCGAGCACGATATAGACCGCCAGCAAGGCCGCCAGGATCAGCAGGGGCTGGCTTGATCCGGATTGGGCCGCCTGCTTGGCATCACCGGCAAACTCACCCCTGATATCGGCGGGCAGGTGCATGCCGGCGACCGCTGCCTCGATAGCCTCCGATGCATCCTGGATCTTGGTGCCCGGCGTCAGATTGTAGGAGAGGGTAATGGCTGGATATTGTCCCTGGTGATTGACCTGCTGCGGCGCGAGCCCGCGCTCCACGGAGGCGACCGCCGAAAGCGGCACCAGGCCCGACCGGCCGGGTACGTAGAGGCCCGTCATGTCACTGGGATCGCGGCTTTGCTCGGGAGATGCGGCAAGCACCACGCGATATTGGTTCCGCTGGGTGTAGATCGTCGAGATCTGCCGTTGCGAAAATGCGTTGTTGAGGGCGCTATCGATGGAGGTAATAGCCACGCCAAGGCGCGCCGCTGCCTCGCGGTCAATCACAAGTTTTGCTTGCAAGCCATTGCGTTGCCTGTCGGAATTGACATCCGTCAAGCCAGGAACGGTCTTCAGCCTCTCCATCACCTTCGGAGCCCATTCGACCAGAAGGTCGGCATCCCCCGACCACAGCGTATATTGATATTGCGACTGGGACTGGCGCCCGCCGGCAGACACGTCCTGCGGCGAGAACATGAATACGTTCAGGCCGGCGACGGCACGCACGCCCTTGCGCAACTGAGCGATGACCTCCTCGGTGGGCGGGCGCTGGTCCGGGGGCAGCAAGGAAATGCTGAGCTGGCCGGAATTGGTGCCGCCGAAGGGGCTCGAGCCAATGGAGGAACCGACACCGGTGACATAGGGGTTGCGCTGAATGATGGTCGCGACCTCGCGTTGCCAGACCACCACCGCATCGTAGGACGCATCCGAGGAAGCTTGAGAAAAACCTTGAATGAATCCGCCATCATCCTGAGGCACCAGGGATTTCGGCAAGGCATAGTAGAGCCAGCCGGTACCGAAGACCGTAGCGAAGATGACCAGCAGAGTTGGGAAGCCGTGGCTGAGTACGCCGCGCAGGCTGGCGCCGTAGAAGCTCACCACCCGCTGCAGCACGCCCTCGACCACGCGATCGAACATGCCGCGCCCGTCGCCGACACTGTCATGCCCGCGATGGGCCAGGATCATCGGCGTCAGGGTGAGCGAGATCACCGTCGAGGCGATCACCGCAAAAGCCAGCGTCATCGCGAATTCGAACAGGAACTTGCCGGTGATTCCTCCGGCAAAGAGCAAGGGAATGAAGACGGCCAGGAGCGAGAGGCTGATCGACACCACGGTGAAGCCGATCTGCCGGGCGCCCTCGATGGCGGCCTGCAGCGGCGGCAGGCCGGCTTCGCGCTTGGCATGCACATTCTCGACCATGACGATGGCGTCGTCGACGACGAAACCGACCGAGACCACCAGCGCCATCAAGGAAAGATTGTCGATGGAAAAATCGGCAAGCCACATCGCCCCGAAGGTGGCGGCCAGCGACAGGGGCACGGTGACGCCGGCTGCCAGGACCGGCGTGGAGCGGCGGAGAAAGATGAAAACCACCAGCACGACCAGGATGACGGAAGCCATCAGCGTCCATTGCATGTCGTCGACGCTGGCTCGGATCGTGGTGGTCCGGTCGGTCAGGATGTCGATGTCGATACCGGCCGGAATTCGTGTCTTCAAAACCGGCAGTAACGCCTTGATGGCGTTCACGGTATCGATGACGTTGCCGTTGGCCTCCTTGGTGATGTTGAGCAGGATGGCCGGCTTGCCGTTATAGGTCGCGCTGGAGTTGAGATTGCGGACGCCGCGCTCCACCGTCGCGATGTCGCCGAGTCGCACGGCGGTGCCGTTGCCGGCACGGATGATGATGGACGCATAGTCCTCGGGCGCCGACATCTGGCCGCCGGCATCGAGCGCCATGACGATGTCGGGGCCATCCAGGGAGCCGAGGGGACTGATGGCGTTGGCTGCCACGATCGCCTGGCGTACCCCCTCCATCGACAGGCCCATGGCCGCGATGCGATCGGGGTTGAGCGTAACCCGGATCGCCGGCTGATCGGCACCGCTGACGGCGACTTCGCCGACCCCCTCGACCTGGGAGATGCGCTGCACGATCACACTGTCGGCGGCGTCGAACATGTCGCTGGCCCCCACCGTGTCCGAGGTCATCGCCAGGATCAGGATGGGACGGGCATTCGGGTTGAACTTGCGGAAGGAGGGGGCCGTCGACAGGTCCGACGGCAGGTCGGAGGCCGCGGCATTGATGGCTGCCTGCACGTCCTGGGCCGCACTGTCGACATTCCGCGAAATATCGAACTGGATAATGATGAGGGTGGAGCCGAGCGACGAGCGCGAGGTGATCTCAGTCACGCCGGCGATCGAGCCGAGCTTGCGCTCCAGCGGCGCCGCGACGCTGGCAGCCATGGTCGACGGGTCGGCGCCGGGGCGGCTCGCCGTCACCACGATGGTCGGCAGGTCGATGGCAGGCAGGCTCGAAACCGGCAATTGACGATAGGCGGCGAGCCCCACCAGCAGGAGCCCCATCGCCAGCAGGATGGTGCCGATCGGCCTGCGGATGAAGGGCTCCGAGATGCTCATGCCTGTGGCATCGCCTGTGGCTTGCGGGCAAAACGCTCACGCAGTCGCTCGAAGCCGAGATAGATCACTGGCGTGGTGTAGAGCGTCAGCAACTGGCTGAGCAGCAAACCGCCAATGATGGTGATGCCGAGCGGTATGCGCAGTTCCGATCCCATGCCGTGGCCGAGCGCCAGGGGCAGGGCGCCGAACAGGGCCGCCAGGGTGGTCATCATGATGGGGCGGAAACGCAGGGCGGACGCGGTGACGATCGCCTCGTGCGGATCCATGCCCTGCTCGCGCTGCGCCTCGATGGCGAAGTCGATCATCATGATGGCGTTCTTCTTGACGATGCCCATCAGGAGCACGATGCCGATCAGCGCGATGAGCGAAAGCTCGTGGCCGGTATATTCGAGCGCGAGCAGGGCGCCGACGCCGGCCGACGGCAGGGTCGAGAGGATCGTCACCGGATGGATGGCGCTCTCATAGAGGACACCCAGCACGATATAGATGGTGATCACCGCTGCCAGGATCAGCCAGGGCTGGTTGGCGAGCGAGGACGAGAACTCGGCGGCATCGCCGGTGAAACGGGTGGAGATCGATGCCGGCATGCCGATCGCGGTCTGTGCCTTGCGGATCGCCGCAACGGCGTCGCTGAGCGAGGCCCCATGGGCGACATCGAAGCTGATGGTCGCCGAGGGGAACTGATCGTCATGCTCGACCACCAGCGGCGCCGTCTCGTGACGGATGCTGGTGAAGGCGCTGAGGGGAACCTGGTTGTCGGCGGCGCCCGATGCCGTCGGTATGTTGGTCGCCGTGCCGCTGGCGCCGACCGTTCCCGCGGTGGGATTGGTGGTGGTGGCAAGCCCGGAGGTGCTGGCGGAACTGGCGACATAGATCCGGCTGAGCACGCTCGGTCCCACCTGGTCGTCCGGCTCGGCTTCCAGGATGACGCGATACTGGTTGGCCTGGGCATAGATCGTTGCGATCTGGCGCTGGCCGAAAGCGTTGTTCAGGGCGTTGGAGATGTCCTGCATGGAGACGCCGAGACGGGAAGCGGTGTCCCGGTCGACATCCACGAAGAGCCTGGCGCCGCCATTCTGCACTTCCGAGGTGACATCGCGCATTACGCCGGAGCGTTCGAGTTCGTCGGCCAGTTGATCGGCCCAGCGGTCGACGTCGCCCGCATCGGTTCCGGTCAGCGTATATTGGTAAGGCGCGCGGCCGGCGCGGGCGGTGATGCGGATATCCTGCACGCTCTGATAGGTCACGCGCAGGCCCGGCAGCCGGCTGGTCTCGGCCTGCAGGCGCTGGATGATGTCGGTGGCATCCGCCTTGCGCTCGTTGCGCGGCTTGAGCACCAGGGAGAGCGAGCCGGTATTGGAGGTCAGATTGCTCCCGGAGACGCCGATGGTGGCAATGGCGGAAAGGATATCGGGATCCTTGCGGGCAATCTCGGTGATGCTTGCCTGTGCCCTCTTCATGGCATCGAAGGAGGCCGTCGGCTCGGCCTGGATCACGGCCGTGATCAGCCCGGTATCCTGCTGGGGCAGGAAGCCCTTCGGCATGGCGACATAGAGCCAGATCGTGGTCGCCAGCGTTCCGAGCGTCAGGAGCAGCATCAGAAAGCCATGGCGCAATGTCCACACCAGGCTGGCCCGATAGCCGCGGATGACGGTGTCGAAGCCGCGGTCAATCCAATCCAGCACCCCCTTGCGCTCGCCATGGCCCGGTTTGAGCAGGCGCGCGCACATCATCGGCGTCAGGGTCAGCGAGATCACGGCCGAGACCACCACGGCAATGGTCAGGGTCAGGGCGAATTCGCGGAACATACGCCCGACGATGCCCGTCATGAACAGGAGAGGAATGAAGACGGCGATCAGCGACACCGTCAGCGAAATGATGGTGAAGCCGATTTCCTTGGCACCCTTGAGCGCGGCATCGAAGGGTTTCTCTCCCTCCTCGATGTGCCGCACGATGTTCTCGATCATCACGATGGCATCGTCGACCACGAAACCGGCGCCGATGGTGAGCGCCATCAGCGAGAGATTGTCGAGGCTGAAGCCGCAGAACCACATGACGCCGAAGGAGGCGATCAGCGAGAGTGGCAGCGCGACTCCCGCGATGATGGTGGCACGCAGGGTCCTGAGGAAGATGAAGACGACGAGAATCACCAGGCCGACGCTGAGGGCCAGGGTCATCTCCACTTCGTCGATCGAGGCCTGGATGGTCTGCGTGCGATCGTTGACGACCTCGAGCGAAACATCGGCTGGCAGGCTGCGGCGAAGCTCCGGCAGCGCCGCCAGCACGCTCTTGACCGTCGCGATCACATTCGCGCCCGGCTGGCGCATGATGTCGATCACCACGGCCGGCTGGCCGTTGTAATAGGCGCCCACGCGTGCGTTCTCGAGGCCCTCGACCACATTGGCGATGTCCTTGAGACGCACGGGAGCGCTGTTGCGATAGGCGATCACCACGTCGGCAAAGGCATCGGCCGCGCTGATCTGGTCATTGGCCGCGATCGTATAGGACTGGGCCGCCCCGTTGAGCGACCCCTTGGCGCCGGCAACGGTCGAGGTGGTGATGGCAAGCCTGATGTCCTCCAGGCCGAGCCCGTAAGCAGCGGCACGGGCGAGGTTGACCTGCACGCGCAAGGCCGGGCGCACGCCGCCCTGCACGTCGACATGGCCGACGCCGCTGACCTCGGCGAAACGCTGGGCCAGCAGGGTGTCGGCCATGTCGGAGAGGTTCCGGATGGTCTGCGTCTTCGAGCGCAGCGCCAGCGTCAGGATCGGCGTATCGGCCGGGTTCACCTTGGCATAGCTCGGCGGGTAGGGCAGTCCTGAGGGCAGGGTGGAGGCCGAGGCGTTGATGGCCGCCTGCACGTCCTGGGCGGCCCCGTCGATGTCGCGGTCCAGATTGAATTGCAGCGTGATCTGGCTGATGCCGAAGGCCGACGACGACACCATGGTCGCAATCGACGGGATCTGGCCGAGATTGCGCTCCAGGGGGGCCGTCACCAGTTTCGCCATGGTTTCCGGCTCGGCGCCCGGCAACTGGGTGGTGATCTGGATCGTCGGGAAGTCGACCTGGGGCAGGGGCGCGATCGGCAGCGCGAAGTAACCGAGCAGGCCTCCCAGCAGCACGGCGATGCCGAGCAGCGAGGTAGCGATCGGCCGAAGGATGAACGGGGCGGAAACCCCGTTCATGGTGCCGGCGCAGCGCCGCCGCCCTGCTGGCGACGATGCCCTTTGCGTTGCGGTTGGCCTTCGCCTCCTTCCGCCTTGCTGCCGGTCTCCGACTGCGCAGCCGGCGCGCCCAGCCCTTCTTCATCTTCCTCGGCCGGTATGGCGCCCGATTTGGAAACCTCGACCTTGGCGCCGTCGCTCAGCCTGGCAAAGCCGGTGGTGATGATCTTCTCGCCATTTTTCAGGCCACTATCGACGACAACCTCCTGATCGCCCTGCTGGCTGACGGTGACCGGCCGCATCTTGGCGGTGCCGTCGTCGCCGAGCACATAGACGAAGGTGCCGTTGGGGCCACGCTGGATCGCCGCAGTCGGCGCAACGACGACACCTGCCAGTGTCCTCACCTTGAGCTTGGCATTCACGAAGGCTCCCGGCCACAAACCCAGGGCATCGTTGGGAAAGACTGCCTTGAGTTGAATCGTGCCTGTACTGGCATCCACCTCGTTGTTGACGACCTCGAGCTTGCCGGTATCGATCAGGACCTTGTTGTCACCGCGAAGCGCCTCGACCTGCAAAGGCTCCTTGCCGCCGGCCGACGCGATCTCGGCCAGGGCCTGCTGCGGCACCGAGAACAGCACGGCGATGGGCTTGAGCTGGGTCAGCGTGACGAGGCCCGTACTGCCCGAGGCTTGTACGACATTGCCCACGTCAACGCTGCGGATGCCAGCCCGACCGTCGATCGGTGCGGTGATGGTGGTATAGGCCAGGGTCGCCTGGGCGCTGGCTATGGCCGCATCGTCCGATTTGAGCTGGGCCTCATATTGCGCCACGGTGGAGCGCTGCGTATCGGCCGTCTGCCGGGTTACCGAATTGCTGGCGGCCAAGCCGATATAGCGCTGGAGGTCGCGCTTGGCATTGTCGAGCAGGGCCTGGTCCTGGGCCTTCTTGGCAATGGCCTGGTCCAGCGCGGCCTTATAGGTCGAATCGTCGATACGGGCGATCACGTCGCCCTTCTTGACGTCCTGGCCTTCCCGAAACGGCATGTCGACGATCTGTCCGCTCACCTGGGGCGTGATCGTCACGGTATTGTAGGCCTTCACCGTGCCGACGCCGTAGAGATAGACCGGCACATCGGCTGTCTTGGCTTCGGCGATCAGCACCGGCAGGGGCCCGCCGTCGAAGCTGCCGCGCCGGCCTCGCCGGCCGCCGCCCGACCGTGGTGCCACGGGCTTGCCCTGGTCTGCGCTCTCGGCTGGCGGCAGATAGGCCTGCAGCCATGGCGGAGCCGAAGCGCGCCAGCGATCGCGTGTCAGATAGGCCGCTCCAGCTCCGGCAGCCAGCAGAATGGCCAATGTCGCGAGGCTGCGCGAAAGTTTGGGCATTTCAACTCACTCGAATCGGCAACGGGCGCGAGCAGGATTTCGCATCACCACGACACGCCCTAGTTTTGCGGCATTTGCGCGGCGGAAAGGGTCCAGCCGCCGCCCAATGCCTGATGAAGGCTGATCAACGCCTGCAGACGCAGCAGCTTGACCTGTACCAGCGTGTCCTGGGCGTTGAAGAGAGTTTGCTCGGTCTGCAGCACCGTCACCAGATCGACGGTGCCTTCGCGCAACTGCTGCTCGGAGATGGCATAGGCCTTGCGCGAACTCACCACCACGGCCTGCTGCAGCGCCTCCTGGCGGGCATATTGGCGCACGGCCGCCAAGGCGTTCTCGACATCGACGAAGGCCTGCACCACCGTCTTGCGATAGGCGGCGACCTGGGCGCTCTGCACGCCATTGGCTCTTTCGACATTGCCGCGCAGGGTTCCGCCATCGAAGATGGGCTGCGTCAGGCCCGCTGCGATCGAATAGAAACCGGACGCCGGGTCGAACAGGCTCTTGAGCGCGGCGCTCTGCACGCCGCCTTGCCCGGTCAGGGAAATCGAGGGGAATTGGGCGGCTCTCGCCGACAAGGCGTCCTGATGGGATGCCATCAGACTGGCTTCGGCGGCCGCGATATCGGGCCGGCGCGTCAGCAATTGCGAGGGAAGTCCTGCCGCGACGACCGGCACGCGCAAACGTCCCAAGCCGCCGCCTTTGATGTCCACCAGGGCAGGGGGCTTGCCGACCAGCAGGGCGACGGCCGCCTTGTTCTGCGTCACCGACAATTCGAGCGGCGGAATGCTGGCGCGCTGCTGGTCGAGCAGACTCTGCTGCTGGGCGACCTGCAGCGACGTCGCCGTCCCGGCTTTGAGCTGGTTGTTGATCAGCGTCATGATCCGGCTGGCGCTGGCGACGTTCTCACGCGCAATGCGCAGCCTATCCTGGGCGCCGAGAATGGAGAAATAGGCATCCGCCACATTGGCGATCGCCGTCAGTTCCACCGTGTCGCGATCGAAGCGGCTTGCAGCCTCGCTCGACCTGGCACTGGCCAGGGCCTGGCTGTTCTTGCCCCAGAAATCGATCTCGTAGCTGGCATTCGCCGACAGGCCGTAGGTGGCGCGCCCACGCCCGACACGCCCCGTCGACGAGGCGGCACGGGCCCGCTGGGCCGAGATGTCGCCATCGATCTGGGGAAACAAGGGGGCCCGTGCAATGGTGATGCCCGCCTGGGCCTGTTCGATATTGGCGATGGCGGTCGCGATGTCGAGATTGCCCATCTGCGCCTGAGCGACCAGCGCCGTCAGTTCGGGGGAGCCGAAGCTGCGCCACCAATCCGTACGCAACGGCCCGGCCGGCTTCGCCTTCGCAGCCTGGTCGTAAGCGCTCGGCACGGCGATCGCGAGATTGAGCGGGCGAACATCGGCGCAACCGGCCAGCATTGCCGCAAGCCCGGTCAACATACCGACTGCCGTTGCTGAAGTACGCATCTGACGACGAGAAAACTTCACGATGGGGCCTTCGAAAAGGTGTGTTCCAGTGACCCTAGGGCAGGAATCACCAACATGCCAAGCACATAGCCAAGTCGACGGCATTGCGCGAGCGATCCGGGAATACCTGTTTGCTGTCGAGCGCCATCCCTCGATTCCTTTCCGTCATCCGGCCCGCCTCAAACTGGCCCGGCGACTATGGCAGGACCGTGTTTGCGGGGGTGGTTCTGCTCTGTAAAGTTGTGTGAAGTGAACTTTTTTGCCGGCAATCGAACAATGCTCGACCGTACTGGTTAACCGCCCTTTTCCTACTGATTTTGTTCAGGAAATATTGACCTCACCATGACCGCTGCGACGAGCGGGCCGGTGTCCTGGTGCCGCATGGGCCCGTTCGGGGGCTTTCAATTTGTCTGATCTTGCGCTATCGGCTGTTTACGGTTTGGAAACCCTGCCGCAATTCAGACGCAATGTCAGGGCGTCTTTATGGCGGAAATCGGGGGAAATCCATAACCGGACACGAAGTGCAGAACGGCTTCGTGCTTCGAAATGAAACAGCAGGTTGCGTTCGTACTGCGCCCCGCCATGTCGTGCTGGACACGCCATGGCCGCTCGCAGACCACGGCGCCTCTTCGCTCCATAAGAAGGATTCTGAGATGGCGGAAAACCTCTCGACTGTTCCAAATCGCGTCGAGTTGCGTATTTCCGACACTTCATCTCCTTCCCGGGTATCCGGGGCAGTCGTCAAGGCGACCGTTGCCCTTGTCGGCTGTGCCGCGTTGGCAAGCTGCGCCGCACCCAACCAGGCCTACGCCCCCAAGCCCGCCACCACGCAGGTTGCGGCCGCTGCCAGCACGACCATGGTACCTCCGCCTGCCGGCATGCGTGTGGCCACCCCGCCCGTTCGCAGCAAGAACGGTACGGACAAGCCCTATGCCATCGGCGGCAAGCGCTATGTGCCGGCAAGCCATGATTCCAAATACACCGCCGTCGGTCTGGCGTCTTGGTACGGCCCGGGCTTCAACGGCCGCAAGACGGCTGTCGGCGAACGCTTCGACATGACGGGGCTTTCGGCCGCGCACAAGACCATGCCGCTGCCGAGCTATGCCCGCGTCACCAATCTGACCAACGGCACCTCGATCGTCGTTCGCGTGAACGATCGCGGCCCCTATGTACATGGCCGCCTGATTGACCTGTCGAGCCGGGCCGCTGACCTTTTGCAATTCAAGGGTTCCGGCGTCGGCCGGGTGAAGGTCGAGTATGTCGGCCGCGCTCCCGAATCCGGATCCGACAACAAGATGCTGTTGGCGACCTTGCGGACCGACGGCACGCCGGCGCCGCTGCCGGCCGGCCTCCCGAACACCATGGTCGCCGACGCAGCGCCGCCGACCCGGCCGACAGTGACACCGATCCTGCCGGTCAAGGCCGTAACGCAGGTGGCTTCGGCAACCGAAGCGAGGCCTTCCAGCCTTGCAGCCCCCGAGATCAAGCCGGTGATGGTGCCGCCGGTCATTGCCCAGGCCGATCCGATGGATCCGCCCGTGGCCACCACCGAAGTGGCTGGCTTGACCAATATGGCGTTCACGCCGCTGCCGCCCTCGCGCCCGCGCAGTTCGGACGGTGTCCTGGGCAAGGTGCCGACCGGCTCCGTCGGTCAGGTGAATCTGGCGAAGGCCAAGGCGCCCGACGCATCGATGGAACCGGCCATGGCCGTGCAGCCGACGGCTCAGGCCTTTGCAGCGACACCGGCTCATGGGCCTGCAGTTCTGGTGCCGACCCCGCCCGTCACCGCTTCGATGGCGGGACAATAGGCCGGATCGCCAGCCAACCAAAGAATCAAAAAGCTCGCACATATCCTTGTGCGAGCTTTATTTTTGCGCAGATGAAGCGATTTTTGCCGTCGTAGAGCGAAGCGTTTCAATCGCCCGTTGCCAAAGGCAGATCCGGCCGGGCGCCCCATTCGGCCCAGGATCCGTCATAGATGCCCTCGACCGGCTTGCCGACGGCATCGAAGGCCAGGGCCAGAATGGCAGCCGACACGCCCGAGCCACAGCTCGTCACCAGCGGTTTTTGGGTATCGATGCCAGCCGCTGCCATCGCCTCCGTGATTGTCTCCGGGGAGGCCAGGCGGCCATTTTCGACAACAGCGGCATAGGGAAGGTTACGGGCACCCGGCATGTGCCCCGGGCGTACGCCCGGCCGCGGTTCCGGCGCGTCCCCGCGGAAGCGCTCCGCCGGCCGGGCATCGACGATTTCCGCACTGCCCTGCGCCAAGGCAGCCTGGACCTGGTCGACGCTCTTCACCTGGCTACCATCGAAACGCGCGGTGAAGCGAGCCGGCACCGGCTGCATCTCACCGCTCTCGACCGGACGGTTCTCGACCTGCCAAAGCGGAAAACCGCCATCGAGGACGGAGACCCTGGATGCGCCGAAGATCCGGAAGGTCCACCACACCCGTGGCGCCGAGAACAGGCCGGCACCGTCATAGACGACGATATGCTTGTTCTCGGTGATGCCGAGAGCACCGACGGCTGCAGAGAAAACCTCGGGGCTGGGCAACATATGGGGCA
Organism: Labrys sp. WJW; assembly: GCF_001676615.1. Lineage (GTDB taxonomy): Bacteria > Pseudomonadota > Alphaproteobacteria > Rhizobiales > Labraceae > Labrys > Labrys sedimenti. The sequence continues at coordinate 82,682 of NZ_LYXZ01000051.1, read as the reverse complement.
GCCCGCTGCTCGCATCCACGATCTTGTCGATATCGAAAAAGACGGCGCCGGGAATATGAGCAGCCAGATATTCCGCATGACCATTGCGATTGGTCGCCGGCAGATGCCAGGAACCATCGACGACCGCCAGATTCTCGTCGCCAAGATGCGCGGCCAGCCAAGCGGTGGAAACCAGATGGGGAGAGGAGGTCATGGTATTTCCTATGCCTTCTTGCGGGTTTTCTTGCCGATGAGCCGATCGAGAGCCACCTTGGCTTTCTCATGCCCCTGGGCGGCGGCCTTGCGATACCAGGCGATGGCGTCCTTCTTGCTGGCGCGGATCCCGCGCCCGTTTTCATAGAAAACGCCGAGATTGAACTGGGCAACCGGTTCGTCCTGCCCGGCCGCCAGCCTGAACCATTTCAACGCCTCGACTTCGTCCTTGGGCGCACCGGTACCATCGGCAAGTTGCGCGGCAAGATTGGTCTGGGAAGGGATATAGCCATCCTCGGCAGCCTGTCGATACAGAGAAACCGCCCTGGCGGGATCCTTGGGGACGCCCTTGCCTTCGGCGTAGAACAACGCCAGGTTGTGCCGCGCCGCGTTATATCCATTGTCTGCGGCCTTGGCATACCATCTGGCTGCTTCAGCCGGTTCGGGGGACAAACCCAGCCCCTCGTCATAGGCATAGCCGAGATCCATCTGAGCCGAGCCCAGGCCTTGTTGCGCTGCCTTGGTGTACCAGACCACGGCAAGAGCCGCGTTCCTCTCGACCCCATCTCCCTTGGCATAGCGCCGAGCGAGTTCATATTGCCCGTTGGCACTGCCGGCGGTTGCAGCCTTGCGATAGTAGTCGACGGCAGCGGCAGTATCCGCTTCGACGCCGTTGCCCTGTTCGTACATGACCCCTAGATTATAGGCAGCTTCGCCGTCGCCATGCTCGAAGGCTTGGCGATAGAGAACCAGGGCTTGCTCGGCGCTCTGTTCGACGCCGTCTCCCCTGAGATAGAGCCCGGCAAGGTTGTTCTCGCAGCCGCTTTCGCCGGCATCGGCGCCCTTCCTGTACCATGCCACGGCCGCCGCAAGATCCGGCTCCGCGCCATGGCCTTCCTCGGAGAGGTTGCCCAGGTTGAGGAACGCTCGTTTCTCACCGAGATCGATGGCCTGGAGATAGGATTGGCGTGCCTTCTCATACTGTCCGGCCCCTTCCAGGGACCGCCCGAGCATGTAGGCGAACCGTCCTTCCTTCGGCTGCCCGGCCAGGGCCTGCTCACAAGCCGGGATCGCCTTGGCGTGATCGATGTCGCCCATGGCAAACCCCGGAGCGAGGGAGAGCGGATCGCTTCCGCCGCGCGAAGCGAGGCGGTCGCAGTCGGTCACCGGCATGCCGGTGCTGGGACGGGACCGATCGGCAATCTCGCGCTGTGTACAGGCCAGGTGCCTGGCGTAGGAGCCGGCTCCCGTTTCGATCCTGGTCCGGCCTTCGGCATAGCAGGCGCTCTGAATGGCATCCGGCACCTTGGCCCAGATATCGTTCAACTCGACATAGGCCGTCGCCTCCCGGTTGAAGCAGGCGACCATGTCCGGGCTGTCCAACGTCACCTTCGGCGGACGGCCGACGGTATCCAGGCAATAGTCGTCCGACCGATAGATCGGGAACATCTCCGCCGAAGCCTGCCCGGCGAGGCCCGTCGCCAGCATCGCGGCCAGCGCGGCTACGCTTACTCGTCCCGCCATCATTCCCCCAAAAGCCACGCCCTTCGCCAAGACAGCGAAACTGCCAGCAGGTCAACCAGGCACGGCTGCCTTGTCCAGGAACCAGTGAATCGGACCGGCGGCCTCGACATGGGCCGACGGCAGATCGGCCCCCGCGAAGACCTTTGAGAGCGTCTCCCGCTTGTCGGCCCCGGCCGCGAGGAAAGCGACAGCCCGGCTGGAGGCAATGGCAGGGAAGGTCAGGGTGACCCGCGGCACGAAGGGATCCAGGCCCGGATCGGAGTGAACGACCCAGCGGTCCCTTACCGCCAGGGCTGGCTTGCCCGGAAAGAGGGAAGCCGTATGCCCGTCGGACCCGATGCCGAGCAGCATGATATCGAAGAGCGGCCGATCCGGATCGAGCACCTCGGCGCCATAATAAGCCTTGAGTGCCTGCTCATAGTCCTGCGCTGCCGCCTCGGGCGAGACGGGTGCGGCCGCGATCTCATGGATGTTCTGCTCGGGCACCGGGACATGATCGAGCAGGGCCGCCTTGGCCATCAGCGTGTTGCGCCTGGCATCGTCGGCAGGCACGATGCGCTCATCGCCCCAGAACCAATGAATGCGCTCGAAGGGCAGGGCGGAACGCCAGGGATCGCGAGCCAGGCGCTCATAGAGGCGCTTGGGTGTCGAGCCCCCGGATAGCGCCACGGCAATCGGCCCCGGCCGTCCCTTGAGTTCGGCGACGAACCAGTCGGCCGCACGGTCGGCCAGGGCGTCGGCATTGTCCGAGACATCGATGATGCGTTCGCTGCTCATGCGATCGGCCGCCAGCTGCGTCCGTCACGGGCAAGCATGACCTCTGCTGCCGCCGGGCCTTCGGAACCGGCCGCATAGGTGGCGAGCCCTCGATCGCCTGCATTGGCCCAGGCATCGAGGAAGGGCTGTACTGCCGCCCAGCCGGCCTCGACTCCATCGGCGCGCTGGAACAGCATGGCGTCACCGATCATGCAGTCATAGATCAGCGTTTCATAGCCGGTGCTCGCGGCCGCCTCGAAATAATCCTTGTATTTGAAGTCCATGCCGACACCGGCCAGGTCGATCTTGGGGCCCGGCACCTTGGCGTTGAAGTGCAGCGTGATGCCTTCCTCCGGCTGAATGTCGAGCACCAGCGTGTTGGGACCCATGCCGGACAAGGCGGTGTCGCGGAACATGGCGATCGGCGCATCCTTGAAGCGGATCGCCACTTCGGTCTTGCGCTTGGCGAGAGCCTTGCCGGTGCGCAGATAGAAGGGCACCCCCGCCCAGCGCCAATTGTCGATGGCGAATTTGATCGCGGTGAAGGTCGGCGTGACGCTCTTGGGATTGACGTCCTGCGAGGCACGATAGGCCGTGATCGGGGTATCCTTGATGATGCCGGGGCCGTATTGCGCCCGCACCGAGTTCAGGATCGCCTGTTCGGGCGTGTATTGCGTGATTGCCGCCAGGGCCTCCGCCTTCTCCGAACGCACCGAATTGGCCGAGTAGCGGGCCGGCGGCTCCATGGCGACCAGTGACAGCAGCTGGCACAGATGGTTCGGCACCATGTCGCGCAGGGCGCCGGTGGCGTCGTAGAAGGCGCCGCGGCGCTCGACCGTGACGGTCTCGGCCACGCTGATCTGGACATGGTCAATATGATCGCGGTTCCAGATCGGCTCGAACAGGCCATTGGCGAAGCGCAGGATCATGATGTTCTGGACCGTCTCCTTGCCCAGATAGTGATCCATCCGATAGATCTGGTCTTCGCTCAGCACGCTCAAGAGCTGCCGGTTGAGGGCCTGGGCCGAAGCAAGATCGGTGCCGAACGGCTTTTCGATGATGACGCGCCGCCAGGGCCCGCCTTCCACCTCCTGGCTGAGGCCGACCTCCTGCAGGAGCCGGGTGATCGGCGCGAAGCCCGATGGCGGCGTCGCCAGGTAGAAGAGGCGGTTGCCGCCGGTGTTGCGCGCGCCCTCGACCTTTTCCAGGTGCCGGGCGAGATCCCGGAAACTGTCTGGGTTCTCGACTTCGGCGACCACGCTGGTGACGCAGGCGAAGAGTTTGTCGGCGACGGCCTGGTCGACCGGGCGGGTGGCGAACTGCTTGAGGCCATCCACCAGGGACTGGCGGAAGACATCGTCCGCCATGGGCCGGCGCACCACGCCGATAATGGCGAAGTTTTCCGGCAGCAGGCCGGTGGCCGCAAGATTATAGAGGGCAGGGACGAGCAGGCGCTTGGTCAGGTCGCCATTGGCGCCGAAAACGACGAAGCAGCAAGGGCCGGCAGCGCCGCCCTTGTTGATGTGGTGGGCATTCATAACTCAAGCCTTGGGCGCGGAATTCTTCGGTTCGACGTGACCGCCGAACCCCTTACGCATGGCGGAGAGGATCTTCTCCGCATAGGTGTGCTCCTGGCGGGAGCGGAAACGGGTGTAGAGAGCGGCGGTAAGGACTTCGGCCGGTACGGCCTGGTCGATGGCCGCCTCGATCGTCCAGCGTCCTTCGCCGGAATCTTCCACGAAACCGGAATATTCGCTCAATTCCTCGTCGGCGGCGAGCGCGCTCGCCGTCAGGTCGAGCAGCCAGGACGTGACGACGCTGCCGCGACGCCAGACTTCGGCGATATCGGCCATGTTGAAATCGAATTTCTCGCCTTCGGCCCGGCCTTCGTTGGCAGCGGAGCGCAGGATGTCGAAACCTTCCGCATAGGCCTGCATCAGGCCGTATTCGATGCCGTTGTGGATCATCTTGACGAAATGTCCGGCGCCGCAGGGGCCGGCGTGGATATAACCCTGCTCGGCGCGCGGATCGTGCTTGTCGCGCCCCGGTGTGCGCGGCACATTGCCGATGCCCGGCGCCAGCGTGGCGAAGATCGGATCGAGGCGGGTGACCGTTTCGGTCTTGCCGCCGATCATCATGCAATAACCGCGATCCAGGCCCCAGACACCGCCGGAGGTGCCGACATCGATATAATCGAGCCCCTTGGCGGCCAGTTCCTTGCCGCGGCGGACGTCGTCCTTCCAATTGGTGTTGCCGCCATCGATGATCACGTCGCCCGGAGACATCAGGCGCGAAAGCTGGTCGATGGTGCCCTGGGTGATGGCCCCCGCCGGCAGCATGACCCAGACGGCGCGCGGCGGCGTCAGCTTCGAGACGAGATCGGCAAGATCGCTCGCACCAACCGAGCCTTCGGCCACCAGAGCCTGGACCGCCGGAGGAGCGCGGTCATAGACGACGGTGGTGTGGCCGTTCTTCATCAGGCGGCGGGCAATGTTGCCGCCCATGCGGCCCAGGCCGATGATTCCCAATTGCATTGGCTGATCTCCTTTTGCCGCCCCCGGCAGCTTATCGTCCGTTACGTGCTTAGCACCGTTTTCAGCTGTCGCAAGCGCATGTATTCATCACTTCATGAGCATGACGAGGGGATGACGCGCCATTTTTGCATGGCACGCCGCAATGGCAGCTTGACCCATCCGCTCATGACGCTTAGAGACACCGCAATTGCAGGGCAAGGTCCTGCCTGGTGAGAGCTCGTAGCTCAGTCGGTAGAGCACGTGACTTTTAATCATGGGGTCCTGGGTTCGAATCCCAGCGAGCTCACCAAAAACACCCTTGAAATTGCTCAAGAATTTTCCGAGCCCTTCGGAACGCAAACAGAACATGCGACCCCTGTGCGATCAGTCTAAGGGGTCGCACAGGTCGCATGTGCGACCTTTGTTCATAATCATGGGTTTCAGCGGGGCCGTCCGGTCGACGGCAAGGCGTCGTCGCGACGCCCCTGCGTCTCGATCGAGCGGGTGAGAACGGCAACCGCGGTGCCGACCTGGCCGACGTCCTTGCGCAGTTCCTTCAGCTGGTCTGAGATCGAGTCGACGGCCCGATCGACACGGGCATTGATCTGCGCGACATTCGCTTCCTGTTGCCCCAGGCGGTAGATCAGGCCCTCGATCGGGGCGACCTTCACCCTCAATTCGTCGATCGCTTTGTCGCGATCCTTGCGCCAGGTCTCGGCCGCCAGGTCGTTGGCTTCGAGCTTCTGCCAGCCGACGCCCATGCCGAAGACCAGCATCACGATCGTGATGACATTGCCGAGGGAAAGATTATTCGACCACCAGGTAGGCTTCTGCATGGGGTTTTCCTCCATGATCAGGGCTTCCATCCGCAGATTGCGACGCCGGCGGCGTTGTGGGCGCGCGCCTGGCGCTGGGTCTCTTCCGTATCACGGCCGCTGTAGCGGATCGGCTCGAAGGATCCGCAGGCGGCCAGGATTGCCGTGCGATGCACGGCCGCGTCGTCAATCCCGCCGGAAGCCGTCAGGCTGCTGCAGCCCGCCAGGAGCGGCGTCGCGAGCAGCAGCATCAGCGCGGGCGGCCTTGGCCTTTTCGATCGTAGCGAGAGCATCGTTGAGAACCCGTGCAAGAGCGGCGGACTTCGATTCGTCGGATTGACGCGACGCCCTGGCCTGGTCGACCAGGGCGCCGAAGACGCGGAGCGCGAGCGCCGCGATGGTGAGCCAGGCAGTCACTTGGGCGGGCCCTGCGCCGACTGGCTGGTGCCGACGCCGGAGGTTTTCTCCGGCGACTTGTTGGGCATGCCATAGGTGATGCCGCCGATAATTCCGGAAACGATAGCTGCAATCGAGCCGATGGTTGCAGGATCCTGCAAGAAGGCGGGGACATAAATTCCCAGCAGCACCAGGATGCTGACCAACGACGTAATGAAAGCAGCGATCGCCTTGTCAAAGGAAGTGAACATGGAGATCCTTTCAGGCTTCAGAGACGCCGGCGCGAGCGCCCGTGATGGTGGTGGGCAGCCGCGCCGGCGGTTCTGGGATCTTCACATCGCTGGGCCAGCGATAAGCGAAAGCCGCGGCCGGATAGGAGGCGATCGTCACGGCATCGTCCTGGTTGCCGCCGAGACAGAAGACGCGATCGCCCGCGCCGCCGACCACCAGGGTGACGTGACCGCCGCCGCGCCGGCGCTTCACGGCGATGGCGCCGAGCCGAGGGCCGGGCAGGGCCTGCCCCCATTTGGCATAGTCGAGCGCCCACAAGCTGCCGGTGCCCTTGATGCCGGCGCGGGCTAGCCAAGCGCCGACGGCGGCCGCGCACCAGGCGACGGCATCGTGCTTGACTTCGGGATGGCCCGCCTCGGCGAACATCCGCACCACGTCGGGATTGTCCTTCGGGCCCGGTGCCTCGCGCAGGCCGAGATCCTTGCGGGCCTCGACCAGCCAGGCCGGCTCCTTTGTCTTGACGCCGGCCCACAGGGCGGCGGCCGTCAGCCGGCCGACGATGCCGTCTGGCTCCAGCTTGCGGGCTTTCTGGAAGGCGATGACGGCGGCGCGGGTGCGCGGCCCGAAATCATTGTCGAGCGGTCCGGGATCGTAGCCCAGCGTCTTCAGGCGGGTTTGAATCGAGAGAACGTCCATGGAAGGCCTCACTTGTTCACCGCGAGTGTGAGGCTCACGACAGGGCGATTAGCGCGCCGCCGTGCGGTTGGGGGTTGCTGTCCTGCGACTTCTGGCTACTTTTGGTGCGCCTATCAGCAAGATTACTTTGCTGAACAGGCATCCATGGGCGGGGGAAGTCTTTGAATATGGACGATGATCTAACAAAGCTGGCGAAACAGCATGGGACCGACAAGGCTACCGAACACCGATATACGCAGCACTATCATCGTCATTTCTCAGCACTGCGTGACGATCCTGTTCGTCTGCTTGAAATCGGCATCGGCGGCTATGGCGATCCGAATGCAGGCGGCCACTCACTGAGAATGTGGCGCGAGTACTTCCCAAAGGGCCAGATCGTGGGGCTGGACTACCACCCCAAGCCGGGCGTCGCCAGTGACCGGATCAAGACCTATCATGGCTCCCAAGGAGATCCCCGCGCCATCGCCCAGATCATAGACGAGGCTGAGGGCAACCAGTTCGACATCATCATCGACGATGGATCGCACCGGCCCGAACACGTCATCCCCACGTTCTGGATGCTGTTCCAGTTCGTGGCGCCCAACGGTTGGTATGTGGTCGAGGACGTCCAGACATCCTACTGGCCGATCTTCGGCAGCCCTTTGGCTCCCGCCACACGCCAGATCACTACCATGGAGTTCTTCAAATCCCTGATCGACGGGCTCAATTGGGAAGAGATGCACGCCCCCGCCTACAGCCCGACCTATACGGATCTGAACGTGTTCGGCATGCATTTCTACCACAACCTGATTTTCATCCAGAAGGGCGACAATCGGGAGGGCAGCAACTTCGTGAAGGGCAACAAACTGCCTTGGGGAGGTTGAGAGATGGCCATTCGCAGAAGCTATTACGTCGACCGCGATCCGACCGGTTTCGGATTCGATGTCCAAATCGAGCGGAACGGGATGCGATCGAAGGTCTACCCGACCAGGGATGAGGCCTTCAAATTCGCCGTCAGCGCCGCCGAGGCGCAGTCGGCGGCCCAGCATAGGGACGCCGACGTGTTTGTCAGAGGGGATGACGGCGAGTTTCACCTGAAATGGTCATATATGCACGGCGTCACCTGATGCGGACACATTGCAGGTTGCCATTCGCGTTCGACGTGCCGCCGGAAAACTGCGCGACCCCCACCAGGTAGATCGTGCTGGAGGCCGTCAGGTCGAAGGCATAGCTGCCCGTGTTGAAGATGCCGCCCTGTCCTGCCGACTGGTTGGTGACTTCTTGGAAGCCACCTTGAACGCCATTGGCCGGAATGGTCGCCGAGGTGGTGTTCAAGGCGCCCTGGACGACGGCCAGGGTTGTGCCACCAGCCGGCAGGTACTGGATGTTGCCCTGGCAGAGCCACTTGCCAGGAGGCAGGCTCAGCGACGCCGCATTGAAGTTCGAGTTGGTGCTGATCGCGAAGGCAGCCGGGTTGCTCTGAGCCGTGAAGCCAAGATTAACATTCCTGAAAAGCGCCGAGTTGTTGTCGGTGTTGTTCCAGACGATATAGTTCGCCGGCGGCTCGATCGGCACGAAGGACGATGTGAAGACATTATCCTTGAACAGGATGCCGACAGATCCGGCGTCAGCCTTGAACACGCTCGACGTAAAGGCCAGGTTGGCAGCCTCGATCGTGTTGCCGGTGATCTGGACAACCAACGGGTTGATCGGGCCGGTCAGGCCGCACGAATTGTCCGAACGAACATGGATGAAGTCGCCGATGGCGATGGCTTGAGCGTTGTTCGAAATGAACGCATCCCGCAGCGTCACCGTGTCGGCGCGACAGATGCGAATGAAGTCCGCCCCGGTGCCATTCCAAGTCGTCGATGCGATGGCCGGAGCCAGCAAGAAATCGCCGCCCCGGATAGTCGTATGCCAGCCGCGGTCGATGTCGAGGCAAGTTGTCGTCGCATCGCAGGAAAAGTTATCGATGCTGATCTCGAACGGCGAGTAATTGCCGGCACTGCCGGTCATCGCGCCAGTGATCTGCAGGCCTCGGCGAACACCGCCGGCCGCCGAGTTGGTGACGCGCTGATCCTCAAGGCCGGCGCCAAGAGCATAGAACCGATAGCCGAGTTCATACCCCTGCATCAGATTGTTGCTGATGTGGTTGATGAAGGTGCCGCCGACCGCCTGGCCGGTACCGGCATCGGTGTGCGGGCCGCCCTGGATCTCCAAGCCGGTACCGAGGCCCGTAGAGCCGCCGGCGCGCTGCGTGTAGCAAAACACGGTATCAATAACCATGCCCGCGCCATTCTCGGTGCGAATGCAATTATTGAAGCCCTGAAAATTCAGGTTCTTGGCAAGCAGGTTTGTCTGAGGGCGGAACCGCGCTTGAAGGGCATAGTTGGCGCTGGTGTTGGCCGTCTTGACCGCTCCGAAGTTTTCCAGCTCAACACGCGCCGAGACAAGCGGATCGGAGCCGCCCTGGCAATAGTTGATCAGATCCACGTCGGCGTTGACGTTGAAGACGGTAGACTGCGCTCCCGAGCCATTGATGCGGACATTGGGCCCGCACGCCGACAGCGTCTTGTTGACGGTGGGCTTGCCGGGTCCAAGGTTGATCGAAATGGGATTGGAGCCGGCCGCCTTGATGAATGACTGCAGCACCACCCAATCGAGCTCATCTGTGAGGGCGGTCGCGGCCGGCAAGATGGCTTGCCACTGCGCCAGCGTCCAACCTGTCGTCGGACGCCCGTTGATAGTCGGCGCCGACGCCAGCGTGCGAGAGACGTTGTCGCCGCGATAGCCGAAGGCCCGCAGCTCGCGCTCGGTGATTTGAGACAGGTTCCGCGAAGCGACCGGCAGATCCCAGGAGCCGATGCGCGTATCGACGCAACCGATCTGAATGCCTTTATCGACGTTCGGCGACGTCAGATCCCAAACGGTAAGGCAGCGGGTGGTACCGGTATTGTCGATTTGGAGGGTCGGCGTGCCCTTAGCCTGCGCGACCGCAGTCGCTGCCAGGAGGGCAATCACGAAAACGAGAGAGCGGATCATGCGGGCTTGCTCCGGGCGAGGGTCATGAAGGTGGTCATCTGCGCGGAAGACCAGCCAAGCGTCGTCTGGATCAGCACATAGAGATCGTCGGCCGGGCTGACGGGCGCACCGGCATTCCACTGCTGCGAGGCCGCGTCTGCTCCGAGTGGATCGATGGCATCCCGGATGATTGGCGTGACATTGGCGCCGGACGGGTTGGCGATGTCGGCCAAGGCCGCGCCGATCTGCCGGAAGGTGGCGAACGTGCCCGTGGTGCCGATCAGGCCCAAGGCGCGGAGCGCGGCGAAAAGCGTCTTGGGATTGAGCACGGCATTCTCGATCAGGCCGGCCGCCGCCTCGGCCTCGGTTGCCAGGCGCAGGGCGCTGCCGATCTGGCTGACGGTCGCGACACTGTCGGGCCTGGTGCCCGGCAGAACGCCCCAGATCTCAAGCCCCTTGTAGTCAACCGCCACGCCGGGGATGCGCTGGGGAATCGCATCGATCGCATCGTCGATGTCGCGCCGCAACTCCTGCACCACGGTCGAGATCCGGTCGAGATCCGCCTCGAGCGACGATGACTGCACCACCCCGTTGCGCGTGGCGTTGGTGACACGTTCCTGCACGCGCCTGGCCTCGACGCGGATCGATGTCGCCGGCGCCGACTCTGACGTGCGCGGCGCCGTGGTGAAGGTCACTTGCACCGAACCGCTGCCCCCCGGCACGAATGCCAGGGTGAAGCCCGTCAGGAGGCGGGTATAGACGCCCTCCGTCGCGACCAGGCGTGAGTAGACCACCACGTCGGCGAGATCGAACACCGGGACGGGCAGGGTGAAGACAGTCTGACCGACAGCGGCATCTAAGTCGCGGCGGCGATTGTCGCGGACGATGGGGAGATTTGCGCTCATGCCAGCAGAATGCCGGCACGGGCAGGGCGTTAAGCGGGTCTAGTCGCCGAACAGATGCGAGAAGTTGGGCGCACGGCTGGGCTCGGCCTGGCTGCGATTCCACCATTCCCGCTGGCCGGTTTCCTTGAAGATGCGCCGCGACTCGCGATCCCATGCCGAATGCGCGCGCGGATCGGCGAGCAGCTGCAGCTGGTCGAACAGCACGCGATCGGCCACGGGCTTGAGCCACCACATGCGGGCGAAGGGCGTGTATTGCCGGGCGATCTTCGCAGCCTGGCGCCCGCGATTGGCGTCTTCGTCCGCCGTCAGGGCGTTGACGTTGGCGAGGGCGAGGAGGTCGCCGACGGCGCCTGCGACCGGGCCGGCGAAGCGCGAAGCCGCCTCGCCCGAACCGCGCTTGTAGTCGCCGAGCACATAGTCGCCGTAGTAGCCGAGGGCACCGCCGCGGGCGAACGCCTTGATCCAGAATTCATGGTCGGCCATGTTGCGCGGATCCTTGCCATTGCGCAGGTGATAGACCTGCTCGGCCATGGCGCCGGCGAGGGTGAGGGAGATCACGGCGCCCGTGGCAAAGGCCGTGCCGCGCGCCACGCCGCCGAAGCCGCCGCCCTGTGCCTCATGCGCGATCATGCGGGTGAGCGACAGCATCGTCGAGGTGGGATAGGTCAGATATGACGTCGTCGAGCGCACCGTCTCGCCGGCGAGGGTGCCGGCCTTGGTATCGCGGCCGACCATCACGCGCGCCCGGCTGGTGCCTTCCGGCGTGGCTTCCTCGATAAAGGCATGCAGCGCCTCCGAATAGCGCAGGCCTGCCTCGCGATCGCGGGCCATCACGTCGGCCGGGCGGATCATGCGGCCGGCGCTGCCATGGTCGGCGCCCTCGGCGCCGCGGATGATCGACCAGGTGTCTTCGTCGATGCCGAAGCCTTCGAGCCAGCGGCCGAAACGCTGGGCCCCCTTGTTCCGGCTCGCCGCCATCTGGGCCAGCGACAGGCTGGCGCGATCGCCGGCTTCGAACATGAAGGACAGGCCGTTTGCCCGGCGCAACGTCCGCGTCCAGGGCGTGAGACCTGTCCAGGCGAAAGTACGATCGGGCAGCCATTTCGAGGCTTCATGCGCCGTCGCCGTCAGGGTGGCGCGGCGGATCTCGCCATTGAGGTGCTCGGCCGCGTCGGCCATCACGATGCCGGCCCGGTCGATCTCGCGCCTTGTCTGTCCCGACAGCAGGGTTTTCACCGTGCTGCCGATCATGCGCAGGCGCGGGATCCCGGCGAAGCTGCCGGCCAGCATCTGCTGGAAGGGATCCGAGACGAAGGAGGTCGCGGCCGCGCCGGCGAGCTGCGCCGCCATCAGCGTGTTGCGCACGGCGCCCATGGTATCGGCCAGCGCCATCGAGCCGGTGCCGACCGAACCGTTGACCACGGTCCACAGGCGATCGATCCGGTTCGTGCCGGTCGCGCCTTTCTTCAGCTTGCCGGCGGGATCCTTGCCTGTATAGCGGCTTTGCCGGCCGAGGGCCGCCTCGGCCGCCTCATGGTCGACCACCTGTTTCATCCACTCGATCGTGGCATTCGGATTGGGGCCGAGCACTTCCATGGCGGCGGTATCCTTGGCCATGCCGTGGAAATGCTCCGTCAGGGTGCGATGAATGTCGCCGCCGCCGAAGCGGTCATTATAGGCGAGCCAGGCTTGGGCATCCTTGAAGTGCAGGAAGCGCTCTTCCTGGCGCTGGTTGGCGAGGGCGCCCCGGCCGCGCGCCTGGCCGGACGGCTCCAGGTCGACGGCGCCATTGGTGACGACACGCTCATAGATGGCGTCGAGCGCTTCGTTCAGCCGTTCCGGCGAGAGCGGGCCGCCGGACAGCGGGTCGCGCATCTTCGAGACGTCGAGCTGCTCGCCGATATACTGCTTCCAGGTCTCGCGCCCGGCGCGCTGGATGGCGACGGCGTCATGGCCCTGCGGCAGGCGCCAGTCCTTCAGCTGGCCGATATCGCCGCCGGCGGCGTTGAAGTCCTGGCGCGCCTGCTCGGCCGTCCTCGCGAAAGCATCGTACCAGGCCTTGGCCTGCGCGTTGCCGGTCGCCTGGCCATAGGCTTCGCGCACCATGTCGCGCAGATCGGTCGAGCCGCGGCGGAAACCGGAACCGAGCTTGCGCCGGGTTTCCGTCAGCATGTTTTCCATCTGGCCGTGATAGCTGCCGATCAACGCGTCGCGCCGGCCGATCACCGAGGATCCGCCATAGAGGCCGGCATTGCGGTTCTCGATCGTGCCGAGAAAGCCTTCGATGATGTCGGCCTTGCCCTTGACCGGGCCGGCATAGGCCTCGGCCTGCGCCAGCACGCGGCGGGTGGCATTGGCCTGCAGGTTCGCCAGCCTTTCCTTGCGCAGGGCATCGTCGCTCAATTGCTTGGCGAGGCTGGCCTGCGCCACGGCCTCGGCGCCGCGCGGATCGTCGGTGCCGCGCGCCGCCTGCACATGTTCCTCATACATCGAGGCCAGCCGGTCGGCTTCCTCGCGCGTGATCTCGCCCTGCGCGGCGGCCGAGGCGAGGCAGTCACGAAGCGCCATCGGGATCTCCTACAGTCTGCAGGCCTGCACCAGGCCGGAAAGATGACGGTTGCGCTCGCCGGCGGTGGCGAGCATTTCCGGGGTCGCCATCACCACGGCCCCGTCATCGCCGACCATGGGCACATGATCCTTGACGGTAAGCTTGCGCGCTGGAGTGGCCCGCGCGGACTCTGCGGCGGTCGCTGGCGGGCTTTCCGCGGTTTTTGACTCCGCCGGAGCGGCGGAGGCGGGAGAGGCTTCAGCGGGCTTGCCTGCGGCGCTAGCGGCTGGCGCCGGATCTTCGACCCGCAGAGCGGCGTCCTTATCGTGCAGACGCATGATGCTTCCGGCCGCGATTTCCTTGCCGGCCGGATCATAGAGCTTGCCATCAACCACGGAAGCGATTGCCGTGGGCTGGCGTCGATGGAAAGCCGTGACTGTTTTACCGTCGGCGAGGAATTGTTGAATTTCAGAGACCATTTGCCGAAGTCGATCCGGGCGGGATTCCGAGTACACCTTCCTGCTCATCGATCGGCCATTCGTCTCGATGGCGTAGCGGTTGCTCAAATCATCGCCGGTGAGCTCCAGGACACTGGCAGGCGCCGAGACGGGAGGCGAGGCCTCGGCCCGCGCCGGCGCTACCCGCTCGAGCGATGGCCGGTTGAAGAACTCGCGAATATAGCCCTGCCGCGCCGTCTCGATCTCGGCGGCCAGGCCATCGCGCGCCGACAGGGCATCGCGCAGGGCGGTCTCGCGCAACGGCAAGGCAGCTTCCAGTTCCTCCAGCCGTGCGACCACGGCGGGATCCAGCTTGCCGAACAGGCCGCGAACTTCGTTCTGCACGGCATCGGCGCGCTGCATGATGCCGGCGCGCTGCACCTCCGACGTCGCCTTCTCGGCCGAGGCGAGCAGGCGCTGATATTTGGCGTCGAGCTCGCCGGCCTGGATGAAGGCGGCGCGGGTGGCGCCGAAGCGTTCATTGTCCAGGCTTTCGGCGCGCAGCACGCCGAGCTCGCGCTGATTGCCGGCCACGGCGTTTTCAAGCTCGGATAGCCGGCGCATCTGGTCGGGCATGGTCTCCTGCAGGGCGCGCTCCGCATAGGCGGACGGCGTCTCGACCTCGCCGGCCAGGCCGAGCATGGCATGCGCCGAGGAAACGGCGCCGCGCGCCGACAATTCGTCGGTGATGATCTGGCGCGCCTCGCCCATGGAGATCGGGCCGGCCTCGCGCAGCCGGCTGGCGAGAAGCGATTGCAGGGTGGCATCGTCGGTGGTCAGGGCGATGGCAAGGCCGTGGTCGGGCAGGATGTCGCCGTCGCGCACCCGGCGCCAGGCATAGGCGCTGAGATCGGCCATTGCGCCGGTGGCGCGGATGACGGGATCTTCCGAGGCGAGGGCGGTGTCGATCAGGCGGCGATCGGAACGCAGCCATTCGGCATCGTCGAGCGTGCCGCGCAGGCGGCGACCGGCAATGGCGGCCTCGGCATCCTTCGTCACGAAGAAGGTCGGCCGCACGGCGAAGGGCCGCGGACTGCCGGGATTGACGGCGGCATCGAGCCCTTCGGCGAAGGTGCCCTGCGCCGCCGATCGAGCCACGCCGGCAGGCGGCTGCAGCACCGCTTCGCTGATCGCGGCCGAGACGTCATGGCCGCGCAGGGCCGCGTCGTTGACGCTGCCGGGTGCCGCCCTGGCGCGGCGGCCGGCCAGGTAGCCGGGAACCTCGATACCGGCACGCAGCAGCCCGCCGCCGATCGCGCCATAGACGAAGCTGTCCTTCACGTTCTGCCAGGCGAGATCGTCGCCATTCTCCAAGCCGAGGGACTTGCGATCGGCCTGAATGGTCGGCTGGGCAATCGCCGTGACGCCGGCATTGACGGCGCCATCCGCCAGGGCGCCGGCGATCACGCGCGTGACCAGGCCGCGCCCGATGGTGCCGGCCGGGCCGCCCGCCAGCAGGCCGAGGGAGAATTCGGGCGTGCCGACATCGCCGGCGAAGCCGCCGCCGAAACCGGCAAGCGTGTTCAAGGTGGCGTTGCCGCTCTCATCCTTTTGCGCCGCCTCGCTGGCCTGCACCACGTTCTGCGCAATGCGCGCCTGGTCGCCCTCGATATCGTAGGTGAGTTCCGGCGCATCGGCCCATTCCGGCCTTTGCTTGCGCAGCTCGGCGACCTTCCGGTCGAAGACTTCCCGGCCGCGGCGCAGCAGTTCCGGCGTGTTCTGCTGCAGGGTTTCGAGATCGCCGCCCTCGACGCCGGCGCTGATGGCCTCGCGCAGCACGTCGCCGTCATAGGCGTTGAACATCGGGTTTTCGAGCTTGACGCCCGTCAGCTGGCGAATGCGCTGGATGGCTGCGTCATAGGCGCGAATGCGCCGGTTCTCGGCGCCGGCCGTGCTGTCGAGCAGCCAACGCTGATCGGAAGCCGCGCGGAACTGCTGTCCCGCCGCGGCGCGCTTGTCGGCGTCGAGGACGTCGGAGGCCGCCTGGCCGAGATCCTGCGCACCGGATTTCAGGCGCTCCAGCCGGGTGCGTTCCGCCTCCGTATCGCCGACGCCCTCCGGCATGGTGAGGTAGAGGGAGGGCTCGTACATCCCGAAGAGTTCGGTCATCGGAAGGCCTCCGGCATGCGCTCGCGCAGCACGCCCTCGAGCTGGCGCCAGGGCAGGACGAAGGGCGCGCCGCTCGCCGTGCGCACCGGCGCGAAGCGGCCGAGGGCGGGATCCGTCAGGCTGAAGGCGTAATCGCCCGACGCCGTCAGCACCGGCAGCGCCCGGTCGATCAGGTCGGCGATCGGCATGGGCTTGCCATTCGCGCCGACCGGCCGCATGGCATCGGGAAGGGATTTCAGATCTTCGTCGCCGATGCTGTTGAGCAGGTCGACGAACTTGTCGGCCCGGACGTTCGGCTTGACCACGACGACGCCGCCGGCGCGGCCGTGCCAGGCCGAGCCCTCGAATTTCTGCAGCCCGCCATAGCTGACGCCGTTGACGACGGTGCGGCCCGACGCCTCCTGCAGGCCCTCTTCATAGAGCGCCCTCGACTTGTCGGGATCGGTTGACGGATCCACGCGCCGCGTGCGCGCCTCGCTCTGATACCAGAGGTCGACCGAATGCAGCAAGTTCTGCTGCGCCGTGTCGGACAGGCCCGCCAGGGCGCCGCCCAAGGCCGCATCCGTCGAGGCCTTGGCATCGTCGGCCTTGATGGTCGGCAACTTGTCGGCTCCCGGCTCGTTGCGCGCCTTGATGGCGTTGGCGACATTGGCGGCGAAGCGGTCGGATCCGGCCGCGACGGAGACCGAGGTGGCGAAGGCCATTTCGGGCGCGCCGTTGCCGACCTCCTTCAGCACGGCCGGAGCATCGGCGCCGGCGCCGGTGACGATCGATTTCATGAAGTCGATCGATTCCTGCCCGCCACGATTGACGATGGCCTTGATCTGCGTCGACTCGTCCGGCGTGAAGAAGGTGGGCGATCGCCCCTGCGCCAGGCCGATCGCCTTGGCCTGCGCCACGCGCGGGCCGATCTGGCCAGCGAATTGCGGCGAGGCGAAATCGATTGGGGCGATCGAGGGCGTCAGACCGAGATTCACCGCCGCGCCGAGCGGATCGGAGCCCTCGGCGGTGCGCCTGGCGTCGATGACCTTCTGGAAAAAGATGTTGTCATCGGCCTGGTCTTTCGTCATGCCGCCGGCGCTGACGCCGGCCTCCGTCACGACATCGCCGCCGCCGCCGAGCACGGCGAGGGCACGCGCCCGGTGCGAAGTCAGCATGCGCTGCACATGGCCCCGCACGGTGCCGTTGCCGTCGGAAGCGTTGTAGCGGCCGGGCTGGCCGGCATTGATGGTCGAATAGAGATCGTAGATGTCCATGCCGGGCTGGAAGCCGCGCGCCTTCAGATAGCGCACCACGGCACCCATCTGGTCGCGGAAGGACTGGCCTTCATAGGCGCCGAATTGCTTGCGCTCGGACGGCCCGAACTGGATCAGGCCCATGTAGTTGCCGCCTTTGCCGCCCCATTTCGACGGGTTGAAGGAGCCGATGGTCTCATAGGAGATCACCGTGGCGAGATCCTCCGGCGTGGTGCCGAGCTGCGCCGCGGCCTCGCGGATGATGCCGCCGACGCCGGCGCGCTGGCCGGCCTCGCGATCGCGCAACCAGGATTGCGCGGCGCCGACGGTCGGCGCCAGGGCGATGGCCTGTGAGCCGAGCAGCCGGCGCTGGGCCTTGGCCAGCATGGCCATGCCGGCATCGCCGAGGGTGCCGGCCTCCAGGGCGAGACCGGTCATTTCGGCCTGCGTCGGCGCCTGGCCCTTGCCGGCGCGATCGAGCACGTCGTCGAACTTCTTTTCGAGATCGTTCGCCTTTGTGTGCTGGCCCGTGCGCATGCTGGTGGCCAGCCGCCCGAGCTGGCCCTGCAGCTTGTCATAGGCATCGCCGTCGAGATCCTTGATCTTGCCGGCGCCGAAGTCCGATTTCAGCTTCTCCGAGAAGGCGTCGACCTCTTCAGGCGTCTTCAGCTTGGAGGCATTGGCCACCATCAGCGCCGAGGCATTGTCATGCCGGATGCCGATCAGCAGCTTCTGCGCCACCACGGGATTCATGCCGTAGCGCTTGACCATGTCATTGATGCGAGCCGTGTCGTCGGCAATACTGAGATCGGTCTGCTCGGCGGCATTGGCACCGCCGGCGGCGATGATCTGGGCCCGCGAGGTCTGGCTCCGGTCGAGATCCGAGACCAGGTTCGCCGTCGCCTCATTGTTGGTCTTTTCTTTGAAATTGTCGCCGACCTTGGTGCGATAGGCCAGCTGCAGGCCGGACCAGCGATGGTTAAAGTCGGCCGCGACTTCCGGAAACACATGGTCTTTCTGGTAGGTTTGCCGGATCTTCTCTGCCGCCGCGGCGAAGCCGGCCGGGTTGTCGCGATTGGCTTCGAAGGCATCGGCCATGTCCGAGCCGAGCTTGGCGGTGAGATTGCTCGAATAGACGTTCACGGCCGCGTCGTCGAAGGCGCGACCCCTAATCGACATCGAGCCGGACGGCCGGAAATTGGGATCGGCGCCGGCCGCCAGCCCGGCGCGCTGGCCCTCGACCTGCGCGGCCTGGTCGGCCAGCCGCGAGAATTTGTCGGCGAGCTTGGCGGAAATGCCGGCGACGGTCGACGTCGTCTGCGACCCTTCCGTCTGTCGCGGCACGCTGGCCAGCGGGCCGACCGGCTGGGCCTTCGGATCGAATTCCGAGACGCGAACAGGTGACGTGAAGCGATTGGCCATGAAGGATTATCCGCGCTTGAGAACATCGGTGCCGAAATCGAAGGCCAGGCCGAGGGCCTTCATGCGCCCGGCGGACTTGGCGTCGCGCGCCATGGCGCGCAGGGCCTGCGCCCGCTGCGTCAGCCGGTTGCGCGTGACCGTCTCATTGTCGAGATCGGTCGAGAGCGCCCGCGCCGCGTCGGCCTTGGCGTCGTCGCGGGCCTGCAGGGGCGAGCCGAAGGAGAGATCGAGGCCGGATGCCGCATAGGCGACATCCTGCTCGCCCAATTGCTTGATCAGATCCTTGCGCATGGAATCGCGGCGCACGCGGCCCTCGACCGATTCCTGCGCATTGTCGGCCATGGCCTGGCTGGCTTCGAGATTGTAGGCGGCCGCCTGTTGCTTGCCGGCATTCATCGCCGCCATGGCCGAGATCGCCGTGGCGCCGCCTGACAGCATGGTGGTGAACAGCGAACCGAGCGAGAAGGTCGAGGCCGTGGTGGCGGCCGCGCCGGCCGTGGTCGCCGCAGCGGTGCCGCCCGTAAAGGCCGAGGTCAGCGCCGAGAAAGCGGCGGGAATGAGCATCGTCATGGTCGGCCCTCAAGTCTTTCTTTGCGTCAAGTCTTGGCTTCGCGCACATAGGAGCGCAGGGACAGTTTGCCGGGCCGCACCTGCGTGATAACCGCGCTGCCGTCGGGCGACCAGCCGTCGAGACCCGAAGCCATCACCGGGCCCGTATAGGGCGCCGGCGGCTGGTCGACCGGCCCGCCGAAGCGCGACAGGGCAACGTCGCGGGCCGGGCGGCCATTGGCGCCGATGGCGACCGAGGTGGTTTCGAGGAGCTCGAGGCGGACGGTGTGCACGCGGCACGGGCGCTTGAGCACCGTCATGTCGCCATTGACCACCTTGGACAGCGGCAGATCCTCGAAAACCGGCGGCGTCCAGCGCCCGGCCGTGATGGTGGTGGCGGCATAGGGCATGGTGAAGCTGCCGCCGGCGACGGTGAACGGCCCCTCGATATAGCCGTCGCAATCAGCCCAGACGGTTGCGCCTTCCAGTGCGTCGAAGCCGCTGGCCGTGGTCGAGGGCGCCTGCACCTTCGTCACGGCCTGGTCGAACAGCAGGCCGGCTTCGAGCGTTTCGAAGATCAGCCAGGGCACACCGGCGACCTGGCGCTGCACGGCCAGGCAGACCAGGCTGTCGGGATCCACGGCCGCCGAGCGCACCAGCCCCGGCGTCGACCAGCGCACGAAGGCATTGACGTCCTGGTTGCGGATCAGCAGTCCGACGCGCAGGGTGCCGTTGTTGTTGACGATCCACAGCCGTTGCGAGTCGGTCTCTTCCTGCGATTTCTGCAGGGCCAGGTCGTCGACCTTCTGCAGAAGCTGCGAGGCGAGCAGGGAAATCGGCTGGCTGTCATAGCCCTGGCTGACGTCCGAATAGGTCGCGGCCATCAGCATGGTGCCGCTCTCGTTGGCGAAGATCAGCGAGGACTCGCTCTCGATCACCGGCACGCCGGGGCGGCAGCCGTCATTCGAGGAATAGGACCAGTTGCGCGGCTCGCTGCGCGTGATCGCCCGATTGGTCAGGAAGCGATTGGCGGCGTCGGTGAAAGCCACGAGCTGCTTCGACTTGACGAATTGCAGGATGACTTCCGAGCCGTCCGTATCGAGATTGTCGAGGATCGGCGCCGAGGGCGCTTCGATCAGCGTCTGCAGGTTGTAATACTCGCCCGGGCCGGACATCACATAGGCCGAGCCGAGCGCCTTGAAGCCGCCGAGCACCAGGCGGTCCTGGTAGAAGGTGCCGCAACGCGGATAGCCGCGCGCGGCCGACATGATGGCCTCGCCGGCGCGCACGCCCTTGGTGACGCGCGAGGTGGTGACGGCGCCGTCGGCCTGCGAGGTCGGATGGCCGGTGATCGAATAGCCCTGGCCCTTGACCTTGCCGTCGAATGTGACGGTGTAGATCACCGTCTTGGTGCCGGAGACCGGCGCGTCGGCCGCCGTTACCGTGATGCCGGCGGCGCCGATCGCCGGCAGCAGCTCGATGACGCGCTTGAGATCGGCCGCGCTGCCGGCATAGTCGATCGCGCTGCCGATCGTCTTCAACTCGGCTTCCGAGGTTTCCGAGCCGTCGATATTCAGCACGAACTTGAAGCCGAAGCCCAATTCCAGCCAGGTGATATAGACGTTCCAGACTTCCGCGACGGCATTGGTATAGGTGCCGCCGAGGTCGGCGAGCGGGATGTTCTCGAAAGGAGCCGGATCGGACTGCCAGTCCGAGTCGCCGCCGGTACGCAGCAGGCGCCAGGGCTGCACGTCGGGATGCCAGAGCAGCATGGTATCGAAACGCTGCGTCGTCGAGATCTCGGCCAGTTGCGCGGCGGTGTGTGGGATCGGGCAGGACGCGACATAGAGGCCAGAGCGGAAGATCTCGGCATTGCCGGGCGAGAGCGCCACCACATAGGGCCGGTCGCGCGCCGCGCCGAAGGGTTTCAGGCGGCAGGACAGGCCGAAGCTTTCGGACAGGATCGAGATCGTGCCGAGCGTGAAATCGGTAGAAGCCGAGGGCGCGAGCGCCAGGTTGACATGGACATAGCGACCGGAAACCGCGCCCCCCGGCGGATAGGCCAGGCGCCTGGTGCGCGCCGTGGTGAGCACCGTCAGTCCGCCGGTCATCAGCGGGCCGGGCGCGCCGGCCGAGTTTGAGACGTCGACGGTGATGTAGGCGCCGCGGAGCTCGAGCGAGGCCAGGAAGCCGCTCAGGTCGATTCCGGCCACCATCTGCGCCGAACCGAGATCGACGGTCGCCAGCACCTGTGCGGCCGTGACGCCAGCGACGGGAGAAAGCGCCTGGCTGGTGATCTGGGCAAAGGCGCGGCCGAGCCGGGCGCGATGGCGCGAGCGGGGCAGTTGCTTCCAGCCGCCTTGCGGCACAGGTTCCAGGCCATCCATCAGCTTGGCGCCGGCATACCAGGTTTTCACGTCGGTGCGATCGAACAGCTCGACGGAGAGCTCGCCGGCGTTGAAGTTGGTGCGTTGGGTTCCGGGGCGTGCAACCATGGTCAGGCCCACCACTCGCCGGAGGAGGCACCGCCATACCAGGCATCGGTGAGCGGATCCGAGGCCCAGAGCGGTTGCGGGCCGGGATGGGAAAGATCCTGCTGCATGGCCTTGAGGAAGAGACCGCCGCGGCGGTCCTGGCTGGCCGCGCCCCAGGCATCCTGGTCGAGGGCAGCGGCGAGGTTCGCATCCTGCGAAACCGGCATGGCCAGCGCGGCCGCCAGCGCCCGGGTGGCGAACTGCCGGAAGGCGGCAGGCCAGGCCGTGACGGCCGGCCGGCAGCGATAGCCGGCCCAGAGCGGCGCCCGATCGGCGCAGAGGCGATCGCCCTCGATGGCGAAGTCGCGCAGGCGATCGCGACCCCGCAGGCTGGGCAGGATGGCGATCGGCAGGCCGATGCGATCGCCCGGCAGCTGGAAGGCATAGCGGTAATCGTTCTGCGGATCGGCCGTCAGCTGCTGCAGCGACGCCGTCTTGAGCGCGAAAGTCCAGGGATGGGCGGCGAGGCAGGATTCGATCGTGTCGACATAGGTCGCATTGACCTTGGCGGCGAGGTCGGTGTCTTCGTCGAAAGCCATGATCGCCCCGCCGGCGAAGACGGCAAGGGCGTTGTTGGCGATCATGATGTCGGTGATTGCCGTGACGGGTGAATCGGCCATGGAGCGCCCTCATGACGGAGCCCGCGCCGGAAGGGCGCGGGCTGGTTTGGTCGGAAAGCGGGATCAGCCGGCGGCCGTGGCAGCCAGGGCGATCGTGACGTTGCCGGTCGGCACCGGCGCCGCCGTGACCACATAGGCCTTGAGCACCGGCGTGCCGGCGTTCACCATGGTGGCGAGGATGATATCGCCCTTGCTGACACGGCCGGCGTCACGGGCCGCATTGAAATAGCCGGCGGTCTCGACCGTGGCGGCCGCGTCGTTGGTCGCATAGGTCGAAGTCTGCACCAGGGTCGAGGTCGCGTTGCCGGCGGCATCGCCCACCGGCGTCTGGCTGTCGAGCCGGCGCAGGGCTTTTGCGCAGAAAGACATGGAAGATCTCCAGAAAAAGTGAGGGGAAGAACGCCCGGCGTACCGGGCGCCATTTCATCAGGGCGTCGGTCGCGACAGGGCCACGTTGGTGGCGAAGCGCAGGCGGCGCACGCCTTCCGGCAGGATCACCTTGGCGCAAGCCGACATGTCGTTCGCCGCGAACCAGGCCTTTTTCGTCGCGATATAGTCGATGCGCGATTCCAGGCTGTTCGAGCTCGCCATGCCGAGCGCACCATCCACCCACATGTAGCCGTCCATCTGGTTGGCCGCCGGGATGTTGAAGAAGTTCTTGGCGGCGTTGGTGGGGTGGCTGGGCAGCGGGATGACGTTGATGCCGCGATAGCGCCGGGCGCCGATCTGCTTCAGCAGCGGATACGCATCGGCCACCCAATCGGCGGAGGAGAACTCGCGATAGAGCTCGAGCTGCTGCATGAAGATCGAGGGGATGGCACACCAGTACTCATAGGCGCCCGAGCCTTCGTTGAAGATCTGGCCCTGCGCGTCCATGATGTTCACCGGAGAAATGGCGGTCGAGCCATCGCCCACGGTGAGAATGGTTCCGCCCTCGGCATCGAAGGCACCCATCACGATGCGGTCGAAGCGGCGACCGATCGCCATGGCGCCGGACTGCTGGACCACCGCCTGCTCGTTCTGGCTCATCTTCTCCAGATCGCGCTTCTTGATCCAGTCATTGGCTTCCCAATCGACCATTGTGGCCTGCACCGTGTCGCGATCGAGGTTCATGCTGGACGCATCTTCAATCGAGGTCGAAGCCTGCTGCGCCTCGCCCATGCCGGCGCGCTTCCAGATCACGGTATTGCCCCTGACTTCGTCGGGGCCGCGCGTGGCCGGCTTCAGCAGCCAGCCCTTGGACTGCAGGCGATGGGTGACGCCATCGATATATTTGGTTTCAAACCATGCGGGGGCACGGGTAGACATCTGATCGTCTCCGAATGTGAGGGTTCGTCTCGCATCCGGGCCGATTGCAGGGTCGCCGATCGGGTCTTTGGCAGGGTGCCATGATGGCCGATGGCGGCCCCGGTCCATCCCGGTAGCCGCCATCAGAATCGTGCGCGTGGAAGAGTGTTAAGCGCGGGTCAGTTGCGTTGACCGTCGCCATAGAAGCGCTTGTACATGGCATCCGTCTCGGCCGCGAAAGCCGGGTCGAATTTGGTCGAGGTGGGATCGTTCTTCGGATCGGCCGCCCTGGCGCGCAGATCCTGCGCCGAAACGCCGCCGGCGCCCTGGCCGCCGACCAGCGGCGCCGTCTCGCGCAGCTGCGCGCGGAAATACTCGACCGCCTTGATGCCGGCGGCGGTATCGAGGGTGCTTTCGAGCATGGCAACGGCGCTTTCGTCGAGGCCGCGCGTCTTCAGGGTCTGCACCCACGCGATGGCGTCGCGGGAACGGCGCTCGACCTCGCGGTTGCGCTCGACCAGGTCGGGCATCTGCGCCGCCGGGATCAGCGCTTCCTGCTCTTTGGCAGGATCCCATGGCGGCTCGAGCTCGCCGCCGGCGACGACATCCTTGATGTAGGCGCCGGCAAAGCCGTCGAACTGCTTTTGCGTCAGCCCCATGGCGAAGGCATGCTTCTGTGCCTGCAGATAGACGGGATCCTTGGTGAGGTCGCCGAGATAGGGCTTGATCTCATCCGGCACCGTCAGGGTGTAGCCGGCGGCATCCTTCGGCATGGCGCCGAACTTTTCCGTCCGCTCGGCTTCGCCCTTGCGATAGCCGTCCGCCACCTTGAAGAGCTTGTCGATCGTCTCGCGATCGCTCGCCCCGTAATAGTGATCGGGCAGGCCTTCCGGCCGATAGGGCTGGCCCGCCGCCGCGGCGGCGGCTGCAGCGGCAGCGGCGGCAGCAGCGCCAGGATCGCCGCCACCGCCGCCACCGTCACCGCCGGAGCCGGAGGCATCACTTCCGCCACCGGGGGAGCCGCTACCAACGCCATCGCCATCGGGCGCGCGGAAAATCCAGTCTTGCAGCATGAAACTCGAAAGCAGGAAACGGCGATGCATGGTCAGGTTCCCTCACGTTGGGGTGGTTTTTCCTCGCGCCCGAATGCCAGGAGCTTGAGGAGATTGAAGAAAACAGCGTTCTGGCCCTCGCGCATGGCGACATAGGCCATCGGGTCCTGAATGCCGTAGGACCAGACGGGGCGGCGCACCGTGGTGTCGGCCAGCCATTCCAGCACGCGTCGGCCCTGTTCGGTCTCGAAGACCAGGCGGGCATCATTGGCGAGCTGGGCCATGTCGTCTTCGAGCGGGGCGGTCGACTGGCGATCATCGGCCTCGAAGAACTTCCAGCCCTGCGTTTTCGCGAGCTGCTGCAGGACGTCGAGCGGCTGCGCCTCGCGCGGCCCGAAACTGGCTTCCGGTTTTTCGGTCATGCGGCGGCTTCCGTGGCTTGCGGCTTCATGGCGTCGGCCACGATTTCGGGTTTCCTGACCAGCGCCTCGGTAACGGCGGCGCCGGCCTGCTTCTGGGCATTGGCCTGGTCGATCTCCGCCCGCTGTTGGGCCGTACGGCGCCATTTCGAGCGGATGTTAAGTTCCGTCATGAGATCATCGATCGCCTGGTCGAGATCGATGAAACGGTTCGGATCCTGCCCTAGCGCTTCCAGGAGCTGCAGGAACTTAAGGAAGGGATCGAGGTGGCTGATGCGCATGGCATCGGCCAATGGCGAGAGAATGCGCACCTGCACGAACAGCTGGTCGGGTTTGAGATCAGTCTGCAGCAGGCCCTTGCGATAGAGGATTTCCGAGACGCGGCGCACCAGTGGCGGGATAATCTCATGCACCAGGCGCCCAAAGGCGCCGATGTAATTATCCTTCATGCGCTGAAGACTACCCACGAATTCGGAGGCCGAGACCGGCGTCTTGCCCTTGCTCTCGACCCGATCGTCATGCAGGCCGGTGCGGATCCTGTCGGTGAGGTTTTGCGTCACCAGCTGGCCCATGTCGACGCGGCCGGTGGCCGGATCGAGGCGCTGCACATCCGGCCCCATCACGCCGCCGGTCGAATTCATCGGCCACATGGCGCCGGGCGCCAGGCGCGCCGTATCCGGGTTGAAGGCGCCGCCCGGGCGATAACCCCAGATGCCGAGCATCTGGATAGCGAAAGCCTTGAGCACGAGCTCCTGCGCCTTGTTGCTCGTCTTGATAGCCGGCAAGGTGAGCATGATCGGGCCGCGACCCCAATTCTCGCCTGGGACCTTGTGATAGCGCGCGATGACGATGGGCTGTGTCCGGTAGGTTTCCGTCACCACCGGCTCGGTGCTCTCCTTGAGAGTAACGATCAGTTTCCATCGCTTGCCAACGCGCACGAAGTCCTGGTTGATCTCGACCAGCTCATCGGCGCCATCCGCGGCGAGGGCTCGCTCGAATTCCTCGGGGAATTTGCCCTTCGGGAATTGAAACTTGATCGAGCGGCGTGTTTCCTCCGTTCGCCAGTATCCGGCCAGGAGCTTGTTCTTAGCCCATTCCGTCGCGAGCTCCTCGGTCGGAATCGCCACGAAGTCGACCGGATTTTCATCGTCGCCGTCAAGCGGCAGGATCGCGCCGGTACCGGCATAGAGATCGATGCAGGCTTCGTTGGCGGCCTGGTCGAATTCACCAGTCTGGAAGAACGGCACGATCTGATCCGAGACGGCCTCGATATCCGCCGCAAATTTGGCACCATTCTCGGCGTCCATCTTGGCCGCGAGCTTGGCGACTGGGCCCGGCTCATATTTGAACCACCCCTGTCCCGACGGAAACAGATCCTCTTTCAGGGTGCCGGCGCCGTGAAATGTCGAGGTGATGGCCGTGTCGTCGAAGAGATTGTCGATGCGGTTCACGGCCTGGCCGCGCCGGCGCGTCGGCTGGCGATAGGGGATGGCGTATTCATAGGCCTGGTCGTACAGGCCCTGCCAGATGTTCTTTTCACCCCATGCGCGTTCCGCGCGCTTGCGATGCTGTTTCAGATCGAAGGGCGCGGCCGCTGCCATAATGTCAGGCCCCGCCGCCGATCGTCGAGGAACCGCCGGTATCGCCCATCAGCAGGCGACGGCCGCGCGGGGCCTTGGCCAGGGCCGCCATGTTGGTGGCGGTTTCCTGTTCGCGACCCTGCGCGTCCTGCTGCGAGCGCGCCAGGGCGATGCGGTTCTGGTTTGCCTGCATGCGCTCCTGGCGCTTGGCGGCCTTTTCGGCACCGCCCCCGAACATGCTGCTCATCCTCAAGCCTTTCTGTAGGTGACGAAGCCGTCCTTTTCGGCGACGGCGACAAAGCCCATGAGGCGCGCCATACGATGGCCGGCCGGATTTCCCGCCCGAACCATGGCCTGGAGCGCGACAGGACCAGTTTCGAGCACGCGGGCGAAGATTAAGCGCGCGAAGGCCAGGCCCTCGCGCATATGCGGGGCGCCGCGCGGATCCACGGCGAGCGCCACCTCGACCAGGCGCCGCCCTTCATCGTCGCTTTGGGCGAGCTCGAGGAAGAACAGCGCGGCGACCAGGTCGCCATCGAGACGGATCCCGAAGCTGTCGCATTCGGCGATCTGCACCGTGATGGCCTGGCCCAGCCGCGGCTTGGCCGTGGCGAAGGTCGCCAGCGCCAGGGCCTTGGTTTCGAACAGCGGCGCCGGCGTTTCGAAGGTGAGGCGGGGCATGTCAGGTGTCCCACACGCTGAAATCGCCGCCGGCGGCTCGACGCTCGCGCCGATCGCGTGCCTGGCCGATCGGCACCACGCCGGCGCGCAGCCCCTTGGCGGCATCCTCGATCACGCCCATGCGCCCGCGCTTCGTCAGGGTGATGTACTGCAGGGCGTCATGCGGGTTCGAATATTTGTTCTTTTCCGGCCGATCCTCATAGCGATCGGAGGTCGCGGTGCGGATCCGCTTGAACTTGTAGTGAGCAGCAAAGCCGCCGATCACCATGCGGCAGGAAGGATCGATAAGAAGCGCCGGCGTCGCGTTGTCGATCGACTTCGTCAGCAGGATGCGCACGGATTCAATGCGGATATCCGGCTCATTCGACGGCGCCGGCAGGATCGGCCGACCGAGCCCCATGCCGACCGATTCCGCCCATGTCATCTGTCCGGCGATGCGATCGGCGCCATAGAAGCCAGCCGGATCCGCCGCCAGCAGGCCAAGCGGCAGGCCCCGGAACCGATCGGACATCAGCACCGCGAGCAGCTGCGCGAGGAAGCGCTCGATGCCGGTGCCGTGATCGGGCACCACCTCGGCCAGGACAAGCATTTGCCCGGTCGGCAGCGTCTGCGTCAGGATGGCCGCCGGCGACAGGCCCTGGTCGAAGCCGATATCAATCGGAAGGCCGGGCACCGGCTTGATCGTGCCGGCGGCGACGTGGCGCTTCTGGTCGAATTCGGCGTGGTAGACCGGCCTTCCATCCGAGGAATAGCCCCACAGGCCGTCGACAAAGCGGCGCTTGTCTTCCTTCGTCATCGTCGCCGCTTCCTCCTGGTACTGCAGGAAGGTTTTGCCGCTGCGATTTTCGGCTTCGGCCGACAGGCCGGAGGGCTGATGGAAGAATTTGAAGCTTTCCCGCGGCGCTTCGACCAGGTCGCGGTAGAGCGGGTGATCAATATCGGTCGGGTTGAAGTCGCATTGCACCAGGCGGGGAATGCGCGCCTCCGGATCGACGAGATCCGCGCGCGCGGGATAGCGGCCGGTGCGGGAGTAGAGGAAGGTCGGCACGCGCTCATGCAGCAGATCGGCTTCGTTGCACCAGCCCCACGTACATTCATAGCCCTTCAGCAATTCCTCGATCGCGACATCGCCGACAGCGAAGAAATCGACCGTCAGGTCGACCGGAACCTCGCGCCCGCCGCGCACGGTAGCCAGGCGCAGGACGTGCTGCGCCGGTCGATCCTGCCCGCCGAAGAACCGGGAGCCGCCCCAATCCGGCGGAAAGAACTGGAACCAGGAGCGCAGGGTAGTGCGGTAGAGCGCGCGATAGTTGTCGCGCACCACGCAGCCCCGCACATGCACGACGCCGTCCTTTCCAACCGGCACGGCGCCGACGGAAAGCCTGATCGGCTTGAAGACCGAGGCAACCGTCTTCCCGCTGCCCGCCGGGCCCGTGATGCAGTCGATCGGCCCCATGGAACGGATATAGGCCGCGCCGACAGGGCCGGGCGGGACATAGTTCAGCAGGTCGAATTGCGGGCTGGTCGGGACGTCGAAGCCGCAGAGCGCCTTGAGCTCGGCCCGCGAGATGGTTTGGACGGTCGCCACGGCCTATCCCTCCGCCCTTTGCCCGCGCCCACGGGCGACCGCCCGGCGGCCCAGCCCCTCGGCCCGCGCGAGTCCTGTTAGGTTCGGGCCGCTGTCCCAGACTTGCCACGGGTGTGAGACGCTAGGACCCAGGGGGAGAGGGCCGGCGCCGTTTTTCGAGGGCCGGCCCGCCTGCCTGACGCTACGGAATGAAGGGGGGAGGGGGTAGGCGGCCGCCGGCGCCGGCCAGGGGCTGGCCACGCGCGCGCGAGGGGCTGATGCATCGAGCCAATGATTTTCAATCATCGGTTCCGGTGGCGGATTATGCAGCATTATCAATACACTAGCGCTCATCATGCGACACCTTGTCATGCGACCCTTGCGGCGCAGGCTCGCTAACCTCTTGATATTGCTGCGGATCTAGATCGTGGATCGACATGGCGCCATCTGGCCGCCTCACTGCCTCGCCGAGCCGCACCGACCCGTCCTGGATGATGATCAGCGGCCGCGCCGTCTCGGCCTTGACCTCGACCGCCTTCGGCATGGCCTGTTCGAAATAGGGCAGGGCCTCGGCCGCCGCGCGGATCTGCGAATTGAAGGCATCGGACAGCTTGAGCCCCGTCCGCGCGCAGAGCTCCTTCACGTCCATGCTGAAGATCGCGCACAGGAACTCCAGCGGGTTGCGATAGCCCTTGGCCGCCATCAGCTTGGCGTATTGCAGGGTGGTACGGTTCGGACTGCCAGGCGGCCGCCCCGGCCCTTTCTTCGGCGGGGCAATGGTCGCGCCTTCCAGCTGCTGCAGCTCTAGCCCGAACAGGTCGGCGAGGGCGGCCTCGACGTCGCCAGCCCCTGGCGCGGCCGGCGTGTGTGCCTCTGAAATCCCCTGATTTGCGGTCTCAGCCACCTTGGCCATGGCCGTCTTGTCGGATCCGGACATATTACCCCTATTTTCAATAGGTTAGCGCTGGTCGGGCAGCGATCGAGCGAGGGCATAACCGCGACATAACCGGCTTTTCACAAGTATAATCAAATAGATAATCCCTCTGGTAATGCGGTTATGTGGTTATGTCTTAGCGCATACATGCGCGCGCACAGGTATACTCACATACGCGCGCGCGAAGACTTCATTACCGGGATAACCCGGCCCTAACCCTTTCTCAGCGCTCATGATTTCCGGTTATGTCTAGGTTATGAGCGGTTATGCGGCATAACCGCCGCTGCTCACCCTCGAAGCATAGGCATGGCCGTGGCCTGCTTAAGCGCGATCCCTCGCATATGTTCTCGCCTTGAGCGGCACGAAGATGCCGCCTTGCATCTGCAGTGACGCCAAGGCGAGGCCGCTTCTAATCGGCAACGGGTGGGGGAAAGAGGGATCGCGGGCGCAAATCGGGCTCGGGGCCAGGGGCATAGGGCTAAGCCTTGCCTGCCGGCGCCCGGCCACGGAAATGTTTTGTTCTCATCTTGTTCTCATTGGCCGAGATGTGCGAGAAGAGGGCATGAGCACGCAAGCGCACATGCCCGCCACCATCGACGAGGCGGAAAGAGAGGGCTGGAGGTGGCTGGAAGCCAGCTGCAGCGCCGGCCACAACACATGGATACCGTGGCGGCTGCTGCGCATGCGCACCGGTCGGCAGGACCTGGCCGGGATCATCGGGCACGGGTATTGCACCCAATGCCAGGACCGCCGGCGGCCCGATCGCTATGCCCTGGTGCGCGAGACCTGGCCGACGATCAACGGGCCGCCGAGCTATGAGCGCCTGGCTATCGAGCCAGCAGCGCCCACGCCAGCCAGGCCATGAGCGAGGCACATGTCGCCGCCATCATCATGAAGGCATTCCAGACATGGCCGGCGCCGTAATTGCCGCCATCGACGCGGCGACGCCACACATAGGCAAACGAGGTCAGCGTGACCAGGGTGGGGAGGATCCACCACCCATAGGTGAGATGGATGATCATGGCACTGCCTCACAGACGAACACGCCGAGATTGCCCCGGCAGGGCTTGCAGAAGGCCTCGCCAGCCTTCCGCCCTTGGGTCTCGACCTCCTTGTCGCACCAGGCGCAGGGCGGATAGACGTCGAGCTCATCATCCTCAGGCCAGCAATCCGGATCTTCGCAGAAGTCGCAGCCGCAGCCGCCGAGCGTATCGACGGCGCAGCACATGAAACCGCAGGCGTTGCACATCGCCTAGTTCCTCATCAGCCGGCGCAGGCGCGCGATTCTATGGTCAGCCGGTGTCCAGCAGCTGCAGGCGTTGTCGCTATGCGTCTGCGGCGCCTGGCGCATCACCTGCTCATAGGCGATCTCATTGCTGGGCTCGGATTGCGCCATGGAGTGCAGCCGCGTCAGCATCGGCGGCGGCACCCATTGGCAGAAGCCGGGCACGGGATCGTCGAGGCCAGCGGCGGGCGCGGCAGGCGCGCCGGCCGGCGTGAAGTGCAGGCAGGTTTTGCAGGTGTCAGCCATTCATCCGCACTCCCGTCACGGCGATCGCGCCAGGCTCGCCGGCTTCGCACCAATAGGCCGTCGCATCCTCCCTCTCGCTGTCGTAGCGCATCCAGAGGTGGGCGACCTCGCCGGCCTCGAAGGGCCATTCATTCCCGAAGCGCTCGCGCTCGAAAGCAGCCTGCAGGGAGGGCGTGACCGTCGCGACATCGACATGCCCTTCCACGTACACGCCCCAGGGTTCGTCAAGCTCTGTCCACAGCACGCAAGGGTGAAAATCCATCGCCTCACTCCATGCCTAGGGCTTGCAGATACAGCTCTAGAATCGCGTCTTCCTCGGCGCGCTCGGCGGCCGGCTTTTTGCGCAGCGAGATGATCTTGCGCAGGATCGTGGCATCGAAGCCGTTGGCTTTGGCCTCGCCGTAGACCTCCTTGATGTCATCGGCGATTGCCTTCTTGTCTTCCTCCAGCCGCTCGACCCGCTCGATGATCGATTTCAGCTGGTCGGCCGCTACGCTGGTTGCGTCAGTCATGGTCACCCTCCTAGGTGCTTTCAAAATGGAATGTCTTCGTCGGTAAGATCGAGCGGCGGCTTCTCGCCAAAGAGCGACACGACCAGCGGGTCTGGAATGCCATTCTGCAAATCCCGCTCGAAGATCGTTCCGACGTCCCATTCGCCGTGGCAATTGGCTTCCACCATCCAGTACCGCCGATTGCGATAGTGATGCGGGTAATAAGTGACGTGGAATTTCTCGATGGGCCGGTCACATTTGGCGCAGTGCGCGACTATCTTCACTTCACCCTCCTATCGCCTGGTCGAACGCCTTCAGATCCACCAGCAGGCATCTGGTGGTCACGCGGTTGATCTTCATGTTCTGGCCGTTGCCCCGGTCGCGGATCACCACATCGCCGGGGCCTTGCTTGAGCGCATGGCTCCACACGCCGCCGCCCCACTTCGAGCCGGCGAACAGCTTGGTCACGAGCGGCCAGGTCTTTGTCGGGATGGCGAGCAGCACGCGCACCTCGCCGTCGACGATCTCCGTCTTGAAGCCGAGGCCGACGCTCTGCAGCTGCGAGCGCAAGGTGTGTTCGTCATGGGCGCCACGTTCAAAAATATCGAGCGCATGGCCCACCGTGCTCTTTTCGCCGGCCTTCCAGGCCTCGATCATGGTGCCGAGCACATGGCCGACGCAGTCGCTCCAGTTCTCGCCATGCTCGGCCCGTTCCTCGGCCGTGGCCTCGGCCACCAGCTTGCCGATCGAATTGCTTTCGTCGGCGACGTGCAGCCCCGCCTTTTCGAGCGCTTCGTCGCCGAGCAGCAGGTTGGCGATCGCCAGCGGCACGCCATAGGTGCCACGATCCTCGAAGCCGGCCGCGAGCAGGGATTCGCGCCAGAACTTCCATTTCGCCTCGAAGTGCGGCCAGGCATCCATCACGGCGCGCAGGATCATGCGCCCGTCATCGGCGCCGAGGGAAAGGTCGCCGGGCGCCTTGATCTCCTTCAGCTTGTGCAGGTTGAGGAAGATCATGCGCTGCTTGTCGGCCGGCTCCATCGCCGGCGGATTGATGGCCGAGAAGGCGAAGACGTTGCGCAGCGTGAAGCTGACGCCCTCATGGTCGGCGCCGCCGCGCAGCATTTCGTCGCCCGAGGCAGCCAGGCGCGCGAGCTCGATGATCGCCGGCCCGCGCTTGTCGTCGGCCTTCGCCTCGAGCTCGTCGATCGAGACCGGCAGCACGTCCATTTTCACCTTCTGGTAGATGCCGGCGGCCGTGGTGTTGGCAGCCTTGATCAGGCCCTTGCCGAACAAAGCGCGCAGCAGGCCCTGCAGCGTCGATTTGCCCACGCGCTTGTCGCCGGCGAGGAACAGGGCCGGGCGCCAGGGCAGGGCGGCGCCGAGGAAGGCCGAGCCGATCCAGCCGATCAGCAGCACCGGATCGAGGCCGGGCCGTTCCCATTGCCAGCTCTGCAGCAGTTCGAAGATCTTTTTGACCGGGCTGTCTTCCGGGCTCACCGGCTCCTGCCAGGGCACGGAAACCTGTGCCCGGCCGGGATAGACCACGCCCTCGATCATGCCGAGCGGCGAGGCCTGCAGGCGCTTTCCCTGCACGCGATAGATCGCTTCGCCAGCATGCCACACCAGGCCGCCGCTTTCCGTCAGCCACATGCCACGGCCGCGCACCACGTCGTCGGCCGAAAAGATGCCGACCTCAGCGCAGGCCTTCATCAGGCACTGAATGCAGTCGTCGACCTCAAGCCCGTTGATCTGGCTCGGCTTGCCGCCCTTCGGCGCACCCCAGCGTGGCCAGTGGTGGTAGAGGTAATTCGGGCAGCGGGCGAAGAGATCGAGCAGCGTTTTCTTGTTGAAGTCGCTGCGCTTGACCGAATTCAACTGCCCGTTGCTGTCGAAGAAATAATAGACGCCGTCATTGCGGCCCAAGGGAACGACGGGGCAGTTGGGCGGCATCCGGCTCGCCGGCGCTCCCGGCCATTGCCCGGCATGATAGCCCCACTGCTCGGCATCGCCCATCGGCGGATCCTTGGGAGCCACCGAGCGCGCGAGCTCGTCCCGCGCATCCGCGAATTTCGCGCGGATGCCTTTTGCACCCCCTTGGGCCATGTCACTTCCAATTTCAGAGGATTACTTGCGGCTCTTGCCCTTGCGCGCCTTGGCGACCGGCTCGACTTCGTCGAGGCTCGGCCCCACTTCGCGCACCGGCGCCGGCGACTGCATCACGTCCGGGGCAGGGGTTTCGGCCGGCTTTGTCGAGGCCGCGCCGGGCTCCTCATGGGCGGTAGCGGCACCGTCCGCACTGCCTTCTTCGGGCTGCGCCTGGTCTCCATGCTCCAAAACTGCCGGATCCACAGCGTCACCAGCCACAGAGGCTTCGCAACCTTCAGTTCCATCTTGCCCTTCCTCGCTTCCTCCAAGGCGCTCATCCGATGCGGTCCCCACACCTTCTTCAGGCGGCGAAGAAGGGGTCTGTGGTTCACTACCTTCGCCGGCCGTCGACACATCCGGCGCATCGTCGATCCTCTTCAAGGTCATGTGCGGGTTGGTTTCGAGCGGATCGGGATGCTGCTCGAAAATGGTATCGCGGGGATCGGCCGAGAGCGCCGAGGCCAGCACCGGCGCCGTCGAGCCGGCCAGGCGCTGGCGCAGCTCCTGGCGCTCTTCCTCGATGTCCGACTCGCTATCGAGCAGGCCGAGCATGGTGGCGAACACGCTGAAGGCGACGCGGCGCGGGAAGGGCA
Organism: Labrys sp. WJW; assembly: GCF_001676615.1. Taxonomy (GTDB): domain Bacteria; phylum Pseudomonadota; class Alphaproteobacteria; order Rhizobiales; family Labraceae; genus Labrys; species Labrys sedimenti. Next base: position 47,857 of record NZ_LYXZ01000051.1, on the reverse strand, counting down.
GATCGGCCCAGCCGTCGACGGGATCCGCATGCAGGCCTTGGCCCTGCGCCATTCGGAACAGCGCCTCGATCGGCGCCGTGGAATGGTTGCGCACGAAGCCGGCGAGCAGCTGCGCGCCCACCTCGTAATGCAGATCGTCCTTCGGCTCGACTGGCTTGCTCAAGCCCTCGACGCCTTCGATCCAGCGATAGATCTCGACGTCATTTTTAGCCAGTTCATCGAACCGCTCGGGATTATAGGCGAGCACCCGGCCAACCCTCTCGGCCATCGCACTGGCGATGATCACGTTTCTGTCCATCCATTCACCCCTTCAACAGATCGTTGAAATCCGAGCCGATATGGCTCGCTACCGCCGCCACCGGCTTGCCGTAGCCTTGCAGGCGCTCAAGGGCTTGCTCGAACTGGTCGAGGGCCTGGCGCGAATGCCAGTCGTTTTCCTTCAGCACGATCACGTCGCTGACGCAGGGCTGGTCGATCGGCACATTGCCGATATTCGCCAGCATCGTGGCCGCCCACACGCGGCATTCCGGCACTTCCTGCCCGAAGGACAGGCAGGTCTCGATGCCTTCGCCGATCGCCAGCGTCGTGGCGTTGCCGTCCGTGTTCGCCGCCTCGACCGCAAGGCCGGTCGGCCCGCGCGTCAGCCTGACGACGCCGCCCTCGACATCGCCGCGCATCAGCTTGGCTTGCGGAATGCCCGCCTTGCCGCTGCCGTCCGGCTTCACCCAAGTGCAATGCACCGCCGTCACCACGCCGGTGCGCTGGCGAATGGCGCAGATCATCGCCGGGCCGACATGGCCTGGCTTCACCTTGCGGCCGTCGCGATATTCGGCCGTCATCCAATGCTCGACCACGTAGGCGCGGATCTCGCGCGACTCGAGGTGCGGAATCGCCGTCACGTCGATCGAGCGGCCGGCCAGGTAGCGCCGCACGGCCTCTGTCGCGCCGGTGCGATCGTCTTCGAGGATCGGCGTCGCATGGCGGAACAGCTCGAAAGCCCATTCACGCTTGCGCCTGGCGCGCTCGGCTTCCTCGCGTTCGGATTTCTTGCGGCTCTCGGCCGCCTGGCGCTGCACCCGCTTCACCGCTTCCGGGTCGGCCCGATCGAGGCCGAGCCGCTGCCGGGCCCAGGCGAAGGCGCCGGGCATGTCGGTATGCTGCGTCAGGGCGATCAGGCCGATCAGGTCGCCCTTGTCGCCGGTGCCGTAATCGTTCCAGCCGCCGAACCGCGCCGGATCCAGATAGACCTTGAAGGCGCCCGGCGTGCGCTCGCCCCGCCAATGGGCCAGGGCAACCCACAAGCCACCATCGCGCCGGCCGCCGCCGCACAGGTCGCGGATCAATGACGCGCCCTCGGCCGCATAGAGCATGGCCTTGAGGTCCGAACCGGAAATGCGGGCGGCGTTCATGACGCCCCCTTCTTTTCCGTTGCTTGCCGAAAGGTATCCAGGTATGCGGCAATTTCGGGACCCAGGTGGCCGATTGACGGATCACCTGAAAGCTGCTGGATCAGCTCAATAATCATGGGCCATTCGTTGTGAATGGCAGCTATCCAGTTTGCATTACTATACCCGCAGCATCCATGAGTGAGAATTGCATGGTCATCACCATCGCCTATCGCGCCAACATGCTTCGGATGAACGGCGTTTTGATAGGTACTCCACGGCCCTGACGTGGAAAGAGCATAAAGAATTGACAATCGCTCAATCATAGATCGACGGGGATCATCCAATATAACCTTTGGCTTGTCTGACATTACGGACCCTTCTCGAAATTTCCGCGCCCCTCGATCACGTCGATGCAGTCCTGCAGCGTGCCTTTGTGCCGCATGCAGGCTTTCAGGAACTCGCCATGGTTCTCGATCCAGCTCTGCCGGTTGAGCACCAGCTCCATGATCAGGATCTTTCGATCCGCGCTGGCCTGCGTCATCTTCCCTTCCTCGACACGGCGGGCGTAGACGCGGCGCCGCCATTCGATTTCCGTGCCGATCTCCGTCAGGATCTCCGGCCCTTCAATGCCGGCCGTCGTCTGCGACGGCCTGAGAGAAGCGGCGGCCGTGGGGGAGGAGGCCACGGCCACCGGCGACGCATTGGCGGGGGACATGCCGGCGTCGACTTGAGGGGATTGCGAGAACAGGTCAGGCATAGGGCACCTCGCTGTCGTCGAAGAGCGGGGCGCCGGCCGGCAGGGCGAAGCGGCGGACATCGTCCGGCCGCGCATAGGTGCGCCGGATATCCGGCGCGATCCAGTCGAACAGCGGCCCGCTTTGCAGCGTCGGCCGCCAGGCGCCGAGCGGCCTGTCGGGCTGCAGCCAGATCACCCAGCAATAGGCCGTGGCAGACCTGCCCTTCGGTTCCCAACGGCCTTTGTGCATCGGCACCCGGCCGGCATATTGCAGGATCAAAGCCGGGCGAAAGCGCCGGAAGAACTCGTATCGGCCGCTTACCTCGCCACCTTCCAGCCAGGCCGTGCGCACCAGCATGCCGACGCCGACACGGGCCCGCGCCGCCGGATGCGTCAGCGCCGTCTCGACGAAGGCGAGCGCCTGGTTGAAGGGCGGATTGGAGAAGATCCAGTCAACCGCCGGCTTTTCGCCGCCGTCGAGGAAATCCGCCACCTCGCCATAGCCATAGGGAAAGATGTCCGAGGCATAGATGGTGGGGTCGATAAACTCCTGCAGCACCGCCGCCATATGGCCTTCGCCGCAAGCCGGCTCCAAAATGGTGTGCTGGCGCGAGAGCAGGCCGCGCTGCGACATTTCCCACCCGAAGGCGCGCGTCGCCCAAGGCGGCGTCGGAAAATAATCGAGGCTGTCCGGCGGCTCGCTGCGCCTGGCAACAACGGCAAGGTTCGGGCGGCGGCTCATTGCGTCGCGCCTTTGGCCTGGCGCGCCCGCGCTTCGCGCAGATCTTCCACCGCCGTCACCAGCCGTTCGGCCAGCACCAAGGCCTGCTCTTCATCAAGACTGGCGGTGCAAACCACGCTGTGGCCATCCGACACCGCCATCGCAATGCGATCGCCTTCCACCAAGTCCAGCTCAATCTTGCCGTTCTTCATACCTGTTGCTCCCCGAGCATCGAAGCCAGGCGCGAACGGCTGAGACCGGTCAGCGAATAGCCGACACCCCAATGTGTGTGGATGAAGAGATCGAAGGGCGCGAGCCGCTGCCGCAGGCCGGAAATGTGGACCTTGACGATGTTTTCGTCCCAATCGCCGCCATTGTCGGTCGGCAGCAGGTAGCGCAGGCTCGAATGCGGCACGATCCGGCCATTGGCCTTGAACAGCGCCGCGAGCAGCCGCGCCTTGGTCGCCGTGAGCTTGAAGGCGGGCGGCCATTGCAGCGTCGGAGCGAAGGCCTCCTGCTGCTGCCTGACGAGCTCTTCGAGCTCTGCGACGCGATCACGCAGGCACTGTTCGACGGTGACGGCGGCTGCGCTGCTCATCCCAGTTTCACCGGCTTGCCGAGCAGCGCCGTCAGTTCGCGCTCATAGTTGGCGACTTCCTCTTCGGCCTGGTCGGCCAGCGCCGCGGTGAATTCCTCTTCGGTGCAAATGCCCTTGGCGATCAGGACGCGAAGGAGCGCACCCGATCCGACCAAGGCAGAATTGACGCCGACCCTCAGATGCTTGGGCGTGCATTCGCGGCTGACAAATCCAGGCATGGGCTGGTCTGCCGGCGTGAAGGCGACGCCGCTTTGCATCGCGTGCAGGGCAGCGAGGTAGCGGGCTTTGTCTCTTTCCAAGGTGCTCATACCGTCCATCTCCCTGTGACGTCGTGGGCCGCCTGGTCGAGCAGGCGGTCGAAATTGGGATCGTCGCGGCGCTGCTCGACCGATCGGCAGGCCAGGCATACGGCTGCCTCCGTCAGGCCGACGGTGCGGGCGATCGCCCGTTGGGGAATGCCGACCATCGTGTGTGCGAGATAGATCGCCGCCTGCCGGACGTGGCTGCAGGCGAGCCAATGCTTGTCGGCCGTGGCGCCCCGGCGCGGATCCGCCGCCCACACCTGCGTTGGCGTCACGCCGAGGCGAGGCGCTATCGCTGTCAGGAAGGCGCCGTAGGAGGCTTCCATCAGGGCGCGGCGGGTGACATCGTCGAGCTCTTCCGCCTTGCGGAGGCGCCGCAACCCATCGGCCAGCTTGCCGATCAAGGCATCGGAGGCACGCTCCGGATCGGCGAGAACACGATAGAGCCAGCGCACATTCACCCCGGCTTCGGCCGCCAGCCTCGAATGACTGACAGGAAAATTTTTTCGGAGGCCCTCGATAACTTCGACCGCGACCCCCTTTTCGGTTGTCGCGCTTAAGTTAAGCCATGGCCTGGACTGCGAATCACCCGCGCGCTTGGCTACGGTCATGGCCGTGGCGATCAATCGGGAGCTTTGCGCGAGCCGGTTCATTCGGCCGCTCCCGCCAGCACGGCGAGCATTTTCTTGCGCGCCGCGATCAGTCCCGCATCGAGTGCCGAGAGCTCGCGCTCCAGCGTTCCCACCTTGGGCTCGACCGTTCCACGCTCCCACCGTCGCACCGATGAATAGGAGACGCCCGAGCGGCGGCACAGATCCAGCAGACTGATATTCAGCTGCCTGGCTTGCCGCTCAATCTCACGAATGCGAATCACATGTTGCATAATGTGCACGATCATGTGCATAGTCCGCCGTGTCAATAGCAGACTTGCGCAATCCAGGGATCAATTACGTGCTGCATAATGTGCATCAGGGGGTAACGCCGGGGATACCCTGGAGACCTTTTGCAATGCAGCAGACAAAAAGAGCTCTTTCAGAGCAGGCGCTATTCGAGCGCCAGCGCGTACAAGCCTGGATTGAGGGCATCGAAAGGCGCTTCCGCGTGACGCGCCAGGAGATCGCCAAGCGCGCCGGCTTCAGCCATTCGACCATCTACAGATGGTTCGACAGCGACCGGTCCGACACGCCTTCAGCTTTGAAGGTTCGGCAGATTGCCGATGCCTTTGGTATCCCAGCACCAACTGACGTTGTGGAACCGCCCGGATTTTCCGAAGGGGAAGCAGTGCCCTACCATGGGGAAACTGTGCAGGCTGGTCGCAACGATCCTAACCTTTCCGATTGGGTAATTGGCAGTAGAGCGCTGGAACTTCATGGCTACATGCCGGGCGATATTGTTACGATCGACCAAAGCATAACGCCGAGAAGCGGCGATGTGGTCATCGCGCAAGTCTACAATCTCGAAGCCGGAAACGCCGAAACCAAGGTGCGATACTACGAAGCGCCGCACTTGACCACGAAGACCATGGATCCGACGGCTTCCGACCGCCCGCTCTATGTCGACGGCGAGCGCGTTGCGATCATGGGAGTCGTGACCAGGAGCATGCGCATCCGTGCTGCATAGGATGTGCATTGACTTTTTCGCATTTGTGCACATTCTTGTGCGCATCGTCATGCGAGAGGTCGCACATGCAGAACGTCATCACATTGAAAGAGATTGCCGCCGAATTCGGCGTGCAGGAGCGCCACGCCGCCCGCAAGGCGCGGCTGCTGGCTGAACACCACGGCTTCCCCCGGCCGCTGCCGGGCATGGTCAACAAGTTCTCGCGCGCCCTGGTCGAGGCCTGGTTCGCGCGGGGAGGGCAGGAGGCGCCGGCGATCGAGCCCGAGGCGGCCGACGCCCGCGATCCGGTCGCGCAGGCCCGCAAGCTGCTGGAGGCGCGCTATGTCCAGAACTGACAAGAAGCCCGCCGAAGGGGAATTGACCCGCCTCGAGCTCATCTGCCTCGATGGCCTGATCGCCTCGCTCGAGCGCCGGCTCGAGGATCTCTGCGACCTGCGCAAGATCCTCGAAGAGCGCATCGACGGCGGCGCCGTGCGGGAGTGGCTGCAATGACAGTCAACCTGGATCCGCAAGCCCTGCGCGCCTGCTACCTGTCAGGCCAGATGAGCGAAGCCCAATGGCAGGAGCATATCCGGCTGGGCCATGTCCAGGCGCCCCTGCTCAGCCGCGCCGCGATCGACGTGCTGGACGAACGCCGGCGCCAGGTCGAGGCAGAAGGCTACACCCGAGCACACGATGATAGCCATAAGAGTGGTGAGCTTGCCCTCGCGGCTGCACTCTATGCCATCCCCTATGAGGCAGAGGTTGGCGGCCATAAGCTCGTAGATCAGGATGATTTCATCGGCCTCCATATGGACCTTAAAATCGCATGCGGATGGACGCTGAAACCAGAACCGGATCCTCGCAAGCGCCTCATAAAGGCCGGCGCCCTGATCCTGGCCGAGATCGAGCGGCTCGACCGCCAAGGCGGTGCGACATGATCGAGCTTTCCAAGACCCAAACCGACGCCCTGCGCGAGATATCGCTCGGCCCCATGCGCCTCTTTCCCAACAACCGCTGGAGCCGCAGCCGCTACGGGCCGTTCTTCGCCGGTCAGACGGTCAAGTCCCTGGTGCGGGGGGGCTATGTCCACTCGACGGACATGTTGGCCCGCCTCACGCCGGCCGGCCTTGATGTCGCCCGCCTGCGCGGCTTCATGCCCCAGCTTGCCAAGCTGGAATGCGGCGATTCACACTCGCGCGCGAAGGAGTAGCACCATGGCTGAATCACCCAAGGTCGCCATCCGCATTTCGATCCCGCATGTCAGCTGGCGCGACGGCCGGCCCCGCTTCAATCCGGGGCCGAAACTGCGCCGGCTCGGCTACAAGGGCGAGGATCTGCGCCACGGCAAGACGGGCGCCTGGTTCACGCAGGAAGAAACCCTGGCATGGGTTTCCGCACGCGTGGGCGAGATCGAGCAGCGCCGCAGGGACAAGGCCGCCGGCAAGCGCCTCAAGCCCATGCAGGGCCGCCGCGTCTACAGCGTCGAGGATTTGTTCAAGGATTGGTTCGCGTCGCCCCGCCTGAAAGGCGAGGCCGTCGTCGACGGCAAGCGCAACGAGAAGGGCCTGTCTTCAGCCACCATCAAGGATTACGGCTACAAGCGCGACGCCCTGCAGCGCCAGGACGGCGAGCTTTTCGTCTCGCCCGTCGCCGCGCTCACCGGCCCGATCTGCTACGGCCTCTATGAAGATCTGTGGCGCGACACCGGACTGTCGACGGCGCGCGGCGTGCTGGCCACGCTCTCGGCCGCCATTTCATGGGGCATGAAGCGAGGCAAGGTCGGCTTCGTCGCCAATCCCTGCAAGGGCCTCGGCCTGCAGACGCCGCCGCCGCGCGTGCGCGCCTTGACGCCGGCCGAGGTAGACCACCTGGTGAAGGCGGCCGACAGCATGGGCCGCCCCGAGATCGGCGACAGCGTGCTGCTCGGCGTCTGGACCGGCCAGCGCCAGGCCGACCGCCTGCAGCTGATCGACCTCGGCCTGATCGACGGCCGCCGCGTCTTCCGCCAGTCCAAGACGAAGGCGATCGTCGAGATCCCCGAGGCGCCGGCGCTGGCCGCGCGCCTCGCCGCCGCCCGCGCCAGGCGCGAGGAATGGAAGGTCAAGCCACTGCACACCCTGGTCGACGAGCGCACGCGCGAGCCGTGGAAGCCGGACTGGTACCGCCATGTCTTCGCCGAGGTGCGCAACGCCGCCGTCGACGGCGTCAGGGCGCAGGATGGCAGCTGGCTGGTCGAGCCCATGCCGGCGCTCGACAGCAGCGACACGGGCCTTCCGCGCGACCAGGACCTGCGCGACACGGCCGTGACCTGGCTTGCCCGCGCCGGCTGCACCGTGCCGCAGATCTGCGCCATCACCGGCCACAGCGAGGCGAGCGTCTATGCCATCCTGAAACACTACCTGTCACACCATCGCGAGCTCGCCGACCAGGCGATCGCCAAGGTGATCAGCTGGCATGACGGCCAGGTCGAAGGGGAGAGCAAGAAGTGAGTGAACTGGTTGATGCAATCGTACGGCTCGGCAACGCCGTCGAGAAAATGAACGGCGCAGTGAGCCAGGTGGCGGTGACGTTGCCGATCGAGATCTACATGGAGATGCAGCGCGAGCTCTTGCCGGATCTCACCGCCAAGCGCGAGGCGAGGCCACTGCCGAGGCGCGCCATGTGCATTGTCGGCGGCCTGACCATCATTGGCGATAAGAGACCGCTCGATAATGATATGATCAACATGGCCGATCTCATCCGGCCTGGCCGATCATTCTAGTAGCGTGCGACTTTCAGCGCTTTTTGGCTAAGGTCGTACACTCATCCCCTGTAAGTAATTGATTTTACTATACTTCACTATAACTTTTAATCATGGGGTCGTGGGTTCGAATCCCACCGAGCTCACCACTGATTTTCCTGACATTGTCGATGAAACGGCTGGTTGTCCCGATCCGGGATCCAGCTCGCACTATCTGCAAGCCCATCTGCACAAAGAATGTTAGATTTTGCAACGGGATCAGAGCAGGTAGGGACATCATGGCCAGCGAGAGGGCCGCGCTGGAGCAGGCACGTCGTGATTTTGCCAGGTCGATGCTGAAGGAAAGCGGATCGGGGGACCCGCGCATCGAGAGGGCGTTCGAACTCGTGCCGCGCGAAGCCTTCCTGCCGCCCGGCCCCTGGCTGATGACCCATCATGGCGGTTATGTCGAGACACCGGATGCCGACCCGATCCACCTCTACAGGAATCGCCTGGTTGCCTTGAAGGCGGACAAGCAGATCAATACGGGCGAGCCGTCCTTGCATGCGGCATGGCTGGGCGCGGTGGCTCCCAGGGCAGGGGAGAGGGTCAGCCATATCGGGGCCGGCCTGGGGTATTACACCGCCATATTATCGGTGCTGACATTGCCTGGCGGACATGTAACGGCATTCGAGATCGAGGAGGATCTCGCCGAGCAGGCAAGGCGCAACCTCAAGCCGTTCGAAGGCGTGAGCGTGATTCGTGCCGATGCCACGCGCGTCGCCTTGCCGCCCTCCGACCTCATCTATGTCAATGCCGGCGTGGTCGCCCCGCCGCTTGCCTGGCTTGCCGCACTGCAGCCCGGCGGTCGCCTGATCCTCCCCTGGCGTCCACGCGAGGAGATCGGCCTTGCCCTGCGGGTGGATGCCAGCGGCGCCGGCTTCGCCGTCAGGCCCCTGATGTCGTCCTGGTTCATTCCCTGCACCGGAGCGTCGCGCGAAATCCGAACGATTCGTGCGCCGCGCTCCTCTCGTGAAGTCTCGGCCATACGCTCGCTTTGGCTTACTACTGCGAAGGCTCCGGATGAGAGCGCGATCGCCGTCTATCCCGATCTTTGGTTCTCTTCGGCTGTGCTGGATGCCTGACTGCTTGAGCAAAGGGGAGCGTCCAAAAAGGCGCTTGACCTTACAATGATGGCAAGCCCTACAAGGCCTTCATCGATTGGAGACCTCGCATGATCACGTTGAAAATACCAGAAATGAGCTGCGGCCATTGCGCCAAGACGATTACGGGAGCGCTGAAGGCGATCGATCCCGGCGCTGGCGTCGAAATCGACCTCGGGACGCAGACCGTCAAAGTGGCAAGCGCCGCCGACGAGGCGAAATTGCGCGCGGCAATCGCCGAGGCCGGCTACGAGAACGAAAAGTTGCCGGCCTGATTGCCAGGCCAACAGAGAAAGGGGCCGGCCAGCGATGGCCGGCCCTTTTGCTTGCAAGCGAGAAAATCGCGATGCGACGGAATCGCCATCATTCTCAACTTTAGCCGTGAGCCCCGAACTCGAGCGCGATGGCGGCGCCGATGGCGAGGATCGTCCGATAGGTTCTTTCGATCGGATCGATAAGATTGCGCGTGAGCGCCGCATAGTTCGAGGGGGCGTCGCCCGGATAGCTGAAAGTCTCGGCGAGACTATAGCCTTCCATGGTCAGCCCATTCACCGGATAGGCATCGCGCAGCAGCGCCACCGCTTCGGGAATGCGCAGGCTGAAGATCAATTCCATGATGTCCTCGCGCGAGACATCGTTGCGCGTGGAGAATTTCGGCACCCGCGCTGCCATCAGCAATATGTGCTGGAGCAGGGCAAGGCGTACCGCCTGCAGCATGTCGAGCCTCTCCCGGTTTTCCGAGATCGATTTGCCCAGGTCCTGCCCGGCAAGGTCGAGCAGGCGATGCAGTGCAATGGCATCGAGCCGTAGCCTCACCGCCAATTCGTTGATCGAGGCGGCCCGGTCATCATCCTCCAGCAATTGGGTGATGAACAGGCAGGGCTCGGCCAAATGCGGCTCGGCTCCAGCATAGGGTCGCGTCGACCAGAAGGAACGGTCGAACAGGGTCGAGAAGGCGGCCAGTGCCTTGATGCTGGAGCGCCGCTTCATATGCACGACATGCGAAGTCAGGCGACGCAGCCGGTCCGATTTGGCGAAGGTGTCGATGAAGCGATCCTCATCGCCGCGCAGCGCCGTGCCGAAGCCGGCGATCACCGTGGCGGGGTGGCCGAGTTGCTGCAGGATGGCATTGTGAGGAATGGCCCTGATGCGCCGGACCTGGTGTACCTCGCCCCCGGAAACGTCGAACTGACGCCGCGACTTGCGCGAACCGGTTTCGTTCAGCAGGCCCTGGGCAAAAGAACCGAGTGCCCGGTGATAAGCATGATCATCGAGCAGTTTGCTATGAAAAGAGGCAAGCCTGCGGAAGAAGTCGAAGGAAAAGGTGGTGTTGGAATAGAAGGGATCGTCGCTGGCCGGCATTTCCCGCCAGGCCACTTCGGCCTCCAGCATGCGCGTCAGCGTGGCGAGGGCGAGTTCGGGCGTTTCGAAATAGACGAAGCCGTCGCCCCCCTGAAAGCTGATCTCATGCTTGAGGGCAATGCCCCGGCTTTCGAACTCGCGACGCGCCCAGGGACTCATCACATAGAAGGCTCGGTCTTCGAAACTTCCCGGATGGGCGCCACGGCCGGCCGATTCGCCATGCGTGTCGAAGATCAGGACTTCGACATCCGTCAGCCGGTGGCGCTCGCAGGCTCTGGCCAATTGCCCGTGCAGACGTTCGATCGCCAGTGCCGCGGTAACCTGGCCCATGAAGCGGCCCGAATCCGAAAAACCGGTCTGGATCGCTAGCCGGCCCCGCCGGCGTACCGCCTGACGATATTCCTCGATACCGAACAGCACGTCGAAGAATCGCGACGCGCCTTCCAGCGCCGTCGGTGTCTCGAACAGGGGCGAAACGTCGAGCTTGTCCTCGACACCGAACAAGCGGGCAAAATAGACCGCGGCCATCACCGTCGCCGGGGCCTCGCATTCGGCGATGAGCAGACGGATGCTCGAATCCCGGTCGACATGTTTGAGGATCTGTGCCGCCAGCACGAATTGGCGCAGCGCCGTCTTCTGCTCGATATCGAGCGAGCCGAAATTGACGGAGACCGGCTGGGCTTCGCGAATGAATGTCGCCAGGCGTTCCAGCATCGATCGGGAGGTGATGTTCTCCTCCGAATCGATATCGAGATGCTGGCGCATGGCATTGTGCAATTGCGTGGCATTGATGCGCATATGCACTTCGCCGACCCCGAAGCCGAGGGTCAGCATTTCGCTGCGCAGCGCAACGAGGTCGAGCGCGATCTCGGGCGGCGCATCGGCGATCGCGATGTCGATCAGCGCGATGTAGGGCCGAACACTGGTAGCCGCATCCGCATGGCGTGCGGTGAGGAGATCGGCCGCCTGCCGGAGTGCGGGGCGGTCGAGCGGCGATTGGTTGAAGGCTTCGAGAATGTCGGCGTTCCAGGCGCGCGTACGCTCGATCCGCGCGGTCAGTTCTTCGAGACGCTGTGCGGTCTGCGAATCCGGCCCGACCTGGTCGGCAATGCGCACGACCTCGCCGAGATAGCGATCGATCTGGTGCTGCTTTTCCGCGAGGCGAAAACGGAAGGAATCGATCCAGCGAATATCGGTGCGTCCATCGAGATCATAGCCGATCCAGGTGCCCAGACCGGCATAGCCGACCGTGACGGCGCGCCATTCCGGCGACCGCCGCTCGCGCAGGACTTCGGCGACGACACGTGCAAATTCACCGATCGCCGTCTTGGCCGCATCGAGGGCGACCATCGCCGCCTCATGCTCGACCTGCAGGGTGATCGGGTTGTCCGGTGCCATCAATGCATCAGGCAGCGATGCCTCGCCACCGCCGGCCATCTGCGCCAGACGCGTCCGATTGGCGCTGGAAAGCAGGAAGGTGGGATGCCCGGTGAAGACGATGCCGAGCTGGGTGCGCGCCAATGGGGAGGCACTGGAAACGCCGCGGCGACCAGTTGCGAGCAAATGCTCGGCAACACGGCGCAGGCTCTTGCGGTTGCCCGCCATATCGAGCGGACCGACATAGTCCCGCAAGGCTTTGGCGCGTGCAGCGAAGGTCTCCTGGCTGAGGCGTAGCGCCAGGGCCTCGAAATCCTCCCGCGTCAAGCGCCCGGCTTCGAGCTCACGCGACAATTCGAAGGCCAGTTGGGCCACCGGGTTGTAGCGCGGCTCGTCAACCAGTTTGGCGCGGGCGCTATCGAGCTTGTCGCGGCAGAAACGTTCGAGCTCGACGATACGGTCGTCAGGTCCAAGCTCCGGCAAGGGTGCATCCATCTGGGTTCTCGGTCGACAGGTTTTTCAGGCGGTCCATAAACCACCTCTGCGTTGGAAACGAGCAAAAATCGTGCCGGAGACACAGCTAAAACGAAAGAATCGATCAACGTGGCTGGCCGGTTCGTTCCGATTGCGTTGCGCCTCCGTCGTGCAAGACAGCACTCGAACGCGCGCGGACAAGCAATTTCCTCTTTTTCCTAGCATGCTCCGTAGCGGCTTATATTCGGCGCCGACCCAGCTGCGGCAGCCAGTCCGACCCAGCTCGAGGCCGCTGCCGATCGACCGACGACGCCATTCGTGCCGGCCGAAATCGTCGAGGAACAGAAATTTCACCCCGGCAAAACGCGAAGAAACGGCTGACGATCGTCCCTAAGCCTTGGTTTTGACGAAGCGCGAAAAGGCGTCGAGGGTAGCCTTGCTGACATGGTGTTCGATGCCCTCGGCATCCCGCCGGGCGGTATCCGCGTCGATTCCAAGCGCCAGCAGGAAAGCCTCGACGATATGGTGGCGCTCACGGCTGGCCTCGGCGAGCGCCTGGCCCGCTTCGGTGAGAAACACGCCGCGATAGGGGCGCTGGGCCACGAAACCTTCGTCCGCCAGCCGTTTGAGCATTTTGGCGACGGTTGGCTGGGCCACGCCGAGACGGGCGGCGATATCGACCTGCCTGGCTTCGCCGCCGTCGCTGATCAGGTCGGCGATCAGTTCGACATAGTCCTCGATCAGTTCGAGGCGGCGTGCTTCGCGCGCCTGGCGGAAACTCTCGACATGGACGACGGCGTCGACCAGGCCGGGTTCGGGGGGTGAAAGCGCAGCGGAACGTTTCATGCCGGCTCTCCTAAGTTGATTCCGGTGTGCATCCCAAGGCAACGAACGGTCGCCACCAACTCGGTTTGCAACATTGCAACTGCGGGTATGCCCGATCCGCGTAGCCTTATCAATGGCGGCGATGAAATACAGCCTTGGCGTTTATCCATTGACCAATCTTTAGAGTATAGCATATGCTATATTCATCGAGATGGAATGATGCGGAATATCGTGGTGGAGAAGGGTATGAGTGCGGATGGTGCGGGAGCGGCCTCGGCCGAGCAGGGGGGCTGGCGTGTGGCTCCCGACGAAGAACGGCGGCCAAGCCTGGGGACGATGAATGCCAGCATTCCCGTGCCGAAGACGGGTTTGTGGGTGCGCCGGTTCCTGGCCTTTCTTGGTCCGGGCTACATGGTGTCCGTCGGCTACATGGACCCGGGCAATTGGGCAACCGACATCGCCGGCGGCTCGAAATTCGGCTATACGCTACTGAGCGTGATCCTGCTGTCGAACCTGATGGCCATCGTGCTGCAGGCTCTGGCGGCGCGGCTCGGCATCGTCACGGGGCGCGATCTCGCCCAAGCTTGCCGTGACCACTATTCCCGCCCGGTGAACCTCATGCTCTGGTTCGCCTGCGAGTTGGCGATCATCGCCTGTGACCTCGCCGAGGTCATCGGCACGGCCATCGCCCTCAATCTCCTGTTCGGCATTCCCCTGGTCTATGGCGCCATCATCACGGCGGTCGACGTCTTCCTGGTGCTGATGCTGATGCAGCGTGGCTTCAGGACGCTGGAAGCCTTCGTGATCGGCCTTTTGATCGTGATCTTCGGCTGCTTCATCATCCAGATCATCCTGGCCGCCCCCGCAATCCACGATATCGTCGGCGGGTTCCTGCCGCAGGCCAAGGTCGTCACCAACCCCGAGGCTCTCTACATCGCCATCGGCATCATCGGTGCCACCGTGATGCCGCACAACCTCTATTTGCATTCATCGATCGTGCAGACCCGCGCCTATGAGCGCACGGAGGAAGGCAAGCGCTCGGCCATCCGCTGGGCCGTGACCGACAGCACCATCGCGCTGATGCTGGCCCTCTTCGTGAACGCGGCGATCCTGATCACGGCAGCAACCGTGTTCCATCAGAATGGCCGGACCGATGTCGAGGAGATCGAGCAGGCCTATCAATTGCTGTCGCCGATGCTCGGTGTCGGCATCGCCTCCACGCTGCTTGCGGTTGCCCTGCTGGCCTCGGGCGTCAACTCGACGGTAACCGCCACGCTCGCCGGTCAGATCGTGATGGAAGGGTTCCTCCACCTGCGCATTCCCGATTGGGCGCGCCGGCTGATCACGCGCGGCATCGCCATCGTGCCGGTGGTCGCCGTCACCGCCCTCTACGGCGATCAGGGCACCAACAAGCTGCTGGTGCTCAGCCAGGTGATCTTGTCGATGCAACTGCCCTTCGCGATCATCCCGCTGGTTCGCTTCGTCTCGGACAAGCGCAAGATGGGCGCCTTCGTCACGCCGATCTGGCTGACGATGCTCTCCTGGGTGATCGCGGGCGTCATCCTGGTCTTGGATATCAAGCTGCTGGTCGACACCTTCACAGGCGCCTGACTCAGCGAAAGGCATGACGCGTGCCACAGCCGTTGCTACAGCGCCGGATCCGATCTCGAAATCGGATCCGGCGCTGTAATTATTTACGCCAAGGCGCGTTGTGCTTTTGGGATGTCAGGTCAGTTCGCATGGACCAAAGCGAGACGGGCAAGGCGCTCGGCCGTATCCTGGGAGCCCGCCTTGGCAGCAGCTTCGTAGAAAGCCTTTGCCTGTGCCGCATTCGCCTGGGAGGCGTCCTTGACGATGGCCGGATCATAGGTCTCGGCCAGGGCGAACAAGGCACGTGGATCGGAGCCGCTTCGATAGGATTCCAGGGCTTCCCTCGCCCCGATCACGTCACCGCTGGCCAATAACTCACGGGCCGACTGCACGGCCTGATCGACCTCGTCCACGGTAATGGCGATGGTGCTGACGCTACGCGTCGCACTCGACGGGGCAGGGGCGGGCGCCGAGGCCGGAGAAGTGACGCTCGGTGCCGGCGCGGGAGAAGGAGTTGGAGCAGGTGCCGCGGCAACCTTGGTTTCCGGCGGCGTCGAGGCGGGCGGCGCGACCATGCTGCCCAAGGATTGCAGCTTGTCCGGATTGGCCCAGAAATAGGCTCCGACTGCTGCGATGCCGGCCGCGAGCAATGCGGAAGCGATCAGGGCCGGTGGAAGCTTGATCTTTGCCCAACTGCGCCGGGAAACGCGCGTCTCGTTGGCATTGACCGCCGGATTGACACCGAAGCGCGTGGGTTTCCGCGCCGGCGCCAGCTGCGGCATGACCGGTTTTTCTTCCTTGACCGTAGGAGCAACGGGCGTCGCTGCAGCATCGGCATATGCTGCCGGTGAACTGCCGCCATTTCTCAAGTCCAGATCCTGCGGCGGCTCGGCCGTCGCGCTTACCGTCGACATCCGCGGCCGCTCGCGCGAAGGCGGACCACGGAATTCGAAGGCTTGCTCGGCCTCGGGGCCTGGCTGCTCGGGGGCGGGAGCAGGCGTGTCCAGCGACGCCGCACGCGGCATCTTCGGCGGTTCGACCTGCGGCTTCCTTTCCGCTTCGGGCGCGATCTCTATGAAGAGCGCCTCACCGAAATCGAAGCCATTGTCGTCAGCACTGTCCTCCACTGCCGGCGCGGGATCTGCCTGCACGGCAGCAGGTGAAGACGGAGCCTCGGGTGTCGGTACGAGCTTCGCTTCGGCTTCGGCTTCGGGGAGCGGCGCCTCGGCGGGGCGGGACGCAGGCTCCTTCGGCGGCGACGCCAGCGCAACCAGGTGATTGAGGGAAGGGGAAGAAGGCTTGACCTCGGCCGGCCTCGATTCGCTCGACTTGCCTTGCGTCGGCTCGTCTCGCGCCGGCTTGGCTTCGTTCGTCTCGGCGACCGCCTTTATCCCCGCCGCACCGGCTTCATTGGCCGGCTTGGGCACGATCAGTCGCGGATCACGAGCAGGCGAGGAAGCAGCACGCTGCGCCGTAGCCGCAGCCTGCTTTTCTTTCAAAGCCTCCGCAGCCAAGCGCGCATTTTCCATATGGCGCTGAAATGCTTCGCGAACAGCGGCCGCGAGAGCCTCGTCTTTCTTCAGGGGTTCAGCCATATCGTTCCCACCCAAACGCTACACGGGCACCCACTGTGACGTGAAAAAGGCCATCCAGCCGCGAGAGCGGAAAAGATAGCGTCCGGAGGAGTGCCTGCGCAAACAAATTCTTTAACCATTTGTTAACGAAGATGCAGCTGGGGTCGATGCAGCGCCCTGAAAAGTTCACGAATATGGTTAAGGCGCCCCACTAGAGCCGAGCAAAGCCTGATTGGGGATGCTACGATGCTGCAGTGCGACAACAAGAGAAGGCAAGGGACGGGAATATTCGGGCCTGGCGCTTTACGCCATGACGCTTTTCGAGGATTGCTGTGTCGTCCCACGGCTAGGCGGTGTCGCGCCGAGGTTGTTTGGGGTGACCGCCAGCGTTCTTCGTCGGGAGGAGCATCGAATCCTTCCGGCCCATGATTAGGGCGTCGCAGCCGGCCTGTAACATCAGCACCGGCCTTTCGGCGCCCAGGAGGAATTTCGTGTCCGTTCAAAATCAGTCACAGCGAGTCACCGCGCCGCAGATACGCCTGCGCAAGGGAGGAGAACCGATCGTGGTTCTCACCTCCTATCACACCCACACCACGCGCATCATCGACCCCTTCGTCGACTGCATCCTGGTCGGCGACAGCCTGGGCATGGTCATGCACGGCATGGAAACCACGCTGCCGGTGACGCTGGAGATGATGATCCTGCAGGGCAGGGCGGTGATGCGCGGCTCCTCGCATGCCCTGGTGGTGGTCGACATGCCGTTCGGCTCCTACGAGGAATCGCCGCAGCAGGCCTTCCATAACGCGGCACGAATCCTGAAGGAAACCCGTTGCGGCGCCATCAAGCTCGAAGGCGGCGAACGCATGGCCGACACCATTCGCTTCCTCACCGAGCGCGGCGTGCCGGTGATGGCCCATGTCGGTCTGACGCCGCAATCGATCATGGCACTCGGTTCCTTCAGGGCGCAGGGGCGCGAAGAAGCCGATTGGGCCCCGATCGAGCGCGATGCCCAGCTGGTCGCCGAAGCAGGGGCCTTCGCCGTGGTGCTCGAAGCAATCGCCGAGCCGCTCGCCGCCAAGATCTCCGCCAGCATACCGATCCCGACCATCGGCATCGGCGCCTCGCCGGCCTGTGACGGACAGGTGCTGGTGCTGGAGGACATGCTGGGCCTGTCCGACCGGGTACCGAAATTCGTCAAGCGCTTCGGCTCGCTCGGCGACCAGATCCGCGAAGCCGTGCAGGGCTACGCCGAAGCCGTGCGCGACCGCAGCTTCCCGGCGGCCGAACACACCTATGGCATGAAGAAGAAATAGCGCGATCGACGATCGTTTACGGGAAGCGCCGCCCCTCACCCTCACCCTCACCCTTACCCTCTCCCCCGCAAGAAGCGGGGAGAGGGGCGCCGGGCGTCACGCTTCGATGCGAGATGTCGCATTTGCTGTGTGCGGCGCGACATCGAGGTCCCCCTCGCCCCGTCCTTACGGGGAGAGGGTAAGGGTGAGGGGCGGCGAAGCCCCATCACAATATCACCAAGCGCCCGAGCCTTACTGAAACGCCACCTCGTTGAAGCTGCGCAGCTTGCGGGAGTGCAGTTGGCGCTTGTCCGTCTCGCGCAGCAGGGCCATGGTCTCCAGGCCGACGGCGAGATGTTGGGAGACCCGTTCGCGATAGAAGGAATCCGCCATGCCCGGCAATTTCAGCTGGCCATGCAGCGGCTTGTCGGAAACGCACAGAAGCGTGCCATAGGGCACGCGGAAGCGGAAGCCATTGGCGGCGATGGTGCTCGATTCCATGTCCAGAGCGATCGCACGGCTCTGGATGAAGGGCAGGTTCTGTACCGTCGAGGGACGCAGTTCCCAGTTGCGGTCGTCGACGGTGGCAACGGTTCCCGTCCGCATCACCCGCTTGAGGTCATAGCCGGTCAACCCCGTGACCCTTCCGACAGCGCGCTCGATCGCAATCTGGATCTCGGCGAGGGCCGGCACGGGCACCTCGCGTGGCAGATCGGCATCCAGCACCTGATCCTGGCGCAGATAAGCATGGGCGAGCACATAGTCGCCCAGCATCTGCGAATTGCGCAGGCCCGCACAATGCCCGAGCATCAGCCAGGCATGCGGCCTGAGCACCGCGACATGGTCGGAAATGTTTTTGGCGTTGGAAGGGCCGACGCCGATATTGATCATGGTGATGCCGGAATCATCCGCACGCTTGAGATGATAGGCCGGCATTTGCGGCAGGCGCGGCGGATGGTGGCCGGTCACGTCGAGCTGCTGGGTTTCGCCCCCAAGCTCGGTGACGACATTGCCCGGCTCGACAAAGGCCGTGTAGCCGGACCCCAGCGAGCCCCCTTCACCCTTGGCCAGGATGGTCTGCGCCAGCCGCACGAATTCATCGATGTAGAACTGGTAGTTGGTGAAGATCACGAAATTCTGGAAATGCCGCGCCGAGGTGCCGGTATAGTGCTTCAGGCGCATCAGCGAGAGGTCGATACGCGGCGCGGTGAACAGCGCCAGCGGCTTGGCACCATCGGCCGAGCGCACATCGATGCCGTTGGCGATGCGATCGTCCATGATGGTGAGATCGGGCACGTCGAAGATCTGCGGCAGCAGGGCGAGGCGCCCGTAATCGAGGCCGCTTTCGGCGTGGAAGTCTTCGCCGAGCGCGAAATGGATCGGGATCGGCGTGGAGCTCTCACCCACTTCGACATCCACACCCGTGTTG
The DNA here is from genome assembly GCF_001676615.1 of Labrys sp. WJW. Classification (GTDB taxonomy): domain Bacteria; phylum Pseudomonadota; class Alphaproteobacteria; order Rhizobiales; family Labraceae; genus Labrys; species Labrys sedimenti. The sequence continues at coordinate 28,705 of NZ_LYXZ01000051.1, read as the reverse complement.
CGCAACAGCAGCGCGATCTGTTCCTCCAGATAGCGGCTGAAGATGTCCGGCCGCGTCAGCGTCGTCGCATAGGTGCCGGTATCGGCCACGAATCCGAATGGCGTACGAGCATCGAGCGTGGGCAAGCTGTCCGTGTTGACACTGACATAGGGGTAATAGGCGCGAATGCGGTGATCGAAATCCTTGCCACGGGTGAATGCCGTGAAGGCCTCCCGCAGGCGCGCGGTGTTCGCGTCATAGAGCTGCGTGATCGCCGCTACGGCCGCTCTCGCATTGTCGAAGCGGCGGGGCTTAGTAGTCATTCCAATTTCGAAGCCGCGCTGCGGCTCTCCCTTTTCAATCTTCTAGTTCAGCCCAGGTGACATCGCAACGACATCCCATCGCGCCATCGAGGAAATTTCCGGCCGTGACATGGACTGCAAAGGATTTGGCGCTATAGGGCATCATCGTCGAATGGAGACTGCCCATGTTCGCCAGGTATCTGCTTGCCATCGCGGCTATGGCTTTCCTGCTGCCCGGCCACGGGCTGGCGCAGGAGGCCGACGGAATCCGCAAGGCACAGGTCCTGCAACAGGCTGTCGAGGCGATGCAGAAGGTGCTGCTGCCAGGGCCCGCCATGGCTCCCCTGGACAATCGGGCAACGCTGAAGCTCCCGCAAGGCACCGGTTTCGTACGCCAGCCGGAAGCGGGGGCCTGGGCTTCCGCCTCGGACTATCCGAGCGATCCCAGTGTTCTCGGCATGCTGGTGCCGACCGGCGAGCAGAATTGGGTCGTCTTCATTCATTATCGCTCCGGTGTGCGCATCGACGATGCCGAGGCCCCCGGCTGGAACGCAGGTGATCTGCTGGCGCGCCTCAAGGCAAACACGGAGGAAGGCAATGCCGCCCGTGAAAAACGGGGCGAGCCCCGGCTCGAGGTTCGCGATTGGCTGGTCAGGCCCCATTACGACGAGGCGCAGCATACACTGATCTGGGGCGCAATCAGCCCCGAAAAGGGTGGGGAAGCCGATGAGGGCACGGCCAACATCCACGGCTATGCACTGGGCAACGAGGGCTATTTCGAGCTTACCCTGGTCTCGCCCGCCGCCGAGGTGTCGTCCTATGTGCCGATCGCCCAATCCTTCCTCGCGGGCCTGCAATTCACCGCCGGCAATCGTTATCAGGACGCGGTGAGGGGAAAGCTGGAAGTGCGACCAGTCACGAGCCTGATAACTCCCACCTCGCCCCGCCTTCGCGCCACGGCGCTGGCCTATCTCAAGGCGAACTGGCTGTGGCTATTGGCAGTGCTCCTGGTACTGGCCATTCTCGCCGGCAGCGCGTTGCGAGCCCTGCGGCGGTGAAAACCGCTGGAATACCGAGATTTAATCTCGGTTTGGGCGACCGGAAGCGCTGTTTGCTTGACGGCAAGGGGCCGCTCCTCTACGCCGAAAACACATCTCGCGCCAGCGCGAACCAAGGCGTCCTGCGGTTGGGTGGAAAAACCTCGAATCGCAAGGACGCGTCCAACCAAAGAGTCAGGGCAAAGGGCGTTCTTGCTACAGCGCGCCATGCTCTAGAGGATACGAGCCGGGTCTATGACCGATATCTTCCAGGAAGTCAGCGAGGACATGCGCCGTGAAAAGGCGCAGAAGCTCTGGGCGAAATATGGCAATTACGTTCTTGGCGCCGCTCTCGCCGTGGTCATCGGCGTGTCGGGTTACGTCGCCTATCAGCATTACCTGAAGCAGCAGGCTGAAGCCACCGGCGCGCGTTTCCAGGAGGCGATTTCGCTGGCCCAGAGCGGCAAGACCAAGGAGGCTGCGGCTGCCCTCGGTGCGCTGATGAAGGACGGCAGCGCCGGCTATCAGACCCTTGCCCGTTTCCGCCTGGCGGCAGAGACTGCCAACGACAAGGTCGAGGATGGCATCAAGGCCTATGAGGCGCTGGCTGCCGATTCCTCGCTCGGTCCTGTGCTGCAGAGCCTCGCCAAGGTGCGCGGCGGCTATCTCATGGTCGACACCGCGTCCTATGCGGATCTCGCCGGCAAGATCGAGCCCCTGACCGCGGCGGGGGAGCCCTGGCGTCATTCGGCGCGTGAGGTTCTCGGCCTTGCGGCGTGGAAAGCCAAGGATCTTGCCAATGCCTCCAAATGGTATCAGGCCGTGATCACCGACAAGGATGTACCGCCGGCGCTACGTCAGCGGGCCGAGCTGATGCTGCAGCTCATCGCCTCCGACCAGCCTGCCAAGGCCTGACCATGGCTGTTTCCATCGCCATCGTCGGCCGGCCCAATGTCGGCAAGTCGACCCTGTTCAATCGTCTGGTCGGTCGCAAGCTCGCCATCGTCGACGATCGCCCGGGCGTGACGCGTGACCGGCGCGAGGGCGACGCCAGGCTCGGCAGTCTCCATTTCAAGGTGATCGACACCGCCGGTCTCGAGGTTGCCGACGATGCCTCGCTCGCTGGGCGCATGCGTGCCCAGACGGAAGCCGCCATCGCCGAATGTGACCTGATCCTGTTCATGTTCGATGCCCGTGTCGGCGTCACCCCGGCGGACGAACATTTCGCGGAAGTGGCACGGCGGTCCGGCAAGCCCGTCATTGCGGTCGCCAACAAGACCGAGAGCCGCACCGGCTTCCAGGGCGCTTATGAAGCCTACGCGCTCGGGCTCGGCGATCCCGTGCCGATCTCGGCCGAGCATGGCGAGGGCATGGCGGATCTTGCCGAGGCGATCGTCGAAATCGCGCCGGCCACGGGCTATGAGCCCGAGGAGGAGGTCGCGGAGACCGATGCGCTCGTCAGCGGCGAGGAAGGCGAGGAAGAGGCGATCGATCTCGGTGCGGGCGTGGCCCGCCCGTTGCGCATCGCCATCATCGGCCGGCCGAATGCCGGCAAGTCGACCCTCGTCAACGCCCTGATCGGCCAGGACCGCATGCTGACCGGCCCCGAGGCCGGCATCACCCGCGACACCATTTCGGTGGACTGGACCTGGCGCGACAAGCGCATCAAGCTGTTCGATACCGCCGGCATGCGCAAGAAGGCCCGCATCGAGGACAAGCTCGAAAAGCTGTCCGTTTCGGATGGGCTGCGGGCGGTCCGTTTCGCGGAAGTGGTCGTGCTGCTGCTCGACAGCGCCACACCTTTCGAAAAGCAGGATCTGCAGATCGCCGATCTCGTGGAGCGCGAGGGCAGGGCGGTCGTCATCGGCCTCAACAAATGGGATCTGGTCGAGGATCGCCACAAGGCGCTCGCCAGCGCCCGCGAAATGTTCGAGCGCCTGCTGCCGCAATTGCGTGGCGCGCCGGTGGTCACTCTTTCCGGCTTGTCGGAACAGGGCCTCGACCGCTTGATGGAGGCCGCTTTCCGTGCCTTCACGACGTGGAACCGCCGTGTGCCGACGGCTCGCCTCAACCGCTGGCTCGGGGGCGTGCTCGAACATCATCCGCCGCCGGCCGTGTCGGGTCGCCGTATCAAGATCCGCTACATGACGCAGGTGAAGACCCGCCCGCCGCATTTCGCCATCTTCGGCAACCAGCTCGACGCTCTGCCCGACAGCTTCCAGCGCTATCTGGTCAACGGCCTGCGCGAGACCTTCGACATGCCCGGCGTGCCGATCCGGCTCAGCCTGCGTTCGCCGAAAAACCCCTTCGACCGAAAAAAATAATCCCGGGAGCGCGGACATCTTGTCCGCTTCTTCCCCGTATGCATAGCGGTTCCAAGAGCGGACAAGATGTCCGCGCTCCCAGGATATTATTCCGGCGCCCTGAAGCTGAGGAAGCGTTCCTGGCGCATCTCGTAGACCTGCCCGGTCTCGGTAAGATCCGGACTCGCGAGCTTGAGGATTGAGGGCGCAATGCTGGAGGGATGCGGCAGGGTGTCGGCGTCTTCACCCGGCATTGCGGCCGCGCGCATATGGGTGCGGACGGGGCCAGGCGAAAAGAGGTTGGCCCGGATCGGTGAATTCACCGTCTCGGCGGCATAGGTCGCCACCATGGAGTTGAGGGCCGCCTTCGTGGCCGCATAGAGCCCCCAATAGGCCGTCGACTTCCAGGCCGCACCCGACGTGATGAAGATGGCGCGTCCGGCATCGGATTTACGTAGCAGGGGATCGAAGGAGCGGATCAGGCGCCAATTGGCCGTGACGTTCACAGCAAACACATTGTCCCAATCCTTGGGCTCGATATGGCCGAGGGGGGAGATCGCGCCGAGTGCCCCGGCATTGCCGATCAGGATGTCGAGCTTGCCATAGCGTTCGAACAGCGTGTAGCCGAGCCGATCGATGCCATCGCCATCCTTGATGTCGAGAGGAACCAGGGTTGCAGCACCGCCCTTCTGGCGGATTTCATCGTCGAGATCCTCGAGCGCGCCGACGGTGCGGGCCACGGCGATGACATGCGCCCCCGCCTCGGCCAGGGCCACGGCCGTAGCACGGCCAATGCCGCGCGATGCGCCGGTGACGAGCGCCAGGCGGCCTTTGAGAAGATCGGACATCGGAAAACTCACAAGATGGATAGGGCTGCTGTGCCCACCCCGGACCGGGGTGGAGACGCGTCAGCTTGCTTCGGCGAGCAGGGAGAACTGCTGCTTGGCGCCTTCGCCGACCACATCGGTCAGGAAGGTCGGATAGTCGCCGGTGAAGCAATGATCGGTGAACTGCGGGCGGACAGAGTCACGCTGGTCGTAACCGCATGCCTTGTAGACGCCATCGACAGACAGGAAAGCCAGTGAGTCGGCACCCATATAGGCCCGCATGGCTTCCAGATCCATTCGCGCCGCCAGCAGGTTTTCCCTGTCGGGCGTATCGATGCCGTAATAGTCGGGATGGGTGATGGGCGGGCTGGAAATGCGGAAATGCACTTCCTTGGCCCCCGCATCGCGCATCATGCGCACGATCTTCACCGACGTGGTGCCGCGCACGATCGAATCGTCGATCAGCACGACACGCTTGCCTTCGATGACCGAACGATTGGCGCTGTGCTTCATGCGCACGCCCATTTCGCGGATGGCCTGGGTCGGCTGGATGAAGGTGCGTCCGACATAGTGGTTGCGGATGATGCCGAGTTCATAGGGCAGGCCCGCCGCCTGGGCATAGCCGATCGCCGCGGGAACGCCGGAATCCGGCACCGGCACCACCACATCCGCTTCGACGCTGGCTTCGGCGGCAAGCTGGGCGCCGAAGTTCTTGCGCACGGCATAGACGCTGCGGCCGTGAACGATGGAGTCCGGACGGGCGAAATAGATATATTCGAAGATGCAGGGCCGGGGAGGCACGCGCGGGAAGGGCTTCAGTGATTCTACGCCGTCCTTGGTGATGATGACGACCTCGCCATTCTCGATGTCGCGCACGAAGCGGGCACCGATGATATCGAGGGCGCAGGTCTCGGAAGCAAGAATGTAGCAGCCATCGAGTTCGCCCAGCACCAGGGGGCGAATGCCGAGCGGATCGCGGGCGCCGACCAGCATGTGGTTGGTCAGGCCGACAAAGGCATAGGCCCCCTCGATCTGGAACAGGGCATCGATGAAGCGATCGATGAACTTCTCGCGTGTCGAGCGCGCGACAAGATGCAAGATCACCTCGCTATCCGAGGTAGCTTGGAAGATCGAGCCGCGGGCGATCAGTTCACGGCGCAGCGTCAGTCCGTTGGTGAGATTGCCGTTGTGGGCTACGGCGAAACCGCCGCCCTCGAGCTCCGCGAACAAGGGCTGCACATTACGCAGGATGGTGCCGCCCGTCGTCGAATAGCGGGTGTGGCCGATGGCCTGGGAGCCGGGCAGGCGCTCGATGACCTCGCGTTTGGAGAAGGTGTCGCCGACCAGCCCGAGCCGCCGTTCCGAATTGTAGCGCACACCGTCGAAGGTGACGATGCCGCAGGCTTCCTGCCCGCGATGCTGCAAGGCATGGAGACCGAGGGTGGTGATCGCCGCTGCCTCGCTGTGTCCGAAGATGCCGAACACACCGCATTCCTCACGCAGGCGGTCGGCGTCGAGATCCAGATCGTCGTTGTCACGGGCCATGGCGCTCACTTGGATTTTTTCTCCAAAAAAGGGTGAGCGGCCCGAAACCAGGTTTCGCCGCTCCGTTCGACATTGAGATAATACCACCGATCGACTTTTCCAGCATACCTGCTGGGAAGTTTACTGTGGCAATGCAATCGCATCATTGTGCAGGCGCAGGCGCCGCCGGAGCTGGGGTTGCCGGCTGGGTCTGCGGAGCGGCGGGAGCGCCGGCGGCATCCGGATCCGGTTCCTGCGTATTGGTGTTGGTGTCGGCACCAGGCCCGATCACTTCATTGGCTCGCAATTGCTTGAGGATCACGTTTTCGGGATCGCTCGGCAACAGGGTAAGGATCCAGTCGCGCCCGGACACCAGAAGCTGGCGGGATTTGGCATCCTGCACCCAGGTCGGCTCCGACTTGGGCGGCACCAGATAGCTGAAGAAGATGAAGGCGACGATGGCGAGCAGAAGACCGCGGGCCGCACCGAACAGGAAACCGAAGGTCCGATCGATCGCCCCGATCCGGCTGTCCAGGATCATGTCCGAGATACGGATCGTGATGAAGGAGGCGATCAGGAGAACGAGCAGGAAGATGCCGGCACCTGTCGCGATACGAGCCAGCGTATCGTTCTTGATATAGGGCGTGACCAGCGGCAGCACCCGCGAGAACAGCAACAAGGTGGCTATTGCGGCAGCGGCCCAGGCGGCAATGGCCAGAACTTCGCGGGTGAAGCCTCGTACCATTGCGAGAAGGGCCGAAATCAGCATGACGCCGATGACGATCAGATCCAGCAGCGTTACGGGCATTGGCGGTCTATCCTGATTTGGAAGCAGTGTTTCCCGGTAAAGCCCACGAATGGGATTTACCGGGAAACACTGCAAATACCTGCATAGGCGACGCGACAGACAAGGCCGCGCGCCTTTCTATAACGACGGTTCGACACGGCGTCACCCATTTGCTGCAGCGCAATCGGCGGAAATGCCCGCTTCATGGCGAAACTTTAGTGGATTTCCGCCTTTGGCTTTCACAAGTCGATTCTCCGAGCGTGGCCCGGCAGGTCACGCTCGGAGAATCGACAAGGTTTCAAACATCCGCAAAATTCTCGCACCTCACCCGCCTGCGGGCGAGGTGCGAGAATTTTGCTTGGAGGCGGCAATATCCGCAACAAGTGTCGCAAGTGAGGCAACGCCGTTCACCCGCATGCCACTGTCCGAACCCGACTCGTTTCCGGGCACAGGACAGACGGCTCGATGGAAACCGAGCTTGGCCGCTTCCTTCAAACGGGGGCCCATATGCGCAACCGGACGGACGGATCCAGACAGCGAGACTTCACCGAAATACACGGCATCCGCGGGCAGGGGAGCGCCCGTCAAAGAGGAGATCAAAGCTGCCGCCACGGCAAGATCGGCCGCGGGCTCCTGGATGCGCAAGCCGCCGGCCACGTTGAGATAGACATCGTGCCCCCCCAGCTTGACGCCGCAATGGGCTTCTAGCACGGCCAACACCATGGACAGGCGGCTGGAATCCCATCCCACGACCGCACGCCGGGGCGTACCGAGGCTCGTCGGCGCTACCAGGGCCTGCATCTCGACCAGAAGCGGCCTCGTACCCTCCATGCCCCCGAACACGGCCGTGCCTGGTGATCCGAGGTCGCGTTCGGACAGGAACAAGGCGGAGGGATTGGTCACCTCGCGCAGGCCGAGCCCGGTCATTTCGAACACGCCGATCTCGTCGGTGGGACCGAAGCGGTTCTTCACGCCGCGCAGGATGCGGAAATCACGCCCGCCATCGCCTTCGAACGACAGCACGGCATCGACCATATGCTCGACGACGCGCGGGCCGGCGATCTGCCCGTCCTTGGTGACGTGGCCGACGAGAATGACGGTACTGCCGGACCGTTTGGCGTAGCGGATCAGGGCCTGCGCCGAACCGCGCACCTGCGTGACGGTACCAGGCGCCGATTCGACCGTGTCCGTCCACATGGTCTGGATCGAATCGATGACGACCAGGCGCGGCGGCGGGCCGTGCTCGAAGGTCGCCAGGATGTCCTCGACCGAGGTCTCGGAGGCCAGTTCCACCGGTGCACTGGCAAGCTCCAGCCGCTCCGCCCGCAGCCGCACCTGCGCCGCAGCTTCCTCGCCCGAAATATAGATGACCCGGGCGTTGCGGTTGGCAAGCGCCGCGCAGGCCTGGATCAGAAGGGTGGATTTGCCGATGCCGGGATCGCCTCCCAACAGGAGGACCGAGCCTCGCACGAAGCCTCCACCGGTGACCCTGTCGAGTTCCCCGATCCCCGAGACCAGGCGCGGCGCTTCGTCGGTCGATCCCGTCAGGCTTTCGAGCGCAAAGACGCGTCCCCGTCCTTTTGGACGCTGCGAGGCGGGAACGGCTGCGATGGCGCTGGTTTCCTCGGCAATCGAGTTCCACTCGCCGCAGGCATCGCATTTGCCCTGCCAGCGATTATAGGCGGCACCGCAATTCTGACAGATGAAGGAGGGGCTTCGTTTGGCCATGATGCCCTTCTAGCGGGCGGGTCGAGTCTGATCAAATCCGACAGACCGCCCCTGGCCTGCCGCCGCCCAGGCCTGCAAGTGCAATCCACAGGCCAAGAATTGAACCCACAGGCCAGGAACGACCTCCCCTTGCAGGCACGTCGAGCCACAACCTATATCTTGGCTACCACGCACCACACCCTGGAACAGCCCATGTCGCGCCCGCTGACCGTCACCATTCCTCACAGCCTTGGCCGTGCAGCTGCCCGCAAGCGCATCGAAGATGGCATTGCGCAACTGCGCGACAGCTATGCCGGGCAATTCACGGCGCTCGAGGAAACCTGGAACGGTGACAGGTTCGAGTGCCGCCTGAGCGTGTTCAAGCAGACCATTTCGGGTAGCGTCGATGTCGGCGACGACACGGTGACGGTGAGCATCCTGCTGCCGATCTTCCTGACCATGCTGGCAGACAAGGTGACCACGCTGATACAACAGCGCGGCCAGGTGTTGCTGGAACACAAGAGCTAAGGCCCAGCCGCATTCCCGAGCAGCAGCCTCACTCGCCGCCGGCCCGCTCCGGGCGCAGTATCACGCGCTTTGTCCGCGTGACGGCACGCCGCATGGCGACAGCGCATTTCACGATCGGGCCGAGAAAGCACCACCAGACCCTCTGATAGTCGCCGCGCTCGTCCTCCACCGTGCCGATGCCGTATTTCTGCACTTCATCCCGCGACGCCAGATAGGCCGTGCCGGCGATCCAGTCCCAGATCGACAATCTCGAACCCATATTCTTGTCCCAGTGCTTGCGGGCCACGCTGTGATGGACCTGATGCATGCGGGGACTGATGAAGATACGGTCCAGGATCCCGAAGCTGATGGAAAAATGCGTGTGCTGGAGCGTACCCAATGTCAGCAGCGAGAAGATCAGCGATGCGCTCGCCTGCATCGCCAGGAGCTCGACGATGGAAAGACCATAGAAGAATACGATCAAGGTAACCGGTATGACTCGGCATAGGCCGATGAATACGGCATCGAGAAGTACACCCACCGGATGCACGCGCGAGGCAGTAAGCGGCGTCAGGAAAGTGGCCGAGTGATGAATCTTATGGAATTCCCAAAGATAACGATTTTTGTGCTGGGTATAATGACTTATGAATTCTCCGAGATCGGAGAACATAAACATAATTATACATAATATGACAATCGTCACCGGCCCGGCTTGCAATTTCTGATCGAACTGGAACCAGGCACTCAGCGCCGCACCGGCCTTCTCAGCCAGGAACGTGGTCAGGATCGCTGCGAAAAGAGCCACCCATCGAAAAGAGAATTTGATGATGAAGTACAGGAGAACGTCGATTTTCGTCGAGTGGCTCAACCACCCCGAAGCAGGCATAAAAAAGCGAAGAAACCCTCGAATATTGCGACTTACATCCGTATCCGCCAGCAAGAACAAGAAAGCAAACACTCCACCCGATACGAACGTCGCCATCATCAATAATATATTGATGCGCGCCATCGCAAAATCTGTAATAGCAGCGATGACATCCGATGCAATCGGCATGAGATTACTTTCCGTAAGCTCTCAAATGAGGGGTTAAGAGCAGCGTGTTGCAAAATCTCGATTGTCAAAGACAGCGATGAAAGTCAACATCGCTGTCGAAAGCGGGAAGCCCGGGAACAATCTCGTAGAGAAACAAGCTCACTCGACGCGACACATGTGTGCAACGAAGATCGACGGCATCGACCTTCACCGGTCCGTCAAGGAAGAGCCCCGTCAGCCGGGCAGGTGGCAGACCGCCTCGATATTATGGCCATCCGGATCGAGCACGAAGGCTGCATAGTAGTTGGGATGGTAATGGGCCCGAATTCCAGGCGCGCCATTGGCGCGCGCGCCGGCCGCCAATGCGGCGGCATAAAAGGCGTCGACGGCCTCCTTGTTTTTCGCGGCAAAGGCAATGTGGAAGCTGCCTTCCCTGGTCTCGCCGTCGCCGATCCAGAACTGAGGCCGCCCGTTCTCGCCATAGCCGCAATGGGCCGTGCTGCCGGTCATCTCCCGCGTGACTTCCTTTTGCACCGAATAGCCGAGCGGCGCGAGAACCTGATCGTAGAAAGCGCGGGAACGCCGATAGTCACGAACCGGAAAACCGAAATGGTCGATCATTGCATTCTTCCCGAGCAACGCCTGTGGCGACCGACGGCAAGGGCAGGCGCTATCGCCTAGACCGCCAGGTGCCGATCATAGCGAGTCCCCAGGCTGGTGAGTATCTCATAGCCGATCGTACCGGCACGGCGTGCCACCTCATCGACCGGCAGATGCGGCCCGATCAGTTCAACCCAATCGCCCCGTTTCACCGTGTCTGCCGGCAGATCAGTCACGTCGATCGCCGTCATGTCCATCGAGATGCGTCCGGCGATCAGGCAGTATTTGCCTGCGACATACGCCAGCGCTGAGTCGAAATCGTCGGAGGAGGAGCCCGAACGCATGTAGCCGTCGGCATAGCCGATAGCCACCATCGCAATGCGGGCGGGCTGTCGACTCGTCCAGGTCGCGCCATAGCCGACATATTCGCCGGGAAGCACGTTGCGAACCTGCAGGACCTGAGCTGAAAGGGTGATGACCGGCCGCATTGGATTGGGTTGACCGGGCAGGGGGTTGGAGCCGTACAGCGCCACGCCCGGACGCAGCAGATCGTAGCCGATCTCTGCCGGCAGGAAGGTGCCGTAGGAATTGCAGAGCGAGGCGGGCACATCCGGATAGAGCGATCTGACGCCGGCAAAAGCCTCGAACTGCCTGGCATTGAGCGGATGTTCGGGCGTATCGGCGCAGGCGAGGTGGCTCATCAGCAGGGAAGGTCTGAAGAGCTCTCCCTCCGCGGCCAGGGCATGGGCTTCGTCGATGCGCAGCCCGAGCCGGGACATGCCGGTATCCACGTGCAAAGCGGCACCTCCCTGCCAGCCGGTGGCGGCAACGAAGGCGGACCATTCCCGCAACTCTTCGCGCGAGCCCAAGGCCGGCCTCAGGGCATTCGCGGCAAACCTGTCGCCATGGCCGGGCGCAAGGCCGCTCAGGACATAGATCGTGGCATCCGGAGCGAGCTTGCGCACGCGAATACCTTCGTCGATCTGGGCGACGAAGAAGGTAGCGCAGCCAGCCCGGCTAAGGGCGGGTACGACATTGTCGATGCCCAGGCCATAGCCATCGGCCTTCACCACGGCCGCGCATTCGGCCTTGGGCCGCTGCTGCCCGCAACGCCGCCAATTGGCGGCGAGGGCGTCGGTGTCGATGGTCAGGCGGGCATAAACAGGAGGCAGGGAATCGGTCATGCGCAGACCATAGAGCGGGTTGGAATCTGGCGGAAGGCGGGACCGCAAAGATCGCGCCTTCCAGATGGTCGACGCCTATTCGCCAGTCTGGATCGGCAGATGATCGGTGCGGGCAAGATTGCCGAAACGAGTGACATCGGCGTCGAACTGCACCTTGACGGTGCCGGTCGGACCGTGGCGCTGCTTGCCGATGATCACTTCGGCGACACCGGCCAGGCTTTCCATCTCGGCCTGCCATTTGAAGAACTCCTCGCTGCCTTCCTTCGGCATCTTGTTCTTCACGTAGTACTCCTCGCGGAACACGAACATCACCACGTCGGCGTCCTGCTCGATCGAGCCGGATTCACGCAGGTCGGAGAGCTGCGGGCGCTTGTCGTCACGCGATTCCACCTGGCGCGAGAGCTGGGACAAGCCGATGAGCGGCACGTTCAATTCCTTGGCCAGCGCCTTGAGACCCGTGGTGATCTCGGTGATTTCCTGCACACGGTTCTCGCTGCCCTTCTTGCCCGAGCCGGTGAGGAGCTGGATGTAGTCGACGATCAGGAGATCGAGGCCGCGCTGGCGTTTCAGGCGGCGCGAACGCGCCACGAGCTGGGCGATGGAGATGCCGCCGCTGTCGTCGATATAGAGCGGCGTCGTCTGCATGTCCTGGCTGGCGGTGACGAGACGGCTGAACTCGTCCTCGGAAAGGTCGCCGCGCCGGATCTTGTAGGAGGGCACGTTGGCCTGTTCGGCCACGACGCGGGTGGCGAGCTGCTCGGCCGACATTTCCAGCGAGAAGAAACCGACCGCGCCGCCATCGATGGTCTTGCGCGAGCCGTCGGGCTGGATCTCGAACTTGTAGTTCTTGGCGATGTTGTAGGCGATGTTGGTGGCGAGCGACGTCTTGCCCATGCCGGGACGCCCGGCGAGGACGATCAGGTCGGAGGGCTGCAGGCCGCCCATCATCCGGTCGAGATCGTCGAGGCCGGTGGCAAGACCCGACAATTGTCCATCGCGCTGATAGGCGGCGGAGGCCATGTCGATGGCATCCTTCAGCGCATCCGAGAAGGTCGAGAAACCGCCTTCGTTGCGTCCGGTCTCGGCCAAAGCGAACAACCGGCGCTCTGCCTCCTCGATCTGGTCGCCGGGGGTCATGTCGACGGGGGCGTCATAAGCGACGTTGACCAGTTCCTCACCGACCTGGATCAGGGAGCGCCGGAGAGCGAGGTCATAGATGATCTGGCCATAATCGGCCGCGTTGATGACTGTGGTCGCTTCAGTGGCGAGGCGGATGAGATATTGCTGCGTGGTGAGCCCGCCAATGTCCTGGTCCGGACCGAGAAAGGTCTTCAGCGTGATGGGCGTCGCCATCTTGCCGGCGCGCACGAGGCTCGAGGCGATCTCGAAGATCCTGCGATGGAAGGGGTCGAAGAAATGCTCGGGCAGCAGGAAGTCGGAAACCCGGTAGAATGCTTCGTTGTTGACCAGAATGGCGCCGAGCAGGGCCTGCTCGGCTTCGACATTGCTGGGGGCCTGCCGAAAGGTCACGGCTTGGCCGGTCTCGAGCTTGTGTACGGTGGCTTCGACAGGTGTGGACATCAGGCTCTTGGGATCGTGATTCGTCGGGCGGCAAGCTTAGCACGCTAACCGCTCCCCTTGGCCTTTGATCGGCAATTCACAGTGATTCACAACCGCGCAAAATAAAAGCCGGGCGACAAGCGCCCGGCTCTTGATCGTGTCGAAGGGCCGAGAATCAGACCTCGGGCTGCTCGCCGGTGCCGGGAACGCCGGGGATCTCGATGTCCTCGGGGTTCTCGAAGGTGTCCTCGTCGTCCTGCGGAGCCAGCACGTCTTCGCCGCGGATCTGACGCTCGGCTTCTTCGGGCGAACGGGCGATGTTGGCGGTGACGGTGACTTCCACTTCCGGATGCAGGTGGACGAGCACCTTGTGCAGGCCGATGGTCTTGATCGGGGTGTTCAGCACGAACTGCGAACGAGCCACGGTGAAGCCGCCGGTGGTCGAGGTCTCGGCAAGGTCGCGAGCCGTGACCGAACCGTAGAGCTGGCCGGTCTCGCCAGCCTGGCGGATCAGCGTGAAGGTCTGGCCTTCCAGCTTGGCGGCAACGGCTTCGGCTTCCTTCTTGAGCTCGAGATTGCGGGCTTCGAGCTGCACGCGCTCGTTCTCGAAGCGCTCCTTGTTGGCCTTGGTGGCGCGCAGGGCCTTGTTGTTGGGCAGAAGGAAGTTACGGGCATAGCCGTCCTTCACCTTCACGGTCTCGCCCATCTGGCCAAGCTTGGAAACGCGCTCCAGCAGAATGACTTCCATGTTTATCTCCTTTGTTCGTCTATCGGGGGGTACTGGGGGTATTGGAGCGGTCGCCAAAGCGGCCGCGCAGATTGAAGAAAGTCTCGACCAGGCCGAACACGATCATCAGCGGCATCGCGATCCAGGACAGGAACACACACAGCAGATAGGTCACGGCCAGGATCAGCGGACGCATGGCGCCGCCCCGTGTCAGGACATGCACCGCGGCAAATCCCTGGACCAGGAAGGCACCGAGCAACGCTGCCAGCAGCAACTGCCCGGCAAAGCCGACCGTGCCTGGAAGCAGCGAAACGGCGCTGGCAATCGCCAACAGGCCCAGCGACCAGATCGGCAGGCGGATTTCAGCCGCCACGTCGGGCCAGGGACGAGGCAGGCGGCCCGAGATCAGGGCAATGCGTGCCGACAGCCACAGGCCTCCAAGATTGGACACCGTGGTGAACAAGGCGGCGAGCGGCAACAGGATCACGCTGAAGACCTGCAGGAACGCTTCCGGATCCACGCCATCCTTGGCGGGAATCGGTTGATCCTTCGATCCGCCCATCATGATGCGATAGGCCTGCATGAGTTCGGTGCGCAGATTGGCCAGCGCCTGTTCGGGGGTCGAGCCGAGTGCGAGGATGCCGAAAAGGGTCCCTGCCATTCCCAGCACGGCAGCGACGACCGCCAAGGTGCCAAGCGAGAGGGGCGCACGATCAATCGCACTGTCGCCATAACCGGCGACGGCGAGATAAGCCAGTCCCCAGGCCGGCAGGGCTCGGGAAACACCGAACTGCAGGGCGAGACGGAAGGGGGAGGAATCGGGAGATTGGGCGGCGACGCCCGAGGCAACCAGGGCCAGCACTGCCATGGCGGCGGCAAGGCCGGCACGGTATCCCCAGCACAGCGTGGCCAGGGTGATCGGCAACGCGGAGAGAACCGAGAGCAAGATGCCGAAGCCCGAGCCGCTCAGGGGAGCGAGCGCCAGGATGGCTGCGGCAAGGCCGGCACCAAGGCCGATAGGAATATCGCGTTGCATCGTCGAGCTGTCCCGCTGTCGCGGTTAGAGGTCTTGTGGTGAAGACCCCAGCCATGGCCGGATCGCCCGGCTGACTGTCGTTGGAGATAGGCGGCGAGGCACAAAAGCGCCTCGCCGCAAAGTCATCAGCCGATCACGTAGGGCAGCAGGCCCAGGAAACGGGCGCGCTTGATGGCCTGAGCCAGCTCGCGCTGCTTCTTGGCCGAAACCGCGGTGATACGGGAAGGAACGATCTTGCCGCGCTCGGAAATGTAGCGCTGCAGGAGCTTAACGTCCTTGTAGTCGATCTTCGGCGCATTCGGGCCCGAGAACGGGCAGGTCTTGCGGCGACGGAAGAAGGGGCGGCGTCCAGGTGCGGTAGCCATGATCACTCTTCTCCCTGCTGCTCTTCAGAAGAGCCTTCGAAGCGCTCGCGGCGCGGGCCACGATCATTGCCGCCCGAACGGGGGCCGCCACGGCCGCCACCGAAGCCGAAGCCACGGTCGTCGTCGCGACGCTCGTCGCGATCGGACTTGCGCAGCATGGCCGAGGGACCTTCCTCGAGCTCGTCGACGGAAAGGGTGAGGAAGCGCAGGATATCTTCGGAGATCGACATCTGACGCTCGACTTCAGCCAGGGCCGCATGCGGCGCGGTGATGTTCAGCAGCGTGAAATGAGCCTTGCGGTTCTTCTTGATGCGATACTGCAGGGACTTGACGCCCCAATATTCGGTCTTGCCGACGGTGCCGCCATGCGCTTCGATGACACCCTTGAACTGGGCGGTCAGCGCTTCGACCTGCTGGGAGGTCACGTCTTGGCGAGCCAGGAAGACATGCTCGTAATTCGGCATGAGATGGCCTGTCCTTTGGTTACAACGCGTCGTGGTTGTCACGTTCGCCTGGCGCGAAGCCCCTCGTGACCCGGCAGGCCGTCGAGGAATGTCTTAAGAGGGCGAAGACACGGGATGCCGGAACCCTGGGGGTTCCTCTGCGCAAGCGCAGCCATCCGTTCAGCCTCCGGCCGAAGCGAAGCCGGGTCCTTACAGAGTTTGCCGCATCAGCGCAAGGACTAAGTTGTCTATACCAGATGCAGGCCGTCGCATGCGATCAATTCGAACATCGACATGACGGGGCTTCGCCCGATCCGGTTGATGCGATCAGGTTTTCGCGGATGTCGCGATCGAGGCGAGGATGGCGATCCCCAGCGTCGCGAAGGTGATCGCCATGGTCAGCACATTGTCGAACTCGCCGACGAGGCGCTCATAGAAAATCACGACGCCGATAAAAACCAGCAATGCCGCCAACGCGACCTTCAGATAGCGAAATTTGGCGATGAGCGCGTCGATGACGAAATAGAGCGCCCGCAAACCGAGAATGGCGAAGATGTTCGAGGTGTAGACGATGAAGGGATCCTGCGTCTGGGACAGCACCGCCGGCACGCTGTCCACGGCAAAGACGATGTCCGCCACGTTGATCACCGCAAAGGCGGCGAACAGGGGTGTCGCGTGCAGGACGGGCTTGCCGTCGCCATCGGGCAGGCGAACGAAGAAGTGCTCGTTCTCGATTTTCGTCGTCATGCGCAAATGGCGCATGAACCAGGCAACCGCCTTGTTCTGGTCGAGGTCCACCTGTTCGTCCACGCCGCGCAGCATGCGCAGCCCGGTCACGACCAGGAAGAGGCCGAACGGATAGAGCACCCAGGCAAATCGCGCCACGATCGCCGCGCCCAAGCCGACGAAGATGCCCCTGAGGACGATGGCGACGACGATCCCCCAGAACAGCACGCGATGCTGATATCGTCGAGGCACGCCAAAAAAGGCGAAGATCACCGACATCACGAAGACATTGTCGATCGAAAGCGACTGCTCGAGCGCATAGGCGGTGAAGAACAGCGATCCTTTCTCCGGGCCGAAATACAGCCATGCGCCGCAACCGAACATGGCGGCCAGCACGGCATAGGCCGCCGTCAAACCAATCGATTGGCCGAGCGACAGCACCGGAATGCGGCGATTGAGATAGCCCAGATCGAAGATGAGAATGACGGTGATGGACGATGCGAAGATCGCCCAGAACCACGGGGGCGCTCCGAGCATATCGGTGGACGCCAGAGATAGTCCGGGCCATTCCATGGATCGCGCGCTCGTTTTCGGCTTCCGACTCGGCGATGTGGGTGGTTCGTGCAGTGATGGTGCCGGGGAGGGGATGTGTCAACCGCTGGCCGCCCCTGCGAGATCGCATGGTGGACGGACGTGCCTGCGCAGACGTTCTTGTGGGCACCCGGGCCTGGAGACGAAAATATTCTAGCGCCGGGGTTATGTGGCGATATGATGACGCTCCTTCAGTAGAGAATCCGAGCAGCGTTGGCTTCATCACCTCCTATATCTTCCGGCAATCCGATAACCCCGCAGCAGAAGCGGCTGGCTTTCGGTGTGCATCTGTTTACGGCCAGCGGCGTGCTGTGGGGATTTCTTGCCCTGATAGCGGCTGTCCAGCACGATTGGCGCACGATGTTCGCCTGGCTGGCGCTCGCCCTGTTCGTGGACGGCATCGACGGCACGATTGCCCGCAAGATCAACATCACCGAAGCCTCGCCCCGCTGGTCGGGCGTCGCTCTCGATCTGATCATCGACTACCTGACCTATGTCATCGTCCCGGCCTATGCCCTCTACAGTTCGGGCATGCTGGGCGGTTCGAGCAATGTGCTCAACCTCATCGCCATGGCCGTGATTCTTCTCACCAGCGCGATGTATTTCGCCGACAACGAGATGAAGACGGAGGACGCCTGGTTCAAGGGCTTTCCGGCGGTGTGGAACCTGATCGTGTTCTATTTCTTCCTGCTCAGCCCGGCCGAGCCGACGATCCTCTCCATGACGATCATCTTCCTGGCGGTGCTGGCACTCGGCCTGATGACCTTCGCGTCCTTCGTGTTCGTGCATCCGTTGCGCGTGGCCAAGCTGAGGCTGCCCACGCTGATCCTGCTGGTGGTATGGTCCGTGCTGGCAATCATGGCGATCTGGGAGAATGTCGATCCGGCCCCCTGGGTCACCTGGGCGCTTTGCATCATCGGCGTCTATTTCCTGATCCTCGGATATTTCCGCACGGCACCGGTTCATGATCGCATGGCCAAGTAGTATCCGAGGCCCGGGTGTTCACATGACTTCCGGCGGCCCTGGACATCATCGCAAGCGTCGGTAACATCGTCGGGTGGCAGGACGTCGAGCCATGCTGCAAGCCACCTGAAAGCGCCCCTTCGTTTCATCACGTGATTTCAACCACAGGTATTTGCCATGCCCGCAGCCATTCGCGTTCATCAGACCGGCGGCCCCGAGGTTTTGACCTATGAGGAGGTCGCCACGCCGCTGCCCGCCGCCGGCGAGGTCCTGATCCGCCAGCACGCCTGCGGCGTGAACTATATCGATACCTATTACCGCTCCGGCCTCTACAAGGCGCCGTCCCTGCCGTTCACCCTCGGCGCGGAAGGGGCGGGGGAAGTGATCGCGGTCGGCGAGGGGGTGGGCGAATTCAAGCCCGGCGACCGCGTGGCCTATGCCGGTGCCGTCGGCAGCTATGCCTCCGAGCGCACCTATCCCGCCAACCGGCTCGTGCCGTTGCCGGAGGCGATTTCCTACGAGCAGGCAGCCGGCATGATGCTCAAGGGCATGACGGCGCAATATCTGATCCGGCGCACTTTCAAGGTCTCAACCGGCCAGACGGTCCTGGTGCATGCGGCCGCGGGCGGTGTCGGGCTGATCCTGTGCCAATGGGCCAAGGCGCTCGGCGCGACGGTGATCGGCACGGTGGGCTCGGAAGAAAAGGCCGCGCTGGCGCGCGCCAACGGCGCCGACCACACCATTCTCTACCGCAGCGAGGACTGGGTGAAGCGGGTGGCCGACATCACCGATGGCCACAAATGCGAGGTGGTCTATGACGGCGTCGGCAAGGATACCTTCCCCGGTTCGCTCGACTGTCTGCGGCCGCTCGGCATGTGGGTTTCCTTCGGCAACGCCTCCGGCCCCGTCGAGCCGGTTCCCATGCTGCTCCTGTCCCAGAAGGGTTCGCTCTTTGCTACCCGACCAACCTTGGGAACCTATGTCGCCGAACGCGCCGACCTGCTGGCGACGGCCGGCGACCTGTTCGAGACGGTCGCCTCCGGCAAGGTGAAGATCCCCGTCAACCAGCGCTATCAGCTCAAGGATGCCCGCAAGGCTCATGAGGATCTGGAAGGGCGGGGCACGACAGGATCCTCGATCCTGCTGCCCTAGCGGCTGTGTCATGGACCATGGTTGAGGTCGAGATGAGGTCAGGACTCTGGCGTCACGAAACTCTGATGGCGGTGGCGAATGGCCGAGGACATCTACGACCCCCAATTCGTAAAAGGCGTCTTCGATCGCTGTTCCGATAAATATATCGCGTTCAGCACCTGGTGTTCGCTCGGCTTCACCGAACGCTGGCGCCGGCAATGCGTCGAGGCGCTGCCGGCGCCGCCAGCTCCGGCTGCCATGGGCTATGATCTCATGGCCGGCACCGGCGAGGTCTGGCCTCATCTCCTGAAACGCCATCCGACGACCGCAAGCATCGTCGCCGTCGATATCTCCACGGGCATGCATCAGCGCGCCATGGCCCGCCTTCATGCTCACCGGGCCCACAAGATCGCCTTCATCGAAGATGACGTCCTGTCCAGCAATTTACCTGACAGCAGCGCGGATTTCGTGATTTCGACCTTCGGTCTGAAGACGTTCAATCCTGCCCAGCATCGCAAGCTTGCAGCCCTGATCGCCCGCTGCCTCAAGCCGGGCGGTTGTTTCTCGCTGATCGAGGCCTCCGATCCCAAGGGATGGTGGCTTCGTCCGCTCTATCTGTTCCATCTCAAGATGGTGCTGCCCATGATCGAGCGCTTCCTGCTGAAGGGAGCCCAGGACTTCGCCATGATCGGCACCTACAGCACCAATTTCGGCGATGCATCCGCCTTCGCCCGCATGCTGGAGGCGGAAGGTCTGCAGGTTGACTACCGGAAGTTCTTCTACGGATGCGCAACCGGGGTATGCGGGCGCAAGCCCGCATGAGCAGGTGCTTTCATCGTCAGGGCCGCTCGCCTCACGCATGCCATGTTTTTCGGCTCCAGAGCATTCGGTAAGAGTCGCGAATAACCCTTTGAAAGACAAATCGAAGAATGCTGTTGGCACCGGAAGCGCCAGGGTGGTACCGGGGGGCGGAATGGGCTAAAGCGTTTGGCGATTTAATGGAATCACTGAGAGTCGCCAAAGCGTTTTGCGATTTGAACGGACGACTTCAAATCGCAAAGATGCGTCGAAACAAGGGGCTAGAGCAAATTGGCGTTCATGCTTGAGCGCATTTTGCCTTGGGACGCGTCGAGAACGAAGAGCGTGAGCAAGGAGCGTTTTCCCAAGACGCGATTTGTTCATGAGGACGCCGCAGAATCGGTTTGAGGCCGTGCATTGACTGACGAAAACGACAAGAGGCCGGATGACGGGGAACCGTCCGACATCCGCTCGACTTCCATCACCGACGAGATGAGGCGCAGCTATCTCGATTACGCCATGAGCGTGATCGTGAGCCGTGCCCTGCCTGACGTGCGTGACGGCCTGAAGCCGGTCCATCGGCGCATCGTGCATTCCATGTACGAGAACAACCACACGCCCGACCGCAAATACGTCAAGTCGGCCAACATCGTCGGCGCCGTCATGGGTCAGTATCACCCCCATGGCGACCAGTCGATCTACGACGCCCTGGTCCGCATGGCCCAGCCCTTCTCCATGCGCCTGATGCTGGTGGACGGGCAGGGCAATTTCGGCTCGGTGGACGGCGATCCGCCGGCGGCGATGCGCTACACCGAGTCGCGCATGTCGAAGGCCGCCGTGGCGATGATCGACGACATCGACAAGGATACTGTCGACTTCCAGGAAAACTATGACGGCACCAAGGAAGAGCCGTCCGTCCTGCCGGCGCGCTTTCCCAACCTGCTGGTCAACGGTGCCGGCGGCATCGCGGTCGGCATGGCCACCAACATCCCGCCCCACAATCTCGGCGAGGTGATCGACGGCTGCCTGGCCTATATCGACAATCCGGCCATCACCATCGACGATCTGATGGAACTGATCCCGGGCCCCGATTTCCCGACCGCCGCCAACATCGTCGGCCGTTCGGGCATCCGCTCGGCCTACAACACCGGCCGCGGTTCGATCATCATGCGCGCCAGCGCCACGATCGAGGAAATCCGCAAGGACCGCGACGCCATCATCGTCACCGCCATTCCCTACCAGGTCAACAAGGCGACGTTGCAGGAGCGCATCGCCGAACTGGTGCGCGAGAAGCGGATCGAGGGCATCGCCGAAGTCCGCGACGAGTCCGACCGCCAGGGCATGCGCCTCGTCATCGAACTCAAGCGTGACGCGGTCGGCGAGGTGGTGCTGAACCAGCTCTACCGCTTCACCTCGCTGCAGACCAGCTTCGGGGCGAACATGGTGGCGCTGAATGGCGGCCGCCCCGAGTTGCTCAACCTCAAGGACATGATCTCGGCCTTCGTCGACTTCCGCGAGGTCGTGATCAGCCGCCGCACCAAATATCTGCTGAACAAGGCGCGCGACCGCGCCCATGTCCTGTGCGGCCTTGCCACCGCCGTCGCCAATATCGACGAGGTCATCCGCATCATCCGGACCAGCCCGGATCCCAACACGGCCCGCGAGGCCCTGATGGGGCGCGACTGGCCGACGGGGGACATCGCCCCCCTGATCCTGCTGGTCGACGATCCCAAGCATCCGATGAACGAGGACGGCACCTATCGCCTCTCGGATGTTCAGGCCCGCGCCATCCTGGAACTGCGCCTGGCCCGCCTGACAGCTCTCGGCCGCGACGAGATCGGGGACGAATTGCAGACACTCGCCGACCAGATCCGCGATTATCTCGACATCCTGCGCTCTCGCGAGCGCATCATGGCGATCGCCCGCACGGAACTCGAGGAAATCAAGGCTGCCCATGCCACGCCGCGTCGGACCGAGATTCTCGATTCGGATGCCGATTTCGAGGATGAGGACCTGATCCAGCGCGAGGACATGGTGGTGACCGTGTCCCATGCCGGCTATGTCAAGCGGGTGCCGCTCTCCACCTATCGGGCGCAGCACCGCGGCGGCAAGGGCCGCTCCGGCATGCAGACCAAGGAAGAGGATTTCGTCACCTATCTGTTCGTGGCGAACACCCACACGCCGGTACTGTTCTTCTCCTCCAAGGGACGCGTCTACAAGGAGAAGGTCTGGCGTCTGCCGCTGGCAGCGCCCCAGGCGCGCGGCAAGGCCTTCATCAACCTCCTGCCGATCGAGGCGGACGAGCGGATCACTTCGATCATGCCGCTGCCGGAGGACGAGAACCAGTGGGCGACGCTGCACATCATGTTTGCCACCTCATCCGGCACGGTACGGCGCAACGATCTTTCGGATTTCGTCCAGGTCAACCGCGCCGGCAAGATCGCGATGAAGCTGGAGGAAGGCGAGCAGATCAGGGACGTCTCGATCTGTACCGAGGCAGACGACGTCATGCTCACCACGGCTCTCGGCCAATGCATCCGCTTCCCAGTGCCCGATGTCCGCGTGTTCAAGGGGCGCGACTCCATGGGCGTGCGCGGCATCAGGCTGGAGGGTGAGGACACCGTCATCGCCATGGACATCATCGCCCATCGCGAGATTTCTCCCGAGGAACGATCCGCCTATTTCAAGATGCGGCGCGCCGTGGCCGGTGAGACCGAAAACGGCGACAACGGCGTCGATGAGACGGAGGAGACGAGCGATACCTCCGTGGAAATCTCCACCGAGCGTTACGCCCAGCTCTCGGCCGAGGAGCAGTTCATCCTCACCATTTCCGAAAATGGTTATGGCAAGCGCTCTTCCTCCTACGAATATCGTATCACCGGCCGTGGCGGCAAAGGCATCGTGGCCATGGCCGTCAACCAGCGCAATGGCAAGCTGGTGTCCTCCTATGCCGTCGAGCACAGCGACCAGATCATGCTGGTGACCGATGGCGGCCAGCTCATCCGCTGCCCGGTCGAGGGCATCCGCATCGTCGGACGCGGCTCGCAAGGCGTCATCGTCTTCAACACGGCCGAGGAGGAAAAAGTCGTCTCCGTCGAGCGCGTCAGCGATGAGGGTGACGAAGACGAGGAAGGCGGCGAAGAATAGCCCCAAACAAAAAAAGCGGCACCCCGCGAAGGGTGCCGTTTGTAAGTTCCGGAAGGGCTTTTGCGATCAGCCGAACCGGCGGTCTTGGAGGGAGGAAGCCATCGCATCACCGCAGGTTACGGATGATGCGAGGGATAATGAGGGGATCATTGCGGCAGCTTGACCTTGACCAGCGTGGTCTTGCCGGTGTCCTGATAAACTTGGACCAGCGTCACCGGCGGCATCGCCTGCTTGGCAGCGGCGTCGCCTGCGCAGGCGGCAATGATTGAATTCTTGCTGCAATCGGCAGCGAGGGATGCAACGTTCAGCCTGTCACCGCGGCTGGCGGCAACCTGCTGGGGTTGCATGCGGGCCACATCGAGAAGAGAGGCGGCGGCGAGAGCGAAGAGGCTTGCACCGATTGCCAGGGCTGGGCGAAGGGTTGTCATAGCCATGCATCCTATCAGTTCAGGTATGTCTCAACCTTGTTTGATCACTTATGACTCATTAACCATGATGCGGCCGTGACTCGCCGTGCGCTTTCGCACACGCCGTCCTCGCGGACCTGGCGTCTGCGCGGGAAAGGGCGGTGGAGATGAGAACAGCGAGGGCCATGTGCATCAACCGTTTTGGGGCAGGATTCACCCGTTGAACTGCAAATTCCGAGGCATTTCGCTTGAACTGTGTCGTGCCTCGGATAATGCGGTGTCCAGCCAGAAAGTTCCCTGAACAATCGATCATCGGAACGATTTTCGTTGCCTTCGGCAGACGAGCCTCATCTCAATGGTCGGCGCAGAGTGTACCAAAATGAAACATTCTGGATGCCTGGATCTTCGGCTTAAGCCTAAGGGCGTGTCGTTCGTAATGGTGTGGAGAGCTCAATGAGGCCAGAAATGGCCGGCTGGGGGAGAAAATGCTGGCAAGGCGCCGCGTTGCAGCAAGCGAAGCGACCAAACCGTAGGACTTGCGTCCTCGAATTTCGTCTCTTCGGTTAGAATTCCTCTTCGCAAACGTGAAACCATGACGAACGACAGGCCCCAACAATGAGAGCGCCATGACCTCAGCCCATGCCACGCCCAAGACGGCCTTCTATGCAGGCTCCTTCGACCCCCTGACCAACGGCCATGTCGACGTCATCCGGCATGCCGCGGCCGTGGCCGATCGGCTGGTGGTCGCCATTGGCGTGCATCCGGGCAAGGCCCCCTTGTTCACGGCCGAAGAGCGCATGGACATGATCCGCGAGGATTGCGGCCCGTTGCTCGGTCCCGATCGATTGGAAGTGGTCACATTCGCCGATCTTGCCGTCGATGCGGCCCGGCGCGTAGGAGCGACCCTGCTGATCCGCGGCCTCAGGGACGGCACCGATCTCGACTATGAAATGCAGATGGCCGGCATGAATGCGGCCCTGGCACCCGGTGTGCAGACCGTCTTCCTGCCGTCCTCGCCGATCGTGCGCCCTATCACCGCCACGCTTGTACGCCAGATCGCAGCCATGGGCGGCGACGTCTCCGGATTCGTGCCGGCGGGCGTGCTGCGTCGCCTGAAGGCCCGGTTCGCCAAGCCGGCCTCCTAACGTTCCATTGGAGTGCCGATCTTGAGGTCGACGCTTCAACTATCCGCAATCCATTCCGCCTCCGAGGGAGACAATCCTTGCTTCGTTTTCTTTCCGCTTTGGCCGTGATGATCGGCCTCTTCGCTGCGGCTCCCGCCCAGGCAGCGCAGGCCGACGCCAACACGGTCTATCTCGACACCCAGTATGGCCGTGCCACCATCAAGCTGCGCCCCGACCTGGCGCCCAAGCATGTCGAGCAGATCAAGACGCTGGTGAAGCGCGGTTTCTACAACGGCATTGTCTTCCATCGCGTGATCGAAGGCTTCATGGCACAGACCGGTGATCCCACCGGCACCGGCACCGGCGGCTCGGACCTGCCCGACCTCAAGGCCGAGTTCACCAACAAGGCCAAATTCGTGCGCGGCGTCGTCGGCATGGCCCGCTCCTCCGACCCGAATTCGGCGAATTCGCAGTTCTTCATCATGTATGCCCCGCAGGCCAGCCTCGATGGCCAGTACACCATCGTCGGTGAGGTGGTTTCGGGCATGGATGCCATCGACAAGATCAAGAAGGGCGATGCCAATGACAACGGCATGGTCAGCAACCCCGACAAGATCATCAAGATGCAACTGGCCAAGTAAGGCCGGCATCGACTGCATTCGCCAATTGCAAGACGGGCGGCCAGAGATTATCTAGCCGTCATTCCACTTCGCTTTCCGATAGAAAGGAGCGTGCCGATGGCCGCTGATCCCGAAAACACGATCGTCATGGAAACCACGCAGGGCCGTGTCGTCATCGAACTGCGCCCGGACCTTGCGCCCCAGCATGTCGAGCGCATCAAGCTGCTCGCCCGCGAGAAGTTCTATGACGGCATCGTCTTCCATCGCGTCATCGATGGCTTCATGGCGCAGGCCGGCTGCCCCGATGGCCGCGGCACCGGTGGCTCCAAGCACCCGAACCTGCCGGCCGAGTTCAATGACGAGTCGCATGTGCGTGGCATCTGCTCGATGGCCCGCTCCTCGATGCCGAACTCCGCCAACTCGCAGTTCTTCATCGTGTTCGACAACGCCAAGTTCCTCGACCGCCAGTACACGGTCTGGGGCAAGGTCGTGGAAGGCATGGAGAATGTCGACAAGATCAAGCGCGGCGAGCCGGTGGTGAACCCCGACAAGATCGTCTCGATGCGCGTTCAGGCCGACATCGCCTGAACAAAGCCGAGACAGAAGATCGGGCATCACCGGAGAGATCCGGTGATGCCCTTTGTAGTTTAAAACGTCATTGCGAGCGCCGCGAAGCAATCCAGGTGCCATGAAACGCAGAGCCTGGATTGCTTCGCGGCGCTCGCAATGACGCCCTGTAACAAAGCACCGTCAAATTGGGTTGCTTGGACGTTGACTATGCGCGTTTCCGATTTCGATTTTCATCTTCCTGCCGAAAACATCGCGCTTCGCCCCGCCGAGCCGCGCGATCAGGCGCGCCTGCTCGAAGTCGATCCCCTCGGCAACACGCTCGCCGATCGCACCGTGTCCGAGCTGCCGACGCTGCTGCGTGCGGGTGACATGCTGGTCTTCAACGACACCAAGGTCATCCCCGCCAGGCTGGATGGCCTGCGTCGCCGCCCGGGCGGGGCAGGGGCCACCATCGAAGCGATGCTCCACCAGCGCCTCGGGCCGGCGCAGTGGAAGGCTTTCGCCCGCCCCGGCAAGCGCCTGGCCGTGGGTGACACCATCGAATTCGGTGAAGATCTGAGTGCCGCCGTCGAGGAAAAGGGCGAAGGCGGTGAGGTCACACTGCGATTTTCACTCGAAAGCGCCGAGCTGGACGTGGCGATCGCCACCGTCGGCCACATTCCCCTGCCGCCCTATATCGCCTCCAAGCGAGCCGAGGATGCCCAGGATCGCGAGGACTACCAGACCATCTATGCCAAGGCTGATGGCGCGGTAGCCGCTCCCACGGCCGGGTTGCATTTCACCCCGGACCTGTTTGCAAGGCTGGATGCGGCCGGCATTGCCCGCCATTTCGTCACGCTGCATGTCGGCGCGGGCACCTTCCTGCCGGTGAAGGGCGAGGATCTATCCGAACACAAGATGCATGCCGAGTTCGGGGTTGTGACCGCCGAGACGGCGCAAGCGCTCAATGAAGGCAAGGCGAGGGGAGGGCGCATCATCGCCGTCGGCACCACCTCGCTGCGCCTGCTCGAAAGCGCTGCTGCGGCGGACGAAATCATCAAGCCCTTCGCCGGCGAGACTTCCATCTTCATCACGCCAGGCCATGACTTCCGCACGGCCGATGCCCTGATGACCAATTTCCATTTACCCCGCTCGACCCTGATGATGCTGGTCTCGGCCTTCGCCGGCTACGACACCATGAAGGCGGCCTATGCCCATGCCATCGCCACGGGCTATCGCTTCTATTCCTATGGCGATGCCAGTCTGCTATGGCGGGCGCCATGCTGAAAACTCCTGAAACGACCGCCACCGCCGAGGTCTCCTTCGCCATCCACGCCACCGAGGGCGCCGCCCGTACCGGCGCCCTGCATCTGGGGCGCGGCAGCGTGCGCACACCGGCCTTCATGCCGGTCGGCACCGCCGGCACGGTCAAGGCGATGTATATCGACCAGGTGAAGGACCTCGGCGCCGACATCATCCTCGGCAACACGTACCACCTCATGCTGCGCCCCGGCGCCGAGCGGGTCGCGGCGCTCGGCGGCCTGCACGAATTCTCGCGCTGGCAAGGGCCGATCCTCACCGATTCCGGCGGTTTCCAGGTGATGTCGCTGGCGGGTTTGCGCAAGCTCGACAAGAACGGCGTCACCTTCAGGAGCCATATCGACGGCTCCCATCATCGTCTCACGCCGGAGCGCTCGGTCGAGATCCAGACCCTGCTCGATTCCGACATCATCATGCAGCTCGACGAATGCGTGCGCCTGCCCTCGACCCGCAAGGACATCGAGCGAGCCATGCGGCTGTCGCTTGACTGGGCCGAACGCTCGAAGCGCGCCTTCGGCACCCAGCCCGGCAAGGCGATCTTCGGTATCGTGCAGGGCGGCGACATTCCCGATCTGCGCATCGCCTCCGCGCAGGCTCTTTCGGGCATGAGCTTCCCCGGTTACGCCATCGGGGGCCTCGCCGTCGGCGAACCGCAGGCGGTGATGCTGGACATGATCGAAACCGTCGAGCCGCATCTGCCGCGTGAAAAGCCGCGCTATCTGATGGGCGTCGGCACGCCGGACGATTTGATCGAAAGCGTGTCGCGCGGCATCGACATGTTCGACTGCGTGATGCCGACCCGGGCCGGGCGCCATGGCCTGGCCTATTCACGTTTCGGCAAGGTCAATCTCAAGAATGCCCGCCATGCCGAGGATCCACGCCCACTGGACGAGGCTTCCTCCTGTCCGGCCGCGCGCGACTACAGCCGGGCCTATCTGCACCATCTGACCAAGGCCAACGAGATCCTCGGCATGATGCTGCTGACCTGGATCAACCTGGCTTACTACCAGGAGCTGATGGCCGGCATGCGCGCCGCCATCGCCGAAGGGCGCTTTGCCGCGTTCAAGGCGGAGACCAAGGAAAACTGGGCTCGGGGCGACATCGCCAGGCTGTAAAGCCTCTTCCCGGGTGCGCGGACGTCTCGTCCGCTCTTGGAAGCGCCCCGCTGGAGAGAAGGAAGATGCGGACGAGACGTCCATAGGCGCTAAGATAAGGGGTTGGGCGAGATGAGGGGGGTTGGAGATCGAGCTCGACATATGAGCCCCCTCGCCCCGTTTACGGGGAGAGGATGGAGGTGAGGGGCTACGGAAGGCGTCAGTTTGTGAGGTCGCGCCGCCCCTCATCCTTACCTTCTCCCCGTAAACGGGGCGAAGGGGTGGCCGGCCTCGCGCCTCTCGCCTTATCTTAG
>NZ_LYXZ01000050.1 GCF_001676615.1 Labrys sp. WJW | reverse complement strand
TCATCGCCTTGGCCCGAAAGATCCTCATCACTCTCAATGCAATCTTGCGCGATCAGGCCCCGTTCAAGGCCTGACACTCGCTCAACTACAGTTGCCGGAGCTCGCGCTTCACCCCAGGCGGTTGTCTCGCCCTACGGCGGGTGCGAAGCTGCCGGCAATCGGAGGCTGATTCATGCGCAATCTCATCACGGATGTCGCCGGCGTGCTGGTCGGCAATGCCGAAGACGCCGCGATCGCCTCCGGCGCGACGGCGGTGGTGTTCGAAGAGCCGGCGGTCGCTGCCGTCGACGTGCGCGGCGGCGCCCCGGGAACGCGGGAAACCGATCTGCTCGCCCTGGAGCGGACGGTCGAGCGGATCGATGCCATCGCCCTGTCGGGCGGTTCGGCCTTCGGCCTGGAAGCCGGTGCCGGCATCGGGGCCTTTTTGGCGGAGCAGGGTCGTGGTTTCCAGGTCGGCGCCGTCAGGGTCCCGATCGTGCCCGGCGCCATCCTGTTCGACCTTCTCAATGGCGGCGACAAGAATTGGGGGCGCTTTCCGCCCTACCGCGAGCTCGGCTTCGCCGCGGCCGAAGCGTCCGCCAAGACCTTCGCGCTGGGATCGGCGGGCGCCGGATTGGGCGCCACCACGGCTGGCCTGAAGGGTGGGCTCGGCTCTGCCTCGGCGCGCTACGGGCTTCATACCGTCGGGGCGCTTGTCGCCGTCAACGCCCTCGGTAGCGTTACCATCGGCAACGGCCCTCATTTCTGGGCGGCGCCCTACGAGCAGGCTGGAGAGTTCGGCGGCCTCGGCCTGCCGACACCCTGGCCCGACGATGCGCTGGCATTGCGTCACAAGGCCATGCAGGCCGGCAATACCACGATCGCCGTGGTGGCGACGGATGCCGTGCTCACCAAGGCCCAGGCCAAGCATTTTGCCGTGATGGCACAGGATGGCTTGGCTCGGGCGATCCACCCGGTCCATACCCCGCTCGACGGCGACACCGTGTTTGCCGCCGCCACGGGGCGCGTGGCGCTGGCCGAACCGATCGGCGACCTGATCGCCCTGGGCACGGCGGCCGCACATGCCCTGGCGAGGGCCTGTGCCCGCGCCGTGTATGAGGCGGTTGCCCTGCCTTTCCCCGGTGCTCTTCCGAGTTGGCGGGATCGTTTCAGAGGGCGATGACGGGCCGACATCGAAAGGAAGTCGATTGCCTGGGACCGCAGGCGTCTCGCCTGCTCTTGAAAGCGACGCCTTTGCAGGAAGGAAGATGCAGGCGAGACGCCTGCAGTCCCAGAAGGATGCTCCCTCAACGATTGCAATGGGCGGCCGGCTCTGGCAGGTACTGCCCGTTCACTGCGACCGCCACAGCCCAGGATCCGCCATGTCCCGCCCGATCATCATCGCCCCCTCCATTCTCTCCGCCGATTTCGCGGCGCTCGGCGCGGAAGTGCGGGCGATCGAAGACGCCGGCGCGGATTGGGTGCATTACGATGTGATGGACGGCCATTTCGTGCCCAACCTCACCATTGGCGCCGGTGTCGCTGCTGCCCTACGCCCGCATGTGCGCACCAAGCTCGATGCCCATCTGATGATCTCCCCGGCCGATCCCTATCTCGACGATTTCGCCAAGGCCGGCTGCGACACCATCACCGTCCACGCCGAGGCCGGCCCGCATCTCCATCGCTCGCTGCAGCACATCAGGAAGCTCGGCAAGCGCGCCGGCGTGGCGATCAATCCGGGCACCTCGCCCGAGGTGGTCGACTATGTGCTCGACCTCGCCGATCTCATCCTGGTGATGACGGTCAATCCCGGCTTCGGCGGCCAGGCCTTCATTCCCGAGACCCTGTCGAAGATCGCCGCCGTCCGCGCCCGGGTGGGCAAGCGCGACATCGATATCGAGGTCGATGGCGGCATCACACCGGAAACCGCGCCGCTGGTGGTGCGGGCCGGCGCCAATGCGCTGGTCGCCGGCTCCTATGTGTTCAAGGGCGGTCCGGCCGCCTATGCCGCCAACATCGCAGCCATCCGCGAGGCCGCGACGGCGGCTCTCTGATATCGCCGCCTTCCATCCGCAGATTTGCGTTTCACTTTCCCGGCACCCGCGCCTAAAAGGGGCGCGAAAGGACTTTCTCCATGATCCCACGCTATAGCCGCCCGCAAATGGTCTCCATCTGGGCGGAGCAGTCCCGTTTCCGCATCTGGTTCGAGATCGAGGCCCACGCCACCGACAAGCTGGCCGAGCTCGGCGTCGTGCCCAAGGAGGCGGCTGCCAAGGTCTGGGAAAAGGCCAGGGACGCCACCTTCGACGTGGCGCGGATCGACGAGATCGAGCGTGAGGTCAAGCACGACGTCATCGCCTTCCTCACCCATCTGGGCGAGATCGTCGGCCCGGAGGCGCGCTTCCTGCACCAGGGCATGACCTCATCGGACGTGCTCGACACCTGCCTGGCCGTGCAGCTGTCGCGGGCCGCCGATCTGCTGATCGCCGATATCGACGAGGTGCTCGCCGCCCTGCGCAAGCGCGCCATCGAGCATAAATATACGCCGACCATCGGACGCAGCCACGGCATCCATGCCGAGCCGGTCACCTTCGGCCTCAAGCTCGCCCAAGCCTATGCCGAATTCTCGCGCAACCGCGAGCGCCTCGTCGCCGCACGCAAGGAGATCGCGACCTGCGCGATCTCCGGCGCCGTCGGCACCTTCGCCAATATCGATCCGGCGGTGGAAGCCTATGTGGCTGAGAAGATGGGCCTGGCCGTGGAGCCGGTCTCGACGCAGGTGATCCCGCGCGACCGCCACGCGATGTTCTTTGCCACCCTGGGTGTGGTTGCCTCCTCGATCGAGCGCCTCGCCATCGAGATCCGCCATCTCCAGCGCACCGAAGTGCTGGAGGCCGAGGAATTCTTCTCGGCCGGGCAGAAGGGCTCGTCGGCGATGCCGCACAAGCGTAACCCCATATTGACCGAAAACCTCACCGGCCTCGCCCGCATCGTGCGTTCGGCCGTGACGCCGGCGCTGGAGAACGTGGCGCTCTGGCATGAGCGCGACATCTCCCACTCCTCGGTCGAGCGCATGATCGGCCCCGATGCCACGGTAACACTGGACTTCGCCCTGGTACGCCTGGCCGGCGTGATCGACAAGCTGCTGATCTACCCCGAAAACATGCGCCGCAATCTCGATCGCCTCGGCGGCCTGCACAATTCGCAGCGCGTGCTGCTGGCCCTCACCCAGGCCGGCGCCAGCCGCGAGGATTCCTACCGCCTGGTCCAGCGCAACGCCATGAAGGTCTGGCGGGGCGAAGGCGACTTCCTTGCCTTCCTGAAGGCCGACCCGGAAGTCTCGGCCAAATTGTCGGATGCTCAGCTCGAAGCGATGTTCGATGAGGGTTATCACTTCAAGCATGTCGACACGATCTTCGATCGCGTCCTCGGCCCGGGAGCCTGAGCCCGACCCGAGCCTTCGCTTGGGAGGAATTGCGGACGGGCAGCGGCGCCGGAGCACTCCGCCTTCCGGTCCGCCGCCTTGCTCCTGCAGCGTCGTTTTTACCGAAAACCGGTGCCCGCTTTTCGGTACGATGCCCTAGAATAGAGCGATGATCTTGAGTCGAGACGGGCTCGATCCCAGTGGCTGAAGTGCCTACCAACCGAGCCGGAGAAACATCGACGTGCGCATTTCCGATGCCGACATCCTGATCGTGCCGGGTCTCGGCAATTCCGGCCCGGACCATTGGCAGTCACGCTGGCAGGCCAAGCTCTCGACCGCCCGCCGCGTCGAACAGGACGACTGGGATCATCCCGAGCGCA
Organism: Labrys sp. WJW; assembly: GCF_001676615.1. Taxonomy (GTDB): domain Bacteria; phylum Pseudomonadota; class Alphaproteobacteria; order Rhizobiales; family Labraceae; genus Labrys; species Labrys sedimenti. The sequence continues at coordinate 66,793 of NZ_LYXZ01000050.1, read as the reverse complement.
AGGCCTGGGTGAACAGACTTGTCGAGACGGTGCAGGATTCGAGCCGTCCGGCCATCATCATCGCCCATTCGATCGGCGTGATCACCACCGTCTTCGCGGCCGAGCGCCTGAAAGGCCATGTCATCGGTGCGATGCTGGTGGCGCCTTCAGATTGGGACAAGCCGGATCTGCTCCCCGGCTATGATCTCGACTTCAACCCGATCCCGATGACGGCCCTGCCCTTCCCGTCGTTGCTGGTGGCAAGCCGGAACGATCCCTATTGCGAGATCAACCGCGCCACCGCTTTTGCCGAGGCTTGGAACAGCGAATTTGTCGATGCAGGCGAAGCCGGGCATATCAATTTGGAGTCAGGCCATGGCCCCTGGCCGGAAGGCCTGCTGAGACTGGCCTCCTTCCTCTCCAAGCTCAAGCACGAAAGCCAGTAGCGCGGACTTCTTCCGGGTGTGCGGACGTCTCGTCCGCCTCTTCCTATCCGCACGCGCCGCGCTTCCAAGAGCGGGCGAGACATCCGCGCACCCGGAAGAAACAGCGCCTGACTCAATAATTCGGGCCGGCCGGGCCGGCATGGCCGCGCGCAGCCTTCAAGGCGGCCTGGGCTCCGGCGGTCAGGAAGGCCCAGTCCGAGCCGATACCCATGATGTCGAAGCCGAGCTCGGCATTGCGGGCCGCTGCCTCGCCATTGCCGCAATAGATCGCCGTCAGCTTGTTGCGGGCCTTGGCAGCGGCGAGAACCCGATTGATCACTTCCACCGATTCCGGCAGCTGATGATCGAGCCTGGCACCGTTGCTCAGGCTGATCGACAGGTCGCTCGGCCCGACGAACACACCATCGAGCCCGGGCACGTCGAGGATGTCCTCCAGCGCATCGGCCGCCTGCCGCGTCTCGATCATCGCCAGCGCGATCAGCTGGTCGTTCGCAGCACTGCGATACGCCTCGGTCTCGGCGCCGAACAGCGAAATGGCCCGGGTACCACCCCAGCTCCGTCCGCCGACAGGTGGGTATTTCAGGGTGTCGACCAGACGGCGGGCGTCCGCCACCGAATTGATCATCGGCAGGATGGCGAACTCCGCACCGACGTCATAGAGCCTTGCGGCTTCGCCGAAACCGTCCAGGCCGACCCGCACACCCGTCGATGTGCCGGCCAGATGCGCTGCGCTGATGGCATCGCGCGCTTCGCCGAAGGAAGCCTCGCCATGCTGCAGGTCGACGATGACGGCATCGAAGCCGGCGCGACCGAGCGCCTCGGCCATGCGCGGATAGGCTGCTCCCATCCAGGCTGCAAAGATCTTTTCGCCTTTGGCCAGGCGCGCGCGCAGCGTGGGGGCGGTCATGGTCTTTCCGATCACATTGCTGCGATGCCCCGCAGGGGCGGGGCATCGTGAGAGATGGATTGAGTGAGGACGCTCAAACGCCCTCTTTCAAAACGCCGCGCATCAAACGCCGTTTTGGATTTCCTGGACGGCGCGGCCGAGCAATTCGGTCATGATCTGGCGGACCTGCGGCTCGCTCATGCTCAGATTGGCTTCGGCGAAATCGCTCAGCACCTTGCGCACCACGTCATGGTCGCCGGCTTCCTCGAAGTCCGACAGCACAACTGATTTGGCATAGGCGTTGGCTTCGTCACCCGAAAGGCCGAGCTTTTCGGCGGCCCACAGGCCGAGGAGCTTGTTCCGGCGAGCGGTCGCCTTGAAGCGCAGATCCTCGTCATGGGCGAATTTGCTTTCGAAAGCCTCTTCCCGCTTGTCGAAGGTGGTCATCCGTTAAATCCTGTTCAGCTACCGGTTTTCCTTGAAGGACCGGCCATGCCTGTTGCATATAGGCGCGCAATCCCCAAATCAAATTAATGCGCCGTAACGCCCTCTCCTCCCCCTGGATGCCGGGCGTGTTGAAACTACACTCATGCCGGGCACTAGAAAATGTGCTTTGGCTTGATTCGTGAAGCTTGGTTCCGATCGAGTGCGCCGCCTGCACGAAGTTGTGCGCGGAGGCATGATCGGGTAAGTTGGCCTCGTCTCCGGTTTGCTCCCGCAAATCGAATCGCCAATTGCGCCGGCCACGGATCGCATTTCCAGGAGCCCAGGCCCTTTGACGGATTTTCTCAAACCACGGTACATCCCGATGAACCGCCGCCGCCGCATTTACGAAGGCAAGGCGAAGGTCCTCTATGAGGGTCCCGAGCCCGGCACGCTGATCCAGCACTTCAAAGACGACGCCACCGCATTCAATGCCAAGAAGCACGAGGTCATCGACGGTAAGGGCGTCCTCAACAACCGCATTTCCGAATATCTGTTCCAGAACCTCAACGATATCGGTGTGCCCACCCATTTCATCCGCCGCCTCAACATGCGTGAGCAGTTGATCCGCGAAGTGGAGATCATTCCGCTCGAGATCGTGGTCCGCAACGTCGCCGCCGGTTCCATTGCCACGCGCCTGGGTATCGAGGAAGGCACGCAGCTTCCCCGCTCGATTGTCGAGTTCTACTACAAGAACGATGCGCTCAACGACCCGATGGTGTCGGAAGAACACATCACCGCTTTCGGCTGGGCCAGCCCGCCCGAACTCGACGACATCATGGCACTCGCCATCCGCGTCAACGACTTCCTGTCCGGCCTGTTCCTGGGCGTCGGCATCCGTCTGGTCGATTTCAAGATCGAATGCGGCCGACTGTGGGAAAACGACATCATGCGCATCGTGCTGGCGGACGAGATCTCGCCGGACTCCTGCCGCCTGTGGGACATCAAGTCGAACGACAAGCTCGACAAGGATCGCTTCCGCCGCGACATGGGTGGCCTCGTCGAGGCCTATACCGAAGTCGCCCGCCGTCTCGGCATCATGAACGAGATGGACAATGTCGTCGTCAAGGGGCCCAAGCTGGTTCAGTGAGCGCGTTCAGTGTAACATTGCGTACAGGGCTCGCGCGTCACGGCGTTCGAGCCCTTTTTGCTGGCGTGGGCCTCCTCGCCCTGGCCGGCTGCAGCCTGTTCGACATGTGGGCGGGCGACCCGGCCGTGTCACTGCCCGATTCCAGTTCCTGGGTGGTGCTGCCGATGCGGGCCTTCGTCTCGCGCGAGAATATCCGGGTCGATGGGCTGCAGCTGTGCACCAAAATGCGCTGTGGCTATGACGCAGCGATCGAGCGCTTCACCGTGACCGGCCCTGACGCCCTCACAATCGAGCGATCCCTCCTCGAGCCCAAGCGGCTTGCGGCTCAGCTGGCCAAATCCGACCCCAAGACCAAGATGCCGCCCCCGACGGTGAGTGTCGACAGTTTCGGTTCCGGCGATTGGAAGGGGATCCAACTCGCGATGACCGGTGGCAAGAAAGCCCATCACATCAATGCCTATGCCGTCGGTCAGCGCAGGGCGGGCGGGACCAGCTTCATCGTCGTCATTGCCGGCGAACCTCGCATCGCCAGAAAACTCATCGACGAGGCGACACAGTAGCGCCCGAAGCATCCTGCCGAAAAGGGAATGCCGCCCTTCAACAGGATGCGACGACAACGACCTGCGGTATCGGACATCGTGCATGGACGACAAGAAACTCAGCAAATTCATGAGCCTCGTGCTCCGCCACGCGCCCGAAACGGCCGGGCTGGTGCTCGACGCGCAGGGTTGGGTCGAGATCGACGATCTCGCCAGGGCCGCGGCCGAACAAGTGGGCGCGGGCCGGCAGGATATCGAACGGGTTGTCAGGGAAAGCGACAAGCAGCGCTTCGTCATCGCCGGCACGCGCATTCGCGCCAATCAGGGCCACAGCGTGGCTGTCGATCTCGGCCTAGCCGCCGCCACGCCGCCAGCCGAATTGTGGCATGGCACCGCGGCGTCCAACCAGGCCGGCATTTTTTCTTCCGGCCTCGAAAAACGCTCGCGCCAGCACGTGCATCTATCTGCCGACCACGATACGGCGCGAAAGGTCGCCATGCGCCGCGCCGGCCCCTGGATCATCCTGCGTGTCGATGCCCGGGCGATGCAGGCGGCAGGGCTGCAATTCTACCGCAGCGACAACGGCGTCTGGCTGACCGAGGCCGTCCCTCCTCATTTCCTGAGCGTATTCGAGACATTTTCCCGCCCCGCGCGGCAAGGCAATGATTGAACCATCGGCCGGACTGCTTTAAGCGCAAGCCGAAGATTTTCCTCGTTAGAAGGCAGGTGTCGAATGAAGGCCCGTGTGATCGTTACGCTCAAGAATGGCGTCCTCGACCCCCAGGGCAAGGCGATCGAGGGCGCTCTTGCTTCGCTCGGCATCAAGGATGTCGATGGCGTGCGCCAGGGCAAGGTGTTCGACATCGAGCTCGGCCAGGCCGATGCCGAGACCGCACGCGAAACACTGAAGGCCGCATGCGAAAAGCTCCTCGCCAACACGGTGATCGAAAACTACAGCATCGACATCGCCTGATGCCGATCCGGCTGGTCGCAGCCGTCCTGTGCCTGGCTGGGGCCGGCAGCACCTGCTTCGCTGAAGAGCTCGTCGAGACCGGCGGTTTCAGCTTGCGCTACGACCAGAGCGTCTGGGTCAGGGAGGCTTCCGCGCCACCGACCCTGCTCGTCTTGCGCTGTGCCGCCCCGGCCTGCCCGCCCCACGCGGTGGCGACCTTCCTGTCCGACGAGCGCAGTCTGACAAGCCCGGGTTTTGGCGCCTTCGGCCCCGGCGCCGTGACCGGGGTGATGATCGATCTGCGGATCCAGAGCCTCACCCCCGGCTCGCGTATACGCCCCCGCCAGCCGGTGGAACCAATCGCGTCGGGCGGCATGACGGGCTATCGCGGCCTCTACGACATCGAGGACCGGGCCTTGGCCAAGACGGCGGCCGCCATCGCCTTGCTGCGGCGCGGCAACGGCACGCTGGAAATAAGGATGAAGGCCGACCGGCTGACGCCGGCCGACCTGATGCTGTTCGATCGCCTTCTGGAGAAGATCGAGCCGAAGGACTGAGATTGCCGGCGCAGTCAACGCCGTTATGGGGAATTACACCGTCGACGCCTTGAGGCCGGCGACACCGGCGACGATGGCGATTGCGCTGACGATCTTCATGGCCGTGAGCGGTTCGCGCAGGAAGATGTAACCGAAGATCACGGTTCCCAGCGTACCGACCGCCGTCCAGATCGGATAGGCAACGCTCACCGGCAGGCTCTTGAGCGCCAGGGTCAGCAAACCGACGCCGCCGATCACCGCAATGACGGTTATTGCCGTCGGCAGCGGGCGGGTGAAGCCCTCCGCATACTTCATGCTCAAGGCAAAAATCACTTCGAAGACCGCCGCTGCGGCCAGATAGAGCCACGCCATGATGGCTTTCCTTTGCAAAATTGAATTCATCTCATGGGGACCATGAGCCTTCCTCTTCGTATTAAGTGATTGACTTTCAAATCAACAAATTCGAAGTTTTCAGGTAATGGATGAATCCTATTCAGGCATGGAGATACCGGGCACGAGCGCTGCCGGACCGTTGGCGCGCGCGGGAGTGATGGCGCTTCTGCCACATGCTGCCAGGCCGAATCGGAGCCGATGATGCGCCGCTTGCCGCCTCTCGCCTCCCTGCGCACCTTCGAGGCCGCCGCACGGCAGGAGAGTTTCAAGAAGGCAGCCGCCGAACTCGGCGTCACCGCGACCGCGGTCAGCCACCAGATCCGCCAGTTGGAGGCCTATCTCGACGTTTCCCTGTTCGAGCGCCAGACCCGCAAGGTCCGGCTGACCGTGGAGGGCCGCAGCCTCTACCCTGCCCTGCGCGCTGCCTTGGACAGCATGGCCGAGGCTGTGGAAACCGTCAGGAAACGCCCGCGCCGGCGCATCGCGACCCTGTCGGCGACCGTCGCCTTCACAGCCAAGCTGCTGGTGCCGCGCGTCGGCAGGCTGCGCAGCCTGCATCCGGGCTGGGACCTGCGCCTGCACGCCTCCGACGACACGGTGGATCTCAATGCCGGCGATGCCGACGCCGCCATCCGCTACGGCCTCGGACATTATGCCGGCATGACCGCCCTGCCCCTGCTGACGGACAGATTCGCGCCGGTCTGCAGCCACCGCCTCTCCCTGCGCGAGCCGGCCGATCTTCCGGGCGCGACGCTGCTGCATTTCGACTGGGGCCCGATCGCCTCGACGGTGGATGTGCCGAACTGGCGCTCCTGGGGCCGACGCGCCGGCATCGGCCATCTCGATCCGGACAGCGGCATCAGCTTCAACGACGAAAGCAGCGCCATCCAGGCCGCCATCGCCGGCCAGGGTGTCGCTCTGCTCAGCCTGTCCCTGGTTGCCGACGAGCTTGCTTCGGGCGTGCTGGTGCAACCCTTCGGCCCGATCATGGAGGGCCTCAAATTCAGTTTCGTCTATCCCGAAGGCGCTGAGAACCGGCCGGCAGTGGCCGTTCTGATGGACTGGGTCCTGGCCGAGTTTGCCGAGCGCGAAACACCCCCGTCCTCGATCGTGACTGGAGCCGCGGCAAGGTCGGCGCATTCACGGTAATTGCCTCGGTTTCGGAGCCTGGTGCCACTCTTTACTTGACCCCGACACCCCTCTGGAACCATATGCGCACGCATGGAGAGAGGCTGGACGCCCAAGCCTCCAGCCCCTGGAGCAAAGCGCGTTCAGGCGTGAACTCTTACTTGCTCCAACTCCTCGTTTCGACGCGTTTTGCGATTCGAGGTGATCCCATCGAGCCGCAAAACGCTATGGCCGAAACCGAAAAGCAGGATCCGATGAAAGCAGCAGTCGTCATTTTTCCCGGCTCCAACCGTGAAGGAGACGTCGCCAAGGCCCTCAAGCAGGCCGGCGCGCATGTCGAGATGATCTGGCATGCCGACACGGACCTGCCGGCAGGAACCGACCTTGTCGTGCTTCCGGGCGGCTTTTCCTATGGCGACTATCTGCGTTGCGGCGCCATCGCCGCCCGCGCCGCCATCATGGATGCCATCCGCCGTCATGCCGAGCGCGGCGGCCTTGTCCTCGGCATCTGCAACGGCTTCCAGATCATCACGGATGGCGGCCTGCTGCCCGGTGTCCTGATGCGCAATGCCGATCTCAAATTCATCTGCAAGCGGGTTCATCTCAGGGTCGAGCGCACCGATACGGCCTATGCCAACACCTATCGCCAGGGCCAGGCCATCGACGTCTGCGTCGCCCATGGCGAGGGCAATTATTTTTGCAGCTCCGAGACCCTGACGCAGATCGAAGGCGACGGCCTGGTAGCGTTCCGCTATTGCGATGCTGCGGGCAAGGTCAGCGCCGCCACCAATCCCAACGGCTCGCTCAACAATATCGCGGGGATCTATTCGGCCAATCGGCGCGTTCTCGGTATGATGCCGCATCCCGAAAACCTGATCGATCCCCTGGCCGGCGGCACGGATGGCCGCGGGCTGTTCACCAGTGTCGTCAACGCCATGGCCTCGGCCTGATCGTCGACGACGGCGCAGGATTGAAGACCAATGACGCGCAAGGTTCACCTGATCACCACGGGCGGCACGATCGCCTCCCGGCGCGATGAAAGCACCGGCGACGTGGTTGCCGGCCTCGACGGACAGGCGCTGCGCGCCATGCTGCACGATCCCCTGCCCGGGATCGAAATCGAGGTCGAGGAGTTCTGCAACCTCAACAGCTTCGCCATCGACCTGCCCATGGCGTTTGCCTTGGCCACCCGCATCAACGAGCTCCTGGCGCTGGAGGATTGCGAGGGCGTCGTCGTCACCCACGGCACCGACACCATGGAGGAGAGCGCCTATCTCGCCGACCTCCTGCTCGCCTCGGACAAGCCGGTGGTCTTCACCGGCGCCCAGCGCGCGGCCGATGAGCCGGATGCCGACGGCCCGCGCAACATTGCCGATTCCATCCGCCTCGCCGCAGCTCCCGCCGCGCGCGGGCTCGGCGCGATGATCTGCTTCGAGCAAGAATTCCACGCCGCCCGCGATGTCGCCAAGACGCATACCTCGCGGACTGACACCTTCATGTCCTGGGAACATGGCAAGCTGGGCGAGATCGACGCGGGCGCCATCTGCCTGCACCGTCGTCCGGCACTGCGGCGCGCCTATGCCCCCAGCGCCATCGAGCCCAATGTCACACTGATTCGCCTCGCCATGGGCATGGATGGCGGCTATCTCAACTACGCCACCGATCACGGCAGCAAGGCCATCGTGCTCGAAGGGTTCGGACGCGGCAACACGCCGCCAGCCGTGACCAAGGCAGTGGCTGAAGTCATCAAGCGCGGCATTCCGGTGATCATCTGCTCGCGCTGCCCGCGCGGGCGGGTATTGCCCGTCTATGGCAATGGCGGAGCCACCGATCTTCAGCGCGCCGGTGCCATCTTCGCCGGGGATCTCAGCGGCCATAAGGCGCGGCTTCTCGTGGCCGTCCTGCTTGGCCAAGGCCTCGACCACGACGCGCTGAGGGCGGAAATCGAATATCTGGGCGGATAGCCGCTGAAGCCGAGTCGGCTGGATTTGGCCGATCCGATGACGCCATGATCATCTTGCCCTGCCAGCCTGAAGCTTCAGGTAGGGCGATCCGGCTTGGACGATCATGGCAGCTTGTACGCCGCCATGACCTCCGGAAGTAACTCGGACTTCCGAGAACAGCTCAGGCGGCTGCGCTGAGAGTCACCATCGTTTCGGTATTGATCGGCGGATGAGGCACCAGGCTGGCCTTGCTCTCATCGGCCCACCTGGCCAATCTGACGATGCGGACCTTGTCGAGATCGGTATCTCCGGCCTCTACCGGCTCCACCGTGCTGAGCCCGGCATTGGACACGAAGAAGGTATGGTCCCCGAAGATAGAGATGAGTTCCTGCACGATCGGATTGGATTCGGGAATGACCCGGCCATCCATCTGGGTCAGAGCGCGTTCGATTCGCACCGATGTCAGCTTCATGGCGTCGTCCTTTCGGGTTGAGTGGCTTGTCTGTCGACGGAGTGACGTCACGGCTGTCCTGCTCACCGTCGGCATTGATCGCCTCCCGCCCCGTAGGCGGTTCAAAGGGTCGCCAACACTCGGGCGGCCCCATGACCAACCCAGCGTCCACGTCCTGGCGTCAGGAGCTTCGCCGACGCGCATTCTTCTCGCGAAATCTGGCCATAGTCTGCCTCAAGCATGGCCATTGCATGAAAGAGCCGCCTCAGGCGGCGGCCTCCAGAGCTTCGAGCAATTCCTCTTCGCTGATCTGCCCCTCTGTACGCGGCGCGACAACCACCTGCTTGCCCAAGAGGTGCTTGACCTTGTGCGCCACCGGCAGGCAGTGCCCATCCTCCCGGTGATAGACATGATAGCCCTCGCCGGGATTCACGCCGATATCGAGGGCACACCCCTGGCTGACGAAATGCCAGACGCCGTTGCCGTCAACGATCCTGACCTTGCTCATCGAAATCTCCTTGAGTTTGAAAAAGGGCGACCACCGGCAGGCAGCGCAGGCCATCGGGCGCAAGCGTCCGGAACAGACTTTCTGTGCGTGGTGATCACCAAAAGGCCCGGCGTCCGAACCGGCCGCCCTTGGAATGGCGGCTCTATAGTGGGTGAATGGGGCCATTGTCCGGCACCACCACGTCGATAGCTTGGTCATTCCGACGACCCGCATGCTCGGGGTGCTCTCCAGCCATGCCAAGCGCGCTCGCACGCAAGATTCTATCCCATCCCGCCGTGCCGTTAACGTTGTCGCAGAAGTTCTGCATGAATCTGCTATCGCGTGTGCGTTTTGGCACATCCTGCGCCAGTGATTAATATCAGGTGGTGCGCAGGCACACAGCGGGTTGCCAGCCCGCCGGGGTGGTGCGATTCTGATTTCGGTGCACTGGAGCAGGCATATGAACCATCATTCTTCCCGTCAGCGTCTTGCTTGGGGCTTGTCCGGGGCCGTTGCGCTTTCGCTGCTGCTGGCCGCCTGCGGTCCGCGCTCCGGCGAAGCCGGCCGGCCGGATGTTTCCAACCAGCAGCCGGTCGTCACGGCGGACGGCACCCAGCAGTTTCCCGTGCCGCAGGCCGGCCGGGCAACCCTGGCCCACAAGCTGACCCAACTCGTCCCCGGTCGCATCACCGATGCGCGCATCTCCAATGGCTGGCGTACGCCTGCCGCGGCGAAGGCCCATCCCGACGAATATGCCGCTTGCGTCAGCGCCGATTCTGGTAGCGGCCAGCAGGTCTTCCTGATCGTCACCAATGGCGCGCGAACCGGTGACGTGATATCCGGCTCGAAGGCGGCCGAGCGTTGCGCCGACGGTAATCGCGTCACCCAGTGGGCCACGCTGCCGGAAGCCATGGGTCAGAGCTGATCAACGGCTCTCACGCTTCATTCGACATATCGAAAAATGGCGGCTTCGAGCCGCCATTTTGCGTTTGACGATTTCAGCGCCTCAGAAGGCGCGATAAGTCAGGACCGTGCGCGTATTGGCGATGCCGGGGATGGACTGCACCTTCTCCCCGACGAAATGGCCGATATCGACATCGTCATTGACGTAGAATTTGGCGAGCACGTCGAAGTCGCCGGCGATCGAATAGATCTCCGAGGCAATTTCGGCTTCAGCCAGCGCGCTGGCGACCTCATAGGTACGGCCGAGCTGGCATTTGATCTCCACGAAAAACGTCCGCATCGCCGATACTCCGAGACTGTAAACGAGTGTCCGCCCACAGGAAGGCCAACAAAGTTGCGGTGTCAATGCGGATCGCGGCGCGGACATGCGATCAATGGTTTACATTCGGCTCGGATACCCCTATCGCCTGCCGTGAACAGAAGCGCTGGAGCGCTGTGCTGGGGCTTGCCGGCCGGAGCCATGGGCCGTCCGCCGTTCCCCCCTGCCGAAGCGCTGCCTTGACAGGAGATCGACCCGGCATGTCCGCCCACTCGGAACCCGCCATCACAGCCGAACTCATCGCCCAGCACGGGCTGAAGCCGGATGAGTATCAGCGGATCCTGGAGCTGATCGGACGCGAGCCGACCTTCACCGAGCTCGGCATCTTCTCGGCGATGTGGAACGAGCATTGTTCCTACAAGTCCTCGCGCCTCCACCTGAAGAAGCTGCCCGTCACCGGCAAATGCGTGATCCAGGGCCCGGGCGAGAATGCCGGCGTGATCGACATCGGCGACGGCCTCGCCGCCGTCTTCAAGATGGAGAGCCACAACCACCCCTCCTATATCGAGCCCTATCAGGGCGCGACGACGGGCGTGGGCGGCATCCTGCGCGACGTCTTCACCATGGGCGCTCGCCCGATCGCCTGCATGAATGCGCTCTCCTTCGGTGCGCCCGATCATCCCAAGACCCAGCACCTCGTCTCCGGCGTGGTCGCCGGTGTCGGCGGCTATGGCAATTCCTTCGGCGTGCCCACGGTCGGCGGCCAGGTGCGTTTCCATACCCGCTATGACGGCAACATCCTGGTCAACGCCTTTGCCCTCGGCCTCGCCGAGCAGGACAAGATCTTCTATGCCAAGGCCACGGGCGTCGGAAACCCGATCGTCTATCTCGGTTCCAAGACCGGCCGCGACGGCATCCATGGCGCCACCATGGCTTCGGCCGAGTTCGACGACAAATCCGAGGAAAAGCGCCCCACCGTGCAGGTCGGCGATCCCTTCGCCGAGAAGCTGCTGCTCGAAGCCTGCCTGGAACTGATGGCGACCGATGCCATCATCGCCATCCAGGACATGGGCGCGGCCGGCCTCACCTGCTCCGCCGTGGAGATGGGCGCCAAGGGCGATCTCGGCATCGAGCTCCACCTCGAGAAGGTGCCGGTGCGCGAGGCCGGCATGACCGCTTATGAGATGATGCTGTCGGAAAGCCAGGAGCGCATGCTCATGGTGCTCAAGCCCGGCAAGGAAGCCGAGGCCGAGGCGATCTTCCGCAAATGGGGCCTCGACTTCGCCGTGGTCGGCAAGACCACGGACGATCTTCGCTTCCGCATCTTCCACAATGGCGACCTGAAGGCGGACCTGCCGATCAAGGAACTCGGCGACGAGGCACCGCTCTATGACCGTCCTCATGTCCCCTCGCCCAAGCTGCCCGTGATCGAGGCCGGCTCGCTGAAGACGAACCTTTCGACGGGCGAGGCGCTGCTCAACCTGATCGGCTCACCGGAACTGGCGTCCAAGCGCTGGGTCTACGAGCAATATGACACGCTGATCCTCGGCAATTCGATTCAGACGCCCGGCGGCGACGCCGCCGTCGTGCGGGTGCTCGACGGTCCCAAGGGATTGGCGATGACCTCCGACGTGACGCCGCGCTATTGCGAGGCGGATCCGGTCGAGGGCGGCAAGCAGGCTGTGGCCGAGGCCTGGCGCAACATCTCCGCCGTGGGCGGCCTGCCGCTCGCCGTGACCGACAACCTCAATTTCGGCAATCCCGAGCGCCCCGACATCATGGGCCAGTTCGTCGGCTGCCTCGACGGCATCGGGCAGGCCTGCCGTGCCCTGGACTTCCCGATCGTCTCCGGCAATGTCTCGCTCTACAACGAGACCAACGGCCGCGGCATCCTGCCGACCCCGACCATCGGCGGCGTCGGCCTCGTCGACGACGTCTCGGTGACCGCTTCCGTCGCCTTCAAGGCCGAGGGCGAGACCGTGATGCTGGTTGGCGGTGCCGGCACTTGGCTGGGACAGTCCATCTGGCTCGCCGAAATCCTCAAGCGCGAAGAAGGCGCCCCGCCGCCTGTCGACCTCGCCGTCGAGAAGCGCCATGGCGACTTCATCCGCGGCCAGATCCGCGCCGGAAACCTCAAGACCTGCCACGATATCTCCGATGGCGGCCTCGCTGTCGCCGTCGCCGAAATGGCCCTGGGACGCGGTATCGGTGCCGACCTGTCGCAGGCGCCGCAGGGCGGCGAACCGCATGCCTTCTGGTATGGCGAGGACCAGGCCCGCTACGTCGTCGCCCTTGCCGCCGACAAGGTCGATGCCTTCGCCAAGACCGCTGCTGAGGCCGGCGTGCCCGTCACCACGCTGGGCACAACCGGCGGCGATGCCTTGATCCTGCCCGAAGGCCGGCCCATCCTGGTTTCGGCGCTGAGCGAGCGCCACGAATCGTTCCTGCCGACCTTGATGGGCTCGGCGCGCCGAGCTGCCTGACAAGTCGCCTGAAGAGGACCCTATTCCAATGCCGATGCCGGCCGCCGACATTGAAGCGATGATCAAGGAAAGCTTCCCCGATGCGCAGATCGAAATTCGCGATCTCGCCGGGGATGGCGATCACTACGCCGCGACGGTGATCTCCGAAGCGTTCCGGGGCAAATCCCGCGTGCAGCAGCACCAGATGGTCTATGCGGCGCTCAAGGGAAAGATGGGCGGCGTGCTGCACGCGCTTGCGCTCTCCACGAGCGCCCCCTGATCGATAAATTATGTTAGGTTGAGCCCTGACATTGGGCGCGAGTGTGCTTACATACTTGGCATCATCCGCGTCAGATCCAGAATTACCAAGATCGAGATTGAGCCATGAGCGATATCGCCGCCTTCATCGAAAACGAGATCAAGTCCAATGACGTCGTGCTCTTCATGAAGGGCAACAAGGCGTTCCCGATGTGCGGGTTCTCCGGACAGGTCGTACAGATCCTCGATTATCTCGGGGTCGACTACAAGGACCACGACGTATTGCAGAACCCGGATCTGCGGAGCGGCATCAAGGACTTCTCGAACTGGCCGACGGTGCCGCAGCTCTACGTGAAGGGGGAGTTCGTCGGCGGCTGCGACATCGCCCGTGAAATGTTCCAGTCGGGCGAGCTGGTAACCTTCCTGCAGGAAAAGAGCATTCCGGTGAAGGCGCCGGCCAAGGCCTGATCGCCGCTGCAGCAGCAAGCTTGCCGCGATACCAAGCCAGGCGTCACAGCCTGGCTTTTTCGTTCGGCAGGCCCAGATCGGGAGAGGCCCATGGGCAAATTGCTGATCGTCGGAACGGTACGCCTGCCGGCCGCCAACCTGGCCGCGGCGCGCCCGGCCATGAAACGCATGGTGGAGAACAGCCGTGCCGAAGAGGGCTGCGAGGAATATTCCTACGCCGAGGACGTTCTCGATGCCGGTCTCATCCATGTGAAGGAGATCTGGCGCGATGCAGCTGCCCTCGACCGCCATTTCGCCTCGCGGCACATCGCAGAGTGGCGGGCGAGCTGGCCCGCTCTCGGCATCGGCGAACGCAATCTGCACTGCTACGAGATCGGCACGCCCCGCCCGACATGAGGCGAGATAGGGGCTGGTCTCCAGACCAGCCCTTTGTTACCGGCCCTTCATTACGTTGACGATCACCACGCCGAGGATCGCCAGCGCGCCGCCCAGCATGCCGACGGGCGTCGGCACCTCGCCGAGCCAGAGGAAGCCGATCAGCGTGGCCGTGGGCGGCACGCCATAAAGGAAGTTGGAAGCCCGCGCCGCCGAAAGCCGCTTGAGGGCGATGGCCCAGGTGACATAGCCGATGGCGGTGGGAAAGATCACGAGATAGGCGACGGCCCAGTTCACCTCGGCCGGAGCAACGGCCATGGCCCGAAGCGTGGCGGGCACCGCCGGCAGCAATGGCAAGGCGCCGATGAACAGGATCCAGGCCGTGATCGCCAGGGCGGGAAACCGGCCGAGGAGCGGCTTCTGCAACACGCTGGCAATGGCGGCGCAGACCGCAGCACCGAAGATCATCAACGCATTGGGGTCGAGCTTGAAGCCCGTATCCGTTGCCACGGCGATCAGCGCGACGCCGGCAAAGGAGGTGGCCGTACCGACCCAGCCCCAGCGCCCGAAGCGTTCGCCCAGCGCGAAGATGGCAATCAAGGCGGTGAGCACCGGCATGGTGTTGATGATGAAGCTGGCGGGGCCGGCCGGCACGGTCTGCTCGCCGGTGTTGAGCAACACGGCATAGACGGCAATGAACAACACGGCGGCAATGGCGAGGCGCAGGAAGTCCCGTGGCAGCGGCATGGGCGGGCGTACAGCCGCCAGATAGGCCAGGCCGATGGCACCCGCCGCGACATAGCGCGCTGCAGCCAGTTCCATCGGCGTCAAAGCCGTCAGGCAGACACGGATCAGCGCGAAGGACGAGGCCCAGGAGAGAATGGTCACCAGAATGGCGCCAAAGGCGACCGCGTCGAATCCACTCTTCTTTTTGGTTGCC
The DNA here is from genome assembly GCF_001676615.1 of Labrys sp. WJW. GTDB lineage: Bacteria > Pseudomonadota > Alphaproteobacteria > Rhizobiales > Labraceae > Labrys > Labrys sedimenti. The sequence continues at coordinate 51,755 of NZ_LYXZ01000050.1, read as the reverse complement.
TCGGCTTCACAGGCCACGCTGCTCATCATCGTCTCCAACTCTCAGTGACAGCTGTGACCTATTCCTGTTTGACGTGCTTGAAAAGCACCTCAATCAATGATCTTCTGTGCCCATGGTTCACAGCTCGCCCAGTCTTCCGCCTCTCGACACGCTCGAGACCTTCGCGCGCGCGGCACGCCTCGGCTCCTTCTCGGCCGCGGCCGAGGAGAGCGGCGTCACGCATGGCGCCGTCTCCCGTCAGGTGTCGCGCCTGGAGCGCTGGATGGGCATACGCCTGTTCGAGCGCAAGGCCCGCGGTGTGAGCCTGACGCCGGAAGGCATGCGTTTCTTCGCCCGAACGGAGGAGGCGCTGGCCCTGCTCGGCAATAGCGGCGAGCGCTGGTCGCCACGCCGCGCCAAGGCGGTGGTACGCCTGTCGGTGACGCCGTCGGTCGCCTCGCTCTGGCTGTTTCCTCGCCTTGCCCGCCTGGAAGGCAGCGACATCCATCTCGAGCTGGTCCTCGAACATCGCCTGGCAGATCTCGGCGAAGGCAGTGATCTGGCGATACGCTGCGGCAAGGGGCCTTGGGCCGGCGTGCGCGGCGTGCAGCTCTGGCAGGAGAAGGCCTTTCCGATCGCCTCGCCTGCCCTCGCCGAGCGTCTGCGGCACGGCAATGACGCGCAGGCCCTGCTCGAACTGCCTATCCTGCACGATTCCAATATCGAGGGATGGCGGCGCTGGCTGGCCCCGGAAGGCGTGGACTATGTGCCGCGCGGCCAGGACCGTCGCTTCGAGGACTACAATCTGGTCATCGATGCCTGCTGCCAGGGACTAGGCATCGCCCTGGCGCGTCCACCCCTTTCCACCGCCGCCGTGGCGGACGGGCGTCTGGTGCCGGTTTCAGACCGAACGATCGATTACCACGTGGCCTTTCATCTGATCCGTTCGGACGAAGCTTTGCGAGGCCCGGCAGCAGAGCTTGCCGGGCGCCTCCTGCGCGAAGCGGGCCACGGCGAGGCCGATGTCGCCGCCTTTACCGCTCCGGGCCGAAAGGGCTGAGCGGGCCGCCTCTCAGTTCTCCTGCTCGCCGAAATGCCGGCGCCAGATCGGCGCGATGACGGGCCGTTGCGCCACGGTCTCGGCGATCCGGGTCAGCTTCGGGCATTCCCTGGCACGCCATTCATTGCCGATCGCCCAATTGCTGATGGCGGCGACGGCGAGATCGATGGCCGAAAAGCCCGACAACAGGAAGCTGCCTTCGGCGCTGGCCGCCTGCTCCACCAATTGCCAGCGCTCGCGGATGCGCTGGCGCACGCGCGAACGCATCGCGGTCTCATGCGTCTCCGGCGGAGCGAAACGCAACGGATAATCGTAGAGTTCGATGAGAGGATAGATTTCGGCCGCCACATGGATCAGCCAGCGCAGGGCATGGCGGCGGTCTGGGGCATCAAGCGCCGGCATCAAGCGCGCTTCGGGATGTTCTTCGCTCAAAGCCAGCAGAATGGCAGCCGACTGTACGATCGTGGTTCCGTCGTTGAAGCGCAGCGCCGGGATCTTACCCAACGGATTGATCGCAAGATATTGAGCGTTGTGCTGCTCGTCCTTGGTCAGATCGATATCGATCAGGTGAACGTCCTGCCCCGCCTCGGCCAAGGCGGCCTCGACCATGAAAGAGCCGGAATCCGGTTCGCCCCAAAGCGTGTAAACCATACAGACCTCTTAGCATCGACCGGCTGCAGACCGGTCACCTCCCGACATTATGCGGCGATCAGGGAAGACCGCCCCAATCTCTTACTTATTGGTTCTGCGCAACCCCTGCCGCTGTTCTTGCTTGTTTCGCCGGCTCGTCAGATCTGACCATAAGCGACTGAGCGGGCGTGTCGCATGATCTTTTTGCAATACGGCCATCCCGATTTGCGGGCCTTCCAGAGTGCGCAGTCGGACCGACCAAGAAAAAGGGCCACCAGAATGGCGGCCCTTTTGCAGTTTATCAGGTCGTATCCGCTTTAGCGCGAATAGAATTCGACGACCAGGTTCGGCTCCATCTGGACCGGATAGGGCACGTCCTGCAGCGTGGGAACGCGGACATACTTGGCGGTCAGCTTGGAATGATCGACTTCGATGTAGTCGGGAACGTCACGCTCGCCGGAAGCAACGGCCTCGAGCACCAGCACGAGCTGCTTGGAGGCTTCCTTGACCTCGACGACATCGCCCGGCCTGACCTTGTAGGAGGGGATGTTGACGCGGCGGCCATTGACCTTGACGTGGCCATGGCTGACGAACTGGCGGGCAGCGAACACGGTCGGCACGAACTTGGAGCGATACACCACCGCATCCAGGCGCTGCTCGAGCAGGCCGATGAGGTTGGCGGAGCTGTCGCCCTTCAGGCGGCGGGCTTCTTCATAGATCTTGCGGAACTGCTTTTCCGAGATCGAGCCATAATAGCCCTTCAGCTTCTGCTTGGCGCGCAGCTGGGTGCCGAAGTCGGACATCTTGCCCTTGCGGCGCTGGCCGTGCTGGCCCGGGCCGTACTCGCGGCGGTTGACGGGGCTCTTCGGGCGACCCCAGATATTCTCGCCAAGGCGGCGATCGATCTTGTACTTAGCGTTATGGCGCTTCGACATTCGCGTCCTCTATGGTTTGCGAAGTTTATGAGGAACGCGCCCTCCTCTCCCGGAACCCGGGCGACAGACAGCCGGGGGACCGGCCGTCACGGGAGCGTAAAACATCACGCGGGACCCGAAGGCCCCGCGTGTGGCGTTCGCTTAGTCGAAAGATCGCTGCATGTCAATTCCAAGACAGGAACCGCTTCCCTGTATCCTGGGCAACTCGACAGGTGCATGGCGGGTGACTAGCTTGGGCAAACTCGGCCCATGTGAGTCTTCATTGATGAAAACCCTTTCCCTCTCCGCCGCATTTCTGGCGGCCTCGTTGAGCTTTGCCAGTGCGGCACCCCTCGAAACCTATACGGCCCGTCTCTCCAGCGCCGATCATTTCAACACGAATGGCGAAAGATTGACCTCAGTCGCCGCGATCATCCGGCAGGATCGCGCCAATTTCTATCTGGGCTATCATCGCGACAGGGAAGACGAGCCCGACCGCTTCTTCTCCAGCAAGGAGAACCGCGCGCGCCTGGAAAGCATGCTCAATCGCGGCCGCATCAGCGCCTCCGCAGCCAATGCCGTCATCAACGGATCGCCGCTGATCAATGTCGAGATATACGAGGATTTCATCGTCGTGACGGTCGACTAGGCAAAGTGCGGATGAGGCATCTTTTCATCCTCATATGCCTCATCGCCTGCCTCATCGGCCCGCTCTCCCCGGCTCGGGCCGAGCCCGGCCGGCATTGGCAAACCGCCCCGGCCGAAAGCGGCTGGGCCGACGAAACCGCCAAGGCTGTCACCGCCTTTGCTCGCACCCACCGCCCCACCGCCCTGGCCGTGATCCGGGATGGCCATATCATCGCCAGCACCGGCGACCTCAGCCGGCGCGTCAACGTCGCCTCGGTCCGTAAGAGCCTCCTCAGCGCGCTCTACGGCATTGCTGTCGGCGAAGGCAGGATTTCGCTCGGCGACAGCCTGGAAAGGCTCGGTATCGACGATACCTCGCCGGCGCTGACCGCCGCCGAAAAACAGGCCGATGTCCGCGACCTCCTGATGGCCCGATCCGGCGTCTATCATCCCGCCGCCTACGAGACCGCGGACATCCGCAACAAGCGCCCAGCTCGCGGAAGCCACCCCCATGGCACATTCTGGTTCTACAACAATTGGGATTTCAACGTCCTCGGCACGATCTATCGCCAGGCGGACGGCGAGGACATCTTCAGGAGCTTCGAGAAGCGTATCGCCCGTCCGATCGGCATGGAGGATTTCTCCGCTCGGGACGGACGCTACGTCCTGTCTCCCCTGTCGCGCCATCCGGCCTATCCCTTCCGCATGAGCGCGAGGGACCTCGCCCGTTTCGGACTGCTCTTCCTCAATCAGGGCCGCTGGAACGGCCGTCAGATCGTCCCTGCCGACTGGGTTCGGCAGTCCACGGCCGCCTATTCTCCGGTGCCCCAGCGCAAGAGCGCCTATGGCTATTTGTGGTGGTCGCTGCCATCGGACAATTGGGGCGAAGGCGCAGCCATGGCGGCGGGTTATAGCGGGCAGTTCCTCGCCTATATTCCGACAAAACGCCTCGTCATGGTGCAGACCGTCGATCCGGCCCAGAACCCGGCCGGCATCCATATGAGGGATTTCATGGTGCTGATGCAGCAGATCGCCACGGCCGCTCCCTGAGCGATGCCTGCCGCCACGCTCCCGCAGAATCGCACCATATCCTTCGGTCTGCCGGCGGCGTTGCTGCTGCATGCCATCGCCCTTGCCCTGCTGTTCCTGCTTCCTCGGCCCGCTCCGCTGGAACAGCCTCCAGAAAACAGCATCGAGGTCGAATTCGTCGCGGAAATACCAAAGCCGGCGGCGCCGGCGCCGCAGCCTCCTGCGCTGCCGGCCAGACCGCAGGCGCAGGAACCCTCGGCGGAGAGCGTTCCGCAGGAAGGAGCGCGCCCTCCCAGGCCGAGCGAAGCCCTGCCACCGCCACCGCCACCGGCGATGATCCAGGCCCGGAAGATCCTGTCCGATCTCGCTTTGGCGGATCCACGCAGCCGGCAGGCGAGGAAGATGCTGCCCCTCCTCGGCCGCGACGAACGCATGGAGCAATTGTGCAATATCGAGGCGATGGCCCAGTTGCGGGCCTGGAACCATGAGCTCGAGCCCGACCTCACGATCGCCTATGCGCGGGCAGAAACAAAGACGGCGGATGCGGGCGTAACGGCCGACGGTGCGGCATTCCGAAGCCGGAAGCAGTGGTTCGCCCTGAAATATCGCTGCGACCTCACTGCAGATCTTGCCAAGGTCTCGGCGTTCGCATTCCAGGCTGGGTCAACCATACCCAGAAAGGACTGGGGCCGTTTCAACCTGCCCGTGAGCGACAAGCCGCAGGATTGAAGCCGATGCGGGCAGCACGAAGCGAGTGCCTCATCGCGGCGCCTATGTCCCGTCTTTCCGCAGTTCGTCGGCGCGTTCATAGGTCTGCGCCGAGATCGGCGCCAGTCCCGAACCGTCCAGCATGGCGTTGATGACCGCCTGCGCATGATCGAGCGCACTGCCGGCGGCATAGTCTCCGTCGAGCCAAGCGGGCAGCTCATTGAGTACATTGGTGAGGCAGGCCAGAAGCAAGGCCTCGTTGTCTGTCAGGCTGCTCCGGATGCGCTTGAATTCGGCCGCCACGATGGCCGGGTGCTCGTCATGGGGCAGAGGCTGAAAGGTCATGGCGATCATTCCGACATCGTCGATGCCCGGCCGTCCATCGGCATTCCGCCGCGATGGCTCCTGGCAGGAGATTGGAGACAAAGAGCTTCAAGGGTCGCCCGCGGCCTCAGGCCAGTATGTTGACCGCTCTGGCTGCAACGAGGGCGACCGTCAGGAGGGAGATCATCGCCTCGGCGAGCATCAACAGCTTGGCCCTCGGGGTCATCGGCATCGTATCCGTTGGCGAGAATGCCGTGGCATTGGTGAAGGCCAGGAACAGATAGTCCACGAAACCCGGCAGCCAGTCACGCAGATGCGGATCGTTCAAGGTCATCTGCGGGAAGAGGAAATCGGAGCGGGCGCGCTCGACCAGGCCGCAGGTCGGGGGGCCGCCGCGATCCGTGCTCCAGAACCACAGGGTAAAGACGATGATGTTGGTAACCCAGATGTTGAGTGCGTCGATCAGCAGCGTCGTGCCGTTGCCGGCGTGGCCTTCGATCAGGGCCCGGACCAGCAGGAACAAGGCCCCGCAATTCATGAAGCTGATGACGGCCGTCAGGATGAGGGCTGTCCGGCGGATCAGGATGCGAAAGCGGTTGACCGCCTGCCAGTGGTGATCGGCCACCGCATTGCGAATGCCGGCCTGCGTCCACGCCGTGGCGATCGACAGCGGGATCAGCAATATCAGCTCGACGGCAGGGGCAAGCCAGCGAGGGCCGAAGGAAAGCTGATTGATCACCAGCAATTGCAGGCACACGATGACCAGAACGGCGCCGCGCGCCAGCCAGAAATCGAGCGCCCTATGTCGAAAGACAATATGGCGTTCACGCATGGGAACCTCGGAGGGAACGGGCCCGATTGAGGAGAGAAAATCAGACATAGGCGAAAGCGGCGGCCACCAGGCCGAGCGCCCCGAGCGCCAGGGAACACAGCCAGGGCCAGCGCCTGCCGCGGGTGATGATCGAGAGCGTCGCCACTGCGATGGCGACATGCAGCAGCGTCACCGCCAGGGTGAGGACATGGTGGCGATGAGCCCGTACCTCGCTGTCGCGCAACTTGGCGTCGACATGGCCTTCGATCTCGACGGCCTGGGTCTGGATCGCCTTGGCGTCATCGTCGTTGTGCTTGGCCTTGGCAAGAAAGTCGTCCTTGTTCGGCCCCCCGCCCGCAGCGGCGATCTCATAGGCGTTCTTCTTGATGCTCTTGGCCTGATAGAAGGCCCATTGATCGCTGGCCCTGTTCTGCAGATAGGCTGCCTCGCTCTTGTCGTTGATGGCCTCGGCGGTCTCCAGCGACTCGAAACTGCCGATGGTGGCGGCCAGTACGGCGAGGACGGCAATCGTGACCGATACCGTGATCAGGAAGGGATTGCCGTCATGGGCCGCATGTTCGGCATGTTCGGCGTTTTCGAGATGTTCCTGCGTCGTGTCTTCCATCGCTCCATCCATCGACATTCAACAGTCGCTGGAGTGCCTCGTCGCAAGGAGCATGCCATGAGGCGATCGGCCAAAGAGCCCCGTCTTTGGTCACAGCCGGCTCTCCGCCGCGGCAGGAGCGTCTACACGCCATGGAGGAAACGACAAAAAGCGTAAGAGGCCGTCGGGCCGGGATCGGCCTCGCCAACGAAAAAGGGCATGCAACGCTTCAAGGTCGCATGCCCTTTCTACGGCGCCGGCTCCGGCGCATTGCTCTCGGATCGAGGCTAGGCTCGTTTCAGCAATCGCAGTGCAAGAAGCAGGATGACGGCCCCGACGACCGCGAAGACGATTTCATTCACGATCGCACTCCCGATATGAATGGGAATGTGGGGCTGCAAGAAGCCACCGATGAACGAGCCGACCACGCCGACGATGAGATCGCCGATGAGGCCGAAACCGCCCCCACTGACGAGCAGGCCGGCAAGCCAGCCGGCGATGACCCCTACGATCAGGAACGTGAGCAGATGCATGGCGCACCTCCGACGATGAGGTTAAGCCTCAACCTGCCTTGCCACCGCTCTTCATGCAGGATTGACGGAACTTCTTGCGGTCCTTGCCATGGAGGCCCTTGGCATCGGCCTGGGCGGAACAGGCCTGCGATGCCGCCGATTGCGGGGCCTTCGTCTTGGCTTTTGCAGGAGCGGTCGTCGCGGCGGGGGGCGTGGAAGGCGCAGGCGTTGCGGTCTGCGCAAGAGCACCGGTCGCGACAAATCCCGCGACGACGACGGAGGCCAACAGCGTGCTGATCTTCATGATGAGCGTTTCCAGGTTGAGCCCCCAACCCAACCGCAGGTTGCCACCGTTCCCGCAGCAACACAATGACGCTGCGATACATCCCAAAGTATAGGGGTCAGCGTCAGGCCGGATCGTTTTTAGCGAAAACCGGCATCCGCCTTCGGCACGATGCTCAATGCCAGCGCGGCGGCATGGCCTCGACGGCGACGGCCGGCAGGCCGCGGGCGGCAAGCGCGGCTTTCAGTTCATCGGTCAGCCCGGCGCCGCCGGTGAACACAGCCAGACCGTCTTCCACCACCGTGCGCGCCGGAATTGGGCCAGCGAGATCGGCGGCGCGACGGGCGATGGCCGGGGCGGGATCGAGCCAGGTGACCGGCCAGGGCGCCACCCGCTTCATCGCTTCCAGCACCAGGGGATAATGCGTACAGGCCAGCACGACCACATCGGTCCGCTTGCCGTCGCGATCGACGAAACAGGGTGCGATCTCGCGGGCAATCGCCGCATCCTCGACGGGCTGGCCGCGCAAGACGGCTTCGGCCAGGCTGGCCAGTCCTACCGCGCCGACGAGCTCTACCTCGATCGTGGCGGCGAAGGAACGGATCAGCTCGCGCGTATAGTCGCGCTTGACGGTCCCCGGCGTCGCCAGGATCGCCACACGTCCGGTCTTCGTCAGTACGGCAGCCGGCTTGATCGCGGGCACGGTACCGACGAAGGGCACCGAGAAGCGCTGGCGCAGCACGGGCAGAACGACGGTCGAGATCGTGTTGCAGGCAATGACGACCAGGGACGGCTGGTAACGCGGGATCAGCCGCTCCATCACCTCGACGACGCGTTCGACCACGACGTCTTCGGCAAGGCGGCCATAGGGAAAGACCGCATCGTCGGCGGCATAGACGAAGCGCGCGCCGGAAAGCGTCGTTCGCAATTCGGAAAATACGGTGAGGCCGCCGAGGCCGGAATCAAAGACAAGGACAGTTGGAGCGCGGTCAGACATGACCGCAGCTCCATAAACCGTGCCAGCCAGAAGGTCGACCCTGTGGGGCAAACTAGTTTGCCCGAGAAGGCTAGCCTTCATGGGACGCTCTTCGGAATGATCGACGCCATCCGGAATCAATCGCTGCATATTGGTTGCCCGTACGCACTACCCAACCGGGCGCACGCCTATTCAAACCCAGATGAGTGAATGAAGCGTTGCGATCGTGATCTTTTTTTGATCCCAAAGCGGTACGCCCGATAATTTCCTCACAGGACATCAGCCGGCAGCAGTTCCTCACCCCAGCTTGCAAAGGGAAAACGTGCCAGGTTCGAATTGCCGTAGCGCCGGTCGCGCGTCACTTCCTCGCCGACCCAGTCAGGCAATGGAACGGGCTGGTCCTCGTGCTCGAGCTCGACTTCGGCCAGCACCAGCCCGTGATTGGGACCGGTAAAGACGTCGACGGCCCAGCGCAATCCAGCATGGTCGACGTCGTGGCGCGTCTTGGTGACCAGAGGCTCGATCGAGAAGCGCCGGATGATCTCGGCGGCGTCGGCCTGTGGGATCTCATACTCGAACTCATGGCGGCTGCGCGTGCCCGGTTCGCTCTTGAGCGTGATGAAGCCCTTATCGCCGTAGATCCGAATGCGTGCCCGCAACAGAGGCGTGCGGCAGAAATAGCCCTGCCGGATGACGGCGGAGCCTCGAACCTGCGGGCGCCAATCGTCGTTGCGGACAAGGAATTTGCGTTCGATCTCGACAGCCATGCAACACCCATTCCGATGGAAATGGGCGCAGCCTAGCGAGGGCCTGTGACAGGTGTTCCGCGCTCGCCCCGGTTCAATCGCGCTTGATTCGCGTGCCGTTCCGGCTGCCGACGAGCGAGGCTACCGCACCGCGCAGGGTCTGGACGTCCTGCTCGGTCATTGCCAGCCGGTGCCAGATGTTGCGGAAATTGCGCACCATCACCTCACGCTTTTCCGGCGGATAGAAGAAGGAGACGGCGTCGAGTTCCCCTTCCAGATAGTCGAAGAAGGCCAGCATGTGCTCGCGTGTCGCCGGTGGGGAGATGCGGGTGGGCGCGATCGGCGCCTTGCCGCCCGAGACCAGTTTCCACCATTCATAGCCGACCAGCAGCACCGCCTGGGCGAGATTGATCGAGGTGAAGGCCGGGCTGACCGGGAAGGAGATGATGGCATCGGCCAAGGCGACGTCGTCGTTGGAAAGTCCCATGCGCTCGGGCCCGAATAGGATGCCGCTGCGGGCGCCCTCCCCGGCCAGGGCCTGCATCTTGCCGGCACCTTCGTCGGCGGCGAAGATATCCTTCATCTGGCCGCGCTCGCGCGCCGTGGTGGCGAAGACGTAATTGAGATCGGCAATAGCCTCTTCGGTCGTCTCGAACAGCTTGGCATTGTCGAGCACGGCCGACGCACCGGAGGAAGCCTGGCGTGCGCCTTTCTTCGGCCAGCCGTCGCGCGGGGAGACCAGGCGCATCTCGCTAAGGCCGAAATTCATCATCGCGCGGGCGCACATGCCGATGTTTTCGGCGAGCTGGGGGCGGACCAGGATCACGGCGGGGGGCGTCACGGCAGTGCTCGCATTCGACTGAGACATCACGAAAAAGGCCCGAAAACAGGAAAAGTCCGGGCTGCATAGACCATTCGGCGGATAAAAACAGCTTCTTTGCAAGGCCCCGAACCAGGACGGTCCATGTTCCCGCGGATACACGCCGCCGATCGGTGGCCGAGCCAATGTGCCCGAACGCACCGCCGGGCCGGATCTGCGTCGCTAGGATGCCTTCATCAACAAGGGCACGAAGCCCGGCTTAAAGGACCACGATTATGCGCAAGATCTTTCTGACCCTCGCTTTCGCTGCCACGGCCTTCACCGCCGCCACCGCTTCGTCCTTCGCCGATGATTGCGACAATGGCTATGCGAGCGGCTACAATTATCCCACCTACTCCAATTCCTATCGCGTAACCCAGACCTATAGCCGCACGACCTATTACGATTGCCGGACGGTGAGCTATCGCGTCTGGGACGATTATGCGCAGAGCTACATCTATCGCACCCGTGAAGTGTGCAACTGACCGCAGCTGATCTGCCCCATCCTCCTTATACGATTGACCGACACTCCCGTGAGCCCAGCTCCGGGAGTGTTTTGCTGTGCTGATCACAAGCCTTAGCTGCCGTGGCATAGCCCCACGTTGCGGGCATAATTCAGTTGCCGAAGCCTGAAGCAGGTGGCAGTTTCAGGAGGTCATCGAGCGCCAAGTCATCGAGGTCACCCGTTGCCGGAAAGACACGCCCCCTGACCACCCCGTCCTGCAATTCACGGAGCACTCAGCGCCGATACGTATGTCGGCGTGAGCGCCTTTTGTTGCCCTGACTCCGACCTACCAAGGAAGCCAGCGTATGAGCGCCACACCTCCCACCATCATCTACACGCTGACCGATGAAGCCCCGGCATTGGCAACGGCCGCCTTCCTGCCTATCGTCCGCACCTTCGCCGCACCGGCCGGCATTGAGGTCGCCACCAGCGACATCTCGGTTGCCGGCCGCATCCTGGGCGAGTTTCCGGAATTCCTGACCGACGCGCAACGTGTTCCCGACAATCTGGCGGAGCTCGGCCGGTTGACGCTGCTGCCCGACACCAACATCATCAAGCTGCCCAATATCAGCGCCTCGGTGGCGCAGTTGACGGCGGCGATCCGGGAATTGCAGGCCAAGGGCTACAAGATCCCGGACTATCCCGAGAACCCGAAATCGGACGAGGAGAAGTCGATCCGCGCCCGCTATGCCAAATGTATCGGGAGCGCCGTGAACCCGGTGCTGCGCGAAGGCAATTCGGATCGCCGCGCACCGCTGGCGGTGAAGAACTATGCACGCAAGAACCCGCACAGCATGGCCGAATGGAGCCAGGCGTCACGCACGCATGTCTCCCACATGCATGACGGCGACTTCTACCATGGCGAGAAGTCGATGACGCTCGACAAGGCGCGCGACGTGAAGATGGAGCTGATCACCACCAGCGGCAAGACCATCGTGCTCAAGCCCAAGGTCTCGCTGCAGGACGGCGAGATCATCGATTCCATGTTCATGAGCAGGAAGGCGCTGCTGGATTTCTACGAAAAGCAGATCGAGGACGCGCACAAGACCGGGGTGATGTTCTCGCTCCATGTGAAGGCCACGATGATGAAGGTGTCGCACCCCATCGTGTTCGGCCATTGCGTGAAGATCTTCTACCGCGATGCCTTCGCCAAGCACGGCAAGCTGTTCGACGAGCTCGGCGTCAACGTCAACAACGGCATGGTCGACCTCTACAACAAGATCGCGACCTTGCCGCAAAGCATGCAGGACGAGATCAAGCGCGATCTGCATGCCTGCCACGAGCACCGGCCCGAGCTGGCGATGGTCGACTCGGCCAAGGGCATCACCAATTTCCACTCGCCCAACGACATCATCGTGGATGCCTCGATGCCGGCAATGATCCGCAATGGCGGCAAGATGTGGGGTGCCGACGGCCGCCTGAAAGACGTCAAGGCCGTGATGCCGGAAAGCACCTTCGCCCGCATCTACCAGGAGATGATCAATTTCTGCAAATGGCACGGCGCCTTCGATCCCCGCACCATGGGCACCGTGCCGAATGTCGGCCTGATGGCGCAGCAGGCCGAGGAATATGGCTCGCACGACAAGACCTTCGAGGTCCCCGAGGACGGCGTGGCCAACATCACAGATCTCGCGACCGGCGAGGTGCTGCTGAGCGAAACCGTCGAGCAGGGCGACATCTGGCGCATGTGCCAGGTCAAGGACATGGCCGTGCGCGACTGGGTCAAGCTCGCGGTCACGCGCGCCCGCAATTCCGGCATGCCCGCACTGTTCTGGCTGGACCCCTATCGCCCGCACGAGGCACAGTTGATCGCCAAGGTGAAGGCCTACCTCGCCGAGCACGACACCACCGGTCTCGACATCCAGATCATGAGTCAGGTACGCGCCATGCGCTATACGCTGGAGCGAGTGATCCGTGGCCTGGACACGATTTCCGTCACCGGCAACATCCTGCGCGACTATCTCACCGACCTCTTCCCCATCATGGAGCTCGGCACCTCGGCCAAGATGCTGTCCATCGTGCCCCTCATGGCCGGCGGCGGCATGTATGAAACGGGTGCGGGCGGTTCGGCGCCCAAGCATGTGCAGCAATTGGTGGAGGAAAACCATCTGCGCTGGGATTCGCTGGGCGAGTTCCTGGCGCTGGCCGTCTCGCTGGAGGATCTCGGCATCAAGACGGGCAACGCCAAGGCCAAGCTGCTCGCCAAGACGCTGGATGCGGCGACCGGCAAGCTCCTGGACAACAAGAAGTCCCCCTCGCCCCGCACCGGCGAATTGGACAATCGCGGCAGCCAATTCTACCTGGCCCTGTATTGGGCACAGGAACTCGCCGCCCAGACGGAAGACCCAGCCCTGCAGGGGCAGTTCAAGCCGCTGGCCGAGGCGCTGGCGCGCGACGAGGCCAAGATCCTGGCCGAGCTCGCAACCGTGCAGGGCAAGCCCGCGGATATTGGCGGCTATTATCTGCCCGACAGGCAGAAATGCGAGGCGGTGATGCGGCCGAGCGCCACGCTCAATGCGGTGCTGGCGCAAGTAGGCACGGCATAAGGCGAGGAAAACCTGGGAGAAAGCCATTGCCGGCACGGCCCCCGCCGCGCCGGCATTGTGCTGTCTTCGGCAACTTCGACCCCACGCGTTCCACGGTCGTGGTCCCGGTTCGGCGGGGTATTGCCCTGGCCAAATCCGGTTGCATGGCTATGCTCCTGCCAGCACTTCCAGCAGGACAATCCCATGAGCGATGAACTCGTCTTCTACACCAATCCGATGTCGCGCGGCCGTATTGCCCGCTGGATGCTCGAGGAAACCGGCCAGCCCTATCGCACCGAGATCCTCGACTTCGGCACCAGCATGAAATCGGCCGACTATCTCGCCCTCAACCCGATGGGCAAGGTTCCGGCCATTGCCCATCGCGGTGTTGTCGTCACCGAGGGCGGTGCCGTCTGCGCCTATCTCGCCGATGCCTTTCCGCAGGCCGGGCTGGCGCCCCCGCCAGGCTCACCGCAGCGGGGCCTTTACTATCGCTGGATGTTCTTCGCAGCCGGTCCGATCGAGGCCGCGGTGACCAACAAGGCCCTCAATATCGAGATCCCTGACGAGCGCAAACGTATGGTCGGCTATGGCTGCTATGCCGACGTGATCGACGCGCTCGACTATGCCGTCTCCCAGAACGAGTTCATCGCGGGAGACAGCTTCTCGGCTGCCGACGTCTATTTCGGCTCGCAGATCGGCTGGGGCCTGATGTTCAAGACGATCGAGCCGCGCCCGGCTCTCACCGCCTATTGGCAGCGAATCGCCGGCCGTCCCGCCGCCATCCGGGCCCGCGAGATCGATGACAGGCTGGTTGCCGAGGCCAAGCAGGCCCAAGCCCCGCAGTAACTGCCCGGTTTCACCCGGCAAAAACAGCAGGCGCCATCGTCGGCCGAACTTCCCCCAGCCGGATCACGGTGCTATAGCCCCGCCGATATTTCCCAATAAATGAGGCTTGTACGATGGCGAAGATCAAGGTGGCCAATCCGGTCGTCGATATGGATGGCGACGAGATGACCCGGATCATCTGGCAGCAGATCAAGGACAAGCTGATTTTCCCTTATCTCGACCTCCAGCTCGACTATTACGACCTCAGTATCGAGAACCGGGACAAGACCCGCGACCGCGTCACCGTCGAGGCGGCGGAGGCCACCAAGCGCCACGGCGTGGCGGTAAAATGCGCGACCATCACGCCGGACGAAGCCCGCGTGAAGGAATTCAATCTCCAGGAAATGTGGAAGTCACCCAACGGCACCATCCGCAACATCCTGGGCGGCGTGATCTTCCGCGAGCCCATCATCTGCCGCAACGTGCCCCGTCTGGTGCCGGGCTGGACCCAGCCGATCGTCGTCGGCCGCCATGCCTTCGGCGACCAGTATCGCGCCACCGATTTCCGCTTCCCCGGCAAGGGCACGCTGACGATCAAGTTCGTCGGCGAGGATGGCTCGGTGATCGAGAAGGAAGTCTTCAAGAGCCCCGGCGATGGCGTGGCGCTGGCCATGTACAATCTCGACGAATCGATCCGGGAGTTTGCGCGCGCCTCGTTCAATTACGGCCTGGCCCGTAACTTCCCGGTCTACCTGTCGACCAAGAACACCATTCTCAAGGTCTATGATGGGCGCTTCAAGGACATCTTCGCCGAAGTCTTCGCCAATGAGTTCAAGGCCGAGTTCGACAAGCGCAAGCTGACCTATGAGCACCGCCTGATCGACGACATGGTCGCTTCGGCACTGAAATGGTCGGGCGGCTATGTCTGGGCCTGCAAGAACTATGACGGCGACGTGCAGTCCGACATCGTGGCCCAGGGCTTCGGCTCGCTCGGCCTGATGACCTCGGTGCTGCTCAGCCCCGACGGCAAGACGGTGGAAGCCGAAGCTGCCCACGGCACGGTGACGCGCCACTACCGCGAACACCAGAAGGGCAAGGAGACCTCGACCAACTCCATCGCCTCGATCTTCGCCTGGACGCGCGGCCTCGCCCATCGCGCCAAGCTCGACGACAATGCCGAGTTGGCCAAGTTCGCCGCGACCCTGGAGAAGGTCTGTGTCTCCACCGTCGAGACCGGCTTCATGACCAAGGATCTGGCCTTGCTGGTCGGTCCCGACCAGAGCTGGCTGTCGACCACCGGCTTCCTCGACAAGATCGACGAGAACCTCAAGAAGGCCATGGCCTGATTTCCGGAGCGCGGACATCTCAACGACATGCTTGCATGTCGCGATGTCCGCTCTTCCTTGCTCCTCCGACGCTTCCAAGAGCGGACTGGAAGTCCGCGCTCCCAATGAGGTTCCCATGTCAGCCATCGACGCCCGCCTTGCCGAACTCGGCATCACCCTGCCCACCCCTGCCGCTCCGGTCGCCAACTATGTCGGCACGGTGCGCACCGGTAACACCCTCGTGATCTCAGGCCAGCTCTGCTTCAACAATGAAGGCAAGCTGGCCGCCACCGGCAAGCTCGGCACCGGCACGGTCACCGTCGAGGACGCCCGTGTCGCCGCCCGTTACTGCGCCATCAATATCCTGGCGCAGATCAAGGCTGCCGTGGGCTCGCTCGACAATGTGGTGCGCGTGGTCCGCCTCGGCGGCTTCATTGCCGCAGCGCCGGAGTTCACCACCCATCCGATGGTGATGAACGGCGCCTCCGACCTGATGGTCGAGGTCTTCGGCGACAAGGGGCGCCATGCCCGCTCCACCGTGGGCGTGCCCTCTCTTCCCCTCGACGCCACCGTCGAGGTCGAAGCGCTGATCGAAGTCGCCTGAGGTCGCGCATACGGGGCGCGGCAACGCAACTCGAGCCGCGCCTCTTGCATTCGACGCGAATAGGCCCAAATTCCCCGGACAGGTATCCGTTGAGGGAATGCAGGCTTGAGCGACCAGGGCTTTACGATCAAGGCAGCTTCCTCGATCGAGGCCATCGGCCGCCGGGCCTGGGATCGCTGCGCCAATCCCCTCGCCGCCGCGCCCCAGGATTGCCCATCCGGGCGTCATCCAGGTGCCGAAGACGAAGCCGCAGCGCCAGATCCCTCGGCCGAGCATTTCAACCCCTTCATTTCCTACGATTTCCTGCACGCTCTCGAAGCGAGCGGCTGTGTCGGGGGGCGCTCGGGTTGGACGCCCCTCCATCTGTTCGTCACCCATGAAGACGATCGGGTCGCCGGCGTCATGCCCGCCTATGGCAAGAGCCACAGCCAGGGCGAATATGTCTTCGACTGGGGCTGGGCCGATGCCTATGAACGGGCCGGCGGGCAATACTATCCCAAGCTCCAGGTGAGCATCCCCTTCACGCCGGCGACGGGCCGACGCTTCCTGGTCGCGCCGGGCGAGGACGCCGCCCTCGTCTCGTCGGCCCTGGTGAAGGGTGCCAAGGCCGCCCTCTCATCCATCCGCGGCTCTTCGATCCACGCCACCTTCATCGGCCATGACGACTGGCAATGGCTCGGCAGCCAGGGCTTCCTGCAGCGCACCGACCAGCAGTTTCATTGGCTCAACGAGGGCTATGACGATTTCGAGGCCTTTCTGGCTTCCCTTGCCTCCCGCAAGCGCAAGACCATCAAGCGCGAGCGCCGTGATGCGCTCGCGAACGGCATCACTATCGAGAGGCTGACCGGGGCTGCCATCACGAAGGAGGCCTGGGACGCCTTCTACGCCTTCTACATGGACACCGGCTCACGCAAATGGGGCCGTCCCTACCTCAATCGCAAATTCTATGCCCTCATCGGCGAGACCATGGCCGAGCATGTCCTGCTGGTGATGGCGCGGCGCGAGGGCCGCTACATCGCTGGGGCCATCAACTTCATCGGCTCCGACACACTCTACGGCCGGAACTGGGGCTGCATCGAGGACCACCCCTTCCTGCATTTCGAGGTGTGCTATCATCAGGCCATCGAGTTCGCCATCGAGCGCCGCCTCCGGCGCGTGGAAGCCGGAGCCCAAGGCGAACACAAGCTGGCCCGCGGCTATCGGCCCGTGACAACCTATTCCGCCCATTATATTGCGGATCCCGGTTTTCGCCGGGCGGTCGACGACTATCTCGCGCATGAGCGCGCCGAAATTGCCGCCCACCACGAAGCTCTCGACGAGGCAACGCCCTTCAGGAAAGGATAGCGGCATGACCGCTTATGATCCCGACAATATCTTCGCCAAGCTGCTGCGTGGGGAAATTCCCAACCACACGCTCTACGAGGACGATCGCACCCTCGCCTTCCTCGACATCATGCCGATCGTCGACGGGCATAGTCTGGTGATCCCCAAGAAGCCGGCGCGCAACATCTTCGACGTGGAGCCGGAGGAACTGGCCTACCTCGCCCAAATCGCCCAGAAGGTTTCGCTCGCCGCCTGCAAGGCGTTCGGCGCGGACGGCCACACGCTGCGCCTGCATTCCGAAGTCTCTGGTGGGCAGGAAGTGCCGCATATACATTTCCACATCCTGCCCATGAAGACGGGCGTTCCCGTCCGCCCGCGCGCCATGGCCGATCACGCCATCCTTGCCCAGCACGCAGCCAAGATCCGCGCCCTGCTGTAGGCGCACTGGGATCGCAGGC
The DNA here is from genome assembly GCF_001676615.1 of Labrys sp. WJW. GTDB lineage: Bacteria > Pseudomonadota > Alphaproteobacteria > Rhizobiales > Labraceae > Labrys > Labrys sedimenti. The sequence goes on along the minus strand of NZ_LYXZ01000050.1, from coordinate 34,125 downwards.
GTCTCGCCCGCATCCTGGAACTGCCGAGTTCACAGCAGACGAAGAGGCAGACAAGACGCCTGCAAGCTCAGGAAATGCCCGCTTCGACCACCAGACGAAACTTGCCTCGGCAAAATTTCTTGGCGCTTGATTCGCCTTGGCAAGTTTTTCTTCACCATCACGCGCAATAGTGATTCTCACTGAGGTCGCGTTGAGTTGGAGTTCGTCATGTTGGTCGCAAGTGCTGTCGATATCACTGTCGGCTGGCTTTGGCACACTGCCTACCGGGCCCGCCACCACTGGAAACTGAAGCGCGAAGGCGCCCTGGTTGCCGCCGGTTTCGTGGCTTTCGTCGGCGCCATAGACACGGCTCGCTCGATCCACGCGGCACCGGCTGCACCTGCCGAGGTCGCAGCGGTGGCAGCCCCTGCCCCCGTGACGACGCCGGTCATTGCCAATCTTGCTCCGGCACCGGCCGCACCTGCCCCTGTGCCCACCGCCGATGCCAATTCGATGCAGGCGGCGGCCAATCCCACCCTCGCCCCGCAATTCCCGATCATCCAGGATCAGACCGGTTCGATCGACCAGGCCGATCCGATCGAGACCATCCTGCCAATGGATCCGGAAGCCCAGCGCGACGATCCGATCGCACGCAAGATCAACGAGCGTTTCGGCGACGCCACGGAAGCGCCTGTGGTCAAGAAGCCCAAGCCGCGCCCGGTGAAGACCGCCGAAGCCAAGCCGGCCAAGCCCCCCGTAAAGCCCGCCAAGAAGAAAGCCGAGACCGTGGCCGAATAAGGCTGGCCCATCGTCATGCAGAAGTAAGGCGGGCCAATGCCCGCCTTTTTGTTTTTGCGTATTCTGCCCGAGCCAAGTGCATTCACAGCGGAGCGCCTATTTTTCTAACTCATTGTTTTCACGTAATTTTGTCATTTCGGATGCCTTCATCAAATCGCAAGGCACCTTTGCTTCACCGTCGCCGCAATGACGTAAGGGAATGATCGTCGTCCCGGTTGCTCGGGGATGCAATCCTGCCGCCTCATCATCGCCAAAAGCGCCTATCAAGCAGCAAACCAGCGGAAAAGCTCCGAAAATCGAGCGAAAACCGTGGCTTTGTCCGGCAAAACCATTGACATTTCCTCGCCTAACCCTATGGTCGCGCCGTCCGGGCCCCACCCGATAGGGCCCTGTTCGTCCGTGCGGCGATGCGAGCCGCCCTCTGCCGTCCGATCGGGGCGGCCTCTGTTGGTTCGACATTTCCGCAATGAGCTTCGCTGAACTCGGTCTCTCTTCAAAGGTCCTCGCCGCCGTGGAAGCGGCTGGCTACGCCAATCCCACGCCCATCCAGGCCCAGGCCATTCCGCATGTGCTGCAGCGCCGCGACGTGCTCGGCATCGCCCAGACGGGCACCGGCAAGACGGCGGCCTTCACGCTGCCCATGCTGACGCTGCTGGAAAAGGGGCGCGCCCGCGCCCGCATGCCACGTACGCTGATCCTGGAACCGACCCGCGAATTGGCCGCGCAGGTCCAGGAGAATTTCGACCGCTATGGCAGCAAGAGCGGCCTGTCGGTCGCGCTTCTGATCGGCGGTGTCTCCTTCGGCGACCAGGACGCCAAGATCACGCGCGGCGTTGACGTGCTGATCGCCACGCCCGGCCGCCTGCTCGATCACGTCGAGCGCGGCAAGCTGCTGCTCACCGGCGTGGAGCTTCTCGTCATCGACGAGGCCGACCGCATGCTCGACATGGGCTTCATTCCCGACATCGAGCGCATCTGCAAGCTGGTGCCCTTCACCCGGCAGACCCTGTTCTTCACCGCGACGATGCCGGCGGAGATCAAGCGCATCACCGACCAGTTCCTGCACAACCCGGTCCAGGTGGAGGTTGCCCGGCCCGCCACCGCTGCTGCCACGATTACCCAGGCCCTGGTGCACACCAAGTCGCCTCCCGCCGAAAAGCGCGTGACCCTGCGCCGCCTGATCCGTTCGGCGGAAAACCTCAAGAACGCCATCGTCTTCTGCAACCGCAAGTCGGAAGTGGCCATCCTGCACCGCTCGCTGGTGCGCCACGGCTTCGGCGCCGTCGCGCTGCATGGCGACATGGACCAGCGCGCCCGCATGGCCGCGCTCGACAGCTTCCGCAATGGCGAGATGCCGATCCTGGTGGCGTCCGACGTCGCCGCCCGCGGTCTCGACATTCCCGACGTCAGCCATGTCTTCAATTTCGACGTGCCCGTTCACGCCGACGACTATGTCCACCGTATCGGCCGTACCGGCCGCGCCGGCCGTTCGGGCTGGGCCTTCACCCTGGTCAGTTCCGCCGACGGCAAGCATGTCTCAGCCATCGAGACGCTGACGGGCAACAAGATCCCCTTCACCGGCGATCCGCCGCCGATCGAGGGCGATGAAGAGGAAGAAATCCACGCCAAGCCGCGGCGTGGCCGCCGCGAACGCGGTGGCAAGGCCGAGGAACCGCGCCAGCATGGCAAGGCCCGCGAGGCCAAGCCTTCGCGCGAACGCGACGAATCGCCCAAGGCCCCGCGCCACGAGCCGCAGCCAACCTCCGAGCAGCGTCGGCCGCAATCGGACAGGCCGCGTCGACGCGACGAGGATGACGGTCCAGTGGTGATCGGCATGGGCGATCACGTGCCGTCCTTCCTGCTCACGCCGATCCGGCGCAAGAGCAACGGCTGAATTCCGACTGGATGGTGTGCCGGTCTGAAGAGGCCGGTTCAATGATCGTAAACTGAGCAGAGAAAGGCTCTGCCTTTGTCATGCCCGGGCTTCGTCCCGGGCACCCAGATACCGCCACCTGTCGAGATTGCCGCCCTGGATTGCCGGGACGAAGCCCGGCAATGACAAAAAGCGAGCTTCATCGACTTTTTCGGTCAGGCGCTGAAGACCGGCCTGGAAGAGCGCCCCTGTTCGAGCACGACGGCCGGCCTGAAGCCTGGTCCATCATTGCTTCAAACCTGTTCCAGTTCGACCAGCGTACCCGAGAAATCCTTGGGATGCAGGAACAGCACCGGCTTGCCGTGGGCACCGATCTTCGGCTCACCGTCCCCCAGGACGCGCGCGCCCGCTTGTTTCAGCTGGTCACGCGTGGCGAGGATGTCATCGACCTCGTAGCAGATGTGGTGCATGCCCCCATCCGGGTTCTTCTCGAGGAAGCGCGCGATCGGCGAGGCCTCACCCAGGGGTTCCAGGAGCTCGATCTTGGTGTTGGGCAATTCGATGAAGACGACGGTGACACCGTGCTCCGGCAGGGCCTGGGGCTGCGAGACATGCGCACCGAGCGTATCGCGATAGACGGCGGTGGCTACACCGAGATCGCGCACAGCGATGGCGACGTGATTGAGACGACCGATCATGCGCTTGCCCGCTTCTGGCCCGGCACGGCGAGGATGCCGCCGGTGAGCGCCGTGCGGACGCCGGTGCTGGAGGGAAAGGTCAGGGGCAGCCCCTTCAGGGATCGAACGGCGAGATAGGCAAAAGCCTGCGCTTCCATCATCGACGCCGACCAGCCGAACTCGTCGGCCGTACGAACGGGCACACCGGTCTCGGTGCGCAGGAAGTTGAGGATTGCCGGATTACGGGCGCCGCCGCCGCAGACGATCCACAATTTCGGCTCGGCAGGCAACCATTGCCGCGCCGCCGCCACGCTGCGGGCGGTGAAGGCGGCCAGGGTCGCCACCGCATCGGGCGTGGACAATCCCGCCACCGCTTCGCGGGAAAAGGCGTTGCGATCGAGCGATTTGGGCGGCGCCTCGCCGAAATAGGGATGCGCCATCAACTGGCCGAGCACCGTCTCGTCGACCTTGCCGGCCAGGGCCTGCCTGCCATCCTGGTCCAGGGCGATGCCGGTGCGCTCCATCATCAAATCGTCGATCAGCGCATTGGCGGGACCAGTGTCGAAAGCGATCGGGTCGCGCCCCGTTGCAACGTAGCTGACATTGCCGACACCGCCGAGATTGAGCACGGCGACGGGACCGGCAAGTTTGGCGGCCTGCACCAGGGCCTGATGATAGACCGGCACCAGCGGCGCGCCCTGCCCGCCCTCGGCAACGTCGGCGGCCCGCATGTCGTAGACGGTCTGGATGCCGAGGCTGTCGGCGAGCGCCTGGCCGTCGCCGAGTTGTACGGTCAGCTTCTCCTGCGGGCGATGCAGTACCGTCTGGCCGTGGAAGCCGATGACATCGATATCATCGGGGCTGAGATCATGGGCCTTGAGGAAATCGGAAACGATGTCGGCATGCTTGCGGGTGATCAGCCGCTCTGCCGCCACCAGGGCACCGGGACGCTCATTGCGACGCTTCATCGCCACCGCATCGGCCAGGGCCTGCCGCAGCAGGCTGCGCTCTTCCTCATTATAGGCGAGCTCGACTGTCGGTCCCATCTCGACGGTGCCCTCGCCGTCCGTCTCGATCAGGGCGGCATCGATACCGTCCATCGAGGTCCCGGACATCAGCCCGAGTGCCGTCATCATCGTCTTCATGCGCAAATCACCCGATTTCGCGGCGTCCCTGTACCAAAGCGCCGCCAAACCTGTTAGAGGGCGCTTAAAGCGTCTTGTGATCTGGCGGACACGCCAGCAATCGCAAAGACGCGTCGAACCAAAGAGCTAGAGCAAACGGACGTTTCCGTCCAAACACGCTTTGCTCTAGACATCTATAAGCCGTTTGAAAGCGTTTGCCATGACCGCGTTAAAATCCGATTTCCTGCGCACCCTCACCGAGCGCGGCTTCATTCACCAGGTATCGGATCTGGAAGGCCTCGACGAGAAGGCCGCCGGCGGACGCCTGACCGCCTATGTCGGCGTCGATCTCACGGCAAGTTCGCTGCATATCGGCCATCTCGTGCCGATCATGATGCTGCACTGGCTGCAGAAGACGGGCCACCGCCCCATCACCCTGATGGGCGGCGGCACCACGCGCGTCGGCGATCCCTCCGGCCGTGATGAAACCCGCCGCATCCTGCCGCTCGAGCAGATCGAGGCGAACAAGAACAGCATCCTCAAGGTCTATGACAAGTTCATCGACTATGCCGACGAGCGCGCCATCCTGGTCGACAATGCCGATTGGCTGACCAAGCTCAACTATATCGAAATGCTGCGCGACATCGGCCGCCACTTCTCGGTCAATCGCATGATGTCCTTCGATTCGGTGAAGCTACGTCTCGACCGCGAGCAGGAACTCTCCTTCATCGAATTCAACTACATGATCCTGCAAGCCTATGATTTCGTGGAGCTTTCCAGGCGCTACGACTGCGTGCTGCAGATGGGCGGCTCCGACCAGTGGGGCAACATCATCAACGGCATCGATCTCGGCCGCCGCATGGGCACGCCGCAGCTCTACGCCCTCACCTGCCCGCTACTGACCACCGCCTCGGGCGCCAAGATGGGCAAGACCGCCGCCGGCGCCGTCTGGCTCAACGAAGACATGCTCTCGGCCTATGACTACTGGCAGTATTGGCGCAACACGGAGGACGCCGACGTCGAGCGCTTCCTCAAGCTGTTTACCACGCTGCCGCTCGACGAGATCGCCCGCCTCGCCGCCCTCGGTGGCTCGGAGATCAACGAGGCCAAGAAGCGCCTGGCCACCGAGGCGACCGCCCTCGTCCATGGCCGCGACAAGGCCGAGGCGGCCGAGGAGACCGCGCGCAAGACCTTCGAGGAAGGCACGCTGGCCGGCGACCTGCCGAGCTTCGAGCTAGCGGGCCTCGCCGAAGGCGTGGGCCTGCTCAATGCCTTCGTGCAAGCCGGCCTGGTGCCGTCGACCAGCGAGGCGCGCCGCCAGATCGCCAGCGGCGGCCTGCGGGTGAATGACGCTTCAGTCAGCGATCCCAAGGCGGTGTTGACCTCGGCCGACGTCACCGCCGATGGCGTGATCAAGCTGTCGCTCGGCAAGAAGAAGCACGTGCTGGCGAGGCCGGTGTAAGAAGCGCGGACTTCACAGTGACATGCCTTCATGCCGCTGTGATGTCCGCTCTTCCTTTTCGGCCAGTATGGTATCTGCCGAATGCAAGAGCGGACAGGTTGTCCGCGCTCCAAAGAACTACTCGCCCTTGCGCTCCACCTGCAGCGAGGCCTGATAGGCCCTTGCCTGCTTGCGGTAGTAGAGGACGCCGAACGGAATGGTCGCCAGATAACCGACGGTGAGCGAGGTCAGCGACTCCCAGGGATAGAGGGCCAGCAGCATCACCACCACCACGGCGACGACGAAGATCGGCAGCACCCATTCGCGTGGAATGCGATTGCCCAGCTTCTTGCCCGAGAAGGTCGGGATGGTGGAGATCATCAGGAAGGCGATGAGCAGCACATAGGCCAGCTCATATTTGGCATGGCTCGGCTCATGGGTGAGGCCGAGGAAATCCAGGTAGATCGGCAGCAGCACCGTGCAGGCGCCCGCCGGCGCCGGCATGCCGGTGAAGAAGTTTGCCTGGAAGGCCGGCCGGTTGGGATCGCTGCTGGTCACGTTGAAGCGGGCGAGGCGCAGCACCATGCAGATGGCGAAGACCAGCGAGCCGATCCACCCAATCGATCGCAGATCATGCAATCCCCAGAAATAGAGAACGATGCCGGGAACCACGCCGAAATTTACGAAATCGGCAAGCGAATCGAGCTCCGCTCCGAATTTCGAGGTGCCCTTGAGATAGCGTGCCACGCGTCCGTCGACGCCGTCCAGCAGCGCCGCGACCACGATGCAGCCGATGGCGAGGTCGAGCTTGTTCTCGATGGCCAGGCGAATGGCCGTCATGCCCGCACAAAGCGCGAGCAGCGTAATCATGTTGGGGATCAGCACGCGCAGCGGAATGGCACGCCGCCTCGTTCCCTCGGGATCCGGACTTCCAGGCTGAAAAGGCGGGAAGAGCGGGTCCATGGTCAACCGACGCGATGAGTCAGATTCGGCATTGCGGCATTGGCGTCCGCCAGGATCGTCTCGCCGGCCACCATCTTCTGGCCGATGCCGACCAGGGGGCGTACCCCTTCCGGCAAATAGACGTCGACGCGCGAACCGAAGCGGATCATGCCCAGGCGCTGGCCGACGGCCACATGCTCGTTCTCATTGGTCCAGCAGACGATACGTCGTGCCACCAGTCCGGCGATCTGCACCACGCCGTAGCGGCTGGTTCCGGTATCGATGATGAAACCGTTGCGCTCGTTGTCCTCGCTGGCCTTGTCGAGATCGGCATTGAGGAACTTGCCGGGCTTATAGGCGATCTTGGTGATCGTCCCCGTCACCGGGCTGCGGTTCACGTGGCAATCGAAGACGTTCATGAAGATCGAAACGCGCAGCAGCGACTGGCTGGCCAGCCCCAGTTCGGGCGGCGGCAGCACGTTGGCGATCTGGCTGACCACGCCGTCGGCCGGCGAGACCACCAGGCCCTCGCGCACCGGCGTCACCCGCTGGGGATCGCGGAAGAAATAGGCGACCCAGGCCGTGAGGATCAAAAGCGGCCAGAACAGAACCTTGATCCATCCCAGCGCAATCAGCGTGGTTACGCCCGCGATCCCCAGAAAGGGATAGCCCTCGCGGTTGATCGGCACCAGGACTTTGCGAATGGAGGCAGCGAGCGACATAGGCAGGGTTCCCGTTTCGCGACCTGCCTATCGCATGCAGCGGATAAAGACCAGAGCATGTCGTTATCGACAAGAGTGGCTGCCCGCACCTTGTGCAAACTGAAATGGCTGATACAGTTCTGGGCAACCGAACGTCAGATGAGGTCGCTTTATGCCAGAGGACGCCCCACAAGCGGGAGCGAGCCGGACACCCGTTGTTCAACTCGACAATATTCACAAGAGTTTCGGCCTCCTGGAAGTCCTCAAAGGCGTTTCCCTTACGGCCCATGAAGGCGACGTGATCGCCCTGATCGGAGCATCGGGCTCGGGCAAGAGCACTATGCTGCGCTGCACGAATCTGCTTGAGGTTCCCAATTCCGGCCGCATCCTGATCGGGAACGAGGAGATTCGCCTGAAGCCGGACGGCCATGGCGCCATGTCGGTCGCCGATCAGAAGCAGCTCCAGCGCATTCGCAGCCGCCTGGGCATGGTGTTCCAGAGCTTCAACCTGTGGGCGCACCGCACGGTGCTCGAAAACGTCATCGAAGCACCGGTGCATGTTCTCGGCGAAAGCAAGGCCGAGGCGATCGCCCATGCCGAGCAATTGCTGCACAAGGTCGGCCTCTACGCCAAGAAGGACGTCTATCCCGCCTTTCTCTCCGGCGGCCAGCAGCAGCGCGCAGCGATCGCTCGCGCCCTTGCCATTCGCCCCAAGGTGATGCTGTTCGACGAACCGACCTCGGCGCTCGACCCGGAATTGGTCGGCGAGGTGCTCAAGGTCATCCGCGATCTCGCCGCGGAGGGCCGCACCATGCTGCTGGTGACCCATGAAATGGCCTTCGCCCGCGATGTCGCCAACCACGTGATGTATCTCTACAACGGCAATGTCGAGGAGGAGGGCCCACCCCAGAAGGTGTTCGGCAATCCCAACAGCGAGCGTTGCCGTCAATTCGTCACGCCGCGCCAGCACTAGGGCGGCCTGCGAGGCAAGCGTTTCCGCTTGACGGAAAAGTTCGGGGGGCAGGAGGGCACCAGAACTCGCGCATCAGGTACGAAAATCCAAGAAAATCCAGAAAAAACAGCTATCTATCAGGGGACCAAAATGAAAAACTTCAGCGCCAAACTCCTTATGGCGACCGCTTTCTTTTGCGGCGCGGCCTTCGCCTCGGCCCAGGCCGATACCATCAAGGTCAGCGTCGCGGCCGAGCCCTACCCGCCCTTCGCTTCAAAGGATGCCTCCGGCCAGTGGGTCGGCTTCGAGGTCGATCTGGCCAAGGCCGTCTGCAAGGCCGCCAAGCTCGATTGCGAGATCGTCGCCACGGCCTGGGACGGCATCATCCCCGCCCTGATCGCCAAGAAGATCGACGTGATCTGGGCTTCCATGACGATCACGCCGGAGCGCTCCGCCCAAATCGGCTTCACCATCCGCTACTACAACACGCCCCCCGAATTCATCGGCAACAAGGCCGACAAGTTCGACTTCACGCCGGAGGGCATGAAGGGCAAGTCGATCGGCGTGCAGACCAGCACCATCCACGCCCAATATGTCCAGAAGACCTACCCCGACGCCGACATCAAGAGCTATGGCACGCAAGACGCCGCCAATGCCGACCTCGCGGCCGGCCGTCTTGACCTGGTGATGGCCGACGCCGCCGCACTCGACGACTTCCTGGCCGGCAAGGACGGCCAATGCTGCGAGATGAAGCAGTTCCCCAAGGATCCTGTGTTCGAAGCCGGTGTCGGTGGTGGCCTCCGCAAGGAGGATACCGATCTGAAGGCCAAGCTCGATGCCGGCATCAAGGCGGTCTATGCCGATGGCGAATTCGACACGATCCAGAAGAAATACTTCAAGTACGACGTCGGCACGCCGCCGAAGTGAGATAGGCAGTCCGGTTCGCTCCTGCTGAACTGAACCGGGCTTTCTCCAGCCGGCCTGAGAATTCGGGCCGGCGCCTTTTCTTCCTGCGGGGTCGGGCGTGGAAGCTTTCTGGAATCTCCTGATGTCCGGATGGGGCGTATCGTTGCTCCAGGGCCTGGTCATCACCATCGAAATCTCGGTCGGCGGTTATCTGACCGGCCTTGTCATCGGCGGCCTGGTCGCCTGGGCCAAATTGCGCGGGCCGCGCTGGCTGGTTGCGCTCGCCAATGGCTATTCCACCATCTGCCGTGCCGTGCCCGAGGTGCTGCTCATCCTGATCCTCTATTATGCCGGTCAGCAGGGGCTCAATGCCCTGATGGCCTGGCTCGGCTACGGCACGCTGGGAATCGGCGGCTTCTTCGCCGCCATCACCGTGCTCGGCGTGGTCAATGGCGCCTATACCTCGGAGATCCTGCGCGGGGCCGTACTTGCCTTGCCGAAGGGGCAGATCGAGGCGGCCCGCGCCTATGGCATGCATGGCTTCGGCCTGTTCCGGCGCGTCATCCTGCCTTTGATGATTCCCTTCGCTTTTGCCGGCCTGACCAATCTCTGGATGACCATGCTGAAGGATTCGGCCCTGATTTTCGTGGTCGGCTATAACGAGCTCACCTTCACGGCCGTGCAGGCGGCGGCCTCGACGCGCATGTATTTCCCCTTCCTGCTGCTCTGCGGCGCGATCTATTACGCGCTGACGCAATTCTCCAACATCTTCATCAAAATGTTCGAGCGTCACATCCGGCGCTGGACTCCCAAGCTGGGGTGACCATGTCCGCGGATCTGGCAAGCTGGTTTTTCGAGAATTTCGGCTGGATCGGCAAATATTGGCCGGCCATCCTCAGCGGCTTTTACACCACGCTGAAGCTATTGTTCTTCTCGCTGCTCTTCGGTTTTCCCCTGGCGGTGCTGGTCGGCTTCGGCCGGGTTTCCAAGAACAAGCTGATCTACGCCATCACCTCCAGCTTCGTGTCGGTCATCCGCGGCACGCCCCTGCTGGTGCAGATGTTCGTCTACTACCAGGGCCTGGGCTCGCTGTTTCCCGCCATCCCCGGCATCCGGCAATCCTTCATCTGGCCGGTCCTGAAGGACGGCTATTATTACGTCATCTTCGCGCTGGTGCTGAGCGTGGGCGGCTATGTCGGCGAAGTCGTGCGCGGCGCGCTGCTGTCGGTCCCGCGCGGCGAACTGGAAGCGGCGCGGGCCTATGGCTTTCGCGGCTTTGCGCTGGTGCGCCGTATCTGGCTGCCCCGCGCCATGCAGGCGATGATGCCGACCTTTGCCGGCGAGACCGTGCTCTGCCTGAAGTCGACCGCCCTCGCCTATCTGGTCAGCGTCCAGGATCTGCTGGGCCAGATCAACATCATTCGCTCGCGCGAGGCGATCACCTATACGCCGCTTCTGGTGGTCGCGATCGGCTATCTCATCACCACGCTGGTGATCGAAGCCATCTACCGGCGCCTGGAAGCCGGTTTCGCCAAGACAGTGAAACCGCACTGAGACAGCACATCACGCAGTGCCGACCACGGCTCCGGCACTTGATGGAGCGAGGTCGGCAACTTCCTGCCGACAGATGCAGCATATCCGAGGATGTCGACCCGAGATCGACACTCCAAGTCCCTGCTTGCGAACGTCGGATTTCAGGTATGCCAGCGCAGCGACATGCAGGACAGGCCTGCATCGATCTTGGCGATCTGCGACGTCGGCAGCCGGACGACGCTATAGCCCTCGGCTTCGAGCAGGGTGGCCGTGCGCGGATAGTCGATGCCGACGAAAACTCGGTCATTCACCCTGAGCGCGTTGGCCGCAGCCTCCTCGCCTTCGGGCGTCAGTAGCACCCGCATGCCCTCGAACACGCCGGAGGCAGCGAGACGCGCCGTCGACAGCATGGTGGTGTCGTCGAGCAGCGAACAGTCGGACTTGAAATGCAGGACGCCCGGAGGCGTGGTGACGACGACACCCTTGCGGCCGAGTTCGGCCAGCAGAGCGATCAACTCCTCCGCCCCTTCCCTCGTAGTGCGGTCGGAGAGGCCGATCATCACCGCCTGGGGCGTGACCAGAACGTCGCCGCCGTCGACGAAACCGGGGCCCTGCAACGTCAGGACCTTCCCGAAGCGCGCGCGCAGCACCGGCGCGATCTCGGCCGTCTCGCCGAAACGGCTCTTGGCGCCGACCCGCAGCAGGATCGCTCCTTCCGGGAACACCAAGGCCGGATCCTCGACGAACAGCGAATCCGGGAAAGTCTCGAGGGCGGGCAGAACCTCGACGGCAACCCCCGCAGCCTGCAAGGCCTCGATATAGAGACGATGCTCGGTCGAGACACCCTCATGGGTGGGCGCGCCACGGTCCTCGGCCCGCAGGCCCTGGGTCACGCTCGCCGGCGGCAGGCGCACGATGGCATTGTCGAAAGCATAGACGGGAAAGGCGCTCATGCTCGCTCCGATCGGAAGGGTTTGAAGTCCGCCGGTTTCACTCTTCCGGCGGACGATATTGGATGACCTGGGTCCACAGCCCATAGGCGGCGACGGCCGCAAACATCAGGCCCCAGAACTGGTTGCCGTTATAGAGCTCCACCCCGGCCCAAGCCGCGGGCAGCACACAGAGCAGCAGGCGGACCCAGAGCGGCCTCATCCAGTTCGGCGTGTTGGGCTCGGCCATCGCCTTAAGCCTCGGCCAGCGCCGCGGCGATGGCATCGAGGGCAGCTTGGGCCTTGGATCCGTCGGGGCCTCCGGCCTGCGCCATGTCGGGCCGTCCGCCGCCGCCCTTGCCCCCGAGCGCCTCGGAGCCCTTGCGCACGAGATCGACGGCATTGAAGCTGCCGGTCAGGTCCGCCGTCACGCCCACGACGAGGCCGGCACGGCCGTCCTCGGAGGTCGCCACGATGGCGACGACACCGGAACCCACCTGCTTCTTGCCCTCGTCCGCCAGCGCCTTGAGGTCCTTCAGCTCGATGCCGGTGACGGCCTTGGCCAGCAGCCGGGTCTTGCCGACCGTGCGGATTTCGCTGTCGCCTCCGCCGCTACCCATGGCGAGCTTCTTGCGCGCCTCGGTCAGCTCGCGTTCGAGCTTGCGGTTCTCCTCGACCAACGTAGCCAGGCGATCGCCTGCCTCCGGCACGGGCGTGCGCAATACGTCGGCCAATCCCTGCAAGAGGCGGCTCTCGTTGACCAGGTGTCTGCGGGCCGCATCCGCCGTCATCGCCTCGATACGGCGTACGCCGGCGGCCACGGCCCCGTTGGAGACGATACGGATCAGGCCGATGTCGCCGGTGCGCCGCACATGGGTGCCGCCGCATAATTCCACCGACCAGGCCTTGTTCGAGCCGGGCTGGCGCTGCCCCATCGAGACGACGCGAACCTCGTCGCCATATTTCTCGCCGAACAGCGCACGCGCACCGGACGCGATGGCGTCGTCCACGCTCATCAGATGCGTGGTCACCTCGCTGTTGTCGAGCACGACGGCATTGGCAAGGTCCTCGATCTCCTTGATCTCCTCGTCCGAAATCGGTTTGGGATGCGAGAAGTCGAAGCGCAGGCGATCCTGTGCCACCAGCGAGCCCTTCTGCGCGACGTGATCGCCCAGCGTCAGGCGCAGCGCCTCATGCAGGAGATGCGTGGCGGAGTGATTGGCCCGGATCGCGGAACGGCGGGTGTGATCGACGACGAGTTCGAGCGGCTCCTGAACCTTGAGCGTGCCCTCCTCGACGGTGACGGCATGCACGAAGAGATCGCCGAGCTTCTTCTGGGTGTCGGTCACCGCCACCTTCAGGCCACCGGCCTGCACGATGCCCGTATCGCCCTGCTGGCCGCCGGATTCGCCGTAGAATGGCGTCTGGTTGAGGATAAGGAAGCCCTTGTCGCCCTGTGCCAGCTGGTCGACCGGCTTGCCGTCCTTGACCAGCGCCAAAGCGACCCCTTCGGCGGTCTCCGTCTCATAGCCGAGGAATTCGGTGGCGCCGACCTGCTCACGCAGGCCGAACCAGACCGTCTCGGTGGCGGCATCGCCCGATCCGGCCCAGGCAGCGCGCGCCTTGGCCTTCTGCTGCTGCATGGCGGCCTGGTAGCCTTCGAGATCGACCGAAATGTTGCGTGCCCGCAATGCGTCCTGGGTCAGGTCGAGCGGGAAGCCATAGGTGTCGTAGAGGGTGAAGGCGACATCGCCCGAGAAGACCTGGCCGTCACCGAGTTTCACGGTCTCCGCATCGAGCAGGGCCAGGCCGCGCTCCAGCGTGCGGCGGAAGCTGGTCTCCTCGAGGCGCAGCGTCTCGCTGATCAGGGCTTCGGCCCGCACGAGTTCGGGATAGGCGGCCCCCATCTCGCGCACCAGCGCCGGCACCAGCTTCCACATGATGGGATCCTTGGCGCCGAGCAGGGAGATATGGCGCATGGCGCGGCGCATGATCCGGCGCAAGACATAGCCCCTGCCCTCGTTCGAGGGCAGCACACCGTCGGCGACCAGGAAGGAGGAAGCGCGCAGATGGTCGGCGATGACGCGGTGGCTGGCCAGCGCCGGCCCTTCGGCCGGCACGCCGATCGCCTCGACCGAGGCACGGATCAGGGCCTGGAAGAGATCGATGTCGTAATTGTTGTGCTTGTTCTGCAGCACGGTGGCGATGCGCTCGAGACCCATGCCGGTATCGATCGAGGGCCGAGGCAGGTTGACGCGCTCGCCGCCCACCAGTTCCTCGAACTGCATGAAGACGAGGTTCCAGATCTCGATGAAGCGGTCGCCATCCTCGTCCGGCGAACCAGGCGGGCCCCCCCAGATGTGATCGCCATGATCGTAGAAGATCTCGGAGCACGGACCGCAGGGACCGGTATCGCCCATGCGCCAGAAATTGTCCGAGGTCGGGATGCGGATGATGCGGTCATCCGGCAGGCCGGCGATCTTCTTCCACAGCCGATGGGCCTCGTCATCCTCGGAGAACACCGTCACCAGGAGCTTGGAGGCCGGCAGGCCGAAATCCTTGGTGATCAGGTTCCAGGCGAGCTCGATGGCGCGATCCTTGAAATAGTCGCCGAAGGAGAAGTTGCCGAGCATCTCGAAGAAGGTGTGATGCCGGGCCGTATAGCCGACATTGTCGAGATCATTGTGCTTGCCGCCGGCACGCACGCATTTCTGCGAAGTCGCGGCCCGCGAATAGGGACGCTTCTCGATGCCGGTGAAGACGTTCTTGAACTGCACCATGCCGGCATTGGTGAACATCAGGGTCGGATCGTTGCGCGGCACCAACGGCGAAGACGCCACGGCTTCGTGGCCGTTCCGCACGAAATAGTCGAGGAAGGTGGATCGGATCTCGTTGACGCCGCTCATGCCCAATTTGCCTATTTGGCCCAATCGCCTGTTTCGCTGGTCCCTTCCTGTCGGCTTGGCCAGCATCCTAAGCAGAATATCTCGATATTGCCCACGAATGGGCAATATCGAGATATTCTGCAAGTGCTTGAAATCTTGCAAGTTCCTCTTGATCGAGCCTATGGCTCGATCAAGAGGAACTTGCATGGTGGTGGGGCGTTGTAGCGAGGCTGTTCCGGCCTGTCGAGGCGCTCATCCATGAAAAACCCGCCTGTTGGGGCCAACAGGCGGGTTATTTCGTCAAGCACGCCACTCGCCGCTCCTGGCGGCTACGAGCCTCAATCGTCCCCAGCGTCCGCCGGATCGATATTGTCGAGGATGCGCTCGGCGATCAGGCCGGCATTCTGGCGAATCTGACCCTCGATCTTGTCGGCAACGTCCGGATTGTCCTTGAGGAACTGCTTGGCGTTCTCGCGCCCCTGGCCGAGGCGCTGGCTCTCATAGCTGAACCAGGCACCGGACTTCTCGACCACGCCGGCCTTGACGCCGAGGTCGATCAGTTCGCCCACCTTCGAGACGCCCTCGCCATACATGATGTCGAATTCGATCTGCTTGAAGGGGGGCGCCACCTTGTTCTTGACCACCTTCACGCGGGTCTGGTTGCCGACCACCTCTTCCCTGTCCTTGATCGCGCCGATACGGCGGATATCGAGGCGGACGGAGGCGTAGAATTTCAGGGCGTTACCGCCCGTGGTGGTTTCCGGGCTGCCATACATCACGCCGATCTTCATGCGGATCTGGTTGATGAAGATCACCATCGAGTTGGAACGCCCGATCGAGGCCGTCAGCTTGCGCAAAGCCTGGCTCATCAGGCGGGCCTGCAGACCGGGCTGCACATCGCCCATCTCGCCTTCGATTTCGGCCTTGGGCGTCAGCGCCGCCACGGAGTCGATCACGATCACGTCGATCGCACCCGAGCGCACCAGCGTGTCGCAGATTTCCAGCGCCTGCTCGCCGGTGTCGGGCTGCGAGATCAGCAACTCGTCGAGATTGACGCCAAGCTTGCGGGCATAGACCGGATCGAGCGCATGCTCGGCATCGATGAAGGCGCAGACACCGCCCCGCTTCTGGGCTTCGGCGACGGAGTGCAGCGCCAGCGTGGTCTTGCCGGAGGATTCCGGCCCGTAGATCTCGATGACCCGCCCCTTGGGCAGGCCGCCGACACCGAGGGCGATGTCGAGACCGAGAGAACCGGTGGAGATCGCCTCGACCTCCATCGTCTTGGTGCCCTTGCCGAGCCGCATGATCGAGCCCTTGCCGAAGGAGCGTTCGATCTGTGATAGGGCGGCGTCGAGCGCCTTCGTCTTGTCCATGGAGCTTCCTTCGACCAAGCGCAGCTGCGTCTGACTCATATGCCCGTTTCCCTATCAAGCACGAACGGATTCGTCATCCGGACCAATCATTTTCCAACACCGGGCTGCAATCTTGTCGCAATTCGAAGCCCCGTGGCGCTATGTACCCATTTTGTTCTCGTTAACGCAAGTTCTATTTTTGTTCTCAAATCTCTTATTTAACAAAGGCTGATCACCGGGCGAGCTTGCGATAAATCATCATACCATTGCGCCGTTCAGGCTTGCGCCCCACGGCCCTCCCCGTCCACACTCCCTGCCGGCAGGATGCGCCGGCAACCCGCTCCGGACATGCGGGACAGGAAACGGGACGATTGCAATGACGAATAGGCAGGAGAGCGTCGGCTTCATCGGAGTCGGCTATATGGGCCATGGCATGGCCAAGAACATCGTGGAGAAGGGCTACGCACTGACGGTGATGGGGCATCGCAACCGCGCGCCCGTCGAGGATCTGGTGGCGCGCGGGGCCAAGGAGGCCAAGACACCGCGCGAGGTCGGCGCGGCTTCCAGCATCGTCTTCCTGTGCGTCACCGGTTCGCGGCAGGTCGAAGCGCTGATACGGGGCCCTGACGGGCTGAAGGCCGGCCTGAAGCCTGGTTCCGTCGTCGTCGACTGCTCGACTTCCGACCCCAACTCCACCCTGGCGCTTGCCGCCGAACTCGCCGAGGCCGGCATCGACTACGCCGATGCTCCGCTCGGCCGCACGCCAAAGGAGGCCTGGGAAGGCACGCTCGACACCATGATCGGCGCCAGCGACGCCCTGTTCGAGCGCCTCAAGCCGGTGATTTCAACCTGGGCCGGACGCATCGTGCATATCGGCGGCACGGGCGATGGTCATCGCATGAAGCTGCTCAACAACTTCGTGTCGCTGGGCTATGCCGCCCTCTATGCGGAGGCCCTCGCCTTGTCGCAGAAGGTCGGCATCACGCCCAAGCGCTTCGACAGCGTCATTCGCGGCGGGCGCATGGATTGCGGCTTCTACCAGACCTTCTCACGCTGGGTCCTGGAGGGCGACGAGAATGCGCACAAATTCACCATCGCCAATGCCTTCAAGGACCTGACCTATCTGGAGGCGATGGCGGACGCCGCCGGGCTGGTCAATCCGATCGGCAATGCGGTGAAGAACTCGTTCGGGGTGGCGATGGCCGCCGGCGGCGCCGAGCGCTATGTGCCGATGCTCACCGACTATATCGGCCGCCTGAACGGCACCGATCTCGTCCCGGCCAACCAGAACTGACCGGATATCACAGGCAGAACGCCGCGCCCTTGCGGGCGCGGCGTTCTTGTTTCCACCTGTATAGGCCGGATCAGAAGGTGCGGCGCAGACGCACGCCGGCACCGACGGCGTCGACCGTCTTGCTGTTCAGCCCTTCCGGATCCTTGTTCTGGTACCAGACTTCGGCGCCCGCAATGAAGCCCTTGACGACGGTGTAGTTCACCTGGCCGCCAACGACATAGTAGTTGAAATTGTCGGTGATGTTGGAGGCGATGCGCGGTGCGTCGAAGTGCAGATAGCCGCCGAACAGAATGGCCTGCAGGTTCTTGGTCACGTTGAGACCGGCCTCGCCCTGCACGGCGAAGCCCTTGGCGCTGTCGAGATCATGGATCGTGCCGTTGGTTATGTAGGCGTCCACGCCGCCGAAGCCCAGGGTGGACGAGCCATTCGGCTGGGAACCACCGACGCCGAGATATTTTACGGCGCCGTCCGCGTAGCTGGCCTCGGCCGCGATGTAGGCCCCCTCGAGAACCGGCAGGTTGACGTTGCCGCCAACACCGATCGAATAACCGTACTTCGTACTATAGCCGGCCGTTGCGCTGCGGTTCTGATGAAGGGCGCCCATCACCTGGAAACGGCCCCAGCCGTTCTTGTTGTCGTCATAGCCGACGACGCCGACGATATCAGGCATCTGGGCACCGCCGACGCCACCAGCAACCGTGACGCCATTGACCACGACATTGTTTCCGTAGACCGAGGCATTGGCGCGATGATCACGGCCGTCTTCGATCGATAGGGTGGCGTAAGCCTTGTCGAACTGCGCCGTATAGCTGATCAGGTTGCGCCGGCCCTGCTCGCCGAAATAGGGCGCGAAGAACTCGGCCTGATAATTGGGGTCGTAGAAGGCATAGGGCGACCAGGCATAACCGGCCGTCAGGCCGCCGAACTGCAGATAGGCCTGGCGCACCTGGAAGGTGTCATGCGTGGCCGCCCCCGCATTCGACTCGGCCTGGAGTTCGAAGAAGGAGCGCAGCATGCCCCAGTCGGTCTGAGTGCGCGCATCGAAGCGGATGCGGGCGTTGGTCCGAAACTGCGTCTGGCTGATGTTGCGCTTGCCCGTTGCATTGCTGGGCGCCTGCGCAAACCAATAGTCGGCCCGGATCTGGCCGCTGATCTTCAGGCAGGTGTCGGTGCCCGGAATATAGAAAAAGCCCGGACCGAACGCCGTACATACCTTCACATATTCGACGGCCTCGCCCTTGCTCATCGGCAAGTCTGTAGCAGATGCGGCCGAAATGCCAAGAAATCCGGCGCCAGCGCCGAGTAAAATTGCACGAATAGACATAGAAATACCCCGATCTCATAAGTCGACCCCTTCAAGAGGGCCTCTCTCTTCGGCAAGCCGGCAAAGCAATATTGGGCATACCGAAGAGGCGCAGTCGTTGTGCACCGCGATATCGAAGCTTTCCTCCCAGGCGAGACATTACACAATGTTAAGGTGAGTCACCGTTCTGACACAAAAGGGCTTTGTCCATGACAGTTGCGAATTCGCAACAGCACGCGAAACGTGCATGAAAAAGGCCTCTCCCTTTTCAGGAAGAGGCCTCGCCGAAAAAGCAGGCGCGTGAACTCAGCCCAGGTTGAGTTCCTTGAAGAAGTCATTGCCCTTGTCGTCGATGACGATGAAGGCCGGGAAGTCCTCGACCTCGATGCGCCACACCGCCTCCATGCCGAGTTCTGGATATTCCAATACCTCGACCTTCTTGATGCAGTCCTGGGCGAGGCGTGCGGCGGGGCCGCCGATCGAGCCGAGATAGAAGCCGCCATGCTTGGCGCAGGCCTCGCGGACCTGGGCGGAACGGTTGCCCTTGGCCAGCATCACCATCGAGCCGCCCGCCGCCTGGAACTGGTCGACATAGCTGTCCATCCGGCCCGCCGTGGTTGGGCCGAACGAGCCGGAGGCATAGCCGGCCGGCGTCTTGGCCGGGCCGGCGTAATAGACCGGGTGGTTCTTGAGGTAGTCGGGCAGCCCTCCCCCCGCTTCCAGACGTTCGCGCAGCTTGGAATGGGCGAGGTCACGCGCCACGATGATGGGCCCCGTCAGCGACACACGCGTCTTCACCGGATGGCGCGACAGGGTCTCCAGGATATTAGACATCGGCTGGTTGAGATCGATCTTCACCACCGCTCCGCCGAGCTTGCTCTCGTCGATCTCGGGCAGGAAGCGCGCCGGATTGTGCTCGAGTTCCTCCAGGAAGACGCCGTCCCGGGTGATCTTGCCCATGGCCTGGCGGTCGGCCGAGCAGGACACGCCGAGGCCGATCGGCAGGCTGGCGCCATGCCGCGGCAGGCGAATGACGCGCACGTCATGACAGAAATACTTGCCGCCGAACTGGGCGCCGACGCCGAGCGACTGGGTGAGTTTGTGGACTTCCTTCTCGAGTTCGAGGTCACGGAAAGCGTGGCCGAGCTCGGAACCTTCGGTCGGAAGGGTATCGAGATAGCGAGCCGAGGCGAGTTTCACCGCCTTCAGCGTGAGTTCGGCGGAGGTGCCGCCGATCACCACCGCAAGATGGTAAGGCGGGCAGGCTGCCGTGCCGAGCGTGAGGATCTTCTCCTTCAGGAAGGCGACCAGGCGGTCCTTGGAGAGGATGGAGGGCGTGGCCTGATAGAGGAAGGTCTTGTTGGCCGAACCGCCGCCCTTCGCGACGAAGAGGAACTTGTAGGCCTCCTCCCCTTCCGCCGAAATGTCGATCTGCGCCGGCAGGTTGGTCTTGGTGTTCTTCTCCTCGAACATCGACAGCGGCGCCAGCTGCGAATAGCGCAGGTTCTTCTTCTCATAGGCGTCGCGGATGCCCTGGGCGATGGCGCCTTCGTCCTCGCCATCCGTCCAGACCTTGCGGCCCTTCTTGGCCATCACGATGGCGGTGCCGGTATCCTGGCACATGGGCAGCACGCCGCCGGCGGCGATATTCGCGTTCTTGAGCAGGTCATAGGCGACGAAGCGGTCATTGTCCGTCGCCTCGGGATCCTCGAGGATGTTGCGCAATTGCTGGAGATGGCCGGGGCGCAAGAGATGGTTGATGTCCATGAAGGCCTGCTCGGCCAGAAGCCGCAATGCCTCGCCATCCACCTGCAGGATCTCGCTGCCGCCGAGCTTCTCGACCCGCACGCCTTCGCTGGTCAGCTTGCGATAAGGCGTCTCGTCCGCTCCCAGGGGAAACAGGGGAACATGGGGATAGCGGGCATTGGAGGCGGAATCGGGCATGGAGAGGGTCTCCGGATCAGGACGAACCGAGGCGGGGCCGGGGCACCGCCAGTTTGGCCCTGATGTAGTCGCTTTTCTCGCCGCTGCCTATGATCAATTGGAATTGTTCCAGTCCACAGAAAGGGGCATGCTCCGATTTGTCATAGCCGGGCTTGTCCCGGCTATCCAGGAGTCACGCGCAAACAGGCAAGGAGCTGGATTGCCGGGTCGAGCCCGGCAATGACAAAGGTCGAGCGAGCTTGAATACGCTGAAGTCGACCGCATTGGCCCTAGAATGCGCTCAGGCGGACGCCGCCATAGACGCCAAGCCCCGGCTGCTGGAAACCGACCGGGGTCTCGTAGCGACGGTCGAACAGGTTGTCGACGCGGGCGAACACGCTCGCACGCTCGTCGACCTTGTAGTCGGCAGCCAGATTCACCGTCGCATAGCCGGAAGCCTTCAGGCGCGGGATCGAGAAGCTGCGATTGCCGTCGATCCAGGAGCCGACATAGAGCACCGTGGCCGACAGGTTGAGCGCCTCCGTCGGCGACCAGTCGACCTGCAAGCTTGCCTTGTGCCTGGGGCGGCGCAACAGGCTTGTTTCGGTGACGTCGTTGCGGGCGATGGTGAAGGTATAGTCCCCTCTCAAGGACATCTGCTCGTTCACCCGGACCGAGACGAAGGATTCATTGCCATAGGTCGTGGCCCGGCCGACATTCACATTGGTGGTGAAGGTGTCGTTGTAGTCGATCAGATTGCGGATGCGGTTGTAATAGAAGGTAGAACCGATGCGCAGGCGGTCTGCGAACAGGGGCTGCTCGAAGCCGACGTCGTAACCGCTGCTTTCTTCGGGCTTCAGATTGCGGTTGGCATAGAAGAAGGGCGGATAATCGCGATAGAGTTGGCTGAGGGTCGGCGCCTTGAAGCCGGTGCCATAGCTCGCACGCAGCAAGGTCCCGGTCGCCGCGATCGTATAGGCGGGCGCGACGCGCCAGGTCAGACGGCCGCCGAAATCGTCGTTGCGGTCGTAGCGCAGGTTCGAGGTCAGGTAGAAATTCTCGAACCAGTTGGACTGGAGCTGGGCGAACGCCGCCGAATTGCCGCTGGAGGCGGTCAGGTCTTCGGCCTGCAGGCGATAATTCTCGCGCTCCAGCCCGAGAGTGAGCTTGTGGTCATCGGTAATTGCGACCTCCTGGCGCGGGTCGAACTTCAGGCGCTCGCCGATGCTGGTCGATGGCGGCGTCATGTTTTCCGGAGAAGGTACGCTGCGCCGACGATCCCTGAGATAGTCGATGCCCAGGACGGTCCGATAGCGATCATCGAGCGAGTGCCAGACGACCTCGCCACGCGTGAGGAAAAGCCCTTCGGTCTGCGAACTGTGCAGGGCATTCGGCCCGGTGAAGGAATCGCCGGTGAACAGGAGCTTCGAATCGGAATAGCGCGCGATCAGGCTGGCGCTGAGATTGTCGGTAAAATCAGCGCCGAGCCGGGCCGAATAGACCTTGTTGTCATAGAGGTTGCCGATGGCTCTCTGGCCGGGCGGCAGCAGGTCGATCGGCGTCACCGGCGTGTCCGTGGCACGGAGATGGTCGATGCCGAAGGCATAATTGAACATCGAGTGCGAGCCGCTCAGCCCGATGCGCTGGTTGAAGGTCCCGAAGGAACCGCCTTCCAGCATGGCCGTCAGTTTCGGCGTGCCGGATCCCTTCCTGGAGGTGACGGCGATCACGCCGCCAATGGCATCGGCGCCATAGAGGCCGCTTTGCGGGCCGCGCAGCACCTCGATCCGCTCCACATCGCCTGCCAGCAACTTGCCGAAATCGAAGGCACCGTTGGGATTGCCGGGATCGCCGACATCGATGCCGTCGATCAGCACCTTGACGTGATTGGCGTTGGAACCGCGCATGAACACCGCGGTCTGGCTGCCCGGACCGCCTGCCTGCACGAGATTGAGGCCGGGCACGGTGGCCAGCACATCGCTTACCGTGCGGCGCTGCCCCTTCTCGATCTCCTCGGCCGTGATGACCGTGACCGTGCTGCCGAGCTGGCTGGCCGGCGTCGGGGCGCCCGTCACGACGACGGGATCGAGTTCGATCGGCTCGTCGCCCGCCGCCGGCTGTGCCCGGGCTGGAAGGGTCGGCAAGGCGGCAAGGGAAGCCAAAAGCACAAGCCCGAGACCGGGCAATGCGGCTGCAGGGAAACGATTGATCACGTCAGACCTCGTCGCGACGTCCAGTGGCCATCACCGCGAGGAGGCCCGCACCGTCATGCTCGGAGGCGCAAACGGTTCGGCTTCCATCGGAACACCCCGCCCGATGTCGTCGCGCGTGACCACGGCTGACGGCAGGTCTCCTGGCTGGCGGATCGCCGTCCCCTGCCGCCTTCCCGGATCGCGATCCAGTGGCCGTTCTGGCAGGAACTCACCGCTCACAGTTGCGGGGGCAGCCGCGCTTCGGGCATCGGCCCTCGTCGCGTTCCCATTTGATCCTCGAAAGGAACCGTCACATCGACGCCGTAATCGGATCGGCCCGCGCCGTCAACTCGCCAGAGATGTAATACCTATATAAACATGTCTTTATATCGGCCTTGACTTTCAGCGTGCCTTGGCGTCTGCTCGCGTGGTCGAGGTTCTTCCATCCTCGTGATGGAAGCTAAGAGGGAAGCCGGTGCGATGCCGGCGCTGCCCCCGCAACTGTAGACGGCGAGAGCTTGCTCATCATGCCACTGCCTGCTTTTCGCGGGTGGGAAGGCGGGCAGGCCCGGTGACCCGTGAGCCAGGAGACCTGCCCCGACGAACGTAAACGTCCTCGGGCGGGGTGTCCCGGTGGTTGCGTGACCAGAGCCAGACTTCCTGGCAGGTCATGCGCTCCCGTACGGCCTTTGCCCCCAGTTCTTCATGGGGTCTGCCGATGTTCAAGCTTCAAACTGCCGTCATGCGTGAAGGCGCGGCCAATCCGGCTGCCCGACGACGAATGCGTTGCGGCGTGCCCTAACGGCACGCCGATGCTCCGCTCCCCTCTTCCATTCACCGCAAACCGGGACCCATCGGTCACCGGCAGGAGACACGCATGTCCATTCCAATCTCGACACTCGGCACGCCGCGCATCGGTCCGCGCCGCGAACTCAAGACGGCCCTGGAGGCTTTCTGGGCCGGAAAGCAGGACGAAGCCGCCCTGCTCTCGACGGCCGCCCAGCTGCGCGCCAGCAACTGGGCCCGGCAGAGCCTGCTCGGTGTCACCCATATCCCGTCCAATGATTTCTCGCTCTACGACCAGGTCCTCGACATGAGTGCGACGGTCGGCGCCATTCCCCGCCACTATGGCTGGGAAGGCGGCCCGGTCTCGCTTGCCACCTACTTCGCCATGGCGCGCGGCAGCCACGGCCATGATGGTCGCGACCACGATGATCGAGGCAATACGGGCTGCAGCCATGACGGCCACGGCGGCGGGATTCCCGCGCTCGAAATGACCAAATGGTTCGACACCAACTACCATTACATGGTTCCCGAATTTCGCCGCGGCCAGGCCTTCGAGCTCGCCTCGACCAAGCCCATCGACGAATTCACGGAAGCCGCTACGCTCGGCTTCCACACCCACCCCGTCCTCATCGGGCCGGTGACCTATCTGCTGCTCGGCAAGGGCAAGGATACCGGCTTCGATCCGCTCGCCCTCCTGCCCGGGCTTCTGCCCGTCTATGCCGAGATCCTGCGCAGGCTGGCCGCGGCCGGTGCCGACTGGGTGCAGCTCGACGAGCCCTGCCTGGTGCTCGATCTCGACGAGCGGACACGCACGGCGCTGCGTCAGACCTACGATGTCCTGGCCGGTACAGTCTCCGATCTCAAGATCATGGTGGCGAGCTATTTCGGCGGCCTGGGCGACAATCTCGATCTGGCACTCGCCCTTCCGGCAGCCGGCCTGCATCTCGACCTGGCAAGGGCACCGGAACAGCTCGGGCGAGCGGTCGAGCAAGCACCCGCCGACAAGGTGTTGTCGCTGGGCGTGATCGACGGCCGCAATGTCTGGCGCAGCGACCTGACCACCCTTCTCGACAGGATCGAGCCCGATGTCGCGGCTCTCGGCGCGCATCGCGTGGTGCTGGCTCCCAGCTGCTCCCTGCTGCACGTGCCCTATGACCTTGCGCTGGAAACGGAACTCGACCCCGAGCTGGGCAAGTGGCTCGCCTTTGCGGTGCAGAAGATCGGCGAACTCAAAACCCTGGCGACTGCGCTGGTCGATGGTCGCAAAGCCGTCGGCGAAGCGCTTGGCAGCTCGGACGCGGCCGCTGGCGCCCGCCGTGTATCCGATCGTATACACAATCCGGCCGTCGCCGATCGCATGGCCGCGATCACACCGGCCATGCACGAACGCCAGCATCCCTACCCGCTACGCCGTCGCGCCCAGGAATGGCTTGGCCTGCCGTCATTTCCCACCACCACGATCGGTTCCTTCCCCCAGACCGACGCCGTGCGCAAAGCACGCGCGGACCATGCAAAGGGCCGGATCGGTGATGCCGATTATCACGGCTTCCTGCGCCAGGAGACGGCGCAGGCCATCGCCTGGCAGGAAGAGATCGGCCTCGACGTCCTCGTGCACGGCGAATTCGAACGCAACGACATGGTGCAGTATTTCGGCGAGCAACTGGCCGGCTACGCCTTCACCGGGCACGGCTGGGTGCAGAGCTACGGCTCGCGCTGCGTGCGCCCGCCGATCATCTATGGCGACGTCTCGCGTCCCCGACCCATGACGGTGGATTGGGCGCGCTTTGCCCAGTCCCTCACCAGGCGTCCCGTCAAGGGCATGCTCACCGGGCCGGTCACCATGCTGCAATGGTCCTTCGTGCGGGACGACATTGAGCGCGAACAGGTCTGCCGGCAGATCGCTCTCGCCTTGCGCGACGAGGTCGGGGATCTCGAACAGGCCGGCATTCGCATCATCCAGATCGACGAGCCGGCCATTCGCGAAGGGCTGCCCCTCAGGCACGCCGAAAAGGAGGCCTATCTTGCCTGGGCGGTCGCGTGTTTTCGTCTTACCTCCTCGGGCGTCGACGATGCCACCCAGATCCACACCCATATGTGCTACTCGGAGTTCAACGACATCATCCATGCCGTCGGCGGCCTGGATGCGGATGTGATCTCGATCGAGACTGCCCGGTCCAGAATGGAGCTGCTCGATGCGTTCCGGGCCTATCGCTATCCCAACGAGATCGGCCCCGGCGTCTACGACATCCACTCTCCCCGCTGCCCCGGCGTGGCTGAAATGCGCGACCTCCTCACCAAGGCGCAGGAACGGATCGCCGGCGACCAGCTCTGGGTCAATCCCGATTGCGGCCTGAAGACCCGCAGCTGGGCGGAAGTCCGGCCGGCTCTCGCCAACATGGTTGTTGCCGCCCGTCAACTTCGTGAGGAGACCACCCCGGCGCGGGCGGCGACATCCGCCTGAAAAAGGATGCCGGGGCACGAAATTTGTGCCCCGGCATACTCTGTCCCCATTGAATAAAAGGGCGACACACACCATCTATTGACACATAGACACCAAAGCATACTAGATACGGTATTCACAGGTCGCCGGATTCGCCTCCGGCGCTAAGAGGGAATCCGGTAGCCCTTAGGGCAAAGCCGGGGCTGCCCCCGCAACTGTAAGCTGAGAGCGGCTGTCGATTGGCCACTGGCCGAGAGGTGGGTTTACCCCGCCCTCCCCGGGAAGGCAGGCAGTCCGCGACGACCCGCGAGCCAGGAGACCTGCCTGTGGATGCGTATCGTTTCCTCGGGCGGGGTGCCCCGACGGATCGCCTTGCTCGCGGCGCGTCATCCTGCGTCGGCGCGGAATGCGCTCCTCGGCCCAAGCCTCCAACATATTGGGGTTTGCCGAATGTCTCTTGATCTCGAAACTGCCACGACCACAAGGAAGCCTTTTCCAGGTACCGGCGCCGACAAGGCGTCCCCGGCATCCGAACCCGGCTACCAGGTCATTCGCCGCAATGGCAGCGTCACGCCTTTCGATGCTTCGAAGATCGCAGTGGCCCTGACCAAGGCCTTTCTCGCCGTCGAGGGGAACAGCGCTGCCGCTTCGCGCCGGGTGCATGACATCGTCGCCGAGCTCACGGCCCAGATCGTCGCCGGCCTGACCCGCCGTGCCGATGCCGGCCGCACCTTCCATATCGAGGATATCCAGGATCAGGTGGAACTCGCCCTGATGCGCGGCGAGCACCACAAGGTGGCGCGCGCCTATGTGCTCTATCGCGAACAGCACGCCCAAGAGCGGGCCCAGGAGCGTGCCGCCAAGGCCGAGGCACAGGCTGCCGCCACTCCTGCCCTGCGCATGAAGACGGCGGATGGCACTTTGCAGCCCCTCGACCGGGCGCGCCTTGCCACCCTGGTGCGCGAGGCCTGTGCAGGCCTTGCCGACACCCATGCCGAAACCGTGCTGAACGAGACCCAGCGCAACCTCTATGACGGCATCAGCCAGGACGAACTGGCGCTTGCGCCGATCCTCGCCGCCCGCACCCTGATCGAGACGGAACCCGATTACGCCAAGGTCAGCGCCCGGCTCCTCAACGACAAGCTGCGCCGCGAAGCGCTGAGCTTCGTCGGAGGCCATCCCGAACAGGCGACGCAGGCCGAGATGGCGAGCCGCTACGCCGAATATTTCCACGATTATATCAGCGTCGGCATCGCCAACGAATTGCTCGACCCGGAGCTTGGACGCTTCGACCTCGCCCGCCTTGCCGCCGCCCTCAAGCCCGAGCGCGACCTCAAGTTCGATTATCTCGGCTTGCAGACGCTCTATGACCGCTATTTCCTGCATGTGCGCGGCACGCGCTTCGAGCTGCCGCAGGCCTTCTTCATGCGCGTGGCCATGGGCCTGGCCCTGCGCGAAATCGACCGGGAAGGCCGCGCCATCGAGTTCTACGATCTTCTCTCCTCCTTCGACTTCATGGCCTCGACGCCCACCCTGTTCAATTCGGGCACGCTGCGCGCCCAGCTCTCTTCCTGCTTCCTGACCACGGTGTCCGACGATCTCGAAGGCATTTTCAAGGCGGTGAAGGACAATGCGTTGCTCGCCAAATATTCCGGCGGCCTCGGCAATGACTGGAGCAATGTGCGCGGCCTCGGCGCCCATATCAAAGGCACCAATGGCGAGAGCCAGGGCGTGGTGCCCTTTCTTAAGGTCGCCAACGACACCGCCATCGCCGTCAACCAGGGCGGCAAGCGCAAGGGCGCGGTCTGCGCCTATCTGGAGACCTGGCATGTCGACATCGAGGAGTTCCTCGATCTGCGCAAGAACACCGGGGACGATCGCCGCCGCACCCATGACATGAACACCGCCAACTGGGTGCCTGACCTGTTCATGGAGCGTGTCGAACAGGACGGTCCCTGGACCCTGTTCTCACCCGACGAAACGCCGGATCTGCACGATCTCTACGGCCCCGCCTTCAAGGCCGCCTATGAGGCGCACGAGGCGCGCGCGGCGCGCGGCGAGCTCAAGGTCTTCAGGCAGGTCCGCGCCCTGGACCTGTGGCGCAAGATGCTGACCATGCTGTTCGAGACCGGGCATCCCTGGATCACGTTCAAGGATCCCTGCAACATCCGCTCGCCCCAGCGGCACATCGGCGTGGTGCATTCCTCGAACCTGTGCACCGAGATCACGCTGAATACCTCCCATGACGAGGTGGCCGTGTGCAATCTCGGCTCGGTCAACCTCGCCGCCCATGTCGATGCCGACGGGCTGATGTTCGACAAGCTCAAGGCGACGGTGACGACGGCGATGCGCATGCTCGACAACGTCATCGACATCAATTTCTACACCATTCCCGAGGCGCGGCGCTCCAACCTCAGGCACCGGCCCGTCGGCTTGGGGATCATGGGCTTCCAGGATGCCCTGCAGAGCCTGCGCCTGCCCTATGCCTCCGATGCCGCCGTGCGCTTCGCCGACGAGAGCATGGAAGCGGTGTCGTTCCACGCCATCTCCGCCTCCGTCGATCTGGCAGCCGAACGCGGGCGCTATCCCAGCTTCGACGGCTCGCTGTGGTCGCAGGGCATCCTGCCGATCGACTCGGTCGGCCTGCTGGCCGAGACGCGCGACAACGCGGCATTCGATACCGGCACGACCCTGCCCTGGGACGTTCTGCGCGAGCGCGTGAAGGCGGTCGGCATGCGCAATTCCAACACCATGGCGATCGCGCCGACGGCGACAATCTCCAACATCTGCGGCGTTTCGCAGTCGATCGAGCCGGCCTATCAGAACCTGTTCGTGAAATCGAACATGTCGGGGGATTTCACGGTGGTCACCTCGGCCCTGGTCCACGACCTCAAGGCGCGCGGCCTGTGGGACGAGGTGATGATCTCCGATCTCAAATATTTCGACGGTTCCCTCGGCCAGATCGATCGCATCCCGGAGGATCTCAAGGCTCTCTACGCCACTGCCTTCGAGATCGACACCGCCTGGCTGATCGAGGCGGCGGCCCGCCGGCAGAAGTGGATCGACCAGGCCCAATCGCTCAACCTTTATATCGCCAATCCCTCCGGCAAGAAGCTCGATACGCTCTACCGCCTGGCCTGGAAGCGCGGCCTGAAGACGACCTATTACCTGCGCTCGCGGTCGGCCACCCATGTCGAGAAATCGACGCTGAAGGGCACCGACGGCAAGCTCAATGCCGTCTCCGCCACGGTGCCGCAAGCGGCCGCACCGATCCTGGTCGAAACGCAGCCGGACCTGCCTGCGTCGGAAGCTTGGGGCAAGGCCTGCTCCATCCACGATCCCGACTGCGAGGCCTGCCAGTGAGCCGAAGGAGTAGAGAACAATGACGATGCTCGACTGGTCCGAAACCACCTCGCCCGCAACCCAGCTTCCCCTGCCGCAGGGCGCAGCAGATGCGACCGGCCTTGGCGCGATCGACCGCAAGGGCGGCCGCGTCACGGTCGACGAGAAGCGGATGATCAATGCCCGCGCCGATGTGAACCAGCTCCTGCCGCTCAAATACAAATGGGCGTGGGAGAAATATCTCGCCGGCTGCAACAACCACTGGATGCCGACCGAGGTGTCGATGCAGGCCGACATCGCGCTGTGGAAGTCGCGTGACGGCCTGACCGAGGACGAGCGGCGCATGCTCAAGCGCAATCTCGGTTTCTTCGCCGCCTCCGAGAGCCTGGTCGCCAACAACATCGTGCTGGCGATCTACCGCCACCTCACCAACCCCGAATGCCGGCAATATCTGCTGCGCCAGGCTTTCGAGGAGGCGGTGCACACCCATACCTTCCAATATATCGTCGAGAGCCTCGGGCTCGACGAAGGCGAACTCTTCAACATGTATCGCGAGGTGCCCTCGATCACCGACAAGGCGGCTTGGGCCCTCAAGCACACCCGGCATCTCGACGATCCCGATTTCAAGACCGGTACGCCGGATGCCGACCAGGCCTTCCTGCGCGATCTCGTCGCCTTCTACGTCATCTTCGAGGGCATGTGGTTCTACACCGGCTTTGCCCAGATCCTCTCGCTCGGCCGCCGCAACAAGATGGTGGGGATCGCCGAGCAGTATCAGTACATCCTGCGCGACGAGAGCATCCATCTGAACTTCGGCATCGACGTGATCAACCAGATCAAGATCGAGAACCCGCACCTATGGACCCTCACCTTCCAGGCCGATCTCCAGCAGATGATCCGTGAAGCTGCAGAACTGGAGGCCGCCTATGGCCGGGACACCATGCCGCGCGGATTTCTCGGCCTCAACGCGGTGTCCTGCGAACAATATATGCATTTCATCGCCAACAGGCGCTGCGCCCAGCTCGGCCTCATGCCGGTGTTCCCTGATATCGAGAACCCCTTCCCCTGGATGAGCGAGGCGATGGACTTGAAGAAGGAGAAGAACTTCTTCGAGACGCGCGTCATCGAATACCAGAACGGCGGTGCACTGAGCTGGGATTAAAGGCAGGCGTTTAAGGTATTAGCAACGAGCTGGGGAAAGCTGGATGGGGCATCGTGACCCCTCATCCGCCCCTTCGGGGCACCTTCTCCCGCAAGGGGAGAAGGCGAGCGGGTAGCGCTACGCCTGCCGAAATGATCACCTTCTCCCCTTGCGGGAGAAGGTGCCGGCAGGCGGATGAGGGGTTGCACTGCCCCATCCAGATTTCAGATCCCAACGCCTCCAATGAAGTGGGACTGCTTGCTCCATCATCCCCCGCCAGGCGGGGAATGACGGACATTCGCTATCCCCTTCCCGACCTGCCCTCCCAAAGCCCTCGATAACAATGTCCTGAACACACCATCATCCGTCGCATCGCCTCTAGTCGGCGCGCCGACTCGATGTATTCTAATTCTCATTCGAGGTGCCGGTCCGCTCCCAAGGCGGCCCGGAGAATTGGGAAGCCGGTCCAAATCCGGCGCTGCCCCCGCAACGGTAGAGGAGAAGATCGCGGCACGTGCCACTGGGTCGGGAAGACCTGGGAAGGCGTCGCGATCGGGCCGGAAGGCTGCTCCTGAGCCCGGAAACCAGCCCCGATGAAAACCGACGGACGCGGTGGGCGTTCCGGAAGGAGGTTCGGCTGTGCCCTTGTATCGGCGCAGAGCCCCGATCCGCTTTCCCATCCCGCTGCCAAGTCAATGCATTGGTTGTCACGCGGGATTTTGACATGACAGCGCATCAGGACATGCTGGGCCGCCTCCGGACCCATCAATCGGGCACCACGCTCGAGGGCAAATTCTACACCGATCCGGAATTCTTCAAGCTCGATATGGAGAACATCTGGTATCGCGAATGGCTGTTCGCCGGCCATGACTGCGAACTTGGCAAGCCAGGCAGCTATTTCACCCTCCAGGTCGGCGACTATCCGGTGATCGTGCTGCGCTCCGGCGACGGCGCCATCCGCGCCTTTCACAATTCCTGCCGGCACCGGGGATCGCGGCTGTGCGCAGCGACAAGCGGCAGCGTCGCCAAGCTGGTCTGCCCCTATCATCAATGGACCTACGAACTCGACGGCCGCCTGCTGTTCGCCCGCGACATGGGGCCGGGCTTCGACGCGACGCAATATGGGCTCAAGCCGGTCCATTGCGAGAGCGTGGCCGGCTATATCTGGATCTGCCTCTCCAAGGAGGCGCCGGATTTCGAGACCTTCCGTGCCGGCGCCATGCCCTATCTGGCACCGCATGGCCTGAAGAACGCCAAGGTGGCCTTCGAGAGCACCATCGTCGAGAAGGGCAATTGGAAGCTGGTCTGGGAGAACAACCGCGAATGCTATCATTGCGCGGGCAACCATCCCGAGCTTTGCCGTACCTTCCCCGAGGCCCCGACGGTGACGGGCGTGCAGGGCGCCGACAAGGATCCGCTCATCGGCCAGCATTGGCGGCGCTGCGAGGAAGCCGGCCTGCCCAGCACTTTCAGCATTTCCGGTGACGGCCAGTTCCGCATGGCGCGCATGCCGCTGTTGCGCAATGCCATCAGCTACACGATGTCCGGCAAGCCGGCCGTGCAGCGACCACTCAGCCCTACGATCGAGGAAGGCAATATCGGCGCCCTCCTGCTCTTCCACTACCCCACCACCTGGAACCATGTGCTGGGCGACCACGCCGTGAGCTTCCGCGTGCTTCCGATCGGGCCGAGGGAAACACAGGTCACCACCAAATGGCTGGTGCACAAGGATGCCGTCGAGGGGGTCGACTACGACCTCGATGAACTTACCCATGTCTGGCAGATGACCAACGACCAGGACCGCCAGATCGTCGAGGAGAACCAACTCGGCGTCTCCTCGCCCGTCTACACGCCCGGCCCCTACGCCCCCGAGCACGAAGGCGGCGTGATGCAGTTCGTCGAGTGGTATCGCAACGCCATGGAAGCAGCGCTCGGTGGCGACAGCGTCCGTCTGCGCAGCGTGGCCTAGTGTCCCTACAGTCCATTCAGGTGGGGAGCGTTCCAGTTTGTCATAGCCGGGCTTGACCCGGCTATCCAGAAGCCACCGGCGCAATCGGGTTCGCAGCTGGATTGCCGGATCAAGCCCGGCAATGACAAAGGTCGCGCTCCCCAAGACACATCCGAATTCTATCCGGAACACCCGCCTCCCCCAGCCGGAGAGGGTGCCTGCGAAACCGATATATACAAAGGTAGACACCATGCCGTCGTCCTCCGCAACCCTGGCGAAGTTCAGGCATATCGACGAAACGCCGCCCTGGAACGATCAGAGCCAGGCGCTCGAATGTGTTTCCATCATCCATGAGGGCCGCGATGTCGCGACCTTCACCTTCCGAGCTGCCGAACAGGGCTGGTTTCGCTACGAACCGGGCCAGTTCATCACGCTGGAGATCCCGGCCGAGACAGGGCCGGTGCTGCGTACCTATACCTTGTCCTCGAGCCCCTCGCGCCCGCTCTCGATCAGCGTCACCGCCAAGGCGCAGGCTTCCAGCATCGGCACGCGCTGGATGCTGGACAATCTCAAGCCCGGCGCAAGGCTGAAGGCCTATGGCCCGCTCGGACACTTCACTTTTCACCGCCATCCGGCGGAGAAGTACCTGTTCATCTCGGCCGGGTCGGGCATCACCCCGATGATGTCGATGACCCGCTTTGCCGAGGACCATGGCAGTGCTGATGATATCGCCTTCGTCAATTGCGCGCGCCGGCCGAGCGAGATCATCTTCCGGCAGGAACTGGAGCGCATGGCCGGGCGCATGCCGCGCCTGCGCCTCGCCTGGATCGTGGAGGAAACAGAAGCTCAAGAGGCCTGGACCGGTTTCCAGGGTCGGCTCAACGCCCCGGCGCTACGCCTGATCGCACCGGACTTCAGGGAACGCGAGGTGTTCTGCTGCGGTCCAGCGCCCTTCATGGCTGCGGTCAAGGACATGCTTGAAGCCAATGGCTACGACATGCGCCGCTATCATGAGGAAAGCTTCCAGCCGACCGAAGCGCCGGCAGAGGAAATCGGGACGGACGAGGCTCTCGCCGGCGAAGCCAGCGTGGCCTTCACCAAATCCGGCATCGAGGTGCCGGCCTCCAGCCGCGACACCATTCTTCAGCTCGCCCGCAGCGCCGGCCTCAACATTCCGACTGGCTGCACCATGGGCCTGTGCGGCACCTGCAAGGTGCAATGCCTGTCGGGGCAGACCGCGATGACCCACCAGGGCGGCATTCGCGAGGAGGAAATCGCGGCCGGCCTCGTGCTGGCCTGCTGCACGAGGCCGCTCGGCCGCATCGAGATCGAGGCTTGAGATGACGATCGCCACGCACAACACCGTCGATGTCGATGCCGCCATCGTGCATTCCATCCTGAAAGCTACACGGGACGACGGTCCGGCCTTGCCGGAGGAACGGGCCAGAACCCTCCTGCTGGCCTGGATCCTCAGCCGCGAAGACGGCGTTGACCTCGCCAGGGAAGCGGCCGATCTGAAAGTCCTGTTGCTCGAGGCCGCGACCACGGACAATCCGCTGCTGCCGCATTTAAGCACCCTGCTCGACGAGATCAGGGACCATGCCGGCCGACAACGTGGTCGGCGGCGGCGTATTGATGCCTGAAGAGGCGGACGAGACGTCCGC
>NZ_LYXZ01000005.1 GCF_001676615.1 Labrys sp. WJW | reverse complement strand
CCCACCCCACGGTTCACTGGACCGTGGGGTTTTGCATGGCCAATCGGGTATCGCGGCACGACCAGCCCTGGAAATGGCGCGCCCGGCCTTGCGGCGGGTTTCTTTTCTCCTCCCACTCGCCGGGCACCGCGCTCAGCGCGGCAGGAAGTCCTTGATCGCCGCTGCGATCTCCGCCGCATGTGTCTCCAGCGCGAAATGCCCCGTGTCGAAGAAGCGGACGACGGCGTCCGGAATGTCGCGCCTGAAGGCTTCGGCGCCGGGAGGCAGGAAGAAGGGATCGTGCTTGCCCCATACCGCCAGCAGTGGCGGCCGGTGGGTGCGGAAATAGGCCTGGAAGGCCGGATAGAGGGCGACATTGCTCTTGTAGTCGCCGAACAGATCGAGCTGGATCGCCTCGGCTTCGGGGCGGGCCAGGTAGAAATTGTCCAGCGAGTAGCCATCGGGCGAGACCGTGTGCGTATCCGGCACGCCATGGGTATATTGCCAGATCGTCGCCTCCGGCTTGAGAAAAGCCTTCAGCGCTTGCCGGTTGGCCTCCGACGCATCCTCCCAATAGGCGCGGATCGGGTTCCAGCCCTCGCTCAGCCCTTCTTCATAGGCATTACCGTTTTGCGTGATGATCGCCGTGATGCGTTCGGGATGCCTCAAGGCCAGGCGAAATCCCGTCGGAGCGCCATAGTCGAACACGTAGATCGCATAGCGCTCGAGGCCGACGATCTCGGTGAAGCGGTCGATCACGGCGGCGATCGCTTCGAAACTATGGCCGCTCGCGGGCAAGCCTGACTGGCCGAAGCCTGGCAGATCCGGTGCAACGATATGAAAACGGTCGGCCAGAAGCGGTATCAGGTCGCGAAACATATGGCTCGAACTCGGAAAGCCATGCAGCAGCAGGAGCTTGGGCGCCTGCGGCGATCCCGCTTCCCGATAGAAGATCTTGAACCCGTTCACGTCCGCGGTGCGGTAGCTGATGGTCGTCATGGTTTTCTCCTGCCTGATATAACCTAATTGATTGATGGTTTAGGGTTATGCCGTGATCGTGGCGGCTGGGAATGCGCGGCCCTTTGGCCTTCACCTTCGGTTCGCGCAGGGCTTTGTTCGTCGGGGGAGTTCGGGGCTTGGCTTCACGCCGAGGCGGTGTCGCGGATCGCCTCTTGAATGATGGCGAGGACCGCGTCCGGTGCCGTCACCATGGGGGTGTGATCGACCGGGCGGGCATGAATGCGTGCCTGCATGCGTCTCGCCATGAAGTGCTGATTGTCGGCGATGATCATGCGGTCCTGTTCGGCGACCAGGAACCAGGCCGGCACCTGCTTCCAGGCCGGGCGACCGACCGGAGCCGTAATGCAGGCCAGCGAGATCGGCCGTTGCACGGCGGTTAGCAGCGCCAGTTCGCCAGCCGTTGCTCCCGGAGCAAACGCGGTGGAGACGGCTTCTGGCGGCAGATAGATCAAGCCGTGACCGTCCGGGGCAAGTGTCGGCGCCTCGGGATGCGGCCGGCCGCGATAGAAGACGTCTGCAACCGTCTCGCCCTCGTCCGGTGCCAGGGCGGCCACATAGACCAGCGCTATGATCTTCGCGCTCTGTGCGGCAGCGATGACCGCGCCGGCATAGGCATGACCGGCCAGCACGATCGGGCCGGATACCCGCTCCAACGTGCGCTCGAGCGCCGCAACGTCGTCGGCGAAAGAGGTCAGTGGCAGTGGCGCCGCAACCGTGCCGTACCCTTCTTTTGCGAGAGGTTGGATGACTTTGGCCCAGCTCGTGCCATCGGCCCATGCGCCGTGGACGAGAACGATGCTGACAGGCTTGCCGGACATGGACGCTCTCCTGACGGGGATGCGATATGTAACCTTATTGATGATATTTGAACGGTTACTATCGGTCGACATAACTTGTCAATGGCTATTAGACAGGTTATTAACTGGAGATGGGCCGAACGGCTGGTGCCGGCATGGATGTCGACCGCAATGGGAGTATGTGATGGACGCTCGTTCCCCAGCCCTTTTCATCGCCGACGCAGCGGGGCTGGATTTCCTCAATTCCGTGGCGACGCCAGTCGACACGCCCGTTGACTGGATCGAGACCGGCGAAGGCCTGCTAAATTGGCTGGAGCAGGCGCGGTTGGTGCCTTCGGACATTGCCGGGTCCGTGCGGGCGCAAGCCCTGCCCGAGGAACTCGACAGGGTGGCCGGCCAGGCCAGGGCCT
Organism: Labrys sp. WJW; assembly: GCF_001676615.1. GTDB lineage: Bacteria > Pseudomonadota > Alphaproteobacteria > Rhizobiales > Labraceae > Labrys > Labrys sedimenti. The sequence continues at coordinate 48,778 of NZ_LYXZ01000005.1, read as the reverse complement.
TGCGCGAATGGTTCAGGGGCTTTGTGCGAAAGCATCGCGGCAAGCCGCTTGCAGCCGATGCCGTGGGCGAACTGGAGCCGCTCAATCGCCTGCTTGAGCGCAATGAAGGTTTCCACCAGATCGCGTCCCGGCAAGGGGAGGGTCACGAGGGGCTGGAGTTCCAGGCCCTGCGCAAATGGCGCTCCCCGGAGGCCCTGCTCCAGCCTCTTGCCGAAGTCATGGGGCGCTTCGTCTGCACAGAAGACTTTTCAAACGTGAAGGTTTGCGAGGGGGCGTCCTGCACGCTTGTGTTCGCGGATCATACACGCGGGCATCGACGGCGATGGTGCAGCATGGCGCTCTGCGGAAACCGGGCCAAGCAGGCCGCCCATCGGCACCGCCTCAAGGCGGAGCAGCCTTGAACCATGGGTTACGACGACGATGTGTTCGTCGCCGAGCAGTCGGAAGGGCCGCAGCATGGCGGCCCTGTCCGGTAAAGCACGTTCAACTGTGCGCGCTCGTTGGGTCCGGCTCTCGAGCCGATGTCGCCATGCCGGTCGCAGCAGACCGGCATGGCAGACGCAGGATCAGAACAGACCTTCGATCTGGCCCTTGGCGTCGAGACGGATGAACTCCGCCGAGGGCACGCGGGGCAGGCCCGGCATGGTCATGATCTCGCCGCAGACCACCACCAGGAAGCCTGCGCCGGCCGACAGGCGCACTTCGCGAATCGGCACGACATGGTCGACCGGCGCACCGCGATGGTTCGGGTCGGTCGAGAAGGAATATTGCGTCTTGGCCACGCAGATCGGCAGATGGCCGAAGCCGGCGGCCTCGATGTCCCTGAACTGGTCGCGGACCTTCTGATCGGCGATGATATCGGCGGCGCGATAGATCTCCTTGGCGATCAGCTTCATCTTGTCCCAGAGCGGCATCTCGTCCGGGTAGAGGGTGCGGAAGCCGCGGCCGTCGAGCGGATGCGGGGCCTCGGCCAGTGCGACCACGCGGCGGGCGAGTTCCTCGGTGCCCTTCGAACCTTCGGCCCAATGGCTGCAGACCACGGCGTCGACGCCGAACTGCTCCTTGCAGACCTGGGCGATGAGCTCATGCTCGGCCGGAGTATCGGCAATGAAGTGGTTGATGCCGACGATGGCCGAGACGCCGAACTTGCGCACGTTCTCGACATGGCGGCCGAGATTGGCCAAGCCCTTGCGGAGCGCTTCCAAATTCTCCTTGCCGAGCTGGTCCTTCGGTACGCCGCCATGCATCTTGAGGGCGCGCACGGTGGCGACGATCACCACGGCGGCCGGGGTGAGGCCGGCCTTGCGGCACTTGATGTCGAAAAACTTTTCGGCACCGAGGTCGGCGCCGAAGCCGGCTTCCGTCACCACATAGTCGGCGAGCTTCAGGCCGGCCTTGGTGGCGGCGACCGAGTTGCAGCCATGGGCGATGTTGGCGAAGGGACCGCCATGCACGAAGGCCGGGTTGCCTTCCAGCGTCTGCACCAGATTGGGCTTCAGGGCGTCCTTGAGCAGCACCGTCATGGCGCTGGAAGCCTTGATGTCGGCGGCGGTGATCGCCTTCTTGTCGCGGGTATAGCCGATGATCATCTTGCCGAGGCGTTCCTCGAGATCGGCAAGGTCCTTGGCGAGGCAGAACACGGCCATGACTTCGGAAGCCACGGTGATGTCGAAGCCATCTTCACGGGGGAAGCCGTTGGAGACGCCGCCGAGCGAGGAGTTGATGGCGCGCAGCGAGCGGTCGTTCATGTCGAGCACGCGGCGCCAGGTGACGCGGCGGGTGTCGATGCCGAGCGCATTGCCCCAATAGATGTGGTTGTCGATCATCGCCGACAAAAGGTTATGCGCGGAGGTGATGGCGTGGAAGTCGCCGGTGAAGTGCAGGTTGATCTGCTCCATCGGCACGATCTGGGCATAGCCGCCGCCGGCCGCACCGCCCTTGACGCCGAAGCAGGGGCCGAGCGAGGGTTCGCGCAGGCAGATCATGGTCTTCTTGCCGATGGCGGCGAGGCCGTCACCCAGGCCGACGGTGGTGGTGGTCTTGCCTTCGCCGGCCGGGGTCGGGTTGATGGCGGTGACCAGGATCAGCTTGCCGTCGGGGCGATCCTGCAGGCCGGGGATCTTGTCGAGATCGATCTTGGCGATATGTTTGCCATAGGGCTCGAAGGCCGCGTCGGGAATGCCGGCTTTCTCGGCAATCGCCTCGATGCGCTGCATCTTGGCTTGACGCGCGATTTCGATGTCGCTCAGTGGCTTTTTCGGGTCTTGGGCCATGCTGGTTCCCTCTGGGGCGGTTGTTCTGCGCAGTTGAGACATATTTTCACGGAAATGAAAATAACTTTCTTAGCAGTAGGTGCGGGTATTGCGGCGATTACGGAAAAATTAAGAAAAGGATTGTTCCGAATACGACGCGGCGTCGCATGAAAGATAGGTAGCCGATCGCAATCGAATCGGCTTGTCCGAAACCGTCACAGGATGTGTCGCCTTCGCGATGATGCGCTCGGGTTGAATGTGGGCTATGCATGTTTCGAGCCCGATTGGCTGGGGAGTTGCTGGTCAAAAGGGTTGCTGGCCTCTATGCCCGTCCGGCAGAAGAGTGTAAGAGGCCCAACCCCGAGGGCAGGAAACCCTGGGTTCGACCGGCGTGCCGTCACTTGCCGTCCGGCCCTGATGCGACCGGCGGCGCCTTGAGCCGCATTTTGGAGAGCGAAGATCGCATCTTGCGATCGACCGATCGAAACAATCCCAACAGGTCAGAACGGAGTTGCCCGCATGGGGCTCGCGAACGCCGTCGAGAATGGCGAAGACACTACCGAACACAAGCATAGCGGCGGGTTCGCGGCGTTGACGCTCGGCTCGATCGGCGTCGTCTATGGCGATATCGGTACCAGCCCGCTCTATGCCTTTCGCGAAGCCGCCCATGCCGCCACCGAAGGCGGCAAGAACGTTACGCCCACCGCCGTGCTCGGCGTGATTTCCCTGATCCTGTGGGCGCTGATCATCATCGTCACGCTCAAATATGTGCTGCTGCTGCTTCGGGCCGACAACAAGGGCGAGGGCGGTACCCTGACCCTGATGGCGCTGGCCCAGCGGGCGCTCGGGCGCACCGGGGCGCCCATCGTGCTACTCGGCATCGTCGGGGCCTCGATGTTCTATGGCGATGCCATGATCACCCCGGCCGTCTCCGTGCTGTCGGCCGTGGAAGGCCTCAAGCTGGTGGCGCCCGGCTTCGATGTCTTCGTGGTGCCGCTCACCTTGGTGATCATCGTCGCCCTTTTCCTGGTGCAAAGCCACGGAACGGCGCGGGTCGGTGCCTTTTTCGGCCCGGTCATGGCGATCTGGTTCACGCTGGTCGGCGTGATCGGCTTCGTCAACTTCCTGCAGCACCCCGGCATCATCGCGGCGATCAATCCCTGGTATGCCGCCGAATTCCTGCTTACCCACGGCCATATCGGTTTCGTCACGCTGGGCGCGGTGTTCCTGGCCGTCACCGGGGGCGAGGCGCTCTATGCCGATCTCGGCCATTTCGGCCGCAAGCCGATTCAAACGGCCTGGCTCGGCCTGGTGCTGCCCGCCCTGACCCTCAATTATCTCGGCCAGGGCGCCCTGGTGCTCAACGATTTCAGTGCCCTGGAGAACCCGTTTTACCGCCTGGTGCCGGCCTCGCCCCTGTTCCTGGTGCCGATGGTGATCATGGCCACCGGCGCCACCATCATCGCCAGCCAGGCGGTGATCACCGGCACCTTCTCGCTGACGCGGCAGGCCGTGCAGCTCGGCCTGGTGCCGCGCATGCGCATCTCCCATACCTCGGAACACCAGTCCGGCCAGATCTTCATCGCCCAGGTCAACGGCATGCTGCTGGCCGGCGTGGTGCTGCTGGTGCTGGTGTTCGAGAGTTCCTCGCGCCTGGCCTCGGCCTATGGCATCGCCGTGACCACCACCATGGTGGTGGATGCCATCCTCGCTTTCGTGGTGATCTGGCGGGTCTGGCTGTGGAAGCCCTGGGCCGCGGCGGCGATCATCGTGCCCTTCCTTCTCATCGATTCGATCTTCCTCGGCGCCAACCTGCTCAAGCTGTTCGACGGCGCCTGGTTGCCAATCCTGATCGCCCTCGGCCTGATCACGCTGATGGTCACCTGGCGGCGCGGCACGCGCCTGGTGCTGGAGAAGTCCCGGCGCACCGAGGTGCCGCTGATGACCATCGTCAAGAGCCTGGAGAAAGGGTCGGTCGCCCGGGTGCCGGGGACAGCGATCTTCCTGACCAGCGATCCCGATTACGCGCCAACGGCCATGCTGCACAGCCTCAAGCACTACAAGGCGCTGCATGAGAAGGTGGCGATCCTGACCATCGAGACCACGGATGACCCGATCGTGCCCGGCGGCGGTCGGGTCTCGATCGAGGAGATCTCGGCTTCCTTCACCAAGATGAAGGTGCAGTTCGGCTATATGGAAAGCCCGAACGTGCCCAAGGCCCTGGCGCTCTGCCGCAAGGCCGGCTGGTCCTTCGACATCATGTCGACCTCCTTCTTCCTGTCGCGCCGCCATCTGAGGGGCGGCAAGCAGCCCACCATGTGGCGCTGGCAGCGCCGGCTCTACATGATCCTGGCCCGCAATGCCGACGATGCCAGCGACTATTTCTCCATCCCCTCCAACCGAGTGGTGGAGATCGGCACGCAAGTGCTGATCTAGGAAGCTTCAGGATATCCAGGATAGAAGAGCGGGGATGCGCATCCGGCTGCGCGCCCCGCTTTTCCGTGCCTTTACGGCCGTGGCCGCTTGCCTGAAGCGGAAGGCAGATCAGCCATGCGCCGCCGCAGGGCCCCTATTCCCTAAAGTCGGAAAAGTGTAAGAGAGCGCGTTTGCTGCGCTGCACAAATGGAAGATGAGCTTGCGTGGCGAGGGCATCCGCGCTCTTGATCGCCACCGCGCCCAACTCCGACATCATTCAACGGAGGCCCGTATGGGGCTTACGCACACCGCCGACAGCGGCGAGGAAACCAGCGGCCATGGCGGTGGCTTCTGGGCACTGACGCTCGGCTCCATCGGCGTCGTCTATGGCGATATCGGCACCAGCCCGCTCTATGCCTTCCGCGAGGCGCTGCATGCGGCGACCGAGGGGGGCAGGCTGATGAGCCAGGAAGCGGTGCTCGGCGTGATCTCTCTGATCCTGTGGGCGCTCATCGTCATCGTCACGCTCAAATATGTGCTGCTGCTGCTGCGGGCGGACAACAAGGGTGAGGGCGGTACCCTTACCTTGATGGCGCTGGCCCAGCGGGCGCTCGGGCGCTCGGGCACCGTGCTCCTGCTGCTCGGCACCATCGGGGCCGCCATGTTCTATGGCGACGCCATCATCACGCCCGCCGTGTCGGTGCTCTCGGCGGTGGAAGGCATGAAGCTGGTGACGCCGGCCTTCGATCCCTTCGTAGTGCCGATCACCGTTGCGATCATCGTGGCGCTGTTCGCGGTCCAAAGCCACGGAACGGCCCGGGTCGGTGCTTTCTTCGGGCCGGTCATGGCGCTGTGGTTCGTGGTGATGGGCCTGGCGGGCCTATGGCACATCAAGGATGCGCCGGTGGTGCTCGCGGCCTTCAACCCCTGGCACGCGGTCGAGTTCATGCTCAGCCATGGCCATATCGGCTTCGTGGCGCTGGGTGCGGTATTCCTGGCGGTCACCGGCGCCGAGGCGCTCTATGCCGACCTCGGCCATTTCGGCCGCAAGCCGATCCAGATGGCCTGGATGACGCTGGTGCTGCCCTCGCTGGCGCTGAACTATCTCGGCCAAGGCGCGCTGGTGCTGAACAATCCGGCACCCGAAATCCTCGACAACCCTTTCTACATGCTGGTGCCTCAGAACCCGCTCTTCCTGGTGCCGATGGTGGTGCTGGCGACGGTCGCCACCATCATCGCCAGCCAGGCGGTGATCACCGGCGCCTATTCCTTGACGCGGCAGGCCATCCAGCTCGGCCTCCTGCCGCGCATGAAGGTGGCCCATACCTCCGAGCATCAGTCGGGGCAGATCTATATCGCCCAGGTCAACGGCATCCTGCTGGTGGGCGTGCTGATCCTGGTGCTGGCCTTCGAGAGCTCCTCGCGCCTGGCCTCGGCCTATGGCATCGCCGTGACCACCACCATGGTGGTGACGGCGATGATGGCCTTCCTGGTGATCTGGAAGGTCTGGCGTTGGTCGGCGCTGACGGCGGCACTGATCATCCTGCCGTTCCTGCTGATCGATCTCGTCTTCCTCTCGGCCAATCTGCTCAAGGTGCATGACGGTGGCTGGGTGCCGCTGATGATCGCGGCGGCCCTGATGATCCTGATGATCACCTGGCGGCGTGGCACGCGGCTGGTGCTGGAGAAGACGCGGCGCACCGAGGTGCCGTTGATGACCATCGTCAAGAGCCTGGAGAAGGGCTCGGTCGCCCGCGTGCCGGGTACGGCGATCTTCCTGACCAGCGATCCCGACTACACGCCCACCGCGCTGCTGCACAGCCTCAAGCACTACAAGGCGCTGCATGAGAAGGTGGCGATCCTGACCATCGAGACCACGGACGATCCGATCGTGCCGGGCGGCGGGCGCATCGCGCTCGAGGAGGTCTCGGCCTCCTTTACCAAGATGCGGGTGCAGTTCGGCTATATGGAAAGCCCGAACGTGCCGAAGGCGCTGGCGCTCAGCCGCAGGGCCGGCTGGTCCTTCGACATCATGGACACCTCCTTCTTCCTGTCGCGCCGCCATCTGCGCGGCGGGGCGCAGCCCTTGATGTGGCGTTGGCAGCGCCGGCTCTACATGATCCTGGCCCGCAATGCCGACGATGCCAGCGACTATTTCTCCATCCCCTCAAACCGGGTGGTGGAGATCGGCACGCAGGTCCTGATCTGAGGTTTTTCCTGGAGCAAAGCACGTTCACACGTGAACGCGCTTTGCCCTAATTTTTTGTTTCGATGCGTCTTTGCAATTCTCGGTGATTCCGAGAAATCATAAAACGCTCTTGGAAGCGCTGCGCTTGCAGACGAGGAAGAGCAGGCGGGGATGCCTACGATCCCAGGATTGATCCTCAGGCCGGCGTCGACAGCTTCATCATGGTGAGGCCGGTGAGGATCAGGGCGGCGGCGATGATGCGCATGGCGTTGGCCTGTTCGCCGAGCACCAGCACGCCGACGATGAAGGCGCCCACCGCGCCGATGCCGGTCCAGATCGTATAGGCGGTGCCCAGCGGCAGGCTGCGCATCGAGATCGAGAGCAGGCCGAAGCTGATGGCCATGGTGACGAAGGTGACGATGGTCGGCACCAGCTTCGAAAAGCCTTCCGACTGTTTCATGTAGAAGGCCCACACCACTTCGAAGATGCCGGCGATAACAAGATAGACCCAGGCCATCAGGCCCTCCTCTAAAAAGGGCCCGGGCCGTCCCGGACATCAAACCCATCATGGGGGAGGGCGTGGCCTCCTCGTCCGCAGGGCGGTGCCTGCGAACGGGCAGCATTGTGCCGGACTGCTCCCTGAAATCAAGGGGCTGGCGGACATATCAGGGCTGTGCCCCCGGCAGGCGCTGCGGCGATCAATCGATCCGGCTCACCCCAGCATGGCTTCGATGTCGAGCGTTGCCGTCGTGCCGATCGCGTCGAAATGCCGGGCGAGGAAGGTTTTCGCCGCCCGGCGGCCCTGGTCGCGCAGGAAGGTGAGGAAATCCCATTCGGTGTTGAGCTTGGAGGTAGCGTCCAGTCCCTCCTTCTGGCCCAGCGCGATGCGATGCAGGCGGATGTCGCCGAAACGGTCGGCACCCCGGGCGCGGCGCTGCATCATGGCGAGGGCGCGCAATTCGCCGAGGAGGGAGGCGTTGAAGGTGATCTCGTTGAGGCGGTTGGCAATGCCGCCGGCCGTCTGCGGCACCTCCCGCACCAGCACCGGGTTGATCTGCACCAGGATGGTGTCATCGGGCGTGCGGTCGTCGAGCAGCGGAAACAGGGCCGGGTTGCCGAGATAGCCGCCGTCCCAATAGGCCTGCCCGCCGATCTCGACGGCCTGGAAGATCTGGGGCAGGCAGGCCGAAGCCATCACCACATCGGCGCTCAGCTCGGCATTCTCGAAGATGCGGATATGGCCGCTGCGCACATTGGTGGCGGAGACGAACAGCCTGATCGCCTCGCTCGCCTTGAGCTTGTCGAAGCTGATCAGCTCGGCGATGAGATCGCGCAGCGGGTTGAGATTGAGCGGATTGCTATCGTAGGGGCTGAACAGCCGGCTCCAATTCTCGAACAGGGCCATGCCGGGCGAATCTTCCAGCGACCAGCCGGCCATGAAGCGTTCCAGCACAGGGCGGCGCAGCGGCGACAGCCGGCCCTTGCGGCTGATCTCGCGCCAGAAGGTCTCGAGCTGCCGGCGGGCGCCTGGCGCCCCGCCTTCGAGATAGCCCTCGGCGAAGACCACGGCGTTCATGGCCCCGGCGCTGGTGCCGGTGATCGCCTTGACGTCGAGGCGGCCGTCCTCCAGCAGGGCATCGAGCACGCCCCAGGTGAAGGCGCCATGGGCGCCGCCACCCTGCAATGCCAGATTTACGGGTTTGGCGACGGTGCTCATGCGGCGGTCCAGCCGCCATCCATCGACAGATTGGCCCCGGTGATGCTCGCCGCCGCATCCGAACACAGATAAACCGCGAGCGAGGCGACCTGGTCGATGGTGACGAACTCCTTGGTCGGCTGACCTCCCAGCATCACGTCATTCTTGACCTGCTCCGCCGTCATGTTGCGCGCCTTCATGGTGTCGGGGATCTGGGCCTCGACCAGCGGTGTCCAGACATAGCCGGGGGAAATGGCGTTGCAGGTGATCTTCTGCTGGGCCACTTCCAGCGCCACCGTCTTGGTCAGGCCGGCAATGCCGTGCTTGGCGGCGACATAGGCGGACTTGAAGGGCGAGGCGACCAGGGAATGGGCCGAGGCGGTGTTGATGATCCGCCCCCAACCCTTCCTCTTCATGCCCGGCAGGGCCGCCTTGATGGCATAGAAGGAGGCGAGCAAGTTGAGCCTGATGATCGCTTCCCACTTGTCGTCGGGGAATTCGTCGATCGGTGAGACGAACTGGATGCCGGCATTGTTGACCAGGATGTCGACCGCGCCGAAGGCGGCCTCGGCCTCGCCGATCAGCCCCTTGACCGCGGCCGGCTCCATTAAATTGGCCGGCGAGAACAGGGCCTTGACGCCGAACTCGGCCTCGATCCCGGCCCGGGTCTTCTCGATCTCGGCGGCATCGCCCAGTCCGTTCAGCATGACATTGGCGCCTTCGCGGGCCAGGGCGCGCGCGATGCCGAGGCCGATGCCCGATGTCGAACCGGTGACGACGGCTGCCTTGGTCTTGAGCATGTTGGGTCCTTTGGAAGAGTTGGAGGCTGTTGTGGGCCGCCTCGGTTGCTGCGGGATCTCGAATGCCTGCAGAATTTCCGGATCCTGCCGATCCTTGGCAACATCCGGAAATTCCGCACGGGGTAAATCACTCGAATTCTCGTCGCATCCCGGATTGGGAAAGTGGCGCGACTATGACACAGAGTGTCGCCTGGACGCATCCAAGATCGACCGGTTCCAGGTTTAATTGATTATATGTTCAATCAATAGAATGCCCATACGACAACGCCAAGAAATCGATGCAAACCGGTTCTGGCGCGGATGGGCGGCTTTGTGCCGTTGGCGTCATCCAGCGCCTGAAAATCGCGGGACAAGCACTGTCTTTCGTGCTGAATTGCCATAGGGGAAAGGGCTCCGTGGCAAGAGTTCGATCCCGTCTGGGGTCGAGAGGGGTTAACAAAGACAAGACGGACTGGGTCTATCCCAGATTCGGCCTTCGGTGTTTTCCGGGAGAAATGAAATGACGGGACTTGGTAGAATGATCGCGGGTGCCGCGCTGGCCATCGGCCTGAGCACCGGCGCTGCCCTGGCAGGCGATGCAGAGGCTTGCAAGACGGTGAAGTTCGCGGATGTAGGCTGGACCGATATCACCTCAACGACGGCTATCGCCTCTCGTATCCTCGAAGGCCTCGGATATACCCCGACAACCACGGTTCTCAGCGTCCCCGTCACCTATGCTTCGATGAAGAGCAAGGATATCGACGTCTTCCTCGGCAATTGGCAGCCGAGCATGGAGAATGATCGCAAGGCCTATATCGCCGACAAATCGGTGGTCGAAGTGGCTGCCAATCTCCCTGAAGGTGCGAAATACACGCTGGCCGTGCCGCAGGCGACCTATGACAAGGGCCTGAAGGACTTCGGGGACATCGCCAAGTTCAAGGATTCGCTCCAGGGCAAGATCTACGGCATCGAGCCGGGCAATGACGGCAACCGCCTGGTGCAGAGCCTGATCGATGGCAACAAGAACGGCCTGAAGGAATTCCAGCTCGTCGAATCCTCCGAGCAGGGCATGCTCGCCCAGGTCCAGGGCGCCATTGCGCGCGGCGAGGACATCGTCTTCCTCGGCTGGGCTCCGCATCCGATGAACGTCAACTTCAAGATCCAGTATCTGACGGGGGGCGACGATACGTTCGGCCCGAACTTCGGTGCCGCCAAGGTCTATACCAACGAGCGCGCCGGCTGGAGCGGGGAATGCCCCAACGCTGGCAAGTTCGTCTCCAACCTTAAATTCAACGTCGACCTCGAGAACCAGGTGATGCAGATGATCACCGGCGACGGCATGGAAGGTAAGGCTGCCGCCGAGAAGTACCTCAAGGCCAATCCGGGCGTGCTCGATGCCTGGCTTGCCGGCGTGACCACCTTCGATGGTCAACCCGGCGTCGATGCCGTGAAGAAGAGCCTTGGTCTCTGAGACCGGCCTTCCCTTCCGATTGAAATCCAACCAGCAAGCCCGGCGGGGAAATGCCCCGCCGGATCGCCCAGCCAGGCCGACGCAAGATCGGTCTTCGACAAAACCATGCTTTCGTTGGGGTTATTGCGCTTTGTGATCTGGCGGCCTCGCCGGCAATCGCACAGACGCGTTCGAACACGGAGTTGGAGCAAAAGTGTGGTTCTGTTTGGACACGCTTTGCCCTAGCAATCATGACGCAGGGGGGCGGCTGGAACCTGTCGTGGCCTGGCCACTGCAGGGGCCGATGTCCCACCGCATAGCGCGGGGGAAATAATGTTCGATTGGGTGACTGATACGAAGCTGCCATTCGGCAAGTTCATGCAGCTCGTCATCGAGTTTCTACAGAAATACTGCACGACTTGGCTCTTCGATCCGCTTCGTGTCGGGATTGAGAAGACGGTCAGCGGGACGTCCCTGCTCCTGACATATCCGCCACCCATCGTCATCATCATACTCGTCCTCGCCTTCGCGTGGTGGCGGCACCGTTCCTGGGGCCTGTGCCTGTTCGTCTTCCTGGGTTGCCTGTTCATCTGGAACCAGGGCTATTGGTCCAACACGATGAAGACAGTTTCGCTCGTGTTGTGGTCGGCGGCCATTGCCATGGCGATCGGCATTCCTCTCGGTGTGATGGCGGCTCATCGACCCAAGCTGTACGCCGTGCTGCATCCTATCCTCGACATGATGCAGACGTTGCCGACCCTGGTTTACCTCATCCCGATGGTTGCCCTGTTCCGTCTCGGCTTTGCCCCGGGCCTGATCGCCACGCTGATCTTCGCCCTGCCGGCGCCGGTGCGCCTGACCTATCTCGGCATCACTTCCACGCCGGTCGCGCTCAAGGAGGCCGGCGAAGCCTTCGGTTCCACCAAGCGCCAGCTGTTGTGGAAGGTTGAACTGCCGCACGCCATGCCCACCATCATGGCCGGCGTCACCCAATGCATCATGCTCAGCCTGTCGATGGTCGTCATTGCCGGCCTGGTCGGTGCCGAAGGCCTTGGCGTCGACGTCGTGCGCGCCATGGGGCAGTTCAACATTCCGCGCGGCTTCGAAGCGGGCGCCTGCATCGTGATTCTGGCGATCGTGCTCGATCGTCTGTGCCGTACGAAGGGAGCACACTGATGAGCATTGCCGTCGATTTCAAGAATGTCGATATCATCTTCGGTTCGCGCCAGGCCGAGGCCATCAAGTTGCTCGACGCCGGGTCGACACGAGCCGAGATCCTGGAGAAGACCGGTTCGGTGCTCGGCTGCGCCAACGGCAACCTCACAGTGCAGGAAGGCGAGATCAGCGTTTTGATGGGGTTGTCGGGTTCCGGCAAGTCAACCCTGATGCGCGCCGTCAACGGTCTCAACAAGGTGACGCGCGGCCAGGTCCTGGTAAAGTCCAGGGACAAGATGGTCGACGTGGTCAGCTGCAACGAGCAGACCCTGCGCGACGTACGCCAGCACGCCGTCGCCATGGTGTTCCAGCAATTCGGGCTCCTGCCTTGGCGCACCGTGGCGGAGAATGTCGGCTTCGGCCTGGAACTCGCCGGCGTGCCCGAAGCCGAGCGCAAGGCCAAGGTCGACAAGCAGCTGGAACTGGTCAACCTCAAGCAGTGGGAAAAGAAATTCGCCCATGAGCTGTCGGGCGGCATGCAGCAGCGCGTTGGCCTTGCCCGCGCCTTTGCCACCGATGCGCCGATCCTGCTGATGGACGAACCTTTCTCGGCGCTCGATCCGCTGATCCGCACCAAGCTCCAGGACGAGCTGCTGCAATTGCAGAAGGAACTGAAGAAGACCATCATCTTCGTCAGCCACGATCTGGAGGAGGCCCTCAAGATCGGCAACACCATCACCATCCTGGAGAGCGGTCGCATCGTGCAGTCGGGCCGGCCCGAGGATATCGTGCTGCGTCCGGCCAACGACTATGTCCAGGAATTCATTGCCAATGTGAACCCGCTCAGCGTGCTCACGGCCTGGCACGTCATGCAGGATGCCCGCGATCTCCATCGCGGCGAGGACGGCTGGATCTGGCTCGACACCCGCCAGACCACCCGGTTCCGGCTCGATGACGGCGGCCATGTCATCGAAGCCGAGCGCGATGGCGTGCATGGCGCCTGGGTGCATTGCTCCGAATGCGAAAAGCCGGTCGCTGAGGGGGAACATCCTTGCTATTGGGCCAGCCCCGGCACGTCGCTCAAGACGGTGATGCTGGCCATGCACAAGGCCAATACGGCGCCCGTTGCCCTGTTCGATGGCGAGAACCGTTTTGTCGGCGCCATCGGCGTCAAGGATGTGCTGCAGGCCGTACTCCGGCAGCAGGACGCCTAGAGCAAGTCGCTTCGAGGTCGGCCGGCCTGTTCCAGGCCCCTTTCGGCGCGCCGGTAACCATACGCTGCCGGCGCGGCGATCGGCTGTGGATGCGCGGTTGATCCGCCGAGGCTTTGCCGCGATACTGCCCCCTCTGCCCATGCATGTGCGCCAATTCACCGGGGTGGTCATCAAAATGCCCCCCTTGCGGAGGATGGGTGGCCGCCGCTGAAGCCGAAAGAGGAACGGATGGGTATTACGAATCGCGCAATCACAACCACGCTCGTGGCCGGTTTGGCCCTCGGACTCGCCGCAAGCGTTGCGCGTTCCAATCCCATGGCGAACCCCACCATCGTCGTCGATGCGGCCAGCGGCAGGGTGCTGCAGCAGCAGGATGCAACCAGGCCCTGGTATCCGGCCTCGCTCACCAAGCTGATGACGGCCTATACGGTGTTCAAGGCGATTAAGGCCGGACGCGTCGATCTGGGCACGCCGATCGCGATTTCGCCGCTCGCCGCCAGGCAGGCGCCCTCCAAGATGGGCTATCCGGTCGGCACGATGGTGACCATCGACGACGCTCTCAAGATGCTGGTGGTGCATTCGGCCAATGACATCGCCGTAGCCCTGGCCGAAGGCGTGTCTGGTTCGGTGGATGCCTTCGCTGCCGAGATGAACGCCAATTCGCGGGCTCTGGGCATGGCCCAGAGCCAGTGGGTCAATCCCAACGGCCTGCCCGATCCGCGCCAGATCACCTCGGCGCGCGACATGGCGGTGATGGCCGATGCCATCATCACGCAATTCCCGCAATATGCCTCGCTGTTCCAGATCCAGACCATCCAGTCCGGCAGCCGGGTCATGCGCACCCACAATGCCCTGGTCTATCGCTATCCCGGCACCGACGGCATGAAGACGGGCTTCATCTGCGCCGCCGGCTTCAACGTGGTGGCGACAGCCACTCGCAACGGCCGCAAGCTGATCACGGTGATCATGGGCGCGCCGACGCCCAAGGTACGCACCAACCAGGCGGTGGCGCTGTTCGAAGCCAACTACACCAATTCGGGTGGCGGCTTCTTCACCAAGGCGCCGCTCGCCACCCAGCTGCCGGCCTCGGCCTATCCCGGCCCGACCGACATCCGCGACATCGCCTGCTCGCGCAAGAAGGGCGGGTCGGGTGCGGCGGAGAGTGCCGACACCGCCGAGGTACTGCCCGGCAGCCCGGCAGCGCCCGTACCGGAGGCCAGCCCGCTGCTGGCGAGCTGGGTGACGGCACCGCCGATTGCGGTCGGCCCCTATCTCGGCCCCCGGCGCCCGATCTACAGCCTGGCCAATACGCCCATTCTCGCCGATCTGCCGCCCAAACCTGCGAAGGCATTGCCGGCCAGCAAGCTCGCCGGCAAGAAGGGCGTGACGGCTGCCGGCTATGCCGATCCGGGCAAGTCTCTGGCGGTGCCCGATCAGCTCACCGACCCCAAGCTCAACAAGGGGCGCAAGAACTTGAAGAAGGCCGCCGACAGCACGCCGAAGACGGCGCCCAAGGCCTCTGCCAAGACCCCTGCCAAGCCGCCCAAGCGCAAGGTCCCTCACCAGCCATAGGGGGCAGGGAGCGTACGGTCCGTCCGTCCGATGGAAAGTGCATGGTCTGAATGATCGAGACCTCGAACATCAATCAGGACCTCGAACATCGGCATGGTTTCAAACGGCGCACAGGAGCGCCTTCAGGTCGGTTTCTGGATCACATATCAACGCGGGATCGGGTGACTTCCCGGCTTCGATCAAACGCTTTCCAACCATATAGGCGCCAGGCTGGTTGATCGCGTCGACGGCGAGTAGGTCAGCGCCTTTATAATACCAAAGCGACATGCATTTTTCGGATAGTTTCCGAACTGCAAGGCTATCATGCCCAGTGCCGATCCCCGCAATTTGCAATTTCACATCGAACTGATCCGACCAGAACCAAGGCTTGGCATTGTAACCGTTGGATCGGTTCATGATCGTGCGAGCAGCAGCTTCCCCATGGTCGATTGCATGTCCTACGCTTTCCAGCCGTATTCTTTGCCCTTTCCAGGGAAAGGACGCGCAATCGCCGGCGGCTAGAATCGACGGATCGGATGTACGGCAGTTGGAATCGACCTTGATCCCGTTATCGATTTCAATCCCGGCCGCTCGAGCCAGTTCCACATTGGGGTGAACGCCAATACCGACGATGGCGAAATCCACCGGGATCTCACGGCCGTCCTTCAAGGAGGCCGCGGTAATGCGACCTCGCTCGCCCGTCAGGGTTGCCAACTCCGCGCTCTCCAGAATCTGCACGTTGTGGTGGCGGTGCAGGTCCTGAAAGAATGCCGCGGTCTGCGCCGAGGCCACTCGCTGGAGGATCCGTGGCGCGGATTCAATGAGCGTCACCGTGAGTCCCAGCTTAGCGGCAACGGCCGCCGCCTCCAGTCCGATATAGCCGCCTCCCACGACAAGGACACGGCGGCCGGCTTGGAACTCCGGCCCCATTGTCTTGATGTCGGCAATGGAACGGACGCTGTAGACGCCGGCCAGTTTGCCTCCCATGCCTTCAGGGAGGGGCCGGGGCCGAGAACCGGTCGCCAGGATAAGATTGGAGTAGACGAGGACCGCACCGTCGCTCAGTTCGACTTCATGGCGGTCGGCATGGATTGCGACCGCCTCCTGGGAAAGGCGAAGGTCAATACCGTTTTGTTGGTAATAGGTGATTGGCCGGAGCGATAGACGCTCTTCCGATAGTTCGCCAAGCAAATAGCCCTTGGAAAGAGGCGGCCGCTGATACGGCGGGTAGGCTTCCGACCCAATTAGAGTAATCGGGCCGTCGTGACCGAGTTCCCGCAATTTGACGCAGGCCGAAAGGCCTGCCTGCCCGGCGCCGACAACGACGACGGCACCACTGTGATCGGTCACTGTCATAGCTGTCTCCTAGGCTTCAGTCTTGTTGGCTCGCAATGGCGTCATGGCCTTGAGCATCGACGCGATAAGGGCATCTCGGCGGGCCGACAACACCGCCGGCGTGTGGCCGTTGGCCTCTTCAAGGACCCCGGAAACCAGCTCTTCCGAGATTTCGGGATTCAGATGCAGAGAGCCCAGGTCGTCCCACCAGCGGTTGAAGCTGTCGGTATAGCGCTCGCAAAAGGCAGCCAGCCCTCCCTCTCCAGCGCCCAGGTGGAAGAGCATGGTGGGGCCCATCGCCGCCCAGCGAAGTCCGGGGCCTGCCCACATCGCGGTGTCGACATCCTCGACGGAGGCGACACCCGTCTTCACGAGATGGATTGCCTCTCGCCAAACTGCGGCTTGAAGACGGTTCGCGACATGGCCGGGCACTTCGCGGTTCACCCGTATCGTCACCTTGCCCACATCGGCATAGAAGCGTTCTGCCGCTTCGACCACGCCGGCTGCGGTTCGGTCATTTCCCATGACTTCGACCAATGGAATGAGATGCGGCGGGTTGAAGGGGTGCCCAAGCACAAAACGGGAGGGATCTTTCCAACCGGCCTGCATCTCGCTCAGCGTAAGCCCCGAGGCGGATGTGGCGACGACCGCCCTGCTCGAAAGCGCCGGCTCGATGCTCGCGTAAAGCGCATGCTTGATCGGCAACCTCTCGGGAACGCTCTCTTGAACAAAGTTTGCCCCCTCGACGGCGGTAATTGCCGATTTGTGAAAACTGACGAGACCGGGGTTTCCCCCTTTCACAAGGCCGAGTTCCTGCAACAAGGGCCAGGTCTGTTCGACATGGTCCCTGACCTGCCTTTCGGCAGTATCGGACACATCGAAGACCGCCACGCTTCGACCGGACGCCAGGAAAAGGGAAGCCCAGCTCGCGCCGATAACGCCGGCGCCAAGCACGGCGACATGATCGATTTCAGTCATTCGGAATAGCCCTGGTTGGATTGGAGATGTGGCGGTGAGGCTGCTGTCATCCTAGAACACCACTCGGTCGGCACCCTTCAGGTGCAGTCTCTGGCGGACCTCATCGGGTGTTGCGACCGTACGCCCAAGGTTTTCGACAATTGAACGGATCTTTCGAACCTGCTCGGCGCTCGACTTGGCCTTTTGGCCCGGCCCGAGATAGAGGCTGTCTTCCATGCCGACGCGCAAGTTGCCACCGAGCAATGCAGCCTGGGTTGTGAACGGCATTTGGTGGCGCCCAGCCGCAAGCACCGACCATTCATAGTCATTGCCGAATAGTTTGTCGGCGATGGTGTGCATATGAACGAGGTTGTCGAGATCAGCCCCGACACCCCCAAGGATGCCGAAAACCATCTGAACGAAGAACGGCGGCTTCACCCATCCCTGCTCGATGACATAGGCCAGATTATAGAGGTGGCCGAGGTCGTAGCACTCGAATTCAAATCGGGTACCGTGTCCCTCCCCGAGCTCCTTGAGGGCATATTCGATATCAGCGAAGGTGTTGCGGAAGATGAAATCCCTAGTCATTTCCAGGAATTCGGGCTCCCAAGCGTGCTTCCAGTCCTTGTACTTGTTCATCATCGGGAAGATGCCGAAATTCATCGACCCCATGTTGAGGGATGCCATTTCCGGGCTGGATCTGGCGGCAGCCATCAAGCGCTCCTCCCTGGTCATGCCAAGGCCGCCGCCGGTGGAGACATTCAGCACGGCTTCGGTGGCCTGCTTGATGCGGGGGAGGAACTCCATGAAAAGGTCAGGACTGGGATCGGGTTTGCCATTTTGCGGATTCCGGGCGTGGAGATGGATGATCGCCGCCCCCGCTTCTGCCGCTTCGATACTCGCCTCGGCAATTTGAGACGGGGTGATGGGCAGATATTCCGACATCGTGGGCGTGTGGATGCCGCCGGTCGGAGCGCAGGTAATAATAACCGACTTTGACATGATTGAAGCCTCATTTGCTGGATTTGCGCCGTGAGGCCGCCGTCAAGAACCCCAAGCTGGCCGCTGGTTGCGCCGACTGCCGACGTCGCGTGCGCTTCGCTGGACGCACTTTGGAAGGGCTGCGAGAGCGGCAAGCGGCCGCTCGCCTCCCGGTCATGGAGCCGACGTCATGCCGAGTGGGCGTATGCGTCCAGGATCAGGCCGTGGAAGTGATGCACGGCGTGTTCGGACTTCCCCGAGCCGTCAGGATCGTTGACGATGCGTCCCTGCCGGAACGCCGGCGTGTTCATGCCCTTCTGAACGCTTTCGACGATGGCGATGTCCTCAGCCTGAAGCACCTCGTCGAGATACTTGATGGTCTGGAGTTCCGTCGCATCGGGCTCGGGCGTTTCCAGGAAGAAATCATAGGTCTCGAAGGTGCGGTCGGGGCCGGCGGGTATGATGTTCAGGACGATCATCGAGGAGCGGCCCGGATACCGCATCAGACACGTATTGGGCCAGAGCCACCAGACAGCATGGGTCCTGACGGTTGCATTTGACACGTCATAGGCCGAGTTGGAGGTCTTGCCGGCATCCGCCATGTGACTGGAATAGATGCCGTGCGTCGTCACCTTGTAGGTGTCCATATCCACCAGGGTGCAGAAATCCTTGTGGGCGGTGGGGCAATGGTAGCATTCCAGGAAGTTGTCGACGACATTCTTCCAATTCGACCGGATGTCGTAGGTGAGGCGATGACCGAAGGTCAGTTTGTCAATATCCGGCGCCCAATGCTGGATCTCGGTCTCGAGATCGCCGGACTGGGAGCTTAGCGATGGGGCGTCCGGGTCGAGATTCACGTAGATGAAGCCGCAGAACTCCTCGACCTGCACCTGGTCAAGGCAGATTTCCTTGGGATTGAAGTCCTCCAGCGATTCCGTATAGGGCGCACGGACAAGCTGTCCATCAAGACGATAAGTCCAGGCATGGTAGGGACACATGATCTTGTTGGAGATGCCTTCGCCCTTCAAAAGAGCATGGGCGCGATGTTTGCAAACATTGTAGAAGGCGCGCAGCGTCCCGTCACGATCGCGGACAATCGCAACGGGTTGGCCGGCGACTTCGACCGCTACATAGGCCCCCGGAGCGCGAACTTTTTCGACATGGCAAACCCATTGCCAGGTCTTTGCAATGACTTGCTGCAGATCGACATTGAACCAGCGCGGGTCGGTATAGGCATCTGCCCTCAGCGAAAGGGAACGAGACGGATTGGACGAGTAGCCTTCCTTGATGGAAGCAAATTCGTTCTTCGAAGGAAGCAGGTTCATCTTGGCACCTTCCGGATGTTCGCGGCAACATTGCCGTTGCCTTCGAGGTGCCCTCAGCTTCCTGCGATCGACGGCCTTATTCTATGCGCCGCAAGCCGCTGATTTAACATTTTTCGCCATTGCGCCCGGTCGGATCACCTCGCGCCGGATGGCTTGCGGTGCATGGGCCAGGCGCGGAACTCAAAGGGTACCCTGCCCTCCACGCGGTCACTGCGGGGTGGAAGCCCGAAGCGTTCCCGGTAGGCGCGACTGAAATGGACCTGACTGGCGAATCCAGACGCGATGGCTATTTCGGCCATGGGGAGCTCGGTCTGGGTAACGAGGCCGCGTGCTCTGTCCAATCGAATGTCCCGATAGTAAATAGCCGGAGACTTCCCGACATAACGCACAAACAGACGATCCATCTGCCGATGGGATATTTTCACCTTACGGGCGATTTCGGGAATAGACAGGGCGTTTTCCAGGTGTTGCTCCATGACGGCAATCGCCAGCCTGACGGCCTCCGGGACATGACTGCCCACAGGCTCGACGCCTGCGGGATTTTGTGACGTCCCCGCCGGCCGCAGCGCGGGATGAAAGATGTAACGCGCAGCTGCGTTCGCCATTGAAAGGCCCGAGCTGGCCCGGATGATATGTAGGGCCATGTCAGCCGCAGCCATGCCGCCGCAACAGGTGAAGTGCTTGTCGTCTCGGACAAAAATGTCCTCGGAGACCTCGATGTCGGGATGGAGTTCCTTGAAGGCGTCGATGTGCTCGTAGTGAACGGTAATTCGGCACCCTCGCAAGAGTCCCGCATCGGCGAGAATGAATGCGCCTGTATCCAGTGCGCCCATGATGCTGCCGGCGCGCGCCCACTTCCTGAGGGCCGCGAGAAGTTGCGACGTCCGCCAGGCTTCCGGCGTCCAGCTTGCCGACATGACCACGATGTCGAAGGGCTCGTTGTGAATCGCGCCGAGCTTTTGCGTTTCGACCACGAAGCCGTTGCTTGCGGCACATGGGCCTCCGTTTTCCGATGCCAAAGTCCAGCGAAACCGCGTCACGCCCTCGAGATAGTTCGTGGCTCGGAAGGGATCGATGAAGGCACTGGTTGCCGCCAGGTTGAAGCTGGGCGTGACAACGATGAGGAGCTGAACGGGCGTTTGGTCCAAATTCGACATTGGCGAAAAATGCAAAATGGAGGGCGTGAATTGTTAAAATACAGGCCGGCTTTGTGCAACAATTTTAGCGCGAATTAAAAAAACACATCCGGAGAAAGCAATGACGGGTATCGGTAGAGTTTTCATGGGTGCTGCGCTGGCCCTCGGTCTCGGCACAAATACGGCCCTGGCGGGCGATGTGGACGCTTGCAAGACGATCAAATTTTCCGATGTGGGTTGGACCGACATCACCGCGACGACGGCGGTCGCTTCCCGCATTCTTGAGGGCCTCGGCTATACCCCGACGGCCACGGTCCTGAGCGTCCCCGTCACCTATGCTTCGATGAAGAGCAAGGATATCGACGTCTATCTCGGCGATTGGCAGCCGAGCATGGAGAACGACCGCAAGGCCTATATCGCCGACAAGTCGGTGGTCGAAGTGGCGGCCAATCTGCCCGAAGGCGCGAAATATACGCTGGCCGTGCCCCAGGCCACCTATGACAAGGGCCTGAAGGACTTCGGCGACATCGCCAAGTTCAAGGAGCAGCTCGAGGGCAAGATCTACGGCATCGAACCGGGCAATGACGGCAATCGCCTGGTGCAGGGCCTGATCGACGGCAACAAGAACGGCCTGAAGGAATTCCAGCTGGTCGAGTCCTCCGAGCAGGGCATGCTTGCCCAGGTCCAGGGTGCCATTGCACGCGGCGAGGACATTATCTTCCTCGGCTGGGCACCGCATCCGATGAACGTCAATTTCAAGATCCAGTATCTCACTGGTGGCGACGAAACTTTCGGGCCGAATTTCGGCGCCGCCAAGGTCTATACCAACGAGCGCGCCGGCTGGAGTCAGGAATGCCCGAACGCGGGCAAGTTCATCGCCAACCTCAAGTTCACCGTGGATATCGAGAACAAGCTGATGCAGATGATCCTCAGCGACGGCAAGAACGGCCCGACGGCCGCCACCGAATACCTCAAGGCCAATCCGGGCGTGCTGGATGCCTGGCTCGCCGGCGTGACCACCTTCGATGGTCAGCCCGGCCTGGCGGCAGTGAAGAAGAGTCTGGGGTTCTGACGGCGGCCGCCTGTCCCGAATGAACCTGGACAAACCGGAGCGTTGCTTGCTTGAATGAACCGAATTGGGACGAGACCGCTCGTGCCCAGAGCTTGACTGAAAGCCCGCGCAGGCGGGAGCCCCGCCGGACCGCCTCGCAATGTCGAACAACACCATCCTCACCGGATTGAGCCTCGGGCTGCTCGCGGCGCTTTGCTACGGTGCCAATGTGCCCTACGCCAAGCTCGCCGCCGAGGCCGGGGCAAATGGGCCGACGGTGGTGTTCTACCGGGCTTTTCTGCTGGTGGCGCTGCTTGGCGGCCTGGGCCTCGCCCGGGGCGGCACGCTGGCCGTCGCCCGGCCCTGGCGCCTGCCGGTCTTTGGCCTGGGCATCGCCACCAGCTTCGTCGGCCTGTGCTATATTTCCTCGGTTGCCTTCATCCCGGTGGGGATCGCCACCATCCTCTATTATACCTACCCGCTGCTCATCCTGGTCGCCAGCCCGCTGGTGGACGGCGAAAGGCTGACACTGGCGCGGCTCGCCATCTTCGCGCTCGCCTTCATCGGCCTCGTCATCGCGCTCGGCGCCGATTTCGGCGCGCTGGACTGGCGGGGCCTGGTGCTGGCCCTGATGGGGGCGGCGGCAGCCGCCCTGCAGTTCTTCTGTGCTGCGCGGGCGACGCGCGGCATCAATCCGGCGATAGCCGGGTTCTGGACGCAGCTGATCCTGATTCCGATCGCGCTCGCCGCCTGCCTCGCCAGCGGCAGGCTCGCCTCGCCGGCCGTGCTGTTCGCGGCGGCCGTGCCGGTCGGCCTGCATATCGGCCTGTTCGTCCTGGCCTTTGCGGTGCATTTGACGGCAGCCCGGTTGACGCCGCCGGCAGCGCTGGGCTTGGTGTTCTGCGCCGAGCCCGTCGCCTCGATCCTGCTGGCGACACAGGTGCTCGACGAGCATCTGACGCCCGAGCAGGTCAGCGGTGGTACGCTGGTGCTCATCGCCGTGGTGGCGTCGGTGCTGATGGAAAGTCGCAGAAAGGTCGTATCGGCATGACGTCGCCCCGTATTCCCGCCTTCGTGCTCACGGGCTTTCTCGGTGCCGGCAAGACGACGCTGCTCAATCACCTCCTGAAGGATCCCGCCTTGGCCGACACGGCCGTGGTGATCAACGAATATGGCGAGGCCGGGCTCGACCACCTGCTGGTTGAAAAATCGGGTGATGGCGTGGTGCTGCTGTCCTCGGGCTGCCTGTGCTGCAGCCTGCGCGGTGATCTCCTCGATACGCTGGCCGATCTCGCGGCGCGGCGGGCATCGGGCGAGTTGCCGCCTTTTGCCCGTGTGGTGATCGAGACGACGGGGCTTGCCCATCCCACACCCGTGCTGCAGACCCTGATGGCGCCGCAACTGGCGGCGGCGGGCTATGTCCTCGCCGGCGTCATCGCGGTCGCCGATGCCCTGAGAGGGGAGGCGTTGCTCGACCAGCATGCCGAGGCCGTCGCCCAGCTTGCGGTGGCGGACCGGATCCTGGTCAGCAAGACCGATCTCGCCGGCGACACCACGGCTTTCATGGCAAGGCTGCAGGCGCTCAACCCGCGCGCCGCCATCAGCCTCATGCCGGATGCCGGTGCTGCGGAACTGCTCGAGGAGCCCGAATTTCCGAGCGCGGGGGCTGCTGTCGGCACGCGCCCCTTCTTTTCGGCCCATGATGCCTCGATCGCTTCCTTCACGCTGGAGACGGACAAGGTCCTGGCGCCGGGGCGTTTCATCGCCTTCATCGACGAGTTGCGCGAATGTTTCGGCGAAGGCCTGCTGCGCTTCAAGGCGCTGGTGAAGCTCGCCGACGAGCCCGGGCGCCCTGTGGTCCTGCACGGGGTCCAGCATTGGTTCGCGCCGCCGGAACGTCTCGACGCCTGGCCGAGCCCCGACCGGCGCACCCGCATCGTGGTGATCGGCCGCGACCTCGACCGGCGGGGTATCGAGGACCTGTTCGCGGCCTTCTGCGACGAGCCACGCCTGGATGCTCCCGATCGCGCGGCCCTGACCGACAATCCCCTGGCGTTCTGAACGCCGGAGGAGGGGCCAGGTGCCCAGGAGCCAAGCGCGTTCAGGCGTAAGCGCTTGTTGCTCAAACTCTTTGCTTCGACGCGTCTTTGCGATTCTGGGCGATTCCGCCGAACCGCAAAACGCTTAGCCGTCCTGTTGCGACAGATCGGGTGCGCGCACGGTGCCGCGCCAGATCAGGGGCACGTCGAGGCAGGTCCTCGTGCCCTGTCCGACCGTGCCGCCGGAGCGGCCGGCAGTGTCGCCACGCACCAGTTCGGCGACCTTGTCGGCGATGCGGTCTATGGGCTGGGCGAAGGTCGTGAGGTCATAGGCGCGCCAGCCGGCCTGCTCGATATCGTCGAAGCCGATGACGCACAGATCCTCCGGCACGCGCAGGCCGAACTCCTTGCGGGCGGCGTCGACGAAGCCGCAAGCCATCAGGTCGTTGATGCAGAAGGCGGCATCGGGCGTGACCTGCCGGGTGAACAGGGCTCGCGCTGCCTCGGCGCCGGCCTCGTAGCTGGTACGGCCCTGGCGCCAATGGATCGGTTCGAAGCCAGCCTGGCGGGCGGCGTCGAGGAAGGCCTGCTCGCGTTCGGTGAGGCTGGGCGTGCCGGCCCGCGAGGTGATGCAGGCCAGGCGCCGGCAACCGGCGCGCTGGAAGGCGAGCACGGCCTGACGGGCGGCGTCCTTGTTGCCGACCGTGATGGTATGCGCCTCGTCGAAATCCTGGTCGCGGTTGATCAGGATCAGCTCCTGGCCATGGTCGAGGCAGGTGCGGGCGATGGCCCGGTCGGGCGTGCCGGAAAGCACCACCGTGGCGTCGGCCCGGTAGTTCAGGGTCTGGCGCACCGCGCCGGCCACGGCTTCGGGCGAGCCGGAGGAATTGATCACCATGGCGACCTTGCCCGCCTGCTGCAGCCGGCCGATCAGGTTCCGGGCCAGCCGTGACTGGAAGGGCGTGTCGACGTCGGAGACGATCAGGCAGACGATGCCGCTCTGCTGGCGCATCAGCCCGCGGGCGAGATGGTTGACGTGGTAGCCCAGGTTCTGGGCCGCCTCCATCACGCGCTTGCGCGTCTCTTCGGAAACGCTGGCTCCCGGCGTGAAAGCGCGGGACACGGCGGAACGGGAAACGCCGGCCAGTCTGGCGACTTCCTCGGCGCTGACGAAGGAGCGGGCTGGTTTCATGACAAGAGCCGGTCGAACATGGGCAAGGAGGTTGCACGCCCTTGCAGTCATGTGCAAGCGCCGCTGGCAGCTTTTCCCAGTTCGGATGCGTCTTGCGATAAATTTCGGCACGGAATTCAGGATTGACAGGGCGATCGTGCTGATGCAGCCTTTGCACGCGTGTGCAATAGAAGCAGAACAGCATGCCGCCTGGAGGAAACCCATGAAGAAGATACTCGCTGCCGCCGCGGTCATCGCCGCCATGCTTCCGGCCGCCGCCCAGGCGGAGGGCTCGCTCAACCTGATCTGCGCGGCGGATGTCGCCGTCTGCGAGTTGCTGAAGAACAGGTTCGAGAAGGACAGCGGCATCGGCGTCAACATGGTCCGCCTGTCCTCCGGCGAAACCTATGCCAAGATCCGGGCCGAGGCTGCCAATCCCAAGACCGATATCTGGTGGGCCGGCACCGGCGACCCGCATCTGCAGGCTGCCCAGGAAGGGCTCACCCTCGAATACAAGTCCCCACTGCTCGATCAACTCCAGGATTGGGCCAAGCGCCAGGCCGAGCAGTCGGGCTATCGCACCGTGGGCGTTTATGCCGGCGCGCTCGGCTGGGGCTACAATGCCGACCTCCTCGCCCAGAAGAAGCTGAAGGCGCCGGGTTGCTGGGCCGATCTTGCCGATCCCTCCTTCAAGGGCGAAATCCAGATGGCCAACCCCAACTCCTCGGGCACGGCCTATACCGCGCTCGCCTCGCTGGTGCAGATCATGGGCGAAGACAAGGCCTTCGAGTACCTGACCAAGCTCAATGCCAATGTCTCGCAATACACCAAGTCGGGCTCGGCCCCGGTGAAGGCGGCGGCGCGCGGGGAGACCACCGTCGGCATCGTCTTCATGCATGACGCGGTGACGATGACGGCCGAGGGCTTCCCGGTGAAGACCGTGGCGCCCTGCGAGGGCACCGGCTACGAGATCGGCTCGATGAGCATCATCAAGGGCGCGCGCAACCTCGACAATGCCAAGAAATTCTACGACTGGGCCCTCAAGCCGGAGATCCAGTCGCTGATGAAGGATGCCAAGTCCTTCCAGATTCCTTCCAACAAGAACGCCGAGCTGCCGCCCCAGGCCCCGCGCTTCGAGGACATCAAGCTGATCGACTACGATTTCAAGAAATTCGGCGAACCCGCGACCCGCAAGGCCCTGCTGGAGCGCTGGGACCACGAGATCGGCGCCAACGCCAACTGAGGTTTTCCTGGGACCGCAGGCGTCTCACCCATAGATGTCAGCTTAGCAAGGCAAGGCGCGCGAAACGGTGTGCCGATCTTCTCAGCTCCATCAAATGATGGAGCGGGATCGGCATCTTCCTGCCGGCAAGCGCGGCGTTTCCAAGATGGTCGATCTGAAGATCGACCCACCGCCGTGGAACTACGACTTCCGAAAGGCCAGCCATGAACAGGCGCAACCGCCGCCTCGACTGGGTGCTCGCCCTGGCCGTTCTCGGCCTGGCGATCCTGCCCTGGTACAGACTTGAGGCCGGACTCTTCTCGACCGGATGGCTGACGGACTATCCGGCCGGCGCGAAGGCGGGGCCGGGCTTGGCTCAGCTCGCCTTGCACGGGCGCTGGTGGCTGGTTCTGCCTGTGCTGGCGCTGGTGCCGGCCGTGCTGGCCCGTTTCACGGCTCAGCCGGCCTTGCGCCCCCGGCTGCTCGTCGTCTCGGGCCTCGCCGGCGCGGCCGTCATGGTCGTGCAGGGGGTCGCCATCGCCTATTCGGGCTGGCGCTGGCCGGTGTTCGAGGCCTGGTTCGGTACGCTCGGGACCGGGCAGGAGGCTTTCGGCGCCGGTGCCGCCGCGCTGCTGACGGCCTTCCTGCTGCTGTTCAGTTTCGGCCTCGCCGAGCGCGGCGTTCTCAGGGGCGATGCCTTCGTGGTGTCGGCGATCACTATCCTGATCGCCCTGGTCGCCACCTTCGTGTTCTATCCGGTCGGTACCGTGCTGGTCGGTGCCTTCCAGGGCATCGATGGCAGCTTCGATCCCTCCGGCTTCCTCAACACCCTGACCGACCCGTCGATCTGGACCCTGCGCTGCCTCACCGGCAGCGGGCGCTGTGGCGTCGCCTGGTCCACCCTGACGCTGGCGATCGCCACCGGCGTCGGCTCGACCCTGCTCGGCCTCGCCTTTGCCCTGGTGGCGACGCGCACCCGCTTTCCCTTCAAGCGGGCGTTGCGGCTGCTCACCATCCTGCCGATCATCACGCCGCCCTTCGTGGTGGGCCTGGCCCTGATCCTGCTGTTCGGGCGTTCCGGCGTGGTTACCCAGGGCCTTGCCTACCTGTTCGACATCCCGCCCGGCCGCTGGCTCTACGGTCTCACCGGTATCTGGATTGCGCAGGTGCTCTCCTTCACCCCGATCGCCTTCCTGGTGCTGATCGGCGTGGTACAGGGCGTCAGCCCCGCCATGGAAGAAGCGGCTCAGACACTCAGGGCCGATCGCTGGCGCACCTTCGTCACGGTGTCGCTGCCGCTGATGCGGCCGGGCCTTGCCAATGCCTTCCTGGTCGGTTTCATCGAGAGCCTTGCCGATTTCGGCAATCCCATGGTGCTGGGTGGCAGCCATGGCGTGCTCTCCACCGAGATCTTCTTCGCCGTGGTGGGCGCGCAGACGGATCCGGCCCGGGCGGCGGTACTCGCTTTGATCCTGCTCTCCTTCACCCTGACCGCCTTCGTCGCCCAGCGCCTCTGGCTCGGCGGCAGGAATTTCACCACCGTCACCGGCAAGGGCGATTCCGGCCAGCATGCCGGGCTCAGCCGCGGCGTCGCCACGCTTTCCATCGGCGTGGTCTCTCTCTGGTCGGCCTTCACACTGGTGGTCTATGCCATGATCCTGTTCGGCGGCTTCGTGAAGACCTGGGGGCTCGACCACAGCCTCACGCTCGAGCACTACACCCGCGCCTTTGCGGTGACCTTCGACCAGGGCGCGATCCTGTGGAGCGGCGTCGCCTGGGGCTCGTTCTGGACGACCATGGAAATCGCCCTGATCTCGGCACCGCTGACAGCGGTGGTCGGCCTCATCACCGCCTATCTCATCGTACGGCAGAATTTCGCCGGGCGTTCGGTGTTCGAATTTGCCCTGATGATGAGCTTCGCCATTCCCGGCACCATCATCGGCGTCTCCTACGTCTTCGCCTTCAACCTGCCGCCGGTGGAGATGACGGGCACGGCGCTGATCCTGATCGTCTGCTTCGTCTTCCGCAACATGCCGGTCGGCGTGCGCGGCGGCGTGGCGGCAATGAGCCAGATCGACCGCAGCCTCGACGAGGCCTCGCTGACGCTGGGCGCCAACTCCTTCACCACGGCGCGGCGGGTGATCCTGCCGCTGCTCCGCCCGGCCATCGTCGCCGCCCTGGTCTACAGCTTCGTGCGCTCGATCACCTCGATCAGCGCCGTGATCTTCCTGGTGAGCGCCCAGTACAACATGGCGACCGCCTATATCGTCGGCCTCGTCGAGAACGGCAGCTATGGCGTGGCGATCGCCTATTCCAGCGTGCTGATCGTGGTGATGATCGCCGTGATCGGCGGCTTCCAGGCCCTGGTCGGCGAACGCCGGCTGCGCCGCGAGGACCGCGTCGCCGGCCTGCCGGCCAGATCCGCAACCAGACCTCAGGAGAAGGCGGCATGAGTATCGATATCAGGCCGGGCTCGGTCACCTTCCAGAATGTGAGCAAGAGCTTTGGCGCGGTGACGGCCATCGCCGATCTATCGCTCACGATCGAACCAGGCACGCTGGTGACCCTGCTCGGCCCTTCGGGCTGCGGCAAGACGACGACCTTGCGCATGATCGCCGGGTTGGAACATCCCAGTGCCGGCCGCATCAGTATTGGCGGCAAGGACGTCACGGCGCTGCCGGCCAATGAGCGCGACGTCTCGATGGTGTTCCAGTCCTATGCTCTGTTTCCGCATATGAGCGTGGCCGACAATGTCGCGTACGGCCTGATATCATCGGGCTTGCGCAAGGCCGAAGCGCGCGAGAAGGCCGACGACGGCCTCGCGCTGGTTGGTTTGGCCGGCTATGGCGAGCGCCTGCCGAGCGAGCTGTCGGGCGGCCAGCAGCAGCGCGTCGCCGTGGCGCGTGCCCTCGTGGTCGAGCCGCAGGTGCTCCTGCTCGACGAACCGCTCTCCAATCTCGATGCGCGGCTGCGCCGGCGGGTGCGCACCGAGATCCGCGAACTCCAGCAGCGCCTGGGCTTCACCGCGGTTTACGTCACCCATGACCAGGAAGAGGCCCTGGCCGTCTCCGATACGGTTATCGTCATGCATCAGGGCCGGATCGCCCAGGCCGGCACGCCGCGTGAGCTCTACGAGGCGCCAGCCTCCGCCTTCATCGCCGATTTCATCGGCGAGGCCAATGTGGTGCCCTGCGAGGTGACCCGCGTGGCTGATGGCCGGGCCGAGATCCGGGTCGGCGAGGGTGGGCATGCTCTCGCGGCCCGTGGCTTGGCCGTCGGCCCGGCCAAGCTCGCCATCCGCCCCAATGCCATGACCCTGCGCGAGGCTACCGGCGCCATGCTGTCCGGCAAGGTGCTGCACGCCGCCTATCTCGGCGACCATGTCGAATATGAGATCGAGACCAAGGCCGGCCCGATCTTCCTGGTCGACTCGGGCACCGACCGCATGCTCGCGCCGGGGACAGCCATCGGCGTCGACCTGCACGACCGGGGCCTTGCCCTGGTGCCGGAATGAGGATGGTCCGTGGAAGCTTGTCATTGCGAGCGCAGCGAAGCAATCCAGAAAGCCGGGGGCGCATCATCTGGATTGCTTCGCTGCGCTCGCAATGACGGCTGGCCCTAGCCTTCATGTATTTCAGGTACTTCAGGAATTGCCCCATGACATCGCCTGCCGCCGCCGACATCGCCGCCCGCCTCGATCTTGCCCGGGATATCATCCGGGAGGCCGGCCTCCTGGCGCTGTCCTTCTTCAACGACCGCGATACGCTCGCGGTCGAGACCAAGGCCAATGCGCAGGATGTGGTCTCGGCCGCCGACAAGGCCAGCGAAAGGTTGCTGCGCGAGCGTATCCACGCGGTTTTTCCTGACGATAGCCTGCTCGGCGAGGAGTATGGCTTGAGCGAAGGCACGTCCGGCTATTGCTGGGTGATGGACCCGGTCGACGGCACCAGCCCCTTCGTCTTCGGCCTGCCGTCCTGGTGCGTCTCGGTCGCGGTCACCTGGGGCATCGATACGGTCGTCGGGGTGATCTATGCGCCGGTGCGCGACGAACTCTATGCCGCGGCCCTCGGCCAGGGAGCAACGCTCAACGGCACCATTTTGCGGCTTTCGGACCAAAGAAGCCTGGTCGACGGCGTGCTCGGGGTGGGCGCCAATCACCGCGTGGCGCCGGAGATCATCACCGGATTTCTCAATGCTCTCCTGCATGAGGGCGGGATGTTCATCCGTAACGGCTCGGGCGCGCTGATGCTGGCTTATGTCGCGGCGGGCCGGCTGGTCGGCTATTACGAACCGCATATGAATGCCTGGGACTGCCTGGCCGGCCTGTGCCTGATCAGCGAGGCGGGCGGAAAGGTCGAGAACTTCCTCGCCCATGGCGATCTCGCCCGAGGCGGGCGGGTTATCGGTGCGGCGCCGGGGGCCTGGGATGGCTTGATGCGGCTGGTGGAGCAGGCTGAGACAGTCGCGGCGTGATGGAATACCAAGAAGAAGGCAGAAGGCGGACGAGACGTCCGCGGTTCCGGCCTTGACGTTTCCTGCACGAACCTTGCCGGGGTCCCGCGGCAAGCGGCGCGGCTGGGACCGCGGACGTCTCGTCCGCTTCTTGGATCCATCATCTTTGCCAAAGAGGCCGAGCCGTAAGCCCTTCACTCCTGACAAAAACTGGCAGGGCTGGCCGTTAGTCTTTCCTCATCGCAACCGAGGAAACCAGACAATGACAGCTCCCGCCTTCAAGTCCAGCTATGCCCTGCTGATGGTCGACAGCCCGCTGCGCAGCGCCGCCTTCTATCGCGAGCTGCTCGGCCTCGAGCCTATCGAGGCACAGGCCACCTTCGCTTTGTTCGCCCTTGAAACCGGTCTGATGTTCGGCCTGTGGTCGAAGCACACGGCAGAGCCCGCGCCGGGTGCGCCGGCCGGCGGCGTCGAGATCGGCTTCAAGGTGGCGAATGCCGCTGCCGTCGACGCCGCCTATGGCAAATGGCTCGAAACGCGCGATGTGCGCGTTGCGCAAACGCCGGTCAATCTCGATTTTGGCCGCACCTTCGTGATGCTCGATCCCGACGGCCACAGGCTGCGGGTGTTCTCAACGCCGGAATAGGCAGCGCGCTTGACCCTCCCCCGCGGGGGGAGGGGATCGCCTCTATTGCGCCGCCACGATCTCCTCATGCGGGATCGGGCTTGGCTCCATGTCGCGGCGCCAGGGCGTGCGGCCGGCGAGCACGCCGGATTCATGCACGATCTCGGCGACATATTCTTCCTGGCGGTAGGCCATCACATGCACGCCGGCGACGCCCTTGATCTCGCGGACCTGCTGGATGATGTCGATGCACAGCCGCTTGCCTTCCTCCTTCTGATCCTGCGCGCCTTCCAGGCGCTTGATCACGTCGTCGGGCACATGCACGCCGGGCACGTTGGAACGCATCCACTTGGCGGTACGGGCGGAGGCGAGCGGGCCGACGCCGACCAGGATGAAGCATTTCTCGTGCAGGCCCATGTCGCGGATGCGGGCCATGAAGCGTTCGAGCAGGGGAATGTCGAAGCAATATTGGGTCTGGATGAATTGCGCCCCGGCCTGGATCTTCTTGGCCAGGTTGATCGGGCGGAAATCATAGGGCGGCACGAAGGGATTGGCCGCCGCGCCCATGAACACCGCAGGCGGGGTGGTGATCTTGCGGCCCGACAGGAAACGCTGCTCGTCACGCATGGTGCGGATGGTGGAGAGCAGGGCGGTCGAATCGAGGTCGAAGACCGGCTTGGCCTCGGGATGGTCGCCGCTCTGCACGCCGTCGCCCGACAGGCACAGCACGTTGCACACGCCCAGCGCCGCGGCGCCGAGGACATTGCCCTGGATGGCGATGCGGTTGTAGTCGCGGCAGGAGATCTGGAACACCGGCGAATAGCCGACGCGGGTCAAGAGGGCGCAGATTGCCACCGAGGACATGTGGCAGTTGGCGCCGGACCCGTCGGTGGCGTTGATGGCGTCGACCCAGCCCTCGAACGGCTTCACCCGCTCGAGCACGTCGTCCGGATTGGCCGAATCGGGCGGGTTGAGCTCGGCGGTGACGGCGAATTCGCCGCGGCGCAAAACGCGCTCGAGGCGCCCGCGCGAGCTGTGGCCGGGCAGTTCGGGCAGGGGGGCGGCCGGATGCGGGCCGAAATCGTCGGGATGGGCTCGCCTGGTATCGTTGGTCATGGCTTGCCTCCGCTCGCGGCGACAGCATTGGACTTGGCTGCTGCAGCCTTGGCTTTGGCGGCGGCCGCCGCTGCCGCCTTCTCCGCCGCGATCCTGGCATTGTAGCCCGACTTCTCGCGGGCCACGGAAAGCCAGGAGGACTGCCCCTTCAGGCGGTGATCGACCGGTCCCTGCGGCACTTCGATCGCACTGCCGCCGGCCATGTTGCGCGAACCCTCATAGGCCTTGACCCAGACGCAGGGCATGTCGGCATAGACCTCGCAATTGCCATTGGCCCTGACGCCGCCGCAGGGGCCGTTGCGCAGGCCCTTCGGGCAGTTCATCGGACAGGACATGCCGGTGGAGGACAGGGCGCATTGGCCGCACATCTTGCAGTCGAACAGGTTCGACTTGACCAGCTTCTCCACCTTGGCCACCGGCTTTTCCAGCCTGTCCCAGCCAATTGCCGTGAACAAGGGCGAGAGCTTGACCAGCGTCCACTCGACGCCGTCATAGATCCGCTCCATCGCGGCGGAATGGCGGATGGCCCAGAAACGCAAAGCGAATTTCTTCGCATCGCGCGGTGGCTTTCCGGTGGCTTCGAAGGCAGCGGGCGTGCGCATGTCTCAAGGAACTCGCGTTGGAGCGATCAGCGGTTTTCTCTGCCGCCATTCTTGGCAAGAGCTGCCAATCGTTCCTTGTCGTATTCCGCCTCGATCTTGGCCGCCGCCGCCGAAACTTCCGCTTCCAGGTCGTCGCCGCACTCGATCGGGGGGCTGCGATGGAATTCGGCGAGGTAATCATCCGTGCCGGCGGCACCGCCACGCATCGCCGCCATGTCGACGGCCTCGCCGAAGCGGGAGCTCAGTTCGCGCTTGGCGCTGGTGCGGCCCTGCTTGGCCACCACCATGGTGGGAATGTCGCGCCAATAGGTGACGATGAGCTGGGGCATGGTGGCTCCTTGGAGCGCGGACATCCTGTCCGCTCTTGGAAACATTGCATTGCTATGAGAAGAGCGGACAGGATGTCCGCGCTCCTGTCTAGAACGGCGTCCGGCTCCGGATCGCGGCAGCCAGGGTGCCCTCGTCGAGATAGTCAAGCTCGCCTCCGACCGGCACGCCATGCGCCAGTTTCGTCACCTTGACGCCTGTTGGGGCCAGAAGGTCGGTGACGTAGTGGGCTGTGGTCTGGCCGTCGACCGTGGCGTTGAGGGCGAGAATCACTTCGGTGACACCGCCTTCGGCGACGCGCGCGACCAGCCTGTCGATGGTGAGATCCTCCGGCCCGACGCCGTCGAGCGGCGAGAGCGTGCCGCCGAGCACGTGGTAGCGGGCATTGACCACGCCGGCCCGCTCCAGAGCCCAGAGGTCGGCGACATCCTCGACCACCACCAAGAGTGTGTTCTCGCGCCGGGGATCGCTACATAGGGTGCAGGGATCCGAGGTGTCGATATTGCCGCAATTCGAACAGACCACCACGCGTTCGCAGGCGATCTGCAGGGCGGAGGACAGCGGCACCATCAATTGTTCGCGCTTCTTGATCAGCGTCAGTGCCGCCCGCCGGGCCGAACGCGGCCCGAGCCCCGGCAAACGGGCGAGCAACTGGATCAGGCGTTCGATTTCGGGGCCGGTGACGGATGCCATGCTGCTGAGATAGGTGATTTGCAGGGCTGGTGCGAGGGGAGAGTACAGATGCGATCCGGTTTTGCACCTCGATCCCCGGGTGCGCGGACGTCTCGTCCGCTCTTGGAAACATAGCGTTTGCAGAAAGGAAGAGCGGATGTCGCGGCCTGCAGGCAAGCCGCTGTGACGTCCGCGCATCCGGGAACAGCCTCGCTGCGTCCTTTCGTACCTTGAATGGTGTCTGCCTAAGCTTTAAGCACCTATCGCTTCGCGATATATCGCGGCCGGGCCGACCGCCCGTTCTGTCTGCCGGGTCAAGCTATGGCGTTTCTTCCCTTCAAGCTGTTCGTGCCGATCCTGGCCGGAGCCACATTGCGCGACCGGCTGTTTGCCAGCCTGGGCGCCATCGTCGGTATCGGCTTGACCGGGCTGGTCTGCACGCTCGTCTTCGGCCGCGATCCGCATCTGCCCTTCATCGTCGCGCCCGTCGGGGCCTCGGCCGTGCTGCTCTTTGCCGTGCCGGCCAGTCCACTGGCGCAGCCCTGGTCGATCATAGGCGGCAATACGCTCTCGGCCCTGTGCGGCATCACGGTCATGCAGTTCGTGCACGAGCCAATGCTGGCCATCGGCCTGGCGGTCGGGCTTGCCATCGCGGTGATGTCGCTGACGCGCTGCCTCCATCCGCCGGGCGGGGCCGCTGCCCTGACGGCAGTGATCGGCGGACCCGCGGTGGCCGCTGCCGGCTTCAGCTTTGCCTTGGTGCCGGTTTGCCTCAACTCGGCATTGCTGGTTGCGCTGGGCTGGCTGTTCCACCGTTTCTCCCGCCATCCCTATCCGCATGTACCGGCGCCTGCGCCGGCCAGCACGCATGGCACCGCCGACCCGGCCCCTTCCCTGCGGGTCGGCTTCCGCGACGAGGATATCGAGGGAGCGCTGACCGATCTCGGCGAAACCTTCGACATCGACCGGCAGGACCTCGACCGTCTGCTGCGGCGGGTCGAGCAGCGGGCGCTGTCGCGCTCCCATGCCGAACTGACCTGTGCCGACATCATGTCGCGCGATATCGTCACCATCGAGCCCGAAGCCAGCGCCGAGACGGCGATCAAGCTGTTGCTCGAGCATAATGTCCGTACCTTGCCGGTCGTCGACTTCCACGAACGCGTGGTGGGCACGGTGGGCCTGCGCGATCTCGCCGGTCCGGTGAAGCAGGTCGGCGACGTCATGACGCTTCCGACCCTGTCCACGCCGGGAGCACCCGCGCTCGGCCTGATCCCGGCCCTGACCAACGGCACCACCCATGCCGTGGTCATCGTCGATGACGACAAGCATATTGCCGGTCTCGTCACCCAGACCGATCTGCTCGCCGCCCTGTCGAGCCTGTCGGCCCGGGAGGGTTGGGGGCAATAGCGCCCTTCGCAAGAAAGGGGCGGCTTGTGGCCACCCCTGATGTTCCATCATCTATCGCGACAATGCGGCACCGATCTCAAGACAGATGATGGCGTTCCTGGATCTTGTAGACCGGTGTCGGGATCGCCTCCTTGCGCGCCTTGAGCTGCAGGGAGAGGTAGAGCGAGTAATGGCGCGACTGGTGCAGATTGCCGCCATGGAACCATAGGGCTTCCTGCTGGGTGGGTTTCCACATGTTGCGCTGCTCGCCTTCCCAGGGCCCGGGATCCTTGGTGGTATCAGAGCCCAGTCCCCAGCATTTGCCGACCTTGTCGGCCACGTCCTTGGAGATCAGGTCGGCAGCCCAGCCGTTCATCGAACCGTAGCCGGTGGCATAGACGATGAGATCGGCCGGCAGTTCGCGGCCATCCTCCAGCACGACGCCGGTTTCGTTCAATTCGCGGATGCCGACGCCGCTGACCAGCTTGATCCGGCCATCCGCCACCAGGTCGCAGGCGCCCACATCGATGTAGTAGCCGGAACCGCGGCGCAGATATTTCATGAACAGGCCGGAATCGTCGTCGCCGAAATCGAGCATGAAGCCGGCCTTCTCCAGCCTCTTGTAGAACTCGGCGTCCTTCTCGCGGATCTTGTTGTACACCGGCACCTGGAACTCATGCAGGATGCGATAGGGCAGCGAGGCGAAGATCAGATCGGCCTTGCGGGTGGTCATGCCGGCGGCCACCGCGCGCTCCGAATAGAGGTCGCCGAGCCCGATCTCCATCAGCGAGTCCGATTTCACGATATGGGTGGAGGAGCGCTGCAGCATGGTGACGTCGGCGCCGCCTTCCCACAGGGCCGCGCAGATGTCGTGGGCCGAATTGTTGGAGCCGACCACCACCACTTTCTTGCCGCGATAGGCGTCCGGGCCGGGATGGCGGGAGGAATGCTGCTGCTCGCCCTTGAAGACGTCCTGGCCCTTGATCTTGGGCACATTGGCCTTGCCGGACATGCCGGTGGCCAGCACGAGCTGTTTGGGTTTCAAGGTGATCTCGCGGCCGTCCCGCTCGACGATCACGGTCCATTCCTTGGTCGTCTCGTCGAAGCTCGCGGATTTGCAGGTGGTGGAGCTCCAATAGTTCAACTCCATCACCTTGGTGTACATCTCCAGCCAGTCGCCGATCTTGTCCTTGGGTGCGAAAACCGGCCAATTGTCGGGGAAGGGGATGTAGGGCAGGTGGTCGTACCAGACCGGGTCGTGCAGGCAGAGCGACTTGTAGCGCTTGCGCCAGCTGTCGCCCGGTCGCTCGTTCTTCTCGATGATGATGGTCGGCACGCCGAGCTGTCGCAGCCGGGCGCCGAGGGCGATACCGCCCTGGCCGCCGCCGATGATGACGACATAAGGCTGCTCGCTGAAGCCGAGTTCCGAGGCCTCGGATTCGCGCTTTTCCTTCCAGGTCTTGCGCGTGGGATCGCTGCCGTGCTCGGCGCCCATAGGACGGCGGAAGCCCTTGGGTTCCTCATGGCCCTTCAATTCGCTCATGGTGGTGAGGAGCGTCCAGATCAGGCCGTTCTTCAGGCGGATATGGCCATAGCCACGCGCCGCCTGCGTCTCGAACTCGAACCAGCCCTCGGTTACGCCATTGCCATCGCTGGCGGCTTCGTTGGCGTCCTGGCGGAAATGGCTGGGCTTGATGGCGGCCAGCTGCGTCTTCAGCATCTCGCCGATGGCATCGCGTCCTTCCAGGGTGCGGAGGTTCCAGGTGAAGGTCACCAGGTCGCGCCAATAGCAATCTTCCTGAAACAAATTGACCGCGGCGTCGATGTCGCCGCTTGCGAGCGCCTTTTCGAACTTGGCCAGAACCGCGTCCACCTTGGCCTGTGGGCTTTGATCGAGCATGGTATTTCCTCCGTTTTTTATGTTGGTCGAGATTGTTGCTGCGGACAGAGAACGAACGCTTGTTTGCTGAAGCTCCTTGTTTCCGAGCCGGCCGCCGCAATCCGGCGTTATCGAGCCAGGTCGATCAGGATCTTGAGCTGTTCGCCGGCCGGGTCGAGCAGGGCGTCGAAGCCGTCAGTGACGGCCCTGTCGAGCGTGATCTTGCGGGTCACGACCTTGCTGGCCGGCAGCAGGCCGGAGCTGATCAGGCGGATGACGCGCGGCCAGTAATGGGTGGGATAGGCCCAGGAACCACGAATATCGACATCCTTGAAGGTGACCTGGAACCAGTCGAGCGGGTTCTCGTGCGGATGCAGCCCGGTCTGCACCACCACGCCCTGTTTGCGCACGGCGTCGAGGCAGGCCTTGAGCGCATGCTCGTTGCCCACGCATTCGATCGCCACGTCGCAGCCGACCTTGCCCTCGCTGAGATCGCGCACGACCTCGCCGGGATTGTCACGCTTGGGGTTGATGGTGACGAGATCGGGCAGGGCCGCCTTGGCGAAGGCGAGGCGCTTGTCGTTGATGTCGGAGACGAAGAGCTGGGCCGCGCCGGCGGCCCGGGCCGCCAATAGGGTGAGCAGGCCGATCGGGCCGGCGCCCGTCACCAACACGCTCGAGCCGGCGGTGACGCCGCCGCGGTCGCAGGCATAGACGGCCACCGCGCTGGGTTCGACCAGCGCCGCTTCCTCGTCGCTGAGCGTGTCGGGGATCTTCTGCACATTGTAGTCGTTGAGCAATGCATAATCGGCCATGCCGCCCGAGACCCAGCTCAATCCGGCGAGGGCGAGCTGGGGGCTGAGGTGGAAGAGGCCGCGATCGGCGAAATAATCGCCCGAACGCGGCATGATCAGCGGCTGTACCGAGACCCGATCACCCGGCTTCACCGCCTCGACGCCTTCGCCGACCGCCTCGACCACCCCGCCGAATTCATGGCCGAGGATCTGCGGGCCACTCGTCCCGCTGAAGGGATGCGGTTCGACCGGGATGAAGATGGGGCCATAGGCATATTCGTGCAGATCCGTGCCGCAGATGCCGACGAAACGATTGCGGATCAGAACCTGTCCGGGCGCCGGTTGACCCGGCTTGGGCAGTTCTTCGAGCCGCAGATCCTTGGCGGCATGAAATCGCAGGGCCTTCATCCTTGTCTTCCTCCCCTGTTGCATGGTGTTGGGCAGGAAGAGCAATCGCCGTGCCAACTGGCAGAAGCTGCGGCCTGGCGCGGTTTCAGGCCGCTTGGATGCGCATCACCGTTGCACGGCGCGCAACGGATGCCACAGCTGTGGCAAGGCTGTTGCAACAGGTCAGTTGTGGTGGTTCAAGCCATGGCGTTTGATCTGGCGATGCACCGTGGAGCGGTCGACGCCCAGGCTGCGAGCCGCCTGTGACACGTTCCAATTGCAACTGGCGAGCACGGCCTCGAGAGCGCCCCTTTGCGTATGCGGCTCCTCGCTCCTCTGCGGCAGCGCCCGCCGCATGAGGGCTTCCGGCAGGTCGCCCATCTCGATGACGCCATTGTGGCAGAGCACCGCGGCCACCGAGACCACATTGTCGAGTTCGCGGATATTGCCGGGCCAATGATGGGCCTTGAGTGCGAGCAGCGCTGCCGGTGTAACCGCCAGCGCCTCACCGTTCATGCGGTGCTTGGCAAGGATCTTGTCGAGCAGCCAGACGAAATCGGAGCGCTCGCGCAAGGCGGGCAGCACGAGCGTCGCGGCATTGAGCCGGTAGAGCAGGTCCTCACGAAAGCCGCCATCCCTGGCGAGCGCCTCGAGCGGCCGGTTGGAGGCGGAGACCACCCTGATGTCCAGCGGCTTGGCGCGTGAAGCGCCCACCGGCATCAGCTCCCGTTCCGACAACACCCGCAGGAACCGGCTCTGGAGCGCCAAAGGCATGTCGCCGATCTCGTCGAGGAAGAGCGTGCCGCCATTGGCCTCCTCGATCAGCCCGATCCGTCCCCGTGGTGCAGCACCGGTGAAAGCGCCCGGCAGATGGCCGAACAGTTCGCTTTCGATCAGCGGCTCGGGGATCGCCGCACAGTTCACCGCGACGAACTTGCCGGTCCGACCGCTCGCCTCATGGATGGCGCGGGCCAGATATTCCTTGCCCGTGCCGGTTTCGCCCTGGATGAGGATCGAGACCGGCCGGGGCGCAAGCTTGGCGACCTTGGCTTGCAAGGCGGCAAGCTGGCCGTCGCCGCCGCTCAGATTGCGTAGCGAGGCGGGAATGTCGTGGCGTGCCCCTGCCGGCGAGCGCACGGCGATATTGGGCTCGATGGCATGGGCGAACAGGGCATTGCCGTCGCGTGCGAAGACCAGGCGATCCTGCGGGCGATGCTGGCGTGTCAGATCGGGCAGGTCGTCGATGTCCATGTCGAAGAAGCGTGACAGGGGCTGGCCGATCAGGGCCTGCGGGTCGCGCCAGTCGAGATTGCCCGAGCGCGCCAGCACCTTGGCGCCGCCATTGGTCATGCCGATGATGCGGCCGGAACCGTCGATGGCGATGCCGGCTTCCGGGTCGACATCGAGAAATTCCGGGGAGCGTGAGAAGCGCAGCACCCATTCGCGGCTCGATTGCGCCATCAGATTGGCGAGCTCGATGCGCCGCACCGTGGCCGAGACGAGATGCAGTGCCAGGTTCTGGCTGGCCTTCTTGATCGGCGAGGAGAGCAGGGAGATGTCGAGCACCGCCGAAAGCCCGCCCTGGATGTCGTATATCGGGGCGGCGGTGCAGGAGAGCGGCGTGTGGGTATTGTCGAAATGGTCGGTCTGATGGATGGTCAGGGCCTCGCCGGCCTCGATGCAGGCACCGACGGCGCAGGTGCCGGCCCGCGACTCAGACCATTCCGACCCCATATAGAGGCCGGCCTTGCGCAGATTGTTGTCGAACAGCGGGTCGCCGTAGAAATCCACGGTCACGCCGGCCCTGTCGGAGAGCAGCAGCACATAGTTCTGTCCCGCCACCTGGCGGAACAGGCTTTCGAGGCCCGAGCGGGCGATCGCGATCAGTTCTTCCGATTGCTGGCGATGCTCGCGCAACTGGGTATCC
This sequence comes from Labrys sp. WJW, assembly GCF_001676615.1. GTDB lineage: Bacteria > Pseudomonadota > Alphaproteobacteria > Rhizobiales > Labraceae > Labrys > Labrys sedimenti. Next base: position 8,694 of record NZ_LYXZ01000005.1, on the reverse strand, counting down.
GGCACGATATAGGCCTCGCAGGCCTGGGCCGGGTCCAATCGGTGCTTGTTGATGCAGCGCAGCCAGCTTTGCACCACCGTGGCGTCGCGGATGGTTGCCGCGCCCAGGCCGACGCTTTCGATCTCGCGGATATGATCGACATGCGAAGCCATGAGAAGGTGCGGCCAGCCTCCCTTGGGAATGGGTCTCTTGATCCATCCGGATCGGAAACCATGTCGTCTTGTTTGGATCTCGCATGGAACGCGCCAGCTCGATCGAATTCCTCCCCGCGGCTTCGCTACCTCGGAGGCCGCAGGCTTTGCAGTGTGCACTAGTGCCGGCGAATGTAAACCATCTTGGCGCCCTCGCGTTCAGCCATGGGCTGCGACCAGCGCCAGCAGGCGGTCGCAATCGGTGGCGATACGCTTGGGATCGACATTGGTGATGCCCAGCAACAGGCCCGTCCGGCACCCGCTGGCGTACCAGGGCGAGAGCGGCACGGGCGCGAGCCCGAAAGGCAGGGCCTGTCGGGAAACGGCGACATCATCCGTCCCGTCAGGGAGTTCGAGCCGGACGGCGAGACCGCCATTGGCATGCACCTTCATGCCGGGGCCGATGCGCGCGGCGAGACAGGCGGCGAGGGCGTCGCCCCGGGTGGCGTAGAGGCGTTTCATCCGCCGCAGATGGCGCAGATAATGGCCCTCGGCCAGGAAGATCGCCACGGCCCGCTGGATCGAGGCCGCCGGTGCCGGTGCGAGAGCGGCGGCGACGTCGCCGAAACGGGCGGCCAGTTGCGGCGGCACCACCAGGAAACCTAGGCGAAGCGCCGGGGTAATGGTCTTGCTGAAGGTGCCGGCATGCAGGACCCGCCCCTGGCGGTCGAGCGAGGCGAGGGCAGGGGCCGCCCGTCCCCTCAATTGCAATTCGCTGAGATAATCGTCCTCGATGATCCAGGCCTGGCGGGCCTGCGCCCAATCGAGCAAGGCGCGGCGCCGTTCGAGCGACAAGGTGACGCCGAGAGGCGACTGCTGGCCCGGGGTGACCACTGCAAAGGCGGCGTCGGGCGCGAGGCGAATGCCGGCGGCGACGTCGATGCCGTCCCGATCGACCGGGACCGGCGTGACCGCGACCCGGGCCTGTTCCAGGGCGAGGCGGGTCAGGATGAAGGCGGGGTCCTCGAGCCAGGCCTGGCGACCGTCGAGCCCGAGGGCGCGCAGGATGAGGCCAAGGGCGCCGGCATAGCCCGATGTCACCAGGATCTGGCCCGGCTCGCACTGGATGCCGCGCGCCAGGGCGAGATAGGCGGCCATCTCGCGCCGGAGCTCGACATGGCCGCGCGGGTCGGGATAGCTCACCGCCGCCGCGGCGGCGGCACGGGCGCTGCGCGCCATGATGCGCGACCATAGCGAAAAGGGAAAGGCATCCTGCGCCGGCACGCCCATCTGGAAGGTGGCGGGCGGACGCTCGAAATCGGGAAAGAGGGCCGGCAGGGGCGTGGCTTCCGGCAGCCTGTCCACCGCCTGAGGGCGGCCTGCCTTGTGGATCACGCGCGTGCCGGCTGCTCCCATGCCGGCGATCAATTGCTCGTCGGCGAGCTTTTCATAGGCCACGCGCACCGTGCCGCGGGCGACGCCGAGCTGGGCCGCGAGATCGCGCCAGGACGGCAGCCGCACGCTATTGGCCAGCCGGCCGTCGAGAATGGCGGTAGCGATGCTGCGATGGATCTGCACGGCCAGCGGAGCCGGGGCGGCGCGATCGATGCTGATCTTGAAAGGCTCGTTCATGCGTCCGGACGGTACAGTATTTCCTGCAGTTCTTGGTGCTTTTTTATGGGCCGAAAGAGAGCGATGTTCCGGTCATCACAAGACAGGAACCAAGATGATGATTTCCAAAGCCTTTCTGCTCGGTATGGGCATTGCCCTCGCCGTCACCCCAGTGCTCGCCCATTCGCCGCAATCCAAGTCCGGTGGGGCCAGCGCGGCGCCCGTGTTCGAGCAGGCATTGCCCAACGTGCCTGGCAAGACCATGACCAGTGTCCTCGTGCGCTATGCTCCCGGCGGCAAGTCGCCCGCGCATACCCACTCCAGGACGGCCTTTGTCTTTGCCTATGTGCTGTCGGGCTCGATCCGCAGCCAGGTGAATGGCGGGCCGGTCAAGGTCTATCGCGCCGGCGAGAGCTGGTTCGAGGAGCCGGGAGCCCACCATCAGGTCAGCGAGAACGCCAGCAAGACCAGGCCCGCCTCGCTGCTTGCCGTCTTCGTCGCCGATACCGGTGACCGCAACCTCACCGTCTATGATCAGGAGAAATGAAATGGCCCCGCGTCTCGACTACAACGCTGCCGCTCCCGCCGGCATGAAGGCCCTTGGTGGCGTCTATGGCTATGTCAGCCAGAGCCTGCCCCGCATGTTGGTCAATCTGGTCTATCTCAGGATCTCGCTGATCAATGGCTGCGCCTATTGCATCGACATGCATTCGCGCGACTTGACCAAGGATGGCCTGCCCCAGGAGAAGCTGGTGCTGGTGTCGGTCTGGCATGAGGCCGGCGCCCTGTTCAACGAGCAGGAGAAGGCGGCATTGCGCTGGGCGGAGACGGTGACCAGGGTGGCCGAGACCGTCGTGCCCGACGCGGAATTCGAGGCCGTACGGGCGGTGTTTTCCGAAAAGGAAGTGGCCGACCTCACCATCGCGATCGGCCTGATGAACGCCTATAACCGCCTGGCCATCAGCTTCCGCAACACGCCGGCCGCGGTGAAGGCGGCTGCCTGACGCCGGAACATTATGTGAAAACGGCGACGCGATGCGTCGCCGTTTGCTTGAAAGCTAGGGTCGCGCTGCGAAGGCACCGGCGTCCGGGCACGCCTCAGAACGGCAGCTTCATGCCGGGTGGGATGGGCAGGCCGGCCGTGATCGAGCCCATCTTTTCCTGGGTCAGGCGATCAGCCCGGCCGCGTGCGTCGTTGTGGGCGGCGAGGACGAGATCCTCGACGATTTCTTTTTCCTCGGCCTTGAGCAGCGATGCGTCGATGTCGACGCCCTTCATCTCGCCCTTGGCGGTGAGGCGCACCTTGACCAGACCGCCGCCGGCCACGCCCTCGACTTCGGTCTGTTCCAGTTCGGCCTGCAGGGTCTGCATCTTGGCCTGCATGGCCTGCACCTGCTTCATCATGCCCATCACGTCTTTCATGGGAGCTCCTGTTCCTGTGTTCAGATATCGTCGGCCGAGTAGGACGCGGCCTCGTCTGCATCATCGGGATCGCCGCCATCATCGGGTGCCGGCGGCAGGGACTGCGTCTCGACCGGGGCGTTGTCCCGGATGTCGACGATCTCGGCGCCGGGAAAGCGTTCCATCACGGCCCGCACGAAAGGATCGGCGCGGATGCCCGAGAGCACGGCCGCCTGCCGGGCTTCGGCGAGCTCGCGCAAGGTCGCTTCGCCCTTTTCCGACGACAGCACCACCAGCCAGCGCTTGCTGGTCCAGTCCGACAATTTGCGCGAGAGATCGTTGACCAGGCCCTGGGGCGAACCAGGCTCGAGGGCGATGTCGAGGCGGCCGTCGGCGAAGGCAACCAGGCGAACGAAACGCTCCAGCGCCAGTTTCAGCGGCAGGTCGCGCTTTTCCATCGCAAGGGCGACGATCTCGGCGAAGCTGGCGAGCGCGCGGCCCGGCTGCGCTGCCGAGGCCGGCTCCGGCATCGGGGTACGCTGGGGTTGCGGCTGGAACCGGGCCTGGGTGGCGGCCGTGATCAGCTGGGCCCGCGGCGCTGCCGGAGGGGACGCCGGCGGCGGCGAGGCAGGCCCGCGCGAGGGCAGGGCGCCGCCGTTCTCGCCGAGCTGGCGGATGAGATCGTCCGGCGAAGGCAGGTCGGCCGCATAGCACAGGCGCGCCAGCACCATGTCGGCAGCGGCCAGCGGCTTGGCGGCGGTCTGGGTCTCGGGAATGCCCTTGAGCAGCATCTGCCACTGGCGCGTCAGCACCTTGATCGAGAGCTTGCCGGCGAGCTCGGAGCCGCGCACCTTCTCGATTTCGGTGGCCGAAGGATCGTTGGCGGCAGCCGGCGAAATCTTCACACGCGTGACGAAATGGGTGAATTCGGCCAGTTCCGACAGCACCACCGCTGGATCGGCGCCCTGGTCGTATTGGGCGCGCAGTTCGTCGAGGGCCGAAGCGGCGTCGCCGCGCATGATCGCCTCGAACAGATCGATCACCCGCGAGCGATCGGCAAGGCCGAGCATGGCACGCACGCTCTCGCCGTCGATCGTGCCGCCACCATGGGCGATGGCCTGGTCGAGCAGGGACAGCGAGTCGCGCACCGAGCCCTCGGCGGCCCGCGCGATCATCGCCAGGGCGGCCGCGTCGATCGAAACGCTTTCCTTTTCGCAGATCGCGCCGAGATGGCGGGCGAGCAGGCCGCTGTCGACGCGCCTGAGGTCGAAGCGCTGGCAACGCGACAGGATGGTGATCGGGACCTTGCGGATCTCGGTGGTGGCGAAGATGAACTTCACATGCGGCGGCGGCTCTTCCAGCGTCTTTAAAAGGGCGTTGAAGGCCTGCGTGGTCACCATATGGACTTCGTCCATGATGAGGACCTTGAAGCGCGCCGAGACCGGAGCGTAGCGCACGCCGTCGGTGATCTCGCGAATGTTCTCGATGCCGTTATGGGAGGCGGCATCGAGCTCCATCACGTCGATGTGGCGGCTGTCGATGATGGCCTGGCAGTGTCGGCCGAGGCCCGGCATGTTGATAGTCGGCTTGCCGCCGCCCTCCGGCGGCTCGTAATTGAGCCCGCGTGCCAGGATACGCGCCGTGGTGGTCTTGCCAACACCGCGCACGCCCGTGAGCATATAGGCCTGGTGGATGCGGCCCGTCTCGAAGGCGTTGGACAGGGTGCGCACCATCGCATCCTGGCCGATCAGGTCGTCGAAGGTCTGGGGACGGTATTTGCGGGCGAGAACGCGATAGGGCTGGGTATCGGAGGGCGTCGTGTTCGCGTCTTCCATCAATTCCCCCGAATCCCTCGAAGGGGCCACCTGTGCGATCCGCCGTTCCTGAGGTAGGAGGTTGGACGAAGACCCGCAGCGGTCTCGTTGGGGCTGCTTCCTTCCGGACCTGACCCGGTTGGCGAGTGTTGCGTCCACCGCCAACCTCCCGCCGCGTATATGGGCCATCGGCGCGCGAATGACAAGCGGAGGTGCCAAAAAACCTCACAGGCCGCAAAATCTCGATTGGGCGGCATATTTCCTGTAAAAAGCGCCAAGATTTTTTTGAAAAAAGACTTGGGCCTTTTAAAAAGGGCTTGGACTTTGCCGCGCGAGCGACTATCTAGAGATACACAAATCGTTCGGGGCTGGCGTCGATAGTACGAGCCGGCTCTAGTGCAGATGCACTTTTAGTCGAACATCGAGCGAAGCGCTCGTTCGCCCTAACGATGGAAATGCCTATTCCGGTATCAAGAGCCAAGGTGGCGATCTGCCGGAGTGTGCTGCTGCGCCCGACGCAGGCGGAACCATGGTTTTCCTGACCCGTGCATTGACTGATGTGATGCAATGGCCATGACGAAGGTTCGCTGTCGCTTCGCGAGATTGCGCATGTTTATAGCGGAGAATGAGATCAATCTATGAGGCAGGGACAGCAAAAGCGTATGCGTGGCCGTTCACGCGGCGGCAAGGGTCCGAACCCGCTGAGCCGGAGCTATGAGTCGAACGGCCCCGACGTGAAGGTTCGTGGAACCGCCGCCCATATCGCTGAAAAATACGTTCAGCTGGCGCGCGATGCCCAATCCTCCGGCGACCCGATCCTGGCCGAGTCCTATCTGCAGCACGCCGAGCACTATTTCCGCATTATCGCGGCGGCCCAGCCGCAGTTCACCAGCGACCAGACCTTCGGCCATGGTGCCGAGGATGAGGAAGATGGTGACGATGCCGATTTCGATGGCCCGATCCCCTCGATGCCGCAGGGCTTCGGTACGCCGGCGAATCAGTTCGGCGGCTCCCAGGGCTTCGACGAGCAGCCGCGCCTGGTGCAGCCGGGACGTGACCGCAATTTCGGCGAGCGCAGTGAAGGCGGCCAGCCTTATCGCGAGCGTGAGCACCGCTTCCGTGACCGCAATGACCGTTTCAACGGCGAGCGCGGCCCGCGTGAGGAACGCCAGCCGCGCGAAGACAGGCAGTCCCGGGAGGACCGGCCCTACCGCGAGGATCGCCAGCGCGATCGTCAGTTTGACGGACAAGCCAATGGCCAGGCGGCCGAGGGCGAGGGCGGCGGCGAGCCGCGCTTCAATCAGCGTCATGGCCGTCGTGACCGCCGTTTCGGCGATCGTGGCGATCGTCCCTTCCGTGACCGCGCCAATGCCGGCGACGGGCCGCTCTTCAGCGAGCGCGGGCAGGGCGAACGGGGCGCGTTCCAGCCGGCACCGGTGGTTCCGGTCGACCAGCCCCAGCCGGATCTGCATGACGATCATGCCCTTTCCACCTTGCCTTCCTTCATCACCGGCACGCCGGCGCTAGCTACGGCTGCTCCGGCACCTGCCCCGGTGCCAGTTCAGGCTGTTGCCGCACCGGTAGAGGCGGCCCCCACTGCCGCTCCCGTAGTGGTGGAAGCGGAGGCCGAAGCTGCGGCTGCTCCGCGTCCGCGCAAGCGCCGTGTCTCGAAGAAGGCTGCCGCTGCAAGTGAAACGGCTGAGGCGAGCGCGGAAACCGCGAGCGAATAGGCGCTAAATCGATCGGTTTTACCTGATCAGCCGGCGGCCCTGCGGGGCCGCCGGCTTTTTTATTGTCGACGGGTTGAACTCATGCACGGCCCCCGCATATTGAACTCAGGTTCTATTTATCGCCTCCTGGGTAATGCCGGGCGGGCATGGGCGGAACCAGCGCAGGAAACGGTCTTTGCCGTTTGACGGAATCGCCGGGAAGCGCAAAGACGCGTCGAGATGAAGAGTTGGGGCAAGGCGCGTTCAGCCCCGAACGCGCGGTCTGCACGGTTGTGGTTCTGAGGCGGGATGTTGCAATGTTGGCTCGCTTGCAAAAGTTGATACGCAGTTTTGCGCCGGGTGGGCCGGCCAGGCCACGCTACGTCTTCGACGAGACCGACCACCGCGTCGCCGCCGCCGGGCTGCTCGTCTATGCCATGAATGTGGACGGGGTCGAGAGTCCGGCCGAGAAGACGCGTGTGGCCGCACTGCTGCAGGAGCGCTTTTCGCTTGACGAGGACGAGACCCGTGCCCTGCTGGCGGCGGCGGGAGAGCGCAATCGCGATGCCCTCGATTTCAACGATTTCACCGGCGTGGTGAAGCGCGCCTACAATGTCGATGGGCGCCAGCGCATCGTCGAAATGATGTGGGAGATCGTATTCGCCGATGGCGTCCTGCACGAGTTCGAGGACAATCTCGTCTGGCGCGTCGCCGAGGCTCTTGACGTCCCGGCAACCGCGCGCACCACGATCCGCAGCAAGGCCGCCGCCCAGAACAACGTGCTCCTGCCGGAAGCCGGCGAGTGAGCCGTCCGGTCGCCTTGGTCACGGGCGCATCGAGCGGCATCGGCGAAGCACTGGCCCACGCCCTGGCCGAACAGGGCGAGGACCTCATGCTGATCGCCCGGACGCAGAGCGAATTGCTGCGCGTCCAAAGTGAGATCGCGACAGCCACGGGGCGTTTCGTGGCGGTTGCTGCCATGGATCTCGAGCGCGCCGATGCAGCCGAGGTCGTCAAGGCCGTGTTGCGTGACCAGGACCTCAGCGTGCGGCATCTGGTCAACAATGCCGGCTTCGGCCTGGCGGGCGACATGGCGGATCTGCCGGTATCCGGCCAGGTCGGCATGGTCGATCTCAATTGCCGCGCCTTGCTGGCGCTGACGCTCGCCTTCCTGCCCGAGATCCGCGAGAACGAGGGCGGCGTGCTCAATGTCGCCTCGGTTGCCGGCTTCACGCCGGGGCCTGGCCTTGCCGTCTATTATGCCAGCAAGGCTTTCGTGCTGTCGCTGACGCGGGCGCTGGCTTTCGAGGAACGGGAGAGCGGCATCCGTGTCTGCGCTCTCTGTCCCGGTCCTGTGCCGACCCGCTTCGGCGCCCGGGCGGGGTTCGGCAAGTCGGGTGTCATCGCCATCACGCGCCCGCTTTCGGCAAAGGATGTTGCCCATATCGGACTCGCCGGCTATTTCGGACGTCGTACCGTGGTGGTGCCGGGCATGATCCCGAGGTTGATGGTTGCCATCCTATCGGTCCTGCCGACGAGGATGGTGCTGCCGATCCTCGCCCGCGCCCAGCGGCAGAGGCGGCAGAAATAGTGCCTTTCGCCCAGGGAGCGCTTCGTCATGAAGCGGTGAACGGTCTGTGCGAAGGGGAGATATGCGAAACCCTTCCTTGACTTCCCTGGCGTGAGACGCCAGTTTCCGGCTCCTTTCGTCGTCATTTGGACACCCATGCGCAGCTATCTCGATTTTGAAAAACCAGTGGCCGAGCTCGAGGCCAAAGTCGAGGAACTGCGCGCGATGGGGGAGTCGGGTGACGCAGTGGCGATCGGGGACGAGATCCAGCGGCTGGAGGCCAAGGCGAACCAGGCGCTGCGCGACCTCTATGCCCAGCTCACACCCTGGCAGAAGACCCTGGTGGCCCGCCACCCCGAGCGCCCGCATGCCAATGACTATATCGCGGCCCTGATCGAGGATTTCACGCCGCTTGCTGGCGACCGCAAGTTCGGCGACGACGAGGCCATCATCGGCGG
>NZ_LYXZ01000049.1 GCF_001676615.1 Labrys sp. WJW | reverse complement strand
GGGCCCGCCGCTGGTGGCTGGGGCTCGGCCTGGCGGGCGCCGGCCTTGCCGGCGCCCTGGCCGGAACCCTGGCGATCGCCCTGCTCGATACACCGGCGAGGACGGAGCATCTCGGCCTGGGCACGACAGTCACGGCCTTTGGAGATGCCGGACCCGATACGGAGATCAGCGAGGAAGGATCGTAAACATGGCCGGCTCGCGCCTTCCCCTCGTCGTCTCGATCACCCTCAACATCTTCCTGGTCGGGGCGATCGCCGGCGGCATCGCCTGGTTCGAAGCGCGCAGATCCATGCCGCGCGCCTCGCTCCAGGCCCTGGGCAACCAGCTTCCGGCGCCGGAACGCGACGCCTTCTACAAGACCCTGCGCGAGGCGCGCCATCAGGCCCGCCAGACCATCCTGGACGGACAGCAGGCCCGGCGCGATGCCGCCGCTCTGCTGCGGCAGCCGACACTGGATGCCCCGGCCCTGCTTGCGGCCCTGGAACGCGCCCGCATCGCCGACTCCGCCATGCGGGCCGCGCTCGAACAGCGCATCGTCGAATTCGCGGCCACGAGTTCGCCGGCCGATCGAGCCATCCTGGCCGAGGGGCTGAGCCGCTATATCCACGCGCCGCCGCCGCCGAAAAAAACAGCCCAATAGCGACGGATTTCCCTGCGGCCCGCGTTCAAGCTTGCAGGAGGCCACACCGGCCTTCCGCAAGCAGTACCCGGTGGAGTTCCATCATGAAGCGTATCATTCAAATCGCCGCCATCGCCTCGCTCGGCCTGCCTGGCCTGGCCGCCACGACGATAGGCGCCTCAGCCATGCCGCTGGCTTCTCCCGCCCCGGCCTCCGCACCTCTGGTGCAGCAGGTGGCCTGGGGCTGCGGCCCTGGCTGGCGCCCCAACATCTGGGGGCGTTGCGTACCGCAATATCCGGTCTACAGCTATGGCAGCTATGGCTGGAGCCGCCCCGTCTACTATTATGGCTGGGGCGGGGGATGGCATCGCCCCTATTACAGGCACCCCTGGCATCGCTGGTAGGTCCAGCAGCGACGGGCTGATCGCTCAAAGCACCGGATTCGAGATCGGATCCGGTGCGGCAAATCCTGTCGTCGCTTCCCGGCAGTGTGCCGCTCAGTCGTGGCCGTGCTTGCCGTGATGCCCATGATCATGGTCGTGCCCACAGCCGCAAGCCTCGCCATGATCGTGGTGATGGTGGCCATGATCGTGATCGTGATCGTGCTTATGCCCGTGATCATGGTGATGATGGTCATGCTTGTGGTCATGGCCGTGATGATGGCCATGATCATGCCCATGCGCGTCGTGGCTGTGATCTCCGCCCTCCGGCTGGAATGGCCCTTCGATCGCCACGACCTTGGCGCCGAGCCCTTTGAGGACCTCGGCAATCTCGGCATCCTGGCGAATGCGCAGCCATTTCGTCCCGATCTCGGTTTCGCGATGGCGGTCACCGAGATGCCAGGCCAGGCGCATCAGGTGCAGGGGATCGCGGCCCTTGATCTCGAGCAGCGGCTCCGCCTCGGCCACGATCTCGATCAACCGGCCATCCTCCAGCCGATAGGCATCGCCATGGGCGAGGGCCGGCGCCTCGGCAAGATCCAACAGGATATCGAGGCCGCCCACCGTCTGCACCACGCCCTGGCGCTGGCAGCGATCCTCGAAGGTCAGCACGACGCTGTCGGCAATGGACTTGGCTTCGACCTCGCGGGCCGGCACGAAGGAATGGGCGTGAAGCATGGATGTTTCCTGCAGGGATGTTCACTGCCTCATATAGACTGCTTCGCGCCGATGTGCAGGGGCGAAATCATCGCGAGGCAGGCGAACGACGTCCACGGCTCAGGCCGCATCGCGCTTGGCAAGACAGTCGCCGTTGCGCAGCACACGCTCGGTCGAAGGGGGATATTTGGCCAGCAGCGCGGCAGGACGAACCGGCCTGCGCACGAGGTCGCCGCCGCAATTGGGACAGGTACCGGCGAAGACATTCGCGGCGCAACCGGCGCAGAAGGTGCATTCGAAGGTACAGATCATCGCTTCACGCGCTTCGGGAGGCAGGTCCTTGTCGCAGCATTCGCAATTGGGGCGCAGTTTCAGCATGGCTTACCTTGGAGAACGGCCTGGAACGACGTCATCTTGCGCGATCGGGCGGACAAGACAAGCCCGGTCAAGAATCGAAACCCTCCCCCTTGAAACCGCCGGAACCCGCACCAAATCATGGTTTGTGCAGGCCCGGACGGGCTGCACATGTCAGCTCCGGCCAGATGGCGGAGCATTTCAACGGCTTGTCGCTTCAAAGGAGGATAGCCATGCGTCAGTTTGATTTTTCGCCCCTTTACCGTTCCACCGTTGGTTTCGACCGCCTGTTCTCGGCGCTCGATCAGGTTGCCGGCATCGATGCTTCGGCCACCACCTACCCGCCCTACAATATCGAGCGCACCTCGGATAACACCTATCGCATCTCGGTTGCTGTCGCCGGCTTCGCAGAGAGCGACATCGCCATCGAAGTGAAGGAAAATTCCCTCACCATTCGCGGCGAGAAGTCCGAGAGCAAGGAAGCCGGCAAGGGTGAGATCCTGCATCAGGGTATCGCCGCCCGCGCTTTCGAGCGCCGCTTCCAGCTCGCCGATTACGTTCAGGTGACGGGTGCCAGCCTCGAGAACGGCCTGCTCCATGTCGATCTTGTCCGCGAGATCCCGGAGGCCAAGAAGCCCCGGCTGATCCCGATCAATGGTTCGGCTCCCCGGCAGGTCGAAGCCAAGGCCGCCTAAGCCAACAGGATAGAACTGAAAGTCAGGGCGCTCCGGGAAACCGGGGCGCCTTTTGCGTTGGGGACTTCTGCCAACGGCATTGATGTTCGACCGATCGAGCACCGTCATTGCGAGCGTAGCGAAGCAATCCAGTGCTGGAAAACGTGGTGGCCATGGCTCCTGGATTGCTTCGCTACGCTTGCAATGACGCACGGGTCAAGCATAGCCGCCGTTTTGATTCCTCAGCACCCCGGCGCGATCTGGCGGTAGCGGCACCAACCCGGCGTCAGCTGCCCCCTCGAATTGAGCGGGTAGGCGTAGCGTCCGGGCGTTCGCAGCGCCGGGGGCGGCACGGTGAGCGGGACGATGCGGGGCACCGGCTTGATTTCAGTCTTCTGCAGCGGAGGCATCGGCCTCAGGGCCTGCGATGCCGGCAGTGCCGCACCGCTGCCCCGCAGCGGCACCACGGCGACGATCTTGCCGCTCTGATCGTCGACGGTCACACGCACGCGCCGACGCTTGGCGTCAACGGCAGCTGCGTAATAGAAATTGAGGTCATGGGTCACGCCGCCGATGCCGGAATAGCCGGCCTGCGTCATCACTCGGATCGCAGCCTTCGGCGTCAGCGTATCGGCAAGCGCGGGCACGGCCACGACCAGGGTCGCAAGGGCCAGGAAGGCCCCGGCCAACAGGCGCGACAGCGCTGTCGTCTTGCTCAAGGCCATTGCTTCAACTCCTGCCGCCATCCGATATCTCAACACTGACCAGGGCTGAAAAGTTCACGGCGATCCGGTTCAGGGCTGCCAGGTATTGTTCTTTTCCAAAACCGGCTTTTCGATGATGGCGTCGGCGGCCTTGGCCGCACCGATCACCTCGAAAAGCTCGCGCAAGGCCTCCTGCACGCCGGCGCCGGAGATGGACGACAGGATGATCGGCGTCTTCTTCGCCGCCCGCTTCAGCCGCGCCACCTGTTCCTTCAAGAGTTCAGGCGAGAGCGAATCCGTTTTCGACAGCGCCACGATCTCCGGCTTGGCGGCGAGGTCTTCGCTATAGGCCGCCAGTTCGTTGCGAATGACCTTGTAGGCCTTGCCGGCATGCTCGCAGGTACCGTCGACCAGATGCAGCAGCACGCGGCAGCGCTCGACATGGCCGAGGAAGCGGTCGCCGAGGCCGTGTCCTTCATGCGCGCCCTCGATCAGGCCGGGAATGTCGGCAAGCACGAATTCACGCCCATCCACCCTGACGACGCCGAGGCCGGGATAGAGCGTGGTAAAGGGATAGTCGGCGATCTTGGGCTTGGCGGCCGTCACCGAGGCCAGGAAGGTCGACTTGCCGGCATTGGGCAGGCCGACAAGGCCGGCATCGGCGATCAGCTTGAGGCGCAGCCAGATCGTCTTCTCCTCGCCCGGCAGGCCGGGATTGGCGCGGCGCGGCGCCTGGTTGGTCGAGGTCTTGAAATAGGCGTTGCCGAAGCCGCCATTGCCACCCTTGCAGATCAGGGCGCGCTGGCCGACCTCGGTGAAGTCGGCGATCATGGTCTCGCCGTCCTCCTCATAGATCTGGGTACCGACCGGCACCTTCAGCACCACATCGGCCGAATTGGCACCGGTGCGGTTGCGGCCCATGCCGTGCATGCCCACGCGCGCCTTGAAATGCTGCTGGTAGCGATAGTCGATCAGCGTGTTGAGATGGTCGACGCATTCGGCCACGACCGAACCGCCCTTGCCGCCGTCACCGCCGTCGGGCCCGCCGAATTCGATGAATTTTTCACGCCGGAAGGACACCGCCCCCCCACCGCCATCGCCGGCTTTGACATAGATCTTGGCTTGATCGAGAAACTTCATGGCTCGGTTCTATTCCCAATGGAAGATGGTCAAGCCAGATCCGAAACGAGGTCTCTCGGCCAATTCTCCCGTCACGCAAGCCGAACGGCCCACGCTCACACTGTCGATGCTGTCACGCTGATGGGGCTGACATAGTGCCTTTGCGGGAAAAAAGCGAGGGATTTCACATTGGCCGCCGGCTCGCCCCGCCGCAGGCCATCGGCCCGCCCCCGATCGTCCCCGGCAGCCCCGGCTTTCCCGCTTCGCCGGGACGCCGGCGGCAATGATTACAGGAAATACACTTGCAACCATGTGGCCATGTCCCCACATTTCACCTGCGGGCCGGGCCCCTCTGACGTCGCGCTTGATGCGCACGTGATGTCGGACCGCTGAAAAAGGGCCCGTTCGCAGACATCGAAGCGGGCAACAGCAAGATAGGTTGCCGATATGCGCTTCAGCAAGACTCGTCTCTTTTCCCTGGTCACCGCCCTCTCCCTGGCGTTTACGCTGGCGGCGGTGGATCTGTCCGAAGCCCGCCGCGGCGGCAGCATCGGCAGCCGCGGGGCGCGTACCTATGATTCCGTGCCGGCCACTCGTACCGCGCCGGACCAGGCCGCGCCGGTGCAGCGTTCGATGACGCCCAATCCCGGCCCGAGCGCGACCCAGCCCGCTTCGCCGCTGGCGCAAGGCGCCGCGCAGCAGCGGCCCGGCCTGTTCGGCGGCGCCGGCGGCCTGATGCGCGGCCTTTTGGTCGGCGGCCTGATCGGCGCGCTGCTGGGCTATGGCTTCGGCGGCCTCGCCGGCATGCTCGGCTTCCTGCTGCAGGCGGCCCTGATCGCCGTGATCGCCTTCTTCGCGATCTCCTGGTGGCGTTCGCGCCGCACGCCCTCGACTGCGACGGCAGGCGGGCCGCAAATGTCGCGCGGCTTCGACTTTGGCAACCAGGGCTTTGGCAATCAGGGCTTGGGCAATCAGGGCTTCAACCGCGACGCGCAGCCGACCACGAGCGGCCGCACCGGTTTCTTCGGCCTGTCATCCCCGGCGGCCGCCAGCCCTGCCCGTGGCGAGGCGCTGGAGACCACGCAGGCCGATCTCGACACCTTCGAGCACCGGCTGACCGAGGTCCAGGATGCCTTCGCCAAGGAGGATCACGCCGCCCTGCGCCGCCTGACGACGCCGGAAATCGTATCCTACTTCTCCGAGGAGCTGGCCGACAACGCCAAGCGCGGCGTCCGCAACGATGTGCGCGACACACGCCTGCTCCAGGCCGACATTGCCGAAGCCTGGCGGGAGGGCGATGAGGACTATGCCAGCGCCGCCTTCCGCTACCAGTCGGTCGACGTCCTCAGGGACCGCACCACGGGCGCGATCGTCGAAGGCAAGGACGAGCCGAGCGAAACGACGGAGATCTGGACCTTCGTGCGCCGCCGCGGCGAAGACTGGAAGCTCTCGGCGATCCAGGAAGCGTGACGGTTTGAACACTCGTCGGGCTGGCCTTCAGGCCAGCCCGACCTGCCATGTCTGACGACTTTTCCGCCATCTGCAGTGGCTTACATGTGCGGCTGCAACTATCGCTGCTTCGTCTCCCAATCCTTTGCCTGATAGACCGGTGCATTGGAGGGCGGTAGCAGCGGCTTGCCGAGGATGTGGTCGGATGCCTTCTCGCCGATCATGATCGAGGGCGCGTTGAGGTTGCCGTTGGTGATCAGAGGGATGATCGAGGAATCCGCGATGCGCAGATTCTCCAGGCCCACCACGCGGGTCTCGAAATCCACCACCGTCATCGGGTCGGCCGGATCACCCATCTTGCAGGTACCGGAGGGGTGGAAGGCGCTCTCGACATGCTGGGCGATGAAGGCGTCGATCGCCTCGTCCGAGGTGACGTCGGCACCGGGCGAGATCTCGCGGCCGCGATAGGGTTCGAAGGCCTTCTGCTGGAAGATTTCGCGGGTCAGCCGGACGCAGGCCCGCATCTCCGTCCAGTCGTCGGGATGGCTCATATAGTTGAAGCGGATCAGCGGCGCCTCGCGCACGTCGCGCGATTTCAGGCGGATATGGCCACGGCTCTTGGAGCGCATCGGCCCGACATGGGCCTGGAAACCATGCTCGGAGGCAAGCGAATTGCCGTTGTAGCTCACCGCCATCGGCAGGAAATGATACTGGATGTCGGGATAGGGAATGCCGGCGCGCGAACGGATGAAGCCGCAGCTCTCGAAATGGTTGGTGGCGCCGAGGCCGTCCTTGCGCAGCAGCCATTGCACGCCGACCATGCCCTTGGCGATCGGGTTGGTGACGGAGTAGAGGGTGATCGGCTGCGTGCTCGCCATCTGGAAATAAAATTCGAGATGGTCCTGCAGATTCTCGCCAACGCCCGGCAGGTCATGCACGACGTCGATGCCCTGGCCCTTGAGTTCGGCCTGCGGCCCCACGCCCGAAACCTTCAGAAGCTGGGGATCGTTGATCGGCCCGGCGGCCAGGATCACCTCACGCCGCGCCATCACGCGCTTGAGCACGGAGCCCTGCCAATATTCGACGCCGACCGCCTTTCTGCCCTCGAACAGGATGCGGCTTGCCAGCGCATGCGTCTCCACCGAGAGATTGGCCCGTTTCATCGCCGGCTTGAGATAGGCATTCGCGGTGGACCAGCGCCGACCCTTATGGACCGTCATGTCCATGCGGCCGAAACCCTCCTGCTGATAGCCGTTCACATCACCGGTAGCGGGATAGCCGGCTTCGACGGCTGCATCGATGAAGGCCTGGTAGAGCGGGTTGGCGAGCTTGCCATAGGAGGTCTTGAGCGGACCGTCGGCGCCGCGATATTCGTCGCCGCCCTCCTCGCGTCCTTCCGCCCGGCGGAAATAGGGCAGCACGCCGGCATAGTTCCACCCGCGCGCGCCCGCTTCCTGCCAGGCGTCGTAGTCCAGGGCATTGCCGCGGATATAGACCATGCCGTTGATCGAGGACGAGCCGCCCAGCACCTTGCCGCGCGGCGTGTGCAGGCTGCGTCCCCCCAGAGCCGGTTCCGGCTCGGCATGGTAGCGCCAGTCATAGCGCGGCGAGTTCATCGGGATGGAGAGCGCGCTCGGCATCTGGATGAACACCGAGCCGTCGCTGCCACCGAATTCCAGCAGCTTGACGCGATTCGTACCATCCTCCGTCAGCCGGCTGGCCATCACGCAGCCTGCCGAGCCGGCGCCCACGATCACATAGTCGAATGTCTCAGTCATGGTTCAATCCCGGGGTGCGCGGACGTCTCGTCCGCTCGTCCCATCCTGCAATCGTCGCGTTTCCAGGTGCGGACGCCGGGACATGCCGGCATGTCGCTGTGACGTCCGCGTTCCCAGAGCTCAGTACGGCGCGTCGATGTCGCCCAGGGCGACGTAGACGCTCTTGATCTGGGTGTAGTGCTCCACCGCCGCGCGCGAATTCTCGCGCCCGAGGCCGGAGAGCTTCACCCCGCCGAAGGGCAGCTCGATCGGCGTGACGTTGTACTGGTTGATCCAGCAGGTGCCGGCCTCGAGATTGGCGATGACGCGATGACCGCGGGAAAGGTCGTTGGTGAACACGCCAGCCGCCAGGCCATATTCGGTGTCGTTGGCGCGGGCGACCACCTCGTCCTCGTCGTCGAAGCTCAGCACGGTCATCACCGGGCCGAAGATCTCCTCGCGCACGATGGCCATGTCGTCCTGGCAGCCGTCGAAGATGGTGGGGGCGACGAAGGCGCCCTTGGCGAGCGCGCCGGTGGTGACCCGATGGCCTCCGGTGAGCAGCTTCGCCCCTTCTGCCTTGCCCTTCTCGACATAGGACATCACCTTTTCCAGATGCTCCTGGCTGACGAGCGCGCCGACATGGGTGTTGGGATCGAGGGGATCGCCGATCACCATCTTCTCGACGCGAGCCTTGAGTTTGGCGAGGAAGGCGTCCTTCACCGATTTGTGCACGAAAACGCGCGTGCCGTTCGAGCAGACCTCGCCGGCCGAATAGAAATTGCCGAGCAGGGCGCCGGAGACGGCATTGTCGAGCTTGGCGTCCTCGAACACGATCAGGGGCGACTTGCCGCCGAGTTCGAGCGTGACGTGCTTCAGCGTCTTGGCCGCGTTGGCCATGATGATACGGCCGGTGCCAGCTTCGCCCGTCAGCGAAATCTTCTTGATGGCGGGATGGGCGACCAGCGCCTTGCCGACACGGGCATCGCCCTGCACCACGTTGAAGACGCCATCCGGCAGGCCGGCTTCCTTGAAGGCCTCGGCGAGGTAGGGCGCGGTCAAAGGCGTCACCTCGGAGGGCTTGAAGATCATGGCATTGCCGCAGGCGAGCGCCGGGGCGGATTTCCAGCAAGCGATCTGGATCGGGTAGTTCCAGGCACCGATGCCGGCGACGACGCCGAGCGGCTCGCGGCGGGTGTAACCGAAGGCAGACGGGCCGAGATCGACATGCTCGCCGGTGAGGGTGGCGGCGATGCCGGCGAAATATTCCAGGCAGTCTGCACCCGACAGCACGTCGACGGCGATGGTTTCCTGGATCGGCTTGCCGGTATCGCGGGTCTCGATCTCGGCCAGTGCCGCATTCTTCTCGCGCAGGATATCCGCCGTGCGCTTGAGGATGCGGCCGCGCTCGGCGCCCGTCATGCGCGACCACACCTTGAAGCCAGCCTTGGCCGCCTCGATCGCCCGCTCGATGTCGGCTTCACCGGCCTGCTCGACCTCGGCGATGGTCTCGCCGGTGGCCGGATCGACCGAGGGGAAGGTCTCGCCCGAGGTGGCGTCGACGAAGGCGCCGCCGATATGGTTCTTCACAACGCCGTAGCGCATTCTTCAAACTCCCCGCCTGGAAGGGCCGCCGCTTTATCGGGACCGTTTTCCGTTTTTCGATAAGAACTCAACTTCCAAATGCGAGCCGGCGCCCTGGTGTCCGGCAAAGGCCCCAGCGCCAAATGTCAGCGCCGGGCTTCAACGCAAGATTTCAACGACCGAGGCCGAGCAGCATGAACTGGCTGTCGACGAAGCCGGTTGCCACGCTCCTGGCCATGCGGCCATCCGGATCATTGGCCAGGGTGGCGCGCAGCCACAGCCCGTCGATCATCGCCGCGATGGTCTCGGCCAGCGCCCGCGCCGGTTCCGGCCTGAGCACCGGGAGCAGCGCATGGGCAAGATTGCCCGCGATGCGGCGATGATAGGCCCGCTGCACCCGGGCAAAGCGCGGCGAATGCGGCACCTGCCCCCAGAAAGCCAGCCAGACCGTGCCGATGCGCCGTTCGAACTGGCTGACGCCGAGCATGGTCTCGATCACCGCCTGGACACGGGCCCGCGGCGTCGTGGCGTCGCGCAGGCGTGCGGCTGCCCCCCGCGACAACTGCCGGGCGAGATGGCGCAGCGTGGCTTCCAGCAGCCCGTCCTTGTCCCCGAAATAGAAGGAGACCAGGCCGGTGGAGACGTCGGCACGCCGGGCAATCTCAGCAATCGTCGTGGCATTGAAGCCGACTTCGCCGATCGCCTCGATGGTCGCCTCGATCAGCTGGCGACGCCGCACATCGCCGGCGTCGACTCGACGCAGACGGATCGGACGTTGATTGGACGAGGTGAGCTGAGCGGCCATGGCCAATACAATATTTTGAACGTTCAATCAGTCAAGAGCGGATCGCCGTCCCGGCGCTGATTCTTCATGGCGATCGGAACTGGAAATCGGCGTGACGATCCCCTTTCCATTTTCTTGCGAAGTCGGGCATGCTGGCTGGCGACGAGCCAAGGCTTTTGCGATTTGCGGAATCACCGGAAATCGCGGAGGCGCTCTGGCCAATCCTTTGGATTGGCTTGAAAATAAGGAGTTGGAGCAGACAAGCGTTCAGACATGAACGCGCTTTGCTTCAGGAATCAGACGGGAGGAACAACCGGATGCGCGACAAGTCGACCGACGGCCAGCTCGTACCAGGGCTTAATGTCATCGAGACGACAGAAACAGATAATGTCCTGCGCTGGGACGGCCATATGGTCTATGTCGAGCACAAGGTCTTCCATAACGGGCAGGTGGTGCATGAACGCTACAAGCGCCGCGTCACGACCGAAGTCGCCAAGGCCCTGCTGACCACGATCCAGCTGAACGGTTGAATGAAGCGGCCGGACTGCCGCTCCATGCCGGCATGCCGCGCCCCCCCTGCACGGGCGCGTCCCTCCCGCCAGGCCTTCATGCGCCGACCATGGCCGGCAGCCTTCGCAAAAACAAAAAGCGCGCCGAAGCGCGCTTTTCCGATTTGAAGAATTGGTGAGCGAACTCAGCTCAGGGCCTTCTGCAATTCCTTGATCTGGCCGAGCTTGAGGTCGGCCAGGGCCTTGGCGGCATCGTCGACGGCGGCCTGGACCGCAGCCTCGGCGGCCGCGATTTCCTGGCTCAGCTTGTCGGGGGTCATTTCCTCGATCGGAACAGCCTGCTCGGCCAGGATGGTGAGCCCCTGCGGATTGACGTCCGCAAAGCCCCCCCGAACGAACAGGTGACGGGAAGAGCCGCCGACGGTTTCCTTGACCACGATGATGCCGGGCCGGATGGTCGACATCACCGGAGCGTGCTGGGACAGCACCTCGAAATCGCCTTCGCTGCCCGGCACGACGACGGATTCGACAGGGCCGGAGAACAGCAGCTTCTCAGGCGTGACGAGTTCGAATTGGAAGCTGGCCATCGATGCGGTCCTTGATTTCCAGAAGGGAGGCGCCTGGCGGCGCCCCCGTTAGCGGTGTTACGCAGCCTCGGCGGCGAGGCGCTTGCCCTTCTCGACGGCCTGCTCGATCGTGCCGACCATGTAGAAGGCGGCTTCCGGCAGGTAATCGTACTGGCCTTCCACGATGCCCTTGAAGCCCTTGACGGTGTCCTCGATCGGAACCTGCACGCCGTCCGAGCCGGTGAAGACCTTGGCGACGTCGAAGGGCTGCGACAGGAAGCGCTCGACCTTGCGGGCGCGGGCCACGGTCAGCTTGTCCTCTTCGGACAGTTCGTCCATGCCGAGAATGGCGATGATGTCCTGGAGAGACTTGTAGCGCTGCAGGATCTGCTGCACCGAACGGGCCACCGCGTAATGCTCCTCGCCGACCACGGCCGGAGAAAGCATGCGCGAGGTGGAGTCGAGCGGGTCCACCGCCGGATAGATGCCCTTTTCGGCGATCGAACGCGACAGCACGGTCGTGGCGTCAAGATGGGCGAAGGAGGTGGCGGGCGCCGGGTCGGTCAAGTCGTCGGCCGGCACGTAGATGGCCTGCACCGAGGTGATCGAGCCCTTGGTCGTGGTGGTGATGCGCTCCTGCAGCGCGCCCATGTCGGTGGCGAGCGTCGGCTGGTAGCCCACGGCCGAAGGAATACGGCCGAGAAGCGCCGACACTTCAGAGCCCGCCTGGGTGAAGCGGAAGATGTTGTCGACGAAGAACAGCACGTCCTGGCCCTGGTCGCGGAAGTTCTCGGCGACGGTCAGGCCGGTCAGGGCGACGCGGGCACGGGCGCCCGGCGGTTCGTTCATCTGGCCGAACACCAGGGCACACTTGGACTGGATGCCCTTGGGGTTGTGCGGATCGTCGTTCACGCCGGCTTCGATGAACTCGTGATAGAGGTCGTTGCCTTCGCGGGTGCGCTCGCCGACGCCGGCGAACACCGAGAAGCCGCCATGGGTCTTGGCGATGTTGTTGATCAGTTCCTGAATGAGCACGGTCTTGCCGACGCCGGCGCCGCCGAACAGGCCGATCTTGCCGCCCTTGGCGTAGGGAGCGAGGAGGTCGACGACCTTGATGCCGGTGACCAGGATCTGGGCTTCGGTCGACTGCTCGGCGAAGGTGGGCGCCGCAGCGTGGATCGGGCGAACGCCGTCGCCATTGACCGGGCCGGCCTCGTCGATCGGCTCGCCGATCACGTTCATGATGCGGCCGAGCGTGGCATTGCCGACGGGCACCGCGATCGGGGTGCCGGTGTCGGTGACTTCCTGGCCGCGGACCAGACCTTCGGACACGTCCATGGCGATGCAGCGCACGGTGGACTCGCCCAGATGCTGGGCGACTTCCAGCACGAGGCGCTGGCCGTTGTTGGTGGTCTCAAGCGCGTTCAGAATCTCGGGCAGATGCTCGTCGAACTGGACGTCGACGACGGCGCCGATGACCTGCACAACGCGTCCGGTCTTGTTGGCCATGGGGTTCTCCAAAAGTCTCTTCTATACTTGAAACGGGTCAGACGACGGTCAACGTAACCGGGACGTTGTTACGGGTCGCGCGGGAATAGGGGCAGATCTGGTGGGCGTCTTCGACCAGCGCCTTGACGGCGGCGGGATCGGCACCGGGAACATGCACCTTCAGCTCCACCGCGAGGGCGAAGCTGACATCGTCCTTGCTGAGGGTGACCTGGCAGGTGATCTTGGCGGTGTTGCCGTCGATGCCATGCTTGCGGCCGAGGGCCACGATCGCCTGGCCGTAGCAGGCCGAATAGCCCAATGCGAAGAGCTGCTCGGGGTTGTGGCCTTCGCCATTGCCGCCCAGCTCCTTGGGGAACGCCATGGCGAGCGCCAGCCCGCCATTGTCGAGAATCGCGCGGCCTTCACGGCCACCCTTGGTCGAGGCAGAAGTCGTATAAGACATCACGAATCTCCTTGTTCCCGTTTACCGATCGTTACCGTCTCAGAGTGCTTCCGCACCCGAGATGATTTCGATCAGTTCCTTGGTAATCATCGCCTGGCGCGTGCGGTTGTAGGTGATCGTCTGCTTCTTGATCATCTCGCCGGCATTGCGGGTGGCGTTGTCCATGGCGCTCATCTGCGCCCCGTAGAAGGAGGCGTTGTTCTCGAGCAGCGCACGCAGCACCTGCACCGAGATGTTGCGCGGCAGGAGGTCGGCGAGGATGGCGCCTTCGTCCGGCTCATAGTCATAGGCAACTTTCTGCGCACCTTCCTGGACAGCCGGTACTTCGGCCGGAATCAGGCGCTTGGCGGTCGGGATCTGCGAAATCACCGACTTGAAGGTCGAATAATAGAGCGTGCAGACGTCAAAGGCGCCTTCGGCATAGAGCTTGCGGATCTTCACACCGACCTGGTCGGCATGCTCGAAGCCGAGCTGACGAACAGAGCGGAAGTCGACCAGCTCGATGATGTGCTTCTCGAACTGGCGCTTGAGCACGTCATAGCCCTTGCGGCCGACACAGAGGATCTTGACCGTCTTGCCCTGGCCGAGCAGCGCCGTCGCCTGTTCGCGGGCGAGACGGGCGATCGCGGTGTTGAAGGCACCGCACAGGCCGCGCTCGCCGGTGCAGACCACCAGGAGATGGGTCTGGTCCTTGCCATTGCCCGCCAGCAGCGGCGGGGCCTGGCGCGGATCGGCGATCGAGCCGGCCAGATTGGCCAGCACGGCGTCGATGCGCTCGGCATAGGGACGCGCCGCCTCGGCCGCCGTCTGGGCGCGGCGCAACTTGGCGGCCGCGACCATCTGCATGGCCTTGGTGATCTTCTGCGTCGCCTTCACCGAGGCAATGCGGTTTCTAAGGTCCTTAAGCGATGCCATCGCTTCGCCTTCCTATCAGTGCTTGCGGATCAGGCGAAGGTCTTGGCGAACGCCTCGACCTGGTCCTTGAGCTTGGCGGCAACGTCGTCGCTGAGATCGCCGGAGGAACGGATCGCCTCGAGGATCGAGCCCTCGGCGCGCAGCTTGGCGAGCAGGCCGGTTTCGAAGGGCTTCACCTTGCTGACCTCGATCTTGTCGAGATAGCCGTTGACGCCGGCATAGATCACCACGACCTGCTCTTCCATCTTCAGCGGCGAGAACTGGCCCTGCTTCAGGAGCTCGGTCAGGCGGGCGCCGCGGGCGAGCAGGCGCTGGGTGGTGGCGTCGAGGTCGGAACCGAACTGGGCGAAGGCGGCCATTTCGCGATACTGGGCGAGCTCGCCCTTGATCTTGCCGGCAACCTTCTTCATCGCCTTGGTCTGGGCCGAGGAGCCGACACGCGACACCGACAGACCCACGTTCACGGCGGGGCGGATGCCCTGGTAGAACAGGTCGGTCTCGAGGAAGATCTGGCCGTCGGTGATCGAGATCACGTTGGTCGGAATGTAGGCCGACACGTCGTTCGCCTGGGTTTCGATGACCGGCAGGGCGGTCAGCGATCCCAAACCGGCGTCCTTGCCCATCTTGGCGGCGCGCTCGAGCAGGCGGGAGTGGAGATAGAACACGTCGCCCGGATAGGCTTCGCGGCCCGGCGGACGGCGCAGCAGCAGCGACATCTGGCGATAGGCGACGGCCTGCTTGGAAAGGTCGTCATAGATGATCACGGCATGCATGCCGTTGTCGCGGAAATATTCGCCCATGGCGCAGCCGGCGAAGGGCGCCAGGAACTGCATCGGGGCCGGGTCGGAGGCGGTCGCGGCGACGACGATCGAGTAGTCGAGCGCACCGTTCTCCTCCAGCACCTTCACGAACTGGGCGACGGTGGAGCGCTTCTGGCCGACGGCGACGTAGACGCAATAGAGCTTCTTGGTCTCGTCGTCGCCCTGGTTGAGCGGCTTCTGGTTGAGGATGGTGTCCAGCGCCACGGCGGTCTTGCCGGTCTGGCGGTCGCCGATGATCAGCTCGCGCTGGCCGCGGCCGATCGGGATCAGGGCGTCGATGGCCTTCAGGCCCGTCGCCATCGGCTCGTTCACCGATTTGCGCGGGATGATGCCGGGAGCCTTGACATCCACGCGGGCGCGGGTGTCGGCCTGGATCGGGCCCTTGCCGTCGATCGGGTTGCCGAGGGCGTCGACGACGCGGCCGAGCAGGCCCTTGCCGACGGGCACGTCCACGATGGCGCGGGTGCGCTTGACGGTGTCGCCTTCCTTGATCTCGCGGTCCGAACCGAACAGCACGATACCGACATTGTCGGTTTCGAGGTTCAGCGCCATGCCGCGCACGCCGCCGGGGAACTCGACCATTTCACCGGCCTGGACGTTGTCGAGGCCATAGACGCGGGCAATACCGTCACCGACGGAGAGAACCTGACCGACTTCGGAGACTTCGGCTTCCTGGCCGAAATTCTTGATCTGGTCCTTCAGAATGGCGGAAATTTCTGCGGCGCGGATGTCCATCAGCCGACCTCTTTCATGGCGATCTTGATCGATTGGAGTTTGGTCTTGAGCGAGGCGTCGATCATACGGCTGCCGATCTTGACGATCAGACCGCCGATCAGGCTCGGGTCGACCTTGACGTTGAGGGTAACATCCTTGCCGGTCGCGCTCTTGAGCGAGTCCTTGAGGATATTGAGATTGTCGTCGGAAAGCGGCTGGGCCGCCGTGACTTCGGCGCTCGCCTGTCCGCGCGCCTTGGCGACCAGCGCGGTGAAGGCGGAGATCATGTCGCCAACCGCGAAGAGGCGGCGGTTATGGGCGGCAAGCTTGATGAAATTGGCGGCAATACCACCGATACCGGCGCGCTCGAGCACGGCCGTCACGGCTTTGGTCTGCTCTTCGGAGGAAAAGACGGGGCTGCGGACGAGGCGCTTGAGATCGGCGCTTTCCTCGACGAGGCCATTGAAACGGCCGAGATCGGCAGCAACGGAATCGATGGCGTTCTGCTCACTGGCGAGCTCGAACAAGGCATTGGCATAGCGGCTTGCCATGCCGGATACGATCGGTTCTTCCCCTGCCACCGCGTGTCTCTCTGCTGAAACCACTTCGGGAGAACAGCAGTCCAGCCGGGATTCCCCGCACCCGACCGCCCAACCCCTTGGCGGATATGTTGAATTTCCTCACGGTTGCAGGAAGGACAAGGTCCCGCCCCCGCAACACGAGCGCTCACCTAACACACAGGCTTGGCCGACGCAACATGAGGGAAACACCGAAAACGCGGCGAAAAAACCTCAATCCACCGGCAGAACCCGCCCCGTTTGTCACGGTTCTCGAATGAGAGCGGCGAGGACGCCTTCCGCCATCCCGGATCGGAGGTCGGATTCGACCACACGCTTGCGCGTTACGTCCCGTGTTTCAGTGCAAGAAAAGTTCCGGGGCCCCGCCCCGGTGCCCGTACTCAAGACAAACAAAAGGGCCGGCAATCAGCCGGCCCGGACGAGATGCCGCGCGGAGAACCGCGCCGGCTCTCAGGCGTCGGACTTCTGGGTCAGGATCTGGCGGCCGCGATACATGCCGGTCTTCAGATCGACATGGTGCGGACGGCGCAGTTCGCCCGAATCCTTGTCCTCGACATAGGTCGGGGCCTTGAGGGCATCAGCGGAACGGCGGAAGCCGCGCTTCATGCGGGAGGTTTTTCGCTTCGGAACAGCCATTGGGGTATCTTCTTCGTGGCGTGCGGATGCCGTGACAGTCACGACAGGCCGATGACAAAATCGATTGAAGGCGCAGCCTATACAGGAAGAGAACTCAGGAAGAAAGAGGCTGGAGCGAGATTCTTTCGCGCGGGAAACGCCACGCCTGGGACCGCGGACGTCTCGTCCGCCTCTTGGAAGCATAGTGCATGCCGGAAGGAAGAGCGGACGAGACGTCCGCCGTCCCAGGCATTCCCCCTCCCCCGAATCTCCATAGCCTATCTCACACAGTCGAAATAGCCGGACGAGTTGCGGGCACGATTGACGATCAGGCCGGCCAGGTTGCGCAGGCGCCGCGTCGGCGAGCCGGCACTGCGCCGGATCGGATTGGGCAGCACCACGGCGAGTTGAGCCGCCTCGCGGGCATTGAGCCTGGAGGCCGGCTTCTTGAAATAATGCTGGGCCGCGGCTTCGATGCCGTAGATGCCATCGCCCCATTCGGCCACGTTGAGATAGACCTCCAATACCCGCTTCTTCGACCAGACCAGGTCGGTCCACACTGCCAGCGGCACCTCGAGCGGCTTGCGGGCAAAGGCCGGCAGCGGCCATAGATAGAGGTTCTTCACGGTCTGCATGGCGATGGTAGAGGCACCGCGCGAAGGGCCCTTTTCACCGCCGCGCTCCAGGACATCGGCGATCGCACCGAAATCGACGCCCCAATGGCGGCAGAATTGGCCGTCCTCGGAGGCCATCACCGAAAAGCGGGCGACCGGCGCGATATTCTCGATCGGCGTCCAGCGCCTGTCGACGGCCTGGCCGGTGAGATAGCGCCCCAGCATGGGCAGCGATATCGGCGGCACCACCGTATAGACGATGGTGAGCACCACCGGCAGGGCAGCGAGCCCGATCGCAACCATGACGAGGCGCCGCCATAGCGTGCGCGAGCTTCTCCTGACGGCCATTGCAACCCCAAGTTTCGGCCTGTCTTCGGGCGCTGCCGCGTCAGCCATCACCCCTGCCCGATCCCTCGTTTCACGCCTCGTCATAGCGCAAAGCGCCAGCCCGCGCATCCGGCTCGTAAGAAAGAGGCGACAGCGGCGCCCGCGGCCGGCGCCCGCGCTAGGCAAGAAGGCTGGCACCCCTCATATTAGGAGAACTGCTTCGCCAGGCTTCATCGATCATGCATCCTAATATCACCTTCACCCAGTTGCGCTGTTTCGTCGCCGCGGCCGAAACCGGCGGTTTCACCGCCGCCGCCCAGCGCATCCACCTCACCCAATCGGCCGTGAGCCAGGCGATCGCCGGGCTGGAGGATGCCCTCGGCGCCAAGCTGCTGACCCGCACGCGCGTCGGCGTGAAGCTCACCGATCTCGGCGAAGCCGCCCTGGTCGAGGCGCAGGCCCTGCTGGCGGGCGCCCAGCGCCTGGCCGCCGTCACCAAGGCCAGCGACAAGCTTTCCGGTACGACGCTGCGCATTGGCTCGGTGCAGAGCGCGGCAGCCAAACTGCTGCCGGGCTGGCTCAAGCCGTTCCGGGCGCTCTATCCGCAAGCCGGCATCACCCTGCATCTGGGCACCGACGAGGAAGTGAACGATTGGGTGCTTGCCGACGCCGTCGATATCGGCATCAGCGGAGAACCGCATCCCGAACTCGACAATACCATCGTCGCCAACGACGATTTCGTGTTGATTCTGCCCGGCGGCCACCCCCTGGCCAAGAACGCCTCGATCGGCCTGGAGGCGATCGATGGCGAGCGCGCCATCTTTTCGGGCGGAGGCGGCAACCGCCAGCTCGACGACGCGCTGGCGGCAGCCCGTAGCAAGCCGAACATCCTGTTCCTGGTGCGTGACAATGCCACCATCTTCGGCATGGTGCGCGAGGGCATCGGCCTCACCGTCATGCCCGACCTCACCTTGCCGGACGACACCAGCGGCCTCGCAGTCCGCCGGCTGACGCCGCCGCTGCGCCGCGACCTGCATGCCTCCGTTCGCAAGCAGGACATCAGTCCCGCCGGCCAGGCCTTCCTGGAACTGCTGCCGATCGGCAAGTAGCGTGCTTCAGTTCAGGGGAGCAGGCACCAGCCCGTATCGCCGCATGATCGCGCCCATCTGGGCAAGATCGGGCGTGTCGGACGCCAGCAGTGCCGCCACTTCGCGAAAGTAGTCGATGCCGAGCACGCCGGGCGTCAGCACGACGAGGCAGGTCGCCGGCACCGGCCCGTCATTGCGGAAGGCATGGACAGTGCCGCGCGGGATGAAGAGCGTCTCTCCCACACTCAATCCAACTTCGCCGTCTCCGATTCGGAAGGTCATCTCGCCTTCGAGGCCATAGACCGTTTCATCCCAGCTTTCGTGATAGTGCGCGACCGGCATGCGGGCGTGTGGTTGAACGACCATCTCGAACATATCGAGGCTGCCCCACGTGTCCGCCTTGCTGTGCAGGAAGCGAAGTTCCAGGCCCTTGATGCTGATGATTTCCGGCATGATGCAGTCCCCGGTCGACAGTTCCGAGACAGAGATGAGCGGTCGTTCCCTATGAGCTTGCGCTCCAATCCCCTCCCCGACAAGGGCGGACTTTGCCTTCCGGCGCAGCTTCTCAGGCGGCCTCGGCCGCGGTCTCCAGCAGCCAGGCCAGGAAGAGTTCCGCGCCCCGGCGGATGGGCGGGCGGGCGCGCACCCAGTAATTGCCGAGCAGCAACCCTTCCTGCAGGCCGACGACGGCAAGCAGACCGTTGCGTAGTTCCCGCTCGATCAGACGCGGCGAGGCCAGCGTCATGCCGAGGCCCGCGCTCGCCGCTTCCCAAGCCGCATCGTCGATCTCGAAGCGATTGGCCATGCGCACCTCGCGCCATTCGACGCCATTGACCTCTGCCCAGCGGCGCCAGTCCCAGTCGTCCTGCGTCGC
This sequence comes from Labrys sp. WJW, assembly GCF_001676615.1. Taxonomy (GTDB): domain Bacteria; phylum Pseudomonadota; class Alphaproteobacteria; order Rhizobiales; family Labraceae; genus Labrys; species Labrys sedimenti. The sequence goes on along the minus strand of NZ_LYXZ01000049.1, from coordinate 30,613 downwards.
CGAGATCAGGGCTCCCGAAGCAGCCAGTTCGGCGGCACCGGCATCGCGATAGCGGGCGGCCACATCGGGTGCGGCCACCACGACGCAGACATCGTCGAACAGCACTGCTCCTCCCTGGACGGGATTTTCCGCGCGCGAATAGCCGATGACGAGATCGATATCGTCATGATCAGCCATGGCCGAGACCGGTGTCTCCAGGCGGACACGGATGGAAGGATGAGCCTGGCGGAAGCGTCCGAGGCGCGGAATCAGCCAGCGCAAGGCCAGCGACACCGAGGCGCGCACGAGAACCTCGTTGGCGTCGCGCTGCAGCGCCGAGGCTGCCGAGGCGATGATGTCGAGCGCCGGTGCGGTCGCTGCCGCAAAACGGGCGCCCTCCGCCGTCAGCTCGATGGCATTGTTGGAGCGGGCGAACAGGCGCACGCCGAGCCCTTCCTCCAGATGGCGCACCTGGTGGCTGACGGCGCTGGCCGTCACGCCCAGTTCCTCGCCCGCCGCCTTCAGGCTGCCGAGGCGAGCCGCCGCTTCGAAGACGCGCACGGCGTTGAGGGATGGAAGACGACGAGGCGCCTGCATCGATTTTCCTCATGCAGCAATCAAAGAACGCGTTTGTTTGCAGGGATGAAATCTGTGACCTCATCAAGCATGACGATTGCAGCAAAATCAACGCCGCTGGCCGGGGCGCCCGGCATGAGTGCCAACGCCAGGGGTGCCCTCTGGCTCCTGATCGGCACCGCTTTGTTTACCCTGATCTTCGCCTCGGGCCGTTTTGCCGGCCCCTTGCTCGCGATCCCTCAGATCCTGCTGCTGCGCTATGCCAGCGGCTTCGTCACCCTGCTCGTCGTGGCCAAGGCTGGCGGACATTCGCTCGTTAGCCTGCGCAGTCCGCGGCCGGGCCAGCATTTCCTGCGCGCCTGCTTCGGCTGTTTCGGCGGCCTGTCGGCCATCTATGCCGCCGCCCACATGCCGGTTGCCGCCGCCAGCGCCATCGGCCTGCTCGAAGGCATCTTCGTGGTGGCGCTTGCCGTGGTCATGCTGGGTGAGACCGTGGGCTGGCGCCATTGGCTGGCCGGCCTCACCTGCGGCCTCGGGGCGCTCGCGGTGGTGATCGGCCAGCACTCGGCCACCACGCCGTTCGGCGACGTCACCATCCCCGCGGCGATGGCGCTGCTCGGCGCCGTGCTGATGGCATTCGAGATCATCTATGTGAAACGGCTGACCAAGGGCGACACGCCGCTTTCCATGCTGGCCCATGTCAACCTGTTCAGCTTCCTCCTGATGCTGGTGCCGGCCTGGCTGAGCTGGAAGAGCGTCGGTCCCGGCCCGATCCTGGCCTGCCTGATGCTCGGGCCAGTGGCGATCCTCGCCCAATATTGCAATATCAGGGGCTATCGGCTCGCGGACATCGCCGTGGCCGGGCCGATCGGCTATAGCTGGATCGTGTTCGCCGCCCTGCTCGGCCTCCTCGCCTTCGGCGAGGTTCCCGACCTCAAGGCCGGGCTCGGCTGCCTCACCATCCTCGCCGGCGGCTATTGGCTGACCCGGCTCCCCGCGACCAGCGGCGGCTGAGAGACGATCTCACCCGCCGGTCTGGGTGATCACCATCTCCAGCATCTGAGAGGCCTTGGTGCGGTAACGCTCGCGGTGGCGCAGCATGCGGAAGGCGCGGGGCGGCATGTCGAAGGCGATTCGCACCAGCCGCCCCGCCTGCAAATCGGGCGCCGCCACCAATTCCGACATCACGGTCGCAAAAGGCCCCGAGCGCACCGCCGAACGCACGGCCTCGTTGGACGGCAGCACCAGGGCGATCTCGAGGGCGGCCGGATCGACGTCCCGCCCCCGCAACGCCTCCTCGAAGACGGAGCGGGTGCCCGACCCTTCCTCACGCATGATCCAGCGCGCAGTGGCGATGTCATAGGGCCGCACCGTGCGCCCGTCGGCCCAGGGATGGCCCGGCGCCACCACCACGATCAGGCGGTCATGCGCCACCGTCTGCACCGACAGGGCCGGCTCGTCGATGGCGCCCTCGATGAAGCCGATCTCGGCCGCCCCCTCCAGCACGGCCTGGGTGACGCTGAGGGTATTGCCGATCTCCAGCCTGAGATCGACATGTGGATGGACGTCGTGATAGCGCGCCAGGAAGGGCGCTACCCAATAGCTCGCAATGGTCTGGCTGGCATGCACCACCAGCGAGCCCCGCGCCCCGCTGCCGAGTTCGGACAGAGCCAGTTCCGCCGCCTTGGCCGAAGCGAGCGTCGCCCGCGCCGTCGGCAGGAATTCCCGCCCGCCCGGCGTCATCTCGATGCGGCGGCCGACGCGATGGAACAAAGCCGCGCCATAACGATCCTCCAGCACGCGGATGGCGGAGCTCACGGCAGAGGGCGTGAGGTGAAGTTCGCCCGCCGCCTGCGTCAGGTGCTCGCGCTCGGCCACGGCCACGAAAATCCGCAATTGTTCCAGGGTCATCTCGCGATCGTTCGCTGCGTTTGCGATCCGCAAAGATGGTGAACAGGAAACAAGGAAACGCTTCGCTTGTCATCACCGGGCTTGACCCGGTGATCTAGCCTGGATGCCCGGGTCAAGCCCGGGCATGACAAATCCGAGCCGTCAGCGGCCATTTGACCTCCTCAAACCAATCATTCGATTTAATCGAATGATCTCTACACTATTTTGAAATGGATTGAACAGAGCCAATAAGGCAGAAGAAACCTGTGAATTGCAGGTGGATCATGAGCAGCAAACTCGGCAGCCGGTTGAGCGACATGACGGGACTTCGCGGGATTCTTCCCGGTGCAGGCCTGTGCATCATCGTCACCGCCCTCGCCATGGCCGCCGAGCTCATCGAGACCACATTGTTCGGCAAGGCCTGGCTGGAGGCTCTCGTCCTCGCCATCCTGATCGGCGCCCTGATCCGCACCTTCGCCCAGCCGCATGCCCGCTTCGATCGCGGCATCACCTTCGGCGCCAAGACCCTGCTCGAGGTCGCCGTCGTCCTGCTCGGCGCCTCGGTCAGCGCTGCTGCCATCGCCGATGCCGGGCTCGGCCTGATGGCGGGCATTGCCGGCGTGGTGATGGTGTCGATCATGCTGAGCTTCGGCATCGGCCGCGCCTTCGGCCTGCCGCACAACATGGCCCTGCTGGTCGCCTGCGGCAATTCGATCTGCGGCAACTCCGCCATCGCGGCGACGGCGCCGGTGATCGGCGCCAACGGCAAGGACGTCGCCGCTTCGATCGCCTTCACCGCCGTGCTCGGCGTGGTTGCCGTGATCGGCCTGCCGCTGCTGGTGCCGGCCCTCGACCTCACCCCAGGCCAATATGGCGTCTTCGCCGGACTGACCGTCTATGCCGTGCCGCAGGTTCTCGCCGCCACCGCGCCCGTCGCCGCCCTCAGCGTGCAGATCGGCACCCTGGTCAAGCTCGCCCGGGTGCTGATGCTCGGCCCGGTCATCGTGATTCTGGCCCTCGTCAGCGATATCAGGCGCAAGGCGGATGCCTCGGCAGCGGGCATGCCCGCCCAGGCGCGCCCCCGCCTCAGCCAGATCGTACCCTGGTTCATCATCGGCTTCCTGGCGATGATGGCTTTGCGCTCCTTCGGCCTCCTGCCGCAGGCCTCGCTGCAGCCGATCGCCTCGGCGGCCAACACGCTCACCATCGTCTCGATGGCCGCGCTCGGCCTCACGGTCGACATCCGCGCCGTCGCCAAGGCCGGACCGCGCGTGACCTCGACGGTGATTCTGTCCCTGCTCGCCCTCGGCGTGATCAGCTACGCGCTGATCGTCCTGCTCAAGGTTGCCTGAAGACCGTTTTCAGCACGGCGCGCGCCTCGTCCCAGTTCCCCGTCGCGAGCGAATGCGGCGAGGCACCGCCTTCGGGTGAATGCCAGCGCAGCGGCAGGGCGCCCGGCCGCCATACGATCTGCTTCGGCCGAAACCGCAGCAACTGCTCGGCACCTTCGAAGGCGGCGATCTCCGGCCCCTCCAGGATCACCTCACCGTCCCCCGAAAGCTGGAGCAGGTCCCCCCTCTTGAAATCGACGAAGGTGAAGCCACAGCGCGGATCGACCAGGATGTTGCCCAGCGTGTTGAAAAAGAGGTTGCCGGCAAAATCCGGCATCAGCAGGCTGCCGTCATCCTGCATCGCCACGAAGCCCGGCCTGCCGCCGCGATGGGAGACGTCAACCTGCCGGTGCCCGTCCGCGCCCACCACCGAAGACGCGATGAAGAGCGTCTCGGCACCGGCGATCAGGGCCGCCGCGGAACCTTCGACGCGATCGAAGTGCTGGGCCGGCAGCGTGGAAACCGCGGCCGGATCGCGCGTGAAGCTGAAGTCGCGCAAGCGGATATAGCGCGGGCAATTGCCGAAGCTCTCGCCGACCTCGATGTCGAAGGCATCGGGGCCGGTGCGCAGCACCGTGCCGTTGAGCCGGTTGCGCCGCCTGGTATGCAGCTCGATACCGAGCAGGCCGATCGCGGCACCATTCCCCAGGCCAGAGGCCGCGGGGTCATCGGGAGCAGCCGCAGCCTCCACATGCAGCGTGTGGGGCTCGGGCGAATGGAGGAATCCCGGCCGGCCGGCCAGGATCGTCGCCCAGATCTCGCCGGCACGATCGGCGGCTCCGACGACGATGAAGGGAAGCAGCGGGTAGAATTCGCGATGCTGCTCGATCAGATGGTCGCGCAGCACGCGCCGCCCGACCATATCCATGCGCTCGGCAGCACCGGCCCGGCGCTGCAGGGCTAGCTCGCCCTCATGCCACGGCGAATCCGTGGCAACATCGACATTGCCATCCATGACATTTGCCTTTCCAGAAACGATGAAACGCGGCCCCGCCGAGACACTCCTGGGACCGCCAGCATCCTGCTGGCTCTTGGACACACCATGCTCCGAAGAAAGAAGAGCCAGCAGGATGCTGGCGGTCCCAGGAAAGAATCAGGCGGCCAGGCCGATTGCGGTCTTCTGGAACGGCACGAAGCCCGGCAGGGCCTCGACATGGCCCAGCCAGGCGCCGATCTGCGGATAGGGCGTCAGATCGACATTCCCCTCCGGGGCCGAAGCGATGTAGCTGTAGAGCGCCACATCAGCTGCGGTCGGGCGGTCGAGAACGATCCAATCGTGTCCGATCAATTCTTCGTTGATCAGTTTGAGGATGGCGTGCGCTGCCACCAATGTCTGCTCGACATCGTATTTGGCCCCGAAGACCGTGATCAAACGAGCGGCGGCCGGCCCCATACGGAGCTGGCCGGCTGCCACCGAGAACCAGCGTTGCACGGCGGCCGCAGCGGACGGCTCGGTCGGGAGCCAGTTCTCCAGGCCGAGCTTGCGGGCGACATAGACGATGATGGCGAGCGAATCGGGCACGATCACGCCGCCATCATCCAGGACCGGCACCTGGCCCAGCGTATTGAGCTTGAGGAAATCCGGCGTCTTGTGCTCGCCGGCCTTCAGGTCGACGCCGACCAATTCATGCGGCACGCCCACCAGCGACAGAAACAAGTGGGCCCGATGGGAATGGCCCGACAAGGGATAATGATAGAGTTTCATGGCTGACCTCCACGCCGATACCGGCGCTATCGGAGGATTTTGATCATTTCGATACAGATAGAGAATATCGATTGATTGGAAGGCATCATTCCAGATATCGAAACAATCAGAAAAGGGAGGCGTCATGGATCGCTGGCAGGCCATGCGGGTGTTCGTGAAGGTGGCCGAGAGCGGCGGCTTCGCCGAGGCCGCCCGTCGCCTGTTCATGAGCCCGCCCGCGGTTACCCGGGCCGTCGCTTTTCTCGAAGATGCCATCGGCGCGCAGCTTCTGGTGCGCACCACCCGGTCGCTCAAGCTCACGGAGACCGGAGAACGCTACCTGCATGACTGCCAGCGCATCCTGGCCGACCTTGCCGACGCCGAAGCGGCCGCCGCCGGTTCCTACACCACGCCGACTGGCACGCTGATCGTCACCGCGCCCGTGATGTTCGGCCAGCTCCATATCCTGCCCGTGGTGATGGACTATCTCGGCCGGCATCCGGTCGTGAGCGCGCAGACCCTGTTTCTCGACCGCATCACCAATCTGGTCGAGGAGGGCATGGACGTCGCCATCCGCATCAGCCATTTGCCGGATTCGGAGCTGACGGCGATCCGCGTCGGCAGCATGCGGCGGGTGATCTGCGCCTCGCCCGCCTATCTCGCCGAGCATGGCCAGCCGCGCAATCCGGCCGACCTTGCCGGCCACAGCGTCATCGCCAGGATCGGCGCCTGGCCGCGGCTGGAATGGCGCTTCGGCCGCGACGAGAAGATCCATGTCGGCATCCAGCCGCGGCTGATGTGCAATCTCAACGAATCGGGGATCTCGGCTGCCATCTCGGGCTGGGGGCTGGTGCGCGTCTTCGCCTATCAGGTCGATGCGGCCCTGAAAGAAGGCACGCTTTGTACGGTGCTGACCGAGTTCGAGGAAGAGCCGGTGCCGATCCATATCGTGCATGCCGGTGGCCGGGCTCCCTCCGCCAAGGTACGCTCCTTCGTCGACTTTGCCGTGGAACGCCTGCGGGCGAACCCGATCTTCGGAGACCTTGCGCAGGCTCGCCCATCCTCCTAGATAGGAGACGTCGTCAACCCCGGTGAGTGAGAAGCAATGGATCTGAACCTGAACGCAACGCCGCTTTGCCTTGTGTCAGGGATCAATCATTCTCATGCCTGCTTCGATCACGCTCTCCAATCTCTCCTGGTCCACGCCTGACGGCCATGCGCTGTTCTCCGGGCTCGACCTGAGCTTCGGCCCCGAACGGTCCGGCCTCGTCGGCCGCAACGGTGTCGGCAAGACGACCTTGCTCAAACTGATGGCGGGAGACCTCCAGCCCCGCTCCGGACGTATCATCGTCCATGGCAGCCTGGGACGCCTGCGCCAGGCCGTCCAGTTCGGCCCGGAGGAGACCGTCGCCGATCTGTTCGGCGTGACGGACGCCCTCGCCTTGCTTGCCCGGGCAGAATCGGGCCAGGCCAGCGCCGAGGAGCTCGCCAAGGCTGACTGGACACTGGAGGCCCGCCTCGCGGCCGCCTTCGCCCGGCTCGGCCTTCCCATCGAACCCGACACTGTGCTGACGATGCTCTCGGGCGGGCAGCGCACCCGCATCGGCCTGGAAGCGCTGGTCTTCGCCGAGCCGGACTTCCTGCTGCTGGACGAGCCGACCAACAATCTCGACCGGGACGGCCGAAAGGCCGTCATCGAGTTGCTCGCCGGCTGGCGCGGCGGGGCGCTGGTGGTCAGCCACGATCGCGAATTGCTGGAGACCATGGACGCCATCGTAGAGCTGAGCTCGCTCGGCGCCGGCGTCTATGGCGGCAATTGGAGCCAGTATCGGGCGCGCAAGGCCCTGGAACTGGCGGCCGCCCGCCACGATTTGGGCGAGGCGGAGAAGCGGCTCGACGCGGCTGAGCGAAAAGCCCAGATCGCGGCGGAACGCAAGGCGCGCAAGGACAGTGCGGGCCGCAAGGCCCGGGCCAAGGGCGATGCGCCCCTGCTGCTCCTCGACGCCAAGAAGGAGCGCAGCGAAAAGAGCGGAGGTGCCGGCGCTCGCCTGGCCGAACGCCAGCAGTCACAGGCGACAGAGGCCCTCTCCAAGGCGCGCGAGCGCCTCGAGATCCTGCAACCCTTGTCGGTGAGGCTCGCGCCCACGGGCCTGCCCGCCGACAGGATCGTCCTGCACCTCGATGCGCTGCAGTTCGGCTACGAGCCGGGGCAACCGATCCTGAACGGCCTCTCCTTCACGCTCGCCGGGCCGCAGCGCGTCGCCGTCGTCGGGCCGAACGGCAGCGGCAAGACGACATTGCTCGACCTGATTACCGGCCGCCTCCGGCCGCAGGCAGGCCAGGTGCAGGTCCTTCCCGGTTTCGCCCTGCTCGACCAGGAGGTAAGTCTGCTCGACCCGCAGGAGACGATCCGCGACAATTTCAAGCGGCTCAATCCGCAATCGGACGAGAATGCCTGCCGTTCCGCGCTGGCCCGTTTCATGTTCCGGGCAGACGCGGCTCTCCAGAAGGCCGGCAGCCTCAGCGGCGGGCAGATGCTGCGGGCCGGCCTCGCCTGCGTCCTGGGCGGAGAGCGGCCGCCGCAATTGCTGATCCTGGACGAGCCGACCAATCATCTCGACATCGATGCGATCGAGGCGGTGGAAGCAGGCTTGCGTGCCTATGATGGCGCCCTGCTGGTGGTCAGCCACGACGAGAGCTTCCTTGATGCCATCGGCATCTCGCACAGGCTGGAACTGCCGCCGGCGACTTGACCCCGCCGGGGCCCGGGCCGTATTGTGGGGCATCGATAGGGGATGGAGTCCCCCCAAACCGCCGCAAGGCTGATGACTCCTACCAGGTGCTTCGCGCCGGTAGGAGTTCGTCCCAGCTCCCGCTTTCGTCGAAGTGCCGCAGCGATCTCCCTGGAGGTATGCCATGCGCCCTTCGCGACCAAGACGGCCGATACCCTTCCTGCTTCTCCGAATCTGGCTCGTCCTGGCCTTTCTCGGCCTGCTCGGGCTTGCCATCGCCTGGCGCCTGGGGCTGATTCCGCCGTGAATCAAGCATTGCCGGGATTTCAGATTGGCGGTGGCCTAAACCCAATACCGTTCACTAGAGCGCCTTCGCGTTTGCACTATCCTTGTCATTGCCGGACTTGACCCGGCAATCCAGCCCGGAGTCCGTTCAAGTCGCGGGTTTCTGGATAGCCGGGTCAAGCCCGGCTATGACAAATCGTAGTGTTTCCTTGCTGAATGATCCGCATTGGGCCTAAGCCCCGGCTACCCCTCATCGGACCAGCCTATTGCCGCCGAAACCTTCATCTCTCTCACCGAATTTTCGGAGCATCCATGTCACCCGTGCTCGCCAACACCATCATGATCGCCATCGGCGGCGCCATCGGCTCCGTGGGACGCTATTGGATCGGCTTGCTGATGGCGCCCTACAGCGAAAACCTGCCCTGGGCCACCATCCTCATCAACATCGCCGGCTCCTTCGCCATCACCTTCTTCGGCACGCTGACCATCGCCAATGGCCGGGCGCCCCTGCCCGATCTCTGGCGGCTGTTCTTCATGGTCGGCATCTGCGGCGGCTTCACCACCTTCTCCTCCTTCAGCCTGCAGACCTTCGAACTCCTGCACATGAACATGCCCGTGCGGGCGCTGATCAATGTCGGCGTATCCGTGGTGCTCTGCGTCGCGGCGTCCGCACTGGGCTTCTATGGTGCGGCAACCATCAATGGCACGCAGCAGGCAGCGCAGGTTCAGGTGGACGAGGAAGCATCCTGACTTCGGATCCCCAGCCAGGTGCCGCACCTGGCATCAGCCGCCGATCTCGATGTTGGAAACGTCGAAATCCTGATGATGGGCGATGGTGGCGGCACCGATAGCGCATTCCATCTCGCCCAGGGTCGACAAGCGGATCTGCGGTTTCGTCATCCCCGGCACGATGCCGGCGCCGACCGCCTGCGACAACCTGTCGAGGCGGGCGGCGAGCACCGGGCGCATGGCGCCGCCGAGCACGATCGTGCTGGGGTTGAAGATGTTGGTCAGCGATGTCAGCCCGATGATGAGATGGTCCGCGAGTTCGTCGATGGCCGCGCCGGCGTTGCGATCCCCGGCATGGGCGGCGGCGGCCACCATCGCCGGCAGCGCCGAAAGACTGTCGACGCCGAAGCCCTGGCCGGGGCGATAGGACCGGTCGAGCGCGGCAATGTTGACGAAGGTCTCCAGGCAGCCCTCCTGCCCGCAGGAGCAGCGCGGGCCCCTCTCGCGGATGCGGATATGGCCGAACTCGTTGCCCGTGCCGCCGGCTCCGCGCACGAGGCGCCCGTTGACGATGGCGGCCCCGCCGCAGCCGGCCCCGAGCTTGAGATAGACGATGGCATCTGCCTGCAGCCCGGGCTGGGTATAAACCTCGCCAAAGGCGGCGGCATGGGCGTTGTTCTCGACGAAGACAGGCGCGCTGAGCGCCTGCTCCGCCAGGGCCTTCAGGTTGAGATCCTTCCAGCCCAGCATGGGCAGGTGCACGACATAGCCGTCCGAGCGCACCAGGCCGGGCACGGTGATGCCGATCGAGCGCAAGGGCTGCGCCAGGCCGCGGGCATAGGTCGCGATGGCATCGACCGCCGCCTCCGGGCCAACCGGATGAGCCAGGCGGGCCGTACGGCTGTCGACCACCCCGAGCGCCAGGTCGATCAGGGCAAAGCGCACCACGCCGACGCCGATCTCGGCCCCGAGAAAGTAGCCGCCGCTCGGATTGAGGGTGATGTCGACGCCGGGCCGGCCGACATCCCGGCGCGCATTGTCCTCGCGAGAGGTGCGCCGCTCGACCAGGAGAGAGCTGGCCGTGAGATTCTCGACCAGGTTGGTGATGGTGGCGGGGGTCAGGCCGAGACGCCGGGCGAGTTCGGCCCGGGGCATCGCCCCTTGCAGGCGCAACTGGGTGAGAATACGCCGCTCGTTCACATAACGCGCGAAGGTCTGGTCAGCCATGATCTCACTCTACCCGAATCTCGACGGCGCTTCGCGATTTGGCAGTATCATTACGAATCACGAAGACACCTCAGCCACCCCTGTCATGCCCGGGCTTGACCCGGGCATCCAGCGGCGCCTCGTTCGATGTCTCGAAGGGCAGGCCGGATTGTCGGGTCAAGCCCGGCAATGACAAAGGTTGAGCCCATTCGCTTCATCTATTCTCCAGAGACTCCTATGGCCTTGTTTGCAAGCGCCTTTGCCATTCGAGGCAATTTTGTCCCATCGCCACGCATCCTGGTACCGATAGCACCAAAAGCCTTGCACATCATATTTGTTTAGATAATAAATAAATTATAGAAATCGCAGGATTCCATCATGCCGAAGAAGGAAGAGCGCCGCCTCAAGGTCGGCGTGCTGGGTTGCGGCCCGATCGCGCAGGCCGCTCATTTCGAGAGCTGCACCAAGGCGCGCAATGCCGACCTCTACGCCATCTGCGACGTCGCACCCGATTTGCTGGAGCGCATGGCCTGGACGCACCAGCCCGAGAAGACCTTTTCGGACTATGCCGCCATGCTGGCAGATCCCGAACTCGATGCGGTGATCGTGGCGACCTCGGACGCCTTCCACGTGCCGGCCTCGATCGCCGCGCTGGAAGCGGGCAAGCATGTGCTCAGCGAAAAGCCCATCGGCGTCGGCGTCGAGGAAGTGGAAACCTTGCGCACCGCCGTGGCTGCCAGCGGCAAGGTGTTGCAGGTCGGCCATATGAAGCGCTTCGATGCCGGGCTGGAAGCGGCCAAGGCCTTCATCGACACGGAAATGGGCGAGATGCTCGCCCTCAAGGCCTGGTATTGCGATTCGACCCATCGCTACCCGATGACGGATGCCGTCCAGCCCTTGATGGTCACCAGCAAGCAGGCCCGCAAGCCGGCCGGCGATCCCAAGGCCGACCTCCAGCGCTATTACATGCTTGCCCATGGCAGCCATCTCGTCGACACCGCGCGCTATTTCGGCGGCGAGATCGTCGAGGTCGAGGCGCGTTTTTCCGAGCGCTTCGGCGCGCGCTGCTGGTTCGTCGACATCGCCTTCGCCAATGGCACGCTCGGCCATCTCGACCTCACCGTAGCCGTGCGCATGGATTGGCACGAGGGCTTCCAGATCTATGGCGAGCATGGCAGCGTGCTCGGCAAGACCTATAACCCCTGGTACTACAAGAGCAGCGACGTCGACATCTTCCGCGAGAAGGACGGCGCCACCACCCGCGTGCTCGGTGCGGACGGCCATTTCTACCGCCGGCAGCTGGAGGGCTTCGCCGACGTCATCCTCGAGGGCGCGCCGATGCGCGGTGCTAACATCGAGGACGGCGTCGCCTCTGTCAGGGCGATGATCGCCATCGCCCAATCCGTTCGCGAGGGCCGTGCCGTGCGGCTCGCCGACGTCAAGGGAGAGCTGTGATGCGGCTCGGCATCTTTGCCAAGACTTTCCCCGGCGACACGCCGGGAACGGTGATGGCCGCCGCCCGTGCGGCGGGCTATGACAGCGTGCAATACAACATGGCCTGCTCGGGCCTGCCCTCCATGCCCCCGGCCATTCCGGACGGCGTCGCCGAGGCGGTCCATGTTGCTGCTCTCGGCCAGAAGCTCGATGTCGCAGCCGTCTCCGCCACCTACAACATGATCCATCCCGATCCGGCCCAGCGCTGGCGCGGCCATGACAGCCTTGAAATCATCGCCGGTGCGGCCCATGGCATGAGGACCCGCCTGCTCACTTTGTGTACCGGCACGCGCGATCCTGACGACCAGTGGCGCGGCCATCCCGACAACGCCACGCCGGAGGCCTGGCGCGATCTCGCCGCCAGCCTGGAAACGGCGCTCGATATCGCCGAGCGGCACGATGTCGATCTCGGCATCGAGCCGGAGCTGGCCAATGTCATCGATTCGGCCGCCAAGGCCCGCGCCATCATCGACGAGATGGCGAGCCCCCGGCTGAAGATCATCCTCGACCCGGCCAATCTCTTCGAGATCGCCTCGCTCGCCGAGCAGCAGCGCCTGGTCTCCGAGGCCATCGACCTCCTGGCCGACCGCATCGTCATGGCCCATGCCAAGGACAGGGATGCCGTCGGCGGTTTCACCACGGCCGGCAAGGGCGTGCTCGACTACGACCATTATCTCGCCGGCCTCGCTCGCATCGGCTTCAACGGTCCCCTGGTCACTCATGGCCTCGCCGCCGGGGAGGCGGCAGAGGTTGCCGCGTTTCTCGGCCGGAAGCTGGCGGAGGTGATTGCGCGATGAGGGGCGCCGAACCCCGCAGAACCACTCCCTTCTCCCCTTGCGGGAGAAGGTCCCGGCAGGGGGATGAGGGGTGTTGCACCACATTCGACCCGCGTAGCGAGACCCCTCATCGGCCCCTTCGGGGCACCTTCTCCCGCAAGGGGAGAAGGCCGACCGCACCGCGGGGCGCTTGATCCGATGAACACGCACTTCCAGCGCGACAACCTCAGCCTCGCGGTGCATGACCGCGGCAGCGGCGTGCCCGTAGTCTTCCAGCATGGCCTGTGCGGGGATGCTGCCCAGCCGGCCGAAATCTTTCCCTTCGAGCTGCCGGCGCGCTGCCTCACGCTCGAATGCCGTGGCCATGGCGGCTCGGACGCCGGCGACACCGGGCTTCTCTCGATCGCAACCTTCACCGACGACCTGGCGCACTGGCTCGACAGCCTGGCGCTCGGCCCGGTCGTCCTCGGCGGCATCTCGATGGGCGCGGCGATCGCCCTGCGCCTCGCCGTCACCAGGCCGGACCTGGTGCGGGCACTGGTGCTGGCCCGCCCGGCCTGGATCGCCGAAGCCGGCCCCGCCAATATGGCGCCCAATGCTCAGGTCGGCGCGCTGCTCGCGGGCCACGAGGCCGCCGAAGCAAGGGCGCTGTTCGAGGCCTCCGATACGGCGCGCGATCTTGCCGCCGGCGCCCCGGACAACCTCGCCTCGCTGCGCAGCTTCTTCACACGGGAGCCCCAGGCCGTCACCGCAGCCCTGCTCGCCCGCATTTCGGCGGATGGACCCGGCGTCTCCCGCGCCGATATCGCCGCCCTGAGGATCCCCACGCTCGTCATCGGCACAGAGGTCGATGCCATCCACCCGCTCGGCCATGCCGAGACGCTCGCCGCGCTCATTCCCGGCGCCCGGCTCGCCCGTATCACCCCCAAGGCACTGGACAAGCCGCGCTACGTCCAGGATTTTCGCGCCGCTCTGGCGCAGTTTCTCTCGGAGATTCCTGCATGAAACCCGCTTCCGGCTGGCTCCAGGCCCTGCCCGCCGACCGCCTCCTCGCCGAATTCTCGCTCTGGTCCGCCGATCTCGGCCGTCTCGCCGACGACATCGCCCGGGTCGAGCCCCATGTCGACATCTTCCATGTCGATGTCGCGGACGGCCATTTCTCGCCGGCCCTGCTCTATTTTCCGGACCTGACGGCGGCCGTGCGCAAGGTCACCGCCAAGCCAATTCACGTCCACCTGATGACGACGGACGACATCCTCCTCGACCAGATAGACCAATTCGCCGAAGCCGGCGCCGACCTGATCAGCATCCATGCCGAGAACGCCAATGCCGACGCGGCGCTGGTTCGCATCCGCGAGCACGGCCTTGCCACCGGCATGGTGCTGCAGCTCCACACGCCCGTGGCGGCGGCGGAGCCCTTCCTCGACCGGCTGGATATGCTGACCCTGCTCGGCACCCTGATCGGCATCAAGGGCGTCGGCCTCGACGATTCGGCCCTGGCGCGTCTGCGCGAAGCCCGCAAGCTGATCGCGGGGAAGGCCGGGCACCGCATCATTCTCGCTTCCGATGGCGGCAATCGCGAGCACACCGTGCCCAATCTGCGTCTCGCCGGCGCCGAGACCATCGTGATGGGGTCTCTGGCCTTCGGTGCGCCGGATCTGGCCGCCCGCATCGCCTGGGTCCATGGCCTGCAGCGGGAGCCCTGACCCATGGTTCGGCGCGCCATCGGCATCGATCTCGGCGGTACGCAGGTGCGCGCCGCCCTCGTTGATGATACCGGCGCCGTGCTCAGGCGCGCCGCCGCTCGCACCGATGTGGCCGGTGGCCCGAAAGCCGTGATGGCGCAATTCCGCCGCCTCATCGATGAGGTGACCGACGACGAGAGCCTCGGTTCGCTCTCCGGTATCGGCGTCTGCGCGCCTGGCCCGCTCGACAGCCACACCGGCACCTTCATCCATGTGCCGACCTTGCCGGGCTGGGAAGACTTCCCCCTGCGCGACGAACTCTCCGCCGTGCTCGGCCGGCCGGTCGTGGTCGAAGGCGACGCCATCGCCGCCTGCTACGGCGAATGGCGTTTCGGCGCCGGCCGCGGGCTCGACCATCTCCTCTATGTCACCGTCTCCACCGGCATCGGCGGTGGTGTGGTCAGCGATGGCCGGCTCCTGCATGGCAGGCGCGGCATGACCGCCCATGTCGGCCATTTCCGCCTGGCGCAGAATCTCCGTCCGGCTGGGGACGAACCGCGCTGCAGCTGCGGCGCCGTCGGGTGTTTCGAAGCCTACGCGGCCGGCACCGCGCTGGACCGGCGCGCACGCGAAGCCGCGCTCGCTCATCCCGGCAGCAGCCTCGCGCGCCTGGCGGCGCCGACCGCCGGGCACATCGTCGAAGCCGCCCGCGGCGGCGATGCGACGGCGCTCGCGCTCCTCGACGAAGAAGCCAATTTGCTCGGCGAGGGCTTTGTCAGCCTCATCCATCTCTATAGCCCCGAGAAAGTGGTGATGGGCGGCGGTGTCTCGCATGGCTTCGACTTGATGGCGGAGGCGATCCACGGAATCATCCGGCGCAACGCCCTGCCCTCCTTCCGCGACGTGCCGGTGGTGAAAGCCGCCCTCGGCGACAATGCCGGCTTGGTCGGCGCCGCGGCCTTGGTGATGTTCGGCGAGCGAGCCCGTTGATCCTCTGATCGGGGGGCCGGAGCCCTTGCTGCAAGTGATCGGCAGCTTCGAGCTCTTCGCCAGAGGCCATATCGATGCCGACCATCGAAGGAGTCATACCGCCGGTCGGGAAACGGCGTTTCCCTTCAATGCCCGCAACGTCTGGTTCAATGCCCAAGCCCAACTCATCCGGGCCGGGTACCGCGCGAACGTCGGCGGGTCATTCTGCCCTGCTTTGAAGCTGGACTTCGACACTCGGCCGTTTCACAATCGATCCAATCCATCGAGTAGCGGGATTAGTCGGTTCGCGTGGCCCTTCGGATGGCGCCGCCCGAAATAGATTTTCAGCGAGGAGTTTTCATCCATGGATTACGTCAAGCTCGGCTCGACGGGGCTCGAAGTGTCACGCCTGTGCCTTGGCTGCATGACCTATGGCGATCCCGATCGTGGCAACCATGCCTGGACCCTGCCCGAGGAACAGAGCCGCCCCCTGATCCGCCAGGCCATCGAGGCCGGCATCAATTTCCTCGATACCGCCAATACCTATTCGGACGGGACCTCCGAGGAAATCGTCGGCCGGGCCATCAAGGAGTTTTCGCGGCGCGAGGAGATCGTGCTGGCGACCAAGATCTTCTTTCGCACCCGCCCCGGCCCCAATGGCGAGGGCTTGTCGCGCCGCGCCATCCTGGCCGAGATCGACAACAGCCTCCGGCGTCTCGGCACCGATTATGTCGACCTCTACCAGATCCATCGCTGGGATGCGTCGACGCCGATCGAGGAGACGCTGGAGGCCCTTCATGACGTGGTGAAGGCCGGCAAGGCCCGCTATATCGGCGCCTCCTCCATGCATGCCTGGCAGTTCACCAAGGCGCTCTACACCTCCCGCCTTCATGGCTGGACCGAATTCGTCAGCATGCAGGACCACCTCAACTTGCTCTATCGCGAAGAGGAGCGCGAGATGCTGCCGCTCTGCCACGACCAGGGCATCGCCGTCCTGCCCTGGAGCCCGCTCGCCCGCGGCCGGCTGACGCGCGATTGGAGCGAGAGCAGTGAGCGCCAGCAGAGCGACAATGTCGGCACGGCGCTCTATGACGCCACGCAGGATGCCGACCGCAGGGTCATCGAGGCCGTGGCCGCCATCGCCAAGGCGCGCGGCGTGTCCCGGGCGCAGGTGGCCCTCGCCTGGGTGGCGCAGAAGAGCGGTGTGACAACCCCGATCGTCGGCGCCTCCAAGCCGCATCACCTCACCGATGCCGTCGCAGCACTCGACTTGAAATTGACAAGCGAGGAAATCGCAACGCTCGAAGCCCCCTATGTCCCGCATGGTATCGCCGGCTTTCAATGAGGCTGGCGGTTGCGCTTCGCGAACCAGACCATAGATGAGGGATGTAGCCTCAGCGGCCGCATCCCTCCTGCCGGCGATCCGCCTTCCTGGGAACGGAGCCGGCGCTTTGCCATCATCCCTTTCTTCCCTTCGTCGATTTCAGGAAAGATCCCCCATGAGTCCGACCATCCGCTTCAATGACGGCAAGGAAATCCCGCAACTCGGCTTCGGCGTCTGGCAGGTGCCGAATGACGGCGCGAACGCCGCCGTGACGGCGGCGATCGAGGCCGGCTACCGCTCGATCGACACCGCCGCCATCTATGGCAACGAAGCCGGCGTGGGCGACGCGTTCGCCGCCTCCAGCGTTCCCGTCAAGGACATCTTCGTCACCACCAAGCTGTGGAACGGCGACCAGGGCTATGACACGGCCCTGCGGGCCTTCGAGGCCAGCCTGAAGAAACTGCGCCTGGAGACGATCGATCTCTATCTCATTCACTGGCCGGTGCCTTCACGCGATCTTTATGTCGAAAGCTGGAAGGCCCTGATCAAGCTGCGCGAGGAGGGGCTCGTCGCCTCTATCGGCGTCTCCAATTTCCAGATCGCCCATCTCGAGCGCCTGAAGGCCGAGACCGGTGTGGTGCCGGCGATCAACCAGGTCGAACTGCATCCACGCTTCCAGCAGAAGGCCCTGCGCGCCTACCACGCCAAGGAGGGCATCGCGACCGAGGCCTGGAGCCCGCTCGGCCAGGGTACGCTGCTCAGCGACCCCGCGCTGACGGCCATCGGCAAGAAATACGGGAAGAGCTCTGCCCAGGTGATCCTGCGCTGGCATCTCGACATCGGCAATGTCGTCATTCCCAAATCGGTGACGCCGGCCCGTATCGTCGAGAACTTCCAGGTCTTCGATTTCAAGCTGGCGCCGGAGGACATCGCCGCCATCGAGAAGCTCGACGACCCCAAGGGCAAGATCGGCCCGGATCCCGACAGCTTCGCAATGGTATGAAGGTCGAGTTTAGGACGACAGTTGCGTTTGCATGAAAGAGCGCAGGATATGCGGATTGTCAGCCTCCTGGCTGACATTCTGCTTGCCAGCAAGGGCTGCGTTTCCAAGATGTCAGCCAGGAGGCTGACACTCCAACCGCCCCAACTCTGCAGAAAATTTTCTCTTATTTGAAGAACCGGTTCTGCGGCCGCGGCAAGCCGAGATTCTCGCGCAGCGTCCGCCCCTCATACTCCCGCCGGAACAGACCACGCTCCTGCAGCACCGGCACGACCTTGTCGACGAAATCGTCGAGACCGCCAGGCAGATAGGGGAACATCACGTTGAAGCCATCCGAGCCCTCGCTTTCGAGCCATTCCGCCATGTCATCGGCAATGCTGGCGGGCGTGCCCACAAAGGCAAGGCCGGCATAGCCGCCGAGGCGCTGGGCCAGCTGGCGCACGGTGAGGCCCTCGCTTTCGGCCAGTTGCAGCACCCGTTCGCGGCCGCTCTTGCTGGCATTGGTCTCGGGAATGGCCGGCAGCCGGCCGTCGGGATCCAGACCCGAGACATCATGGCCGAGCGCGATGGAGAGCGAGGCGATGGCGCTGTCGTAATGCACCAGGCTGTCGAGCCTGGCGCGCTTGGCCCTGGCCTCCTCCACGCTGTCGCCGACCACCACGAAGGCAGCCGGCAGGATCTTCATATGATCCCTGTCGCGGCCGAGCCTGGCCATCCTGCCCTTGACGTCGGCATAGAAGCGGCGCCCTTCCGCCAGATTGGGCGGGGCGGTGAACACCGCCTCCGCCGTCTCGGCCGCGAGCTGCCGGCCCGGCTCGGAAGAACCCGCCTGCACGATCACCGGCCAGCCCTGCACCGGGCGGGCGATGTTCAGCGGCCCGCGCACGGAGAGGTACTCGCTTTTGTGGCCGAGCACATGCAGCTTGTCCGGGTCGAAATAGAGGCCGCTTTCGACGTCGCGAGTGAAGGCGTCGTCGGCCCAGCTGTCCCACAGGCCGGTGACCACGTCATAGAATTCCCGCGCGCGGCGGTAGCGCTCGTCGTGCCCCATATGATCGTCCAGGCCGAAATTCAGGGCCGCATCGGGATTGGACGTGGTCACGATGTTCCAGCCCGCCCGGCCGCCGCTGAGATGATCGAGCGAGGCAAAGCGGCGGGCGACATGGTAGGGGGCATCGAAGGTGGTGGAGGCGGTGGCGACCAGACCGATATGCTCGGTGACGGCCGACAGGGCCGACAGCAGGGTGAAGGGCTCGAACGACGTCACCGTATGGCTGCGCTTGAGCGCTTCCACCGGCATGTTGAGCACGGCGAGATGATCGGCCATGAAGAAGGCGTCGAAGCGGGCGCTTTCGAGGCGCTGGGCCAGGTGCTTGAGATGGGCGAAGTTGAAATTGGCGTCGGGCCAGGCGCCCGGATAGCGCCAGGCTCCGGTATGAATGCTCGCCGGACGCATGAAGGCGCCGAGCCGCAATTGGCGGGCCATGAAGATCTCCCATGAAAGGGCAGGCCGGGTCCGCGAGGCCCGGTCGAGCACATCACTCAGAATATAGAGTGTGTATGGTTTTGACGTCTGCCAAGGCCCTGCACAAACAAAAGCAAGTCCTCTTCCCGGCACCGGAACAGGATCCCCGAATCCCTCGCTCCGGACTATATTTGGCGCCCTGCATACAACCATCCCGGGAGGACGAGACATGAGCTTCGAAGGCAGTTGTCATTGCGGCGCGGTTTCCTTTACGGCCGAGGCCGACGCGCCGACCAGCGCAGTGAGCTGCAATTGCTCCTATTGCCGCCGCAAGGGCTCGCTCCTGGCCTTCCTGCCGGCCGAGGCGGTGACCATCTCCGCCGACCCGGCCAGGCTCAAGACCTACCAGTTCAACAAGCACCGCATCGAACACCAGTTCTGCGAGACCTGCGGCACTCAGGCCTTTGCCAAAGCAAAGCGGCCCGACGGGGCCGCAATGGTGGCGATCAATCTGCGCTGCGTGCCGGCCATCGACCTCGATGCGCTCGAGATTCACAAATTCGACGGCGCGAGCACCTAGAGCGTTTTCCGGAAGAGTTGATAGACTTTTCGATGAAGAAAACGCGTCAAAACAAGGAGATAGAGAAAAAGTGCGATTCCGAGAAACCGCACTTTGCTCTAGAGCAAAGCGCGTTTAGACGGAAGCGCTGCATTGCTCTCACTCTTTGATGGGACGCGTCTTTGCGATTCTTGGTGATTCCACCAAATCGCAAAACGCTCTAGCGCCGGCGCATCGCCCTCATGCAGCGGCAGGCGGCACCCTCATGTGAGAGCGCCCCCCCCTTCAGGCCGAAGCGCCTGATTGCGCCACCTCCTTGTTTCGGCGCGTCCTTGTGTTTCGCGGCGAAATGGTCAAGCCGGGCTCTTCAGGCTCGTAAGCGGGCCTCGACGATGGCGACGCAGACAGCGGCCACCCTTCCCAGAAATCGTCCGTGTGGGGCTCGTCGGCCTGGTCGAGCCAGTCGTCACGGTAGTAGTCCGCGAGCAAGGCATAACGAATCTTGTCGGTCCGGTTCGTCGTCGGCGTGTGCAGGAGCCGATGGTGCCACAGCACCAGCGTGCCGCGCGCCCCGGGCAGCATCACATGACGGCAACGGGCCTCCGCTTCCAGGCGCAAGGCTTCGACATTATCGAGCAATTTGTAGGATGCGCGGCCGGCAAACGCCTTCGCCATGATGTAGTGGCTCCCTTCCCAGACGCTGAAGGCGCCGCCATCCTCGGCAACGTCGTCGAGATAGAGCACGGCATTCACCTGGAAGGGATGCGCATCCATCCCACCCTTGATCGTGTCGCTCGATTGCGGGGTCGGAAAGATCGGATAGAGGCCGCGCGTCGCATGGCGACCGACGCAGCGATCGCCGATCAGGCTGCGCACGGCCGACATCACCGGACCGTTGCCGTACATCATCCGGATCAGTTCGGGATGCCGGAACACATTATCCTTGAACTTCAGCCGGCCGCGGCGTTTGGCGAGCGTGGCGGACCGGCAATCGTCCTCGATCTCGCCGATCCAGGTCTTGGGATCGTCACGATCGAAATGGCTGTCGATCTGGCTCCAGGTCAGGTTGATCGCCCAGTTCGTCCATTTGGCGTCCAGGTCTATCTGGACGGTGCAATAGCCCTTGTCGACGAATGAGTTTTTCTGAACTTCGCTTAGCATAGGCGCCCCCAAGCTCCTGCTTCAAATCAATTACGCACCGACCAATTCGCCGATCCTGTCCTTCAGTTTGTTGTAGCGGCGGTTTTCGCTGGGCGTTGCCGGCTCCGCCTGGGCGAAGCTCTGCCTGGCGGCGGCAAGATCACCACGCAGGAGATACGCCTCGGCGGAAAGGATATGGCCAAGCGCCGATTTGGGATTGTCGACCAGCGCAAGCTCGAGCAGTTCCAGCGCACGCCCAACCGACGATTGCGCCAGCAAGGCGCGCGCCACATGGATCCGCGCCTGCGAAGCGTGCTTGGGCAGGGCGCGCGACCAGCCACTGAGCGTGGTCTCCAGCGCGGCGATATCGCCATTGTTTCCTTCCGCTTCGACCCGAAGCGACCAGTAGCGGCTTGACCGCGCTTCCTCCAGCTTTGGATCGTAGAGGATGTCCAGCGCCTCCCGGTTGCGCTTGAGCATCAACAGGGCACGCGCCTTCGCCATCTTGATCCGCTCGGAGCGGGCATCGGTCAGCGAAGCGATCTCCAGCGCCCTGGCGGCCTGCTTCTGATCGACCAGCCACTCGATGTGCTCGGTCGCAAAGGTCGGTGACTTCCCCGACCACTCACCGAATTCGGAGAAGAAGCGCGCCGCCGAGCTCGGATCGCCCTTGCGCGCCTCGACGGCATGCAAATGCGCCGCCGATGCCCCGCCCGCCTCGATACTGGCCTGGGCGCTCTCCAGGCCGTCGTCGCCCACGCCGCCTGCGTCGAAGTGCCGGACCAGGCGGTCGACATTATGAGCGATCAGCGTCTCGCTGACATGGGTGAAATCATTCATCCAGGCAATCTGCCGGTCGCTCTGGAGCACGGATTCATAGCTGGGGAAGTAGTGCACATTGTCGTAGCGCGCGACCATTTCCTCGGTGACCGTGCGCAGGACGGACTTGCTGTAGCAATTTGCCACCATCACGTCTTCGGGACGATGCGTAATCCCGAGCGCCACCGGCGATACGCTCATCAGGACGACCGCATCGCTCCGCCCATATTTGCGCAGCAAGCCGATGGCCCGGTCGCAATAGTCCAGCGTCTCGTCATGAGAGAGCACATGAAGCTCGAAACGCTCGGGGTAGCGGCGGACCAGCGGCGGCGGCGGCAGGCTGTTGAGATAGGTGCCAGCCACATTGTCGTACCAGACTTCGACCAGGCCGAGCGTGACGATGATCAGCTTGCAATCTTTGAAGCTGCCATAGGCCTTGGTGATGGCCGAGCGTCGGCGCAGTACCGTCTCCCGCGGTGCGGGCTGCACATTGTGGGTGACGTGCAGATCGAGCCATTTGCCGGAGCCATATTCGACGATGGCCTGATCGGCATCGAACTGCAATTCCCCGGTAGCCCAGCCCAATTCGTTCCAGATGGACGGCGTACTGAAGTTGTTGAGCGCCCGCGGATGCACGCCCGCGAAGCTGCGATCGTCCATCAAATCCCGCATCGGCAGGCGATAGCCCGCGGTAGCAAGCCGACCTTCCACATTGCGTGCGAAACACGATCCAACAGTGAAGATCTTGTCACCCGGCTCCAGATCTAACTCAAAATCAAAATGCGGACTGGCAATCGGCTCAACTCGATTAGCAGCATTTCTCGCCCCCCAGAAACTGTATTCATTCGCCTTACGAAGCTTGATTGCATCTACAGCAGACGATTTGTATAGCGGCACGGGACCTCTTATGATTTTGTTCGAACTGAGCTATGTTCTCCTGACTCGATGACTTCTATGAGTCCATAGAATGTTGCTCGGCGTCAAGAGACAGCTTTGTGACGATTTTGTGGCTGCGTCCCCCGGCTTCCCGCCGCTGTCCCGCACGTCACCGGCGCATATCGACCCTGGGCCGCAGCCGAGGGTTGCAAAACGCCTTCCCGGTCCGACACCAGGCAGCGCATTGTTTCACCCGAAGCGCCGCCGCTCAGTTCCCGGGAGGCCGCCACAATTCACTGCGCTCGCGTTCCGTGCTGCGCAGCATGTCGAGGGCGATGTGAAGCTGGACGTCGTCGGTGGGGTCTGGCGGCACATAGAAGGATGAGCCGCTCTCGTCCCTGGGCCCCGTTCCCTTGAGATGGCCCGTCAGGCCTGCTTCGCCCAGCGTGGCGTGGCCGAGGCCGGCACCGGTCGGATCCTGCTGCCGCACGGCGATGTCCGGCTCGATGCCCTGTGCCTGGATCGAGCGGCCGAGCGGGGTGTAGTAGCGCGCCGTGGTCAGCACCAGGGCACTGTCGTCGGGCAGGCGGGTGACCGTCTGGATCGAGCCCTTGCCGAAGGAGCGCGTGCCCAGGATGGTGGCACGCTTGAAATCCTGCAAGGCACCGGCGACGATCTCCGCCGCCGAGGCGGTACCGCCATTGATCAGCACCACCAGCGGCACGCCGCCGGTGATGTCCTCGCCATGGGCGATATAGACCTTCGACTGGTCGGGCTCGCGCCCGCGGATCGACAGCAGCACCCCTTTGCCGATGAAAGCTGCCGACACCATGATAGCCGGATCGAGCAGACCGCCAGGATTGTTGCGCAGGTCGAGAATGATGCCCTTCAAGGCACCGGGCCGGAAGGCTGTCGGCAGGCGTTCGGCGATCCGCCTCAGGCTATCGGGCGTCTGCTCGTTGAATTCCCGGATGCGGATATAGCCGACATCCTCTCCCATCACCTCGAAGCGCACGCTTTCGGCCCGGATGATCTCGCGCGTAAGCGTATAGGACAGCGGCACCGCATTGCCGCGCCGCCGGATGGTCAGGATGGCGGAACTGCCCACCGGCCCTTCCATGCGCTGCAGCATCGCTGCCGGGCTCAGCCCCCGCACGACATCGCCGTCCAGCTTGAGGATGATGTCTCCTGCCTTCAGTCCCGCCGTGGCAGCTGGCGTGGCGTCCAGGACATGTTCCACCTTGACCAGCCCGCCCAGCACCTCGACTTCGAGGCCAAGCCCGACGCGCTTGCCGGCAAGCTCCTGCTGCATGTCGGACATGGCCTTGGGATCGACATAGCGTGAATGGGGATCGAGCTTCGACATCATGCCGCCGATGGCGCCCTGGATCAGCACGTCCGGTGCGGGCTTGTCGACATAAGTGGCGAGCACCCGCTGATAGATCGCAATGAAACGACCGAGCTCGTAAAGTTGCTCGCGAGTATCGTTGTCCGGGTTTTCAGGGTCCGGCTGTTGTTGAGCCCTGGCCGGAACTGCAATCAAGCCAAGAAGAAGAACAGCTATCGCAAGTGGACGCATGCGCATGGCGGCCTCCACTCTTCCAATGATTTCCAATTACATGGTGACGCGCGGTTCGAATGTCAGTACCACCGCCGAAAAATAGCTGCTGCGACACCAGCGCATTGGTACCGGCCTGTCTTTTGCGGCATAGAGACGGCCATGGCAGCCAGCATCAATATGAGCGAGCCGAACGGCACCGCGGTCAGCGAGGCGATGATCGAGCGCCTGGTCCACACCTTCTATGGCCGGGTGCGGCAGGATGATCTGATCGGGCCGATCTTCAATGCAAAGGTCGCCGATTGGGACGACCATCTGGCCAAGCTCTGCGCCTTCTGGTCATCGGTCATCCTGCGCAGCGGCCGCTATGACGGCCGCCCGCTCCGCCCCCATCTGATGCTGCCGCTGGAAGGCCGGCATTTCGATCGCTGGCTCGATCTGTTCGAGCGCATGGCCCTCGACGTGCTGCCCCGCGACGCCGCCCTGCTGTTCATCGATCGCGCCCGCCGCATCGCCGACAGTTTCGAGATGTCGATCGGCACCCAGCGCGGCGAGATCCGGCCGCCGCGGCACCAGGCGAGAAGGCTGCCGGCTTAAATAACCTTGCTGACTGTCATTACGAGCGGAGCGAAGCAATCCAGAAATCGTGAGCGCTCCTCGGCCTGGACTGGATTGCTTCGCTCCGCTCGCAATGACGGCATCAGAATAGCCTCCAGCAGACATATGGCTGGCACGTCGCCCAAAAATCCCGGATGGCGCCTTTCCCGATTTTGCGGCATAGCAGGCGCAACCGAAAGAACCGTCCATGCCCGCCAAACTGCTCGCCACCCTGATCGGCCTGATCGCCATCCTGCTCTGGTCCGTCCTGGCCCTGACCACCGCGCTCACTTACCGCATCCCCTCCTTCGAACTGCTCGGGCTGACCTTTGCGGTAGCGACACTGATGGGCGCGGCCTCCTGGCCCTTCCGGCCAGGCGCCACGGCGGCCCTGCGCCAGCCCTGGCCGGTCTGGACACTCGGTGTCGGCGGCCTGTTCGGCTATCACGCCGTCTATTTCGAAGCGCTCAAGCGGGCACCGCCGGCCGAAGCCAGCCTCATCGCCTATCTCTGGCCGCTCCTGATCGTGCTGTTCTCCGCCATGCTACCCGGCGAGCGGCTGCGCTGGTATCATGTCGCCGGCGCCCTGCTCGGCTTCGCCGGCGTGCTGGCACTCGCCCTCGCAAAGGGAGTGTCGGGCTTCGAGACGGCCAATGCGCCGGGCTATGCGCTGGCGCTCGCCTGCGCCTTCATCTGGTCGGGCTATTCGGTCCTGTCGCGCCGTTTCAAGGCGGTGCCGACGGATGCGGTGGTGGGTTTTTGCGGGGTGACCTGCGTGCTGGCGCTGATCTGCCACGGCCTGTTCGAGACCACGGTGTGGCCTGATGCCAAGGAATGGCTCGCCATCGTCGGGCTTGGCCTCGGACCGGTGGGTCTGGCCTTCTATGCCTGGGATCGCGGGGTCAAGCATGGCGACATCCGCCTGCTGGGCGTCGCTTCCTATGCCACGCCTGTGCTGTCGACGCTGATCCTGGTCGCCGTCGGTATCGCTTCGCCGAGCCTGGCCTTGGCGCTTGCCGTGCTGCTTATCGTCGGCGGGGCGCTCATCGCCTCGCGCGACCAGCTTTTCCCGGCACGCAAGCCAGTGGTGGAAGCCTGAGGTTCTCTAGTGCAAAGCGCGTTTAGGCTGTTTTGCTCTCGCTCTTTGGTGCGACGCGTCTATGCGATTCGAGATGATTCCGCCTAATCGCAAAACGCTTTAGTTCGCCGGCCTGCCGAGGAAACGCTCGATGATGGCGCTCGAAAGCCGCTTCGGCCGCTTGGTGGCCACGTCCAGGCAGCACCAGCTCGACTTCACCTCGGCGAGCACTTCCTCGCCGCGCTTGATGATGATGCCGTAGAAGGCCTTCGCGCCATGCACCTTCTCGAGAATGACGGTAGCGATCACGTCGTCCTCGAGGAAGGCCGGCTTGCGATAGGTGATCTCGTGGCGGAGCGCCACCCAGGCATGCTTCTTCAGCGCCTCGGCGGGCGCCAGGCGCTCCCAATGGCTGATGATCGCCGCCTGCACCCATTTCAGGTAGCTGGCATTGTTGACATGGCCCATGAAGTCGATATCCGAGCGATCGATACCGACGGTATAATCATAGGGCATGACGTTCCGAAACATCGCTTCCGCGCCTCCGCGCCAAAATCGGCATATGGGGACGCCACCTCCGAAATGCAGCCCCCGATACAGCCCAAGTGCCATTGAAGCAGCATAGCTTGGCACAAGCATGGCATGGCGCCAATCCGTCCAATGGATCTACGCTGAACAGGTGGGTCGGCGAAAGGTTCCAGGCCCGTCAGGCCCCGAATCCGGCAAAGGCCTGCGCCATCAGCAGATAGACCGGGCGCTTATGCGGCGTCACCAGGTCGGGCAGCCGCGCCAGCCTTTCCCAGCGCCAGCCGAAGAATTCCTGCGGCTCGCCCGTCGGCAGATTGACGACGTCGATCTCGCTGTCCTGCCCCTCGAAGCGCAAGGCCGCCCAGCGTTGCTTCTGGCCGCGAAAGGGCGACAATTTGTGCGGCGGTCCGTCATAGGGCGGGAAGTCGTAAGGCCACCATTCCTCCGTCACCGCCAGCACGGAGGCGTTGCGGACATTGGTTTCCTCCCAGAGCTCGCGCTTGGCGGCCGCGACGATGTCCTCGCCCTCGTCGATCCCGCCTTGTGGGCATTGCCATTCGAGGCCCGGCACGATCAGCTCCGGCCCGGAGGTCTCGGCCCGGCCCGCGAGCACCAGCCCCTCGGCATTGAACAGGGCGATACCGACATTCGGCCGATAGGGTTTCGTCGCATCCATCACGCCACCAGATACCGGAAGGCCGCCACCACCTCGGCATAGACGCCGCGCTTGAACGGCACGATCAAGCCAGGCAAGGCGGCAAGGTCTTCCCAACGCCAGTCCTCGAACTCGGCCTGGTGCTTGCCACCGGCCGGCCGGAGCACGTCGATCTCGCTGTCCGGACCGGTAAAGCGGAAGGCGAACCATTTCTGGGTCTGGCCACGATATCGCGCCGTCCAGCCGCCGCCAACCGCCTCGGCTGGCAAATCGTAGGAATACCAGTCCGGCGCCTCGGCCAGAAAGGCGATCGAGCGCACATTGGTCTCCTCATGGAGTTCGCGGATCGCCGCCTCGCGGGGGTCCTCGCCCTCGTCGATGCCGCCCTGCGGCATCTGCCATTCGAAGCTGCCGGGCGCGCTTCCGGCGCGCGGCTTGCGGCGGCCGACGAAGACCTTGCCTTGCGCATTGAACAGCGCCGCGCCGGCACAGGGGCGGTAGGGAAGCGTGGAGCGGTCGGTCATTGCAGGGCCCGAATGTCGCAGATCTGGAAATCGCAGGTCAGGATTTGGAGGCGGCCTCGATCGCAGGCAGCAGCCTGGTCCTCAGGCTGTCTTCGCTCAGCGGGCCGACGATCTTGTCGACGATCTCACCCTTGCCATTGACCACGAAGGTCTCCGGCACGCCATAGACGCCCCAGTCGATGGCAGAGCGGCCGTTCACATCGACGCCTACCGCTTCATAGGGGTTGCCGAAGGTGCCGAGATAGCGGCGGGCATTGTCAGGATCATCCTTGTAGTTGATCGCGACCAGGCGTCCCTTGCCGAGGCCGGCCAGTTTCATCAGCACCGGATGCTCGTCCCGGCAGGGGCCGCACCAGGAGGCGAAGATGTTGACCACGCTGACGCCGCCCGATTTGAGATCGGCGGTGGCAAGGCCCGGAAGTGCCTTGCCGTCCCGCACGAGCTCGGCGAGCGGCGGCAGGCTCATCTGCGGCACCGGCTTGCCGATCAGGGTGGAGGGCAGCGCCGAGGGGTCGCCGCCGGAGCGGAGCTGGTAGAAGAACAGGCCGGCAAGCGCCGCGAACACGATCAGGGGCAGGAACACCAACGCGCGGCGGCGCGGCGCCGGCGGCAGGGTCTGGCTGTCGCTCATGGCAATTGTCCGTCCGGCTTGGCGTCCCGGCGCGAACGGCGGCGCAGGCCCTGGGCTTCCAATTCAGCTAAGGTTCGGTGCTGGGCCTTGTGATCCAGCACCACCCAAGTGATCAGCGCTGCGATCACCGCCGCCGCCAGGCCGTAGGCCCAGACGATGAAGACCCAGTGCGGCCCGAGATCCATGCCGAGCACTATCATCTCAGGCCTCCACCGGCAGCGAAGCGGTCATGGCCGGGGTGACGCCGGCCGCGGCCATCAGGCGCATGGTGCGGATGCGGCGGCGCAGGATTTCGTTGCGCATCGCCGCCAGATGCAGCGTGACGAACAGCAGGGTGAAGGCCAGCGCCATGTCGAGCAGCGGCCAGAGCATGTTCCAGGAATAGATGGTGGAGCCGCCGATGCGGAACACCGAGGCGCCCTGATGCAGGGTGTTCCACCACTCGACCGAGAATTTGATGATGGGAATGTTGACGGCCCCGACCAGCACCAGCACGGCCGAGATCCGCGCCGCCTTGCCCGGATCCTCGATGGCGTGCCACAGCGCCATCAGTGCCAGATACATCAGGAACAGCACCAACACGGAAGTCAGGCGTGCATCCCAGACCCACCAGGTGCCCCACATCGGCTGGCCCCAGAGCGAACCTGTGATCAGGCACAGCAAGGTGAAGGCGGCGCCGATCGGCATGGCCGCCTTCATCGCCACTTCGGCGAGCGGGTGGCGCCAGACCAGCACGCCGAGCGCCGAAAGCGACATCGCCCCCCAGCCGGCCATGGCCAGCCAGGCGCAGGGCACGTGGATATACATGATCTTCACGGTGGCGCCCTGCTGGTAATCGTCCGGCGCGAAGGCGGCGCCATAGAGGCCGGCGGCGAACAACAGCACCGTTACCCCTGCCAGCCACGGCAGGAGGCGGCCGGCAAGGCCCATGAACAGGGTGGGATTGGCGTATTTCCACATGCGTCTGTTTTAGCTTCGCAGCGGCGGCGAAACAATGACGAAGGGAACACAAATATCCGAGAGCCAAAGCGTTTTGCGGTTTGAACGAATCATTTCAAATCGCAAAGACGCGTCGAACCAAAGAGTTGGAGCAAATGAGCGTTCACACCTGAACGCTTTGCTCTAGCGCGAAGGACTTCCTCCAATCCGTGACGAAATTCGACGCAACTCGGCAACCGACCAATCCCCGGCCGCGTTGCCCCCCTCAACCCCGGAAGCCTCCGTCTTCGAGGAAGGCAGCTTCCTCTGCCGTCGTGGTGCGGGCAAGGATGGCGTTTCGATGCGGAAACCGGCCGAAGCGGCGGATGATGTCCCGATGTCCCTCGGCATGATCGAGCCAGGATCGACCGAGCCTGGCGTTGAGCACCACCGACAGGTCCTGGTCGGCGAGCGCTTCCGAATGGGCGAAGGGCAGGCAGAAAAACAGCCTCAACGCGGGCTCGACCTGCTCCATATGGCCAGTATCGAGCGCAGCGCGGGCATAGTGGCGGGCGAGGGGATCGGTCGCATACATATGCCCGGTGCCACGAAAGGCGTTGCGGGGAAACTGGTCGGTCAGGATCAGCAGGGCCAGAGATCCTTGCGCCGTCGTGCCCCAATCATCGTGCCGACGCGCCGCGACCGCCATGTGAAGATCGAGAAAGCGCCTGCGAAAATCTGTGTCGAAGGCAGGATCCTTGGCGAACCATTGGCCTGCTGAGGCCTGCCAGAAGGCCACCACGCCCTCCGGCCCCCGTGGATCATTGCCGCTCCGATGCAGCGACCGCAAAATGCCGGGACGTTTCATTGCGCCGGTACTCAGCGAGCCAGGCGCCAGATCGCCAGGCCGGCGACCAACGCCGGCACGAGGAAGACGATGACGAGAATCGGCAATTCGTCCCGCACCGAATATCCCGCCTTCGTGACGCCGACCCACATGTTGACGAGCGAGATGATCAGCCAGACCGGAACGAACGCCTTGGCGGCAAGCGCGAGATCGGGCATCGAGCCGCCCCAGAGCCTACCGAAGAGGCAGAACAGGCCGAGCAGAACAAGGCCACCGCCGATCACCATCGCCATATGCATGCACGGCTCTCCATCTCATGAAAACACACTCGGATTCTTGGCGAGAAGCACGTCGGGGTTGCCGATCAGCATGGCCTTGTGCTGCCGAAGGCATCGAACCCGGCAGCGGCGGGCCACCGACCCGCCGCTGGCTTCGTCTCACTTGGTGGTGTAGCCGCCATTCACCAGGATGGTCTGTCCGGTCATCCACCAGCCGTCGGAGACGAGGAAGCGGATATAGGGCACGATGTCCTCGATGTCGGTGAGGCCGGTCTTGGAGAATTTCGACAGGGCCGCCGCGCTCTTGTGGTAGGCGACGGCATCGGCGCCCTCGGCCGGATAGAAGAAGGACGTGTCCATCGGGCCGGGGCCGATGGCGGTCACCGAGATGCCGCGCTCGCCGAACTCCTTGGAGGCGGC
>NZ_LYXZ01000048.1 GCF_001676615.1 Labrys sp. WJW | reverse complement strand
TCGAGCTCGACATATGAGCCCCCTCGCCCCGTTTACGGGGAGAGGATGGAGGTGAGGGGCTACGGACGGCGTCAGTTTGTGAGGTCGCGCCGCCCCTCGTCCTTACCTTCTCCCCGTAAACGGGGCGAAGGGGTGGCCGGCCTCGCGCCTCTCGCCTTGTCTTAGCGCCTATGGACGAGGACGTCCGCGCTCCCAGGAATACAGCCTTCGATGAGTCGATCTCTTTAAGGCATTTCCTTCGCGAAAGGCCCGTCTGGCCTGCCGGATAATGCCCCGCGTGGCCGCTTTCGAACCATATCATGGGTTGCCAGCGACCGCGCCCTTTGCTGCAAGCTTGACGAATTCATAACTGTTGAGCTATGAGTTAAATCCATAACTGAGGAGTTATTGATTTTGACGTCGCCCTCCCCCGACCTTCTGTTCAGAACGCTTGCCGATCCAACCCGGCGGGCGATCTTCGAGCGCTTGTGCCGCAAGGGAGAACAGACGGTCGGGGCCCTCACAGCCCACGCCCGGGTCTCACAACCGGCCGTCTCGAAGCACCTGGCGATGCTGAAACAGGCCGGGTTGGTCCGCGACCGCCATGAGGGCCGGCAGACCCATTATTGCGCACAACTCGGCGCACTCGGCCCTCTGATCGACTGGGCGAGCCAGATGACGCAATTCTGGGAAGCCCGGTTCGACGATCTCGAAGATTTGCTGAACAGGATGGACCAATGACCAACAATACGAGCGAAACCCGTACCGTCGTCGTCGAGCGCGAGATTCCGCATCCGCCCGAAAAGCTCTGGCGCGCCCTCACCCAGCCCCATCTGATCGAAGCGTGGTTGATGAAGAACGATTTCGACCCGGTGGTCGGTCACCGCTTCAATCTGCGCGGCGAATGGGGCGGGGTGCTCGACTGCGAGGTTCTCGCCATCGAACCGCACCGGACCTTGTCCTATAGCTGGAATTTCAGCCATGACGACGATGCCTACGATCTGAAAAGCGTGGTGACCTTCACGCTCACGCCCACCGGTGCCGGCACGCATCTGCGCATGGAACAGGCCGGTTTCCGGCCGTCCCAACGCCAGGCCTATGGCGGCGCCAAGGCCGGCTGGCAGCAATTCCTCGCCAATCTGGAGCAGGTCCTGGCGGGGCTGGACTGAGCCCCGCCCCCTACCCTGCTGGGGGACATCGGTGCAAGATCAACAAGGGAGGCTTCATTGAACTTCAACGCCCTGATACGGCAGACCCATCGCTGGCTATCCATCGCCTTCACGGTGACCGTGATCGCCAATTTCGTTGCCATGGCACTGGGTGAGCCGCCGGCATTGGTGGTCTATGCGCCCCTGCTGCCGCTCTTCCTGCTGCTGTTCAGCGGCCTCTATATGTTTGTGCTGCCTTATTTCAGCAGGGCGAGGCACGTTCCGGACTGAAGGCTTGCAGCGGATGGATGCAACGACCTAGCCCGCAGCCTGCCGCTGTGCAGCCTCCAGGACGGCGACGGCCTGCTCGGCCATCCCGGCGGGAACGAAGACATGGTCGTGGTGATAGGCCGCGACCATGTTGCAGGGGATTCCAACCGCCGCCAGGGCGGAGGCCACGGCGGCAGTCAGCCCGACGCCGTCGAGAGCCGAGAAGACCTCCAGCTCGATGCGCTTCATTGCCAGGGCGGTATCGAAGCCGAGGGTGGCGGCGACGTCCACCGGCAGGACCAGGGTAACGCCTTCCTCTTCCCGGAAGAAGCACAGGGCCTGCGTGGCAGCAGCCTCGATCACGGCCGACGACGTGGTGGTACAGAAGACAAAGGCCCCGTCCTTGAGGCGCGGCGTCATGCCCGCAATCATGGCCCCGGTGTCACGAACGCTCTGTGGCATGCCGCCTCCCCGGATCGCCTCGCCGCTGCGCTGAAATTGCGACGGCGGGAGCCCCTGTTGCCGATCTTACAATGGCGCTGGAGATATGGAGTGTCGACCTCCGGTCGACATCTTTCTTGCCGGCAAATGCAATGTTTCCAAGATTGTCGACCGGAGGTCGACACTCCGTGTTTCCAGCGCCTCCTATGGCGCAATATAGCTGCAGCGCTAGAGCAAAGCGCGGTTTCTCCGAACCGCACTTTGCTCTAGCTCTTTGTTTCGACGCGTCTTTGCGATTCTCGGTGACCCCGAGAAATCACAAAACGCTCTAGGCCGTGCCCGCACGCGTCGGCCGGTCCATCACGCGCCGCCCCATCAGGCTGGCGACGAGATCGACCATGAGCAGGGCGGTGCGGCCGCGCTCGTCGAGGAAGGGATTGAGCTCGACGAGATCGAGGCTGGTGGCGAGGCCGCTGTCATGCAGCATCTCCATGATCAGGTGGGCCTCGCGGAAGGTCGCACCGCCCGGCACCGTGGTGCCGACGCCCGGCGCAATGCCGGGATCGAGAAAGTCGACGTCGAGGCTGACATGCAGCACGCCATTCGCTTCCGCCACCCGTCGCAGGAAAGCCTGCAGCAGCGGGCCGACACCATGCTCGTCGATCGCCCGCATGTCATGCACGGTGACGCCTGCGGCGGTCAGGGCCGTACGCTCTGCCGGATCGACGCTGCGAATGCCGATCATGCAGATGTTTTCGGGATTCACCGGCGCGGCCAGCGGCGGGAAATAACCCTCGAAGCCAGGCCTGCCGGTGGCATAGGCCACCGGGCAGCCATGCAGATTGCCGCTCACCGTCGAGTCCAGCGTGTGAAAATCGGGATGGGCATCGAGCCAGAGCACGAAGAAGGGCCGGCCCGTTTCGGCCGCCCGCCTGCTGAAACCACTGAGCGTACCGGCAGCTAGGCCATGATCGCCGCCGAGGATGATCGGCATGCCCTCGGCACCGAGACGATAGGAAGCCTCGGCAAGAGCTTCGGTCCAGGCCGCCACTTCAGGCAGATGCTTTATGGCCTGGTTGGGGTGGCTGAGCGGGCGCTGGGGTGCGGGAGTAAGGTTGCCGCGATCCTCGACGCTGTGGCCGAGTTCCTGCAAGGCGCCAGCCAGGCCGGCGGCCCGGAAGCCGCCGGGACCCATGTCGCAGCCAAGCCGCCCCGTGCCTTCCTGCAGTGGCACACCCAGCAAGATACAATGTTTCGAAGTCATGCGAGCCTCTTGAAATCCGGCGGCAGTCTATCGCCCGGGCTTGGCGGTATGAACGATGCAATTTGGCAAAGAGCTCAATATACCTTATCGAATTGGCATAAACTCATGATCATTCCGGCAGATCCATGGACGACATCGACCGCCAGCTCCTCACCTTGCTGCGCCACAATGGCAGGCGCAGCATTTCCGACCTCGCCGGCGAGCTCGGCCTTTCGCGCGCCACGGTGCGGGCGCGTATCGAACGCATGGAAGCCCAGGGCGACATCATCGGCTACACGGTGATCCTCAAGGCCGACGCGATCGCCATGCCGGTGCGCGGCATCGTGATGATCGAAGTGGAAGGGCGGGCCGCCGACCGGGTCATCGACGTCCTCGGCGGCTTTCCCGAGGTCAGCGCGGTGCACACCACCAATGGCCGCTGGGACATCGTGGTGGAGTTCGCCACGCTCAATCTCAGCGATCTCGACGCCGTCCTGCGCCGCATCCGCCTCATTCAGGGCGTCACCGCCTCCGAGACCCATCTTTTGCTCGCTACGCCGCGCAGTACACAGGCAAGGCTGTAGGACATTCTCCAGGGTCTTTGCACGGCGCCTGAAATTGAATGGAACTGGGTAAGGGTGAGGGGCAGCTCGACCTCGACAATAAGAGAGCGCAACGCCAGCCCAACGGCATGCTAGGATCTCGAGGGGCGGCCATAGTGACGACGTCGCCGTTTGCAGCGTATGGTCTTGGAACGTCGGCGCTTGAGCCGCGTTTCATGTCCCAAGAGTGTTTCCTGAACGGATAAGCGCCAGCGTTGGGAGCGATGGAATGAGCGCAGTCAACATCCGATCGGCCCGTCTCGACGACGCCAAGGCGATGGCCGAGCTGCATGTCGCGGTCTGGCGCCATACCTATCATGCGCTCGCGCCTTCCAAGGCCTTCGTCGTGCTGGACGAGGAGCATCGCTTTGCAAGCTGGCACAAGCGGCTGTCCTCCCCTGCCGCCGAGCAGATCGTGCTGCTGGCCGAAAACGGGGCCGGGCTGGTCGGCTTTGCCGCGGCCGGCATGGCCTCGCAGGCGATCTTCGATGGGCGCAGCGAGATCAAGCACCTCTATGTCGACCCGCTTCACAAGCGCCAGGGTATCGGGCGGGCCCTGCTCGAAGCCATGGCGGCACGGCTGGTCGAACAGGGGCGCCGGAGCGCCGCCATCGGGGTCGTCGCCGGCAATGGACCGGCGATTGCCTTCTACGAGGCGCAAGGCGCCAGGCAGGCCGGATCCTATACCGATCCGGGTCCGCTCTGGCGCTCGCACAACCTCGTCTATGCCTGGGACGACCTGGCGGCGCTCGTCAGGCGGCAGCCGGTGTCTTCGGCTCCTTGATCCGGTACCAGGCCACATAGAGGGCCGGCAGGAACAGCAGCGTCAGCACGGTTGCCACCAGGATGCCGCCGATCATGGCATAGGCCATCGGGCCCCAGAACACCTCGCGGGCGATCGGGATCATGCCCAGGCTGGCCGCCGCCGCCGTCAGCATGATCGGGCGCATGCGGTGGACGGTAGCGTCCACCACGGCGGTCCAGCGATCCATCCCAGCCTCCTCGTGATCCTCGATCTGCTTCACCAGGATCACGGAGTTGCGGATGATGATGCCGATCAGCGAGAGAATGCCGAGAATGGCGACGAAGCCCATGGGCTGGTTGAAGGGCAGGAGGCCGAGCACCACGCCGATCAGGCCGAGCGGCGCCACGCTGATCACCAGGAACAGCTTCTGGAAGCTCTGGAGCTGCACCATCAGGATGGTCACCATGGTCAGGAGCATGATCGGCACGATGGCGATGATCGGCCCCTGGCCCTTGGCGGATTCCTCCACCGCCCCACCCACTTCCAGCTTGTAGTGGTCGGGCAGTCCGGCCTTGAACTCGGCCACCTTGGGCGCCACCCTGTCGACCACCGTCGCCGGCTGGACATTGCCGACGAGGGCCGCCTGCACCGTGATGGTGGGTAGGCGCGAGCGGCGCCAGACGATGGGCTGCTCCATGCCATAGCCGATATTCGCCACCGCGCGCAGCGGCACCACTGTCCCGCCGGAAAGCGGGATCTGCAGGTTTTCCAGCGTCTCCACGGAGTTGCGCTGGTCCGCGGTGGCGCGGCCGACCACGTTGATCAGATAGATGTTGTCACGCACCTGGGTGAAGGCGGTTCCCGCCAGTGTACCGTCGAGGATGGAGGCGATATCCTGCGAGGTGACCCCGAGCAGGCGTGCCTTGTTCTGGTCGACCTCGACCTTGAGCACACGCGCCGGCTCGTTCCAGTCGAAGGTGATCGTACCAAGATTGGGGTCGGTGGCGATGATGCCGGCAAGCTTGATCGCCTGCTCGCGCACCTTCTGGAGATCGGCGCCGCTGACGCGATATTGCACGGGGCGGCCGACCGGCGGGCCGAGTTCGAGCGGATGGACGAGCACATCGATGCCGACGAACTTGTCACGGGCCAGCGCCTCCAGCTTCTTCTGCACGCGGTTGCGGGCCTCGATATCCTTGGTGACCACCACGGCCTGGCCGAAGAAGGGGTTGGAGAGCTGCTGGTCGAGCGGCAGATAGAAGCGCACGGCGCCCTGCCCGACATAGGAGCTCCAGCGCACCACGTCGCCGTCGCCCACGAACGCCTGCTCGAAGCGGTCCATCTGCGTCTTGGTCTCGCCGATGGCGCTGTTCTGCGGCAGCGTCATGTCGACCAGCAGTTCGGGCCGGTCCGACGAGGGGAAGAATTGCTGCTGGACATGGCCCATGGCCACGACCGAGGCACCGAGCAGGCCGAGGCAGATGGCGATGGTCGCCCAGCGCCAGCGCATGGCGGCGAGCAGCGTGCTCTTGAAGGCGGAGGCCAGCCGGCTCGGCTTTTCGTCATGTTTCTTCATACTGCTGGGCAACACGGTCACGCCCAGCAGGGGCGCGAACAGCACGGCGACGATCCAGGACACCAGCAGGGCGACGGCGATCACCACGAACAGGGTGAAGGTATATTGGCCCGCCGAACTCGAATTGAGTCCGATCGGGATGAAGCCCGCCACCGTCACCAGCGTACCTGTCAGCATCGGAAAAGCCGTCGAGGTATAGGCGAAGGTCGCTGCCCTGCCCAGGCTGTCGCCGGCCTCCAGCCGGCTGATCATCATCTCCACGGTGATCATGGCGTCGTCGACCAGCAGGCCGAGGGCAATGATCAGGGCGCCCAGCGAGATGCGCTGCAGGGAGATGCCGGTATATTCCATCACCAGGAAGACGATCGCGAGCACCAGCGGGATGGAGATCGCCACCACCAGTCCGGCGCGCAGGCCGAGGCTGACGAAGCTCACCGCCATCACGATGATCACCGCCTCCATCAGGGCGCGGGTGAAGCCGGAGATCGCCTCCTCGACAACCGCCGGCTGGTCGGAGACCAGATGCACGCCGACGCCGATCGGCAAGGTGCCGGTGACCTCTGTCATGGCCTCCTTCAGATCCTCGCCGAACTGGAGAACATTGCCGTTCGGCGCCATGGCGACCGCCAGGCCGATGGCGGGCTTGCCGTCGAAACGGAAGAGCGAAGTCGGCGGATCGACATAGCCCCGCGTGATGGTGGCGACGTCGGAGAGCCGGAAGAAACGGTCGTTGACGCGCAGATTGATGGCCCTGAGGTCCTGTTCCGACTTGAAGCCACCGTCGACGCGCACGCTGACACGGTCGCGTCCAGCCTGGATCACGCCGGCAGCCGAGACGGAGTTCTGCGCCTGCAGCGAGGCGATCACCGCCTGGCGGTCAAGCCCGAGGCTGGCAAGGCGCGCCGTATCGAAATCGAGATAGATCACCTCGTCCTGGGCACCGAGGATCTGGGTCTTGCCGGCATTGGGCACGGCGAGCGCACGATTACGCACCTCCTCGACATAGTCGCGCAACTGGCGGAAATCGATGCCGTCGGCGGTGAAGGCATAGACATTGCCGTAGACGTCGCCGAACTCGTCATTGAAGAAGGGTCCCTGCACGCCGCTCGGCAGCGTGTACCAGATGTCGTTCACATGTTTGCGCACCTGGTAGAAGGCATCGCTCAGGGCCCGGCCATTGGTGGTGTCCTTGAAATTGACCATGATGGTGGCCGTGCCCGGCCGCGTATAGCTGCGCGTATAGTCGAGCGCACCGATCTGCTGGAGCTCCTTCTCGACCCGATCGGTGACCTGGTTGAGGGTTTCGTCCAGCGTCGCACCCGGCCAGTTCACCTGGACCACCATGGTCTTGATGTCGAAGGACGGATCTTCCTCGCGGCCGAGCCTCACATAGGAGAGCGCACCGGCGATCACCGAGGCGATCATCAGATACCAGATGAAGGAGCGGTGCTTGAGCGCCCAGTCCGACAGGTTGAAGCCGCTCATTTCTGTTCCTCGAGAGTCTGGCTGCGCTGGAGATCGACGGCCTGGCCGGGTTGCAGGCTGCCAACCCCCGCTTTCACCACGATGTCCCCGTCCTTGAGGCCATCGACCACGGCATAGCCGGCCTTGGTGGAGACCAGGGTCACCGGCCGGGTCGCGACCACGGCCTTGGCCGCATCGACCACCCAGACGGACGGCTTGTCGCCCGGCCCGGCCAAGGCCGAGACGGGAACCGCGACATAGGGAGCGACCTTTCGCGTGGCCGACACGGAAATGGTGGAACCGAGCCGGAAGCCATTGGGTGGATCCTGCAAGGCCAGGCGAGCCCGGCGCGTACGCGTCACCGTATCCGAAGCCGGCGCGAGCTGGCGCAGCGTAGCCGTGGTGCGGACACTGGGCTCGCCGGCGAGAACGACGTCGAAGCGGGGATAGGCCTTGAGCTCGTCGGCCAGATAGTCCGGCACGTCGACCACGGCCTCGCGCACGTCGGGCCGGGCCAGGGTGACGATGATGTCGCCGGCTGACACCACCTTGCCGACGTCGGAA
This sequence comes from Labrys sp. WJW, assembly GCF_001676615.1. GTDB lineage: Bacteria > Pseudomonadota > Alphaproteobacteria > Rhizobiales > Labraceae > Labrys > Labrys sedimenti. Next base: position 24,659 of record NZ_LYXZ01000048.1, on the reverse strand, counting down.
TTCACGGCGGTGATCACGCCGTCATAGGGCGCGACGAGCTCGGCATAGCTGAGCACGTTGCGTGCCTGCCGCAGCGAGGCCTCGGCCTGGGAAACCTTTGCGTCCGCCGTCTCCCGCGCGGCCACAGCCGTGTCGACCTGGGCCCGCGAGGCCGTCTCGGTGACCACCAAGGCGCGGCTGCGGTTTTCGGTCAGCACGGCATTGGCGAGCTGCGCCTTGGCATTGGCGAGATCGGCCTCTGCCGACTGCACGGCGAGGCGCAGCAGCGTGGCATCGACGGCCGCCAGCCTGTCGCCCTGTTTGACCCTGTCGCCGACATTCACTTCGCGCGCAATGATGCGCCCCCCGACCTGGAAGCCGAGATTGGTCTGGTAGCGGGCATCGACGCTGCCGACGAAGGGACCGAAGCTTGCGGTATCGATGCTGCGGACGGTCAGGGTCAGCACCGGCCTGGCACCCCGGTCCTGTGCCGAGGCGCCACCGGCCGGCACCAACGCGAGCACGGCCGCCAAGCAGATGATTGCTGATCGAACCGCAGGCTCGGTCAGCAATAATCTTGAGGATTTCAAACATTTGCAGAGTTGGGCCGTTTCCCCCGCTCGTGGGTGGAGCAGGCCGACTTTGCTTGGGGCGATACGAATGGGACGGGAAAAATTCATCGCGCCTGCTCCTCGACGGTTTCGACGACGACTTCGACGACCTGGCCGGGCCGCAGCAATTGGCCGCCGCGCACGACGACAGTCTCGCCATCGTCGAGCCCGGCCGACAGCACGATGTCCTGCGTGGTGTAGCGCTCGAGCGTGACAACCCGCGGTTCGACCGCATGGGTGTCGGCAGCGACAGTCCAGACAGCCGGCTTGCCCTGCCACTCGAACAGCGCCGAAGACGGCAGCACGAAACGTTTCTGGGCAGCGAGGCTAGCCTCGCCGCGCACCGCCGTGCCGAGCGACATGCCCGGCGGCGTCTCCTTGAGGCCGATCTTCACGCGGATCGTGCCCTTGCGGGCATCGACGATGGGTGAGATTTCCCTGACATGGCCGGTCGTCTTCACACTCGGATCAGCCACCAGCGTGATGCCGATCTCCGGTGAACCCGGCGGTTTGTCGATCAGGGCCTCGTAGACGTCGAAGACCGCGTCGCGCGGTCCGTCCTGGGCGATGCTGACCACGGTCTGGCCCGCCTGCACGACCTGCCCCGCCTCGGCGTTGCGTACCGTCACCGTGCCGGCGACGCCGGCGCGCAGATCCGCATAGCCGAGCTGCTCCTTGGCCTGCTCAACCTGTGCCGTCGCGGCCGCCACGGAGGCCTGGGCGACGCTGAGATTCTCCTGCGCGGCGTCGAGGCTGCTTTGCGAGGTGGCATTTGAGGTGATCAGTGTTTTCTGGCGCTGATATGCAGCCTGGCTCTGCTGGAGCTGCGCCTGGGCCGAAGCGAGCGCGGCATTGGCGGTATCGAGGGCGATGCGTTGCTCCTGCCCGTCGACGCGTGCCAGCACCTGGTCCGGCGTGACGTGATCACCGACATCCACCAGCCTTTCGACGATGCGCCCGCTCACGCGGAACGATATGTCGCTCTGCACCTGGGCCTCCACGTCGCCGGTCAGGCTGACGCTCGGCCGGTAATCGGCAACCCGCGCCGTCACCACGCCAACGCGGGCCGGCGCCCCTCCGCTCCAGGCGGCGGCGGGCAAGGTCATCGCAATCAGGCTTCCGAGCAGGACGGCGCGCTGCAACCTTACGGCGCGGCGCGGCCATGCGAGATTGCCGAGGTTTGAGATCATCGTCGTCCTCGCTGATTCATGCGAATGTCGTTCGATGGAGCCGCTTCGACGGGAAGGCCTGAGATCCTGCAATTGTAGCATCGTCCTCACCCGCTCCGCGGCGTCCAGAGGCCATGGTCCCCTCCCGGGACACCCGGTCGGGAACGATCATTTCACTTGTCGAGCGTTCCCATATCAACTAAAAACAAAACCGTCCAGACGGTTTTTATTGAACGGAGACCCTTTCAGGAATTATGCCCCAGTCTGCTTCCCCACCCCAGACCCTTCGCGCGCGGAAGTTGCAGCGGCGCAGCATGGAAACCATCGGGCAGATCCTGACCGCCACCATCGCGGTGATCGAGCGCATCGGCGTTCACAACCTCACCATCGATCTGGTGGCGGCGGAGGCCGGCGTCAGCAAGGGCGGCGTGCTGCACCACTTCCCGACCAAGACGGCCCTGATCGTCGCTGCCATGCGTCAGGATATGGAAACGCTGATGATGGAAATCGACGAAACCGCTGATGCGACCGTGAATTTCGCCTCGGCCCTGGCTCAGCTCGCCCGCCGTATTGCCCTGGAGGAAGGCGGCGTGTCCCCGGCGTTCCTGGTCACTGCCACCGAAATCCCGGAAGCGGCCACCGTGCTGGCCACCATGTTCAGCACGCTGGTCGAGAGAGCGGGCAAGGATGACAAGGCCGGCAGCATCAACTCGACCCTGGTGCTGTTCGCCTCCTATGGCATTCTCATCAGCATGGGCATGAAGTCCTTCCAGCCGAGTGCCGAGGAATTGGCCGCCCTGCTCGAAAAACTGGACGCCTTTGCCGCCAGAGCCTGACCCCGTCGTTCAAGCCCCCTCACCCGCCATGTCATTCATCGAGGCTCGGCCCGGAGCGTGGCACGGATGTCTTGATGAAATCGATGAAGGCCCGCAGCGGCGCAGGCACCAGACGTCGCCCGGGATAATAGAGGAAGGGGCCGGAGAAGCGTTGCCACCAGGGTTCGAGCACGGGTTCGAGCGCCCCGCTGCGGAAATAAGGGCGCAACCAGTCCTCGAACAGAAAAATGATGCCGGTGCCGGCGACTGCCGCATCGACGGCGAGGTCCGTTGCCGCGCCGACGCTCACCAGCAGCGGCCCGGTCGTATCGACATTCACGATCTCGCCATCACGCTCGAATTCCCATGCAGTCATTGCTCCGGATGAAAATCGGCCCCGCAGGCAGGCATGATCAAGCAGATCGCGCGGGTGCTCGGGCCGCCCCCGCCGATCAAGATAGCCAGGCGCCGCTCCAGCAGCAAAACGCTGAATCCGTGGCCCGATGGGCACGGCGATCATGTCCTGTTCCAGCCGCTCGTCGTAGCGGATGCCGGCATCGCAGCCGGCCGCCAACACATCGACGAAGCTGTCCTCGGCAATCACCTCCAGGCGGATATCGGGAAAAGCAGCGAGGAAATCGGGCACGATCGCCGGCAGCACCAGCCGCGCGGCGCTGACGGGCACATTGAGCCTGAGCGTCCCTGCCGGCCTGTCGCGAAAGCCGTTGACCACGTCCAGCGCCGCCTCGACCTCGGTCATGGCGGGCCCGAGCCGTTCGAGCAGGCGCTCGCCGGCCTCCGTGGCAGCGACGCTGCGCGTCGTGCGGTTCAGCAGCCTGACACCAAGCCGCGCCTCCAGCCGGCTTACCGCCTCGCTCAAGCCCGACGGGCTGGCCCCGCTCGCCCGAGCGCCGTCGCGGAATCCTCCGGCCCGCGCGACGGCCATAAAGGCATGGAGATCGTTGAGGTCAACTTTCACTGTTCGTAACTCCGAACAACCTGTCCGGATTATGGCCGATTGTCGGGCAAATTGACAGGTCTTAGCTTCACGGAACGAATAGGAGATCGGCCATGACCACAACCAAGCAACTCGATAGCTTCATCCTCGGCGACTGTGCCGTAAAGCGCCTCGGCTATGGCGCCATGCAACTTGCCGGTCCCGGCGTGTTCGGCCCGCCCAGGGATCAGGACGCAGCACTGGCTGTGTTGCGCGAAGCCGTCGCATCCGGCGTGAACCATATCGATACCAGCGACTTCTACGGCCCGCACATCACCAACCGGCTGATCCGCGAGGCCCTGCACCCCTACGCCGACGATCTCGTCATCGTCACCAAGGTGGGCGCACGGCGTGGCGAGGACGCGTCATGGCTTCCCGCCTTCTCGCGCGAGGCGCTCACCGAGGCGGTGCACGACAATCTGCGCAATCTCGGGCTGGACGTCCTCGACGTCGTCAACCTGCGCGTCATGTTCGACGTTCACGGGCCGGCCGAGGGATCGATCGAGGCGCCGCTCACCGTCCTGGCCGAGCTTCGCCAGCAGGGCCTGATACGGCATGTCGGATTGAGCAACGTCACCGCGGCGCAGATCGCCGAAGGACGCCGCATCTGCCCGATTGTCTGCGTGCAGAACCACTATAATCTCGCCCACCGGGCCGATGACGCCCTGATCGACGATCTCGCCCGCGAAGGTACCGCCTATGTGCCCTATTTCCCGCTTGGCGGGTTTACGCCGCTGCAATCCTCGACCCTGTCGGAAGTTGCCCAGCGCCTCGGTGCCTCGCCCCTGCAGGTCGCGCTCGCCTGGCTCTATCGCCGCGGGCCCAACATTCTGCTGATCCCCGGCACGTCTTCCGTCGCGCATCTGCGCGCCAACCTCGCCGCGGCAGAGCTCGACCTGCCGGCAGACGAGGTCGCCACTCTCGATCGGGTTGCGGCAAGCCGTTCCTAGAGCAAAGCGCGTTTAGACGGAAACGCTGTTTTGCTCTCGCTCTTTGGTTCGACGCGTCTTTGCGATTCGAGATGATTCCATCTAATCGCAAAACGCTCTAGGGGGAGCAAGTGACCCGCCTGGAAGGCTCACTCAAGCACTTCGAGGTTGCTCGACCTTTGTCGTTGCCGGGCTTGACCCGGCAATCCAGCTCGACGCTCCATGGTTCGCGTGCGGCTTCTGAGATAACCGGGTCAAGCCCGGCTATGACAATTCGGAGCGTTTCCCCCTTGAATGGATCGCATTCCCGTTGCCGTCTCGCTCTTTCGCGAGACGGGACATTTCGGGCTAGTGGAACAGCTTCAGCGCATTGGAGAAGGTGATCCATACGCCCCAGAGGATGGGAATGCCGACGGCCAGCCAGGCCAGGGCAGCCGAGCCGTTCAACCCGCCCCGCCCGATGCCCGAGGAGCTCCCCTCCTGCGTCCCGCCGCGCTTTTGCAGGGCCGCGACCTCGGCATCGCTCATGAACCAACGGGACGCCACCGGCTTGATCATGAGATTGATGACGAAGCCGACGGCGAGCATGCCGGCGAGGATGTACATGGTGCGATCATAGACCTGGGCTCGGGGCACGCCCGCGGCGATCTGGGCATCGCGAATGTAATTGATCACCACCGGCCCGACGATCCCCGCCGTCGACCACGCCGTCAGCAGACGGCCATGGATGGCGCCGACGAACTGGGTGCCGAACATGTCGGCGAGATAGGCGGGCACCGTCGAGAACCCACCGCCATACATCGAAACGATCACGCAGAAGAAGGCGACGAACACCGCCAGCAGCCCGGCATGGGCGGCCCAGGGCGCCGAGGCATAGAGCACGATGCCGAGGCCGAAGAAGGTGGCATAGGTAAGCTTGCGGCCGAGCTTGTCGGAGAGCGAGGCCCAGAAGAAACGCCCGAAGATGTTGAACAAAGAGAGCAGGCCGACGAAGCTTGCCGCGATGGTGGCGACCAATTTGGCCTGCCCGGCATCGAGCGCACCGAAGGCGATCTCGGGCTTGCCGATCAGCGAACCGGCGAAGATCTCCTGCAGCATCGGCGAAGCCATGCCGAGCACGCCGATGCCGGCGGAGACGTTGAGGCAGAGCGCGGCCCAGATCAACCAGAATTGCGGGGTCTTGTGGGCATTGGACAGATGCACATGGCCCGAGGTGATCATTGCCTTGGTGCTTTCGGGCGGCGTCCAGCCCTCCGGACGCCAGCCCGCCGGCGGCACGCGATAGCCGAAGGCGCCCGCCATCATGAAGACGAAATAGATCACCGCCAATGTCACGAAGGTCTGCCAGACGCCGACACCATCGGCGCTCTTGAAATGGTTCATCAGGATGTCGGCCAGGGGCGAGCCGATCATCGCACCGCCGCCGAAGCCCATGATCGCCATGCCGGTGGCCATGCCGCGCCGGTCCGGGAACCACTTGACCAGGGTAGAGACGGGGGAGATGTAGCCGAGGCCCAGGCCGATGCCGCCGATCACGCCCGAGCCCAGCCAGATCAGCCAGAGCTGGTGGATGTAGACGCCGACCGCCGAGATGAGCAGTCCGCCGCACCAGCACAGGGCGGCCACGACACCGGCCTTGCGCGGCCCGGCGCGCTCCAGCCAGCCGCCCCAGATGGCGGCGGCCGAGCCGAGCAGCACGAAGAAGAGCGTATAGGTCAAGGTGAGGTCGGAGACACGCCAGTCGCAACTCGTTGTGAACAGGGCCCGCCCGAGACCGGCGAGCGCTCCCCAGAAGCCGGGATCGACCGCGCAGGCCACCGGCTTGCTGATGCCGAGTGCCTGTCCTAGAGGCAGCCAGAAGACGCTGAAGCCATAGGCCATGCCAATGCACAAATGGATGGCCAGTGCCGCAGGGGGCACGAGCCAGCGATTGAAGCCCGGCCGTGCCACGATGCGTTCACGATCCAACAAACCAGGCGCCAGGCCCCCAGCCTCGGCAGAAGCGCTACTATTCATTGGTGTTTCCTCAATATTTTCTTCTTAATTTCGCGGTTAAAGCGCCGCCTTCGCGCGCAAACTTCCACGAAACTGAGGATCACGCAACGTCTGAGCCTCGGCTTTACTGAGCCAGATAGCCTCCATCCACCGGAAGCGTATGGCCGGTCACCATGGCGGCACCCGGACCGGCGAGGAAGAGAATGGCCGGGGAGACCTCATGCGGCTCGGCGATGCGGCGCAACGGCGTCATCGCCTCGATGCGCTGCATCAGTTCTGGCTGGGCCAGTAGTGGCGCGATGAAGGGCGTACGAACATAGGTGGGGGCAACCGCATTCACACGGATGCGATGCGGCGCCCATTCCACCGCCAGGGCGCGGGTGAGATTGACGATGGCGCCCTTGGTGGTCTGGTAGGAGATGTTCGGATAGACGCCACCGCCCGACAGGGCCATGATCGAGGCGGTGTTGATGATCGCCCCACCCTGCCCGGCCGCGATCATATGGCGGGCCGCGGTGCGCGCGCACAGGAAGACGCCGGTCATGTTGACGGCCACCACCTTGTCCCACGCTTCCAGGCTGAGATCCACCGCCGCATCACGGATGGCGAGGCCGGCATTGTTGACGAGGATGTCGATATGGCCGTGGCGGGCGGCGATCTCGGTGAAACGCGCCGTTACCTCGGCCTCATCGGTCACGTCCATGACGAGCGTTTCGGCGCGGTGCGCGCCCCTGACGCTTGCCAGCACGTCCTCGCCCACCGGCGCACGATCGAGAATGACGACCTCGGCCCCAGCCGCGGCCAGGGCCTGCGCCGCCGCCAGCCCGATGCCGCTGCCGCCGCCGGTCACGGCCGCGACCTTGCCTTCCAGCCCGTAAAAGCCGGTCAGGCTGACTGCGTCGCCCTGTCCCGCCGGATGTCCCTGTTCGCCCATGGTCGTTTCCCCTAAGCAGGATTTCCCAATACTCTCCGCGAACGGACAATAGTGAAAAACCCTGCAAGTATTTGAAATATCGCAGGTTCTCCTGGTTCGATCCTGCTCATTCTTGAATTGCCACGTTCCCCGAAGCGGCGATGCGACGCCGACTCAAAAGTCCGACCATTCATCTGTGGCACCAAACCCGATGCTACGGAAGGCCGGAAACACCGGATTGACGCAGATGCTCGGCACAGGCCTCCACAAAGGCGCGCAGCTTGGGCTGGCTCCGGCTGGTACGGGGAAAATAGACGAAAAGGCTGTCGCCGGCCGGCGAAAATTCCTCCAGCACCGTCTCCAACAGACCCTGGGTGAGTTCACCGGCCGCCTGCAGGGTCGAGCCGTAGAGCAGCCCCATGCCTTGTACGGCCAGGGTACGCAGCAACCAGGGATCATTGGCGACGATGGTGCCGGGTGGCTCGATACTGAGCGCCTGGCCGTCCCGCTCGAATTCCCAGCGATAGATGTCGCCGACATCCGGCCGCCGGTAACGCAGGCATTGGTGCCGGGCGATGTCTTCGGGGACTTGCGGCCGGCCGTGCCGGGCGAGATAGGCCGGAGAGGCCATCACCATCCAGCGAAAGGGCGGTGTCACCCGCACGGCGATCATATCCTTGTCGATGAACTCGCCGACACGGATGCCGGCATCGAAGCCACCCTCGACCAGCTCTGCATGGGTGGAATCCACTGTCACGTCGACATGCACCTCCGGCCAGCGCTGCTGAAACAGCGGCAGCACCGGCTCGAGCACATGCACGAGCGCCATGCGATGCACCAGCAGACGCAGCGTGCCCGAGGGCTTGGCCCGCGACTGCACGAGATCGTCCAGCGCGCCCAGGATGGTCTCGGCCGCAGGCCCGAGCTGGGCCAGGAGGCGCTCGCCCTCCTCGGTCAGGGCAAGGCTGCGCGTGGTGCGGTGCAGGAGCGGCAAGCCGAGCCGGCGCTCCAGCCCCTGCAGCGCCTGGCTCACCGCCCCGGCAGTAACGCCGAGCTCGATGGCTGCTGCGCGGAAGCTGCCCCGGCGCACAATGGCGAGGAATTCGGACAAGCCGTCGAAGGGGTCGCTACGTGCCATCTCTGCGTCATTGGAATGGAATACGGTTCGACTGTATAGCACAGCTATACAGCGTGTGGAGCCGGCGCCGGCTTATGGCCTCGCCAGCAGGGGTCTATCTTCGAAGCGTGGCTGGGAGCCGGGCTCCCGCCCCTTGCCTGCCGCCTGAGCGGCAGCTTCCATCCCCTTGATTCATGGATCTCATCTCATGCGCTACAAGACACTTGGCAGCAGCGGCCTCTTCGTATCCGAGCTTTGCCTGGGCACCATGACCTTCGGTGGCGGCAACGAGTTCTGGAACACGATCGGCACGCTCGACCAGCGCCTGGCCGACGGCATCGTCGCCCGCGCCCTCGATGCCGGCATCAATTTCATCGACACCGCCGATGTCTATTCGGGCGGGCTGTCGGAAGAAATCACCGGACGGGCCATCGTCAATTCCGGCCGCAAGCGCTCCGATGTCGTGCTCGCCACCAAGGCGCTCGGCACGGTCGGCCCGGGGCCGAACGACCGCGGCGCCTCGCGCGGCCATATCATGGACGCGGTCAAGGCCAGCCTGAAACGGCTCGGCACCGACTATATCGATCTCTACCAGATCCACGGCCTCGACCGCTTCACGCCGATCGAGGAGACCATGCGTGCCCTCGACGATCTCGTAAGGCAGGGGCACATCCGCTATGTCGGCATCTCGAACTGGTCTGCCTGGACGATCATGAAGGCCCTCGGCCTTGCCGACCGGCATGGCTGGACGCGGCCCTCCACCCTGCAAGCCTACTACACCATCGCCGGGCGTGACCTCGAACGCGAGATCGTACCGCTGCTGGAGGCTGAGAAGCTCGGCCTGATGGTGTGGAGCCCGCTCGCCGGCGGCCTGCTCTCGGGCAAGATCGATCGCGACGGCAAAGGCCCGGACGGCGCGCGCCGGACCAATTTCGACTTTCCGCCCGTCGACAAGGACCGAGCCTTCGCCTGCATCGATGTGATGCGCGAGATCGCGCAGGCCCACAACGTGTCCGTTGCCCGCATCGCCCTCGCCTTCGTGCTGCATCGGCCCTTCGTGATGTCGGTGATCATCGGCGCCAAGTCCATCGAGCAACTCGACGACAATCTGGCCGCCACCGATGTCGTGCTGAGCACCGACGAACTCGCCCGCCTCGATGCAGTCAGTGCCCTGCCGCGCGAATATCCCGGCTGGATGATCGAGCGTCAGTCGGCAATGCGGCTGCCCGAGCCCCAGGGTCGCGCCTGAGGCCATCAGCCCGAAGGGGATGGCAATCGCCGTTCCCTTCGGACAGGATGAACGGCGAGAATTCGATGCTTCGACTGCCGGAGACCGACGCTTGGCCGCCACCAGGATCGCCTATTTCATCACGCATGCGGAAGTCGAGATCGACCCGGCAATCCCGGTGCCGCAATGGCCGCTCTCGGCCAGGGGTCGGGCCCGGCACGAGGCCTTCAACCGGCATGGTTTCGTCACGCGCATCAGCACCGTCTACACCAGTGACGAGCGCAAGGCGCGTGACGGCGGCGACATCCTGGCCGGTCATCTCGGTCTGCCCGTACAGGTGATACCAGCCCTGCATGAGAATGACCGCGCGGCGACCGGATTCCTGCCGCCGCCCGAATTCGAAGCCACCGCCGACGCCTTCTTCGCCAATCCGGAGCTCAGCATTCGCGGCTGGGAACGCGCCATCGACGCCCAGAACCGTATCGCCGCTGCCGTTGACGCCATCCTTGCAGCCGATCGCGGCCATGGCGACATCGCCATCGTCGCCCATGGCGGGGTCGGCGCGCTCCTGCTCTGCCACCTCCTGTCCGTTCCGATCGACCGTCGCTACGACCAGGCGGCGGGCGGCGGCAACTATTTCAGCTTCGAAGCGGCGACGCGACGGCTGCTGCAGGGCTGGACGCGCATCGAACCTTGAATTCGGCGGCTCAAGGCTCGGCTCTGTCCAGACAGAATTCGTGCTCCAGCCAGGCTGCCAAGGCACGCTGGGGCCTGCCCAGCTGCCGGCCTGCGGGCATCACCAGCCAGTAGGCCGTCTCCAAGGAACGGACCAGCGGATCGAACGGCCGGACCAGCCGACCGCTCGCGAGATGCTCCTCGATCAGCCTGCTGCGCCCCATGGCAACGCCCTGCCCGCTCAAAGCGGCCTGGAGCGTGACATTCCTGGAGCGCGACATTGTAGTCGGTGAGCTGGACGATCCGGGCCGTGTCGAGACCGATGCCGACGGTTCGCGCCCGGACCTGCCACTCCGCGGCGCGCCTGGTGAACAGCAGCGGGTAGGCCACCCGGTCTTCCGGCTGCCTCAGGCCCATGCCAGTCGCAAGCAGCGCGGGGCTGAGCTTGCACCAGCTCCGGCCCGCACAATCGTTCAAGATCGCCGTCAGGCCGAGGGATAGGATCCCTTCCTTGAACATTTCAGGACGAGAAAAGCGTCATCATGCCTGTCGGCTTCATCGGTCTCGGCGTCATGGGGGAACCCATGGCGCTCAATCTCGCACGGGCGGGAACGCCCCTGCTGGTCTGGAACCGCTCCCCGGATAAATGCGCCAGCCTGCAGGCTGCCGGCGCCGAGGTGGCGGGCAGCCTCGACGAGGTCTTCGCCAGGGCGCGCATCGTGATCCTGATGCTGGCGGATACGGCTGCAATCGATGCGGTGCTCGGTCGCGGCACGGCGGATTTCAACAGCCGGGCCGCCGATCATATCATCGTGCAGATGGGCACGATCTCGCCCGAGGATTCGCGCCGGCTCGACCAGAAAATCCGCAGCGCCGGCGGCCACTATGTCGAAGCCGCGGTTTCCGGCTCCCGCAAGCCGGCCGAGGCCGGGCAGCTCGTGGGCATGCTGGCGGGCGATGCCGGCGCTCTCGCGGAGATCCGCCCCCTGATCGGCGCGATGTGCCATCAGGCTTTCGACTGTGGCGCGGTCCCCGGCGCCTTGACGATGAAGCTGGCCGTCAACCTGTTCCTGATCACCATGGTGACGGGCCTGGCCGAGGCCGTCCATTTCGCCGAACGGCATGGTCTCGACATGCGGCAATTCCAGGCCATCCTCGATGCCGGCCCGATGGCAAGCCAGGTCTCCCGCATCAAGCTGCAAAAACTGGTCGAGGGTGATTTCGCGGTGCAGGCCTCGATCACCGACGTCCTGAAGAACAATCGACTGGTTGCCGAAGCCGCCCGCCGTGCGGGGCTCGCCTCGCCCCTGCTCGACCTCTGCCATGCCCTCTATGGCGAGACACAAGGTCTCGGCCTGGGTGGCGCCGACATGGCTGCCGTCATCCGGGCCATCGAGACGCGATCGGTGCATTGAACAAGGCAAGAATATCCCGTGACGCAACCGGACTACTTCGGGGCGGGGTGACTGCCGCCTGATGTGTGATCCGACGGCTTGCCACCACCGCCCGGCGACGGCATGTCCCCCTCACCCGAGGGCGAGACGTCACTGCCGCCAAACGTGTGGCGCGGCCCGACCACGGTGCCCCAAGCCTCGCCGATGCGCAGGCGGCTCCAGGGCGCCGGCTTGGCTGGTGGCGCCTGCATGCTGGCAAGCTCCGTGCCGAAGCCAGGGGTGAGACGCACAGTTCCCCCTTTGGTGGCGACGTCGACAACGCCATCCTCGACATAGACGCCGAACTTGCCCCAGCTCGGCCCGGCGAAAAACCGAGTGCCGCGCGCGGCGATCAGGCCAAACGGCGTCGTAACGCCGAGCTCGCCCGAGGGGCGGTCATGCGGGCGGTCAAACAGAATAGAACCGCGCTCGAGCACCAGCTTGCCGCCGCGATCGACCAGGAACTTGTCGATACGCACCCTCGTGCGGGCGCCCAGCAGCAGACGGGTGGCGTCACCAAGCTGCGCCGACAACCGCGCGCTCTCGCCGGTCGCCAGGAGATCATTGAGATAGACGGGGTCGCCGACCGCAAGGAGACGGGTACGGCCACGGGCCTGCGCGGTGCTTTCGCCGCTGGCTCCCAGGATCGAGCCCGCCTCCACGGCTGCCCGGGCCAGCACTCTCTCCGGCCGTATTCCGGCAAGCAACAGGCCAGCCAGGAGGGAACGGCGGTGGATCGGCATGATGAAGCTTTCCAGACGAGGGTGTTGGCGGATCAGCGGGAAACCGGACCCGACACCGCCAAGTCGGCGGCTTCCTCCTGCCGGGACAATTCGCTTCGACGAATGTCCGCAGATGATGATACCGCTCTATTCTTGATGTGTTCGCTTCTTCCGGCACCGGCCGCAAAGTAAGTTCCTCGAGTTCCTTGCTTGCGGCCAGTCATTTATCCTAGCTGAAACCCTTTCGTCTACAAGCCCCTCGAACTCATGCAGAAGACTTAGGCTTTTACCGGCGAAGGCGGGCGATCGGATCAGGCCCGCACCTCCACGACTCCCATCATTCCCAGTTGCTCATGTTCGAGGATATGGCAGTGATACATACGCAGCCCTGGATGGTCCTGCCGCACCAGCAGACGCACGGTTTGGCCGCGCGCGACATTGATGGTGTCCTTCCAGGCGCGATAAGGCGCCTTGCTCGCCCGGCCATCCCGTTCTGTCTCCACGGGCTGGAACTGCGTGCCGTGCAGATGGAAGGGGTGATCCATGTCGGCGAGATTGGCGATCTCCCACAATTCGGTCTGCCCCGCCTTGGCGACGAGGTCGACCCGGTTCATGTCGAAGGCGACGCCGTTGATGAGAAAGCCCATCTTCATGCCGCCTTCCCCCATCGACATGGTCTCGGTGAATTCGAGGCGGCGCCTCACGACGGGCTGGCCGAGATCGGCAATGCTGCGCAGCTTCGCCGGCAGGGGCGGTGGCGGTTCGGCCTTGTCCGCCGTCACGTCGATGGTCATCACATCAGCGGCAGTGTCGGGCCGTCCCGGCCCCATCCAGCCGTGATCGACGTCCTCCGTCCTGAGCATCAGCCGTCCCGGCACGTCGAAGGCGACGATGATTTCCGCCCGTTCGGCGGGAGCGAGAGCGATTGTCCGGAGCCCGGTCACCGGTGCTTCCAGAAGGCCGCCATCGCTGCCGATCAGGGTGACCGGCGCTTCGCCGAAATTGAGATGCAGGAAGCGCGCATTGCTGGCATTGAACAGGCGGAAGCGCCGCCGGCTGCCGGCGGGCAGCGTCAGGACGGGCTTCTTCTGGCCGTTGACCAGGACATGGTCGCCGACCCGCCCGTTCATCAGGTCCGCCATGCTATTGGCCGGGATCGAGCCATCCGACGCCAGCCGCAGATCGGTGAAGAACAGCGGCGTGTCGCCATAGGCGGCCGGGATCGGATCCTGCCGGGGCTTGACGATGAAAGCCCCGGCGAGACCGCGATAGACCTGCTCGGCCGTACGGCCATGGGGGTGGGGATGATACCAGTAGCTGCCGGCGCTGCCCTCAGGAAGTTCGAAGGTGTAGAGCCGATCGGCGCCGGATAACACCGGATCCATGGGATTGCCGTCCTGGTCCGCCGGCACCGGCATGCCATGCCAATGGATGGTGGTCTCCTCGCCCGGCAGGCGATTGGCAAAGCGAATGGCGACCTTGTCGCCCTCGGTCACTTCGATCAGGGGGCCGGGCGTCTCGCCGTCATAGGCGAGGATGGGCGTCTCGATCCCCTCGGCAAAGCGGACGGTGGCGGGCCTGGCCGTGAGTTCGGCCTCGAAACGTTCGGGCCCGCTGGCCCGGTTGGCGAGGCGAGGCAGGTCGCGCAGCGGCGCTCCCTCCGGCAGCGTGGGCAAAGGCCCGGGAGCCGCCATCTTGCCGTCCCCAGGCGACATGCCCGGCATGTCCATGCCATGCTTGGAATGATCCTGCATCTGCGCCGCGGCCGGTCCCGAAATTACCAGGGCGGCAACGCCGGAGAGCAGAAATTCACGTCTGTTCATAGCTATGATCCTTGTTCAAAGCTGGCGCGTGCGCAGCCGCAGCGCATTGGCGATCACGCTGACGGAGGAGAGCGCCATGGCGGCTGCCGCGAAGATAGGCGACAGCAGGATGCCGAAGAGGGGGTAGAGCACGCCGGCCGCGACAGGCACGCCGGCCGCGTTGTAGACGAAGGCGAGGAAGAGGTTCTGACGGATATTGGCCATGGTGGCCTGCGACAGCCGCCTTGCCCGCACGATGCCTAGGAGATCACCCTTGACCAGGGTGACCCCGGCGCTCTCGATCGCCACATCCGTGCCCGCGCCCATGGCGATGCCGACATCGGCCGCCGCCAGGGCCGGCGCATCGTTGACCCCGTCGCCGGCCATGGCCACCACCTTGCCCTCGCGCTTGAAGGCCTCGACCAGCGCGCTCTTGCGTTCGGGCAGGACCTCGGCCTCGACGGCATCAATGCCGAGCCGGCGGGCGATGGCCTCGGCGGTAGCGCGGTTGTCCCCTGTGACCATCACGACATGGATGCCCTCTTCACGCAAAGCCGCCAGGGCGGCCGGCGTGGTTTCCTTGACCGGATCGGCAATGGCGAGCAGGCCGGCCAGGCGACCGTCGATGGCGGCGAAGATCACCGTCGCCCCGTCCTGACGCAGCCGGTCGGCTTCCGCAGCCAGGGCGACCGCGACACCTTCCTGCGCCATGAAGGCCGCATTGCCGAGGAGAACCAGCTGACCCTCGACGGTCCCCCGCGCACCCTTGCCCGTGGGGGAGTCGAAATCCACAACCGCAAACAAGGCGAGGCCCTTCGCCTCCGCCGCCGCGACCACGGCCCGGGCCAGCGGATGTTCGGAAGCCCGCTCCACGCTGGCCGCCAGCCGCAGCAAGTCGTCCTCGCCAAAGCCTTCGGCGGGCCAGATGGCGGTGAGGGTCGGGTGCCCTTCGGTGAGCGTGCCGGTCTTGTCGACCACCAGGGTGTCGACCTTCTCCAGCCGCTCCAGCGCTTCGGCATTGCGGACCAGCACGCCGAGGCCCGCGCCCTTGCCGACGCCGACCATGATCGACATCGGCGTCGCCAGGCCGAGAGCACAAGGGCAGGCGATGATCAGGACGGTAACTGCAGCGACCAGGCCATAGGCCAAGCGAGGCTCCGGCCCGAAGATCGCCCAGGCGGCAAAGGCCGCCGCCGCGATCAGGATGACCAGGGGCACGAACCAGCCGGCCACCTGGTCGGCCAGGCGCTGGATCGGCGCACGCGAGCGCTGCGCCTGCGACACCATCTGGACGATCTGGGCCAGCATGGTGTCGCCCTCGACCTTGTCGGCCCGGATCACCAAAGCGCCGGTCTGGTTGAGCGTACCGCCGATGACGCTGTCGCCGACGGCCTTGGCCACCGGCATGGATTCGCCGGTCACCAGCGCCTCGTCGAGTGAGGAGCGCCCCTCCAGCACAGTGCCGTCCACCGGCACCTTCTCGCCGGGACGGATGCGCAGGCTGTCGCCGACCGCCACCTTGTCGAGCGTGATCTCCTCCTCCGAGCCATCCGGCCGGATCAGCGTCGCCGTCTTCGGCGCGAGGTTGAGCAGAGCCCGGATCGCTCCTGACGTATGTTCGCGGGCCCTGAGTTCGAGCACCTGGCCGAGCAACACCAGCACGGTGATCACCGCGGCCGCCTCGAAATAGACGGCGACGCTGCCGTCATCACCACGGAAGGCGTCGGGGAACAGGCCGGGTGCGAGCACCGCCACCAGGCTGTAGACCCAGGCGATGCCGGTGCCCATGGCGATCAGGGTGAACATGTTGAGGCTGCGGCGCAGCACGGACTGCCAGCCGCGGACGAAGAAAGGCCATCCACCCCACAGCACCACGATGCTGGCCAGGACGAGCTGGATCCAGGCCGATCGGGCCGGCGGCACCAGATGATGCAGCGCCGGGACGAGATGAGCCCCCATCTCCAGAATGAAGACCGGCAGGGTCAGCACCAGGCTGACCCAGAAACGGCGCGTCATCTCGGCGAGCTCGGGATTGGGGCCGGCTTCGGCCGTGACCTGCAGCGGCTCGAGCGCCATGCCGCAGATCGGGCAGGACCCCGGCCCTTCCTGCCGGATCTCGGGATGCATCGGGCAGGTATAGATCGTGCCCGCGGGGGCTACAGGTGTGGGTTTGCGCTCGCCAAGATACCGTCCCGGCTCCGCCTCGAATTTCGACTTGCAGCCGGCCGAGCAGAAATAATAGGGGTGCCCTTCATGCTGAATGGAATGCTTGGCGGTCGCCGGGTCCACATCCATGCCGCAGACCGGGTCCTTCACGCCGGAATGTGCCCCGGCATGATCGTGGTGGTGGCCGTGATGATGGTGATGGTCGTTCATCAGCCCGTCCCATGCTTCTCAATCGATTCGCGCTGGTCTCCCAGCCTTCGGGAACAGGGCGTAAGGCTTGACATCATGGGAAGGTCAAGAGAGTTTTCGGAAAGCTGACGATTTGTTTTGGCTTCGGTGTTTCACCCCTCATCCCCCTGCCGGGACCTCCTCCCGCAGGGGGAGAAGGAAATTAGATGGCCGGGGAAGGCGGCCGATGAACCCGGTCAAAGCACGCGACCTTTCAGGATCGAACCCCTTCTCCCCCTGCGGGAGAAGGTCCCGGCAGGGGGATGAGGGGGTGATACGCCTCGATCAGCCCACCGCCCGCACATGCTCGGGCTGCAGTTCATCGAGGCTGCTCACGCCCAGCATGGCCATGTTGCGCGCGATTTCCGCCTGCAGGAGGCCGAAGGCGTGGCGGACGCCGCCCTCCCCGCCGACGGCAGCGGCGAACAGGAAAGGGCGCCCGATGAAGACGAAATCGGCCCCGAGCGCCAGCGCCTTGAGGACATCCGTGCCCCGGCGGAAGCCGCCATCGATCAGCACAGCCATCCCGCCGGCTGCCGAAACGGCCTCGCGCAGGACCGTCATGGGAGCGACCGCCATATCGAGCTGGCGCCCGCCATGGTTGGAGATCCAGACACCGTCGACGCCTCTTTCGCGCGCAATCGCAACGTCTTCGGGGGCAAGGATGCCCTTCACCACCAGCTTGCCGCGCCATAATTGCCGGATGAGGTCGAGATGGCCCCAGTCGAGGCCGTCACGAGCGCCGATGTCGCGTACCGCGTTGCGGGATAACAGGGTCGGCCCGCGAAAGGCATCCATGTTCTCGAAGCGCGGCATGCCGCCGGCCAAAGTGCGGGCAAAGGTACCCAGCGACCAGGATGGATGGGTGATACCGTCCCAGAACAATCTCAGGCTCGGCTTCAAGGGCGTCGAAAAGCCGGTACGGGCATTGTTCTCGCGATTGGCGGCAACCGGCACGTCGGCTGTGAGCACCAGCGTTTCAAAGCCCGCGGCCGCCACGCGCGCCACCATGCGGCTGATGCGTTCGGGTTCGCCCGGCAGATAGGTCTGGAACCAGCGGGCCCCGCCCTCCTCGGCCAGCCTCTCCAGGGGAATCAGCGAGGTGGCGCTGGCCACCATCAGGGCGCCCTCGGCAGTTGCGGCCTTGGCGAGCGCAAGGTCGCCTTGGAAGGTGGCGAGGCCCGACAGCCCCATGGGCGCAATGCCGACCGGCAGGGCATAGGCGTGGCCGAACAGGGCATGGCGCGTCGACCGGGCCCTGGTATCGACGAGAATGCGCGGCACCAGCCCGAGGGCAGCCAACGCCCGGCTGTTGCCGGCATGCGCGGCATTCGTCTCGGCGGCACCGGCATAATAGCCATAGATCTGGCGCGGCAGATGCCGGCGGGCCGCCGGCTCGAAATCCGCGAGCGCCAGGAAACGCCGCAGCGGCCGCGGCACAGTGGTTTCAACGCGGCGGGCGGTGACTACAGTCCGGGAATGCGAATTGTCCGGCACTCTTCCTGCTTTTCTCCAGCCCGCCCCGTTTCCGCGTCGTTGCCCCTTATCCCTTGGCGCAAGCAGCACCCCTTCGTCAATCAAGGTCGAAGGACATATCACCCGATGCGCCAAGTATACCGTACAGTGAGTGTACAGGCCGGCCATTCGGGTGAATCGTCCCTGCCGTCTATCGAGCTCTCAAAAAAGGGATGAAGCGGCGCCGGCGGGAACGCGATCGCCCTCTCCCCGGAGCAAAACGCTATAGGGAATAGAAATGGCCCTGTCCGATCCGATCAAAGCCAGGCCCGCCTTCAGCCGCCAGACGCTGCTTATCCTGTCCGCCGCTATCGTCCTCAGCGCAGCCATGGGCATCCGGCAGACCTTCGGCCTTTTCGTCGAGCCTTTCTCACTCGACCGGGGCCTTCCCGTCACCCTGATCGCCTTTGCCATCGCCATCCACAATCTGGTCTGGGGGGCCGCGCAACCCTTTGCGGGGGCCGCGGCCGACCGCTATGGCTCCGCACCGGTGGTGGCATTCGGTGCCGCCACGTTCGCCCTGGGTCTCGGTATTGCGGCCATGGCGCCCTCGGGAATCATGCTGGTCCTCGGTCTCGGTATCCTCGTCGGCATCGGCATCGGCTGCACGGCCTTCGGTGTCGTGCTGACTGCGGTCGGCCGCGGGGCCCCGCCCGAAAAACGCAGCATGGCGATGGGCATCGCCAGCGCCGGCGGCTCGTTCGGGCAGGTTGCAATAGTTCCCCTGGCCCAGGTCGTCTCGGCATATTCGGGCCTGTCCACGGCCCTCGTCGTGCTGGCGCTGGTCATGCTGGCCGCCTCCCCCTTCGGCCTGTTCCTGGACGGGCGGCCGCGACAGGGTGCAGCCGAGAGAGAAGAAGCTGCCCTGCCGCTGAGGGCCGCGCTCGAACAGGCACTCAGCCATCGCGGCTATTGTCTTCTGACGCTCGGCTTCTTCACCTGCGGCTTCCAGCTCGCCTTCATCGCCACCCACCTGCCCGGCTATCTCTCGCTCTGCCACATGCCCTCGGGAACCGGCGCCAAGGCGCTTGCCTTGATCGGCCTGTTCAACATGGCGGGCAGCTGGGCTTGCGGCTGGCTCGGCGGCCGCTACCGGCAGCACCTGGTGCTCGGCTGGCTCTATCTGATCCGGGGCATCGCCATCGCCGCCTTCTTCCTGGCGCCGAAATCGGACGCCTCGGTCACCCTTTTCGCCGCCGTGATGGGCCTGACCTGGCTCGGCACGGTTCCCCTGACCAGCGGTCTGGTCGCCAAGGTCTTCGGCGTGCGCCATCTCGGCACCCTGTTCGGCATCTGCTTTCTCAGCCACCAGGTCGGCTCGTTCCTGGGCGCCTGGCTCGGCGGCCTGACCTTCGACCTCACCGGCTCCTACGAGGTGATCTGGTGGGCGACAGCCCTTGCAAGCTTCGTTGCGGCGGCGCTGCATTTTCCGATCAACGATACGCCGCAAGTCGTGGCGGCTTCGGCGCAGGCATAAAGGGCTCCCCTCAATCCAGGGCGAAATGGGCCCGCTCGGCCCGGACGCGCAGAGTGATGTAGTCGGCGACGGCGGCGACGCGGCGGGTGTTGTGCGTGTCCGGATGGGAGACGAGCCAATAGCTGCGGGTAAAACGCGTATCCGGCAGCAGGCGGGTGAGCTCGGGGTATTGCCGGGCGGCATAGTCGTGCAGGATGCCGATGCCGTGGCCGGCCCTGACAGCTTCCATCTGCGCAACCACGCTGCCGCATTCGAAGCGCCGGCGCATCAGCCTGCCCAGCGTCTCGGCATAGTCGAGCGCCCGGCTGTAGACGAGATCGTCGACATGGGTGACGAAGAGGTGCCCGGCGAGATCGTCCTCGCGGATGATGGGGGCGCTCTCTGCGAGATAGCGCCTGGAGGCATAGACGCTGAGCGTATAGTCAGTTAGCTTCTTGACCATCAGCCGCCCCTGCACGGGACGGTCCAGCGTCACCACGATGTCGGCCTCCCGGCGTGAGAGCGAGAAGGTTCGCGGCAGCGGCACCAGCTGAACCACCAGTTCCGGGTGGCGGGCCGCCAGGGCGCCCAGTTCATGCGAGAGGAAATAGTTGCCCAGGCCATCCGGTGCGCCGACACGCACGGTGCCGCTGATCTCCGCCGTGGTGCCGGAGACGAGCGCACCGACTCGCAGGAATTCGGATTCGGCCTTTTCCGCCGCCACGAGCAGGGCGTCCCCGGCCGCTGTCAGCGTGCAGCCCTGGGTCTGGCGCTCGACCAGCCTCGCACCGAAGGTCTCCTCCAGCGCCGTGAGCTGGCGACCCACGGTGGCATGGTTGAGCCCGAGCTGGCGCGCCGCGCCGAGCAACTGCCCGCTGCGCGCCACTGCCAGGAAGATGCGGATGTGATCCCAGTTCATGCGGGGTCCGATTCCGGGTGCACGGGCATCCTGCCCGTCCTTGGAAACGCAGCGGATGCCGAAAAGGGGGGGAACGGGCATCGCGACATGCCAGCATGTCACTGAGATGCCCGTGCACCCCGGGAAGATCATCTATTGATGACTTTAATTTTTGCACATCGGAAGTGCAATTCCTCTCATTGCTGTGCGAACGGATCAATTGCATAGATCGCGCCGAACGCCGCCCACCGGCAGGCGAAGGACAGGAGGAAGAGGATGACGCGCGAGATCTCCCATTTCATCGGCGGCAAGCTGGTCGCCGGCCGCAGCGGCCGCAAGGCGGCGGTCTACAATCCCGCCACTGGCGAGGCCGCGGCCGAAGTCGCCCTCGCCTCCGTTGCCGAAGTGCGAGAAGCCTCCGCCGCCGCCAAGGCCGCCGCTCCCGGCTGGGCTGCCACCACGCCGCTGCGCCGTGCCCGCATCCTCAACAAGTTCCTGCACATCCTGGAAGAGCGTACCGACGAACTCGCCGCCGTGATCACGGCCGAGCACGGCAAGGTGCTGTCGGATGCCAAGGGCGAGATCCAGCGCGGCATGGAAGTGGTGGAGTTCGCCACCTCCGCGCCCCAGCTTCTCAAGGGCGAGGTGACGGAGAATGTCGGCACCCGCGTCGACAGCCATTCCCTGCGCCAGCCGCTCGGCGTCGTCGCCGGCATCACACCGTTCAACTTCCCCGCCATGGTGCCGATGTGGATGTTCCCGGTGGCGCTGGCCTGCGGCAATTGCTTCATCCTCAAGCCCTCGGAACGCGATCCCTCCGCTTCGCTGCTGCTCGCGCAGTGGCTCAAGGAAGCCGGCCTGCCGGACGGCGTCTTCAACGTAGTCCAGGGCGACAAGGAAGCCGTCGACGCCATCCTCACCGATCCCGATATCTCGGCCGTCAGCTTCGTCGGCTCCACGCCGATCGCCCGCTACATCTACGAAACCGCCTCGCAGAACGGCAAGCGCTGCCAGGCTCTGGGCGGCGCCAAGAACCACATGATCGTGATGCCCGACGCCGACATGGACCAGGCCGTCGATGCCCTGATGGGCGCGGCCTATGGCTCGGCCGGTGAACGCTGCATGGCGATCTCGGTGGCCGTGCCGATCGGCGAAGCCACCGCCGAGGCCCTGCTTGCCAAGCTCGAACCCCGTGTGCGCGCCCTCAAGATCGGGCCCGGCACCGATCCGGAAGCCGAGATGGGCCCGCTCGTCACCAAGCAGCATCTCGACAAGGTGCGCGGCTATGTCGACACCGGCGTCGCCGAAGGCGCCAGGCTGGTGGTGGACGGCCGCGGCTTCACCATGCAGGGCTATGAGAACGGCTATTATCTCGGCGGCACGCTGTTCGATGGCGTGACCACCGACATGACGATCTACAAGGAAGAGATCTTCGGCCCGGTGCTCGCCGTGGCCCGCGCACCCGACTATGCCACTGCTGCCCGTATGATCAACGAGCATGAGTTCGGCAACGGCACCGCGATCTTCACCCGCGACGGTGACGCCGCCCGCGAATTCGCCCACCAGATCCAGGTCGGCATGGTCGGTATCAACGTGCCGATCCCGGTGCCGATGGCGTTCCACTCCTTCGGCGGCTGGAAGTCCTCGCTGTTCGGCGACCACCATATGCACGGCGCCGAGGGCGTGCGCTTCTACACCAAGCTCAAGACCATCACGAGCCGCTGGCCCACCGGCATTCGCGCCGGGGCCGACTTCGTGATGCCGACGATGAAGTAATCGACACATCGAACGAAGAACGCCGCCGGAGGGCAATTCCGGCGGCGTTTTGTTGCGTTACGGGCCGACGCCCGCGTCCGACAATCCCATCAGGGGCGATGCACCGTCTTCACCTCGAGGAAGTCCTCCAGGCCGAAGATGCCGCCTTCGCGACCGTTGCCGGACTGCTTGTAGCCGCCGAAGGGGCTGCCATAGCGATGCGGGCCGCCATTGATGTGGACCATGCCGGCACGCAGGCGTCCCGCCACCCGCTCGGCCCTTTTGTCGTCGCCTGTCTGCAGATAGGCGGCCAGGCCGTAATTGGTGTCGTTGGCGAGCTCGATCGCCTGCTCCTCGGTGTCGAAGGGAATGATCGACAGCACCGGCCCGAAGATCTCCTCGCGGGCAATGCGCATGTTCGGGTCGACATTGGCGAAGATCGTCGGCTTGACGAAATAGCCCTTCTCGAAACCTTCCGGCTTGCCCGGGCCGCCGATGAGCACGCGGGCGCCCTCGGCGACGCCGGCCTCGATCAAGGCCTGCACGCGACCGAACTGGATATCGCTGACCAGCGGGCCGATATGCTCGCCTTCCTGCTTGGGATCGCCGACGGCCTGCGTCTTGCCGGTGCGCTCGGCGATGTCGACGACCTTGTCGTAGACTGAGCGCTGCACCAGCATGCGGGTCGGCGCATCGCAGGATTGGCCGGAATTGTTGAAGCATTCCAGAACGCTGCCGGCGACACGATCCTCCAGGTCCGCATCCTCGAAGATGATGTTGGGCGACTTGCCGCCTAGCTCGAGCGTGACGCGCTTGACTGTCTCGGCCGCGTCCTTGCTGACGGCGATGCCGGCGCGGGTCGAACCGGTGAAGGACATCA
The DNA here is from genome assembly GCF_001676615.1 of Labrys sp. WJW. GTDB lineage: Bacteria > Pseudomonadota > Alphaproteobacteria > Rhizobiales > Labraceae > Labrys > Labrys sedimenti. Next base: position 1,376 of record NZ_LYXZ01000048.1, on the reverse strand, counting down.
TGTCGATGTCCTTGTGCTTGGAGAGGGCAGCGCCGACGGAGGGACCGTCACCGTTCACCAGGTTGAACACACCGGCGGGGAAGCCGGCCTCTTCCACCATCTCGGCGTAGAGCAGCGCGTTGAGCGGGGTGAATTCGCTTGGCTTGAGCACGCAGGTGCTGCCTGTGGCCAGAGCCGGCACCACCTTGAGCGCGATCTGGTTGATCGGCCAGTTCCAGGGCGTGATCAGGCCGCAGACGCCGATCGGCTCGCGCAGCACCACGTCGCCATTGGGCAGGGTGTCGCGGGCCTTGAGATGACGCAGCGCGTCGATGAACCCCTGCAGATGGCCGACGCCGACATCGGCCTGCTGGGCCCGGCTCATCGAGATCGGCGCGCCGAGTTCGAGCGTGATGGTCTGGGCCATCTCCTCGTAGCGGCGCTTGTAGACTTCGAGCAGCTTTTCCAGCAGCGCCAGGCGCTCTTCGACGCTGGTGCGCGAATAGGTGGCAAAGGCCTTCTTGGCGGCGGCAACAGCCTTGTCGACATCGGCGGGCGTGCCCATCGAGATCACCGCGACCGGCTGCTCGGTGGCCGGATCCAGCACCTGCAGATCATTGGGAACGACGGGATCCACCCACTTGCCGTCGATGAAGAACTTGCGCTTGTCGAGCATCTCTCACTCCCTGATTGCGGAGGCGGTCCCTCGCCCCTCGTGAATATGTCGGACTTACACTGCCTCAGCACGCCGATCCACTGGAACAGCCATCATGTCGCAGGTGCGATGGTAGCGTGTCGAGGTCCCGACGAATGTGACCTCAATTCAAGATATCCCGGCCTTTGTCATTGCCGGGCTCCAACCCGGCAATCCATGAGGCGCCTGCCGGGAAAAGCGATCTCCGGATGCACCGGGACAAGCGCGGGCATGACAAGAGGCAAGTCCGTCCCGATCGAACATCTTTTTGAACCGGCCTCAAAGGCCGAACTTGTCGCGCAGACCGTACCACCAGGCCCCGAGCAAGGTGAGTGGCACCCGGAAGGTCTTGCCGCCCGGGAAAGGATAATAAGGCAGGCTGCTCCAGACATCGAAGCGCCCGGCCTGGCCGGCGACGGCCTCGCCCAGGATCTTGCCGAGCAGGTGGGTGGTGGTCACGCCGTGCCCGCTGTCGCCATGCGAGAAATAGATGCTCGGCGACAGGCGACCCATATGCGGGATGCGCGTCAGGGTCAGGGCGAAATTGCCGCTCCAGGCATAGTCGAAGCGGATATTGGCGAGCTGCGGGAAGGTCCTGGCGAGGCTTGGCCGGATCTTGGCCTCGATGCTGGCCGGATCGCCCCCGCCATAGACGATGCCGCCGCCGAAGAGCAGGCGGTTGTCGGCGGGGCGGCGGGAAAAA
>NZ_LYXZ01000047.1 GCF_001676615.1 Labrys sp. WJW | reverse complement strand
CCCCGGCTCCCGCTCCCACTCCCACCACCGCTCCGGCAGCATCTCCCGCTCCTGCACCTGCCTCACCGGCTCCCGCGCCTGCTGCCGCACCGGCTCCAGAGCCGGCGCCTGCCCCGGCACCGACACCGGCGGCGGCTCCCGCCCCGGCGGCACCTGCGCCTGCACCCGCACCGGCCGCAGCCGCAGGCATTCCCGCCGACATCAAGGTGCCCAGCGATCCGGTGGCCAAGGCCGCCTTCGACGTCCTGGACAAGCATTGCTCGCGCTGCCACCAGAACGGCATGCTCAACCGCGAGAAGCCGGCCAAGAATTTCGGCAATATCCTGCATCTGGACGAGATCGCCGCGGATCCGCACCTCGTTCAGGCCGGCAATCCCGAGGGCTCCAAGCTGTTCCAGCAGGTGCTCAACAAGGAGATGCCGTATGACGTGAACTACGAGTTCGACACCACGAAACCGGAAGTCACGACGGCGGATATCGAGGCCTTGCGCACCTGGATCAAGGCCACCGGCGACCAGGAGGCCGCCGCCTGCACCGGGCGCAAATTCGTCACCTCCGAAGACATCGTCGCCGCGATCTCGGCCGACCTGCAGAAGCAGGACGATCACCGCGTGCGCGGCATGCGCTATTTCACGCTGACCAATCTCTACAATGCCTGCGCCAGCGACGAGGCGATGAACGTCTATCGCCAGGGCCTGGTCAAGCTGATCAACGGTCTCGGCCGCCGCTCCGACGTGGTGAAGCTCGCCACCGTCGACGAAGCCAAGACCATCGTGGGAATCAATCTCGAGGACCTCGGCTGGCAGGAAAGCGACTGGAATACGGTGCTTGCCAATTATCCCTACGCCGCCAAGCCGGATGTGCGGGCCTACGACTTCATCGCCCAGCAGACCAACACCGAGCTGCCTTATGTGCGCGGCGACTGGTTCGCCTTCACCGCGTCCCAGCCCCCGCTCTATGATACGCTGCTGCAGCTGCCCAACGACTTCCCCGGCCTGACCGACAAGCTGGGCGTGCCGATGGCCGACAACATCAACAAGTTCATCGCCCAGCGCGCCGGCTTCCAGAAATCGGGCGTGTCGCAGAACAACCGCCTGATCGAGCGTCATCCGATCAGCACCGGCTATTTCTGGACCTCTTATGACTTCGCCGGTTCGAAGGGCAAGCAGAGCCTGTTCCTGCATCCGCTGGGTCCGGAGCAGGACGGTATCGCCAACGGCTTCCATCATGACGGCGGTGAGAGCATCTTCTCCCTGCCCAACGGCTTCCAGGGCTATTATCTCAACAAGTCCAACGGCGAGCGCCTCGACAAGGGACCGACGCAGATCGTGCGCGATCCCTCGCGGCGCGACCTTTCGGTCACCAATGGCATTTCCTGCATGGGCTGCCACGACCAGGGCATGCGCAAGGCCAAGGACGAGGTGCGCAAGGCGGTGACCGCCGACCGTTCCTTCTCCAAGGACATCCGCGATACCGTCGCCTCGCTCTATCCCGACAATGCCAAGATGGATGCGATCATCGAGGACGACTTCCAGCGCTTCAACTCCGCGATGAAGCGGGCCGGCCTCGACCCGACGCTGAAGCTGGCCGGCGTCGAGATGACCAACGCTTTGTTCAAGCGCTATGAGGACGACCTCTCGCTGCGCCGCGCGGCAGCCGAATACGGCTATCCGCCGGAAGAGTTCAAGCAGCGCTTCATCGACGCCGGCCCCGAAGCCATCGCCCTGATGCGTCGCCTGGAGCAGGGTATCGTGCCGCGCGACCAGTTCGAGCAGCTCTTCCTGAAATTCGTGGAGGGGGCCACCGAGGATCGCGTACTCGATACCTCCAAGCTCGAAGGCGCTCAGGCCGTGGCGCCCCCGATCGACAAGCCGGCATCCGGCGGTTCCTTCGATCTACAGCTGACCTCGGACAAGAGCGCCTATAACATCGGCGACAAGGCGGTGCTGCAGGTGATCTCCACCCGTGACTGCAACCTCTTCGTGGTGAACGTCGACAAGATGGGCACGGGCACCATCATCTTCCCCAACAAGTTCCAGACCGAGAATGCGGTCCGGGCGGGAGAGCGTGTGGTGCTCGGCGGTTCCGGCTCGAAATTCGCCTTCAAGCTGCGCGATCCCGGCCAGGAGAAGGTGGTGGCGGTCTGCCGCGTGGGCAATGCGACGCGCAGCATCGCCGGCACGACGGTCGATCCGGTGGCCAACAGCTTTGCCTCGATCCCCAATTTCGAGCAGGGCCTGACCCGCCAGATCATCGTCGAAGCCAATGAGGACCGCCAGCAAGCCTCCGGCCTCGACAATGACAGCCGCAAGCAGGCCCAGTTCGCCAAGATCCAGCAGGCCCTGGGCAACAAGGTGGCCCCCGGCGCTCCCGACGCCGCCAAGCAGTCGGTCGCGTCCACCGCCATCGTGATCCCGGTGCGTTGAGGGAGGTGAGGATGGGCGTCTCCTTCATCCTGAAGCTCAGCGCCGCCACGGCCATCGGCCTAGCGGCGGCAAGCGCAGCCCTGGCCGATTGTGCCAGCCTGGATGCGCAGGTGAAGGCGGCGATCGGGGCCGGCAAGGCGGATGCCCTGCCGGCGCTGGCGGATGCGATCGCCAAGGACACGACCTGCGACAGCGCCTATGTCGCCAAGGCGCGCCGCTCGATCGCCCTTGCCGTCCTGCTCGGCGGCGAACAGGCGAGCGGAGGCTACAGTCCGCAGGCCGTCGCCAGCGCGGCGGCGATCGCCCGGCCCTGGCAGGTGGCGATGGCGCTGGGTGACGTCAAATATGACGGCAAGGACTATCCGGCCGCTGTGGAGGCCTATGAGGCAGCCATCAACGACATCCGCAATGTCAAGGACGTGCCCAAGGCGCCACCGCGCGAGATCGAGGAATATCTGGCCAAGCGCGCCTATCAGGCCAAGTCGCTCGCGCCCAGTTATATTTCCTCGCGCGGGGTACGGGGCCAGGCCGAAGGCGTGATGGTGCCGACCTTCCGCAATTTCACCGCGGTGTCCGTGCCGGTGCCGATCCGCTTCAACACCAATGAGGCGGTGCTGACGCCGGACGGCGACAAGGCCGTGGACGACCTCTTCAATTTCCTCAAGACCCAGAGCGCCGGCTCGGTGATCCTGACCGGCCACACCGACGAGCGCGGCGATCCCCAATACAATATGGGCCTGTCGCGGGCCCGGGCACAGACCGTGGCCGAGGCCCTGCGCCATCGCGGCCTGACCCTGGTGATCCGAGTGGAGGGGCGCGGTGCCCGCGATCCCTTCGCGGCCGACGACCGCTCCAAATACAGCCGCGACGACCTCTATTCCTTCGATCGCCGGGTGGAATACCAGGTGAAGTGACGGAGGGCGGGGCCTCCGCGGCCCCGCAGCCGGCGCTGGCGGCTCGGTCTCGCATTTGTCCGATTATTTCGCTGTCCAGCCCGCAGGTTCACTTGACTTTGGACCGGTGCTCCCGGACCTTTTGCCTCCCTGACGGTTCAGAGGCCGCAGGAGGAGGAAGGGTTTCCAGAGGAGAGCCATATGAAGTTTTCACGTCGCATTGCAGGCGCCGCGCTGACGGGGGCCGCCATGGCCCTGGCGCTGGGGCTTGCCGGCCCGGCATCGGCCCAGAGCCTGAAGAAGGTCGGCATTTCGGTCGGTTCGCTCGGCAATCCCTTCTTCGTCGCCACGATCAAGGGCATCACCGACAAGGCCAAGGCCATCAATCCCAACGCCGAAGTCACGTCGGTCTCCTCCGATTACGACCTCAACAAACAATTCACCCAGATCGACAATTTCATCGCCGCCGGCGTGAACGTCATCATGCTCAATGCCGTCGATCCGCAGGCGATCCTGCCGGCCGTGAAGAAGGCCCAGGCTGCCGGCATCGTGGTGGCGGCCTTCGACGTCGGGGCGGCTGGCGCCGACGTCACCGTGATGACCGACAACGTCAAGGCGGGTTCCGAAGCCTGCCAGTACATCGTCGACCAGCTCAAGGGCAAAGGCAGCGTGCTGATCGTCAACGGGCCGCAGGTCTCTTCGGTGACCGATCGCGTCAAGGGCTGCAAGGAGGTGTTCGCCAAGAACCCCGACATCAAGATTCTCTCCGACGACCAGGATGCCAAGGGTTCGCGTGACGGTGGCCTCGCGGTGGCGCAGAGCCTGCTCACCCGCTTCCAGAAGGTCGATGCCGTCTTCGCGATCAACGATCCGACTGCCATCGGCGTCGAACTCGCCGCCAAGCAGCTCAACCGCAGCGAATTCTTCATCACCAGCGTCGACGGTGCGCCGGATATCGAGGTCCAGCTCAAGAGCGGCACCTCGATGATCAAGGCGTCTGCGTCGCAGGATCCCTACGCCATGGCCGGCAAGTCTCTGGAGCTGGCGGCCGGGATTATCGATGGCAAGAAGCCGGATCCGAACGTCATTCTGCTCGATCCCGTGCTGATCACCAGCGAGAACCTGGCGAACTACAAGGGCTGGGAAGCTGCCCGCTGAAGCTACCCGGGAGTGCGGGCGTCCCCGCCCGCCTCTTTCCTTCCCTAGGCAGGCAAGGCTTGTCCAGAAGACGCGTTCCAGGCGCGCGGGCATCTTGCCCGTGCATCTGGCGCTTCTTCATGCAAACGCGACCGTCGTGCTGGATAACCCTCGCCCGCTTGACTTGTCCTGGTTCGTAACCCAGAGTGAAACCGGTTTCACTTAGCAAAGAAGCGGGCATGCGCTTCGATCCCGCCATCCTGACGCCCTATGTCGGCTTCCTCGCCCAAGGGGCGCTGCTGACATTGGAGGCCTGTGTCCTCGCCCTGGCCGGCAGCCTCGTCTGCGGGGCGCTGGTGGCGATCGCGCGGACGTCGGCCTCGCCTTGGTTGCGGCGGGTCGCCTTCGTCTATGTCGATCTCTTCCGCAACATCCCCTTCATCGTGCAGCTCTTCTTCTTCTATTATGGGCTGCCCGAGATCGGCATCTATCTCAACGCCTTCGCTACTGGCGTGATCGCGCTCTCCATCGCGGGCGGTGCCTTCGCCTCCGACGTCATCCGCTCGGGGATTCTCGCCATCGACACCGGCATTCTGGAGGCGGCGGAAGTGAGCGGCCTGTCGAAGCGCACCATCTTCACCCGCATCGTCATGCCGATTGCCCTGCGCACCTCGATCCGGCCGCTCGGCTCGGTGTTCGTCAATTTGATCCTGACCTCCTCGATCCTCTCGGTCATCACGCTGAACGAGCTGACCGGCACGGCAAAGATCGTGGCCTCCAACACCTTCCGCCCCTTCGAGGTCTATGCGGCGCTGCTCGTCCTCTATGCCGCCATGACCTACCTCATCTCGCTCGCCATCGGGCTCATCCATCGCCGCCTCAACCGGGACATGATGGAGCCTGTGCGCTGATGCGGTACACCGAATTCACCCCGTACGACCTCGTCCTGCTGGCACAGGGCCTCGGCGTCTCCCTCGGCCTGTTCGTCGGCACCACCCTGGCCGGGCTCGCTCTCGGGGCCTTACTGGCCGGGCTGCGCTTCTACCGTATTCCCGGGCTGAACCCGGTCCTGACGGCCGTAACCGAGCTGCTGAAGAACTCGCCCGTATTGGTGCAGCTCTTCCTGGTCTTCTTCGGCCTGCCGGCCTTCCTGAAGATCAACGTCACGCCCGTCACGGCGGCCTCGATCACCCTGACAGGCAATACCGCCGCCTTCGTCTATGTGATCGCCACCGCTGCCATCGACGCCGTCGGGCGCGACCAGCTAGAGGCCGCCAGGGTGTTCGGCCTCACGCGCTGGCAGGTACTCCGCCATGTCGTTGCACCGCAGGCCACGGCCTTCGCCATCGGGCCGCTGACCGGGCTCCTGGTCAACCAGCTCCAGGTCACCTCGCTGATCTCGGTGATCGGCGTGATGGACCTGACCAAGGTCGGCAACATCCTCAATTTGCGTACCCTCAAGCCCTTCGTGGTGTGGAGCGTGGTCGGCCTCTTCTACTACGCGGCGGCCAAGACGGTAGCCTGGCTGGGGGCGCGCTACGAGACGAGGCTCAGGGCCCATAGCGCCTGGAGAGGTATCTAGGGCGTGTCATCCATTATGGTTTGGAGCGAGATGAGGTCAAAAATGGCGAGATGGGAGGAGCAAGCGCTGCCAAGACTTGTGTCTTGGCAAGCGAAGCGACGCCGCAGATGGCCATTTTTCACCTCACCGCCTCCGGCGGCGGGGCGCTTTTGGCCGATTGGCGCGTCGCGTATCGTAGCAAGCCGAAAGGCTTGCGTCCTCACGCTTCTTCCACTCGGCCAAAATCGCTCCCGTCTAGCCCGAAACCATAATGGATGACACGCCCTACATGCTGAAAGTCGAGAAAGTCTGCAAGGATTTCGGCTCGCACCGCGTGCTCGACGGCGTGGATCTCGCCATCGAGCCGGGGCAGGTCGTCTCCGTGCTCGGTTCGTCCGGCTCGGGCAAGTCCACCCTGATCCGCTGCATCAACGGGCTGGAGAAGCTCGACGCCGGCCGCATCACCATCGACGAGTTCGACGTTTCCAAGCCGCGGGACCTCACCGAGGCGCGCAAGCGCTCGGCGACGGTGTTCCAGCTCTTCAACCTCTATCCGCATCTGACCGTGCTGCAGAACATCACCCTGGCTCCGCTGGAAGTGCTGCGCCAGGCCCGGGCCGAGGCCGAGCACCGCGCCATCGTCCTGCTGGAGCAGGTCGGCATGGGAGACAAGGCGGCCTCCTATCCGGCCCAGCTTTCCGGCGGCCAGCGCCAGCGCGTCGGCATCTGCCGGGCGCTCGCCATGAACCCGCGCTATCTCCTGCTTGACGAGGTGACGAGCGCACTCGATCCGGAAATGACCGCCGAGGTCCTGGCCATCCTGGCCAAGCTCGCCCGCACCGGCACCACCATGCTGTTCGTCACCCATGAGGTGGAGTTCGCCCGTCGCATCTCGGACCGCATCGTCTTCCTCGAACATGGAAGGCTGCTGGTCGACCTGCCGACCGATGCCTTCTTCGCCCCCGAGGTCGGGCGCGACCATCCGCGCATCGCACAATTCCTTTCGAAAATGCGGAAAGATTAGGCCCCCGATATGTTGTTGCTCGCCAATGCCGAAGCCTGGCCCGGATTCCCGCTCACGGTCGAGATGCTGCGGGCCGGCGCCGATAGCCTCGATGCCATGGTTGCCGGCATAGGCCGGGTCGAGGCGGAGCCGCGCGTGCGCAGCGTCGGCTATGGCGGCTGGCCCAATATGCTCGGCATGATGGAATGCGATGCCGCCGTGATGAACGGCACGACGAGGGAAATCGGTTCGGTCGGCGCCGTGCCCGATACCATCCCGGTCGCTGCCTTGGCTCAGGCCGTGATGCAACGCCTGCCCCATGTCATGCTGACGGGAGCAGGCGCCCGGCGCTTTGCCAGTGAAATCGGTTTCTCCGTCGATGAGGTGCTGATCGAGGATTCCAGGCGCGTCTGGCGCCAACGCCTCGAAACCGAACTCGACCCCGAGCAGTTGGCGCGTTTTCCTGACATACCGCTCGCGCCTTTGTCGCGCGCGATCACCGATCCGGAGCGAGTGAGGGACACCACCGTCTTTCTCAGCGCCGATGCAAGGCGCGGCAGCCATACCGCGACCTCGACCTCGGGCTGGGCCTGGAAATATCCGGGACGCCTCGGCGACAGCCCCATTCCCGGCGCCGGCTTCTATGCCGACAGCCGCTACGGCGCGGCCGCCTGCACCCATACCGGCGAGATGACCATGCGCTGCGCCACCGCGCGCACCATCGTGCTCGCCCTCAAGCTCGGCCGCTCGCTGCGCGAGGCCGTCGATCTCGCCGTGGAGGAGCTCGCCGAGCTCCGCGAGGGCTTTCTCGGCGGCGTGGTCATCCATGCGGCCGATGCCCAGGGCCGCCATGAGGTCGTGAATTTCCGCTGCGAGGGCGAGATCCGCTACTGGTTGTGGGACGATACGATGGCCGAGCCCGAGCTCCGGCCGGCAAGAACAATCTGACAGAGGGGAGTGCACAATCATGAAGAAGATCCTGCCTGCATTACTGGGCTTGGCGATCGCTGCCTGCGCCGCCCTGCCGGCGTTTGCCGGCAAGCTCGACGACATCCGCTCGCGCGGCAGCGTGCGCATCGGCGTCTCGCTGGGCGGAGAGCCGATCGGCTTCCGCGATGCCCAGAACAATCCGGTCGGCTACGACGTCGACGTCGCCAATCTTCTCGCCGAGAAACTGGGCGTGCCGGTGGAATTCACCGATGTCTCCGGCGATGCCCGCATCTCGATGCTGGTCTCCGGACAGCTCGACATCGTGGTCGCCAACACCTCGGCCACGCTGGAACGGGCCAAGACGGTGAACTTCTCCATCCCCTACAACCGGGCCGGCCTGCGCATCCTGGTGCAGGCCGACGCCGGCATCGCCAAGCTGGAGGACCTCGGCGGCAAGTCGGTGGTGGTCGGGCGCGGCACGACCGGCGAGAGCTTCCTCAAGAAGGCGGTGCCGACCGCCAATCTCGTCTATGTCGACCAGTTCGCGCCCGATGGCGTGCTGCAGCTCCAGCAAAAGCGCGTGGACGCGGCGATCGAGGATTCATCCCTGCTCGACTATCTCGCCACCAAGAACCCCTCTTTGGTCACATTGCCGGGGCTCTATTCCAACGATCCCATCGGCATTGCGGTGGCCAAGGGCGATCCCGAATTCGTGCGCTGGCTCGACATGTTCGTCTCCGACTACATCCAGTCCGGCGCCTATGAGGCCAACTACAAGAAATGGTGGGGGGAGAAGGCCAATCCGCCCAAGCTGACCCCCCTGTGGTGAGGGGGAGGGGCGCGTCTCCCTTCTCCCCTCATCCGTCATTGCTGCGCAATGCCACCCAAGGCACTTCCATAGGAAGTGCCAGGTCCCGCAAGGGGAGAAGGCAATGGCGCTTCCTTGTGCGTCGCTATCCCTGTCGAGGTGGCAAGAGCCCTATCTCACCCCGTCAGGCGCGACACGTAGCGGGTCGGCACCAGTTCCGGCTCGAACGTGCTTCCGCCGGCCGGAGGCTCGTTGAGCAGGCCCAGCATGCGGGCGACATAGGCCGCCTTGTCGTAGCCGATCGAGGAGATCGGATAGGCCTCGAAATCGAGCAAAGAGAGATTGTCGAAGCCATAGAGGCGGAAGCGCGCCGGCCGGTTGCCCGGAAAATCCATCCGGAAGACGTCGAGGATGCCCATGGCCATGGCATCGGAGGTACAGAACACGGCGTCGGGCTGGCCGCCTTCGATCAGTCCCGGTGCCAGGGCGTGACCGGAACGATAGGAATAGTCGCCCTGCAAGGTGCGCAGAAGCTGGATGTCGTGGACCTGGAAGGCCTGGCGATAAAGGCCGATGCGTGCCTGCTCAACCAGCGAACTCGCGCGGCCGGTGACCAGGCTGGCACGCCTCACACCCTTGGCAGCGGCGTCGGCAACCGCCTGGCGGATGCCGACGGCCTCGTCCGGGATGATGGCGGGCGAGCGATGATCGTGGCGGCCGTTGAGCATGATCACCAGGTCGGAGCGGAACATGCGCCTCACCGTCGCGGCATCGGCGAAATCGGAGAATACCAGGGCGGCATCGACATGATAGGCCACGCCCTGGCGCAGGAATTCCTCGACCTTGTCGGTGGAGCCGACCCGCACCAGGATGACCTGTCGCCCGCCCGCCTGGATCTCGGCGAGCAGCAGGTCGAACAGATCGAGGTCGGAAAGGTCATGAATGTGGTTGACCAGGACGGCGACGAGATTGACGGTCTTGGTCGTCAGGCTCTGTGCCAGGAGGTTGACGCGGTAGCCGAGCTCGGCGGCCGCGGCCAGGACGCGGTCGCGCTTGTCGCCGGATACCGGTCGTTTGGAGGCGGAGAGCGCGCGCGAGGCGACGGCCCTGGAGACGCCGGCGAGGGCGGCCACGTCGCTGATGGTCGGTGCTGCCTTGCGCCTCATGCGGCCTTATAAGCTCCTCCAAAGCGTTTTGCGATTTGGCGGCATCGCCAAGAATCGCAAAGACGCGTCGAACCAAAGAGTCAGAGCAACGCAGCGTCGGTGTGTAAACGCGCTTTGCTCCATGGGAATGCGAAATCATAGCTGACGCCACGCCCTAATACAGGAAACAACGGTTTGGAAGGTCCCTTCTGTCAATGACGATCTGCTTCGACATCGGTGGCTCCGCCATCAAGGCGGCCATCGCCTCGCCGCAAGGCGAGATCCATCCCTTTGCCCGGGTTGCGACGCCGCTCGACGATTTCGAAGCTTTTGTGCGTGCACTCGCTGATTTAAGGCAGCAGGGGGCGGCCGGGCAGGGCGACGGCGTCGCCTTGTCCATCACCGGCGTGGTCGATCCGCGCAGCCAGATCATCACCTGTGCCAATATTCCCTGCCTCGACGGGCGGCGGCTCGCTCCCGACCTGGCCGAGCGGCTGGGCGTGCGGGTGCACGTCGCCAATGACGCCGATTGCTTTGCTCTCGCCGAGGCGGTGAGGGGCGCCGGGCGCGGGCATCGTATCGTCTTCGGCATCATCATCGGCACCGGCATCGGCGGCGGGGTGGTCATCGACGGGCGGATCCTCGCCGGGGCCGGCGGCTTTGCCGGCGAATGGGGGCATGGACCGGTGGCGGCGACCGAGGCGGGCGATCCGCCGGTCGCGATTCCGCGCTTTGCCTGCGGCTGCGGCCAGAAGGGGTGTGTCGATACGGTCGGCGGCGCGCGTGGCCTCGAGAGGCTGCATCGCCATCTCACCGGCGACGAATGCGAGAGCACGGAAATCATCAGCGCCTGGCGCGCTGGCGATGCCGCGGCGGCCCGCACGGTGGCCTGCCAGGTCGATCTCGTCGCCTCGCCCCTGGCCTTGGCCGTCAATATCGTCGGCGCCGATATCGTGCCGGTCGGCGGTGGCCTCGCCAGCGTACCGGAACTGATCGCAAGGCTGGACGAGGCCGTGCGCCGCCGCATCCTGCGGCAATCCGGCGAGCCGCTGCTGGTGCCGAGTCTTCTGGCGCCGGAGCCCGGATTGATCGGCGCGGCCCTCTTGGTTCATCAGGGAGAACGTCCATGACGGCCTTGCTCGAAATCTGTGTCGCCGATGCCGCCAGCCTCGAAGCCGCGATCGAGGGCGGCGCCGACCGCATCGAACTGTGCTCGGCGCTCGAACTCGGCGGGTTGACGCCGTCACCGGGCCTGATGCGCCTGGCGGCGCAGGCACCGATCCCGGTCTATGCCATGATCCGGCCGCGAGCCGGCGATTTCGTCTTCTCGGCCTGGGAAGGCGAGATCATGCTCGCCGATATCGAGGCGGTGGGCGGCGCCGGGCTGGCCGGTGTCGTATTGGGGGCCTCCCAACCGGATGGCCGGCTCGACGAAGCCTTGCTGTCGCGCCAGCGGGTGCATGCCAGGGGGCTCGGCACCACGCTGCATCGCGCCTTCGATCTGGTGCCTGACCGGCCGGCCGCGCTGGAGACGGCCATCGCGCTCGGCTTCGAGCGTATCCTCACATCGGGGGGGGCGGCTGGTGCATCCGCGGGCCTGGACGAATTGGTGCACCTGCATCGAGCGGCCCGGGGACGCATCGGCATCATGCCGGGCTCGGGATTGACGCCGGCCAATATTGCAGCGCTGCTGGCGGCGCTGCCCGTCACCGAGGTACACAGTTCCTGTTCGGCCGAAGGGGAGCCATGGAGCGCCGATGCCATCCGCCTCGGCTTTGCGGTGGGCGCGCGGCGCCAGACCCAGGTCGAGATCGTCCGGTCATTCCGGGATGCGATGGCGTCAGCCTAGGTCAAACGGGCGAATGAATTTAGCCCCGATTGAGCCGCCCCTCACCCTCACCCTTACCCTCTCCCCGTAAGGACGGGGCGAGGGGCGCCCCATGTCGCGCCTTGGTGCGAGATGTTGCGTCTGCAGGATAGGGCGAAACGCCGACGTCTCCCTCGCCCCGCCTCTTGCGGGGAGAGGGTAAGGGTGAGGGGCAGCGTAACGGTTCAGGTGTAGCCTTCAAAAGAAATGGCCGCCCAGGGGGCGGCCATTTCAACGAAGAAGGCGTGCGGTCTCAGATGATCTGGCGCAGCACCACGAAGAGCACGAAGGACAGGGCCATGGAGGCAGGCAGGGTGAGCACCCAGGCCATGATCAGGTTGCGGACCGTCGACATCTGCAGCCCCGTGCCATTGGCCGCCATGGTGCCGGCGACACCCGAAGACAGCACATGGGTGGTGGAGACCGGCAGGCCGAGATAGTCGGCAGCGCCGATCGTCGCCGCGGCGACGATCTCGGCCGAGGCTCCCTGACCGTAGGTCAAGTGGGTCTTGCCGATCTTCTCGCCGACCGTCACCACGATGCGCTTCCAGCCCACCATGGTGCCGAGGCCGAGGGCCAGGGCGATGGCGACCTTCACCCAGGTCGGGATGAACTTGGTCGTGTTGTCGGTGGCGGTGTGATAGGTCTTGATCGCCTTCAGGTCGGCATCCGATACCGGTAGCAGCTTTTTGGAATCGATGAGCTTGAGGGCTTCGCCGATCAGATACATGTCGTTGCGGGTGTTGGAGACCTGCCCCGCCGGCACGGCAGCGGCCGAACCGTAGGGCGAGAGCTGGGCGGTGGTCTGTTCGATGAAGATCTTCAGGGCCGGTGTCGTCTCGTCGCTCCAGTTGCGCGTGCGCACCGCCTCGGCGACCTTGGCCTTGGCATCGGCGGGAGCGACCGTCACGCCCGGCTTGATGTAGTTGCCCAGGACCGAACCGGCCGCGGTCGACGCAGCCTTGTAGGTCTCGAGATAGTTGATGTCGGGCGTGCGGTTGAGGGCGAAGGCGGTAGGCACCACGCCGATCAGGATCAGCATGATCAGGCCCATGCCCTTCTGGCCGTCATTGGAGCCATGGAAGAAGCTGACCAGCGTGCAGGTCAGGATCAGCAGGCCACGGATCCACAACGGAGGCGGGTTGCTGCCCTTCGGCTCGACATAGAGGGCCTTGTTGCGCACCACGGTTTTCATCAGGAGCAGCAGGGCGCCCGCCAGGAAGAAGCCGAACAGGGGCGAAATGAGCAAGGAAAGGCCGATATTCTTGGCCTGGGACCAGTCGACGCCGCTGGTCGCCGAGCCGGCGGGGGCCAGGAACTGGTTGGCGAGGCCGACACCGATGATCGAGCCGACCATGGTGTGGGAGCTCGAGGCCGGCAGGCCGAAATACCAGGTGCCGAGGTTCCAGACGATGGCGGCGATCAGAAGCGCAAAGACCATCGCAAGGCCCGCACTCGAGCCGACCTGCATGATCAGTTCCACCGGCAGCAGCGAGATGATGCCGAAGGCCACGGCGCCACTCGCCGTGAGCACGCCGAGGAAGTTGAAGAAACCCGACCAGATCACCGCGAATTCGGCGGGGAGCGAATGGGTATAGATCACCGTCGCCACCGCATTGGCGGTATCGTGGAAGCCGTTGACGAATTCGAAGCCGAGCGCGATCAGCAGGGCAAGGCCGAGCAGGATCCAGGGCACGGCCACCGCGCCGGTGAGATCGGCGGCCAGCGCGTAGCAGACATAGCCCAGGCCCCCGAGCAGGATCAGGGCGATCACGATATTGGGCAGGTTGCCGAGAGAGCTAGGCCTATCGAGCGGATGGCCGCTCCTTTGGCCCGATGTAACGTCCGTCATCACCAAACATCCCCGTGTTTCCATGGTCTGGCGACCCTTAGGCGGGGTTCGTGAAGCTTAGATGACAAAATGTTAACCTTGCGCCGCGGGCAAGGAAGAAGGCAGGTCGGTCAGGGCTCTTTCGCGGGGGAAAACGCCTGCTGGCGCCAGAGGAGCTGTACGGCCCGGTCGAAATCGGCGGTGGCCTTGTCGAAGGCGCCGAACTGGCGATGCACGACGCTGCGCTTGAAGAGGGCATCGGCATGGCCGGGGTCGAGCGCGATCACCCTGTCATAATCGGCGATAGCCTGTGGGAAGGATCGCTTGTGGTGATAGGCGAGGGCCCGTTCGTACAAGGCGTCGACGGCATCGGGGCTGCGTTCGAGCGCCCTGCTGAATTCGGCGGTGGCCCTGTCGAAGTCCCGGTCGTCGGGCCTTGCCGGGCTGGCATCGGCAGGCGTGGTTTCGGATTCGGACATGCTGACGGAACGCCCTTGCATCTCGGCGGAACCTACCGGGAGTACGGCGAAGCCCTCCTTCATCCGCCGCAGGGTCCCGAGTCACGCTCGAAAGAATCTAAGCGTATATGAACAGCAACGCTAGGGAATGTCCATGACGTTGCGTTAGAGGGCCGGGGGCGACGTTTGCAGCTTGGGCGCCGTCAGTTCCGTAGGTGCTCGAGGGCCAGCTTGCGCCCCGCGATGGCATAGAATCCGTCGGGGTTGCGTGGATCGAGCAATGTGGTCTGGCGGCAGCCCTTCCAGTCCAGCGGCTTGGCCGGGCTGTGCGGATGCAGCGCCAGGAACGCCGGGACCAGGGCTTTGAGAGGCAGCATCGTCGAGGCCGGGCGGATGGGAAGCGGTGATCGCCTTCCTCCATAAGCCGGATTGGCGGCGCGGGAAATGGCGGCGATCGGGCCATGACCAGCGGGATCGCAGGCATTTCGCCTGCATCTGGGAGCGGCACGCTTGCGGGAACGGAAGAGCAGGCGAGACGCCTGTGATGCCAGGATGGGCCTTCCGTCCTCCTTTTCATCGCCGCGATTGCACTTTCTCCGCTTTTTTCTTGACTTTGCGCTACAAAAAGCGCAGCAACCGCGTGTAACGACCGCTCGGGGGTTCGCGCGGCGCGCTGGTTTTTGGCTTTTTCAGAAGCAGTGCCTCACCTCCCGGCCGTCCCCAACAACATTCCGCTGCTCCCATCCGCGCGTGGGTCGCGATATCGCCGTACCGTTTCATCATGCCTTTGCGGCTGAAGACGGGCTGTGATCGCGGACCCGGACGGTGGCCGCGCTGCTGTCCGATCGACGAGCGTGGCATGAAGGATTTAATGTGACTTCCGAAGTAACTTTTGCAGCGCTCGGCCTTGCCGAGCCGCTTTTGCGTGCGCTTGACGCCGCCGACTACAAGAACCCCACCCCGATCCAGCACAAGGCGATTCCCGCCCTTCTCGAAGGGCGCGACATGATGGGCCTGGCCCAGACCGGCACCGGCAAGACGGCCGCCTTCGCGCTGCCTATCCTGCAGCGCCTGTCGAAGTCGCGCCATGGCGCCGGCCCCAAGGGCGTGCGCGCCCTGATCCTGGCGCCGACGCGTGAACTCGCCATCCAGATCGACGAGAGCTTCCGCGCCTATGGCGTGCATATGGGCTTCCGCATCGCCGTGATCTTCGGCGGCGTCAGCCAGGGTTCGCAGGTCAAGGCGCTCTCCGACGGTGTCGACATCCTGGTCGCCACCCCCGGCCGCCTGCTCGACCTGCAGCAGCAGCGCAAGGTCCGCCTCGATAAGGTGGAGATCCTGGTGCTCGACGAGGCCGACCGCATGCTCGACATGGGCTTCTCGCGCGACGTGCTCAAGATCGTCGACGAGACGCCGCTGGAGCGCCAGTCCTTGCTGTTCTCGGCTACGATGCCGAAGACGATCAAGAAGCTCGGCGAGGAGATCCTCCTCAATCCCGTGCATGTCGAAGTGACGCCCGAGGTGGTGACCGTCGACAAGATCGACCAGCACGTCTATCACGTGCCGGCCTCGGTGAAGCGCTCGCTGCTGCTCCATTTGCTCAATGATCCGGCGATGAGCCGCGTCATCGTGTTCACCCGCACCAAGCATGGCGCCAACCGCGTCTCGGGCCATCTCGACAAGGCCGGTATCCCCTCGGCGGCGATCCACGGCAACAAGTCGCAGAATGCCCGCCAGAAGGCGCTGGAGGATTTCCGCTCGGGTTCCACGCGCATCCTGGTGGCGACCGACATCGCCGCCCGCGGCATCGACGTCGACGACATCACCCATGTCGTCAATTTCGAGATGCCGGTGGATGCCGAGAGCTATGTGCACCGCATCGGCCGTACGGCCCGGGCCGGGCGCAGCGGCATTGCCTATTCCTTCTGCGATCCCAATGAGCGCGACGAGCTCAAGGCGATCGAGCGCCTGACCAAGAAGCCGCTGATGGTGGCCGCTCCGGTGCAGGGCCTCGAAGCCGACCAGAAACACGGCGAACGCGGTCCGCGCCATCCGCATCAGGGCAAGCCGAATGGCAAGCCCCGCAACAACGGGCAGCCGGAAAAGTCTCATTCGGGCCAACCGCGCCCGGGGCGCTCGCGCCGTCCGGGTGGCCGCAACAATCAGCGCCGCGCCGCCTAAGGGCGCGGCATTCCATTTTCCCAACAGGATTTGCACATGGCAAAAGAAGAACTGATGGAATTTGAAGGCGAGGTTTCCGAAGTGTTGCCGGACGCCCGTTTCCGCGTGAAGCTCGACAATGGCCACGAGATGATCGCCTACACGGCCGGCAAGATGAAGAAGAACCGCATCAAGACCATCGAGGGCGACCGCGTCACCGTCGAGATGTCGCCCTACGACCTCGACAAGGGACGTATCATCTTCCGCCACAAGGACGAGCGCGCTTCGTCCGGCCCCCGTCCGCCGCAGCGCGGCGGCGGCAATATGCGCCGCCGCTAAAGCGTTTTGCGATCTGGCGGTCACGCCAGGATCGCAAGGACGCGTCGAGCCTCGACCTTTGTCATCGCCGGGCATGTCCCGGCGATCCAGGGCTTCTGCCGCTCCTTTCGCGTGCAAATCCCCGAATCTCCCCCTGAGGCGCTCAATTTCGCTCATCCGGCGATTAGAGCTTGCCATGTCCAGCCCTTCTTCCGCATCGATGGAATAGCCTCGAATCCGGAAGACCCGACAATGCAGCAAGACGAACTGGACCTGCGCCGCGCCATCATCGAGAAATGCCGCTGGATGAATGCCAACGGCCTCAATCAAGGCACGTCCGGTAATATCTCGGCCCGCTGCGGCGACCGCATGCTGATCACCCCGTCGGCCATCCCCTATCACGAGATGGAACCGGAAATGATCGCCGCCATGCCCTTCGAGGGCGAGTATGGCGCCTGGGAAGGACCGCTGAAGCCCTCGGTGGAATGGCGTTTCCACTTCGACATCCTCAAGGGCCGCCCGGATGCCGGCGCCGTGGTGCATACCCACGCCACCTGGTCCACCATCCTCGCCATTGCCCATAAGCCGATCCCGGCCATTCACTACATGATCGCAGCCTTCGGCGGCCCCGACATACGCTGTGCGCCCTATGCCCGCTACGGCTCGGAGGAATTGTCGCGTTTCGCCCTCGAGGCCCTGGAAGGCCGCAATGGCTGCCTGCTCGCCAATCACGGCATGATCGCCGTCGGTTCCAGCCTCGACAAGGCGATGTGGCTGGCCCATGAACTGGAAACGCTGGCCAAGCAATATTACCACGCCCTTCAGATCGGGGGCGCGAACATCCTGCCCGACAGCGAGATCACTGAGGTGGTCGAGGGCTTCAAGAGCTACGGCCTGCAGGACAAGAAGTAAGCCGCAGATCCCCGACGCTTTTGCCGCCGGCGGAGCGAACACCGCTCTTCCCCCATATTCGGAAGGAGGAAGGGCGTAGCAGGCTACCTCCCTGGGTGGTCGAGCTACCCCCAAAAGCCGAATGGATATTCGCCGCCGGCGCATTAGAGTTCTTGCCGAGGCGATGTCTCGGAAGGGCGGGGTGGGACATGCGGGCTGTCTTCTTTGCTGCGGGGCTGTGCCTGGGTGCGGTTCTTTGTTCGCGGGCACTGGCCGGCCCCGATGCGCCGCCCGGCCAGAGAGGGCTCTCGCGCATCGACGCCACGTCGCCCGCCACCATCGAGGGAGAACTGTCCTATCCCGGGGAAGGGTTGCCGGACGATCTCAAAGTCTGCGCCGTCAATCTTGCGACCACAAAGGTAACTTGTACCAGCGAGCGCATCAGGCTGAGGCGCAAGGGGCGGCCAGCCGGCTATCGGCTGACGGTGGCGGCCGGCGACTATCAGGTCTATGCCGCCAGTCGCGAAGGCGGGCAGGAGGCGCGCGCCTATTTTACCGAGTTCGTAACCTGCGGCGTACAGGCCGGCTGTCCCTCGCATGCCATCATTCCCGTGGGCCTGGCGCCGGGCGCTGTGCGCAGCGATGTCGATCCGGGAGACTGGTATGCGGATAAATGGCCGGACGCGGTAAAGCCGGCAGAACCGACGGCTGCCACGCAATCCGCCAAACCCGATCCTCGTGCGCAGGTCAGGCCGCTCGCGGTGCCCGTCGAGGGCAAGCGTTCCCATACGCTGCTCGGCGAGGCCAATCAGAGCTGCGACGCCGCATTGCCGTTGCTTGCGGAGTTGAGAAGTCGCCTATCCGTGACGGCGATCGGCGGCGCCGCCGTTCGAGCAGGAGAAATCAAGACGCTTTCCTGGTCGGTCGGCCCGCAGCGGGGCCATGCTCCGACCTACCTCATTGTCGCCGCCGATGCGCCTGTCCGGGTGAATGGCAAGGGATTCTATGTGCTCGCGCCCAATGCCATAGCCCCGTTCCGCCTTCGACAATTCAAGGAATTGACGCGTATCGTCATTCCCTTGCACGTCGAGGATACGGCGCGTAGCGGCAGCCTGGATGTCAGGCCGCTTCAAGCAGGGACTCTTCATCTTACGGCCGCCCTCACCGGTTTTGCGCAATGCGGCGAGCTTGCCGATGGTTCGCCGAGGTCGATCGATCTAGCGGTGAGTGCCGGAACACCCGAAATCGTGATCTCCGATCGTTTCGAACTCAGGAAACCGGATCAGAGCATCCTGTCGCCCGACGGGATGCGCCGGATTGACATTGTCGGTCCGCGCTGGCGATTGATCGACGTCGGCAGTGGGAGCCAACTGTCGGAGCAAGTCGGGAAGGAGCCGCGCTTTTCACCGACGGGGCGTTTCATTACCGCGACGGCCGAAGAGCAGTTCAGCCTCTACGATGCCGTCGATGGCAAATTCGTTCAAAAATTATGGACCGGCAGTTGGGACCTCGCCTGGGACGACCGGGACAGTTTCCTCGTCATCGGCGCAAGCGGGCGTGGCTTCATCAACGTCCTCTACCCCATCAACGAAACAGATCCAGACATTCAGGTGGGAGATGGCTGTCGGGCCGCATGCCCCGGTGTGGAGAGTTCCGCGGTAAAGATCGATCTGGAGAATAATCTTGTGCTGGGGCGGGGGACCCGCGCTTTCGACACCGTGGCCGATGCGTATGCCCGGCTGATGACGGGAACGGCGACGTTCCGGGACATTCGCAACAAGCCCAGCAATGGCGTCGAGACCTCCAGTGACGGCAGGCCCATGGTCTATCACAGCTCGATCAATGCCTTTGCTGCCCCCTATCAAACGGTCGCCTTGGCGATCCCCAAACGGTGGGACTTCATTGATGGCCTGAAGTTCACCGTGCTGGGCGATCGTTCCAACGGAACGGACGCCCAGGCCGTGAAGGCGAATGCGGCCCTGCATCAATTCCTGGTGCAGCCCATCGTCGCCTCGGGCATGCCGGCAGCCGATCCGGTATCCAGCGATCCCATCGCTGTCGCCACGAGGGGAATAGGCCGCGTCTTCCTGCCCGACGAGGTTCGACTTTCCAAGCTCGATCGGCGCCTGGTCGATTTCGGTCTGGAAATAAATACGGGCAGCAATCTGGCGACGTTGCCGGCGAATGCCGTCCTGAAGAACTCCCGCAAGCCCGATATCTGGCAGTTCGTCGGGGACAACAAAATCCAGGTGGTGGCGAGCAGTGAGAACTGCGGATCGGCCGACAAAGCGGCCGATGGCACCATAACCATCGACGCCTTCACCCCGATCGTCGAGCAGCTCTCGACGCCGCGTTACAAGCTGACCTTCTTCGGCGGTAGCTGCAATGGCGGCAATGGCGGTTTTCTCGATGCGCAACGCTTCATGCATGATTCTCGCAAATCGGGTGAAGTCTTTGACCTGATCGCCGGAACCAATGAGGACCCCGACAGCCCCGCCACCTGGTGCCCGACCCGCATCGGCGCCTGCGGCATCTCCGGAACACTTTTCTTCGAACGCTATCTGGTCATCTGGTCCAGGGAGAGCTTTGCGGCGGCCATCTACGACTTGCAGGCGCGCAAACTTCTGCATTCGCTGATCCGCCTGCCATCGCCGGACGTGATGGAACGCATCTCCCTATCGAACGATCTCAAGACCCTCACCAAGATCGATAGCGACGGCGGCTTCCAGATCCTGGACCTCAGCCGCAGCCAGAAGACCGCGGACGGCAAATTCACCGGTCAGTCCGTGCTCAAGCCCGTCATACTGTACGGCCGGGTGGTCGATGACGAGGTGGTGGTATGGGCTCCCACGGGCCAGTTCGATGCCACCATGGAAGGGGCAAGCTTCGTCTCCCTAAAGCTGCCGGGAAGGCAAGGCGAATATACGCTGCAGCAATACCGTGATGTCCTGCATAGGGCAGGCCTGCTCAAGGAGGTACTCACCGGCACGACGCTTCCAGACGTCGTCATTGATCGCTTCCCTCCGGTGATTACGGTGAAGCCCACTCCCTCCCCACGCGTGACGGCGGAAATTGCCGTCACCGAAGGCGAGGTTGTGGCGTTGCGCATCTATCAGGATGGCCAGTTCACTGACGAGATCGCGGTGGCGGCGGGCGCAAGATCGGCTTCCGTCGATGTGCCGCGCCTGGCCGGTGCGCGCTGGATCGCCGTCGTGGCCAAGGGCAAGTCGGGTCTCTACAGCCAGGCTGCGACCTTCGATGCGGGCCAGCCCGAAACAGGGCGGCGGCGTGTTCATCTCATCAGCGTCGGCGTCGATAGATATGAGGACCCCGGCATCAGCCAGCTCGAACTGGCGGCAAGCGACGCCGGGCGCTTCCACGCAGCGATCGCAGCCAAGGCTGGTGACAGCGTGGATATCGTCTCGCAGGCCCTGTTGACGGATGAGCAGGCTTCGCGGGAAGCCATCCTGGCCAGGCTGCGCGTGGCAATCGCTGCCGGCGAGCCGGGCGACACCATCCTGCTGTTCGTGGCGGGTCATGGCATCCAGACGCCCGACGGTCAATATTATCTCGCAACGAGCCAGACACGACTGGCCGACATCGCCGGTACGGCCTTGCGCTGGAGCGATCTTGCCGCTGAGCTGGCAAAGGCGAAGTCGCGTATCGCCGTCTTCCTCGACAGTTGCCATAGTGGCAGCGCCGGGACCGGCTTCTTCGCCACCAGTGACAGCACGGCAAGCGCGCTCATCGACAAGGTGCCCTCCGGTATCGTGATCTTCTCCGCAGCGAAGGGACGGGAATTATCGGAGGAGATGCCCAGCCGTGGCGGCGGCGTCTTCACCGACGCTCTGGTCAAGGCGATGGCCAGCAAGGCCACCGACCTCAACGGCAACGGCGCAATTGAGGCCTCCGAACTCTATGCCGGGGTCAAGGGCAGCGTGATCAAGGCCACGGACGGGCGACAGACTCCGTGGTTTGCCCGCAACGATATGGTGGGCGACTTCGTGCCCTTTTAAGCGCTCGCGTTCGGTCCGCGGAGGCGCCCGGCGACTTGCCGGGACCCCGCCCTGCGATGTCCGGGGCTCACCAAGTCGGCACATAGGCGCCCTTGTATTTGGCCAGGACGAAGTCCCGGACCTCGGGCGAGCGATAGGATTGCGCCAGGAGCGGCACCCAGGGCTTGTCCTTGTCGGTGGTGCGCACGGCAATCAGGTTGGTGTATTGCGGCTTGAGTTCTTCCAGGATCAAGGCCTGCTTGGTCGGATCGAGACCTGCGGTGACGGCATAATTGGCATTGACGGCTGCGGCATCGACATCGTCGAGAGAGCGCGGCGTCTGGGCCGCGTCGACCTCTAGGAAGTGCAATTGCTTGGGATTGGCGGTGATGTCGGCGACGATCGGCTTGTAACCGACGCCGTCCCTGAGGCTGATCACGCCCTTGTCGCGCAGCAGCAGGAGCGTGCGGCCGCCATTGGTCGGGTCGTTCTGAATGGCGATGGTAGCGCCGTCGGGCACCTCGCTCCAGGCCTTGTGCCGGCGTGAATAGACACCCAGGCGCGAATTGATGATCGAGGCAATGCCGACGATCTTGTAGCCGCGGTCGGCGATCTGGTTGTCGAGATAAGGCTGGTTCTGGAAGGCGTTGGCCTCGATCTCCCCGGCATCGAGCGCGGCATTGGGCACGACATAGTCGGAAAATTCGATCACCTCGATGTCCAGGCCCAACTTGGCAGCAACGGGCTTGGCCGCTTCCAGGGTCTCGGCCATCGGCCCGGGTGTGGCGCCGACGCGGATGCGTGTCGATGAGGCGAGGGCGGCCGCGGGTGCGGCGAGCAGGGAAGCGGCGGCCAGCGCCAGGACGGAGCGGCGGGTAAGGGAGGAAGGCATCGATAAACTCTCCGAAGGGATGGATCGATGCGATGGTAGAAAAATCAGTTCATTAAATCCATAAAAATTATATACTATATAGCGGCTTAATCCCGTCCTTCATGGACAGGAGCCCATCTGAAGCAAACGCGATCAGCCTTCCCCACTTCGTGGAGAGGGCTGATCCTGCCGTTGCCGGCCCGGGGGCTGCGACGGAATTGGCCTATCCCGCCGGCAGACCAAAGGCCCTTACAGGATGAACTGGCTGAGATCGGTGTTCTTGGCGAGGTCGCCTACCGTCTTCTGCACATAGTCGGCGTCGATCGTCACTTTCTCGCCGCCCTTGTCGGGTGCGGTGAAGGAGATCTCGTCGAGGATGCGTTCCATTACCGTCTGTAGCCGGCGCGCGCCGATATTCTCGACGGTGGCGTTCACCTGCACCGCGATGGCGGCGATGGCGTCGATGGCCTCGGGCGTGAAGCTGAGCTCAAGGTTCTCGGTACCCATCAGCGCCACATATTGCTTGATCAGGCTGGCTTCCGTGTCGGTGAGGATGCGGCGGAAGTCGTCCTGGGTCAGTGCCTGCAGTTCGACCCGAATCGGCAGGCGCCCCTGCAATTCCGGCAGGAGGTCGGAAGGCTTGGCGACATGGAAGGCGCCCGAGGCGATGAAGAGGATGTGGTCGGTGCGCACTGCACCGTGCTTGGTCGACACGGTGGTGCCTTCGATCAGCGGCAGGAGGTCGCGCTGCACGCCCTCGCGGCTGACGTCGGCGCCGCCGCGGTTTTCACGGGCGCAGATCTTGTCGATCTCGTCGAGGAAGACGATGCCGTTGTTCTCGACCTGGCGGATCGCCTCCTGCACGATCTGCTCCTGGTCGAGCAGATTGTCAGCCTCCTCCTGGATCAGCTGGTCATAGCTGTCCTTGACCGTGGTGCGCTTGGTCTTGGTGCGCCCCGAAAAGGCCTTGCCGAAGATGTCGCCGATCGAGACGACGCCCATTTGGCCCTGCGGCAGGCCCGGCAGCTCGAAGGAAGGCGAGGAGGTGTCCTTCATCTCGATCTCGATTTCCTTGTCGTCGAGCTCGCCGGCGCGCAGTTTCTTCTGGAAACTATCGCGGGTCGCCGGGCTCGCCGTCGCGCCGACCAGGGCGTTGAGCACGCGCTGTTCGGCGGCCAGATGCGCCTTGGCTTGGACTTCCCTGCGCTTTTCGGCCTTCACCAGCGCTATGCCGATATCGATGAGATCGCGTACGATCTGCTCGACATCGCGCCCGACATAACCGACCTCGGTGAACTTCGTCGCTTCCACCTTCAGGAAGGGCGCATTGGCAAGCTTGGCGAGACGGCGCGAAATCTCGGTCTTGCCGACGCCGGTCGGCCCGATCATCAGGATGTTCTTGGGCATCACCTCTTCGCGCAGCGTCTCGTCGAGCTGCAGGCGGCGCCAGCGATTGCGCAGGGCAATGGCGACGGCGCGCTTGGCGTCGTGCTGGCCGACGATGTGGCGGTCGAGTTCTGAGACGATTTCGCGGGGGGAGAAATTGGACATAGGCACTCGGGAGGAAGGGTAAAGCTGCTACATAATGGCTGAAACGCGAAAATCCAGCATCGAGAATTGAAGCCGACCCCGCAATTGCGCGAAGCGAATGGCGCGAGGGCGGTATGATGATAACGCAACTTCTGTCCCGGGGCATATTGGTCTGAAGATTTGTGAGGGATGATGGGCTCTTTGCCTTGACAGGAGTCTTGTCCCACCGTCAGGATGCCGCCGCCTGTGGGGACCGTCTGCACCGATGGTGGGTCGGCTCCGGCAGGCTTTTTAGGTGTTCGCAACGGTCCGAAAGAGGCCGAAAAGGCAGAAATGCCGCCTTGGTGGCGGTGATCGGGCTCATCATCCTTTTGCTTGGGGGAAACGTCGTGGCGTCAGTCGACTTCGTCAATGTCAGGAAATCATTCGGGACCCACCCCGTCATCAAGGGCGTGGATATCGAGATTGCCGATGGCGAGTTCGTGATCCTGGTCGGCCCCTCGGGCTGCGGGAAGTCCACGCTCCTGCGCATGCTGGCGGGCCTGGAGAACATCTCGGACGGCGAGATCCGCATCGGCAAGGACGTGGTCAACAACCTGCCGCCCAAAGAGCGCGACATCGCCATGGTGTTCCAGAATTACGCGCTCTATCCGCATATGAGCGTGGCCGACAATATGGGCTTCTCGCTCAAGCTGAAGGGCGCCAGCAAGGCCGACATCGAGAAGCGCGTGAAGCCGGCCGCCGAAATCCTTGGCCTTTCCAAGCTGCTCGACCGTTATCCGCGCCAATTGTCCGGCGGCCAGCGCCAGCGCGTTGCCATGGGCCGGGCGATCGTGCGTGACCCGCAGGTCTTCCTGTTCGACGAGCCGCTCTCCAATCTCGACGCCAAGCTGCGCGTCGCCATGCGCGCCGAGATCAAGGAACTGCACCAGCGCCTGAAGACGACGACCGTCTACGTCACCCACGACCAGATCGAGGCCATGACCATGGCCGACAAGATCGTGGTGATGCATGACGGCATCGTCGAGCAGATCGGTGCCCCGCTCGATCTCTACGACCAGCCGGCCAATCTGTTCGTGGCCGGCTTCATCGGCTCGCCGGCGATGAACTTCATCAAGGGCAAGCTGGATCCCAGCGATTCCAGCCGTTTCATCGCCGAGGATGGCAGCGTGCTGCCGGCGCGGGCGCCGCGCCAGGCGACCGACAAGCCGCTGATCTACGGCCTCAGGCCCGAAAGCCTGCGATTGAGCGCCGGCGGTATTCCGCTGACCGTCGTGGTCACCGAGCCGACGGGATCGGAAACCCATATGATGGCCAAGCTCGCGGGCACGGACGTGGCCTGCGTCTTCCACGAGCGCGTGGCGGCACAGCCCGGCGAGACCATCAATGTCTCCATCGATGTCGGCTCGACCCATCTGTTCGACGCCGAAAGCGGGCGCCGGCTGGAGCCGGCCGCCTGAGCGGCCTCTTCAGCCGTCCGAAAACGGTTTGGCCTTCGGGCCGCCGGGATGAGCGCCGTGCCAGCGTAGGCCGGGCCATTTCCCATGGACGTCGCAGGAGAGCTGCGTTGTCTTCGGTTCTGCCGATCTGCCTATAAATATAAGTTGCCATTGCCAGGGAGGACTTCGATGACGATCAACAGACGTGATCTGCTCACTGCTTCCGCAGGTCTCGCCGCGGCCGCCGGTTTTGGCCGGTTCGGCATCGGGCCGGCTTTCGCACAGGGCGCCGAGCCCGCCTACAAGCCCGAAGAGGGCGCCAGCCTGCGCGTGCTGCGCTGGACCCCCTTCGTGCAGGGCGACGAGGACGCCTGGCTCGCCAACACCAAGAAGTTCACCGAGGCGACCGGCGTGCAGGTCCGGGTCGACAAGGAAAGCTGGGAGGACATCCGTCCGAAGGCGGCCGTGGCCGCCAATGTCGGCTCGGGTCCGGACATCGTGCTGTGCTGGTTCGACGATGCCCATCAATATCCCGACAAGCTGACCGACCTCACCGAGCTCGGCACCTATCTCGGCGGCAAATATGGCGGCTGGTATGACGGCCTGAAGGGCTATGCCACGCGTGAGGGCAAGTTCATCGCCCTGCCGCTGGCGGCGATCGGCAATGCCATCTGCTACCGCGACAGCCACATGAAGGCGGCGGGCTTCAGCGAGTTTCCCAAGGATACCGCCGGCTTCCTCGAATTGTGCAAGGCGCTGAAGGCCAAGGGGACGCCCGCCGGCTTCCCCCATGGCAAGGCGGTCGGCGACGGCAACAACTATGCCCATTGGCTGCTGTGGAGCCATGGCGGCAAGATGGTCGACGAGAGCGGCAAGGTCACCATCAACTCGCCCGAGACCATCGCCTCGATCAAATATGCCAAGTCGCTCTACGAGACCTTCATTCCCGGCACCGAGAGCTGGCTGGACATCAACAACAACCGGGCCTTCCTCGCCGGCCAGGTTTCGCTGACGGCCAATGGCGTCTCGCTCTATTACGCCGCCAAGAAGGACGCCAAGCTCAAGGAACTGGCGGCCGATATCCGCGCGGTCAACTTCCCGGTCGGTCCCGTCGGGCAGAAGATCGAACTGCACCAGACCACGTCGGCGCTACTGTTCAAGCATTCCAAATATCCCGAGGCGGCCAAGGCTTATCTGAAGTTCATGTATGAGGAACCGCAGATGAATGCCTGGATCAGCGGATCCAGCGCCTATTGCTGCCAGGCGCTGAAGGCTTTCGCCGCCAATCCGGTCTGGAAGGCCGATCCGATCCATGAGCCCTATTCGCATGCGTCCGAAACACTGCGGCCCAATGGCTATGCCGGTCCCCTCGGCTATGCCTCGGCCGGCGTGATGGCCGATTATGTACTGGTCGACATGTACGCGGTCGCGGTGACCGGCCAGATGTCGCCGGAGGATGCGGCGGCCCAGGCCGAGAAGCGCGCCAATCGCTATTATCGGGTGTGAGGTCGCCAGGAGCAGTATCGTGGTGCTTGTACCCCTCATCCGGTTGCCGCCACCTTCTCCCGCAAGGGGAGAAGGGACTGGATCCTGAGAGGTTGGGTCGACCAAGCAACCTTCACTACGGCTCGACGCTCCCAAAACAATCCCCTTCTCCCCTTGCGGGAGAAGGTCCCGGCAGGGGGATGAGGGGTAAAGCCTCCTTCCTCCTTCCCTCCCACCAAGGCACCTCATGAGCATCGCGACATCGAGACCACGGCCGCGACCTTCCGCCTTCGCCAGGCTGGCGCAGAGCAAGGGCATGCTTGGCACGCTCTTCATGCTGCCGGCCGCGGTGTTCCTGATCTGCCTGCTGGCCTACCCACTGGGCCTGGGCGTCTGGCTCGGCTTCACCGATACCAAGATCGGGCGCGAGGGCATTTTCATCGGTCTGGAGAACTACGAGTTCCTCTGGGCCGATTCGGTGTTCTGGCTGTCGGTGTTCAACACCATCGTCTACACGGTCGTCGCCTCGGCCCTGAAATTCGGCCTCGGCCTCTGGCTCGCTCTGCTGCTCAACCAGCATCTGCCTTTCAAGTCACTGTTCCGGGCGATCGTGCTGCTGCCCTGGGTCGTACCCACCGTGCTGTCGGCGCTGGCCTTCTGGTGGATCTACGATTCGCAGTTTTCGATCATTTCCTGGTCGTTGATGCAGCTCGGCCTGATCCAGCAGCCGATCAATTTCCTCGGCGATCCCATCAATGCCCGCATCTCGGTGATCGTCGCCAATGTCTGGCGCGGCATTCC
The DNA here is from genome assembly GCF_001676615.1 of Labrys sp. WJW. Taxonomy (GTDB): domain Bacteria; phylum Pseudomonadota; class Alphaproteobacteria; order Rhizobiales; family Labraceae; genus Labrys; species Labrys sedimenti. Next base: position 23,647 of record NZ_LYXZ01000047.1, on the reverse strand, counting down.
CTTCGTCGCCATCTCGCTGCTGGCCGGCCTGCAAACCATTTCTCCTTCGCTGCAGGAAGCGGCCTCGCTCGATGGCGCCACCAGCTGGCAGCGCTTCCGCCATGTCACGCTGCCGCTGCTGACGCCGATCATCGCGGTGGTGATGACCTTCTCGGTGCTGTTCACCTTCACCGATTTCCAGCTCATCTATGTGCTGACCAAGGGCGGACCGGTGAACGCCACCCATCTGATGGCGACGCTTTCCTTCCAGCGCGGCATTCCCGGCGGCCAGCTCGGCGAAGGCGCGGCCATTGCCGTGGCCATGGTGCCCTTCCTGCTGGCGGCGATCCTGTTCAGCTTCTTCGGCCTGCAACGCCGGCGCTGGCAGCAGGGCGGCGGGGAATAGCGGAGGCATGACGATGAGCTCGAACCAAGCTACCGCCCCGCTCGCCGACCACGTCGAGGGCATGGGCTATCTCTCCAGCCTGCCCCGGCGGGTGGTGACCGTCTACCTGCCGCTGCTGGTCTTCGTCATCGTGCTGCTGTTCCCGTTCTACTGGATGGCGATCACCACGGTGAAGCCCAACGACCAGCTGACCGACTATGCCAATTACAGCCCGTTCTGGGTGGTGGGTCCCACCCTCGAACATATCCGCTATCTCCTGTTCGAAACGTCCTATCCAGGCTGGCTGCTCAACACGATCTATGTCTCGGTGGGCGCGACGGCGCTGGCGCTTGTCGCTTCCGTCCTCGCCGCCTATGCGATCGAGCGCATCCGCTTCAGGGGATCGCGGATCGTCGGCCTCCTGATCTTCCTGGCCTATCTGGTGCCGCCCTCGATCCTGTTCATTCCGCTCGCCTTCATCGTCTTCAAGCTCGGCATCTACGACACCAAGCTCGCTCTGATCGTCACCTATCCGACCTTCCTGATCCCCTTCTGCACCTGGCTGCTGATGGGCTATTTCCGCTCGATTCCCTATGAGCTGGAGGAAAGCGCGCTGGTGGATGGGGCCTCGCGCTGGCAGATCCTGGTCAGGGTCATCCTGCCGCTGGCGGTGCCGGGCCTGATCTCGGCCGGCATCTTCGCCTTCACTTTGTCGTGGAACGAGTTCATCTACGCGCTGACCTTCATCCAGTCGTCCGAGAACAAGACCGTGCCTGTGGGGGTGCTGACCGAACTGGTGCGCGGCGACATCTTCGAATGGGGATCCCTCATGGCCGGGGCGCTGTTCGGCTCCCTGCCGGTGGTGATCCTCTATTCCTTCTTCGTCGACTATTACGTGTCGTCGATGACGGGTGCGGTGAAGGAGTAGGAGTTCCGGGCCAATGGCCCGGTTGTTCTCCGAACCGCTGACGCCTTGCCTGCGGTTCAGGGAAGTTTGGTGTCAGCGCCGGTTGCGCCGCTCCTCATACATCTGTTCGAGCGGGTCGATGAAAGATCCGCCGAACAGCACATAGGCAACGACGAAATAGACGAACTTGGCGAGGGTGAAGAAGCCGATCCATTGCAGCAGCACGAAGGGCGCGCTCACCGCGACGAGGCCGAAGCAGATCAGCGCGCTGGCGACGAGGCATGCCAGCAGCACGACCAGATGCATCAGCAATTGCGTCGCGCTGTCATAGGCGCTGAGATTGAATCTGCCCTTCATGCCGCCTCCGGTTCAGGACCGGGATTCTCCGCTATTTGAGCGTTTTGCGATTAGACGGAATCATCTCGAATCGCAAAGACGCGTCGAACCAAAGAGCGAGAGCAAAACTGCGTTTCCGTCTAAACGCGCTTTGCTCTAGTCCTGGGCGAATTTGTAGGCAGCCGCTTCCGGCGCCTTGCCGCTGATGCAGGCCTTGAACTTGGCGACCTCTTCGGGGCCGAAAGTGCCCAGGCCCTGGGCCTGGCATTCCGAACTCGCCTGGCTGTATTCGGCCTCGAGCTTGACGCAGCGCTCGCGCTGCGGCGAGCCGGGCCTGACGCCCCTGCGGCTGCAAGTGTCGCCGGCAATGCCCTGGGAGGCCTTGCGCCGCATGCAGTCCGTCATCGCCGTGCCCGCTTTCACCCCCTCGGCCTGGCAGGCCTTTTCGAGCGGATTGGTGGTGGGGAAGTCGGGCTGCTTCTCCGCCGCGCAGCCCGCGAGGGCGATGGCGGCGAAGACGATGGGAAGGCTGATCCGGAAGGAGAGCATGCGCGGGCGGCTTTCTGCCTGAGGTGACTCTCGCCCTCTTATCAGAGATCGATGCTTTCGATCACCAGATTATGGTTGGTATAGACGCAGATATCCGCTGCGATGTTCATCGCCTTCTTGACGATCGCCTCGGCATCATAGTCGGTGTCGACCAGCGCCCTTGCGGCGGCCAGGGCATAATTGCCACCCGAGCCGATCGCCATCACGCCGCCTTCGGGTTCCAGCACGTCGCCGGTCCCGGTGAGCACCAGCCCGGCCGACTTGTCGGCCACCAGCATCATCGCTTCCAGCCGGCGCAGATAGCGGTCGGTGCGCCAGTCCTTGGCGAGTTCGACGCAGGCCCGCGTCAGCTGGGTGGGATATTGCTCGAGCTTGGCTTCCAGCCGCTCGAACAGGGTGAAGGCATCGGCCGTAGCGCCGGCAAAGCCGGCGATGACGTCGCCCTTGCCGAGCCGGCGGACCTTGCGGGCATTGCCCTTGATCACGGTCTGGCCGAGGCTGACCTGCCCGTCGCCACCGATGACCACGCGCCCGCCCTTGCGGACCATCAGGATGGTGGTGGCGTGGAAGGGCGAGCGGGGGCCGCTGTCGGGGCCGGCGGAAAGGTTGAACGTCATGTGAACCTCACTAAAGCGTTTTGCGATTTGGCATAATCGCCAAGAATCGCAAAGACGCGTCGAACCACAGAGCTAGAGCAAACAAGCGTTCAGGTTTGGACGCGCTTTTGCTCTGGACATGCCCTCTATCTAGGAGGTCGCACGCAAAAGGCAAAGGGTGGAGAGGTCAGGGTGTGTCGTCAACTGTGGTTCGGGCTCGACGCGAGCGCCCTGCCGTCGAAGGCAGCGAGGTCAAAACCATAATGACGACACGCCCTAGAGGTCTCTTTATCCCTCTGCCCAACTCGTCTATCGATCGTGTATGAACAGCATCTTCGCCGGTCTTCCCACCACCATCTTCGAGACCATGTCGCGGCTTGCCCGCGAGCATGACGCCGTCAATCTCGGCCAGGGTTTTCCGGATGATGCCGGCCCCCTCGATGTGCGCGAGAAGGCGGCGGAAGCCGTGATGACGGGCTGGAACCAGTATCCGCCCATGCTCGGCCTGCCCGAACTGCGCCGCGCCGTCGCCGAGCACTATGCCCGCTTCCAGGACGTGGCGCTCGATCCCGACAGCGAGGTGATGGTCACCTCCGGTGCCACCGAGGCGATCGCCGATGCGCTGATGGCGCTGATCGAGCCGGGCGACGAGGTGGTGCTGTTCCAGCCGATGTACGATGCCTATCTGCCGCTGGTGCGCCGGGCGGGCGGGGTGCCGCGCTTCGTCACGCTGCAGCCCCCGCATTGGCGTCTGACGCGCGAGGCGCTCGACGCGGCTTTTTCCGCGCGCACCAAGGTGGTTCTGTTCAACAACCCGCTCAATCCGGCCGCCATTGCCTTCCGCGACGAGGATCTGGCCCTGCTGGCAGAATATTGCGTCCATTACAATGCCATCGCCGTCTGCGACGAGGTCTGGGAACATGTGATGTTCGACGGCCGCGTCCACCGGCCGCTGATCAATTTTCCGGGCATGCGCGAGCGCACGGTGAAGATCGGCTCGGCCGGCAAGATCTTCTCGCTCACCGGCTGGAAAGTCGGCTTCGTCATGGCCGCCGCGCCGATCCTCAAGGTGATCGCCAAGGCGCACCAGTTCTTCACCTTCACCACGCCGCCCAATCTGCAGGCCGCCGTTGCCTATGGCCTTGGCAAGGAAGAGGGCTACTTCATCGGCATGCGAGCGGAACTGCAGCGTTCCCGCGACCTTTTCGCGGCCGGGCTGGCCGAACTCGGCTTCGCCATCCTGCCGAGCGAGGCGAGCTATTTCCTCAATATCGACCTGCCCGCCAGCGGCATCGGGGAAGACGATGTCAGCTTCTGCCAGCGCCTGGTCGTCGAGCACAAGGTCGCCGCCATTCCGGTCTCGGCCTTCTATGCCGAGGATGCCGTTACTACGGTGGTGCGTTTCTGCTTTGCCAAGCGCGACGCGACCCTGGCGGCCGCGCTCGCCAATCTGAAGGGCGTGGCGCGGCGCGGGTGATTGAAGCGGCGAGGTTCACCCCTCATCCGGCTGCCGCCACCTTCTCCCGCAAGGGGAGAAGGGATCTCACTCGGCTGGCTCCGATGCCTCGGATAAGGTTTGCATGGAATGCGATATATCCGATTTGAGTTCCTTCTCCCCTTGCGGGAGAAGGTCCCGGCAGAGGGATGAGGGGTGCCCCCCTCTCAGTCGCGCCGGCGCGCACCCAGCCGGGCCAGGAAGGCGAGCGAGACGCTGGTGAGGCCCAGCGCCATCAGCCACCAGGGCTGCCAGGCAGCGAGGCCCGCGAACATCATCACCAAAGCGGAGGCCGAGACGGCGAGGGCGGCAGGGGCCGAACGATCGTCGTCGCGGTTCATGCCCATCAGCGTCATCCAGAGGGCGAGCGCCGCCAGCGCTACGCCGACGAGCCCAAGTTCCAGCCAGATCTGCAACGCGGCATTGTGGGGCGAGGCCAGGAGCTGGCCACCGACACCGCGGGTCAGCGAAGAACTCGAATCATATCCGAAGCCGGCTAAGAGATGATTGGGGAGGGCGTAGGTCACGTCGCGCCAAAGGGCTACCAGGTGATCGCCCTCGGCCGGCAGCAGGAAGCCGCCCCATCGCGCCATCATCCAGCCCGCCAGCGGGGCAAGCACCAAAAGAACCAGAGCCGAGATAGCCACGGCCAGGGCGGCGGCCCGCCGGCGCCAGAGGGCGAGGGTCATCACCACGATGCCGGCAATGAAGGCGGCGAAGATCACCAGATCATGCACCAGCCAGAGCGCCAGGATCATTACCAGGCAGATCAGCAGGGCCTGCCAGCTGCGGCCGCGCGCCAGGACCGCGCCCACCGCCGGCCAGGCCAGCAGCACCATGAGCATGGCCGCGCGCGTGCTTTCGGCATCCTCGGTACCGGTCTCGCCAAGGCCCTGCAGCGGCGATCCCGGCAGATATTCGAGGATCAGGGTCACGCTGGCGATGGCGACGCCGATCGGGATGAGGTTGGCGTCGCTGAAGCGCACCCGCGGTTTCAGGCAGGAAATCGTCACGGCGAACAGGAGCACGATGCCCAATATCCCCGGCAGCCGGCCCGCGGCCGAGGCAGGGCGGGGCGTCCACCAGATGCTGATGGCGGCCCAGACCAGCAAGGCGAGCAGCGCCAGGGTGCGGGGCGAGGTCAGCGCGCCCTGCAAACGGCGCAGAGCGGTCGGCAGGCGATTGTCGAGCGCAGCCGCCAGGATCAGCAGTGCCGTGGCGATCGGCACGATGATTGCCACGGCATGACGCGAGAACATGGCAAAAAAAGGCGCAAAAATCACCAGCAGGAACAAGCCCAGCCGGGTCAGGAGGCCCGACACCGCGAGTGCGGGGTCGAGCGGAGCTTCATAGGCGCGCCGTTCCATCGCCTCGTCCTCAATCGTCGAGAGCTAGCTATGGCCGAAGGCAGGCGAGGCGTCGATGACGAAAAAGTCACACTATGGTTAAAATCGTCCCGCGGCCTGCCCGCCGCAATGCCACATTGGGCGTAGTCCCCCGCCATCAGCGATGCCCTACCTGGGGAGCGGGCGCGCCGCTGCCGAGGTTTCAGGCCGGCTCCGCCATTGCACTTGTTTCCTGGATGCGTCACATCGGCGCGATGCGCGAGTTCGACCAGCCCCTGCCCATCGACGATGCCCTGCCGGCCCTCAGGCAGGCCCTGCAGGTGCGTTCCAATGCCGTCCTCGTTGCGCCGCCCGGTGCCGGCAAGACCACGCGCGTGCCCCTGGCCCTCGTCGACGAGGCCTGGACGAAGGGGGGCAAGATCATCGTGCTGGAGCCTCGCCGCCTCGCCGCCCGTGCCGCCGCAGCCCGCATGGCCGCCACGCTGGGCGAGCCGGTCGGCGCCACGGTGGGCCTGCGTGTGCGCCTGGAATCGCGCATATCGGCAAGGACCCGCATCGAGGTGGTGACCGAGGGCGTGTTCGCCCGCATGATTCTCGACGACCCCTTGCTCGATGGCGTGGCAGCCGTTCTGTTCGACGAGTTCCACGAACGCTCGCTCGATGCCGACCAGGGGCTTGCCTTCGCGCTCGATGCCCAGGCGGGACTGCGGGAGGACCTGCGCATCCTGCCGATGTCGGCGACGATCGACGGTGCGCGCGTTGCCGCGCTGCTGGGCGATGCGCCGGTGATCGAGAGCGCCGGCCGCGCCTTTCCGGTGGCGACGCACTATCTCGGCCGCGATCCGCGCCAGCGGCTGGATGAGGCGGTTGCCGATGCGGTGATGCGGGCGCTGCGGGCGGAAACGGGCTCGGTCCTGGTCTTCCTGCCTGGCCAGAGTGAGATCACCCGCACGGCGCGGCTCCTGGCCGAGCGCAATCTCGGCGACGGTGTCGATATCGCGCCGCTGTTCGGCGCCATGGAAGCGCGCGACCAGGACCGGGCCGTAGCTCCGGCGCCGCAGGGGCGCCGCAAGGTGGTGCTCGCCACCTCGATCGCCGAGACCAGCCTCACCATCGAGGGCGTGCGCGTGGTCATCGATGCGGGCCTCGCCCGCGTGCCGCGCTATGAGCCCGATCTCGGCTTGACCCGGCTCGAAACCGTCAGGGTGTCGCGCGCGAGCGCCGATCAGCGGCGCGGGCGCGCCGGGCGTACCGAACCCGGTGCCTGCTACCGGCTGTGGGAGGAGGCGGCCACCGGCGCCTTCGAGGCTTTTGCCAAGCCGGAGATCCTGGCGGCCGATCTCAGCCCGTTGCTGCTCGATTGTGCCGCCTGGGGCGTCGGCGACCCCCTGGCTCTCGCCTGGCTCGATCCGCCGCCTGCGCCGGCGCTCAAGGAAGCGAGGACGCTGCTGACGGCAATCGAGGCGCTGGATGGCGATGGCCGGCTCACCGACATGGGGCGCCATCTCTCCAGCCTGGCGCTGCCGCCGCGGCTGGCGCGCATGATCGTGGCTGCGGTGCCGACGGGAGAAGCCATGTTGGCCGCCGAGATCGCCGCCATCCTGTCGGAGCGTGGCCTCGGCGGCGACGCTACCGATCTCGTCGAACGCATCGAGCGCTTTCGGCGTGACCGTGGCGGGCGGGCGCAGGACATGCGCCGTCTGGCCGGGAATTGGGCCAGGACGGCCGGCAAGGAAGCCGGAAGCGGCAAGGGCAGCAGGAACCTGGGCGGCGAAGGCGATCCGGCCCGGGCCGGCGCGGTTCTCGCTTTGGCCTATCCCGACCGCATCGCCGTGGCGCGCGGGCAGACCGGCAGCTTCACCATGGAAAATGGGCGGGCAGCCCGGTTGGAGCCGCATGACCGCCTGGCTCGTGAACCGACGCTCGCCATTGCCGAGATCGCCGGCAGCGCCGGGGCGAGCCGCATCCTGCTGGCGGCTCCGATCGCCGCCGAGGAGATCGCGGCCTTGTCGGGCGTCAGCGAAAGCGTGAGCATCGGCTATGATACCGCCAGCGCCAGCCTCAAGGCGCGCGCTGTCAGGCGCTATCGCCGGCTGGTGCTGCAGGAGGGCACGGCGCCGCTGTCCCTGGACGCCGATGCCGCCATCATGCTTGCCCGTGGCCTTGCCCAGGCCGGCATCGGCCGCCTGCCCTGGAGCAAGGCCCAGCGCCAGTTGCGCGACCGCATCGCCTTCCTCAGGGCCAGCGGCTCGCCGGACTGGCCCGATCTCTCGGACCGGGCCTTGGCCGAGACGGCCGAAACCTGGCTCGCTCCTGTTATCGAAGGGCTGCGAGGGCTTTCGGGCATCACGGCAGAGCATCTGGAGAATGGCCTTGCGGGTTTGCTGCCCTGGCACGAGCGCAGAAGGCTCGATATCGAAGCACCGGCCTTTTTTGAGGCACCGACCGGCTCGAATCTTGCGATCGACTACGAGGCGGAGGGCGGGCCTGCCATCTCGGTGCGCGTGCAGGAATTGTTCGGCCTTGCCAGCCATCCCAGCATTGCCGGCGGGCGCGTACCGCTCACCATCAACCTGCTCTCGCCGGCACACCGGCCCGTGCAGGTGACCAAAGACTTGCCGGGCTTCTGGAAGGGCTCCTACGCCGCCGTGCGGGTGGAGATGAAGGGGCGCTATCCCCGCCATCCCTGGCCGGAGGACCCGGCCGCGGCCCCGCCGACCACACGGGCAAAACCGCGCGGCACCTGAGGCGCCTTTCTTCTGCGCTGCCTGCCGTAAAAGGGCGGAACCGGGATCAGGATTTGCCGTCGTCGCTGTGGGCCGCTCGCAGAGCTTCAGCGAGGGCGCGGGTTGCCTGCGTCCGCGGCATCGAGACGATACGGATATCCGGCCGGGCTGCCTCTTCGTCGATAGGCGCGGGCCGGCACGGAAGGTGATCCAAAATTCGATGCAATAATGCCAGAATGGACATATCGATAACCTCGAATTCTATAATATCAATTTAAGTATTAATTCTGAAAGTGGCCAAAATCGGAGTGCCGTAATTCAAGAATGTTAACCAAATATAACACGGGGCCGGTGATTTTATGGTTTCGTCGAGCGGTTGCCTGAGCTGGGTGTACGGATATCAGATGCCGAGTTGCTTTTTCATGAAAACTGCGGAGAAAAAGCCGGTGCGCTAATGACGGCTCCGGCTTCCTGAGCGTCGGTCCTAGCGTTTGCGCACGAATTCCGTGCGCAGGACGAGGCCCTTGATGGAGTCGTGGCGGCAATCGATTTCCTCGTCGTTGTCCGTCAGTCGGATCGACTTGATGACCGTGCCCTGCTTCAGGGTCTGATTGGCCCCTTTCACCTTGAGGTCCTTGATGAGGACCACGGAATCGCCATCGGCAAGGGTGTTGCCGGCGGCATCGCGCACCACGAGCTGATCGGCCCTGGCCATGGCCGCCATCTCCGAGGCCGGCCGCCATTCGCCGGTCGCCTCGTCATAGACATAGTCGTCGTTCTGGTCGGCCACTTCCTGCACCTTCGGTTATGGAATCTTCGCCCGTCGAGCTCGAGGCGCCGTCACGGACAGATCCACTTCACAAGCCGGGTCGAGGCCATCTACATCACCGCAATCGATAGATCGAGGCAAAATCTCGGCAGCCTCCGGGCGCGGCCCGCAACGCTTGGCATAAGCGCGCGCTGTTACTCATATGGATCGGGCGACCGGTCCTGAAAAGGGAGGGTCACGCCGATAGCGGGATCGATCCCCGGCTTCGTCATGCTGTCGTCTTATTCTCCGCGACTTCTTGCGAGTCCTGATTGACTTCCCGGACGCCATCCCCCATAAGCACCGGCGAATTTGGCGTCGCCCATCGGGCCCGGACGCACCCAGGGCGAAGGCCGGGGCGCGTTTTTGGTGTTCGGGGGAGCGCTTTTCCAGTCAACTCTATCGGCATCCGGCCGCGACCGCGGAGAACGACCCGTGAAACGTACTTATCAACCGTCCAAGCTTGTCCGCAAGCGTCGCCATGGCTTCCGTGCCCGCCTGGGCACCAAGGCAGGCCGCAAGGTTCTGGCCGCTCGTCGCGCCCACGGCCGCAAGCGCCTGTCGGCCTGACCTGATCGGGTTGGCGCAGTGATTCCGCATCATTGCGCTAAGCTGATTCCTCTCGATCGAGCTGCGGGCTCGATCGAGAGGAATCAGCAAGATCTCAGACATTTGCAAAGTTTCTCGGCAAAGCCTTGCCGGGAAACTTTGCTTGGAGCACTTTGCTCAAGAGCCTCCGAGCCCTCATCGATGCAGCGTCTGCTCAAGCGTCGGGACTTCCTTTTCGTCCGCGAAGGCCGCAGGGCACATGCTGCAACGCTATCCTTGCAGGCGCGTCGCCGCGAAAGCGCTGGCGCAGTCGAGGCTGTACCGCCGACGCCTGAAGGTATCGAGCCGCGTGTCGGCTTCACCGTGACCAAGAAAGAAGGTTGCGCCGTCGAGCGCAATCGGATCCGTCGGCGCTTGCGCGAGGCGGTGCGGCTGTCTGGCGCGCTTCACGCGCGCGACGGCTATGATTATGTCGTGCTCGGGCGGCGCTCCGCCCTCGACGCATCTTTTGCGACGATCGTTGATGAAATGGTAGCGGCGTTCGGCCGTGTGCATGGCGAGCGCCAAGGCGCCCGCAAGCCACGCCGTTCGGCCGATGAGGCTGTGCGATGAAGAATTTTGACACCAAGAACGTCGTTCTGGCGGTCGTCCTGACGCTGCTCGTCGTCGTCGTGTGGGAATATTTCATCGGCCAGCCCATGCAGCGGCGCCAGCAGCAGGAGGCGCAGCAGCAACAGCAGATCCAGCAGGCGCTGCAGCAGCAACAGCAGCAGGCGGCCGCTACGCCCGCCCCCGGCGTTCCCGGCGGCGCGGCAGGACAGAAGCAGTTCTCCAGCCGTGAAGAAGCGGTGGCGGCACGCACGCAGCGCGTCGCGATCGACGCCCAGCGCCTGATCGGTTCGATCAACCTGGTCGGCGGCCTGATCGACGACGTGGCCTTGCGCGGCTATCGTGAGACGCTCGACCCCAATTCCCCCAATGTGGATCTCTTCTCACCGTTCGGCACTCCGGTGAAGCCGGCCGATCACAAGGCCAACCTGGAAAATCGCGGGCCCTATTTGACGGTCTTTGGCTGGCAGGAAAAGCCAGGTTCCGCTGCTGCGACCAAGCTCAACCTGCCCGGTTTGAAGACGGTCTGGACAGCCAAATCCCAGGCGCCGCTGTCGGCCGCCAGCCCGGTCGAACTGCAATGGGACAATGGGCAAGGGCTGATTTTCCACCGCACCATCTCGATCGACGAGGACCGCGGCCAGAGTGGCTCGCTGTTCCCGTCGGCCGGCGAGACGCTGCCCGCCGACAAGCTCGACCTGCCTCGCCAGAACCTGCCCAAGGATCAGCAGGCCAATGTCGCCAAGCCGATCGGCGGCTTCATGTTCACCATCAAGGACAGCGTCGAGAACAAGGGCACGGCGCCGGTGGAGATCGCGCCCCAGGCCTATATTCTGCGCGTCGGCACGCCGGGGACCCAGGGCACCTACGTCCTGCATGAGGGGCCGATCGGCCGTTTCTCCGGCTCCCAGAAAGAATTGTCCTACAAGGATCTGGCACCCGACGCCAAGCAGGAGCCTTTTGCCGATGTCACGGGATGGCTCGGCTTTACGGACAAGTACTGGGCCAACGCGCTGATTCCCGACCCTTCGGCCCGTTTCACCGCCCATTTCGGCGGCCAGGATTTCGGCGGCACGCCGGCCTATCTCGCCCAGATCGACCGGCCGGCCGTGACGATTGCGCCGGGCGCCAGCACGGAGGTGAGCACCAATCTGTTCTCCGGTGCCAAGGAAGTCGCGACCCTCTCCTATTACGACGAGAAGCTGAAGACGGATAACGTCGCTTATCTGATCGACTGGGGCTATCTGTGGTTCATCACCAAGCCCTTGTTCCGCCTGATCGAGATCCTCTTCCATCTCATCGGCAATTTCGGCCTCGCCATTCTCGGCACCACCGTCATCCTCAAGGCCTTCTTCTTCCCGCTCGCCAATCGCTCCTACGAGTCGATGTCGCGCATGAAGAAATTCCAGCCCGAGATGCAGAAGATCAAGGACGAGTTCCCTGACGACCGCATGAAGCAGCAGCAGGCGATGATGGCGCTCTACAAGGAGCACAAGATCAACCCGCTGTCGGGCTGCCTGCCGATGCTCCTGCAGATCCCGGTGTTCTTCGCTCTCTACAAGGTGCTGTTCGTCACCATCGAAATGCGCCAGGCGCCATTCTATGGCTGGATCCACGATCTGTCGGCGCCCGATCCGACCACCTTGTTCAACCTGTTCGGCCTGATCCCGTGGACGCCGCCCTCCGTCCTGATGGTCGGTTTCTGGGTGGTGGTGATGGGCATCACCATGTTCATCCAGATGCAGCTCAACCCTGCGCCGCCGGATCCGACCCAGGCCGCCATGTTCCGCTGGATGCCGCTGATCTTCACCTACATGCTCGCCGCCTTCCCGGCCGGCCTGGTGATCTACTACTGCTGGAACAACACGCTCTCGATCCTGCAGCAGGCCTTCATCATGAAGAAGAACGGCGTGAAGATCGAATTGTGGGATAATCTCAGGGCGATGTTCGGCCGCAAGCCTTCATCGGCGGCAAGTTGATGCCAGACGCCTCCGACTACACGGCGGCGGGCAAGAAACTCTTTGCCTCGACGTGGGATTTCCGCCACGCCGCCAATACGCTGGAGGCGTTGCCGCCGGCCGAGGGGGTCGAGATCGCTCTCGCCGGACGCTCCAATGTCGGCAAGTCGAGCCTGATCAACGCTCTGACCAACCGCAACGCCCTGGCCCGTACCTCCCATACGCCGGGGCGCACGCAGGAACTGATCTTCTTTTCGTCGAACGCGCCGCTGACCCTGGTCGACATGCCGGGCTATGGCTATGCCAAGGTCAGTGATGCCAAGGTCAAGGCCTGGACCCGGCTGATCCATGACTATCTGCGCGGGCGCGTGAACCTGGCGCGCGTCTTCGTGCTGATCGATGCCCGGCACGGCCTGAAGACCACCGACGACGCCGTGCTGAAGACGCTGGACCAGGCCGCCGTGGTCTACCAGATCGTGCTGACCAAGGCCGACGAGGTGAAGAAGTCCGAGCTTGAGCAGCGTGTCGCCGAGACCCGGGAAAAGATCTCGCGCCGGCCGGCGGCTTTCCCCGAGCTGATCGTCACCTCGAGCCGCGAGGGCACCGGCATGGACGAATTGCGCGCCGCCATCGCCCAGATCCTTGCCGAGCGCGGCGGCCTGGCGCTGTGATCGCCGACCGCATTCTCACGACACTGGGCTGCCTGTTCGGGGCCGTCGGCATCGGCCTGATGGCGCTCGCCGCCCATGGCAAATGGCCCGATATCAACTATGCCGCCATCATGGTGCTCGCCCACGCGCCGGCCCTGATCGCCATCGTTGCCGCCCTTCGTGCCGGCCTGCTCCATGCGCTGCTGGCCCGTCCCGCCGCCTTCCTGCTCGCCGCGGCCGTGGCCCTTTTCTCGGCCGATGTCGCGCTGAACGCCATGACCGGTCAGCGCCTCTTCCCGATGGCGGCGCCCATCGGAGGGACCGGCTCGATGGCCGCCTGGCTGCTGGTCGGCGTATCGGCTCTGGTGGCGAAGACGCGGTAGGGCGGCTGGAGCGCGGACATCCCAGCGACATGCATGCATGTCGCGATGTCCGCTCTCGAGACCACCGCGCCTACAGGAAGGGAAGAGCGGACAGGATGTCCGCGCTCCGGGTTTCCTCACCTTATCGGCAGGACATTCGTATATTTCACCTGCGCCAGGGCAAAGCTCGATTCGATCGAGGCGAGGCCGTCGAGGCGGGTGAGCTTTTCCTTGATGAAACGCTCATAGGCGGCGAGGTCGGCACAGACCACGCGCAAGAGATAGTCGCGCGTGCCGGTCATCAGATAGCATTCCAGCACTTCCGGCCAGGGCGCGATGGCGGCAGCGAAGCGGTCGAGGTCCTCCTCGCGCTGGCGCTCCAGCTTGATCGAGATGAACACGCTGACCGGCAGCCCGACCTCCTTCTGCTCGACCACCGCGACATAGCCGCGGATGACGCCGCTCTCCTCCAGCTGCCGCACCCGGCGCAGGCAGGGCGAATGCGACAGGCCGACCTGTTCGGCCAGGGCCTGCACCGTCATGCGGCCGTCTTCCTGCAGCAGGCGGAGAATCCTGTTATCGATGGCGTCGAGGGCGGTCATCGTTCGTCCATGCGTAATTTATGCGTGTTCGTGGTTATGATTGGCGATATTCTCTAAAGTTGTGCGAGTTGGCCTTCAAGATCAACCAAAATCACCTCACAACTTTTGCTATAACAGGTGGGTTCACCTGGAATCCCGTCATGGCCGATCCTCGTCTCCCTTTTCTCGCCGCCCTCGAACGCAAGGCCCTGTGGCTTTCCTCCTGGATGATCCACAACGCCAATCACCTCAGGACCAAGGAGGACGGGCTCAAGATCGGCGGCCACCAGGCCTCCTCGGCCTCCCTGGCGACGATCATGACGGCGCTTTATGGCGCGGTGCTCAGGCCCCAGGACCGCGTCGCGGTGAAGCCGCATGCCTCGCCGGTGTTCCATGCGCTCAACTATCTCTTCGGCCTGCAGAGCCTCGACAAGCTGCAGAATTTCCGGGGCTTCAAGGGAGCCCAGAGCTATCCCTCCCGCACCAAGGACGTCGACGACGTCGATTTCTCCACCGGCTCGGTCGGCCTCGGCGTCGCGCAGACCCTGTTCTCGGCCCTGGTGCAGGATTACGTGAAGGCCAAGGGCTGGGGCGAGTGGCCGGAAGGGCGGATGATCTCCCTGGTCGGCGATGCCGAGATGGACGAGGGCAACATCTTCGAGGCCCTGCTGGAGGGCTGGAAGCAAGGCGTGCGCAATGTCTGGTGGATCGTCGACTACAACCGCCAGTCGCTCGACGCCGTGGTGCGCGAGGGCCTGTGGCAGCGCTTCGAGTCGATTTTCCGCAATTTCGGCTGGGAGGTCGTCATCCTCAAATATGGCCGCCTGCTCGAGGCGGCCTTCGCCGAGCCGGGCGGCGAGGCGCTGCGGCACTGGATCGACAACTGCCCCAACCAGCTCTATGCGGCGCTGTGCTATCAGGGCGGTTCGGCCGAGGGAGGCAAGATCTGGCGCCGCCACCTTACCGATGCCATCGGCGACCAGGGCGATGTCACCAGGCTGATCGAGAGACGCTCCGACGCCGAACTCGCGGCGCTGATGACCAATCTCGCCGGCCACGACATGCCGAGCCTGCTCGAAGCCTTCGAGGAGGCGGCCCGCCATGATCGGCCGACCTGCTTCATCGCCTATACGGTGAAGGGCTTCGGCCTGCCGTTCCAGGGACACAAGGACAACCATGCCGGCCTGATGACGCCGGCCCAGATGGAGGCCTGGCAGCAAGCCATGGCCATCCGCCCCGGCCATGAATGGGACAAGTTCGAGGGTCTCGAGCTGACGCCCGGGGCGATGCAGGCGGCGCTTGACCAGGTGCCCTTCGTGCAGAAGGGCCGCCGCCGCCTCGCCGCCGCCAAGGTCGAGGTGCCGGCCACGCTGCCCTACCGGGCCTCGGCCTCGATGTCGACCCAGCAGGGCTTCGGCATCATCCTCAACGATCTCGCCGCGACCGATCTGGCGGTGGCAGAGCGCATCGTCACCACGGCGCCCGACGTCACCGTCTCCACCAATCTCGGCGGCTGGGTCAACCGGCGCGGCCTGTTCGCCCGCGAGGAACTGGCCGACACCTTCAGGAAGGAGAAGATCCCCTCGACCTTCGCCTGGGACTTCTCGCCTGGGGGGCAGCATATCGAGCTCGGCATCGCCGAGATGAACCTGTTCATCCTGCTCTCGGCGCTGGGCCTGTCGCATTCCATCAATGGCGAGCGCCTGCTGCCGATCGGCACGCTCTATGATCCCTTCATCCAGCGCGGCCTCGATGCCCTCAACTATGCCTGCTACCAGGATGCCCGCTTCATGGTGGTGGCGACGCCCTCGGGCATCACCCTGGCGCCGGAGGGCGGCGCGCACCAGTCGATCGCCACGCCGCTGATCGGCCTGGCCCAGGACGGCCTCGCCGTCTTCGAGCCGGCCTTCGTCGACGAACTCGCCGTGATCATGCGCTTTGCCTTCGACTACATGCAGCGGGACGGAGAGGGGGACCGCGACGAGACCACCTGGCTGCGCGACGAGACGGGCGGCTCGGTCTATCTGCGCCTGTCGACCCGTACCATCGACCAGCCGCAGCGGACGATGTCGCCGACCCTCGCCAGCGACATCGTCAACGGTGCCTATTGGCTGCGTCCGCCAGGGCCCAATGCCGAGATCGTGGTGGCGGCCATGGGCGCCGTGCTGCCCGAAGCGATCGAGGCCATCGGCCTGATGAGCGAGGATCGCCGCGATGCCGGCCTGCTGGTCATCACCTCGGCCGATCGGCTCAATGCTGGCTGGACGGCTGCCGAACGGGCCCGCCAGCGCGGCAATGCCGGGGCCAGGAGCCATATCGAACGCCTGCTCGCGCCGCTCTCGCGCGATTGCGGCCTCGTCACCGTGCTGGACGGCCATCCGGCCACCCTGGCCTGGCTCGGCAGCGTGCGCGGCCAGCGCGTGACCTCGCTCGGCGTCGAGCATTTCGGCCAGACAGGCAGCATTGGGGATCTCTATCGCCACCATGGCCTCGACGCCAATGCGATCCTGCATGCGGCCCAAGCCCTGTCACCGGGGCGGCCGATCCGCAACCGCCGGGAGCTGGCACCGGCGGAGTGACGCCTTCGGGATTGCCACGAATCCCGAGCCTTGCGAGACTGCAGCTCTCGCAAGGGTATCCTGATGTCCTCCTCCGTCCTGCGCGTTGCTACCTTCAACACCCAGCTGCTGGCCAGGCCCGGCGTGCGCTTCCACGAGCAGCCGCCCTATTCGCCGGAGGAGTATGAGGCCAAGACCGCTTTCATCGCCGGGTTGCTCGAACGTGGCCAGGTCGATCTCGCCGGCTTCCAGGAGGTATTCCACGAGGAGGCCCTGCGCGAGGCGGTCTGGAAGGCGCCGCGCCTGCGAGGGGCGACCGTCAATGCGCCGCTGGCGGATGACGACGGCCCCAAGACGCCGGATGGGGCGTTGAATGCGCCACGGGTCGGGCTGGCGAGCCGGCTCCCCGTGCTCAAGGTCGAATCCATTGCAGCCTTTCCGCCCGGCCTCGGCCAGGGCTTTGCCGTCAGGCGCGACGAGAACGGGCGCCAGCAGGCCGTGCCGGTCGGCATCAGCTTCTTCGAACGCCCGGTCCTCAGGGCCGAAATATTGCTGCCCGATAGTGTGCCGCTGACCGTCTATGTGGTGCATCTCAAGTCTCGCCGGCCTGTGGTGCTGGAGGACGAGGACCGGCGCGATCCTGCCGTGCGCGCGCTCGCCGTGGTGCGGGCGCTACTGCAGCGGGGCGCCGAGGCCGCGGCGCTCAGGGTGATGCTGTCGCGGGAAATGGCGGGGCGGGGCACCGAACCCCGCCCGGTGATGGTGCTGGGCGATCTCAATGACGAGCTTACCAGCGTGACCACCGAGCTCATTCGCGGCGAGCAGCCGTTGCCCGAGAGCCTGAAACCACTGATGGCCGATCCCGGTGACTGGCAGCGCAAGAACCGCCGCCTGTGGGACCTGCATCTCTACGCCGCCTCCGACCAGCAGGCTGCGCATATCAAGGGCACCACACTCTATACCCATATCCATTTCGGCGATTATCAGGTGCTGGACCACATCCTGTTCAGCCAGGAATTCCATAGCCGCAATCCGCATCGGATCGGCGATTTCCGCTATCTGCAGGTCTATAACGACCATGTCGTCGACACGCATATGACCGACATGACCCGCAATGTCCGTACCGCCAGCGATCACGGCGTGCCCGTTGCGGAGTTCAACCTGCTCACGCCGGCTTCACGGCTACCCGTGCAAAATGGCAACGCCAATGGCAGAACTGTGCCTTCCGGCACCGCGAATGCTTAACTTTTCGCTAAGACTTCCGTAACATCATGGTTACGAAATCGTTTCACAGGCCGAATCGTGACGGGAAAGATCCTCATCGTTCTGCATCAGGAACATTCATCGCCCGGGCGGATCGGGCGCTTCCTGATCGAACGCGGCTATGAACTCGACATCAGGCGCCCCCGCTTCGACGATCCTTTGCCCGCAACCATGCGCGACCATGCCGGTGCCGTGATTTTCGGCGGGCCGATGAGCGTGAACGACGAGGAGGCCTGGCTTCGCCGTGAGATCGACTGGATCGGCGTGCCCTTGAACGAGAACAAGCCCTTTCTCGGTGTCTGCCTCGGTGCCCAGATGCTGACGCGCCACCTTGGCGGCCGTGTCTCGCGCCATGAGGCCGGCAAGGTCGAAATCGGCTATTGGCCGATCGAGCCGACGGCGGAAGGCCGGTCCCTGATGTCCTGGCCGAGCCATGTCTATCATTGGCACAATGAAGGTTCCGACCATGTGCGCGGCACGCGGCTGCTCGCCACCGGGTCGACCTTCGCCAACCAGGCCTTCGCCTGCGGGCGCGCGGCCTATGGCCTGCAGTTTCATCCCGAAGTCACCTATCTGATGATGAACCGCTGGACCACGGGCAGCGAAGAAAGCTTCAAGCTACCCGGTGCGCAGGATCGCGAGCAGCAATTCTCCGGCCGCTGGCAATATGATCCGGGTATGCAGCAATGGCTGCACGGCTTCCTCGATCTCTGGCTGACACCGGCCATGGCGATGGCCGCGGAGTAGGAAGAGAACACTATATCCGCAAGCATCGGCCTTGCCGGTTTTGCGCGGAACCGGAGGGTCGATCTCCAGATCGACCACCTTGCCCTCCTCATCCGCGGTGTTTCCAAGAGGTCGATCTGGAGATCGACCCTCCACTACCTCGTCAGCTTCGCCAGAGCTTCAGCTGCCAGCCGCTTCGTCAAGTCACCCGCCGAGGCCGCCTCCCGCCCGAGGCGCGCGGCCTGGCCGGACCATAGCGACATGAAATCGCCCGAACCCTGCGGCTCCGTCTTGGCGCGCAGTGGCGCCAGCGCACCGCCGGCGAGCGGAAAGGCGGGAGCGAGGTCCGATATCGGGCCAACCTCGCGCATCAGGCGGTTGACGATGCCGCGCGCCGGCCGTCCGGTGAACAGGTTGGTGAGGGCGGTCTTGTCGGCATCCGGGCTGCGCAGGGCGGCGGCATGCGGCGCTGCGATGCGCGCCTGCGGCGTGAACATATAGGCGGTGCCGACTTGTACTGCGGCGGCGCCCAGGGCGAAGGCTGCCACGATGCCGCGGGCGTCTGTGATGCCGCCGGTGGCGATCACCGGTACCTTCACCGCGTCCACCACCTGCGGCACCAGGGCGAAGGTGCCGATCTGGGTGGTGATGTCGCCGGTGAGGAAGACGCCGCGATGGCCGCCCGCTTCGAAGCCCTGGGCGATGATGGCATCGCAGCCATGGTCCTCGAGCCAGCGCGCTTCGTCGACTGTGGTGGCGGAAGACAGGATCTTGGCGCCGGTCGCCCTTACGCGGTCGAGCAGGGATTTCTCGGGTAGGCCGAAATGGAAGCTGACGATCGGGGGCGTGAACTCCTCGACGATGGTGCAGAGCTCGTCGTCGAAGGGAGCCCGGTTCGAGCTTGGAATCGGCGCGGCGGGATCGATACCCGCCTCGCGGTAATAGGGTTCGAGCCGCTTGCGCCAGCCGGCCTCTCGGGCCGGGTCCGGCGTTGGCGACATGTGGCTGAAGAAGTTGACGCTGAACGGCTTCGTGATCTGCTGGCGGATGAGGCCAAGTTCGGTGCGGACCTGTTCGGGCGTCAGAGTGGCGCAGGGCAGAGAGCCGAGCCCGCCTGCCTCGCTGACCTCGATCACCATGTCGTAGTGGCATGGGCCTGCCATCGGGGCCTGGATGATGGGGATCTCGATGCCGAAGAGCTCCTGAATGCGCCGATCGGGCCACATTGCCGTTCTCCTTGATTGGCCTCGCCTCTCAAGTGGCGAGGGCTAAACTGAAAACAGGCCTATCATTTCCATTTTGAAAATGATAATTGTTTTTTTATTCTCAAAAAGAGAACAAAATTGGATCTGTCCTCCCTCGATATCTTCCTGGCCGTAGCCGATGAGCAGAGCGTCACCCGGGCTTCGAGGCGATTGGGGCGGGTGCCGTCGAACGTGACCACGCGGGTCCGGCAGCTCGAGCAGGAACTTGGTGTGGCGCTATTCAGCCGGGACGGCAAGCGCATGCGCCTGACCCGGGAAGGAGAGATTTTTCTCACCTATGCCAATCGCCTGATCGCCCTGGCGGACGAAGCCCGCGGCGCGCTGAAGCCGTCGGGGCCGGCAGGGCCCTTCCGGGTGGGAACGATGGAGAGCACGGCGGCGAGCCGTCTCCCGCCGGTGCTGGCGAAATTCCATGCTGCCTGGCCTGCCGTATCGCTGCAACTGATCACCGGTGGCACGAAGGGCCTGATCCGCCGGCTGCTCGCCCATGAGCTCGATTGCGCCCTGATCGGCCAACCGCCCATCGAAGGGATCGATACCGGCTATGATGCCGGACGGCTCGAAGGCGAGCGTGTCTTCACCGAGGATCTGCTGATCGTGCTGCCACCCGGCCACCCACCCATTGCCAAGGCTGCCGATCTCAGGGTCGGCAGCCTCGCCGCCCTTGAGCCGGGCTGTACCTATCGAGCCGTGGCCGAGCATTGGGCGCGCGGCGCCAGGAGGCTGCAGGTGCAGGAACTGGGCTCCTACCATGCCATGCTGGCGGCGGTCTCGACCGGCAACGCCATCGGCGTCATGCCGCGTTCCGTGCTCGACCTCCTGCCGGGCGGGAGCGAAGTCCAGACCCATCGCCTCGGACAGATCGAAACCCTGCTCGTCCGGCGCAGAGGCGAGGCATCGCCGGCCTTCGAGGCGTTCCGGCAGGCGCTTGCGGAGGGCTGAGTCCGGTCGCCCCTGCCGTCAATCCTTCAGGCAGGCCTCCGCCAGTTTCTGGAAGGAGCGCGCGCGGTGGGAGATGGTGTTCTTCTGCGCTTCCGTCATCTCGGCGAAGGTCTTGTCCGAGCCGTCGGGCTGGAACATCGGGTCATAGCCATGCCCGTGTTCGCCGCGGGTGGGCCAGACCAGGGTGCCGTCGGCCCGCCCCTCGAAGGTCTCGGAATGGCCGTCCGGCCAGGCCACCGTGAGGACGGAGACGAAACTGCCGCGCCGCTGGGCCGGATCGGTCGCGCCGACGGCGAGCAACTCGTCCTGCGCCTTCTGCATGGCGATATCCCAGTCGCGGGTCGGACCGGACCAGTCAGCCGTGTAGACGCCAGGCGCACCGCCCAGGGCCTCGATGCACAGGCCGGAATCATCGGCGATGGCCGGCAGGCCGGTGACTTCGAGGGCGGCGAGCGCCTTGATGCGGGCATTCTCGACGAAGGTGGTGCCGGTTTCCTCCGGCACGGGCAGGCCAAGCTGGCCGACGGAGACGACATCCACGCCGTAAGGCGCCATCAGCGCCTTGAACTCGGAGAGCTTGCCATTGTTGTGCGTAGCCAGCACCAGCTTACCGGTGAGACGGCGCCCCATCACGCCACCGCCTGCTTCTGCAACTCGACCAGTTCGCCGATGCCTTTGCGGGCCAGCGCCAGCATGTCCAGAAACTGTTCCTGGCTGAAGGGGGCGCCCTCGGCCGTGCCCTGGATCTCGACGAGACCGCCCGAACCCGTCATCACGAAATTGGCGTCGGTCATCGCTTCCGAATCCTCGGCATAGTCGAGGTCGAGCACGGCAGTTCCCTTGGAAATGCCGCAGGAAATCGCGGCGACATGGTCCTTGATCGGGCTGACGGCGAGCATCTTGCGCTCGATCATCCACTTCACGCATTCCTGCAGCGCGACGAAGCCGCCGGTGATCGAGGCGGTGCGGGTGCCGCCATCGGCCTGCAGCACATCGCAATCGATGGTGATCTGCTTCTCGCCCAGCCGCACCAGGTCGACCACGGCACGCAGCGAACGCCCGACCAGGCGCTGGATCTCCTGGGTGCGGCCGGACGGCTTGCCGGAAGTGGATTCGCGGCGCGTGCGCTCGTGTGTGGCACGAGGCAGCATGGCATATTCGGCCGTGACCCAGCCCTTGCCGGTGCCGCGCAGCCAGGACGGCGGCTTGTCTTCGAGGCTGGCGGTGCACAATACGTGGGTTTCGCCGAATTTGATCAGGCAGGAGCCTTCGGCATAGCGGGCGACGTTGCGCTCGATCGAAACGGGACGCAGCTCGTCGGAAGCACGGCGGGAAGGACGCATCGGATTCTCCAAATTTGTGGCCGCCTTGTAGCCCGGCCCGCGCCGCCTGTCACGGTGCCGTGCATATTGCGTGGCAGTGAAAGGCGGCAAGCCGAGACCGGGAGGATGTCGGCGTGGCCTCCTCTGAGCGGAAGTAACCTACCTGGAAGGGTAGGCGGTCGATTCAGAGGAAAATCTCATGAACCGTGTTACATGTTACAAAATTTGAAATTTGTAACATCAATTTTCAGCTCAAAACTTGTCTGCGAAGGAACGTGTTCCTATCTGATATGTTATTGATCAGGAACGATTATTTTATAACTCCATGCATCTTGGGAGCGCGGCGCGACGGGCATTTCAACCTGGGGTCGCCTATCGCTTGAACCCCGCTTCCAAAGGGGCTATCGGAGGTGGGGAACGAAACTCACCTTTGGCGACAATCTCAGGGACATTACGTTATGGCACGTAGCAAGATCGCTCTTATCGGGGCGGGACAGATCGGTGGCACGCTGGCTCTTCTGGCCGGTCTGAAAGAACTGGGCGATATCGTGCTCTTCGACGTGATGGAAGGCGTACCCCAGGGCAAGGCTCTCGACATCGCCGAGGCTGCCCCGGTCGACGGCTTCGACGTCAAGCTCGCCGGGACCCAGAGCTACGAAGGCATCAAGGGCGCCGATGTGGTGATCGTCACCGCCGGTGTGCCGCGCAAGCCCGGCATGAGCCGCGACGATCTCCTCACCATCAACCTCAAGGTGATGGAGCAGGTCGGTGCCGGCATCGCCAAATATGCCCCGGACGCTTTCGTCATCTGCATCACCAATCCGCTCGACGCCATGGTCTGGGCGCTGCAGAAGTCCTGCGGCCTGCCGGCCAACAAGGTCGTCGGCATGGCTGGCGTGCTCGACTCCTCGCGCTTCCGCCACTTCCTGGCCGACGAGTTCAACGTCTCGGTAGAAGACGTCACCGCCTTCGTGCTCGGTGGCCATGGTGACACCATGGTTCCCTCCGTGCGCTACTCCACCGTGGCCGGCATCCCGCTGCCCGACCTCATCAAGATGGGCTGGATCACCGAGGCGCGCCTTGCCGAGATCGTTCAGCGCACCCGTGACGGCGGCGCCGAGATCGTCAACCTGCTGAAGACCGGCTCGGCCTTCTACGCACCGGCCGCCTCCGCCATCGTGATGGCCGAGAGCTATCTCCGGGACAAGAAGCGCGTGCTGCCCTGCGCCGCGCACCTCACCGGCCAATACGGCGTCAAGGATCTCTATGTCGGCGTGCCCGTGGTCATCGGCGCCGGTGGCGTCGAGCGTATCGTCGAGATCCAGCTCGACAAGGAAGAGCGGGCCGGTTTCGAAAAGTCGGTCAATGCGGTGAAGACCCTGGTCGACGCCTGCAAGACCATCGCTCCCTCGCTCGCCTGATCCCTAGAGCAGAACGCGTTCGAACGAAAACGCGTCTTTGGGATTTGAGGCGGTTTCATCAAATCCCAAAACGCTTTAGCCAATCTGGAGCAACTGGCCATGAATATTCATGAATACCAGGCAAAGGCGGTCCTGAAGGAATTCGGCCTGCCCGTATCGAAGGGCGTCGCGGCGCTGACGGTCGATGAGGCGGTGAAGGGAGCCAAGGAGCTTCCGGGTCCGCTTTATGTTGTGAAGTCGCAGATCCATGCAGGTGGCCGCGGCAAGGGCAAGTTCAAGGAACTGCCCGCCGATGCCAAGGGCGGCGTGCGGCT